>CANQZG010000014.1 GCA_947628305.1 uncultured Muribaculaceae bacterium | reverse complement strand
AAATGGTCAAACAAAGATTGAACGCCGTATTCAAGTAGAGGTTGAAAGATTCCTTGCAGAAGAAGCCGGTAAATACTTCTTAGAGACGAGGGGATAAGATTGTCTATCACAGTTGCCAATGACAAGATTGCGATTCAGGCAATCATATCCACCGATGAATATATCACCGAGTATCTTGAATTTGACCCAATGGAAATCTACACCGTTCAAGCCACGAATGAACTGCTTGAACAGAGTGAGAACAAACAGCAAATCTTCATTTTCAATACATACCCGGAGGCAACAATCAATCCGATTATCTGGGGTATGATTTATCAGGTAACGGTGAGTTGCCCGGTGAATAACGCAGGGACAGCAGACTTGGCTATCGAACAAATCATAGCGTTGCTCCATAAAAAGGAAATCGCTAATGGAGTTATGCTTGAACTTATCGACCCACCTGTTGTTCTTTCTTCTGATACGGCTTTGTATCAAATTGGAGCGAGGTTTGTTAGTTACGAAACCGTTTACAACAAGCCGAAGAAAAGACCGATAAATCCTTGATTAAACAGGCAAATAAGCTGTTTAATATAACTTTTTAAGGAGGAAAACAAAAATGGCGAAGCAAGTAACCATCCGTAAGGACATGATTCCCTATCGTGCTGGCGTTGTTGTGCTGACCCCGCTTGATTCTAACTTCAAGCCTGACTTTTCTAAGTCTGTTCCCACTCAGTACGACTTCCTGACCAGCACCCAAACCTCTGTGACCCGCACGACCGAAACTCTTGCCAACGGTAACGGTTCCGACAAGGACTATATCATTGACGAGCGTTATTCTCTGGCTGTTGTGGGTAACACCTATGACCCTGAGTTCCATGCCGCTGTTACAAACCGTTTGAAGAAAGAGGAAACTACGGTTACTCTGATGGACCAATTTAGCGTAACCCTGCCGGAAAATGCAAATGGAGACGAAATGACTGAGACGGGCAAGTGGGTCATTACTTTTGGTGAAGTCGGTAAGGACCAAGAGAAAACCCCAGCCAAAAATGCAGATGGTGGCTACGACTTTGTTATCAACGACAGTTACGGGAACACCCTTCACCCTGTTGATAATGCTGAAGCTACTACCGAGGTTGGAACTTATTATTATGATGGTGATAAGAAGTGCCTTGTGTTCGGTGAAACCTATAAGAATAACACCATTCGTGTCATTTTCTTCTATGAGGTTGCCGAGGGCGGTCTGCAATACGACAGCAACCCCATCTTGAAGCAGAGCGTGTTCCGCATTGACGTGTTCGGTATGCGGCAGAGTGCCGGTTCCGATGACCTCTATCCTGTCCATATCTGGATTGAACGTGCTTCTACTTCTGGCGATGTGTCCGAGCAGACCACGCAGAAGTCTAAGTCCGCTCCTATCACCTACAACTTCCAGTCTGACCCTGTTCCCGCTGGCGTGTCTGTTTATCATGAGGTCTATGGCCCCGCCGCTGGGAACAGCCTGGGGGGGTAACAGGCTCTGACCGTGTAAGTGTTCCAGCCCAGAGTCAGAGCCTAAATTTGGGCGACAAGACAGTGAGTAGCCTTATCAGCGCAGATACTTCCATTTCTTGGACTGGTATCAACGGTAAGGTAACTGGTACGCTGAAAAACATTACCGACCACTGGACAGAGTTTGACAGCGACAATAGTAACAACACAGGCCACTTCTTCCCGATTGAGTTAGACGAGCAGTATGAGGGAGAAGATATTACCGTTATTGGCAAGAGTCAAAAGACGGTGCAAGACCGTATGTGGGTTCTCCGGGCAGAAAACTCTAACAAGAACAAGTTTGAGTTCAAGCACAACGGTGAAGCGATTGTCAATCTCGACTTGTCCAACACAGTCCCGATGGGTGAAAAGGCGTTTGACCCGGACAAGCAGGACTTTGGTAGGTTCGGTAAGTGGACGGACTACTGTGACGGCGTAAGTATCAAGTGGAGCGGTGTCAAGGGTACGGTCACTGGTACTATCAAGAAGCACGAAGATATTGAGGGCAATAAGGTAAAGGCTGGTACGCACTTCCCGCTGGCCCTCAGTAGCTACTACTTTGACGGCGTTCCTAAGACCATTACCATTGGTAGCGGTAGTCCGAAACAGGTAACAGACAAGGACATTATCTGCGATATGTCTAACGCAAAGACTATCAAGGTAGAGTACAACGGTGTTCTGGTCATGTACCTTGACTTCAACAGCGCAACTATCCAAACAGAATAAGCGACCTCTAATCGAATGGAGAGCAAACTTATGGACGAAAGCATGATTAAGAACGAAGCTACTATGCTGGAACGGGGCAAATACACCGCAAACGGCTACACGTTTGCGGTGCGCCCCGTGTTCTTGGGGGAAGAAGAAGATTATCTGAATGATGTAATTTATTCCCCGTCCCCCGCTCCGAAGGAGGACGGGGAGGATTACACCGATAAGGAATTGGGCCAGTTTGCAATCGCTCTTTTCAGCAAGAATATGAAGCCGAGTGATACAGAAGAAAAACATGGCCTGTTTGCGTTTCTAAGCCGCCTATTTCAGCGTTTGTTCCAACCGAAGGATTACAGATACTATGTGAACAGTCCGGGTGTCCAACCGCTTATAAAGTGGCTTGAACGCAAGGTAACTTATCACGGTAGAAAAGTACGGTTCTATGATTTGGAACGTAAGTACGGGTTGAACAAGGCAGAAATTGAGCGGCTTATTATTTACTTCCATGAATTGTCGGGTTTTTGAAAGCTCCATCGTCTGATTCAAGTGAAGATGATGGAGCGGAAGAAATCGAACTTGACTATGAGGATTTCTTTTCCGTTCTCATGTACTACGGTCATATGAGCAAGCAGGATATAATGAATAGTTCCCGCCCATTCCTTTACGGGATATACAGGAACTACGTCAAACGTGCTTGTGAGAATCTTGGCGTTTCCGCAGATGGAGAAACAGACGAGAACGGGGACGAATATCCGAAAGACTTTGGGAAACTAACTCCTGACGAAAAGAAGAAGCGGGACGAATATATAGGGCAGTTCAAAGACAGCAAAGACTTTATGGCACAGTTCGGCGGT
Organism: uncultured Muribaculaceae bacterium; assembly: GCA_947628305.1. Classification (GTDB taxonomy): domain Bacteria; phylum Bacteroidota; class Bacteroidia; order Bacteroidales; family Muribaculaceae; genus HGM05190. The sequence goes on along the minus strand of CANQZG010000014.1, from coordinate 73,521 downwards.
ATGATACCGCAAAAGATGTTCCAAAAGCAGGAAGAATCAAAAGATAGAGAAATCATACTTTAGGAGGAAAAAGTTATGAATGGAGTTAATCTTACACCTATTATCAACGCTGTTATCGCTCTGATTGGTGCGCTTTTAGCCGCATTTGTTATCCCTTGGCTGAAACGGAAAATGAGTCAGCAGGACTTGGATAAAATGTTGAACTATGTCGGTATTGCCGTTTATGCCGCACAACAGCTTTATTACAATTCCGATGGCGAGGCTCGTTTGCACTATGTTCTGGACTACCTCGCCGGTCTTGGTTATGACGTTGACGATGAAAGCGTCCGTAATGCTATTGAAGCCGAAGTTCTGAAACTGCACAAGGAACTTGCTACGAAGGAGTGACTTTTATGACCCCGCAAGAAAGGCTTATTGAAACAGCGAAAGCAGAAATTGGCTATATAGAGAAGGAAAGCAATAGCCAATTAGACAGCAAAACAGCCAACGCAGGAGATAACAACTATACTAAGTATGCCCGTGACCTTGACAATCTCGGTGATGTTTATAATGGCAGGAAGAACGGGTATGACTGGTGTGACGTATTTGTAGACTGGTGCTTTATCACTACGTTTGGTGAAGAAATCGGAATGAAGTTGCTTTGTCAAGCGTATAAAGGAGTTGGCGCCGGGTGTAACTGGTCTGCCGGGTATTATAAGGCCAAAGGGCAGTTCCACAAGGCCGACCCACAACCGGGCGACCAAATCTTCTACGATTGGGATTTGGATGGGAGTGCCGACCACACAGGAATTGTGACAGAAGTAAAGGGCGGTTGTGTCTACACCGTAGAGGGCAATACCACAGGCCCTAACACTTCCGCAAGCGTGATGTGTTCTGAGAAGTGCCGGGATTTGAATTACAGATACATCTTTGGCTATGGTAGACCTGATTGGAATTTAGTACAGGAGGATGATGACGATATGCTGACCTATGAACAGTGGAAAGAATACATGGACAAATACCGCAAAGAACATCAGGACAACGATAGCGGCAATTGGAGCGAAGCGGACAGACAGTGGGCTATTAACAACGAACTTGTAAAAGGTAATGGGCAAGAAATTGATGGTGTTCCTAACTATTGCTGGGAGGATTTCGCTACGAGAGAGGCACTTATCGCTGTTCTTCACCGTTTTGCCGAGCAAAGAGGGCTTGAATAATGGCTGGTAAGAGATTGGCTATGAATGATAAGCCAGACAAACCTAAGAAAAAGAAACTTTGTTGGAGCAAAATCCTGTCAATGGTAGCGATTTCTTATGGCTTTATTATCGCACAGGAATGTATCTTGCTCATGTTCTACTGCATTAGAACAGGCTATACCTCGACAGCGGCGTGGCTTACCGCCGCTGTTGGGTTAGCCGAAGCTGTAATTGCGGCTGGATTGAATGGCTATCTTAGCATGGCGAAGTCCGACCACAAAGAGGGCGGTATCACTTACGAAGCCGCAAAAGCAAAGAATTTTGAAGAATCGACCGATTATAACGTAGATTCTCCACCGATTTGATACGATTGTTTCACGTGAAACCAAAAGGAGGTTGTTCCTATGGCCGACCGTCAGACCACTGGTGCTGTTCATATTACAGAACTTGGTGTAAACATTCAACCGGCGATTGATAGTCTTAATGAACTGAAATCTCAAATTGAGAATTTCAGTAGCCAAATGGAACAAAACCCGGTTATTCTTCCTATTGGTGGAGACGTTGATAGCGCAAATGAAAAGGTGCAGAAGTTGGACGCTTCCATGCGCCAGTTCTTTAGCACTCAAAAGCAGATTGAAACGCTTAATACATCTTGGCGAAATTTCTTGTCTCAGGTAGAGCGTGTTGATGTTTCTACACAGGGGTATACGGAGTTTAGAGCAAAAGTGCAGGAATCCGCTAAATCTATGCTTGATTTAGCGGAAAACGTAAGAAAGTCAGATGTAATTACAGCGAAACAGATTGAGGATTTTAGACAACTTGCTATCGCACTCCAAAGATATAAGGGCGAGTTTGCGGACTTTAAGAATCCTAACGCACAAATTCAAGCACTCTCTAAAGAGATTGAAAACACTGTTAAGCAACTTGATAGGCTTAGTTCAAAGACCATCAAAAGCTCCTCTTTAAGCGAGATTTCCAATCTTAAAAATGAATATCAGGCGTTGAATGAGCAAATTAAGAACGGTAGTGTTTCCGCAGAGGACGCACAAGTTCAAATGCAGGAGTTGAATCAACGATTTAATGATTTGTCTGAAAGAATCAGAATCGGTGACGGTGTTCTTAATAACTTCTTTACAAGATTAGGAAACCGTGTTGCATGGATGGCGGCTATGTCGCTTGTCAACCTTGTACGTCAAGCGTTTTCTAACTTCATCGGTACAATCAAAGACACTGAGGACGCTGTTATTGAAGTACAGCGTGTGTTAGGCGATACGGCTGTTACCAATGAGCAAGTATCTCAAACGCTGTATGATATTGCGTATGAGTACGGGCAGACGTTTGAGAACGTGCAGGACGCTTTTGTTAAGTTCGTACAGACTGGTATGGACTTCCAAAATGCTACCGAGGCTGTTCGTGCTACTATGCTGGCCCTTAACACGGCAGAACTTGAAGTCAGTGAAGCTACTACCGGCCTGATTGCCGTTATTTCCCAATTTGGCTATGAAGGTTCTGACCTTGAAGCAATCATCGACAAAATCAATATCACGGCTGATAACTTTGCTGTAACCTCTGAGAAAATCGTTTCTGCTTTGCAACGTGCGGGTGGTACAGCAAAGGCTTTCGGTATGACCCTTGACGAAACGATTGCTGTTATCACGGCGTTGTCTGAGGCTACGGGACGTGCCGGTGCTAATATTGGTACGGCTCTTAACTCCCTGATTATATTTACCCAGAAAGATGACGCACTTAAAAAGTTCTCTGAGTTCTTAGGACAAGATGTTTCCAATATGCCCATTCTTGACCTATGGGACGAACTCTCCAAGAAAGTTGGAGAGAATAAAGATGAACTTGCGGCATGGATGGCGCAAAGTGAAGAAGCCTCTGAATTGTTCACAGAAGATATGGCAGAGGTTATCGGTGCTACGGACGAGTATTACGCTTCACTTGAAGCCGCAAACAGAGGTGCGCTATCTGCGGCTGGTGCTTGGAGGCAAAACTACTTTATTGCTTTGCTTGAAAATTGGAAAAGAGTACAGGACGTTCTTGATACGATGAACGAATCCGCTGGCTACTCCACCACTGAGAATGAAAAGGCTATGGAGCGGTTGACCGCAAGGGTGAATCAGCTTATCGTAGCGGCGAAGGAACTGGCGGTACAGTTTGGCGAAGCGGGATTCCTTGACCTGTTAAAGATGTTGACCCAAGCCGGAACCGCTGTATTGAAGTTTACTAAGGACGTTGGCGGTCTATCCACTGTTCTTTCAATGCTCATTGGCATTATGCTTCAAGTCAAGGCCGCAAGCATTGTTAAAGTGTTCAAGAGTTGGGGCGACGGCATAAAGAACTTTGCTGACGGTATTAAAGTGGCTATTACTGGTCTGAGAGGATATGTAACAGGCACAGAAGCCGCAACAGTCAGTACGGAAGCGTTTGGTCTTGCCGTTCAAGGCACACTTGGAATTATAGGGATTTTGATTACTGCGGTCACTGCGGTAGTTGGTGCATATAAAGGTTATAAACAAGCACAGGAAGAAGCAAGGCAAGCTACGATTGACGCTGGACTTGAAGCCCAAAGCACGACCCAAAATCTGGAACAGTTAAAATCTGAATGGGATGAACTGAATAGCCAATATCAGAAAACTGGCGTAATGACCGATGAACTTACGCAAAAGTCTGAGCAGTTGCGTGACGCTTTGAGAGAGCAAGGCTATTATGCAGAGGGCAATTCCAGCGCATACCAACAACTTGCGGGAGATATGGGTGCGCTCTCTGCGGCTATGCAAGCGGTTATCGAAAAGCAACATACACTTACAAAGGCGGCGGCAGAAGCCGCTGGGCAAGAGTTTGTCGAAGCATTTACTGATAAAATAAATGAACTGCAAAATGAACAAAGACGCTGGGAGAGCGGGTCTGATGTAAGCCGCTGGAAAGAATACTTTGATTTTAAGGGTTGGGACTTTGATATTTCAAACGCAGAGAAAGCGATTGAAACTCTGAATCACTTGGAAGAACTTAGAAAAACGATACTCACTGAGGGCTATGATGGTGACTTACAAGCCGCAGAAATGGATAGCAACTATGAATCCTTGTCCCTGTTCATTAGTGCTATGGAAGAAGCCGGTGGCGAGTATCAATCTCTGACCGAACAAGCTAAAGCATATGCAGACGCTCTTGACGAGGGTAACGCTTCCCAAGAAAATGCAAGCGGAACGGCAAAAGACTTTACCGAAGATATTAAGGCGGTTGGTGACAAGATTGACGAAGTAACGGGGAAAATCAGCGATTTTGAAAGCAGTTGGGATTCTCTTATCGGCGTAGTTAATGACTATAACGAAAGTGGCGAAATGACCGCAGAAATGGTACAAAAACTGCTTGAACTTGAACCTGAGTATCTTGCTGTTCTGGAAGAAAAGAACGGTAAACTATCTATCAATGAGCAACAAGCACAATCGCTGATTGGCACAAACGAAGCATATCTCCAACAGCTTGCCGCATTGAGAACGGCAGAAGAAATTGAAACGCTTGCTACTGAGTTACAGGCGGCGGCTAAGAACCATCTGACCATTGAAGAAGTAAAATCTAAAATCGCCAATCAAGAGTTTGGAGATACTGTTTATACAGCCGCACTACAAATGATTCAGGGAAAAATTACAGCGGAAGAATTTGCCGCAACTATCCAAAATGTAGGTATACAGGCAGGAATTAGCGGTCAATATCTTTCGTTCTTTGGGGCACAATCTCAAAGTATTTTACAGACATATAAAGACCTTCTTTCGAGGCCAATATCTTATAGTATGCCGAGCGTTTCCGTACCGAAAACGAGTGGCGGGAGCGGTAGTGGCTCTGGTAGTGGCGAGAGTGCGGCTAAGAAAGCCCTGCAAGCCGAAATCAAGGCATGGCAACAGCGTGAAAAAGATGTTAAAGATTACTATAAGAAACTGAAAGAAACCACCGAAGATTACTACGATGGCCTTATCGAACAACTGGAAGATGTTGAAGAAGCAAACGATAGAATCAATAAGCAACTGGACTACTACAATAACAGGCAAGAGGCTCTTAGGGGACTTGAACAAGCCCGTTCCCGTTCCGGTGTTGAAGCCAGAGAGAAGGAAGTAGAGTACCAGCAAAAACTTATCGAACTGGACGATGACTGGCGCAAGACTCAGAGTGACTGGGACATTGAAGATAGAATCGACCAGTTGAAGGAAATGAAAGAAATTGCGGTGGAGCAAATCGAAGACGCTCTTGAAGCCGCAACTAAGGCCATTGAAGAAACTATTGAAAAACTGCAAGAAAAGGTCAATAATATGTCTACAAGCACGGGGAAATCCGTGGCGAGTGGGATTAGTAGTGGTATTTCTACTGGCGTGTCTATCGGGCAAAATACGTTCGATGAGATGTTTAAGAACGTACAAGGCCAAGAGGATGAATTAGCAAAGAAAACAGAAGCACGGTGGGTGGTAGAAAACAGAAAGCAAGAACAAATGCGGGAACAAATCAGACTGAACATTGAAGAAGAAGAAGCATATGGACAACAAATGCTTGACCAGTTACAGTATTTGATTGACCATAATATGGAAATCAGTGATAGGTTCAGGGACATTCTCGTAAACGCACTACCTTCTGCGGCGGCTGAAAGCGCAAAGAAGATGCTATATGAGTATGATACTAAATTTGCAAAGCCTCTAAAGGAAAGTATTGCTAATGCAATGGCAGATATGCAACTCCCCGCAAAATTGTCTGGGCCAGCGGCATTGGCGGCGCATAATTACGGTCTAAGCCCTTATGCCGTGAATCCGACTACAACAAATAACATAAGTATGTTCGCAAATGTGAACGGTGCGGCTGGTGCTAATGCAGCGCAACAGCTTTTGAATGGCTCTAATCTGAGAGCAAGCAGATTTTAGTTGACCTGTCTGCGAAAGCGGGTTATAATAACAGAAAAGGAGATTTTTTACTATGAATGAAAAGATTACCGAAGTTCTCTTTAATCAGGTTTCCAACATTCTGGACAAGATGAAGAAGAACCCTGAATCCGTTACCGAGAAGGATAGGAGCCTTTTGAGTAGCCTGTATTCCAAGATTTGCAAGCCCCTTGGTATCAGTGAGCATTGCCGTTGGGAAGTTAAGTGGCAAGTGGAGAAGTGGTTTGATACCGCCCGGAAGGTCGCCGGTTTTGAGCCGGATGAAGTTCTCTATGACACGCAGAACATCGTTGTAGACGGCGGTGCGGAACTGATTCTGAAACTTGTTACCGGCAGGCAGGATGGAGCGCACGCTTATGACGAGGCTAACGCAAAAATTATAGTTGGTACTGATTCTACTGGTGCGGTTGCTGGCGATACTCAGTTGAAGGGTACAACCGCTGAATCTTCTATGGAGCGTACCTATCCGCAAGTAAGTTCCCGCTCAATGATTTTCCGTTCCAGCTTTGCTGATGGAGAAGCCAATTTTGAGTGGAGAGAAATTGGTGTGAGCAATGGCACTACCCTTATGAACCGCAAGGTAGTTGATATGGGCAGGAAGCAAAACGGAACTTGGACGGTGCAACTGACTATTACCCTGACTTCTGAATAATTCACTTAACGGGAGGTTTTAATCATGGCATATACTTCCCCATATGACCCTAAATCCACGGAGGCCCGCAGTTCATGGCTTGCGGGTCTAACCGAGGCTATGTCTATTGTTACACGACAACTCAATTTGAAAAGTGAAAAAGCGACTGTAAATCTAACTGAACTTTTCATTGAAGAAGATGACAGACGAAGGATTTATCAGGCAGACACATGGAATAAACTATGGCTAACTGACCCTCCCCCTGTTATCAAAATGGATGACGTTGTTATAACGCCGGAAAATGACGGATTTACAATCGACCATCTTGGTGGCAGTATCGTATTTGAAGATAGCAGGAGGCCGCAAGAAGATGTAACTATCACGGCAGAGGTGACACATCTTATCGGTCGTGAAGGGACGGATAGAAGTGAAGTCCTTGAAAACATCAAGACAGAGTTGGCAAGACTTGAAAAGGATAAGCAGAATAACCTCACCTTTGACGATAAGCCAACAGAAGAAAGTGAAAACCCTGTAAAGTCACAAGGCATCAAGAATTATGTTGATGAAACAGTAAATACGGCAGTAGGTGAGTTTACAGAGATTGATGACGGTACGATTGACACGCTTTGGAATACTCCTTAAAATAGGGGGTAGTTAACTTGTTTGTTGTAGATGTTAGAAAAAGCGCAATCAGCCTTAGAGAGAAGGAAACGATTGCAAGCGGAAGTGTGGCTGTATATAAGGTAAAGTTCAATCTTGATGAAGCATGGAAGCCCGAATACAAGCTGTTTGCCGTATTCAAAGCCTCTAATTACACCGCAACTGTACCGCTGAATGAAAAGCATATTGCGGAAATCCCATGGGAACTGACTGTAAAGCGATACAAGGGAAATGCGCTCTATGCCGGTGTGAACGGTAGGCTTGAAGATGGGACAGTAGTCCTGCCAACGATTTGGGTTTCTCTCGGCCTGATTCAGGAGGGTGCTGAGATTTCCGATACAGTCCCACGCCCACCCCATAAAAGTGCCTACGATGAACTGATTAGCGGACTGGATGGGAAGGGCGACAGCCTTAACTATGAAGGGGATAATCTGAAATTGCTTTCCAAGGGGAAAGAGATTTCGAGTGTGACGATTAAGAGTGGCGGCGACTTTGAGTATGCCACTGACGAAGAAATCCAATCGTTGTTCTCTGACGATTGAATAAAAAATTAAAATTTTGGAGGTCATTATCATGGCAGAACGTAAACTTGTCACGTTAGAAAACCTTACTACTTTTGCTGGTGAAATTAAGGCCAAGTATGCGAAGCAGGCTGATTTTACCACCCTGCAAGCGGAAGTCAAGGCTCTGGAAGCCGCTTCCGGCGAACACAACAAAATCGAAATTGTTAAAGTGAACGGTAGTGCGCTTCCTATTACTCCCAGTGATAGGTCTGTTGACATTGAAGTGCCGGAAGATACCGCTGACCTGACTAACGGTGCTGGTTTCCAGAATAAGAGCGAAGTTGAAACGGCTATCAATGCCAAACTCGCTTCCACTTACAAGGCCGCTGGCTCTGTTACTCCTACTGAAAAGTTTGCGGCGGCTCCTTCTGCGGATGAAGTTGGCAAGGTCTATAATGCCAATGCTCCGTTTGATACTAATGAGTTCTTTGTTGACACGCCCGCCCATAATTATCCCGCTGGCACTAATGTTGTTGCCGTTGACGAAGGTGATGAATCCTACAAGTGGGACGTGCTGGCTGGCTTTGTTGACCTGACCGAGTATGCGAAGTCTGCTAAGGTCTCTGAGGATATTTCGGCGGCTATTACCGATCTGAATATCAGTGATTATGCCAAGACTACCGATATGGAGTCTTATGTTGGCACTCAGCTTGAGGACTACTATGACAAGACCACTATGGACGGGAAATTGGAGGGTTATGTCCAGTCCTCCGCTCTTGGCGACTATGTGACTAATACTTCCCTTACTTCCACTCTGACCGCTTATGTGAAGAACACTGATATTTCTGAGATTGACGAAGCCACTATCAAGGCTCTGCTTGCTGACGGCGAGTAATAAATCCACGAAAGGAGTACGGTTTAACTATGCCGATTAAAGTTGTAGGGTATGAAGGAACCGTTGCTCTGTGTGAAGCCATCAAAAACGCTCTTTCTACTGCGGCGGAGAGTTCCGCCGCAGTAGAGGGGCTGGGTGGAGATTTTGCTGAGTTGACGGAACTTGTGACACAAGCAATGACTGACCTTGAAACAGGGGAAATAACTGCTCAAACGGTTGAATCTCTCTGGAACGCATAAAAGGAAGTGATAACGAATGGCGAAGGAGTATTTAGGCAAAACCGGTCTTACAAAGCTGATTGAACTTATTAAGGGAAACTTTACGAAAGTTGAAGGGAAGATAACTGATTCTGAGCAGAAATTGAATGGCTCAATCAATGACGCAAAAGCGGGAGATTTTGATGTTACTCTTACCGTAGCCGGATGGTCTAATGGGACAACGCAGACTGTTACAGACAGCAAATTTGTAATGAATGGCGTTGACTATCTGATTGTTTCTGCCCCGGATAATTTTACAGCGTACAATCTCGCCGGTATTCATGCACAGGATATGTCGGAAGCCGGAAAGATGACTTTTGTTTGCGGAGAAGGTCAAACGCCGACAGTTGAATTAAAAGCGCACGTTATGACAATAGTAATGAAGGAGGGCGAATAAATATGGGTGGAAAAGTGTTTAATCTCGGTGGCGGTGTAGGCGGCGGTATCTATCTGACCGAAATCAAAATCACCGCACAACCCACGACAGAATATAAAGTTGGGCAGACGTTTTCCTCTGCAAATATGAAAGTGGAAGCCACTTACTCTAACGGTGCGAAAGCGGAGGCAACCGGCTATCGTTGGGAACCCGCAGGGGCCTTGAAGGAAACAGACAAGACCGTTACTATCATCTACACGGAGTTGGGCCGTACCGCAACTGCTACCGTGAACATTACTGTTACCAGAACGGAAATCACTGTGCCCAGTCAGCGTGGTAGCTTGACTTACAACACAACTTCGCAAACGGTAGTATGGGATAACTACGATGCCACTAAAATGGATAAGAGCGGCTCTGAAACAGAAACTGACGCTGGTTCTTATGAAGTACGATTCACGCCGAAGGAAGCCTACTGCTGGCCTGGAAACGATACAAGCACCAAGACAGTAACATGGACAATTCAAAAGGCGAAAGGTTCTATTACGGCAACTCCCTCTGATATTACGCTGAACGACCAGAAGCTGGAAGAAACTGTAACTCTTGAAAAGACTGGCGATGGCGAAGTCACGATTCAGAACGATGGAGAAGAAACGGTAGACGCTACTCTGAACGCAGGAGAATCGACCATCAGCATCAAGGCTAAAGCCGATGGAGACAGCTACAAGTCCGGTTCTGCGAATATCACCGTTACTCTTGCCGATGGGAAGAACTACACGGGCGGTACTGCTAAGATTACAGTCAGCGCACAGTTCATTCCAGAGACGCTTGAAGATGCCACATGGGACCAAATCGGTGCTCTTTCTGCGAACGGGCAATTAGCCAACCATTTCAAAGTTGGAGACACGAAAGAGATTGAGTTAAAGGGTAAACTAAGCAATAACCTTGACCTGACGAATAGCCCACTCAGAATCAAACTTTTCATCGTAGGGTTCGACCATAATCATGAAGTAGAATCCAGCGGTCAACACCGTGTTCACTGGCAACTTGGCAAGATTGATACAACGCTCGTATCTCTGTGTGATAGTAACTACAGTCAATCCGTAAGTTCTACCGGCTACCTCTCCATGAACAGTTCTAATGTCGGCGGTTGGTCTGGTAGCCAGATGAAATCAACCATCATGCCGAAGATTAAAGCGGCGTTGCCCAAAGAGTTGCAAGCTGTCATGAAGAAGGTTACAAAGTGGACGGACAATAAAGGAAATGGTAACAATAATGATTCAGGTGCAGTAACAAGCACAGAAGAAGAAATCTGCTTGCCGTCTGAGTATGAGATTTACGGAGTGAGAACTTACGCAAACTCTTCGGAATCAAATCATCAGAAACAATATTCCTACTATGCCAGCAACAATCCTCATGTATATTATAAACATAATTCTACGGGTTCCCCGGTCGTCTCGTGGTTGCGCTCGCCGTATTACGGTTACAGCAACACTTTCGTAAGTGTGAGTACCAACGGCGACGTCAGCTATGACAATGCGAATTATTCGTTTGGCGTGTCGCCCCTGCTTTTCACCTAAAGGCAGAAAGCGAACGCAATAGTGATACCGTTTGAGGCGTTGGTGGGGTCTATTTTACCGTCCACACCAGAAAACGCAATATAATATTCTTCTTGGAGGCAATGTGGAGTGCGAGACCAGTGATTCGGATACCCACCGTCATTGCGCCGTACCAATGTCCCACCGTTACTATAAATGGCGTACTGTTTCCCCTCAGCACCATAAGGATTTTCCTGTAAATTGTTAAATTCGACTGCGCTTAACAGAAACAAATCATCATTCGTTTGTTCAATAGAGTAGCTTCTTTTGTTTGTGCTCTTTTTTATGGTAACGATTCGCTCACGAAGGGCTTGAGGCAATCCATTTTTTATTGTTGGCAATATGGTTGTTCGCATGGTACATTCACTCCATATGACGCCTTCTCGTTCATCAATAATTAAATAAGGTGAAGTGCTTATGTACACATTTTTATAACTGTCGTTTATATCCCCGTATTGGAATGTCACACCGGCTTTAGAGCGACCGTAAGAAGATGAATCGGCAACAGTGTCATGGTTAAATCCGATGATTTGAACGACGTCAAAACCGCTATAAGTCTTTGTATCGCCTAATTCATAATAGTTTTGAAGGGTGCCACTTTTTGCGAGTTTACTTATTAGCTCCCAGCTTGCGTCATTGAGGTTTTTCGGTATAAACTCCGCCCTCACCGTCACACTGGCAGTTGCCCCCTCGTAGTTCTGCCCAGAAGCCATATTAAGCGTAACTTTTGAACAAAAGGAGAGTGGAATAATGTCCCAGTACATCACACGAAAACGCTTCAAAGGTCTTGCCATCTGCGGGGAGGTGAACCTCCCCTACGGCACGCCCTGCGAGGGCAAAGACACCTATATCTACTACAACGGCAAACCCCTCTGCCGCAGGACAAGCCAGACCGCCATCGACTACTTTTCCATTGATGATGACGGACACGGCCTTGAACGGGGCAAGCTGGTAGAAACAATCATGGACGAACTGCGACAAGGCAGTAACAAGCACGATGAAAAGTGGGAGGCTGTCCAGCAAGACCCTATCGCAGAAACCCTCCGCAGACAAGACCATCAGGACTTCTGGCTGTGGTCTTACAAGTTTTATGAAGCGTCTATGGATGACTTGAACCACATCTATGACCTCATTAAAGGAGCGTGAAACAATGTACAGGATTGTATCGTATGAAACCGGGGAACTGATTGGAGACACTACAGAGCCGAGGTACATTACGATTGCGAAGAACGGCTGTTTCGTTCAAACGGACTATGCAAATGCAAAAGGGCTTGCCTTTCAATCTATGACCTATAACATCACTGGTAAGGAACCTCTTGGCGATTATCCGTATGTCACCGTTTATGAGGTAGACGATGGGACAGTTTCCATGGAAAAGCAGAAGGAAATCAATCAACTGCAAGAGGCCTTATCTACTACTGATGAAGTTGCTATCTCTCTCTATGAAGCCACTCTGGACAATGATGAAATCAATGCCGCACAAGATGACAGCATTATCGAAATTTACGAAATGTTAGGAGGAAACTGATATGATTAACCCTATCGCTTATAGTTACTGGCGCAGAATCAAGGCCGGTGCAAGAAAGTTCGCTGACGTGCCTGAGAAAATCAAGGAAGATGTGAGGGCCGTGGCGCAGGAAGAAGTAGAGGCCGGGAAAATCACACAGGAAGAAGTAGACCGTTTGATTGGCGAAACTGAGTAACAAAGAAGTAAACCCGCTGTTCTATCGGCGGGTTTACTTATAATAACGGGAGTGATATAATGGCTAATTGGTACGATGGTTGGCGGTGGAACGGCGGTGCGCTACACAGAGGTTTTTTCTGGAACGGCGCAACATTCAAACTGTTCCTCAATGTTTATGAAACTGTTAAGATGTCGGATAAAGTGACCGAACTCTTAGCTGAACTTGCAATCAAAGAGGATAAAATAAAACTGATTGAAGCGATAGTTACTGCGGCTGTTTTGAAAGAAACAGACAGTTTTCCCCTGCAAGACGATTATGAACTTGAAACTTTGTATCAGGTAACAGACAAGTTCAAAATGACAGACGCAATGACGGAACTTCTTGTTTATGCGGCTCTTACAGATAATTTTGAACTGATTGACAGCGCAAAAATGCTGAGTGCTTCTATTAAAACTGATGACGAGTTCAAATTTATTGATGACGTTTCCTTAGAAGCGTTTGTAAAGGCATTAGATGATTTTGGAATAAAGGACGCATTGACTCATTTCTCCACGCTGTTACAGGCATACGATACCTTTATACTGACAGACGGTGAACCGAGAACCGCTATCTCTGACTTTATCCTTGGTGTAGCCGATGATGTGGATAACGCCTACGACTGGTTTTTACCGTTTGGACTAAAAATCGACTGGAATACTTCGAGTATTCAGGTAATGCCGGAAGCGGAACTGACAAAAATCGAAATGCCCGGTATTGACGGAAGTATAGTGGAAGATACTGTTTATAAAGACCGTTTGTTCCAAATCGTAGGCTATTCAGAGGACGGGCTTACCAGACAGCAGAAGGAAGAACTAAAATCTAAAATCGCACAGATTTTGGACGCTACAAAGAACGAGCCTAAGAGAATGTATGTACAAGCAAAAGACCATACATTTGATGTTAAGTATGAGGGACAGGCTGTTATTACAGATGGGCCGAGTTTCGTAAAGGCCACTATTCCGCTCAGAACGCCCCCATACGGCTATGAAATCTTCCAGAATGACTTGATAGGTAGCGGTTTGATTCTGAATAGTGGTGACGCTCCGCTTGGCGTACAGAACAATATTAAAGGGCCTGTGAGCAATCCTTCTTTCCGTATGAATGAAACAATCTATACCTATAACGGAGAAGTCCCAGAAGGGAAAACTCTTGTTATCGACCACGACCTAATGACTTGCTATCTTGTTGACGGTTTTGGAAGGAAAGAGAATGTTCTTGCAAATCTGACAGGCGAGTTCCAGCGTATACCGAAACATAGTGCCGTAACTCTTAGTGTGATAGGCAGTTATTCAAGGCAGATAATGACAAGCTGGCGGAACAAAATCCTTTGGTAATAAAAAAGGAGTGGTAACTTATGCCATTCGATGGGATAGTTAGGGTCTATGACAAGCAAAGACAGCTACTTGCCGTCTTTGACGGTAAAGCCGAGGCGTTGAACGAGGAACAAGAGCGCAATCAGATGGTAGCCCCTACAGTACACAGAGAAACCAACGGAGAAAGCACGCTGACTTTCCAGATGATGGTAAAGTCTGAGAAGTGGCAGACCATCAAAGACCCGGAGAATATTTATGTTCTGAATGACCGTGAATACACGGCTTTGAGTGACGGTGCCTATGAGTATGGCGGTGATGGAAATGCCCAAATCGTTACCGCAAAGCTGGTAGAAACGTGGTATCTGCTTGATAAGAAGTATGTGCAAGCGTATAACTGCGGTATCTACTGCTACGCAAAGGCAAAATTCAAGAACTATACTACTGACGGAGCCGTATTTACTATCAGCGCAAGCGATTGTTCTGCGCCGGATAACGCTGTCTCTCCCGCACTTGCATGGTCACAAATAAAAAATTGGGTCACACAAGACAAGGACGGGAACAACCTCACCTACGCTATTATCAAGTCCGATGAATTTAAGCCCACTAATTGGGAGGACGCTCCTGCCGGAGTATTCTTTGACAGTTTCAGTGTCAGTGGCAATACTGCTACCGTAACCATCAAGCCGAGGGCAAAGCAAACCGTTAGAAGCACGATGGATTATGCTGACAAAAATACCTTTACTCTTGAAAAACAGCCCTATCCGGCAAGCCTGACTGGTGTTTATGTAAACACGACAATTAAGACAGAAACAGAAGATAAAATCACTTATACTACATCTACAAAGCAAACAGACGCATATACCTATGCCAATGGTACGCTTACGCTTACTTATTCTCCTGCAAGCAACGAAACAATCAATTCCGTTGTCTTTGAGTACGAGCAATCTGACCTTGGCACGATTAAAGAAGGTGCTACTTGCACATTCGCTTATGGTGCGGAAGTAGTTGACGAGCATACCTTCTGTATTCTTCCAAAAGCAGACCAGAAGTATAAACTGACGGTAAACGGCAGGGAATACAGCGACAATGATGTGAGGGACGGCAGAGGGCAAGTAATGCCCCGTGGCAGCGCAGGATACGCTATGTGGGCCGCTCTGAAAGACACAGAGTGGAAACTTGGCGTATGTGACGTACTTGCAACTGGATTTGACGCAAGCATTGACTACGGCTGTTTCAACCTTGAATGTGATATGCAACACGTTCTCTATATCGTCCAGTACATTCAAGAGTTGTACGGCGGTATTCTGGATTGGGACAGCAAGAACAAAGTCCTGAATTATCGCTGTGAGAACTCCGATGATTATCAAGCATACGAGGACGGCTATAATAACTGGACTGGCTATGAGTTCCGTATCGGAAAGAACATGACCAATCAGCCGAAACTCACTTGGGACAATGAACTTATCACTAAGGGCTATGTTCTGGGCTACAATAACCTGAATATTAAGAAGGTAAACAGCGGTAAATCCTATGTAGAGAATTATTCCTACACAAACAAAGTGTATGAGGGCTATCTTGAACAGCCACTTATCTATGACACCCGTGATGACGGCGGCATGACACAGCTTAAGTATTGGGCTGAGAAGGAAATCGCTAAGAAGTGTAGGCCACGCATTAAAATCACAGCGGAAGTGACCGATATTCGGACAGTAGTAGGCCACGAGCATGAGGTATTCGACCTGAACAATGTTGCCCGTGTCTATTACAATGACAGCGAAACAGGCGAGGAGAAATACGAGGAAAAGCGTATCACTCTATGGGAGTACAACGCTTTCGCTATGTGGGATTGTACGGTAGAGCTGGGTGATAAGACGCAAAACTTTGTCGAACTATTCCGCTTGATTTATAACACCGCAGTTGAGAACGCTCCTAAAACCAATGCAAGCGGTCAAATCCCATCGGACGAAATCGTTCTGGAAGTCCAAAAATTCGGTGACGATGTAGATTGGGACATTGGAGGCGGAGGAAGTAGCGGCTCATGGGGAGGCGGCTACGGTGGCATAGGCGGCTACGGCGGCACTTCTTTGAGCGATTACCTTAGTCTGCTTGTCCAAAAGACTACGGAGCATACAGACGCTATTTCCGGCCTTATCATGGAAGCCAATGAATTGTATACACAAACAGAACTGTTCTCTCAATTCCAGAAGGTATCAGAGAACATGGTTTCCGAAACTTACGCCGGATTAAAAACCTATGCGGACGGAGAAATTTCCGCACTCTCTCTTACGGTAGAAGGGCATTACACGGAGTTCCAAGGATTTGAAACTACTACAAGGGCCGGATTTGAAGCGCAACAGGATATAAACGGAGCGTTTACAAGACAATTTTCTGAACTAACTACTAACTTAAACGGACAAATCAGCGCACTTGCAGAGTTCAGAACAGAGGTAACAAGAGATTACGCAAAAACGGAAACGCTTTCAAGTTATGTCCGTGAAATAGAGGGCGAGATTTCTAAGTCTAACGCAAGAATCACGACTTATGCAGACGCTTTACAAGCCCAAATTGAACTTGAAGCAAGCCATTACAAATCATTAGATGGGAAAGTCACAGAAACAAGCGCAAAAATTACTTCAACCGCAAACGATTTAGAAGCAAAAATAAGCCTTGAAGCCACCTATCGTGAGAATGCTATTTCTGCTTCAAGGGCGGCTATTGAAGAATATGTCGATGGCCAGATAGCCAGGATTAATTTGACAGCAGAAGTCGGTGAATTAAAAGGCAGAATAACTGTGGCAGACTACTACACGACAATGTATTCTTCTAACGGTTCTTCTGGCGGTTTTGTTACAGTAGGGAGCAACGGTATAACAACGATAGACGGCTCTGAAATTAGCCTTGATGGGGCAGTAAGTATTCAAGGTTCTTTAACAATCAGGTCAGGTTATAATTTGTATTTTCAAGGATATACTGTTGGTTGGAAATCAACTAAAGTTATTACTAATGCTGTTCAAACAGGGAATACATGGACATTCCCAAGCGCAACTATTTACTACATGGGACATTCTTAAAAAAAGACCGGGGTTTATACCCCGGTCTTTTCATCGTTCAATTTATTGCAGAACTCAATGATTGTAACAATATCAGCACCAGAGGGCCACATTGTTTTATCTTGTGGATAAGTACAATTATTATCATCAAAATCTGCTTCTGTTATGGAAATTTTTGGTATTTCTGCTTCAATATCCATATCTAAAATTGCGTTCCAATCATCAGTGTATTTTTTTACGTTTTCACCAGTAATAGTGATTGTACCATTACCGCTATCTGTTCCATAGAAACGCATGAGTTTATTTTTCTCATTATCTACATAAAGGACGTGTTCCTTTAATGCAACATAAAGGCGGTACATATCCAAATTTTTCTTTGGAGTAGAGAACGAAACCTGAATCAGCCGGATAAGAGAATCAAACTTTGGTAAATCCTTGTACTTCACTCTGATTCACCTCCCTTTTTAACTTCGCCCATTGCTTTCTTAGCCTGAATCTCCACATAACGCTTACGGATGGCAGACAGGAGATTTTCACAAAGTGCAGACTCTTTATGTGTTTCACCAAGGTTACTTGCTTCATCAATCTTAATAACAAAATCCTCATAAAGTTGCTCAAAAGCCAGATTGATACCAGAAATCATAGCTTCTGTTAGTGCTTTGTTCATAGCAGGAGAAATCTTCTCCATCAACTCCGCTTGCAGAACTTCATGCTGTGTTTCTTGCGGAAGTTTTGCAAATTCCTTATTGAATTTTCTCCGTTCCTTACGATTTGGATTCTTAGATAAAAACATCAATATCAGTCCTTCCAATTTGTTCTTTGATATACGGTATGATTTGCTCTCGCTTCTCTTTTGTGATTGAACTGGACAAATGCAGTAGATGAATCTCTTTGCACTTAGACAAGTCCTGCTTTTTAAGGAAGTCTGCGGCGGTTTCTACGGACATATGACTGCGCATACGGCGCATTTCTACGCTCTTTTCAATAACATCAAGACAATCGTAGAAATCATCCTGCTCCCAATAGTTTGCTTCCAGATTATAGTATTCCATCGGGGGGAAAGAATAGGGAATACATTGTGTGTCAGTGCAATGCAACATCTTCTCTCCCGTAGATACATCTTGAATCAGATAGCCGTAGCACTCACATGGGATTCCAGTACCGCCCTCATGGATAAGGGAGAATGGGACGATTTTGAAACCATCCTCATGGATAAGGGAGAATGGGACGATTTTGAAACCATCTACTTCAAACTGCTGTCTATCCCTAACAATGTGGATATTATAGCCCTGCTTCACAGAACCAGTAGAAACTACTTCCAACGGGCAGTAAAGGCTCACTCCATGCCGTACAAAGTCTTTTGATTTAATACAATGGTCTGCGTGTCTATGTGTGAGAATCAATGAATGGCAGTTATATAGACTATATTCTATCTCCTTATCGACCTTTTTATAATCAATTCCAGCGTCAATGGCAATCATTTCTCCCTCACCTGACTTGATAATGGTACAGTTGCCTTGACTGGAAGTTTTTGTATATATGATTTCCATTAGAACAACCGCTCGTTCATGCCCAGAACATCATCTTCCGGTGTGACAACTTCATTCTCGTCAACAGGAGTATCTTCAACAGCTTCAACAGGATTTTCAACACCCTCAATAGGCTCATAATCAACGTCAACAAAATCGCCTACGCCGTTCTTCTCGCTAATATCCTGCTTTGCGTCAAGGGACGCTCCAACAAGTTCCTCGCTCTCCATGTATTTGAAAGAACTTTGCAGATGTGCCGTTTTCCTTGAATCAAGAGGAACTTTCTTCAAGATTTGCTTTGCAATTATTTTTTCATACATTTTGAGCAAATTTGAACCTTGCCAGAATGTAGGGTCATACTTATCAGGGCGATAGGACATTAACTCTTCCACGCTCATAGCCATAACCTTGTTCTTAGACTTGTCATCGTATTCCAGCAAAGCAAAAGCACCGACAACCTTACCACGGTCAAACGGATTAGCAATTTCAAACGTGTAACTATCCGATTCATGGAAAGCGTCTTTCTTAATCACGCTAAACTTATCGTTTGAATAGACCAGTTCAACAGTCAGCGTTTTAGGAGGGTCAACACCATAAGTCTTTGCTTCAAATTCCAGTCCTTTCCAACCGAGGCAAGGCACAAGGTGAATCGTCCCTGTATCTTTTACCCTAAAGGGCAAAAATGATACCATTCCCGGTAGTCTTGGGTCAATATTCAGCCTACAAAGGTGGCTTACAGCAGTAGCAAGTTCATTCATCCGAACTTGGCTCCACTTATACCCCTGCTTAGAGTTTTTCAGCATTTCATCAATGGCAACATAGTAGTTCGCCATCAATGCTCTTTGATTCTCAGTCAGCGTTATGCCAGTAGCAATATCCTGATATGCGGCTACAACAGCATTAGTAAACCGTGTAGCAAGCCCAGCTTTTTCAGCCATTTTCAGTCCCCCTCAAACGTGAATGTATTATTGATATATCCCATGAACTTTTTGTAACTCACACCACTATCCTTACAGACAGCTTCAATACACGCCCTCATTAACTTTGCAATAGTTAAAACATCACCCGAAAGAGTATACTCTGCTTTTATAACTCCATTCTCCCATTTTCCACAAGCATTTATAGACCCTGCAACACCATTTTTTCGCTCACCAATAGTCGCAAGTTTATTCAACTTTTCAATGCTGTTCATTCTCATTCTCCTTTTTACCCATTGGATAATTAATATTAGGCATAAGAGATTTGGAAGCAATTTGAGGCCCATGTCCAAAGAACAATTTTGCCATATTCCGCTCCACAAGGAAATGAATATCATCTGACGGATAATTGACTTCCATCCACTTGAAGATAGGCTCAAACATTTCATAAATATCGCCGTATCTTGTGGTGGTTTTATACTGATAATGCTCGCAATCTTCTCGCTTCTTCATACCTTCTTTTGCAAAGATAGAGCAAACAGGCTTATGACTACAAGCATTACAACCATCAATCCAGCCACAAAATCTGTCCATAAACTCAGAAAAAGCCTTTTTATCAGTTTCAGACGGTTCGGTTACAATCTTATCGTTTTCGCTCATGTTCTTATCATCCATATCAATTCTTCCTTTCGTATTGTTTGGGCCGCACAGCCGATGACCATGCGGCCCTTTTTTATTTACCAAGGGTTGCACTCGTTCTGATAAGTTTTGTAGTTCGCAGAAATCTTAGCCAGAATACGCTTTGCTTCTACTTCGGTTTCTACTTTTCCCATATAAATATCATCAGCGTAAATTTCATAGAAACTTGTTTCTTTATATTCTGGATTATCGTCCGCTTGCAAAGAAAATCGGATATGGAAACTTTTTACTTGCTCAAACAGCACAATCCTTTTTTCATCTTGGCTCCAAACAATCATTTCCCAATCTGACCTCTCATTTTCTTATTTTCGGCCCGGAGTTTCTTAATAGTTTCACGCTGAGTTTCGATTTGACGGTTCAACTCGGCAACAACATCGGCCTGTTCCTTTGTGGGAGGTTCCTGCCTTGCTTCATCGTCCATCATAACGCCCAGAACATCAGCCAGAGTAACCTCCGCTTCACGGAAAGTCCGTGCATTTTTCAGTTTGTAGATAAGTTCCTGCCTTGTCATAGAAACTGCTCCTTTTCAATAGAATTACCTATATAGGTTATTCTAATTATACATTTTTACACCATTGTAGTCAACGATGGATATGGTGTAATTTCAACTTCAAGGGGCTGTGTAAACTTCTCTCCGCACTTCTCACAATGCCAGTAACCATCGGCCTGTTTTCTGCCGGAGAAATATCCACACTTAGGACAAGGCTTACTACGCTTTGCAAGCAAAAGAATCTGACCGCACATAGAATAATCGGTGTCGATTGATTCAGAGTTATCAACCACAACAGGGAAGCAAACAGAAAAGCTACGCTGAAACCCCTGCACGATAAGCAGACTGACAACAAACTTCGTGCTATAAGACAAGTCGTTATAATCCACTCCATGCCACTTAATATCGCAGCACTCACGGATTTCATCGTTTGTCTTATTCTCCCTGAACATCACAAATTCAATGCCATCAAACAGGCTGTTTACTTTCTCCTGCACATACTGACACTTGTAGGAGATAAAATCTCTCAGCAAATCCAATTCTCTGTGCTTCTCAGACAGTTGCTTAGAAATGCCCTCGATATTCTTCTTCGCTTTCTCGATATTTTCCTCGCAAGTCTTGATTCTCTGTTCTCGCTTATAGACCGGCGCAAGCTGACTATTGATTTCAGCAATTTTCTGACTAATTTTCGCCAATTCATCCGGTTTATTATGCCCTGCTTTAAGGAGTTCTTCGTATCTCTCCTGCTCTCTCTGATACTGCTTATTCAGTTTATCCAATTCCTCATAGTAGCCTTTAAGGAACTGTTTTAATTCAGAAACCTTGTATTCATACTCCTGCTTCCGCTTTTCAGAGAATCCACGGGCAAACTTACGACCACAAGTAGGGCAGGATTCCCCGTACCTATTGTAGTTCTTCGTTTCCATGTCGATGTTCGCTTCTGTAATGCTGATGTTGTTTTTCATGGTCTGCACATTACCACTCAGCCGAACAACCTTTTCACCAGCGGCCTTGCAATCTTTCTGATACTGCGCTATCCTCTTGCTACCCTCTGCGACCATCTTCTTGAACTCGTCATTGAGTTTATCCCTCTGCTGTTCCAGTTCATGGGAGGAAAACAGAAACACTTGCGGCTCATTCTCAAAGGATTTCTTATCATTCTCCCATCGTTCAATATCCCTGTTAGCAACATCAAGGTCACGTTCCAGCCCGGAGATAGTAGACTTTAGTTTGCTAAAGTATTCGCTGGAATTGGTGTAAATCGTAAACTTGTCAGCAAGCCACTTAAAACGCTCGTCAGACAAAGCAATCTGATAATCGCTATCTAACCCGCACAAACCCGTCAACAGCCGTCTACGGGCCTCCCAAGGCCGTTCCTTGCCCTTTACGGAAATGTTCTCGGTAAAGTAGCGCACATCATGGATAAGCCGGAACACTTCCGGGGTACAAATCTCGGAGTTAATCCAATCCTCAAAGTCCTTCTGCGTGTACTTCACATCATTGATGTAGCACTCAGTCTGATATTCCCCAGTGAAACTCCTATCCCTTGCCTGTTTGGCCTTTAGAACCCGTTTAAGGGTAGGCTTCTTGCAATAGCCTGTTCCTTTACTACCGATGGACAACTTCAATTCTACGGCGGGAGAAACGCCAATAGAACCAACAGGCACGATATTGAACGTACTCTCTCCCAGACTATTCTTCCCGGTCAAAACCCAAGAGATAGCGTCTGCCACAGAAGTTTTACCAGCTTCGTTGGCTCCGTAGATGGTAGTAACCTTTCCAAAGTCAAGTTCAAAGTCGTCAATGGACTTGAAGTTTTTAATAGAAAGATGTTCAAACTTAATCTCCATCAAAATTCCCCGTTTCTTTCTCCAAAATATCAAGCAAAGCGGTCTGATTGACAATAAACTTGTTCCCTCGGTAGAATCCAGGGCACCGCCCTTCTTTCACCCACGCCCGCAAAGTGTACTCGGTTACGAGGCCGGGAAACTTCTGCGCTGTCTCCCTAATTGTTCCAGTTTCAAATACGTTCATTTTTAATTTCCTCCTTTATTATTATCAGAATCAAATCAATCTTCTTCAATGGAAGTTTCTTCATCAACAAACAACTCTACAATAGTGGAAAGTAGTTCTCCCTTCGTACATCCAATCTCTCTTTGAGCAATTTCCATCAGGCACAGGATAAGAGCAACCGCTTCTTCCGGCTCACCCGTAAATATAAAAGTATTCGCTTCATGGGTTTCATCGTTAGAGAACGCAAAGACAAAACTATCTTTATCGCTAATATCAATGTGGACACGCCCGTCCTCAAACTGAATAGGCTCTTTCTCTTTATTCGTTTTCTTATTGCTGTGCAGTTCAACAATCTTGCCCATCTTCATTTTCCTCCTTAAACGCTTCTTCAAAAGTCAGGCCAGTTGCCTCCAGAACAGCCTTGATGATTTTGATATTTCCAAGGTCATCACCACGCAAGAACCGATACGCTTTCGCATACCTTGTGAATCCCATCTTTCGCACAAACTGATTAAGAGATAGATTATGCTCGATAATCCACTCTTTGATAGCGGGATAAACAACATCGGCTATGGTTTCTAACTTCCTTTTACTGCACTTAGAACTGCAATCCGATTTCTTTTTCTCTGCGATAATGATAGCGGAAATTCTCTGCTTCGTCAGGCCGTAAATCTCCGCAATCTCGCTCATGCTGTACTGTTTCCCGCCAGTGAAACCTTGAACGTACATTTCATAGATTTCTCTGTTGCGCTCTCTCGTTTCGTTCTTCAAGGGGTATCACCTTCGTCCAAAATTTCATATCCAAGCAGTTTTGCGGCTTCCTCCTGATGTTCTAAAATGAACATAGAACATGGAACGTGATATTCGTTATTGTTAAAATCTAAAGGGCAAGTATTACACTTAAATTCACAATAACAAACGATTGGATGTAATCTAACAATGACTTCACCAGTTTTAGGATTTCTAAACTTCATATTATCCCTCCAACCTCTCAATTTTAGCGATTTTCAAGAACTTTTCTGGATTATTTCTAATGAAAACCCAGCACAGTTCTCTTTTACCATTGTTTCTCGACCCAATAGGGCATTTGTAGCAGTTAAATCCCTTCTTGCAGAACTTAGCGTCAAGGACTTCTTCTTCATTCTCGAAAATCCTGCCTGTTCGCTTTTCTTTGTAACGCATTACTTATTATCTCCCCCAGCCATAAATCCTGCAAGCAGAATACAACACCCAATGAAAACGTTGGCACCATTCAAATCTGCACTTGTGAATAACCAAAGCAGAAGTAGAGAAAGAATTATCCCTACAAACTTAAACCACACCGTGATGCACTCCCTTTCCTTCGATATAAACCTCGAACCCACCGCCCTGCTTGCACCGCACGAAAGCGTCTGGATTCTCTCTAAGAATCGCTCTGCCTTGAATCATAGCGTTTACAATGCTCATATACGTCTTTGCGGACTGTCTAACATGGTGCACTTTCAAATCGTCTTGTATATCCTCAATCGCATTGAGAACGTCCAGCAAGGCAGCTGTGTAACCTTGATCGTACATAAAGTCAAACATCGTTCTGACCACTCCATTTTACATAAGGATAAGCGACCCAATGTTCTCCATATCCATATTCTTTCGGATTCTCAGCAACATAAGATGGCAGAATCATCAAATCATAAGAATCAGATGTAAAATCTTTATGGTAGTATGTATGACCGCCCATTTCATGTAATTCTTCTTCTGTTAAAGGCTTTATCTCAAATTCGTATATATGTTTCTTCTTCTCTTTCAAAGCTGAGATAGCCATTTCTGCGGCTTTCCATAACCTATCTTCCTGATTTGGATATTCAAGACCACAAATAGAGGCCATAAATTTAATGTCTCCAATCGCTTCATCAGTTGTCATTTATTTCCCCTCCTTCAATCTTTCAATTAGAACATACACGCATACATAAAAACAGACCCAGCAAATCCAACGCATAGCACTCAATGGCTCAAAAGTGTCTTTCAACTGCATAGCAGCAACTGCCAGAATTACAAGCACACGATCAAGCATTAAATCACCTCCGTCAGAAATTCACAGCGTTTACTGCGTTTCTCATACTCGTTTCACCGATAGCAACGTACCTCATTGTCACAGTAGGAGAACTATGCCCCAACATCTTGCTCACCGTTGCGATATCCCCGGTGGCATTAAAGGCAGACGTTGCAAACCGCTTTCTCAGAATGTGTGCGCTGATACCCTTCTCTTTGATACCGGCCTTGTCAAACATGGTATTGACCACATCGTTCACAGACCTGGTACACATCTTCTCCGTCTGGGCAGAAGGGAAAAGATACTTGCTTGTGCTTGCGGGTTTCAGCAGATGACGATACCGCATGATGTACTCACTGATAATAGGCAGAAGTTTATCATTGAGATAGACCGTCCTCTGCTTATTGCCCTTGCCGTGGATAAGGATTTTACCATCCTGCAAATTCACATCTTCCAGCTTAATGTTAGTCAATTCCTCCCGGCGAATACCAGTATACATGAACATGGAAACGATAGCGTAGTTACGGAACCAAGTATGCTCACTCTCTCCGCTGTTCCTTGCACAAAACAGAACTTCACTTGCCTCGTCCATGCTGATAACCTTCGGCTCTTTCTTCTCCAACTTCGGAGATTCAAGACCGTCAGCGGGATTTCGATTGATAAGTTCCATCTTATACAGCCACTTGAAGAACGACTTCACAGCAGAGATTTTCCTTGCCCTGCTACTGGCAGACAGACCGTTGACCGCCATAGAATTAGCCCACATCTGCAAATCAGCGTACTTGATTTCGTCCAGCGACTTTTCCATAGAACCGGCAAACTGCTTCAAGTCAATACCATACGCTTCAATAGTACACTTGCTCTTCCCCTGCGCTTTCATAGCCTTGATAAAATTGTTAATGTGTTCCTGCATTTTTATCACCCTCCTATGCTAAGATTATACCACTGATTGTTGTTATGTGTCAATAGATAAATAGAGTTTTCATAAAAATTTTCAGAACCTTCACCTTACAACACCGCACACATCTCGCCGGCCCTTCACCATCACAGGCCCGTCCCATTCGTAACCATCACATTACCATACTTCCCCATTACCACTCATGCCCATTCTGTACCAGCACGGCACTATTCTCTACATATCCGTGACATCACATGGCTGTCCACAACTTTACCAATACTTCTCCGTCACGATACTGCTCCCGACTGCTCAATCCCGTTACTTCACCCGAAAATACGTCTCTGCCCATTACCATAACTAAACACCACGTGACCCGCCTATCCAATCCCTTTACGGCTCGGAACTTTCACTTCATATCTATACAGCCCCGTCACCACACTATTCTAAACCGCCACTCCACTTTACTGCTCCGACCCTTTCGGTACACAACATAACCATTACTCTGCTTATCAGAACCACACTCTACCGCTACTTTTCTACCCACCGCCCTACCTTTACCGTTCACCCCATGCCTTGCCATTTCTTTACCGCCACAGGCCCTTCCAATACCAACACACTCCTGACCCATTCGATACCGTAACATTTCTTGACTATTCGTCCCAATACCACAACGTCGCATAACCATTACTGTATTTGACTAAACCTTACCGTTTCATTGGACGGCGGGGTAAATTCCCGCCGTCCGCTGTCCGTCAATCAACTCTCAAAGTATTCGGCGTACTCAGGATAATCAGAGTAATTCCCGCCGATAACGTTACCTTCATCGTCAAGCTCCTGCCACAAAAATCGCCCTTTACCTGAATTTCTCCACTGACCGTAACCGCCAAGGATTCCATAATCCAACCACTCTCTAACAACCGCAATGTCATCGTCCAGCAAACAATTAACGGAAAATGTCAGTTTAGCCCCGTCCTTAATTTCATCGGAGATAGCTAAACTTGTACGCTCTCCCTGCATTGTCTGCGCCCTCAAAGACCGCTGACACTCACCAATCGTACCATAGTTCTCAAAAGGAATTTTCCGGGGGGAAACGAAAATAAGTTTGTCGATTTCCTTCTTATAAGCTTTCAGTTTGCTCGACTTCGTACCCGGAACCTTCCTCAGCGCACCGCAAGCGTCCTTAAAGTTACCCTTCCAGTGGTAATCATACTGAAACGGCGTACCGTCCTCAAACTTAGGAAAGATAGTCTTGCCCTTCTCCACAACAGCGTCCGCACCAAGGGCCGCAACCTCGTCATCGACCGTGGAAGCGTCCGGTGCTTTACTGCCGATGAACTGACGGTAAATGTCCTCATTCGCCGGAGAAGTCCCCAGCACGTCCTCAACAAAAGTCACACGCACATTCATTTTCTTCATTTTAATTTTCTCCTTTTCATTTTTTGGTAATTTTTTGGATTAAAAATCTGCTCTACTCAGCTCTCAACTATACCGCTTCGGCTCGGTTCTATGCTACACCTTAACATTACCTGCCTTGCCGACCCCATACCCTTCTTTTCCGCTACAATACCCGACCATTCAAAACCTTACCATGACTACACCCTCTGCCAAATTCCTTGACAAAACTGCACCCCACTAAACAATTCCTTTACTCAACATACCCCTCCTTTTTCAGACCACATCAACTGTATCTGCATTATTAACATACTCCATGAATTTGTCATATTCACAATCGGTAGAACTACATATTTTGTAAATAATCCCGCTGATTAGGCAAGCCAAAGAACCGACTGTCCCGCTAAAACTTATCGTTGATTCTAACTCTATTCTCCCGTTTTCTCCATTCACCCATTCTCCATAAGCGATTATCTTTGGGTTTTTATTACGTTCTTTATCCATTTTTTATCTTTCCTTTACTCAGCAATCCCGCATGAACTCCCAGAATGATTCCTTGCCCCGTCTGAAGAGAACCCAATAGACGGCGCAGCAGATAGGATAAACGACACCGACCGCCAGACAAAAACCACCGATGAACATAAGACCAGCTAACATTTTCAATCGTCCTCCTTCAATTCAATTCCATAAATGTCCTCGACAAGACCGAGAAGCCAATCTGAATATCCGCAAATCCCCTCCCATTCCAAGACCTCTCGGAAAACTTTGCCCTTCGTCCACTTCTCAAACTTCCAGTCCATTGACGTGTCATCTGCAGCCAAATCGTAACGCTGTCTCAGCCTCTCCATGATATACTCAGGATATTTCACTGTCCGTCATCCTCCAATTCATCTTTGATAGTTTCAAACAGTTCCAGATACCGCTGATGATGCTCATTATAATCGCTAGTGAAATACCAATCGTGCCTTGAAATGATTTCTTCCACTTTCTCCGCCCCATAAATATCTTTTAGACGCAGAATTTCTCCGTTGTCTTTTTCGGCCTGTTCTAGATACTCCGCCCACCAGTCGAATTGCTCTGCCGTCATGATAGGCATTTCCGCTTCGCTATCATAATCGAATTTCTCTCCGCTATCAAAGATGATATCCTCTGTTATGTCCATCCTGTCTTGCGGATAGAAACAATGAAGTTCTCTCTGCTGTCCGTTGACCATGACTTTCATTTTTAGTCCTCCTTAATGCCCAACATGAATGATTTTAATTTTGCTCCCATCACTGTCTGCCATAACCTGCCTGATACAGGTTTCAAGCATCTTCGCCCGCCAGTAGTCCTCACTTGCATTGAAACTCTCCAGGACGTTCAGAACGTCAACAGGCTCCGCGATTCTAGGCTTGTCCCCGTATGCGTCCTCCGTGATTGGTTCACCTTCCTCAATGCCGTAAAACTCGTCTTGTGCGTCAATCTCATTTTTCCAAAGCTCGTTCCATCCATAATTTCTACCCATGTAACACATATCAAACGCAGCTACAGTAAAATACCAGTTGTGCTCGCTTGAAACATTCTCCGTTGACCGTACAACATAAACTCTGCTCTCATATCCCATGATTTAACCCTCCAATAAAATATTGACGCTCTCACTGTCTGCGCCGCTCTCTGTTGCTCCCTGTTGGCACGGGATTCCTGTTCTTCATTACGGATAACAACACCCGCCGCCCATAGTTTTCTTCGGTTTAGACGGCTCGCCGGATGGACTTATGATGGATTGCCGGATTCCATCTGCCCACATTCTCTCCAATCTTCCCGGTTTAATCTATAAATATCACTCTCAACTCAGCAAGTAACCGCAATGAAAAAGAACACCAGCAGAAAAGCGATATACCACATGAATCTCACCGCCTAACATTATACCACACGTTCATGTTGCCTGTCAACAAGACAAATCAATTTGTTCCTGCACAATTTTCCAAATCGGCACATAGAACTCTTTATTGAAATAATCCCGCTTCAAAATTTCCTCTGCTATTTCGTTGATTTTCTCCGTTGTAAATCCGTGATTCCAAAGCGACCTGATAAGCATTTTAGCCCATGCCCTATATCCCAAATGTCTTTTCTGCTCCCAGATAAACGGCCTCCACGATGAATCGTTCTCAATATATCTCTGCTTCACTCCCATCATATTTGTTTCGTAAATAGTCCGGCTCTCTGCCATATTTACACCCCCCTCAAATAATTTTCTCAATAACCATTCTTGCGGCCTGTCCTAATGCCCTTGCCTGACATTCCAGCCAATTCTCACGGGGATTCGGCTCTTTGTAGCCGCCCTCTTTGTATCTCAGGCTCTTTAACTCGGACTTTGTGCAAAGACGCTCGGCAATATCGCCGTCATAGCAAAGAGAACAACCGCCCTCGCTGTACTGTTTCCAATTATCCGCACCGTTGAGCATATACCGTTCAAACTCTTTAACGTCCCTGTCCTTGATTGCCTCGTTGACACAGTATTCCACATAATTTTCTGCCACACTGTCAATCAGTTCCAGCGCATAGGTTTTTACGCCCTTCATCCATGCGCTGCGCACCTTTACGCCCTCGACCGCCGCTCTCAGTTCTTGAATGTTGTTTACCATGATTTTATTCTCCTTTCTGTTTTACAGTTGATAGATTTTTTCGATAGTATCAAGGATATAATTTGCGTCCTCCCTTGTACTGTCCATAAACTCACACCATTCCCCTACCATAGAACCGCCACCAGTTCCGCAAATACTGTCCATCAAATCAGCATAAGCGTGGAATTTTGCTAAATTATTTTCTGCGTTAAGTATTCCAGTGATTTTTCTTTCTCTGTCCTGCTTCTCTCCGTTTTTAATCTGCTCACAGTAAAGAACCGCTTTGTCAATGCTCTGCTTCGCTTTCATTTTGAAATAGTCAAACGCCGTTCTATAATTGCTCTCCATCTTTATCTTCCTTTCTGCAAAAACTGCTTAATTTTGTTCTCAATTTCTACCCCGCTATGCAATGTTGTTTCGACAATCAAATCACCGCCAGACCTCCAACAAGTAAAATCCTGTCCGTTTTTAAGCCGCTCAAAATCGGATGGATAGGAAATGTATCCTTTCTCCTTTAATGCTCTCTTGATTTTCTCCGTTTCGTTGATTCTATACATTTCACATCTCCTTTCTCCCCGTCAAGCCGATAGGGCAGCTTATTTTTTAATGCTCGCTCGCCGGGATAATCTGCTGAATCATCGCCTCCATTGATAGGCCAAGTGGATTGAATGAATCCCACAGCCGGAAAGCGATTTCTTTTGCCGTCTCAAAATCGTACCCTTTCCGCTGTATCGCGTTGACCGTCCGCATGATATTGTGATATGTTCTGTTCTTCATATGCTTCTGCATTTCCTCTCCCCCCTCTCAAACAAAGACTTTGTTTTCGTACAAGTAGATCATCCTGTCGCAAAGTTCGATCATCTGTTTCTCCGTAATATGCCGAAACTTCCAGCACCAAGAGATTCTCTCCGTTACCCATTCCGGGGAAACAGGATTATATTCCGTTTTCTCCCAACGCTTAATAATGGTATCAATCTGCTTGTAATAATCCTTCCCCTGCTTCCCCTGCTTTTTCATCTACTCAACTCCCTTCACAATGAATTGTTGTCTGTCACCATGGATAGAATATCACATCACATTCTGCCTGTCAACGCTTAATTCCACTTTTTCAAAAAATTTTTCTTTCCTCAAATTTCCACAAAACTTGTCCGCCACAATGGGCTTGTCCTCCTGCGCCAATATCTAATATCTCTGAAATACTGCTCCCATGCTTGCCTTGCCGTGTACCGCCTTTCCAGATAGTTTACTGACCGTTCATCACTTGAAAAGCAATGATAACCGTCAATGTGATAATATTTCAAGTTCTCCACTGTCTTTTGCTCCTTTCTTTTTTATATTCCAGTCAGCTCTGCCTGCCGCTTTACAACGGCCCTTCTTACTTCCTCGATGGCGCACAGATAAGCGGTTTTCTCTTTCAAACCGCAATTCTGCTTTCCTTCCATCTTTTGGAGTTTGTCCAAAATCACCATCACGTCAAAAAATCCGAACTCCATTATTTTTTTCCCCTTTCAAATTTTAGTTTTGATATTTGCTCTGCAATCGCTATTGCAATCGCTATGGGATGGGGCTTTATAGGTAAAACCCCTCAGAAAACCTTTAGACTACTGCTACTTCCTCACTGTACAACCTCCCCTGTCATTTCTTTTCCTGTGTCGTTGTCTTGCGCTAACCATTGGAATTTTCCGCTGATATGCTTTTTGATTTCTTCAATGGCCTGTTCAATCGTATCATAACAACCCGCATATGTGGAATATGTCCATCTGATATGCTTGTTTGTCCTGCAATAAACCGTGTATTTCTTTGCGTCTTGAATGATAATCATATCAAAACCCCCTCCACCGTTGCGCTTTATCCAGCGCCGCACCATATACCGCTTCATAGTCTGCTTGACTGTCCAAATCTTGACTCGCTCGCTCAACGATATAATCTAAATCGTCAAGACTCCGGGCCTCTGCTACTCTTGCCAAATAAAAATTTTTCATTTTCTGTCCCTCTTTCATAGATTTTTTGCCTGTCATCATCAGTGACGGGAGGCAATCCCCGCCAGACGGCCTATAAAGGCCGTTTCGACTGTTTACTGCTTTGCCCTTTTCGGCAACCACCACGCTCCACCATTCCAGACCGGCAAAGCGTCCCACCATGCCTTGCCTCCACCGTCAACGCCCACAAAGGCCAAAAAAGCGTTGATATGTCGCATTGTTGTGGCGGAATATCCGTCCCACAACTTATGGATTTTTCCGTCTCCGTCCGTAAAGCAAACCGTGGTATCATAGCTGCGGAGGCTATACCCTCCATTCATTTCTTTGTTGACAATCGCTTTTCCATAAAAGCTCTTGCGTCCGTCAATCGGCTTCAATTCAAACATTTTTCTTTCCCCTTTTCTTTTGATTTTTCTTTGTAGAGTCCTCTTGTCCGCTGATTTATCCGCTTGCATTGTGTTTGTTACCCTGCAATCTTTTCCACTTGCTTTTCCGTAAAAAATGCGCTCACTTTCATAATCAGTTTGCTATATTCCTCCCCCGTTTCCTTGTTTTTACAGGTAACAGGCTTCCAGACTGCAAACTTGATATTGCTATGTTCTCCCTTTTTGACCGCATATCCCATAGACTTCCAACGGGAAAAAGTGTGAATTTCCTCCTTGATTCCCCTTGCAAGTTTTTCCGTTGCAATAATTTCCCTGTTAGTAATTGCCATGCTCTTTTCCTCCTGTCAAATTTTGTTTGGCAAGCGGATAAATCAGCGGACAAGTTATATGGCGGTTATATAGTGGCCCGGTTATTTTTGTTATATTTTAGATATTGATTGTCAGCTTGTGCGGCTCCCCGTAGAGAGGGGAGTCAATGCTTGCAATATCGGCCTCGCCGTATTCCTCCGGCACTTCTCTGCTACTCCCAGAAAAAACCACTTTCTCTGCGTCCATGCTATAGATGTCAATATTTGCCTCTTCCGTGAACAAATCGCAAATGTCATAAACTGTCATTTTATTTTCCTCCTGTTTTTTCCAGGCCACTATATAGCCGCCATATAGGACTCCCACAAAATAAAGCCCGGAAACGGTTTTTTAATACGTTTCTGCCTTGCATTTGTCCAGGATAATAACAAAATTCACCTTATTTTCCGGCGTATACAGATAGTGACCATAGCCCATTTCCACGTTTTTGAATTTGCGGATATAATCAATCTGTTCCCCGGTCAATGGTGTATCCAAATCATAACGATAACCCTTTATTGACTTGTCAATCCTGTTAGTTACACGGGTAAACCTATGATAATTGATACCCATTTCCACCAAATCACGGAAATAAAACTTTTTCCTTTTCATTATAAAAAGCCCCTTCCAAAAATTAGTTTGTTCCGGGCTTTATTTTGTGGGAGTCAAAACAGGCCACTATAAACTATTCTACCATCATCTTCCATATCCTCTCTTGGGAACTTGGCAATCGTACTACTTTTCTGATTGACGTTTTCACGTTTCCCCGCTATTATAGCGGCCTGTTTTGCTTTCGATTCAGAGTTTAACGCATTTATAAGCCCGGAAAAGTTTGATTTTTTAATTTGAATAATACCTTGCATGGACTCCAGTATTCAGATCCACAAAAACGATATTGTAAACTTTTCCAAATCCATCATTATGAAAGTTCACCGAATAACCGTTGATTTTCAGAACGTCCAGCACTTTTTTAATGGCCTCTTGCTTATTAGCAAATTCTTTTCCGACAAAGCAAGAGGAATAATCAATCATATCATTCCCGGCCAAAAGTATAGATACACCAAAAAATGTATTATCTTTTACAGAACAAATAACGCTGTTTGCTTTACGCATAATTAAAACCCCTTTTAAGTATTTCCGGGCTTGTAAATGCGCTAAACCCTCTACAGTTGTCTGTAACCGTTTATCCCGCACCTTGCCGGAATTGCTAACGCTTAACCCTTGGCCCGCTTAATGCGAACTTCACCGGGTTTCTATCCCGTTACAGTCTGTTTATATAGTTGTCAAGGTACATTGTGAGTTAGCAGCAGGGCTTTACAAGTGCTAACTATCGGCTTGCTAAACCGTTTCAGCGTTTGCCTCCTATTCCCAAAAGGTTGATACTACCAAGTCAATCGGACTTGCGATTGCTTTTGTTGTCCTCTTGACATTAGGGATTGTACCATAAGCGATTGTTTGTTGTCAACACGTTTTTTGCATTTTTCAGCGATTTGTTGACTTGCACAAAAACAGATTAAAAAATTAGATAAAATGGACAAATACTATTGACTATTTACAAAAACAGGAAAACATGGGGTCAACACTTGATTGCAAGCGCAGCGGAAACGGTAAAACACCCGCAAAGGCCATTAGAATGACCGTAGAGACGTTTTGACCGCTTAGACGTGTATTTTATCGTTTTTGGTATGGCGTGGCTTAAAACGGCCTTAAAACGCAAAATAAAGGCATTGACGATTTTTGTCCCTGTTTTGATAGGCTGATACTATCGCCATATATGGCAATGCGAGCCGATAGCAAGCCCGCAGACGGTTGAGCAGCCGGATCACCATATACCATGACCACCCCGGCAGCTATTTCCCCGCATAGGCCCGCAAAACGCCCAGCAGGACACGCCATATATATGTAAATAAATGGCAACACTGCATAGCCTATTAATTAGATAGGTTTTATGGAAAGAACAGGAAATACATACTGGATGATTAAATCATACCAAATCGATAGGTTTAATGGCAATAATTGTAAAGAATATCATATCATACTAATTTACTATGATTTATTTACATTAAATGGTAAAGATATTATATCATATCAATATACTATGTTTAATGGATATATTTAGTATAAATCATACCATTATAGTATGTTATATTGCTGGAATATAATAACCTATAGATATGATAGGTTTATATGGTTTACATAATATCATAGCTTATACATATATTATATAAATATTCATTATTATATGTATATCTATACAATATACAATTATTCATAACTATATGTACAATAATTAAATAAGTATATTATAATAATCTTTTTTTGTTATATGTCACCTATATATGCTAAAAAAATTAAGAAATATACTATTTTTATTTATATTATATACTATTCTATTATTGTATAATAATACATCACATATTGTATATTATTCACTATTTATACTATATGGTATTCATATCTTTATACATAATACATTAAGTATTGTATATTTATATTGTAATTATATGTATTAAATGTATAATGATATGATTAAATTGAATATTTGAATATTGTATGGAGTTAGCAACTGCTAATTTACCCACCGTTTCAGTAGGTTTATAGTCGCTGGGCATCCATGCCCAGGAAGGCCTATTAACCCATCAAGATAGTGGGTTTATAGGTTGATAATGTAACAGAATGCTTATTATGCGAAAGAATAGGGGCATATATGCAGGGGAAGCAATCATTCCCATTTTTTACCACTGGGGGCTGGTGCTGGATTTGGGGCGGGGAGTACCCTCGCAAAAATTTTTCACTCTCTATAAGGCGGTTCAATTAAAATAGGATAAATAATAGGAATATAAAGGCAAATCTGGTAATAGCAGTTTCAGCAATAGCATAGGATTTAATTCATAGTGATTTAGTAGGGAATTAAGTTTTGGCATTAAAACCTACCAAGGGCATAAAGTGTTGTGGTTAACGATAACGATATTATGTAAACCACGAACTTGTAAGAAAACCTAACGAGTTGCTGGATTAACTAACAAAAGCAAAGATAAGCAAACGCTTAGTCAAAGGAAGTTAGGTTTTAGTCAAAGAATTAGTCAAAGGAATTATTTTAATTAAAGAGATTGCAGGGAAATTTTAATTATTTTCATTTTAGTAGCGAATAATTAAAGTACAGTTTAATAAAGTGCCTGCAAGAATGGATATTTTAATTTCCCCATTGACAGGTAGCAACAAATATAGTATAATGTGTAGGAATGGAGGTATGTTTGGTGCAAGAGAGCGTAGCATACAATATGGACTGTATGGAGGCCATGCGGAAGATGCCGGATAAGGCTTTCGATTTAGCCGTGGTAGACCCACCGTATAGAGATGAAGTTGAAAATCAGCCTACAAAAGATATGCGCCGAAATGGGAGCATGAAAAGTTTTGGGAACAAGCCAGGTAAAGATTTTTTTGATGAACTTTTCAGAGTTTCCAAAGAGCAAATCATTTTTGGCGCAAACAATTTCCAACTTCCGCCGTACAAAGGATTCATCGTATGGAAAAAGAAAACAATCTCAGATGTATTCACAATGAGCATGGCAGAAATTGCCTATATTTCAGAGGGCCTTGGAACTATATCAAAGGTTTTTGAGTGCGCCCCACAAGGTACGATGAATGACCCACGAATACACCCAACACAAAAGCCCGTAGCCCTTTACCGCTGGATATTCCAGCATTACGCAAAACCGGGTGACAAGATACTTGATACGCACTTAGGTAGCGGTTCAAGCAGAATAGCGGCCTACGAAGCTGGTCTATATTTTGTTGGATTTGAAATCGACAAGGAATACTTTGATAAGCAGGAGGAACGATTTGCGGCGTATTCTTCACAACTAAGTTTGTTTTAGGAGGTAATTTCTAATGCTGGAAGGTTACGATAAGTTCTTGAAGCTACGGAGGTATGTATTAGACGCATTAGACAAGGTAGATATGTCGAATGGGTGCAAGCCTTATGAGGGAGAGTTTGAAATAGCGTTTAGCTATTTGAACTACTTTGAGGAAGCAGATTGTGGAAGGAGTGACGAGCCGGACTTTTATGATATAACATTACATTGCTATGTGCTTGGCCCTAAGAGGCACTATCACTGGTATGGCAGTACGATAGAACAAGCTGTAAGGAACTGCTATCGTGACGTATCTAAGTGGATAAAGGAAGAACAGGAGGCAGACTATGGAGCATGAATGTGTAATAGGGCTTTTGTATCGATGTGACGGTGGAGAATTAGCCACGCTGGATGGATTGAAAGAGCATATCCAGGAAAATATGAGACTTGCACCTTTACGCAGCGGATATGGCATAGATTCTAAAGTATATATGCCGTCAGACTACGCAGATAAGAGAAAGAGTACGGATTTGTGTAGATACGATTATTGCCCATTCTGTGGCAAGAAGATAGACTGGAAAGCGATAAAGAAGATGAAAGTGGAGGATTAAAAATGGCTGAATATCATGTGGGTTTCGGAGCGTTTGGCATTTATGCCGGAACTTTGAACAGCAGGAACAAAAATATGTGGCAGAACAAGAGTGAAGTCACAGATGAAGCGTTAGGTGCTGTCCGAGATTATATGGTCATGGAGTTGCTTGGCGGTACGGATTGTAAAAAGGCCACGTCAAGCGGCTATGAATGGGATTTGAAAGACGGAAGGACAGTAGAATTGAGGGTCACGATAAAGCAGAATACGGAGGACTAATTATGGTAAAAGTATACGGATATTCTGATGACAATGTAGAGATTGAAGGTAGCAGTTACAGCATGGACGAGATAGGCTGTTATAATAGCCGTGTAAGGATAACCTTCATTGACGGTACAGTGATTTGTGTCGGTTACGGCAAGGAAGAATTAGGTATCTGGAACATTGACGTAGAGCATAGCGGGAAAGCGGACTGGAAACTCACGGTATGTGAAGATGAAGAAGCAGACCCATACAGCGATATATTTGAGATTGACGCAGAAGTAGGGTTGCATGAAGTTCTTGATTTAGACTAATGGAGGAATGATTATGAAAAAATGGTTAAAAAGTAACCGCATATTTGTTTATCTTCTTTCTCTCGTTCTAATGTTCATACTGGTATGTTGTAGTGAGGAAACCACGATTGAACAGAAGAGTAAATCAGAAGAAACTTCCACAACGGAAACATCTTCGCACTCATATGTTTCTCCTAACTCAATGTTTGTATTCATTGAAGAAGGCTCAAATTGGAGAGTAGCATATCACCGAGATACGAAAGTTATGTATGTAATTAGTGATGGTGCATATACTACTGGGGTATTCACAGTTCTTGTAAACCCAGATGGAACTCCCATGCTCTACGATGAAAATTCTGATTGATGGGTAAAGCAAAGAGAAAACCACCAGAAATGCCAAAATGGTTTTGGTACGGCGTTCTTGACGGGTGCTGGTGCTGTAAGGATAGGAACAGATGTAATTCTTGCAAGCAAATACGAAAATACAGGAAAGAGTTTTTCATTAAGAAGAACAAAGGCCAAAATTCTGATTGACAATCAAAAACTGATGTGGTATAATCCTGACTGTGATGGGTGATAACCACGGGGCCGGGTTCCCCGCCAAGGTGAAGCGCTGTTCGATTCTGCAAACCAAAATGGTTCGACTCCACATGGTGCTGGTGCAATAGACTTGGCTATCATAAAATCCCATCACAACGGCTCCAAAGTACACGGAGCAACCATCAGCCCTATGGTACAAAAGATGGGCAAACAGTTCCCACGGGCCGTAAGGCACACTTGTGGGCCATCTGTTAATGCTGGCAGACGTGCCATCCGTGAAAGCCAGACGGGTCAAGACCGATAGAGCAGTTTAACGAAGTCACCGTAGTGGAATAAACTGCACTTGTGAATTTCCATACGGTGCAAAAACAGTGTGTGGTGGCGGAATAGGTAGACGCTAATTACGGGTATAGGAACTGGTGCGTGATGTAGGGTCAAGAAAAACACGGGTAAAGCAGATAGTATCCCTCCACCAATCAATCCTGCATTATCGAGTTAATCCCAAGTCCCTGAAATATGGTGCCGTGTCTATGCAGGAAGTCCATGTGAGGTGCAAATCCTCACCCGCACACTTTATGATGTGGTACTCAAGTGGTTAAGAGGACAGACTGCAAATCTGTTATTCGTAGGTTCAAATCCTACCCACATCTCCAATGCCAACGTATCTCAATGGTAGAGAATGATGGGTTACGGGCAAGCCCTAATATGCTGGTTCAAGTCCAGCCGTTGGCACTAACGGGGTACAAGTTGTACCCTATTCCACTGCAATTCTGAGTGCGAAACAATGCACCCGCCATCTACTGCTATGGCACATGACGATTCCAGTGGTAGCTTGCCTGTTGGTATGCGAAACAGAGCGGGGTCTTGTGTATGCTCCTGAATATCGAAAGATATGCACATGACAGCCCGGAAAAGACGGGCGATAAGCCAAGACATAATCAAGACGGTTCAAGTCAGCGTCGGGCTTTTCCTATTGGCTCCGTGGAGGGTATACACGAAACTGGGTACGGGAAAGTTCTGGAGACGAGATGGGCGGTTCGACTCCGCCGCTTGGCACTACAATAGAGGTTGCGCTTTGCGGAGCGTGAGGATATGAAAACCATCCTTGACAGCCCGGAAAAGACGGGCATACGGCCTGTTAGTCAAGTGGCTAAGACGCTGGCCCTTCACGCCAGAAGCGAGAGTTCGATTCTCTCACAGGCTACCATGAGCGGTCTTAATCGACCGCTTTCTCTTAAATCTTATTGACAAACAAATTATAGTGTGGTACAATCGCTAAAAAGGTGGTGATACCGATGGGTAGTAATATACCGAGTTGCTACAAGTGCCGTTACTGGAAACGAGATATAAAGCAACGTCCTTGCTGTAACTGTGATAAGGTAACGAAAAACAAATATAAGAAGCGCACGATTCTTCAAAGGCTTATCTTAAAAATCAAAGGGAGGATTATTTTATGGGGGAGAAAATGACCCAGTGTGACATGGTACTGTACCATCTTCAAAACGTAGGGCCGATTACGACCGCAACGGCGTTTTTGGAGTATGGAATCACGAGGCTTGCAAGCCGTATCTGTGATTTGAGGAAGAAAGGCTACAAAATCAGTTCTGTTACTACCGCTGGAAAGAATCGCTTTGGCAAGGTGATTTATTTCAGCACCTACACATTGGAGGAAGTGGCATGAGACTAATTGACGCTGATGATTTTAGAAACTGGCTCCTGAAACAAAAGCGACTTAGCAAAAACTACACTGTTATGATGTTGGACGAAACACCAACTGTTGACCCAGAAAGACATGGCAAATGGATAATCAATACAGATGATTTCACTCCTGCGTTTCGCTGTACTTGCTGTGGCTATAACAAGCCGATGATTGCAGGAGTAGGAGCAAATAACGACCCCGGTAGATACTGCCAGAACTGCGGAGCAAAAATGGATGGAGTAGACGGCTAATGAACCCATATGACCGCTATTGCATGGAAAACGATGTAAAGCCCAGAAAAGGTGAGTATATGGACACTGGAATAGCGATTACCTATGACACTCCGCTTGCAAGAGGCGCATTTATTTACACAGATTTAAGTGATTTCGCAGACTTTGTTATCGAAAAGTTCCCTGATTGTATTAACTGCTATCTCATGGAACATGAAAATGATTACATAAAGTTTTTGGGGGAAAGAAACGGTGGCTAACTGTACTACTTGCGCTTACTGCGTCATTAAAGGCAATATCTATCGTTGCAAAGGCAATAATAATAGACCTGTGAAGCCTTGGCTCAACTCTAACTGCACGAAGTATAAGCCGAAAACGCAGGAAAAGTAATTTTACTCCCTTACCTAAAATCCCCTTGACATGGTAATATGTTCATGGTATAATCTCATTGTTGATAGGTTTGCGGGAGCCTTTCAGCGATTGGAAAACGTAAAATCTATCAACAGCGTCTTGTTATGGAAGCCCGCACTTCCATAACAGGGCGTTTTTGTTTGCCGAAAAGAGGGAGTTTTATGAGTGAGCGTTCTAAGTATGTTAAGCTATATATTCATTACGATAAATATTTCGAACCGCTTTCAAATAAAGAAATTGGCAATTTAGTAATGGCAATGCTAAACTACTTTGAAACGGGAGATTCTCCTGAATTTATTGGAAACGAAAGATTCATTTGGCCTACTATAAAAAGAGATATTGATGAACAAAAATCCAAGATAGTAATAAATCCAGAGAGTAGAAACAACGCAGAATATAAAGAATGGAGAAAATTAGTCTTTGAGCGTGATGATTACACTTGCCAAAGGTGTGGAAAGCGTGGTGGTAAACTAAACGCCCACCACATAGAGAGATTTAGAAACTGCGTGGAGCGCAGGACAGATGTTTCTAACGGCGTAACTCTATGTGAGGATTGCCATAAACTTATTCACAGGATAGAGGGTAGATAGTATGGCAAAGAAGAAACCGGGCGTTATGCTCTATTTTGAAACAAAAACCTACATAAAGAATCTTTCGTTTGAGCAACGAGGGCGACTACTGACAGCTATACTTGACTATGGGGATGATATGACAGATACAGAGTTTGAAGATGTGGCTCTCCGTATCGTTTGGGACATAATTAAGCCGAGAATTGACATTGATGACCTGAATTATAGAAATAAGTCGAAAAAAGCGCAGGAATCAGCCCAATCCAGATGGAAAAAAGTAAATGCGGATGATACAGACGTATGCGAACGCATACTAACGCATACGAACGAATACGATTCAATGCGTTTAATGCCAACTACAACTACATCTTCATCTACAACATCACCTACAACATCATCTTCATCTACACCAGCAGATGATGATGATAAAAGGCCCGGACTTTTCGATGAAGGATTTGGAGAGTTAATTCGCTACTATGAGGATAGAATCAATCCAACTGAAAATCAGCTTAATCTTGACAAACTAAAGCCGTTCTATGAATCCATGGGTCTTGATTGCTGTAAGAGGGCGATAGACATAGCGGTATCAAACAACGTATACCGTGTCAACTACGTTCTCAGTGTTCTTAGGGACAAACAAAAGAACGGAATCAAGAGCATTGAAGCATGGGACGACTACGATAACAGAATGAAGGGAGAGAACAACAATGGCAGGACAGGTTACGGACGGAGGAATGATGGATTGGAGAGAACTCCTGAGGAAATACTTGAAGAAGGAGCCAGAAGATGGGGAATTAAACTCTAACACCAGAGAAGAA
Organism: uncultured Muribaculaceae bacterium; assembly: GCA_947628305.1. Lineage (GTDB taxonomy): Bacteria > Bacteroidota > Bacteroidia > Bacteroidales > Muribaculaceae > HGM05190. Next base: position 31,873 of record CANQZG010000014.1, on the reverse strand, counting down.
TTGGAAAATATGCTAAATATTTCAAAATTGAAAGTGGCGAATGATGAACAGGGAGAAAATCTTGGCTTTGATTGCCCTATTTGCAATAACAAGGGTTATTACTATGAGCTTGTGGATGGGAAGATAACCAAATTTACTTGCAAGTGCAAACCACGGAGGGATAGCGTAAAGCATATGCGAGAGAGTGGCCTTGGCGATATGCTGGAACGGTTCACATTCAAGAATTTTATCGCTAATGATGATTGGCAGAAGGAAGCGTTAGAAAAAGCAAGAAAGTTTTTCAAACAGCCGGACGGGAAATGGTTTGTTATGTGCGGGAATCCCGGCTCTGGCAAGACACACTTCTGCACAGCTTTGGCAGGAGAGTTCTTAAAGGCTGGTAAGGCTCTACGGTATATGCGTTGGGTTGATGATGGTGGGCGCATTAAGGCGGCGATAAACGATACTCCGGCTTATAACAATCTCATTATTCCGCTGAAAGAAGCAGAAGCACTCTACATTGACGATTTTCTTAAATCTCCAAGGGATAGTAAAACGGGGAAATATAGAATTACTGACGGCGATTTCAAACTTGCTTTTGATTTGCTGGATTATCGGTACAATCACCCGGAACTTATTACCATCATCAGCACAGAACTTTCTATCGTTGAACTATTAGATATTGATGAAGCTGTTGGTAGCAGAATTTATCAACGTAGCAAAGATACCTGTGTTTCCATCGTGGGCAAGGACAAGAACTGGCGTTTGAGGGAGAATCAGAATGATTAACTACGAAAAACTCTGGAAAAAGCACAAGAAAGCATTAAGTAAGTACGTTGAGCGAAATAAAGAGCGAATTGAAAAGTCACAAGACGATGTTGCTTGTTACTGGTTTTATCGTGGGAAACAGGAATTTGCAGAAATGTCATTGAGAAAGATTACCGAACTGGAAGAAAAAGCGGAGGAAAAAGAAAATGGACGAGAAGATTGAAACCGCAATCAAGAGATTGCAGACCGCTTCCGATATGTCACTGAAAATCTACAAACAGCCACTTATCATTACTACTTCTGGCGGTAAAGATAGTAGCGTGTGCGTAGAACTTGCTCAGATGGCTAAGATACCGTTTGAAGTCCAGCACAATCATACTACCGCAGACGCACCAGAAACGGTTTATTTCGTCCGTAGTGAGTTCCAAAGATTGGAATTAGGGGGGGGGGTGAAATGTACTATTAACTACCCCTATTACAAGGGAGAACGCACTTCCATGTGGGATTTGATACCGAAACGTGTTTCTCCACCAACGAGATTATTCCGATACTGCTGTGAGGTTCTTAAAGAGGGCGGTGGTGCTGGACGATTCATAGCAACTGGAATACGATGGGAGGAAAGCAACAAGAGGAAAAATCGTGCGACTTATGAGGTTGCAAGCAAAGAGCGGATTATGCTTAACAACGATAATGACGAAAAACGAATGTTGTTTGAAACGTGCCAGATGAAAGCGAAACGTGTAGTGAACCCGATTATCGACTGGACAGAGGAAGATGTTTGGAACTTCCTACATGATAGAAAAGTCTCTGTTAATCCGCTATACTGTGAACAGTCAAGAGTAGGTTGTATCGGTTGTCCTATGGCTGGCAAAGCAAGAGAAAAGCAGTTTGAGCGGTGGCCTAAGTACAAGGATATGTATATGAGAGCGTTTGCTAAAATGCTTGAAGTCAGAAAAGAGCGTGGCCTTAAAACAACATGGAATACAGCGGAAGAAGTATACGACTGGTGGATGGAGAAGAAGATCACTCCGGGGCAAATGAACTTTGATGAACTTGTTGACGAACAGGAGGAATGATTATGGAGTATCTATTCAGGGGAAAGAGAGCAGATAACGGAGAATGGGCTTTAAGCAGTTTGTGGTATGCGACAATTCATAGCGGAGTAGTAGGATATGATTTTGAGCCAGATACGATAGGCCAGTTCTCAGGAATGGTAGACAAAAACGAAACAAAAATTTTTGAGAACGACATTATTGAAGCAAGACCTAAAGGGATAGAAGAAGTTATTGAGGAAGATGATGTTTACCGATTTGTCTGTAAGTTTGGAATGTGTGGCGGAGTCAAAAACACGTTAGGAAATGTAGGTTACATGGGATTTTACTTTGAACCAGCCGATAAAGTAACTAAGAAATGTGCAAGATTGGCATTAAGGGACGACCCGATTTACTGGCTCAATGAGAATGATTGCTATATCATAGGGAATACGACTGATAATCCAGAACTGATGGAGGATGACGATGAAGGAAAATCCAGCTAACGCAATCAAAGATACTATGTGGACTTTTCTGATGGATAAAGGACAGAAAGCGAATATTCCAGCATTGAAAGAGTATGTGTATGACCTCATACAGATGACCACGCAGAAAGACGCAGGACAACGAAAAGCGAAGCAAAATATACCGTGGGATGAACTTGAAATGACCATCATGAGCATTGTGATTGAAGCAACGTGCTTAGTGTTGTCTGGTGAACTGGATAAATTGGAGTGAAATCTATGGCAATAAGAAGATGTGTAAACTGTGGTCATAATATAAGGGACGAAGAAGGAAACTGCGTCTGTGAACTTGATGACCATACGATTGGCTATGTCGAGAACTTTGAGTTCTGGTGTAGACGGTGGAAGAAAGACCATAAATTTGATGGGGTGGTGGAAGAATGACAAACGGAGATTGTATAAGAAAATGGACAGATGAAGAAATTGCAGACTTTACAACAGGGGTGGTAAGGGAAACGTGCGAAAAAATTTGTAAGGGATTTGGCGTTGAGTTTAGCGTTCCAGACGGGCTATACGAACAGACAATGAACGAATGGTTGGAATGGCTGAAAAAGGAAGTGGAGGATGAAGATGGAGATTAAACCTTGTCCTTTTTGTAAGTCTACCAGTCTGATAGTAGATAAGAAAAGTAGACTTGCCGGATTCAACGGATTGGAAGAACGAATTGAACGGCATATCTACTCTGTACGTTGCAATAAATGCAAAGCAAGAGGGCCTATTGCGTCAGGTCTTGTATTCGCAGTTAAGAATTATCATAATTTGCCTGACCCTGATTGGGCTACAACAGATGAAGAAATCAAAAACCGTGCTATCGACTTGTGGAATGGGAGGATTATTTAATGCGTATTAAACTTGATAATGGAGCGTTCATGCCTGAAAGAGCGCACGATACTGACGCTGGGTTAGATTTAAGAAGCAAGGAAACAAAGGTTGTTCCGGCTGGCGGGTCTGCCGTATTTGATACCGGGGTTCATGTGGAGTTGCCATCGTTTAGATACGAGGAATGGATGTTTATAGATGGACAGTTTGTGTCGGAGTCAAATAAGACGCCGACAGCCGGTTTTCTCAAATCCAAGTCCGGCCTGAACGTTAAGCACAACATCACAAGTGATGGCGTGATTGACATGGGCTACACGGGTTCTATTGTGGTTAAACTCTATAACCACGGTGCAGAAGATTATGAAGTACATAGAGGGGATAAAATCAGTCAACTTGTTATTATTCCTGTACTCACACCTGAGATTAAAGTGGTAGATGAACTTGAAGATACTGATAGAGGTTCAAACGGATTTGGCTCAACGGGGAGGTAAAAAAAGATGGATAACGAATTTGATATACACAATATCAAGGAACTGAATGAGCCTATCTTTGTTGTGCATAGCAGTATGGGAGAGGACGAAGGAGTTATTGAATTGACCAAATTTGTTGGGATTGGGCCAAGTGGAGCCATTGAGCCTCTTGTTATGGGAGACGGATACATTGATTTTGTTGGAGAAGATATAAATTATTTCGGCTGTTATACGAAGGAAATGTTACTTGAAAACGGGACATTTCTTGAAATCGCAAATGCAATTAAACCAAAGGTTGACAACGACTAATAACTATGATAGAATATGGAGGAAATGACAATGAGTGTGATTGAACGAGCCTACCAGCGCATGATGGAGTGCGATAAGGCAGGAGAGGAAGAAAACACACGGTATTGGGCCGCTTATCTTGACGGAGCAAAATCACAGGAAAGAGAGGACAAGGAAAAGTATGGTGTGGCTGATTGACAACGGGTATCTTACCCCAATGGAAATAATCATAATCGTTTTCTTTCTGGTCTATCTGATTACTTGGTTTCCACGGGTTATCAGCGGATTCAATCGGATTCTAAAGTGCTTTGATACACTGTTCAAGAAACTGGATAAGTTGCAGGAAACCAATAATCATGCTGTAAGCGCAGATATAGTAACAGGATTACTGCTTTCGCAAAAGAAAGAGGAAAAGAAACCTGTAAAATCTGAGAAAGCTAAGAAACCTGAAAGGAAGGAAAAGAAAGATGTCTGAGTTTAACCAGTGGACGGGCCTTGCGAGGATTGCAACCGATATTGAGGGGTTTGCTACACAGTCTGGTAAGAACTACTGCAAGTTTAGCATCGCTATTCCGAGAGCGCAGAAGAATGTTCCTGCTGACTTTATTGAGTGTACCGCTTGGGGCAAGACCGCTGATTTCCTTTGCAAGTATGCACAAAAGGGTGATGAAGTTCTTATGACCGCTCGTTTGGAGCAGAATACTTGGACGAACAAGGAAGGACAGAAGCGGAGCAAGCATATTCTTAATTTCTGCTCCGTTAAGGATTTGCGGAAATCTAAGCAGAATCGGACTGAATACGGAACTGGTGATAACACATTTACGGAATTGTACGAATCCGATGGTGAATTGCCGTTCTAAAAAATAGGAGTGAGAGAAATGGATAACGAGAAAGATACAGTTGAAGTAACAGACTGCGGAATAGACGAAATTTATGACGTGTTTTACAAGTGCAAATCTTGCGGATATGAAGATATTTTGCGTAACGCAAGATTCTGTCCCGGCTGTGGTGGAAAAATAATTTGGGAAGATGAAAAGGTGATTAGTGAATAATATGTATGTGATTGAAAATGAAGCGGTTGAAGCCGTTTGCAAATGTACTGGCGTAACAGATGAAATCGCCAGAATCGCCTTGCAATACAACCGTGGTGAAATCGGTAGCGCAATCCATTCCATGCAAAGCTGTATGAGAATGTATCAGCGTGAGCAAAAGGAGATAAATCATGGCCTTTGAAGAACGACCAGTAGAAGAAATAATGGACTTCATAAAGAAAACAAATGAGTTCGATAAGAACGGTGATTTAACAAATTTCTTTATGAGGGGATATTGCTACTACTATGCGCTGATGTTACAGGAGAGATTTGGCGGTGAACTCGTATATGATGAAATTTTAGGACATTTCTATTGCCTGATTGACGGAAATCTTTGTGATTTTACTGGATGCACTCCATTGAAACCGGAAATAAGCAGGGGGCTTTCCAGAAAAGATGAATGGGCAAAGAGAAAAACTATTATTGATGGCTGTATTTTGAAGAAAGAAAGCGGAGAGGATTAACCTCTCCGCTTTTCTGTGGCTGGAGTGCCGGGACTCGCACCCGAATCGCAAGAGTCAAAGTCTTGTGTCCTACTATTGAACGACACCCCAATGTACGAATAAATTATACCACCAAAAACTATTGTTGTAAATAAGAAAATGCTTGACAAACAGTAATAAATAAAGTAAAATAGGATAGGGAGTGATTCAATGAAAAGAAATATGTTGACGGATTTATTGATTGTTATTTTACTCTGTTTGATTGTGTTTGCGGTATGTGTAGCTGTTTATCCTATGAGAAAAGTAAAAGTTGTACTGCCGCAGGAAACGATTGAGCCAACGGTGATAGTTACTGTAGAGCCTACAGATATTCCAACACCAGAGCCTACGAAAACGCCAACACCAGAAGTAGAACCAACGGCTATTCCGACTTCTGCACCTACTCCAACACAGGAGCCTACGCCGGAACCTACGCAAGAACCTACTCCGTATGTGTTTTACAGCGAGAATATCCCTCTTTCGGCAGAGTTGCAGACGGTGCTTTATGATAGTTGTATGGAGAATGGGATTGATATTTATATCGCTCTTGGCTTGATTGAGTATGAGAGTAACTTCCAGACGGATTTAGACAACGGTAAAGTGTACGGGATTTGTCAATTATCACATAAATATTTCCCCTCTGGATTATCACCGGCTGATAATATCAGATACGGAATGAATTTTCTTGGGAAGTTGCTGAAACAAAACGGTAGTTATCCAGTAGCACTCACAATTTATAACGCAGGGCATGATACTGGAAGTAGAACATATGCGAATGTAGTAATGAGTAAAGCAGAAAAATGGAGGAATTTAGTATGAGTAAGAAGTATGTACCTATCAAGGAACTTGGTTTTGACCTGAGAGCGGAACGTGAGAAGCATGGCTGGTCGCAACTTGATACTGCGGCGGCTTGCGGTATCAGTTACTATGTGTACCGTGGACTTGAAACCGGCTATATTGAAACGACCTCTGTTGAACGAATTGAAAAGCTGAGAGAACTCTTTGCGTCTGATAAGGAACTGAGTAACCCGGAGCGTATTACACTGGATAAACTCGGTTTCGATATGAGGGAACGCCGTGAGGAACTTGGTATCTCTCAGAGAGCGATTGCAAAGCAACTTGGCGTTTCTTTCCCCACCTATCAGAACTGGGAGAACGGTATCACAAAGGCTTTGAAGCGTGAGAACTTTGAAAAGCTGAAAGAAGTATTTGCGGAATGAAATGGAACAAATACCATTCGACTAAAACAACGGTCAATGGGATAAAGTTCGACAGCGCAAAGGAAGCACAACGGTGGAGCGACTTATCCATCATGCAGAGGGCAGGACTTATCTCTAATCTGCAACGGCAAGTGAAGTACGAACTTATACCGAGCCAGTATGAGGAAGTAATTACTTATACTCCGAAAAGACACCAAGAGAAGAAAAAAAAGGTGCTTTTGGAGCAGGGTATTTCCTATATCGCAGACTTTGTGTATGAAAAAGACGGGAAAACTGTCGTTGAAGATGTAAAGGGTTATAGGGAAGGACAGGCATATGCTTTGTTCAAAATCAAGCGGAAACTTATGCTTTACATTCATGGGATAAAGGTAGTGGAAGTATGACAAGGACAGCGTTTTCTAAAGATGAATGGTTCCCAGTCCCCGGATATGGCGGATGGTATGAAGCAAACGCAGAAGGGGATATTCGCTCATGGAAAACGAGCAGGAATAAGAAAAGGGAAACTCCACTTATTCTGAAACCTTGTAGACGTGGCGGTATGGCGCATTGCCCATCCGTGGTTTTGAGAAACGAAAATGGAAAGCGTGAAAATGTTTATGTCCATAAAATTATCGCTTCTGTTTTTCTCGGAGAAACCCCGGAAGGTATGATTATCGGGCATAGAGATAACTGCCAAACAAACAACAACATCTACAACTTATTCTTTACGACCAGAAAAGAAGTAGGGAAACGGACTGGCGGTAAATTTAATCGTAGGCCAGTATTGAAAGTGGATAAAAATGGGAATATAATTGATAGTTACCCAAGCGTGAAAGAAGCGGCTGAAAAGAATTTTATTGATGTAAGACAGATTTATAAGCATTGCGGGAAGCAGCTGAAATACCCATTTAAGTATCAGGACTACACATTCCGCTATGACAGGTGAGATACTATGAAGCAGATTATTGAGAACCTTTATGTTGGTAGCATGGATGACTATAACGCACTTGGGCCGGCAATCGTCAACTTCGCAATTCTCGGAGCCTGCAAGGAGCCTTTACATCGTAGGTATGCAAAGATACAGGGGGCGGAGCAGGAGGGCTATACAGGCCGTTCTATGCCCAAAGACGAGCCTGAATATCTGTATGCTGAAAGAAGCCACGCATTGTATCTAAATTTAATTGACGCAAGGACTAAGGATTTTATTCCGAAAGAGGTTATTGATAAGGCGTTGTACTTTATCGGTAAAGAAAAACTGTTTGGGAGAAAAGTCCTGATTGTGTGCAATAAAGGTGAGAGCCGTTCCCCCGCTATCGCTTTCATGTACCTAATCAAATGCGGAGAAATCGACATTGATGATTTTTGCTCATTCAAAGATACAGAGGACTATTTCAGACAGGTCTATTATCCGGCATATAAACCAGGTGATGGAATGAGGGAATTTACAAAATACTATTGGGAGGAAAGAAAATATGGCTACTAAGCATAAGAAAAGTCAGACGATTTTTAACAGCGATAATATTATCGTGGAGCAGACTGATAGCGTAGAAACGGAGCCAAAACGAGCGAAAAGGTCTATGAGCGTTTCAAACGGTAAGACTGTGCTTGTGACGGACTACATTGACGCTCTTATGGGTTTCTGCGCTGGACAAGTCAGTTCTAAGTGGAATACGGAACGGCATGGCACTTGTATTCTTTGCGGTGCTGATACCATGTATACGACCCGTAAAATTTGCCTTGATTGCTTTGCAAACAATAACGAGCAACTTTACAACAACTGCAAGGAAGCCGTAGAGCGTGGGGAGAGTTCCTACACAATCGAATACAAGGCGAAGGATAATGGCAACTGAGAAATTCAAGTGGAAACGGCCTAAGAGGGGGAAGAATTACGTTCCCCCTCTTTTGTCTAACAGGGACGAAGATGTACCACCAACTCATTTCGGTATCTTCTATCTGCTGAGAAACAAAAAAGACCCAGCATTATTTATGTCTGAGTATCAATGCCAGAAACTTAGAAAAGACGCTTTTGATACCGTTTATGAACTCTATAAGAAATACGGTACGCCTGACTTTGCTAACTTTTGGAACTATAACGTAGATACATTCATTGACGTTGGACTAAATAAGTTTTGCAGTAATGCAAGGCTGGCCCCGGTAGCAGGAATCATCGAGTGCTTTGAGAAAAAGACAAAACTGGTAACAAGCGATAAGTGGAGATACGTTATCAGCTTTGGGATAAGCAAAAAAAGGTTATCTGATTTCGTACAATCCGCAATTAGAGCGAAAAAAGCAGGAATCAAGATAGCACCACCAAGAATCATACAGAAATATCCGAAATCGAGGGACTTCATATTTTTTGGGGACGTAGGGCTTAATACGGGGAAAAATGTTGAGAGAATAGATAGGAACGCTGTCTATAACCAATTCTGTGATTGGTGCAGAGTGAGCGGAACGACACATAAAAACGCTATTACTGCCGCATTAAAAGAGTTTGTAGAGAATCATCCGTTAGACGAAGTTGGAGAATTGCAGGACTATGATGTGATAACAGATTTGGATAAAATCGTTTTTGCAAAGCGTAGAGATAAAACAATTAAAGAAGCCGTTAGGATGGATATTGACGCAGATGTTTTCGACCTTGCGAAGCAAATCATATGGCTGTATAATCGTGATGTGGATAACCTTGGGAAACCTACGATGGATTTACATACATACGTCACAAACGCATTGCATTTGCTCAATAGGAGCATGGACTTGAAATACCGTGACCCAGAACTATATGAAAAGAAAAAGCAGATAGAGCGCATGGAGGAACAGGCAGACGAATAGGAGTGATATATATGCCGAAAAAGAATCAACTTGCTCTTGCAGACAAAATTTTGGAAGAAACAAGACTGGAAGCACAAAATGAGCCGGTAGAGATAGAGCAAATAGAGCCTATGACAAAGGCTCAATATTTGTATGAGAAAAATATGCTTGCAGAACGTAGAGCGCAAGCTGTTCTCAAAATGGATAAGCGTAAAATTCGACAAGCAGAAAAGGTAATGGACGTTATGGACATTATGTTGGAGAGAATGTATAATCCAGAAACTACCAACATGGACATGAATTTTTTGGCAAACGCTTACGATAAGATGAATAAAACTTTGTCTACAATCGTTAGATTGGATAGCGTTGACGGGTCTGGTAAGGCTCAAAGACTGGCACTTGAAGTTCAGTTTGGTAACGGTACAAGCGTGAAAACGGTGGTGGAGGGGTAATTCTATGTTTAAGAGAATTGGTATTTTAATTCAAAGAAAGAGATTAGAAAAAATTGAGTATCTTCTGAATTTGTCAGATGTGCTTTGTGAACTTGTGGAGAAAGAAACAAAAAGCGAGAATTTTAGTTCTAAAAGGCTTTTGAAACTCTTTAAGAAGTATGATAGGATTAACAAAAAGATAGATAGGCTTGCAAAAAGAGCGAAGGTGAATTAAATGGCTGACCTCGGAAAAGAAATCAAAAAGCAAAAAGCTAAGAATAGAATGTTGCAGAAAAAGGGTGAGCCACAGAAAGTTTATAATTTGATTAAGGACGATAGCGTTTACGATGAACCTCCTACCGGGGAGCAGTTTACGGTTTGTTCTAAATGCGGCGAAACTTTTGAGCAAGTCTATTCAAGTAGCAGGAATTGTTATACAAGTTTCAGAAATTGTCCTGCTTGTAGGAAACAGATAGCAAAGAAAAAAGAAGAAAAAATTAAGAAGGACGAAAAAGAAATCGCAGTTGCGACCTTACCTTTTGAGCCGTTTGAATGGCAACAGGAGGTAATGGACGCTTTTGAAACACACAGATTTGTTGTGATTGCTTGCGGAAACCGTTGCCTACCCGCTGGCTCTTTCATCAATGGTGCAGATAAGCCTATTGAGGATATTAGAGTAGGAGATAAGGTTATCGGTATCAGCGGCAAGTTGCAGAGAGTGATGGAGCGGTATCAGGAAGAATACGATGGGGACTTGTATACCATCAAGGGCGTTGGTCTTGAACCCATTGTATGTACCGATGAACACCCTATCTATGTGACTTCCATTAACAAAGAGAGCCGGACTATCGTTGACCAACGCTTTGTCTACGCCAAGAATGTCCAGAAGTATGTAGACGAGCAAGCGCAGGGAAACTATGTTTATCTCAAAATGGTGCGGGTCAAAGGTAGTGTTAAGTGTGACAAATGGGAACTGGAAAGACTTGAAAAAAATTATGTAAACCAAATTGATAGTATTCCTATCAACGAAGATACCGCATGGATGATTGGCCTTTATTGTGCCGAAGGGTGCTATTTGGATAGAGCGGGGTGCAAATTCACCCTTAACTACGAAGAACCAGAATTAGCACAAAAACTTTGTGGGATTTTGGATGGGCTTGGATTGCATTATCATGTAAGAGAACGTGATGAAGAAGGAACTCGCTGTGTTATAATCACAAAAATGCAAATATGCAGAAAACTTGATGAAGAGGTTGGACACGGTTCTTTGAACAAGAAAATTCCGTACAGCATACTCTACAACGCAGATGAAAATATCCTGATTGCGTTCTTGAAGGGGTATTATGCTGGGGACGGGTATCTAAACAAGAACACAAGAACACTACACGCTACAACGGTTAGTAAGACGTTATCCCAGCAATTACAGACAGCATGGACACGGATTGGGTATTTCTCAAAGATTACTTCCGCTCAGAGAGATATAAAGAGATTTAAGAAAAACGGTGAAGCTGGAGTTGTAAGTAGAGAATATTGCGTTCATGTAAGCACAGTTGACGCTATCAGATTGCTTGGGTATGAGATTGAGGATAAAAAAGAACGTGTAACTGCTATTGTAACAAATGATTCTATCTACACAAAATTGCAAACAATTTCGGTAGAAAAGTGCAAGAAAACGGTATATAATTTCTCTACTGAGGACGATACTTACTGTTGTTTTAACACTTTAATTCATAATAGTGGCAAGGACAAAGCCTCTATTATGATAGGAATTAAGTATTTTATTGAGTGTTTGAATGAAAATAGAGCCATTGATGACCCCATGATGGTTCCTCCTGTTCTTTGGTGGCAACTTGCTCCTACCGAGAAGATGGCGAAACAGAACTGGCGTGAATTAAAAGCATACTTTCCAAAACAATGGATAGTAGCTGTTTCCGATAGTAACTTCCAAATGGAAACAGTTGGAGGAGGCATAATCGAAGTACGTTCTGGCTACGCAAGTGAGGATTTGGTCGGAGTCGGATTAGATTTTTGCTCCATCAGCGAAGCGGCACGTTTCAAAGACCTTGCGCTTGCATGGGCGAACCTTGAAGCACGTTTGAACTCCCCCGGTCGAGGAAGAAAAAAAGATAGGGCTGGTCATCAATACGGGCAAGGGAAAGCCTTGATTAACAGTAGCCCCATCGGAAAGGGAGATTTTTACGACTTATTTTGTTTTGGCCAAAAAGACCATCCGAACTATTCTTCCAACTGGTGGAGTTGCCAATACCCGTGGACTTGCAATCCAATCAATAAGGAATTAGCAGATTCTATTGTAAAGACCCGGTATGGTGAAATGACATATGAGGAATCTCTGCGTAGGCAAATCGGAGAACGCACATTCCGTTCTAACTATCTCGCTGACTTCTTAGCGGAAGATGGAACTGTTTTTAAGAACTTTGAGGACAACTGTGTTGTAAACATCTTCACTGGGCCGGATAAGATTGCGCCGGGAGAAAGAAAAGCGTTTATTGAGAATTGGCGTGAACCTAAACCGTTTGCAAACTATGTAGGAGGTTATGACCCTGCTACTGGTAGTTCAAGCGATAGTCCTGCATTTGTAATCCGTTGCACAGACGATAACCGTGTTGTCCGTGTATTTGACCTATACGGAAAGAACTATGAGCAACAGTGGAACTTTATAGCGGCTATGTGCAAGACATATAACTATGCTCCGATTAACTTCCTGAGAACGGGTCATACGGCGATTGAGGGGCAGTTTGCAAAACGTGGCATAACGGAGAATCCTCTTGATGAACAAGCTGGTAATAAGGCTAAACTTGTTCAAACGCTGGAACTTGCGGTTGAAAACTCCGATGTGAAAGTTTTGAATGATGGTACAAAGGAAACAATGACGCTGATTTACCAAATGAACGACTACTCCGAGAATAAAGGTAAGTACGCAAACGATAAGCAACCGCACGATGACTTTGTATCTGCTATGTATGCGGCGTTTGCAGATTACAGTGTAGATGAACCCGTTATCCAGTATGAGCATACAATGAGTGGCGTGTCCCGTTATGAGGATGACTATTTCAGTTACATCTACGACTAAAGAAAATGCAGAGGGTAAATCCCTCTGCATTTTTCATATTAACCTTGAATACACGCCTTTATGGTAATTATCAAAAAATTCCTTTACTATCCAATCGTGCATATCAGAATAATAATCAAACGAACTAACATAGTTTCTATTTTCATCATATAACACATAATCATAAGTTCCATCTGGGCCGTAATCAGTCCAAGATTCTACCTTTTCATAATACCAAGTCCCTAATGGTTTTCTGATTCTAAGTTTCTTCAAATCTTTCATAAAAATCTATTTCAATACCACGGTTGTTCATCGTAAAACTCGCTCCATTTTTTCTGACCATCTGCTGATGTAATTGATTTAGCCCAAGGAATGAACGGAACAATAAATTTCAGGCCATCATCTGTTTTAACAAGAAGTTTTGCTTTTGAGAACCAATGAGAGCCGTTAGGAGTAAGCGCACTTCTACAATAAACCTTGCAACGCCACGCCTTTAGAACAGTAAAGAATCCAAGGGTGTATTCTCCACAATCGAAAAATCTCTTATTGAGGATATTTAATCCTCTGACACGTTTCCATCTTGTTCTATTCTTCATAATTATTCTCCATTCTCAAAACTTGCTTCCCATTTAAGATACACATAAGCAAGCCAATTTTTGAAGCAAGGCATATTCTCACAATCTTTATAGTTGTGTTCATCACCACACCATTTCTCACAGTAAGCACACATATCATATAACTGCGGACAATTCTTTCTATCCATATATGGCTTGATATGCTTGTATGCTTCTTCAAGTTTTCTATTGATGATTTCTATTGTTTCTCTCATCTTTATCTCTCCTTCTTTTGCCTTATTTAGAGCGTATTCATAAGCAGAATCGGTCATAAACCAACTTTCAGATAGCATAACAACTTCCATGCTCAATCATCCGAAAACGTATAATATAATTCGTCCATTTTTCCTTGTATTGTTCTAAGTTCTCGGCAAACTGCTATTGCGTAAAGAGAACTATCTTCATAAGGAGAAAACGTATCTAATTCTTTTTCAATAAATTCGCTTAAACTATCCCACATCATTTCGCAACGCTCATTATCCATTTTCTTTTACACTCCCCTCCAATTTATACATAGAAAGCAAAAGGAACGAAGAAATTTCATGTCTACCCTTATAAAACCAATAAGACGTTTCATCATCTTTATGGATTCTAATTTGCTCGGCATTTAATGTGATAAATTTTTTTAGAATTTCTTTCATTTCACGCCATATTTTTTTATATTCATTTTCATCTTCATCAATAATCCGCATTGTTATTAGTCCTCCAAATCCATCTTTGCACCGCAGTTTGGGCAATAATTTGAGGCTTGTCTTGTATAGCGTCCGCAAGCAGAACACTGATAATCCAATCCGTCTCCATCAAAGTCATCGTATACCCACATCCCATGCTTTACAGGGGTAGCGTCAATTTCTGGTGCTTTCTCAATGAACATATTTGCTAATTTATCAAAGTAAACACGGCAAATACTTTCAATACTACCATCAAACTTTAATTCATCTGTGTTTTTAATTTTGAATTGCTCTAAAAGACTATCTTTATCAATCAATCTCATACTCAATCCTCCTGCATGACCGGCTCAATGCTATCCGGGTCAACACGATAGAACTTGCCATAAATTGCAACCACATTCCCATCATCATCAAATATAAGGCTGACCTTATCACCAAAGTTTGTCATGAAAATCTCATATTCGCCCTCAGTTTTATCGTGTAGAATACGCTTACCACGAACGATTGTCATAGAGCGGACTTCATCACCATTATCCAGCCGTTTAGCAGAAAAAGTAAAGTTATTATCCATTGCGTTGCGCCTCCGTTTCATTTTGCATTTTTAATTCTTCCATTTCTGCAAGTACATAATCCAATTCAGTAAATTCCGCATTTGTAATAACACGGTCAAGTGAACCAATATCCATGCCATCCCTTCTTGCTATAAGCGTTTTCTTTCTTGCGTCCAGTTTTTCTTTGAGCCGATACCACATTTCACAGTAATCGAGATTTGTCATTAAGATACCTCCATAAACTCGTCAGAATCTTCAAAATCATCATCTTGATTGAACACATTTGCAGGAAAAACAGATTTGAATGAATCTAAATCTATAAGTTTCAAAATGTCATACCATTCTCCACGGACTTTCCTAATTCTATAAACTCCATGCAAACGGCTTTCAAGGTCAATACAACTTTCCCTGTCTTTTACTGGAATAACGCAAAGAAGTTCAAGTTTCCTTGAATTTGCAACTTGCAAATCGCTAAGACGATTTACTGGATTGTTTGCGGCTCCGATTTTTACATATTCACCATCGGAAATAAAATAGACATAGGCATGAGCAACAGCGGGGTCACAAACATTATTCTTATATCGTTTGAGGATAAAATACGGTTCTGTTATAGAACTTTGCTCAACAGGTAGGATTAGCCCAGAAGAACGAATTGTGTCAAAACGAGTTTCTATAAAAGTTGAATGAGGACAATGCCTACACATTTCCATAAATGCGTCTCGTGTGAACGCATTATCATCATATCTATAACAACTTATTAACTGTTCTGCGCCTCTTTCACAAACAGCACTCCAAAATGGTCTATCTGCCGCTGAAAATCCAACTTGTCTATCGAATTTATCCTTTGGATTAAGCGTTCTTAGTTCTCCTAAACCGCCTATGTCTGCGTCATCAGGAACAAATGGGAAAATTCCAGTTTCTTTTCTCCAATTATCCATATAAATCCCTCCTCATGCGTATTATACCACAAACTGATATTACCTGTCAATAGGCAAATTAAAATAAATGTTGACAAAATATAGATACCGTGATAAATTGTAAAGAGAATACAGTTAGTTTTTGCTTATTTTGGGACTTTAGGTTCTAAATTCTTTGGATTAGGCGGTGATTTGATGGGCTTTTTTAATAGGGCGAAAGACAATAAGCCTGCACCCATTACCGTTGGGCAAGTCAGCCAAATCCCGCTTGAAAACCAAGATATTTATAGAAGCGTAGCAAAAACTTACAATCTGCTGAAAAAAATCGTTGAGGAACCCAACAAGTTCAAGGCTATCGAAACGATTATTGATGAAACTCCTGACGGAAAGCAAGCGTATAATACCTATCTCCGGCTTGCAAACCAAGGATTTCATATCGAACTTTACAATAGGAATACGAACCGCCGTGTAAAGAGATATGACGCTGAATTGCGTGATTTCTGCAAGAGGGTAGGAAGGAACAATTCTGCCGGTCTTGACGGATTGCTTGACCAATTACACGGTTCTTCTATTGCCCGTGGCGGCATGGCCTGTGAAGTCATCGTAAACGAAGATGTGACGGATATTGAAGATGTTGTTCTGGTAGACCCTGCTACTTTTGTAGAGTACAAGTATATCGAGAATGAGAGAAGATATGCTATCTACCAGAATAGAAATGACGGGAAGAAAGTTGACCTGTATGAAGGAAACTTCTTCTTTGTACCACACCAGCCGAAAGTAGGTAGGCCGGACGGTACGCTTCAATTCCTTCCCGCTATCGTTACGATGACACAGTTTTATCAGCTACTTGGCGATAGCATGAAGATTCTGAATCGAATTGGTTATCCTCGCTACGATGTTTCTATCAATCGTGAAGCCCTGTTTAACACGATGACGGCGCAGGAGAAGAATACTCCTGACGCACAGAGAAAAGCGTTCAATCGTGAGTTCCGTGACGTAGAAGAAAATCTGCGTAGGATTGGCAAGGATTCTGACATTATCCACTTTGACAGCACGAATGTAGAAACCATTGGTGGCGGCGTGAATGGCTCCGGCATTGATATTCGTGCATGGTTTGAAGTGCTTGAACCGCTCATGGTGAACGCCTTTAATATGACCCCCGTTCTGATGGGCCGTTTGAAAACCGGCTCTTACAGTCTGGGTACAGTTGAGTTCAAAATCGTGACCGATACCGTAGACAGTATGCGCCGTGGCTCTAAGCGTATCGTGGAAGAAATCGTTAATATGTGGGCGAGAGTTCACGGTTATCCGCTCTATGCAGTTATGACCCATAACCCCATTAACTGGGAGGTTATGAAGGAAAAACTGGAAACCGAACTTCTGCAAATGGAGAAGTCCCGGAAAGCGGAAGAATACGGTTGGATTAACCACGATGAAGCCGCAACAGACGGTTACGGTGCTGAAAAGGCCGCAAACGATGATTCTGCTGGACTTTATCAATACCTGACGCATAGTGAGAACAGCCAACAGCAAACTGCTGGAACAAACGAATCTGAGCAACAGAATAACGAAGAAGAAGGTGCGGAAAATGCTTGAGTTCTATTCCTATGAGGGGCTTAGAAACGGTGCGACTTTCGTGGTAGATAGTGATACGAAAGGCAAGTTGACCGAGAATAAGGACATCGTTGGCAAGGTAGTCACTATCACGGGGAATGGCGAGGTAGGCTACGGTAAAGACGGTGATACTCCTATCGGCTTTGTGGAACAAGTCGAGAAGGAGTACACGAACAGCGATAGGCTTGCGGTTTCTGTGGTCTGGTATCAGTCGAGAGAAATTGAAGTTTCCGATGTTGCCGCTGGTGATGTTCTTGTGTGTGACGGGAAAGGCGGTTTGAAAAAACTGGACGAAGGTTATTCTACCGCTTTCGTGTTTGATTCAGACGGCGAAACTGCGGCGGTGTATATCGGCTCTGCTAAGATGGGTAGCGGTTCAGTTGACATTGGAAATGCGAAAATCAAGCGGTATGGATTTGCGGCTACAAAAGATGACCTGAATGGTATTCTTGATACGAAGCCGGTAGACAAGTGCTTCTATTTGGTGTTCGATAGGCCGATTGGCGATAAGAAGTACAAGATTGACGTTCAAATCGGTGCGAACAAGTTTACTGCCGAAGCCGGTAACAGTGAAGCAACTTGGACGAAGCTGTATGTCGGCCTTGGCACTTCTAAGAGTGATACGCAGTTTGACAAGGTTGATGACCAGCCTGTTGGTTCCGCAGAGGTAGAACCGTGGCCCACGAACGATGGGGAAACCACCGCTCAAATAACCGTTACTTACGATGACATGAACACGGTCTATGGCAAGGATGGCAAGCCGTTCGATGGTAAGACTGTTACTCTGAAAGATACAGGCGTGGATGATAAGCAGATTGGGTAGGTGATAGACTATGCGATTCAACAAGAAAATCAATAACTTTCTGACAATCAAATCGGACAACAATGATTCCGGCGAAATTTGGCTTTACGGGGACATTACCGATGACGCGTGGCATGAATCTGATGTGACCCCTGAGAGAATCCGGGACGCTCTGAATGAAATGGGTACTGTGAATCACATTGATTTGCGTATCAATAGTGCTGGCGGTTCCTGTGTGGCTGGTAATACTATCATCAATGTGCTTGATAACTACAAGAGAAAGACCGGGGCAAGAATCTACGCCTATATTGATGGTCTGGCGGCAAGCATGGCAAGTGGCGTTGCTATGGCGGCTGACTACATCTACATGGCAGAGAACGCTATCTTTATGATTCATAAGCCGTTCAGTTTTGCTATCGGAAATACTGATGAACTGCAACATGAGAAAGAAATCCTTGAAAAAGTGGAAGATACTCTTGTGGTGAACTACATGAGACACTTTAAGGGGACGGAAGATGAACTGCGCCAACTCATGGCTGATGAATCTTGGCTTACTGCGGACGAAGCCCTTGAATACGGTTTCTGTGACGAAATCGTACAGGCGGTTGAAGTTGCGGCTTGCGCCAAGGGTTATGTTATCAACGGTGTAGAATTTGACGATTCTATCAACGCTGTTAAAGATAAAATCAAAGAACATAAGAAGGAGGTAAATGACCATATGTTTGAGTATGACAAGGCTCTGGAACAGTATGGCGTGACTGAGGAAGCGTTTAATGCGCTGAATATGTCTGCCGAGAACGTGGCTACTCTTGCGAGTAACGCTGTGAACGCCTACGCCGGGTATCTGAATAACACTACCGATTGGAATACTATTAACGGTATGTGGTCTACGACCCCGGTGGAGAACTTCACTTGGCCCGCTCTGAATCTCCAAATCCCCACCGTGGAGCAGTTCATTACCAAGGAACAGGCGAAGGACGCTCTGGGTGAGGAAATGGACGCTGACCAAATCCTTGCGCTTGCCAAGGCCGGTAAGGAAATGGACAAGGAAGCGGACACTAAGGCAAAGGCGTATGACGCTCTCGTTAAGGAAGCCATTGACAACGCTGTTAAGAGCGGTATCAAGGCGAAGGGCGAAGGTTTCAATGAAACCAAGTGGCGCAAGATTCTGAACACTCTGGACTATGCCGAAATCATTGACCAGACGAAGGAGTGGGACGATGAAGCCAAGTCCGCTCTGAAAGCGGGCAAGTCCGTATCTAACCGTTGGGCGGGTCTTAACGGAGAAGATAAAAACACTAACCCCGAAGATTACAGCTTTTAATTAAGAAAGGAAGGAAAAGGAAATGAGCGAGTTTTACTGCTATGAGGGTCTGCGGGACGGCGGCACTTTTAAGCTGGCGGCGGCGACCAAGAGTCAAATCGAGAAAGACCCTGCCCAGCTTGTCGGCAAGGTCGTCGGTCTTACTGGTAATGGTGAGGCTGGCTATGCAGAGGGCAAGGAACCTCTGGGCTTTGTGGAGCAAGTGGAGAAGGAAAGCACCAACTCCGAGAACTACGTTGTGTCCGTGGTTTGGCACGTCATTCACGAAGATGTTTCCGCTACCGAAATCGCCGCTGGTGATTGGCTTGTCTGTGATGATACGGGTGGCGTGAAAAAGAGCGAAACTGCCACTGGTGCAAAGGCAATCGCTTTCGAGACTGATAAGGCCGTTGTCAAGATTGACTAATCGAGAAAGAGAGGTAAGAGAACAATGAATAAGGCTATCTTTATCAACAACAGTGTCCATGACCTCTACACCAGCGGTATGAGCCTTAACAACGCTATCAATACGGTGTTCGGTGAGGACATTAAGAAGATGAAGGAAGAAAATCCTTCTCTTGAAAAGCTGGACGCTATTCAGATGGCTATGGCGGCGGCTGACGTTAAAAAGACTGATACTGTCGGCAAGTTCATGGACGCTTATACTTCTGGCGGCATGAGCGAGAACGAGTGGCTGTTCCCCGCTTGGATGGAGACTACCATTCGTGAGGCTATGTATGCTCAAAGCGTTCTGCCCTATCTGGTTTCCAATACCATTACCGTGGATGGCAACCTTGTCCGTTCTGCTACCCTTGACCTGATGAATGATACCAACAAAAAGGCTATCAAGCGTGCCCGTATTGCCGAGGGTGCTGATATTCCTGTTGGTAAGATTACCATTGGGGAAAAGGCTATCAACCTGTGGAAGCATGGTCGTGGCATTGAAATGACCTACGAGGCTATGCGCCGTATGCGTATCGACCTGTTCCGTATCCACATGAACGCTATCGCCTCTGACCTTGCCCAGCAGAACGTTGAAGCCGCCGCTGATGTTCTGGTGAACGGTGATGGCAACGACAACAAGGCCATTAAGATGGGCCAAACTGCCAAGGAGGGCGTTATCACCAACATCGAACTGGTGGACTTCCTGATTGACTATCTGCTGGCTACCAACATGGCTCCTGACACCCTGACCATGAACTACAAACTGTTGAAGCAAGTCAGTCACATGAGTTTCGATACCTCTCTGGCTACTGGTGCTTCCAACCGTGTTGGGTTCAATATGCCCCAGATGAATCTCCAAAACGTTACTCTGATTGGTGCGGACGTTCCTCAGATTGGCGGTAAGGACGTGATTCTTGTTTCCAGCAAGGACAACACTCTGGTTCGCTATCAGGAGAACGGTTCCAACATTCAGGAGAATCAGCGGTTTATCCGCAACCAGACCGAACTCATGACCTTCACCGAGAACTCCGGCTATGCCGTTGGCGTGGCGGGCACTAACCGCTACATTGAGGTCGGTCAGGGCGAGTAACACGGTGCTTACCGTCTAACGGTTTGCATACTCCATTCGATGAAGGGGTGGGTGGTTTTCCACCCGCCCCTTCAATTCTAAAAACAGGGGGTGAGTTCCGTGGAAGAAAGCTATGTTCTGCGTGAAGAATTTAATAGTGCTGAAAAGCGTTTATACAAGGATATTAGAGAGAATCGTGAGAGGATTACGGAGCATGGAGAGGCCATTACAAGGCTTGAAACGCTCTATAAATCCTTGGAGGGCTTGCCTGACGCTATCAGTTCTCTTGATAAGACGCTTGCCGCTATGAGTGTTGAAATGAGCGATATGGGGAAGAAGATTCAGGAAACGACTGATTCTATCAATTCCCTAAAAGAATCTGCGAGTAAACGTGACGATAGAATCAACAAGATTGATAACAAGAGCAAAATTGATTGGCAGACGGCTATTACAAACAATTTCTGGAAGATACTTTCTGCTTGCCTTTCTGGATATATCGTGATAGAATTGATTATCAGGGCTATGCAAGGAGGGTAATTTATGGAGAAGAATGAGAAGGGTATCGTGAGCCAGATTGAAGAAAAGAGCAAGCAAGTGGATTCTCTGATTGCTCAAAGCATGATTCAATTCGACACGATGGCAGAGGTTCAAAAGGAAGAACGGCTTGAATTGAACCGTATGCACAATGAAGAAATGGACAAAATGCGGAAGCACTATGGCAGGATTATTCTTGCCTTGATTTTGACTCTTGCGCTTTTGCTTGGCGGTATCATCGGTGGCGTAGTATACGTTTTGAGCAATTTTACTTTTGATTTTGGAAACAGCCAAGAAACTTACGATGATTCTGTTATTAACGATGGTATTCATATCGGCTACCCGCCGCATTATGATGGCGAAGGTGTTGATTAACAATGCCAAAACAACAGGTAATAGTTTTTTATCCGATAAAAGGTTCAAAGGCAAAGCCTGTTATGCTCGTCCGAAAAACGGGCTATTACAATGTTTGGGTCAATGGCAGACACTATTACTATGATTATAGGCAAGAGGGGAAAATAAATTTTAGTTTATTGCCCTCTGACGCAAAAAATAAGAAGAAGCAAACGATTACAGTTAGGAGGCGTTGATGTGGAACTTCAAGATGTTATCAACCTTCCTTCTATGAAAGAATTTTACACGCTCAGAGACGCACTTAATTTGAGCGATAGACAGAGAGAAATCTTTTACCTCAAATACTCACGTCTTTGGCGTGATGTCGATATTGCGGAAGAACTTGGTATCCATCAAGATACCGTTTCCGCTGAGAAGAAAATTATCCGGGAGAAATTAAGTAAATTCTCCCTTGACAAGTTGAGCAAAGAGGATTAAAATATAATCGTGCAATGGCTCATGCGTCACCTCCTTTCAAATATCCCCCCCGGATAACGGAACCCGCTCCTTAGCCCATGGGGAGCGGGTTTTCCGTTTCTTTGAAGTTAGGCTTGACTAACATGGGTGGTATAATTTATAATATGCGTAGCGCATAAGGTCACAGACAGAAAAAGACCGGAACGCCCGCGCAATGGAAGGAGCCGTGTAAAAGCGGCTCTTTCCTTTTTTATGCTTGACATTCCAGCAGATTGATGATATTATAATCATGCACACGGTTTCATCTTCATTTTATTCTCCACATTCATTCTCTCCTAACACCAGTGGCGTAGGGTTGCTCCTACGTCATTGGTGTTTTTTTATGCCTATTTTCCGTATTTTTTCCTTAAAACTTCCTTATAAATTCCGTAGCCACTCCGAGCATGGGGTGGCTTTTTGTTTTATATTCATACTCAAAGGAGAGGTCTTGTATGGATGATGAAAAGCAAATCCGAGAAGTCATGCAATACTTCCGTTGCAATAGAGATATGGCGAAACGGATTATTCAGGCTTCCGTGATGAATGGCGGAGAAGAACTTATCAAAAATCTTTGTAAGTCTGATTGGAGGAAATCATAATGCCGTACAATCCTATGCCGTACAATCCCTACGCTACTCCCGGAAACCCTTATGCTCCTAATCCTATGGCTTTTACTTCTCAGCCTTATCCGAATGGCATTTCTACGCCTGTTACAGCCCCTACAAGCCCCGGTATGGCACAGCCTAATCAGAATACTACTAACGGGCCTTGGGTGCTTGTAAACGGCGTACAGGGCGCAAGAGAGGTCATGGTTCAGCCGAACCAGACTATCTATATGATGTCGCAAAACTCTAATGAGTTCTACGTTAAGGCCGCTGACAATATGGGCGTTGCTAATATGCGCTGTTTCAGATTTAACGAGTTCGACCCTAACGCTGAAATGCAACAATCTGTCCAGCAACCCCAAGTGGACTATGTTACCCGTGAGGAAGTCGAAAGCATTATCCAGTCCAAAATTGACGCTTTCGGTAAGTCTATGCAGAAACCTACCATTCCTAAAAAGAAAGAGAGTGAACAGTAATGGACGAAAAGGAAAAGAAAGAACAAGAGGAACGGGCTGTTAAAGCAGTTATTGAGGGAGCCGAAAAACAGGATAGCGATTTTGCGGCTTGGGCTTTGCTTGTCATCTTTATGACGCTGTACGGTTCTCCTATCTTTGGCTACAACCCTACTCCTATGAGCGAGAAAGAACAGATTGCGTTCCTTAAAGGTAAGGTTGAAGCTTACGAAAAAGAATTGGGGTGATTTCGATGGCTGGTAATCCGTTAGCAGGACTTTTGAATGGCGGTAATGCTAATGTCGCACAAGCACTTTTGAATCAGAGTTCCCCTGCTTTTGGGCCGTTTGGGAACATGATGAACATGATGAATAAACTTGCGGAGTTTAGAAAGACTTGTGGCATGACCAATGAGCAAGCAAAAGAAAAGGTAATGTCCATGTTGAACGCCGGACAAGTGAATCAAGAACAGCTTAATCAGCTTCAAAATATTGCCGATATGCTTGGCATTAAATAAGCCAAACAGGTTTTTAATCTGTTTGGCAAACAATCAGTATATTAAAGTCAGCGTACGGGGCTTTAGTATAAATAACAAAGAAGGAGTTATCCTAAAATGATGAACAATGGACTCAGCACAGCGGACGCTGTATTGCTGACTGACCGTGACCGTGGTTCTAATAACAACGGTGGTTGGGGCGGCGAAGGTGGCTGGCTGTGGATATTCTTCCTCTTTTTCCTGCTCGCCTGGGGAAACGGAGGCTGGGGTGGCTTCGGTGGAGGTAATGGCATGAACGCTGTCCAACCCGCTCTTACGAGAGGCGAACTTTGCCAAGACTTCAATTTCCAAGATTTGCAGAGTGGTGTCCGCAATATTGGTGATGGTCTTTCTCGCCTTGGCTATGAACTGTGTAACCAGTTCGCTACCGTAAATTCCAACATCAACCTTGGCTTCTCTAATCTGAATAGCACCATTTGTAATGCGGCCTATGAGAACGCTGGCCTGTTTGCCAACCTTGGCAACACCGTCCAGCAGGGCTTCAATGGTACGAATATGGCTATCATGCAGGGCAATAATGCTCTGGCTTCTCAGATTGCCTCCTGCTGCTGCGACCAGCGTGCCGCCACCGAGAATGTGCGTTTTACGATTGCACAGGAAGATTGCGCTACCCGTAACCTCCTGCAAACCAACACCCGTGACATTATTGAGGCGCAGAACGCCAACACCCAGCAAATCATTTCCAAACTTACTCAGCAGGAAATGGCGGCGAAGGACGCTCAAATCGCCGCTCAGACCCAGCAAATCTTTGGTCTGCAACTCGCCGCCTCTCAGTCCGCTCAGAATCAGTATCTGATTAACCAACTGAGGCCCACGGCGGTGCCCGCCTACTTGACTTGTAGCCCATTTGCTTCTGCCTATGGCATTGGCAATTACGGCGGGTACGGCTTTAATAGTGGCTGTGGCTGCGGTTGCGGCTGTGGCTCTGTGGCCTAAAATATCATTTTCGTGACCTCACGAAAATGGTGATTCAGGGTGGCGGTGGGAAACTGCCGCCACCCTCTCCATCTTAACTGTTTGCGTCAGACTCTACCAATTTATCAATAGCCAAGTCCATTAGCTTGCTAATCGGTATCATCGTTTTCTCAGAATAGTCCTTTAATTTCTGCAAAGACTCTTTCTTCAAAGTTGTACCGAATCGAACCCGGTTTTTCAAAGTATCTTGATACATCAATGTCACTCTCCCTTTGTTGAACATTATAACATTTTCTATCTTGACAGTCAAGCACAAAATATGGTAGAATGTTATTAAAGAAAACAACATGAAGGGGTGTTTGATTATGCCGAGATACAAAGACATAACTGGACAGAGGTTTGGAAAACTTGTAGCCATAGAACCAACCGAAAAAAGGGAAGGTAATGGCTCTGTTGTTTGGAAGTGTCAATGCGATTGTGGAAATGTCACATACGTTTCTCAAAATACGCTCCGCATACAAAGAAGTTGTGGGTGCGAAGCAATCAGACTTGATGATTTAACCGGGAAAAGATTTGGAAGATTAACCGTTGTTAAACTTATTGGATATGATAAAAAATCCAATCGTACAAAATGGGAGTGCGTTTGCGATTGCGGAAATAGAACCGTGGTAGGAGCAAGCGACTTAAAATCCGGGAATACAAAATCATGCGGATGCCTTGCCCGTGAAGCAATAGGAGAAAGAAGTTTCAAACACGGTTTTGGGACAGAGGATAGGCTTTTCCGCATTTGGTGTGGAATGAGAAGAAGATGTGATAATGAAAAAGCCCAAGATTATGAAAGATATGGGGCAAGAGGAATACGAGTTTGCCAAGAATGGGAAGATTCATTTCTCAATTTCAGAGAATGGGCTTTGGCGAATGGGTATCAGGACAATCTGACGATAGACAGGAAAGATAACAATGGCGATTATTGCCCGGAGAATTGCAGATGGGCAGATTGCTTAACACAAAACAACAATAGAAGGTCAAACGTATATTTGACCTGTGACGGCATGACAATGACAATAGCGGATTGGGCGAGGAAGGTTGGTATAAAGCCTTTAACAATAGCCGCAAGAAAACGTGCCGGATGGTCTGATGAAGATTGTGTCAAAATTAGGCCAAAACAATTCAAACCCAAAAAATAAAATAAGGAGGCCATTAACATGGCTTGTGGTGTAAATTACAAAAACCGTTATTACAAAAGTTCCCTCGTTCTGTACTCGAACACTGACCAGACTTTTAACCCGTCCGTTCCTACTACGGGGCAAACTCTGACCTATACCAGTATTGGGTCTAATACGGGTTGTGCCTTTACCAATGAAACTAATGGTATTCAGGTCAATTATAATGGTCTGTACTCTGTGAGCGCAGATGTTACTTTGCAGACAATCGCTGGCCCCGGTACGCTTACCGTCCAGATTTTCCGTGATGGAGTAGCCCTTCCCTGTTGCTCTGCACAGGTAAGCCAGGTCGTCAATGATATTGATACCTTGCACGTTGGGACTACCGTTCCTGTTAATGTTAATGCGTCTGGCCCGGTTACTTTCACCGTTGTCGTGAGCAGTACAGATGTTACGAGCGTAACTGTTTCTCACGCCAAGATGGAAATGCTGAAACAGGCGTAAGGAGAAACCTATGGCATACCAGAATGGATTTAACTTAAAAAGCCAAGAGAACCTTGACCTGTTAGACGCTTTGAATGTCATATCTCTGATAATAGGCGTAGAGAATTTGAAATTGAACGCCACATCCGCTGATTTGGACAAGTATGCGAAATTGATACTTAATGAGATACACGGGCATTTGGCAGAGCAGGATAAGAGGTTAGATAGGTTAGAATCTGAAATAAATGGTATGTTAAAAGGCTGAAACAGGAGGAATAAAGATGAATTTATACGAAAAAATGACAAAAACGATTGTTGAAGAACTTTGTGACCATTACAAGGCATTTGAAGATTGTCGTGATTACGAAAATCTCTGCATGATTGAGAAACTGGCTAAGACGGCGGTTGCTCTTGGTGAAATGGAAGCCATTGGTGCTATGCGGGATTATGCTGAATCTGAGTTTGGCTATGATTCTGAAACTGGTGGTTTCAAGAGCCGTGAGCGTGAGCCTATGTATGCTGGTATCTACAATGCGACTGGTATGCCTAAGACCATGAGGACTATTGCCGGACAATACCCTACTACTACCTCTACCTATGGTGGCTCTATGCGCTCCACGGAGGGGGATTGGGGCCGGGACTACGACCGTGGAGAAGATTCCCAATATGGGGACAGAACGGGCAGAATGGGCCGTCAAGGCATGAGGAACGGCTACAACGGTGAAACTGGTATGGCTACCTATCGTGGTATCTATAATGCCGCTGATATGGAAGAAGCCAAGAAGCATATGAAGAAGCTGACCGAATCCGACTACAAACGGTGGCTTGAAGATATGGAAGGGCCTGACGGGGATGGCGCAGAATGGGACAAGGAACAGTCCCTCGCTGTCGCAAAGAAACTTGGAGTGAAGTTTGATGACTTCTCGGAGTGGACTTGGATTGCTGTCCTTAATGCTCTATACACGGATTACCATGACGCTCTGAAAAAGGTTAATTCCACGGTAGCCGACGACCCTATGACTTATGGACGGTTAGCGATTGCGTTCCTCGATGACCCTGATATGGGCGTTGAAAACGGGGACGAGAAAGCGGCACTTTACTATCGACACATAGTTGAAGGTAAATAATTCTTTTAGAGGGACGGTCTAACCGTCCCTCTTTTTTATTTTGCGAACTGGTTTTGTTATTGCTTCTTCTTTGCTCCAACCGTATTTAACCCGTGCAAATATAGTTCCTGCTTTTATTCCTTTTACCAAATCATTAAATCCGCTTCTTCGATTCTTTTCTTAGCGATTTCAAAATATTCCTTATCAAGTTCGATACCGATAAAGTTTCTACCAGTATTAAGGCAAGCAACGCCCGTAGAGCCACTACCCATACAGTTGTCCAAAACGGTTTCTCCTGGGTTGGTGTAGGTCTTTATCAGGTATTCCAGAAGGGGTACGGGCTTTTGGGTTGGGTGTACTTTGTCTGTGTGGTCTGCGTTGGAAAAGCTCAAAATGCTTGTCGGATAATAGGTGTTGTTATATGTCGGCATATTCTTGTACTTGCCGTACACCATATCCCCATCACCAACGCGCTTGTTATGCGATCCCTTTTCACGCACACGGCCTCTGGTTTCCATCTGTGGAATGTAACGGGGCGTTCCATACGAGAACACAGAAATGATTTCATGCCGCTTCATCGGCCTCTTTTTGGCGTTCAGAAATCCGTTTACGCTGTGCTTATCCCATATCCAGTCATATTTGTAATTCTGGATGTTGCTCATGCGCAGATATGTAGAAAACGGCTCACCGCCAAACATAACAACCGCGCCATGTGGTCTTATAATCCGTCTATACTGTCCCCACAGCTTGTCAAACGGAATTACGCTATCCCATCGGCATGAGGTCGTCCCATACGGGGGGTCACAAAGAATCATATCAATCGAACCATCAGGAATATTCTTCATCAGTTCAAGACAATCTCCTTGAAACAATTTGTATTTTTCCATATCATTCACCATCTGGATTTTTTGGCAACGCCATCCAGTGTGTAATTCCTTTTTCCCCCGCTCTATTTAGCACAGTCCAGCCCCAAACAACTGAAATCCCTAAATCTCCCATATTTGGACGATATACTAATACTCGTTCATCTTCTTTTGGCTTAAAATCTTCAACTTTTATCCAATTCATAACTGCTCACCCTTTTTTCTAAAACTTTTACATAATGGTTTCTTAATACAAACATATGCCCTGCGTTCTTCATCCCAAACACCATGTTCGCAAGCAACACAATATCCACCAGAAATACAATCAGATGTTCTATACATTGCAACTTCTACATCACGGTCTTTAAGTTTTTCTTCTACAACAAGTCTTTCATAGTCTTTTCTTTCGATTTTCTTTTTCAACTCTGCATTTTCCTTCTCTAACTGTTCCAATTTTCTCTTGTTAAGCAAATCCATTTTATTTCCTCCCAATTTTTTCAAAAAAAACATGGTAATTACAACCGTTATGATATATAGGGAAAAATAAAATAAATGTTTATTCAAAAATACCATCTTTTCCCCCTCATTTATCCAACTCATAATTTTTCCTTTCCATGTTCGTCATTTTCTTGAAATATTCAGGTTCCGCTTCGTACCCATTCTCACAAAATCCATCTTCAAATACCAATCTCATATTTTCATCGTTAAATGAGCAAAATAGCGTATATCCTCTATTTCCAATTCCATTAATCAATTTAACTGCGTAAATGCAATTTCTACATCTAACGATTTTATATTCTTTATCAAATTTACTTTGAAGTTCGTTTATTTCCCTGTTTTTATGCGCTATATCATATTTCAAACTATTATTTTCTTCACAAAGTTCATTCATCTTTTTCCGGTTAAATAAATCCATAATATCTACCTCATTTGTCAAGGATTATTCCATCTTCATTTCAATCTGTTCCAAATCATCTGATTTTTCGTGCTTTTTATATTCCCCTCTTGGCTTATATTCTCTAAACGTATCTCCTGGGCTATATAAGTCAACTTGGTTAAATTCAAAGGCCTTGCATTTGTTTAAGTGCTTTCCTTTTGATTCTCCGTATTCTTTCTGCTTTATTTCACAATAAAATTCGTATGTGCCGATAAGAACGGCATTAGCGCAATATCTACAATACTGTTTCATTGTTATCAATCTTCTTTCTGTATTGCTTATCACATACGCAACGGTCGCCACATTCAGGGCAGGAATGATTGTTTTCAAAACAAATCATTGTGCAATTTCTAACCCATGCTTCAAATTCACAGCCGCACGAAGGACAAACAAAATGTGCGTATTCTCTCATACCGTTTCCATGTTTAATTATTTTCATAAATTATCCCTCCTACAAGAATTATACCACAAACAGATATTTGCTGTCAAGTATAAAATAATAATTCTGTTGACAAAATTTGTGATGGCATATATAATTGAATCTAAAGGGGTGAGAATCATGCCGGAAAACGATAAATTGGTAACTGTTGACGATAGTTTTGGGTTTACAGAAGAAGAATGGGTTTATGAGCATGAAACTTTTGACCCTGATGACCCCTATAACAGAAAATTGTGGAGTTACCAAGATATTGATAACTTCTATCAGCGAGTAGCAAATTGTATGGGCATGGGTTCGGTAGACCAGACGATGGTAGACTATCCTGAGAACGCCCCTACTGCGGAACGCAGAGTTAAAGCAATCATTAAGGATTGGCTGACTATCAGTGAAGATAAGTTTGCCCTGTTTGAGAGTTGCGTCATCTTTATGACTTGCTACATCATGTGTCCTATTCTTAGAATGTCTGCTGGTAGAGTACAGCAACAGACTACTCCGAGCCTTTCTTTGAAATACTTTGAAGGTGCAGAGGTAGTGCCTTGCGACCACTATCTTGAATTGATGAATGACTTGGCGAGTGAGATTAAGGAAGAAGAAGTTGAGTCCTTCTTTGGATTCAGAGTAACAAAGAGTTCTGATTGCCACAAGCATAGGGTGTGGCTCTGAATGAGAGCCGTTTCATACGGCTCTTTTCTCTTGACAGGTGGTGAAGGTAATGGATAAGGTCAAAATCGGTCAAAACTTTTGGGACTTAATGCAAGACCTTGGCGAGAACTATTACCTTCAAACGCCTTACGGTGATGAATGGCAAGGAAAAATGTCGCTGGAAATCAAGACTTCTTCCACCTATATGCTGTCTGAGCGTGAATTGCTCTATCAGGGTACGGCAACATTCCCCTATGAATCCGCAAGAAACGAGTTCAGAGGTTGCTACTTTGTGCGTGATACCGAGCCTGAAAAGACATTCCTTTTGGTATCTACTATCCCGGAGCCAACCGATTACAGGCTTGCCGATGTATATGTTGTGAAGTGCAACACAACGGTCAATCTTGCCTATCTTGAACTTGGCTATGACGAAAAGCACAATAGAGTTCAAGTCCCCCATGTGTATCAAGAAAATGTGAGAGCATTTTTTGACAGCACACTTCAAAAGCAACGCCGTAGTGATGACGGTAACTTTGAACAGACGCTTTTTTATATGCAGATTCCAGCTAAGTACGGGGTAAAGCCTGACGATTGCGTTATAAGGGTATTGCCCCAGCATGGAGATAAGACAGGCGAAGTCACGATGGTAGAAACCAAGTTCCGGGTAGAGAGTGTGGATAACTCACTGACCGATGTAGACGAATTTGGGAACATCTACGGTATCGTTGATGTTCAGATGAGTTTAGACACCCGCTTATGACTACTCTAACCTTTGATGTAGAAGGGCTTGCAAAGGCCCTGATAGAACGCCTGATTAAAGTAATGGACGTACTCATGGAGGAATTTTACAACGAGGCTACCAGAGGATTCAGCGGGAAAGCAAAGGCAGATTCAGTTCGTATTGGAGCAAAGGAAAGCGATAGCACAATCCATGACGCATATGACAAGGTAGGTAAATTCATTGTTGCAAGATGTGAATTTTATGCCAATGCGATTATCCAAAGTTTTGGTACGGGTAGTGCCGCTGACACAAGACCTTTTGTAAGTTATTGGGAAGAATACAGGAAGATGAAACAGCAGGAACATGGGTATTTGTTTAACCCAGACCGTAAAGATTCAGAAATCGTAGGCCGTCCTGCTGGAAGTTATACAGATATATGGGGGAAGCCAAGGAAAAGTTCTGGACGGGCAAGAGGGAGAAGCCTTGAAGGAATGATTATCGCAGATTCACAAACGGGAGAAGAAGGGCCGCTTATTCCACAAAATCCAACATATTCCATTCAGAACGCAGAGAAATGGATTAACCAAAATGGTCAAACAAAGATTGAACGCCGTATTCAAGTAGAGGTTGAAAGATTCCTTGCAGAAGAAGCCGGTAAATACT
>CANQZG010000013.1 GCA_947628305.1 uncultured Muribaculaceae bacterium | reverse complement strand
TAAGCCCCGCCACGCCGATGATACTGCGGAAGCGGGAAAGTAGGTAACCGCCCCTTACACGAAGACCGGACGCCCCGCCCGGCTCCCTAAGGCCCTTAAAGTCCACGACCTTAACGACCTCCTCCCCCTAACCACTAACCTTTAAACTCTCACCTATAAACCCTCAATAAACGACCGTCGGGCCGTGCTCATCGCGAGTGCGGCCCGACGTTGTTCCTTAGCATAGGAAACTTAAACCATAAAACCAATCATTAACCAATCAATGTATCTTGTAGGGTGTCGCAAATCCCGCGGATTAACATCGTAGGGACGCGCCAACGTTCGCGTCTGTTAGTTGAATATGATGATAATCCGTCACTCTTTGGACGCGCCCGTTGGCGCGTCCCTACGAATTAGCATTAAGTCTCAATTCTGCAACCCCCTCTATATACTTTCAGCGGTAGTCGGCGAAGCGCGCCTGGAGTTTCTGCCGGGCGAAATAAATTCGGCTCTTTACCGTGCCTAACGGCAGTTGCATCCTCTCGGCGATTTCGTTGTACTTGTACCCCTGGACATGCATGGTGAAGGGGATGCGGTAGTCGTCGGAGAACTCGTTGATTGCCGCCGAGATTTCGCCCGCGCCGAACGCCCCCTCGGGGGTCTCGAGTCCCGAGTCCTGCGACAGGTTGAGGTGGTAGAGGTCCTCGGTGCGGTCAACGACGGTGGCTGCGCGCGACACGCGGCGGTAGTTGTTGATGAAGATGTTACGCATTATGGTGAACACCCATCCCTTGAAGTTGGTGTTGTCGACGTACTTGTCGGCGTTGTCCAGGGCCTTGAGGGTGGTGTCCTGCAACAGGTCGTAGGCGTCGTCACGGTTGGAGGTGAGCATGAATGCGAAGTTGAGGAGGTTTGCCTGCAGTGACATTAGCTTTGATTCGAATTGCGGGGTTGCCATAATCGTAAGTTTTATCGGGTTGTCTTTTAGTTTCAAACGTGGTGCCGGGGAGGTCTTTCCGTCCCGCTGACAATACAAAGGTATGGCGCGGGAACGGAAGAAAAACATTTCAATGGTTAATGGATGTTAAATGGAGGCCTTGGTGTTGAATTTATTTATAAGTAATTAAATGTCAGATAATTGCGCATTGAATGAATTGTAACAAGACTGTTACGGTGTGTTTTTGTAGTACAAAATTGTTACAGTTTTGATACAAAATATGCGGCTCGACCAATAAAGGCCGAGCCGCATATATGTGATGTATTCACTAAAGTTGCGTGATGACGAGCCAATACACAAGGGCTGCTAACGCAGAACCAATTATGGGGCCGAGAATGGGCACCCAACTGTAGCTCCATTGGCTTGAGCCTTTACCTCTGATGGGAAGAATCTGATGGGCGATGCGTGGGCCGAGGTCTCTTGCCGGATTGATTGCATATCCAGTTGTTCCGCCAAGTGACAAGCCTATGACAACCACGAGTAGTGCCACCGGGATTGCTCCTATGCTTCCAAGTCCAACTTCGGCTGAATTGGATTTATCTCCTATGAACAGGATTACAAGGACAAGGACAAATGTCCCGATGATTTCGCTGATAAGATTACGGTAATGGTTGCGTATCGCGGGTATTGTCGAGAACACCCCGAGTTTTGTCTCGGCATCTTCGGTGGCATCAAAATGGTCCTTATAGAACCAGTATACCATAGCGCCTCCTGTCATCGCGCCGAGTATCTGTGCGGAGATATAAGGGATAACAGAGGACCAGGGGAATTTTCCGGCGGAGGCGAGACCTATTGAGACGGCCGGATTGAGATGTGCGCCCGTGAAAGGGCCGGCGATGAGCACACCGCACATTACGGCGAGTCCCCATGCGAGGGTCACAACCATCCATCCGCCACCCTCTCCTTTAGATTTTTTTAGAGATACACATGCCACGACGCCACATCCGAGTAGAATCATGACGGCCGTACCTATAAATTCAAAGAGACACTGCATCGGTAACGAGATTTCCATGGCTTTAAAAGTTTACAGATTATAGTTTAAAGTTTAAGTTCGGGTTTGTAATCGCTTAGCACGCGCCGGACGGCGTCATGCCATCCATTGAGTTTGTCATTGACTGTGGTTTTGTCACCTGACGGAACGAACACGTTGTCGACTTGCCATTGTGCCTTGATTTCATTGATATTGTCCCAATAGCCTACTGCAAGACCGGCGAGATAGGCTGCGCCGAGGGCTGTTGTCTCTGTGATTTTTGGCCGGAGTACCTGTGTATCGAGAATGTCGCTCTGAAATTGCATCAGGAGGTTGTTGCGTGATGCACCCCCGTCGACCTTGAGATTGGCGATTGGCAGATTGGAGTCGCGCACCATGGCCTGGACAATGTCGTAGGTCTGGTAGGCGATACCCTCCAGGGCCGCGCGAGCGATGTGGGCGGCGGTGGTGCCACGGCTTATGCCTGAGATTTGCCCGCGTGCATGCGAGTCCCAATAAGGTGCGCCGAGGCCTGTGAGGGCAGGGACGAAATATACTCCACCCGTGTCGGGCACGGATGCGGCAAGTTTCTCAACATCACCTGAACAATTGATGCAGCATAGGCCATCGCGGAGCCATTGGACGACTGAACCTCCGACAAATATCGAGCCTTCGAGAGCGTAGGTGACCTTGTCGCCTATTTTCCATCCGATTGTCGTTAGTAATCGGTTCTGTGACAGGATGGGTTTGTCTCCGCTGTTCATCAGAAGGAAGCAGCCTGTGCCGTAGGTGTTCTTTACCGCACCCGGTTCGACGCACAACTGACCGAAAAGAGCGGCCTGCTGGTCGCCTGCGATACCGCTGATGGGCACTTTGTGCGCGAAGATTGTCGTTGTCGTAGTGCCATATACTTCGCTTGACGCCTTCACCTGCGGAAGCATGGAGCGCGGAATGTCAAACATCTTCAGCAAGTCATCATCCCAGTCAAGGGTGTGTATGTTGAAAAGCATTGTGCGAGATGCATTGGAGACATCGGTCACATGTACCTCGCCGCGTGTCAGACGCCAAACGAGCCATGTGTCAACGGTGCCACACATCAGTTTGCCCGCCTGGGCGCGTTTTTTCGCCCCGGGGACATTGTCGAGAATCCATTTGATTTTTGTCGCGCTGAAATAGGCATCGGGGATAAGACCTGTCTTTTGACGTATCATGTCGGTAACACCGTCGGCCTTGAGCTGGTCGATATAATCTGAAGTCCTGCGGTCTTGCCACACGATTGCGTTATATATCGGCTCCTCGGTCTCGCGGTCCCATACGATGGTAGTCTCGCGCTGGTTTGTTATGCCGATTGCCGCGATGTTTGTCCCGTTGATTCCGATTTCGGATATGGCTTCGGCCACGACTGCCGCCTGTGAGGACCATATCTGGTGTGGGTCATGTTCTACCCATCCCGATTTTGGAAAAATCTGCGGGAACTCTTTTTGTGCGACGGAACGTATAGTCCCGGAATGGTCAAACACTATTGCTCGGGAACTGCTTGTCCCCTGGTCGAGCGCGAGAATATATTTCTTGTCCATGGTAGATGTATTTTGTCCTGCGCCGGGTTGAGGCGTGTAGACGTTTTGTGTTGTATGTTAAGGATGTGTCAATCGTGGTCAGATAACACCGAGTCCACAAATATAGAATAAAATTTAAACGTTCACAATACTTTAATTGTTTGGAGGACAATTAGTATGCTATGGTGGGTTAAAAAATGTAAAACAGAAGTCGAATCCTAATGTTAATGT
The DNA here is from genome assembly GCA_947628305.1 of uncultured Muribaculaceae bacterium. Lineage (GTDB taxonomy): Bacteria > Bacteroidota > Bacteroidia > Bacteroidales > Muribaculaceae > HGM05190. The sequence goes on along the minus strand of CANQZG010000013.1, from coordinate 77,770 downwards.
GTTTTATCCTAAAGAACTTAAAACTTTTACAGCTATGAAATTTTTAGTCGTTTTAGCTATTATTTGTGCGGTGATTGCCGTGGGTCTGTTGATTATGACCCTATTTGTTTCGGATGGGACATTGGTCTATACATCTATAGGCGCAGGTCTCGCATTGGTTGCGTTCATTTTGGTTTTTGGCGCGTATGCCACCAAATCCAAGGTGTGACATTGTCTTTTCCCGTCGTTCATGAATAGGCGTGCAGTGATGGGAGATAATTGACACCGAAGTAAGTCATAAGAATCGAGGCGATTGCACATAACAGATAGACGTGCAGTCGCCTTGGTCGTGTCAACGGCATCAACGAATGATGCAGAGGCACCGCATACACTATCATGGAGATTAAGGCCCATGTCTCCTTTGGGTCCCAGTCCCAGTATCGACCCCACGCGGTGTTGGCCCATACCGCCCCGGTGAAAATTCCCGCACCGAGGAGCAGGACTCCCGGATAAAGGATGACGATGCTAAGTCGGGCGAGACGGTGTTGTGCGGCGGGGCGACATAATGCCACGATTGAGATTACGGCAGTGAAGGCCAGGAGGGCGTATGACGTCATTACAAGGGTTACATGTATTCCGAGCCACGGGGACTGCAGCACTGGCATCGTTGGAGTTACTGCGGGATTGCACAGGGAGATATGCGCCACAAGTTCGGCGCATCCGGCCATGAGAGTGCCGAGTGCGGCTATTGTCGGGTGTCGGTGTACCATTGTCATCGACAGAGACACTAAAAGCAGGGACAATAGCAGTAATGTCTCGGCCGCCGACCCCATCGGTATACATCCGGCGATTATCCATCTCAAGGCGTAAAACGCCACGCCATACATCAGGATTAGGGACAGCAGGGTATAGGTGAGCCAAGGGATGATACGGCGGTGCAATAGTACTGTGGCGAACATCCCGAGGGCGAGAGTGAACAGTGAAACAAAGAGAATTGTCGAGAACGGGAGGGTGTTGTACATGATTTCAACCCTTACACGGAAATCGGAGAGTCGTTGCGTTCCTTTTGGCATAGGTTGGAACAATTCACCCTGGCGTAACCTTAGGATGACCTCGACACGTTCATCTACATCCTCAATGGCCTTGTCAATCAAGCCTTCCCCGCCATGGTATAGTCCCCGTAGACGGTATTGGCGGTCGCTGTCGAATAATTCGGACAGAGATGCGTGGGAACGTGTCACGCCTAATGAATCCCTCAACCGTGCATCCTTGATTTTTATTAACGGTTCATTGACCCAGTCGTCGGGGTATAGCATGACTGATAACATCAGTTGTTCAGGCGATGTGCCTCTGAACCGTTTTGAACCTGTCACTTTCAAGGCGAACTCTGTCGCGACGCTGTTCAGGGGGGCGACACGGCCGTTATAAAGGACCTGCCGGCATCCGGCATCGTCGGCATCGGATTTGCTGATACCCTCTACCGCACGCGCCGGCATCGTTGTCATGACGAGGGATGCAAATGCGAGCGTGCAACGCAGCAGCGAACGAAACCGCCCGCGAGGGTTGACGAGCAGCCACATTCCTGAGACAGCGAAGAGGATATACCCGCCGTAGGTCACGCCTATGCCCCACGGGTCATGGTTCACCCCGATGACCGAACTCCCGTCGCCGTGATAGCCTGACTGGTTGAACCGATAACCGGCGACACTGATTATGCGGTTCATAGACAGGGTGTGGGACTGCCCGTTTATAAGCAGACGGCTTGTGTAGCCACGTGGCAGGACACTTCCAGGGTAATAGTCAACCATGAATGTGTCGAGCGTTACATTGAACGGCAGATGAAAGATGGTGTCGTCTTTGTCGGTGAATTCCGACACCTCTGTGTGCGGGTTCAATATCATGTTTCCCCGTTCGGCATCCCACCAAGTAATGCAACCTCCGATGATAATCAACATCAGGGAGCAATGCAACATTACCGACCCGATATTGCGTCTGGAGAAAAATTGCTTAAAGCGGAGCATACTCATGGTTGCACACAGGGATTGTAGCCATACATTCCATCTCAATCAACCATCCGGGGCGGCATACGGGTGCATATACAATCACCCGTGGTGTCGATGGTAGGGCGACATCAATAAGGTGTCTCACAGTCTTATAATCGGCGACATCACGGAGATAGACTATTGCATGGCAAAGTGAATCAAACCCGCATCCGGCTTCGCTTAGCAAGGCGTTTACATTGCCGAGCATGCGTTCGGTCTGTCGTGCGACATCATCGGGATACATTATTTCGCCCCGGTTGTCGATACTTGCGGTGCCCGATATGAAGATATGCCTACGGTCGCCGTAGTCGACAGTCGTGCCACGTTCAAACGCCACGCCATATTCGGCTGTGCGGTTCATACGGTCAGCGGCATATAGATAACCAATCTGCCCCGGGATGAGTCCGTTGACCGAGTAGGAATCCATCTCGACGATTACATTATGGTCGGCGTGTCGTCCACCTATGCCGGTCGATGCGATGAAGTGGGTGTCATCGGTCAGTCCGGTGATTTTGAACATTTCATTGCGCCCGTCCACCACGCCACGGTAGTTGACATCAACGTTCTGTACAAAGAACCATGTGCGCACACAGTTGTCCGACAGGCGGCCCCCCTCGTTCTCAAGGTTTATCGCGAGGTCTCCGAGCAACGCGCGGGTGGCCATAGCCGAGTGAAGTCCGGGACAGTTAGCACTCCCTTGCCACAGGTGACGATAATTGCCATGGGAGACTGAATACAGTCCACAGTCAAGGCTTGTAACCTCTACCTGTTCCTGAAAATATACCCATAACGCGACCTTTGAGCCTGATAACGGCGGTTGTTCGACCACAGAGACGGCACATTCCTCATGAATCGGTAATTCGTGGGCCTGATTGGCGGCATCGGAAAGAAAATAGCGTTTGAAAACAGGGTGCATGGATTGAGGGAGCAGCTCCCTGAAGCGGGAGAGTGTCCCGGTGACGGCGTCTAACTGGTATTTGAAACCGCCTTGGGGATTCTCGACTGTAATCATCAGGTGACCTTCGGATATGCCATCGGTAGGTTGGAACGAGGCAAATCGGGCCGTTGTCCCTAAGTCATCGTAAGTATATGTATTGTATTTCATAAACTGATTTTATTCTATCTTTTGGCTCCGTTGTCAATCCAATCCTTTATGAGTTGCAACCGGGAGTCGTTCACAACCTCGGATGTGTGGTCGTAACGCCATGAAGCCGACATGTCGGAGGACAGGGCCTTGTAAAGGAGACTGTTGTCACTGTTGCCGGGTTCGACACGAAGCATGGTCGGGTCAATAGTGGATGCGGTATTGACAAGTGCACTGTATCCGTGTCCGGCTGTAAGGTCGAGTCCTGCGGCCGCATAGCCTGTCGCACCGTGACATTGGGCGCATGTGGTCGCGAAAATACCATGTTCGATTGCCCCGAACATAGAGACATCGGTGACATCCACTTTCATCTCGATTGTGTCACGGGTCACGGGGAGTTCCATTGATGAGAATGAGATGACACGGTTGCGCAGACGGTCAACGACACACAGGCTAAGTTCGGTCACTTCATCGCTTATACCTGTCAGGACGGTCTCGTCTACGCTGATATTCTTGGAGATGACGGCATAGTCACTTCCCTCTTTAAAACCTGAAACCGAGACATGGTACCCCGATGGCCAGGTGTCGATTCCTGAAAAATGGCCCGAAACACGGGCGACACGTCCCTCCTGGGGGGGAGTCACGCCGTTGCCGTAGATGCGACCGTCATCACATGCGCAACACAACATCGCACAGGCTATCGCCGATAATATGATTGTTTGCGGTTTCATGTCTTTAGAATGTATACTGTACCATGACTGTCCCTGAATGGGTCGAGAGGCCGAGGTTGTCCTCGTCACGGTCCATCTGACGGTCATGTCCCGTGCGGCCGGTGTATTGATACATCGCTTGCAACTTGAGGTTGAGGGAATTTATGTAATAGTTCACACCGACAGCGGGCATGTTGAGCATGCCGTTCTTGTCAGTGCCGTTGCGGTCCATGAAGTCATATCTTAACGCCGGCTGGATTTTATCGGTGACAAAATATCCGGCCTGTACATACCCTCCCCAATACTCAAAGGAACGGTCTATTTTCTGTCGTCGGGTGAATCCTACGTGCATGTAATAGGTCTCCGCGCCGATGTACAGTCTGTCTTTCACCCATGCGAACTCTGCACCGAGACGGAAATCGTTGGTGCTTTCATTCTCGCTTTCGACATTCATCGAGGCCGAGAGTCCGATGAGCATCTTGTCGGAATTGAGGTTGCGGGGAGAACCCTGTGTCGCCGGCATCACACCCTTGGGCATGAATGTCAGGCGCGTCGCATAAAGTAATGAAGGTATGTGCCAGTCATCGCTTATTGTCTTGGTCGCAGCATTGACCGATGCGCCTGTGCCATTGAATATCCCCACCTGATAACCGAACTTTTTTGCGACCAGGCCGTGGGCCTCCACGCCGAGGTCAAACCCTGTACCGATGTGCGGTGTAACGGCGTTGAGGGAATAGGGCATGATGACCGGAGCGGTGAGCGATGTCGGGAGTGACGGGAACAGCGTCTCTCCGAGCGTGGTGAGGTAGGCGTGGGAAAACGGGGTCTTGAATTTTCCGAAACGCACTCCGATTTCGGCCTTGGGGACGATGTCGGCCCAGGCCTGTTGCAAGAGGCAGCCACCTGAGGCGGCTGCATTCAGTGTCAGGTTATAGCTGACAATCTTGAACGCCTTGCCTGTGAAACCGAGCACGGCGTATGGAATCGCGAAACCTGAATTGGCTACGTTGTCCTGATTGTATGCGGCATCGAGGCCTTCATCGTCATAGTAGTTGAAATTGGCCGATGCCTGCATGAGCAGATAGGGTTTGAATACAAAGTTGCCGTCACGGGTCTCGAATGTGAACCCTTTGCGTCCGGCAAGCGACACGACTCCGTTCTCGGTGTCTTCGTCATACTGTGCCCTGGCCGGTATTGCGGTGACGAGGGCGACAAGTGTTATGATTGAAATTATATGCTTTCTCATTACTGTTTTATAAAGACTGGAGGAAACGCACGAGGGCATCCCTGTCGGTTTTTGTCATTTTCTTGAACAGATTCTTGGAGGCCTCTCCTTCGCCACCATGCCACATTATGGCTTCCACAAAATTGCGGGCACGCCCGTCATGCAGGAAATAAGTGTGGCCGTTGACCCTTTCCTGCAATCCGATTCCCCATAGGGGCGTGGTGCGCCATTCATTACCGCGTGCCAGGCCTGACACATAGTTGTCGTTCAGGCCCACACCCATGATTTCCGAACCCATGTCATGAATCAGGAAATCGCTGTAGGGATGGATTGTCTGGCCTCCGAGCCATGGGAGCGTCGTGTTGTTCAACAAGGTCGAGCCTCGCGGGCGCGTGTGCAGTGTTGTCACGTGGCATAGATGGCACTTTGCCTCATAGAACATCTGTTCGCCGCGTTGGACCTGCGGGTCTTTTACATCACGCCGGGCAGGTACGCCGAGACTCTGCATGTAGAGGTCGACGTTCTCCATGTCCTCCGTGGATATGTCGAGACAGTCGTAGGCCAATCCCATCATCGAGCCTTGGTTAACCTGTATCTGGCCCTGGCATATCTCCTCGGGGTAACGTGAATTTGTCACACCCATGTCAGACGAAAAGCCGAGTTCTACGGTGAGGTCGGCATGCTGCGCCTTGTTGCCTGACAATCCGAGTTGCGTCATGCCGCGCTCGACAATATAGTTGCACCGTCCCGAGATGCCGTATTCAGGATAATTGCTTTTAGCGGCGAGTGTCTCGATTTCCGTTGGGTCGAGCGACATCATCTGACCCATGCCGACATGGCGCAGTGGGATACGTACTGTCACAAAAAGGTCTTTAGGGTCGATTGCATCGGCATACCAGTCGGTGATTTCGTAGGTCGGATAGCATAATTCGTATGGCTCTCCGTCAGGGAATGAAAATGATTGATAGTTCCATTTCACTTTAAGTTTGCCCTCGGCTGTGACACCGTAGATTGACTGGTCATGCAGGACTCGTCCGTAATCCTTGAAGAACGCGCCGTTTTTACGTGAGACATATACAAGCATGGATGAGAACCCGTAGGGGCCTGAACCGCCGTCATTCCATAGGGCGGGCCGGGTGCGTCCCGCATTGCGGTGGCAGCTTCCGCACGAATATCCGGCATATACCGGGCCGAGTCCACCCCCTTCGCCGTTGGTGGAGGTGCGTACATCGTCATACAGGCGGTCACCGCGTACAAACCGTGTAAGGTAATCACCCGAAACCCACGGGGCTTCGTTGTCGTATGCGACTGACGAGTTGACAAACAGTGTTGAAGTACCGGCTGAGAGTGCATATCCCTCCGGCACCTCGATGTCAATCGCCTCAAGGCCGTCAGACTCGCATCCGCTTAGGGCGGATGCGAGTCCAATCAAGCCTATATAGACAGGGATTCTCATTTTACAGTGCGTGGATTTCCGTTTTTGAACAACAGGAACTCAAGTGTGTGGAAGCCTCTTACTCCTTGCTTGGCTTCAATTGCATCGTCATCATCGCCGTCCTCCCAGTTGAGGTCATCGTAGTTCCCTGAATTTAGGATGTTTACAATCGATACCTGGTCAAGAGGCCATGAGTCCATGTTGGGGTCGAGACCGAGGGCGTCAACCGGGCCGAACAGGAATGCCTCACTCTTTTCCCATGGTTCACGGGCGACCATCCATGCGTTGCATGCGTTGCGGAAAGCTGCGTCAGAAGGAGAGTTATAGAATGCGAGGACTGACTGCTGGAGTTGTTTGTTCTTGGTGGCGAGGTCGGCGTAGGTGGGGACAACCACATTGTCAACATAGTTGTCGACAATCGCCTGTAACTGTGCGTCACGGCCGGTGATGCCGTCGAGGGCGGGTTTCAGTTTGTTGGTGAGCAATGATTCGAGGGTCGCGCATGCGGTCATGGCAGCAAGCGATTCCTTGGAGTTGATGTTGTTGCGGAACGGTTGCGGTATCGCCTGGATGGCATTGGCTGCAGCGGTGATTGCCGCACGCATTTCGGTGTCGAGTGTCGGGTTGGTCTCTTTTATGAGCGCGGCGATTGAGTTGTTTGACTCCTTGCCATCGAGAGAGCCGTAATAGGAGTTACGTATTGAGTATATGTTATTGGTATAGTCATCGCGAGAATGCCAGCTGTACCATGACTCGACGGCATATAAGGCTTTCTCCTTATCCACGAAATATTGGTTGTAGGGGTCGCCTATCTTTGCGGTGCCCACTTCATTGGCAATGTCGGCACACCCTTCGACAATCTGGTCGAGACAACTCTTGACACTTGGATATTCTGAATTGTTGTGGGATTTGAACTGGGATGCGAATGGTGTCCCATCTTCGTAGCTGACAGTCCATGCGTTGTGAAGTGCGTCGGCGTCGTCACAGAGCAGTGCGCTGACCTGACGCATGTAGTTGCGCCATGAAGCGGAGTTGGCTTCGGTGTAATCGATGTTCTTGGCAGCGTCGCCCTCGTCGGGCGTGAGTTCATCGTTGCTTGAGCACGCGCCAAGTAACAGCGCGGCGACGGCTAACATTGAGAAATAAACTTTTTTCATTTGAATATTTTTTGATTTTACTTATTGATAAACCAACCTATGTAGGCCACACCGATTGAAAATTCGTTCTCGGAATTGTACGGGCCATGACCGAATACCTTGGATGTCCCAATCTGACGGGTGGTGTAATCGGCTTTCACGACAAGACCGTTGAGGGGAAACCAGTTTAGTCCGACCTGCCATTGGCTGACTTGAAGACGGTTGTCCATCGCCTGGCCTTTTTCGCCGCGTTGTTGCGGATTGTAGTATTCATAGCGCACGAACGGGTAAATCACAGGGGCGCGCTTTATCACGCTCGCGATGTTGAATCCGACCTCTCCGCCGTAGCTTAGAGCGTTCTTGGCGACCGGGACAAGGCGGGAGTAGGGTGACTTGTTGGAGAGGCTGCTTTGGTTGATTGCACTCACCGCAGCCGAATTGCCGACATATCCGTATGTAATGTTACCACGTGCAGTGACATAACGGTTGCGGTACCGGGCATCGAAAGTCCCGATGGCAACCGGCACACGGTCGATTGATTTGTAGGTCTGCGGTTTGTCGGAGTTGCTACCTGTGTTACGGCAGTAATATCCTGACATACCTAAGCGCAAACCTGGTACTCCTTTGTAATCGATGCGGGCGACATAACCGGGGGACGTGAAATTGTCAGTCTCGAAAAATCCCTGTTTGCCCGATGCAATCCAACTGTCACGGTCAAAGCCGTTGGCGTTTAACCCGGCTACAATCATCGCCCGGTAGTTGAAACGGGTAAACCCGCGTCCGAAAGAACCGAAAAATTCGATGCCTGTCTCGTGCCAAGTCGACGGCAGCATTGTCGTCTCGCTCTGGGGGCGTACAGTCCCGAAGAAGTTGATTGGCTCGTGATGGGCGTTGGTTAGTCCGACAGGGACTATCAGATGCCCGGCCCTAACGTTGAACTCTGGGATGATGAGACGTGTGATGTGAAATTGCTCGAGGGCGACTTCGCCACCTTTCTCGATTTCGGTTTCGTATTCCCCGTTTTCCTTGTTCTCAAGTTCAAGGGCAGTCCCGGTGCCTCCCGATTCAAACTCGATTTCAGCTCCGAGAATCCATTTTGGGTTAAATTTGTAATCGAGCGCAAGGACAAAGCGTGGGATGGCGATTGTATTGCGGTGCATACGCGCATTGCCTGTCGAAGTCCCGTCGAGGCGGTTGATTCCGTAGTCTTTGAACGAGGCTATCATTTCGCCGTATCCGCCGAAGCGGAACTTGCGGTAGCCGTCGGTGTATGCTACAGAGTCGTTTTTCTCCGTGGCATTGACATTGATACCTGCAAACAGGGCTGTTGTGATGATAAGTAATGATTTGGTGATTGGTTTCATTTACAGTGCAAATTTTACACTGCAAAATTACTGCCGTCACAAATTGTGGGAAATACTTAAAATAGATGAAATTTTAACTGATATTTTAGTCCTAATTAACTAAAAATAATTAGTCACAGGTTAAATAGTGTATTTTGAGGATTTGTATTGTTTTTGGGTTCTGCCATGGCAGAACCCTACCTCAAATGTTCGCATTTTAGCGCAATTATTGCACTGTCGCAATGAAAAAACAAGGTTAGGGCATGAGGGTATACAATACACACTAACGTCGTTTGAAGCCAGGTAGGGTGCGGTCATGGCCGCACCACAACATGTTATCGGTCGAGGATTACACGTGTGATGCTGGAACGCACGGTGTAGGGTGTGGCGGTGGCGTTTCGTGGTCGGCGGCTGAGGTGATAGTAGAATGATTGTTGTGTGTCCCAGCTCCTGATTTTGACGAGACGGGTTTCGCCGGAAGGAATCGTGGTGTGTACCCAGCATTTGCGGCTGTGCAGCATGCGTCCCTGTAGGTCGTAATATTCAAGGTGTAACTCGATGGCTCTTACAGGAGTGTCGAGATGGTTGGTGAGAAGCATTGTCTCGTAGGGTGTGCGCATCGGTTTGTCATACCCTGAATAGGTTATTGCCGAGGAATCGGCGATTATGGTATCGTTGACCGCCGAGGGTGGATTTAAGGCCTCGGTGTTCACTTTTAATCCGCGCCGTGTGGTCTTGCGTGCATGGGTGAATTGCAGACATGCGGTAAGCAGTAGGAGTGTGAGGACAAGTTGTTTCATAGGTATCGCGGATTGACCGGGACGGATGGCTCGGGGTATAGACGTACACATCCGTCGGAATGTTTTGTGTCCTCCCGCGGGCGCACCACGCGCCGGAACATATAGGGCAGCAATGCCCATAGGTTGACGCGCAGCGATGACTTGCGAGGCTCGAAGTTGAGGAACGCTCCGTCGTCTGACAGTCGCAGGATGAAACGTTTCGGGGAGGTGAGGACTCGTTCTTTTCCGTGTGTAAGAGAGGTGTATATATGGCCTTCGTACACGTCACGCGTTCCGCTCCGCCGCACTGCTCCCATGACTGTGCCGGGGCGCAGGGTGCGGTCGGCGGCGTTTATTATGACAATGGTGTAACGTTCTACACCGGCCGTCGCGCCTGGGAGGATAATGTCGCGCTGTATAGCCACCGTCGCGCCTGACCCGGGAAATCTCCATAAGCCCTCGACATCATGTAACGACTGTGATGAGAGACGCCCGATTACCTCGGTCATGTCGCCATATCCTTCGAGCCGTGGCGAGCGTGCCGGTAGGTCTTTGTCGCCGGCTAAAAGAAATAGGGGCAGAAAAAGGGTGGAGAGGAGGACGGCCAGCGTTTTCAATAGGTGCTGAATTTGTAGTTAAACCCGAAACTGAAAATCTCCTTTAGCTGCCATACATGCCAGTCGTTGTCTTTCTGGCGCGGGGTTGAGGAATCATAGCGCAGATGCACATAGATTTGAGACGAAAGGAAACGATTGATTTGGAACGAAATCGTGTTTTCAAGGTCACCTTGGTAGTAATCATAGTCGGTGAACATGAACAGGCGTGCCTGATAGGTGATGTTGTTTGCCATCTGCCACTTCATCTTACCCTCGGCACTTGAACCGAATTCATGTATCACGGTTTGACCCGGGTCTATTCCTTTCACATCCACTTTGTCGTTTATGCAGGTCTTCATGTTCCAAGATAAAGGGGATATTGAGGCGTCAAATGTGAATGTCTTTGGCTTGTTAGCGTAGTTATAGGTCATACCGACTCCGACATTAAGCTCTGACGGAGACAGAAATGCCGCTTTCAGGTCGGTGGTGTTCTTTTTGTAATTGTTAAGGAACTGTGTCTTGAATTGGCCGGTCATCGAGTAGTACCATCGGTTGGCTGCCTTGTAACCGAACTTGGAGTTAACCTGGAACAGGTCCTCCGAGATGCTGTAGTTGCGCAGGGAGTCATCGGGTGCGCTGTTGAGACCGAGTTTGTAGGCCACAGTGGTCTCGAAAAGCAGTTTGGGGTGGAATGCCGGGTTGAGTTTGACGTTGAACACGGCGTTGGCAATCATGTTGAGGTTGTTGTTGCCGCCCTGATACCAGTTGGGGGACACGTAGGCTTGGGAAAACTGCACCGAGCCGGTGAAAGAATGAAGCCAGTTGCGACGGTTGAAATCGACCGTCATGTCCATGTTTATGTCATTGTGAGTCGGTTCTTCCGAGAGGGTGATTTTTGCTGTCTCGGGGTTTACCTCCGCACGGTATTTCTTGGGAGGGTCGGGGAGGAATCGCTCATTGTAGGGGACGGACGATGGATTGTCAACCATGTATCGCTGACGTGCGTGGCGTGCCAGGTCAATGACCCCGGCAGCGTCTTCAAGCCAGTAGAATGCTTCAGGGGAAGCGACTGATTTTATCCCATCGACCTTTTGGGGTTTACCTATCTTCAGGGAGTCCATAATCACGAACGTGTCAAACACCATCGGGCGGTAATTGCCGAGTATCATTGGCGTATTAACCCTCCGGGCGATGGTGTCGGGGAAAAAGAATCGGAACTCATCGGCCACGGAATCACTGTCGGAGGCGATAAGGTTGGACACGACCTTGCCGGGATACATATCGCGGTCAACAGGTGTGACTACATTCTGTGCCGTTGCGCTCGCGAGTGCCGATATTATTGAAATTAATGTGATTGTGATGCTTTTTACCCTCATGTTGCGTGATTAGAAACGTTGTATACGTGGCAAAGTTACTGATTTTTCGGCAAATCATGAAATGAAGCCGCGTAATCTCATGTAATGTTTCACCATGTCCACAATCTGTCCCATGTCAAGGCGCGATGAGTCGAAAGTCAGGTCGTAGGATGCTGCGTCGCCCCATGTCTTGTCAGTATAGAAATTGTAGTAGTTGGCTCGTAGTTTGTTGGTGCGTTCGGCCATTGCCCGTGCCTTGGCGGGGTCGGTGATTTCGGGGCTGCGTCTCATGATGCGCCTGACGCGTTCCTCGACCGGTGCGTGGACAAACAGGTTGACGCACCGGGGATGGTCGCGCAGGATGTAATCGGCCGTGCGCCCCACAATCACGCATGACTCCCTCGTGGCGAGGGCACGCATGAAGTCACTGTAAGCCTTGTAGATGCCGTCATCGCTGATGGATGTAGAGCCTGAATAGTAACTTAACGGTGTGTGGCCGAATGCAAACGAGAACAATCCGTTAAAAAACGACGGAGAGCGTTCATCCCGCCGTTCAAAGAATTCGGGGCTTACGCCTGCGCTTTTGGCTGCCTCGAACAGGAGTTCTTTGTCGTAATAAGATATGCCGAGGTCGCGGGCGAGCAGTCGCCCGAGTTCGCGTCCTCCGCTGCCGAATTGACGCCCCACGGTGATGACTATGTTGTTGCTGTCGTTATTCATGGATGCTATCTCTGTTTATGCCACAAATTTAATAAAAATTTGATGAGTGCACATCCCACCGGGAATTTTATCGGGAAGAATCGTTAATTTTGCATGACAATGGAATTGATTACCTCTGAAAATATATTGCTTATCGGGTCGGTGCTCCTTGTGGCAGGGGTGTTGATTGGCAAGTCGAGCTATCGGATAGGGTTGCCGTTGCTGCTTATTTTTCTTCTTGTGGGCATGATGTTCGGGACTGACGGTGTAGGAATCCAGTTCGGAGACATGCACACAGCGCAGTTTATCGGCATGATTGCCCTGTGTGTCATCCTGTTTTCAGGCGGGATGGGAACGGCTCTCTCATCCATAAGACCGGTTCTCGCTCCCGGATTGATGTTATCGACTGTCGGTGTCGTGTTGACGGCCGGTGTGACGGGAGTGTTTATCTAGTGGCTTTCGGGCATGTCATGGACTAATATCCATTTTGCGCTTATGCCGTCACTGTTGCTGGCCGCGACCATGTCATCGACTGATTCGGCCTCGGTGTTCGGAATCCTCGGCGGCCAGAAAGTGGGGTTGAAGCATCATCTTCGACCGATGCTTGAACTTGAGAGCGGTTCCAACGACCCGATGGCTTATATGTTGACGATTATTCTTATAGAGGCACTTACCCTTGATGGGCATCTGTCGGTGGGAGGCCTGGCGATAGAACTTTTGCTGCAATTCGGCGTCGGGACAGTGATGGGGTTGGCGATGGGAAAGATGTCGCGATGGCTGATAGGGCTGTATCGGAGAATGGGGGGTAATGCCGACATCAAAGAGGACACCGGACAAGCGATATCGATGGTGTCGATTATGACGCTCGGCATGGTGTTCTTCACATTTGCCGCGACAACGGCTTTGTCGGGCAACGGCTACCTTGCCGTGTATATCTGCGGTATTGTGCTCGGCAATTCACGGCTTCCCAACAGTCGGGGAGTCTCCCGGTTCATGGACAGTATGACGTGGTTGGCGCAGATTGTCGTTTTCCTTATGCTCGGTTTGCTTGTGAATCCTCATGAAATGCTTGATGTCGTGGCGGTGTCATTGCTCATCGGCCTGTTCATGATTTTTGTGGGGCGTCCTGTGAGTGTGTTTCTGTCACTCGCCCCGTTCCGTAAGATTTCGGTGCGTTCCCGGCTGTTTGTTTCCTGGGTGGGATTGCGTGGCGCTGTGCCTATTATCTTTGCGACCTATCCTGTGGTAGCTGGAGTGGATGGCGCGTCCCACATCTTCAACATTGTTTTCTTTGTCACTCTCCTGTCGCTCCTTGTGCAGGGGACGACAGTAATCGCGTGTGCCCGTAGGCTGAATCTCTCTGATAATGATGTCGCAGGGGACAACGATTTCGGAGTTGAATTGTCAGATGACCTACCCACGACTCTCCACACCATAGAACTTACCGACCGTCATCTTGTCGAGGGAAATACATTGCGTGATATGAATCTTCCCGAGGGGTCGCTTGTGATGATGATACGCCGTGGCGACCGTTACATCATCCCTAACGGGACACGCCGTCTGCATCCGGGGGACAAGCTGCTTGTTATCAGGGAGGATGATGGAGACCGGGGGAATCTCTAAGAGATTATGGTCGCGACGATGTGCCTCGGCCCTCCGTGGTCGCGGAACTCACACAGGTAGATGCCTTGCCAGGTGCCGAGGTTCAGTCTGCTGTCGCTGATAGGAAGCGTGAGCGTTGAACCGACAATCACCGATTTGGCATGTGACGGCATGTCGTCAGGCCCTTCGTCCACGTGTAGGTAATATGGCGCGTTCTCGGGGGCAAGGCGGTCGAAGATTACGTTGAGGTCGTGACGGACATCGGGGTCGGCGTTCTCGTTAAGCGCGAGTGCGGCCGATGTGTGCTTGATTAAAAGATTCAATAATCCTGTTGACGGGAGTGCAGGGAGTCGTCTCATTATTTCGCCGGTGATGAGATGGATGCCACGCGGGAAAGGTCGTAATGTTATTTCGGATTGTACAATCATGGCGGGTATTGAAGTTTTGGACACAAAAATAGTCAAATCGGCATAATAATTAATGGTTTAGGACACTGACTTGTGAAAAATATGTAATTTTGCGCTCGAATTCCAATCAAAAGAGTTGAACCCTGTTGCCGTTATAAAAGGATTGCTGACGGTTATGATTATGTCGGTCGTGTGCTGTCATTCAGCGCACGCACAGGATGTGTCTGTCAGAGAGAAACTCGAGGGGTGCGTCAGCTCGCTTGACATCACGCCTGCGTCGGTCGATTCGACTGCGGTTGCCGATTCGGTCGCATGGAGTAAAAAGAACTGGGTGTCACAGCTGATTGAGAACGGTTTCCGCATCAAACAGCCTGGAATCAATTATCCCAAGTTCCCCAGGTTCTGTCTCAAGGTGTATGAATGGGGTGACAGGACATTCAATTCCTACGATAAATCCTACGTTCAGGGGACTGGAAAAAACTGGAAACTGTTCGCGAAATCAGATAACTGGGCCAATTCCTATTTTATGCTGTTTGACAGTGATTCACAACTCCACATGATGTCAGACCTTAACGCCGACATCGGTGGCTACCTATGTTTCATGGCGGTCAAGGTGGGATACATGTTTAACGTCAACGAACTGATGACCCACACCAAGTCGAAGCGTCGTAGCTTTGACTTCAATTTCACATGTGCGTTGTTCTCCGGGAATATATCCAAAAGCTCCAATGACGGCGGGGTGACAATCAAGCGGTTCGGTGACTATATGGGTGGCAAAACGATTTCGGTGCCTCTGGAAAACGTGTCAACCGACCAGTTTTCGGTCGATATGTATTATTTTTTCAACCATCGCAAGTATTCCCAGGCCGCGGCTTACAGTTATTCCAAGTATCAGTTGAAACCTGCCGGGACATGGCTCGCGGGGGTGGCGTTCAACAATCAGAGTATACGTCTTGACTTTGAATCGTTGCCCCAGGAGATGATGGAGTTCCTTCCGTCGTTGTCAAAGAAATATAATTTCCATTATACCGATTACAATCTGCTCGGGGGATATGCCCACAACTGGGTGCCGCGTCCGCGTCGATGGCTGATAAACCTGACTGTGTTGCCATCAATCGGTTACAAGCATTCGTTTGAGGACGCGACCGACGGTCGCCGTGACATGTTCTCGACCAATCTGCGCCTGATGACATCGGTCGTGTATAATCACCGGAGCCTGTTTGTCTCGCTCTTGGGAAGGGTAGATGCATTCGTCTATTATACCAAGGACTATACCTTTATCAACTCTTTTGAGTCTTTCGGCCTCAACGTTGGCATGCGTTTCTGATTCCGATTTTTGACTACTTTTGCGGGCATAAAACAAAACCCGATAGCTTGATTGCTCAGGGGCTACCGGGATTCAACATTACAAATGTAGTGTTTTTGTGTCTGTGAAACAAATTTTTGAGTAAAAAAGTTGTTAAACCAATGAATTATTTCGATTTTGAAGATGCCATTTCATCCGAAAGGATGTCGCGATATGTTACAGCTTGCAACGGCGACACCCGAAAGGCAATGACGCTCTACCGTTACAATCTCCAAGTTTCACAGGAAATGTTTGCGATTGTGAGCTGCTTTGAGGTGACGCTTCGTAATCGGATTGACCGACACATGCAATTACAATTCGGCTCTGATTGGTTGAAAGAGTCGGTTGTGAATAATGGTATTTTCACGTTGCCTATTCTATCCAAGACCTGTGATATAATTTTTTATACTTACCGTAAGTTGAAGCGTGGCAACCGTTATACACATTCAAAATTGCTCGCAGAAATGGAGTTTGGAATTTGGAAATATATGTTTTCGCCTATTCAATATGCTCAAGCCGGGCGAAACCTATTGCGGATATTCCCAAACAAACCTCGGTCCTCGGTCAAACAGCAATATAATCAGAGATATGTGTTCAATGAATTGGATAAAATCAATTCGTTGCGCAACCGCATCGCACATCATGAACCAATCTGCTTCTCCGCACAGACTGCTCAAATTGACACTGCATATATAATCACCATTTACTCCAAGATTTGTAATATGTTCGCATGGATGGGGGTTGACAGTCATTCGCTGCTCTACGGCCTAGACCATGTTCAGCAAGTATGCAACAAAATCAATAAACTTTGAAAAATGTATCTTGCTGTTTGATTGAAAGGATACGTTTCTGACGGGGTCAGAATTCGGTGAAGGAGAGTGGCATGAGTGACTTGACCGACGGCAGTCGATAGATTTCATCACGACCGGCAAGGAGCACGGGGACATCGTGCCCGGCGAGTTTCTCATATTCCAGCAAGGCTTGGCGACATGCCCCGCAGGGGGGGATAGGTTCGGCGACCTCATTGCCGTCGGTGCCACGTGCCGCGATTGCGATTTCAGCGAATTTGGACGCGGGGTAGGTGGCGTGGGCGTAATAGGCGGCCGTGCGTTCGGCGCACAGGCTTGATGGGAACGCAGCGTTTTCCTGATTGGAGCCTGGGACTATCTCGCCGTTGTCAAGCGCGATTGACGCGCCGACGCAGAATCGGCTGTAGGGTGCGTAGGAACGGTGGGTGGCCTCGCGGGCTGCATCGATTAGCTTCTTCTCTATGTCGGTCAGTTCATCGTATTGCAATACCTGGATTGTGGTCGTTATGTCTTTGGTCGTCATGTGTACAAGGATTTTGTAACTGCGAATATAACCAAAAAAAGTCATATCGAAACTTCCTTAACAATATTTACGCTAATTTTCGTCTGCTGTCCTGGTGTATTGTATAACTTTGTACTTATGGAAATCACAGGTACAATAGAGGTTAACGCGTTACGGGTACATTCCTGTCACGGGGTGGGAGGGCAGGAGCGTCTTGTCGGCAATGATTTTGAAGTGTCATTGTCGGTGGAATGCTCCATGTCGGATGCGATGTCATCTGACAATCTTGACGGGACTGTCAGTTATGCTGACCTTGTCGATATTATTAAGGGGGAGATGTCGGTGCCGTCTATGCTTATAGAGCATGTGGCACGTCGTATAATTGACGCTGTGACGGTCGGCTTTCCCCAAATCACGGCTGGCAGGGTGACTGTCGCCAAGCTGCTGCCTCCGATTCCGGGTTGTCAGCTTGACAACGCCGCGGTCACATTGAGATGGCGCAGATAGTGTGTCAATCGGTTAACATGTCGTAAATTAAACGGTCATGTCATTGTCGTTCTGATTAATTTTCGTAAATTCGCGTCAGATTTTGCCAATGTGTTTTTTATGACATTGATGAGGACTGTATCCAATAGCTAAAGTGTTTTCAGGCAATATCAGGTTTATTCGTAATAATATTCCAAATAGTTTAATTTTAACACATATAAGATTTCTATGAGTAAAGAAAAGAAATTCTTGACTTGTGATGGTAACCAGGCTGCGGCCCACATCTCCTACATGTTCTCGGAGGTGGCCGCAATCTATCCCATCACCCCATCGTCGACCATGGCTGAATATGTCGATGAATGGGCCGCTGCAGGTCGTAAAAACATCTTCGGCGAGACCGTCCTGGTTCAGGAAATGCAATCTGAAGGTGGCGCGGCCGGTGCTGTCCACGGTTCACTTCAGGCCGGCGCATTGACGACAACCTACACTGCATCGCAGGGTCTGTTGCTGATGATTCCCAATATGTACAAAATCGCGGGTGAGTTGCTCCCCTGTGTATTCCATGTATCTGCCCGTACAATAGCATCTCACGCGCTGAGCATCTTCGGTGACCATCAGGATGTTATGTCGGTGCGTCAGACCGGGTTCGCGATGCTTGCCGAAGGTAGTGTGCAGGAGGTCATGGACCTTTCAGGCGTCGCTCACCTGGCAACAATCAAGAGCCGTGTGCCGTTTGTCAACTTCTTTGACGGTTTCCGCACCAGCCATGAGATTCAGAAAATCGAGGTTGTCGAGCAGGATGACCTCGCTCCGTTGGTTGACCGTGAGGCTCTTGCCGAGTTCCGTTCACGCGCCCTGACTCCCGATGCCCCTGTGGCACGCGGTATGGCCGAGAACGGCGATGTGTTCTTCCAACATCGCGAGGCATGCAATCAGTATTATGATGCAGTGCCCGAGGTCGTAGAGGAATACATGAACAAGATTTCGGAAATCACCGGGCGTAAGTACGGTCTGTTCAACTATTATGGCGCACCCGATGCCGAGCGTGTAATCATCGCGATGGGTTCTGTAACACAGGCTGCCCAGGAGGCGATTGACCACTTGGTTGAGAAAGGTGAAAAGGTAGGTCTCGTGTCGGTGCATCTCTACCGTCCGTTCTCGGCCAAACATTTCCTCGCGGCTGTCCCCGCCACAGCAAAGCGTATCGCAGTGCTTGACCGCACGAAGGAACCGGGCGCGACAGGCGAGCCGCTTTTCCTTGATGTCAAGGAGTGTTTCTACGGTAAAGAGGATGCCCCTCTCATCGTTGGCGGTCGTTATGGCCTGGCGTCAAAGGACACCACCCCGGCACAGATTATCGCCGTGTTTGAGAACCTCGCGCTTCCGATGCCCAAGGACCACTTCACTGTGGGTATAATCGATGATGTGACTTTCACATCGCTTCCCCCCAAAGAGGAAATCGCGCTCGGTGGCAAGGGCACGTTCGAGGCCAAGTTCTTCGGTCTCGGTGCTGACGGAACTGTGGGCGCAAACAAGAACTCGGTGAAAATCATCGGTGACAACACCGACAAATACTGTCAGGCTTACTTTGCCTACGACTCCAAGAAGTCAGGCGGTTTCACCTGTTCCCACCTGCGTTTTGGTGACGAACCCATCCGTTCGACCTATCTGGTGACAACCCCCAATTTTGTCGCATGCCATGTACAGGCCTATCTGCACATGTATGACGTGACACGCGGTCTTCGCAAGGGTGGTACGTTCCTGCTCAACACTATCTGGGAGGGTGAGGAACTTGCCAAGAATTTGCCCGCCAAGGTCAAAAAATACTTTGCAGACAACGATATCACCGTCTACTATATCAACGCGACCAAAATCGCACAGGAAATCGGTCTCGGCAATCGCACGAACACAATCCTACAGAGCGCGTTCTTCCGCATCACCGAGGTGATTCCCGTTGACCTTGCCGTGGAGCAGATGAAGAAGTTCATCGTCAAGAGCTACGGCAAGAAAGGGCAAGACATCGTCGACAAGAACTATGCCGCCGTTGACCGTGGAGGTGAATACAAGCAACTCCCTGTCGACAAGGCATGGAGCCAACTCGCCGAGGATTGCGCTGTCGAGAACAATGACCCGGCTTTCGTCAACAACATCGTGCGTCCCATCAACGCGCAGGATGGAGACCTTCTCAAGGTTTCGGACTTCCGTGAGTTTGCCGACGGCACCTGGCAGCAGGGCACTGCGGCATACGAGAAACGCGGTGTGGCCGCTTTCGTCCCCGAATGGCTCGAGGAGAACTGTATACAGTGTAACAAGTGTGCGTTTGTATGCCCCCACGCCTCTATCCGTCCGTTTGTAATCACCCCTGAGGAAATGGCGGCCGCTCCTTTCGGAGAAAATGATACAATCCCCGCTATCGGCAAGACATTCGCCGGCATGCGTTTCATGCAGGCGGTCGATGTTCTCGACTGTCTCGGTTGCGGTAACTGCGTCGATGTCTGCCCCGGCAAGAAGGGCGTGAAGGCATTGCAGATGAAACCGCTCGAGACGCAGCTTGACGTTCAGAAGGAATGGGACTACTGTGTCGCCAATGTGGCTTCCAAGCAGGACCTCGTTGACATCAAGCAGAATGTCAAGAACAGTCAGTTCGCGACTCCGTTGTTTGAATTCTCCGGCGCATGTTCGGGTTGCGGTGAGACTCCTTACGTGAAACTCATTTCGCAACTGTTCGGAGACCATGAAATGGTTGCCAACGCCACCGGTTGCTCGTCAATCTATTCAGGCTCCGTCCCCTCGACACCCTATACGACCAACGCCAAGGGGTACGGTCCCGCATGGGCCAACTCGTTGTTCGAGGACTTCGCAGAATTCGGTCTCGGCATGTCAATCGCCAACGAGAAGATGGTCGCGCGTCTTGAGGCTCTCATGAACGATGCAATCGCATGTCCTACATGTGGTGAAGAAATCAAGGCACTTGCCAAGGAATGGCTTGAAAACCGCAACGACGCAGTCAAGACGCGCGAAATTGCCGAGAAGCTCGTTCCCCTCTGTGAGGCATGCGGTTGTGATGTCTGCAAGAACATCCTTCTCCACAAAGGCTTCATCGCTAAACGCTCGCAATGGATTATCGCCGGTGACGGCGCGGCATACGACATCGGTTTCGGTGGCCTCGACCATGTGCTCGCGTCAGGCAAGAACATCAATGTGCTTGTTGTCGATACCGAGGTTTACTCCAACACAGGCGGTCAGGCATCCAAGGCTACCCCGCTCGGCGCAATCGCCAAGTTTGCCGCGTCAGGCAAGCGTGTACGCAAGAAAGACCTCGGTCTCATCGCTACCACATACGGCTACGTTTACGTCGCCCAGGTTGCAATGGGTGCTGACAACGCCCAAACCCTTAAGGCTATCCGCGAGGCAGAGGCATACGACGGACCCTCTATCGTAATCGCCTACGCACCCTGTATCAATCACGGCATCCGTGCCGGTATGGGCAAGGCACAGCAGGAGGAAATCAACGCTGTCGCATGTGGTTACTGGCATCTGTGGCGTTACAACCCCGCGCTTGAGGATGAAGGAAAGAATCCGTTCTCGCTTGACTCCAAGGCTCCCGATTGGGACAAATTTGAGGACTTCCTCAAAGGCGAGGTGCGTTACGCCTCTGTGATGAAGCAGTATCCCGCTGAAGCAGCCGAACTGTTCGCCGCTGCCAAGGCAAATGCCCAGTGGCGTTACAACAACTACCGCCGTCTCGCCCAGCAGCAATGGGGTGTAGACCCCGAGGTCGGTAAGGTCGGCGACAACCTCCCCGCATAACGATAACCGTTAACATAATTCCGCAAGGGCGATGCCGGATTATCCGGCATCGCCCTTGTGTCGTTTGATAGGAGAGAGTGGCGTATTCTTATAGCGTGAACTATATGGTGTGATTGGGCGTTGAAATTTTTCAAAAATATGATTTATGACACAATACCGACTAAAGTGGGCTTATGACCCCGTTTCCCCGGCCGACGGCTTCAGGGTGTATATAGACAGATTGTGGCCGCGAGGACTCTCACATGAGACATTCCATTATGATGTGTGGGACAAGGACATCGCGCCCTCTACCGAACTCCGTGAATGGTTTCATGCTGACTCTGACACCCGATGGCCCGAGTTTGAGGCACGATATGTCAGAGAGCTTGAAGACAACCCTTCGTTCGGGGCGTTGCGCCGTCTTCTTTCGCAGAAACCTGTCGTGACCCTTCTATATTCCTCGCACGATGAACAACACAACAATGCCGTCGTGGTATATAATCTGTTGACAAAATAGATTCCTGTCATACACTCCCACTCTCTCTTTCTTCGATATAAAACGAGGATGTTGCAAAACTGGGTAGGGCAATTTTTCGGAGTTTTGCAACACCCTCCTACCAATTCCATGCAATTCATCAGGGGTTATAAAATTGAGCCTGTCAACATTTTATTGCAATGTGTGTGATAATTTGCTGCGGCTGATGACGGTGAGGTGTTGGCGTAGCAATAGATGCAGCCGTGGGTAAAGGTTAGTAAACCATAGGAGTAGAGTCAAAATTGGGAGTGCCATTACTTTGAGAAGTGTGGTCGATTGAGTAATTTTGTGGCATGATTAAGCAGGTTAGATATCTAAGGACAGAAAAATTCCGAATTGCCAACATTATACAAAATTTTTGTTCCCCGACAGGGGAACAGGCATCTTTTAAACAGTTGGACAATGCCTGTATCGTATTGTTTCGTGAGGGAGAATTCGACAAAAGTGCAGTTTTGGATTCTTTGGGGAAAATGTCGGACTTAAGTTGCGACCAAGAATATTCCGAAACTGCAGAGAAAGTCTTGGCTGGGAAGGATGTTGAAACCTCTAATGAACACGTTCTATTCGGGGGGGCCTCTGCATAGACATTGGGGGCATTTCCTAGTGGAAACGCTTTCACGACTTTGGATTCTTTTCGACTATAGATGCCCGAATTGGGATAAAATAGTATTCACCTCACCGACACCAGACATACACTCCTTCCATTCTAATATTTCCGAGGCTTTTGCATTGCTCGGTATTTCCGACAAGATAAAGATAATTGATAAGCCAGCAAGATATGCTCAAGTAATAGAGCCGATACAGTGTATCAAACCGCGCGAAAAAGTTTTTGCCGAGTGTACAAGCGTATATGACCGCATCGCCTCTGCAGTGCAAATCCCTGAAGATTATGGGCCTTTCATTATCTATCCCAACAGAATATTCCGCAGCTTCGCGAAGAATCATGGACTTAAAGGGGCAGAGGCATGGAATGAAAAAGAAAAAAGCGGGCGATACAACAATTCATACGTCTTTACCGCCGTCATTATTGTCGAAAAATCAACCTGAATCCTTGGGAAGAGGAGGAGGTTCCGGCGATTATAGAAGCTTATAGGGACTCTTTAATGGATTTTGGAGAATGGCTTGGTGGAAAACGCATATTATTTGTAAAAGACCTCCTGAACATCCGTTTTCTTGCAAAACAGCTTCGCCGCTTCCTTTTCCGATGAGGATACAGGTGAACATCGGTACATACGTAACATCGACATCGAAACAATTGTCGGTGTTGGTGCTTCGACAGCAGCTACGGATTTATCAACTGACACTGCGCAAATTTAACATATCAATGAAAAATTTCGGATGAGACACAAAAAACCACCCCTAAAATGAACTGCACCCCAAAAGTTAGATACAAAACATTTGGGGGTGCATTATGTATAGACACCACAATTTTGAAGAACGGCTAAACATAATCAGCCGTTTAATATCAGGAGAGTCTCTTAGAGCCATATGCAGAGAGGAGGGCCTTGATAAACATATGGTAGCCAATGGTATCTATTGTTGTAAGGAAGATACAGATTCAATTGAAGTGACATCGATATGATTATCTGAAACACTTAGGAATAAATCCATCAAAGGATTATTGATATAGTAGTAGGCTTTACCAATTTTTCTCTACTGATAAACCTTGTTTCCATAAGAATGTTATATGATTCCATAAATATTAACTAACTGTTTTGCTGATGCCAATGTTGTGTATGAAACAACTGTATAGGCAAGTGATGCCCTTTTTATTATGAACCTGCAGACCCACCTGCATTAACCTTGACCGTATTCTCTGCATTGCTGCCTACGGTTGCAAATTTAGTAATTATTTGAAAGACAACAAATAATATTTAGAGTGTCGGGAATTAACAGTCGAATTTTTATAGGCAGGTTTCGAATAAGCGATAATACGACAGATTCACCATAACAAATGTTAACGCGATGATATTACGTTATATAAAACACCAGCGACATAAACAAATTTCTTTGGTTTATGTCGCTGGTGATGAGTTGTCGATATAATTCCACTGCCTTAATACTCCTCCTCGTTGAAAAGATTTATTATGATTGGCTATTAGTCACTTATGTAAATAAACTATTGAATAGACAATTGTATTTTGTTATAAAAAGCGATGGAATGCAACTGTTCAAAAATCAACAAATCTGAAAAGATAAATTTTGTTGCTGTTCACAAAACGCCATTTTGTGAACAGCAAATTGCGCTTGGTGTTCACAAAACATGAATGGTGAACAGAAACCTATAAAGAAGGTGAGACCGACTCTATGGGTGGAACATCTTCATTATTTTCAGTATCTGAAACACTGATAAACAACTTCGTCAAAGGTAGATTAATATAGTAGTATGCTCTTCCAATCTTCACTCTGTCAATCAAGCCAGTCTCCATTAGGGTGTTAAGATAGCGTTGTGCCGTAACTCGACTGACCATCAACTCTTTTTCAAGAAATTCAACTTTTGTATAAGGATGGAAGAATAAGTTGTTCAGCAGCTCGTGACGATATTGCTTACCGAATTTGGGTCTTAGGACAGCCTTAAATTCTGCCATCAGTTTGGAGATTCCTTTAACGAGCCTTGTAGTTTCAATGGCTGTTTCTTCAATACCTTTGAGCATGAATAGAATCCATGCTTCCCACTCATCGGCATTGTCCTCGTTCTTGTCTCTGATTGCTTGAATAAGACGATAATATTCTCCCTTATTATGAGTGATGTAACGACTTAAATAAAGAATGGGAAGATCCAGTCTTCCTGTCAAGACAAGAAACAGCACACATATTATACGACCGGTACGCCCATTGCCATCATAGAATGGATGAATACTTTCAAACTGATGATGAATTATCGCCAACTTGATAAGAGGATCAAGCTCCGAAACGGCATCATCATTGATAAACTGCTCTATATTATCCATATAGCCAAGAATCTCGGATTTATCTTGTGGAGGTGTATATACGATTTTACCATCCGAGCGTTTTAAGGCTGTACCCGGTACACTTCTGAAACCGGCAGAATTATGTTCAAGAAGTTTCTGAATATCCTTGATGACAGAAGATGTCAGCACTCCCTTTTCCTTCACTAATCGGAATCCATGCTGTAACGCTTCGCGATAATTCAAAACCTCCTTGGTTGCAGCATTAATTGCATACCCCGAGAATGATTCAGCCGCACCTTGATACAAATCATCCTGCGTAGTCACAATATTCTCAACTTCAGAGCTGTCCTTAGCCTCTTGCAAAGTAAGAGTGCTTACCAATATATTCTCGTTAGGAATAGTCATGGCCACACCTTTAAGCTCTGCCAATCTCATGTTGGCATTATTGAGTTGCTTCAAAACAGCCTTAGTTTCCAAGTCATAGGAAAGCGGCAGTTTGGGAATGCTGTATTTTGTCATACCAAAGCCTCTAAATATTATACCTCTAGTGCAAAGGTATAAATTCTTAGCGACATAATCACTATGCAAATACAACTTTCACAGGCAGTTATCATGTCGGGTTTTAGCCAGATAAACTACGCCATTTAGGTCTATAAAACACCAGTGGCCAAACAAACTCTTTTGTTGTTCAGCCACTGATTATTTGTAAGTTAAGTATATCTTCTAGCTTTAATACTCCTCCTCGTTGAAGAAGAAGTCTTCCTTGGAGGGGTAGTCGGGCCAGATGTCTTCAATGCATTCGTAGGCTTCGCCTTCGTCTTCCATTTCCTGTAGGTTCTCGATGACCTCGAGGGGCGCGCCGGAACGCATTGCGTAGTCAATAAGTTCGTCCTTGGTTGCGGGCCATGGTGCGTCTTCAAGTTTTGACGCGAGTTCAAGTGTCCAATACATAGTGGATTATAGTTACTTAAAAGGGTGTTTAAACAATCTCTTAAAAAGTCCCGCAAAAGTAGTAATTTTCTACTGACTGGCAATCGGTAGAATATTATTTTCGGTTAAATTTACTTAAATGCCAACGTCATTGAGCGAGATTGGTTTTGTCCCATCGATAAAGGCGGTCGGAAGGTCTAATCTTTCGGTCGACCTTGATTGAGAATGCGTCACCCTTGACGGCTTTATCTACAGGTTCGAGTCCCACTCTGATTTCTTCGACTGTCGTCATGATTGCGCCTGTGACCGGCCCGGTGATGATGATTTCGTCCCCCACGTGTAGTTCCCCCGCTTCCATGAGGAATTCCCCGACACCTATTTTCGGGAAGAATCTGACCCCTTTGGCGACATAGTGTTTGACGCGGGTGGCTGACGAGCCATATTTGGACGACCATTCGCCGAGGCGTTGTCCAAGATAATACCCGTCCCAGAATCCACGGTTGAACACCTGTGAAAGTCTGCTGTCCCAATCACGGATGAGACTTTCGTTGTAACTTCCGTCACATATTGCTTGCAAGGCCTTGGAGTATGTCTCGACAACGATTTTTACATATTCAGGGCCTCGTGCACGGCCTTCGATTTTGAATACGGAGACCCCGGCATCGACCATCTTGTTGATAAAGTGGATGGTCTTGAGGTCTTTGGGTGACATCACATATTGGTTCTCTATGTCGAGTTGCTCGCCTGTCTCGCGGTCGGTGACGGTGTAACTGCGACGGCATATCTGGGTACAGGCCCCCCGGTTGGCACTTGAGTTCATTTCGTGCAGGCTAAGATAGCATTTACCCGAAACGGCCATACACAATGCGCCATGACAGAACATTTCAAGTTGGATTCTCCGTCCCGACGGCCCGGTTATATTTTCGGCGATTATTGCATCGTGTATGGCTTTGACACGGCCGAGGTCGAGTTCGCGGGCAAGAACCATGACATCTGCGTATGCGGCATAGAACCTTACGGCTTCAATGTTGGTGATATTGACCTGGGTGGATATGTGTACTTCGACTCCGATTGACCGCGCGTATTGAATGGCGGCGATGTCACTGGCAATGATTGCGGTTATGCCGGATTCTTTCACGGCGTCGATGATGGTACGGCATTTGGCGATGTCATCATCGTATATAACGGTGTTTACTGTCAGATAGGTCTTGACTCCATGGGTTGAGCAGATAGAGGCGATTTCGCGTAGGTCGTCAAGGGTGAAGTTGGCCGATGAGCGTGAGCGCATGTTCAGGCCTTCGACACCGAAATAAATCGCATCGGCACCGGCGTCAATTGCGGCATGTAGTGACTCACGAGAGCCGACCGGCGCCATTATCTCAAAATCGGAACGTTGCATGTCTCTGTTTGTTTTTCAGTGGACAAAGATACGGAATATTCGCTTAAGTTGAAATATGGAAAAATTTCATTAATTTTGTGGCCAGACAATTTTAACGATTTTGAATATGAAAAAAAGTAATGTCTACACATTTACGGGTGATGCCGGGTCGACATCGCTTGTCGGCGGTAAACGGGTGAGGAAGAACGATATACGTGTCGAGGCCTACGGCTCGGTCGATGAGTTGAACGCCAATATCGGTGTCCTTGCAGGTTCATCGGCCCTCTCCCCCGAGATAAGCGGGTTGTTGCAGTTCACCCAGAACAAACTGTTCAACATCGGCACCTATCTTGCAACGGATAACCCTCATGGCGATATGGTCGAATGCCGTGGGTTGTCATCGGGCGATGTTGAAATGCTTGAGGATGCCATTGACAGGATGGACGCGCAGTTACCGCCGATTAATAATTTTATACTTCCGGGCGGGACATTCACCGCTTCGCTCGGTCACGTATGCCGCACGATGTGCCGTCGTTGTGAGAGACGCATCATCTCGCTTGTCGACGAGACTTACGTTGACCCGACCGTGTTGAAGTTCATTAACCGCCTTAGCGATTTCTTCTTTGTTTTCTCGCGTTATCAGAATCTTGTCGCCAATGTCGATGAACGGTACTGGGACAAAGAAGCCTGATGTTACCCTCTAAACTATAAACTTTAAATCGGACACTACAGCAGCATGATGCCGGCTTGACGGCAGGCCTCGGCTTGTTTTGTCGGCCAGATGCTTACCTGGACTTCGCCTATGTGTGCTTTCTGCAGCAGGAGCATGCATAGGCGGCTTTGTCCTATGCCGCCACCGATAGATGCGGGGAGTTCTCCGGCAAGTAGACGGCGGTGGAAAGGCAATGACGCTCTTTCGGGACATCCGCGTGTACCGAGTTGTGCCAACAATGCTTCCCGGTCAACCCTGATTCCCATTGATGAAAGTTCAAACGGGGTATTCAACACACGGTTCCATACCACAATGTCCCCGTTTAGACCGTTGAATCCCTCCTCGTTAGGCGTGCTCCAGTCATCATAGTCGGGGGCGCGGCCGTCATGTGACTGTCCGTCGCCAAGTGCCCCTCCGATGCCTATAATGAAAATCGCGCCATGTTTTTTTGCGGCCTCGGCCTCGCGTTCACGGGGTGTCATTCCCGGATAAGAACGGCGCAGTTCCTCGGCATGTAAGAATGTGATTTCTTCGGGTAGATAGGGTGTGATGTGGGGGAACCGACGGTAAACGTCCCGTTCGGTTTCTTTCAATGCACGGTATATTTTGCTGACGGTCTGCTTCAGGTAGTCAAGGGTGCGGTCTTCGGTCGTGATGGTTTGTTCCCAGTCCCATTGGTCGACATAGAGCGAATGGAGGTTGTCGAGTTCCTCGCATGAACGGATTGCATTCATGTCGGTATATAGTCCATATCCGGGGGCGATGCCGTATTCGGCGAGTTTCAAGCGTTTCCATTTGGCGAGTGAGTGCACGACCTCTGCCGTCGCACCTTCCATGGCGGGGATGTCGAATGATACCGGCGGTTCCACGCCGTTGAGGTCATCGTTGAGTCCTGTGCCCGCGAGAACAAACAGCGGGGCGGTGACGCGACGCAGATTCAGTGCTTCGGACAGCCGTGCCTGAAATCGTTCTTTGATGAGTTTGATTGCGACCTCAGTGGTCTCGGGAAGTAGTTTCAGTTTATAACCAGACGGTAGGATTAATGGCATATTGTCGCATATTAGGGGTGGAACGCGACAAAGTTATGCAAAATATTGACGTTTTCCAATAAAATGCAATATCAATTGGAGCTATCTCTGTCTTCTGCGCTTTTTTGACCTGTAATTGTCCAAAGTGCGGTTAAGGTCATCTACAACCATTGCCCTTAGTTCAGGTGGAGACAGGACTGTGAGACGCGGGCCAAAGGACAGGATTTCCTGTACAAAATCATGGGTCAGACGTAGCTTGTAATAAAAAATAGAGTAGGAATCGTGTACGGCCTCATGCTGTGACGGGTGCAACGGGAGGGCGCGAAGGTAGCGTGCCTGGGAGACATCGCATTTAATGGCGACATCCTTGACCTCTGATTGAGAGAAGATTATGCCGAATGAATCACGGGTGTATTCTTCCACGTCAAAGCTGGCCGGGAGTTCAAATGTGGAACTGTGGACAACCAGGTCATGTATACGGTCAAGCGCGTAAGTCTTGATTTTGTCATCTTTCACGTTACGTCCCGTGAGGTACCATCGTTGACGGAAGATTTTTAGGAAATAAGGTTCGACTGTGACATCGGTCGTGGGATTGCTGCGGTTGAACGCATGATAGGTGAAGATAACGGGATGAAAATCTTTCAGGGCCTTTATTACGGTTGAAAGATAAGTGCGGGCCGATGGCACGTCTTCCAGGAAGATGCGTCCCGCCACTTCGCGGGCATCGGTAATTACATTGTTCATCGCAGCCGAGTTCAGCATCCAGTTGGTCAGGTTCTCTCCGTGGGTGTCATTATCGGCGATATAGTATTCGTAGGTTGAGGGGCTGCATTCGATGTTGATTCCGAATAAATCCTCTATCGAGTTGCGATAGTTGTAGAATGTGCGTCGGGGCATAGGCTGCCCGTCGGAGTAGGGCGATTGTTCCCATTCCTTGTTCAACTGGTCGCGGGAGATTTTTCCGTACCGTTTGATGATATCGACAAACCAGATATATCGGTTCAATAGGTTTTTTGACATGATGTCAGGCTTTTTCAGGTTTAGAGGGTGTTTCATAATAACTGTTAATTAGCGTCCCGTGGATTTTGAGATGGATTTCGCCGGGAGTTGAGGGAGCATAGCGGGCTATGTGACTGAAACGACGGGCGAAAGACGCTCTAAAGGCACGGAAGTTGAGCTATAGGTAATCAATCGACATCCTCAATGTGTTTAATAATATTATATCATTACATATTGTCATGATGTCTCTTTTGTTAAATCGCAGTTGCCACTCGGTCACGATGCCCGCATCGCTCCCTCATGTCAATATGCAATTTACCTAAAAGATTCATCATCGCTAATTTAACATTTATTTTAAAACACCCTCTTATGTCCAAGGCTGATAAACCACAGTCCGGCGATTGTCACGGCGGCATTGATGAGCAGTAGCTCGAAGCTGGTCTCGTAGCCCCACAACTGTTTTAATGTCCATTGGATTCCGTATGACAGGACAGGTGCGGCGATGCACACCACCGGGACAAGGCGGTCACGTACGGGTTTCGAGCCGACCATCCCGAATACGAACAGGCCGAGAATCGGGCCGTAGGTATAGGATGCGAGAGTGTACACCGCCGATATTGCGTCTTCCTCGCTGATGTAATAGAATGCGATGATGACGAATCCCATGACCACCGACATTGCTACATGGACGCGTTTGCGTACGCGGGTCAGCCTTGTGTCCTCATATTTTTTTCTACCGTCGAGGATATCGACTGTGAACGATGTCGTGAGAGATGTCAGGGCCGACCCGGCGGCCGAGTATGCAGCCGCAATCAGTCCGATTACAAACAGCACGCCCACGACTACAGGCATCGAGGGATGTGCGGCTACAAGTCCAAACAATTCGTCGGTCTTTTCAGGAATTTCAAGACCCGGTGTGCGCTCGACGTATATGACAAGGAGGGTGCCGAGTAAAAGGAACAGGGCGACCACAAAAAACTGTAACACACCGCTGACAATCATGTTCTTGCTTGACGAGCCGGAGTCGCGGCATGCAAGACACCGTTGCATCATGTCCTGGTCAAGGCCGTTGATGGCGATTGCCATGAACACACCGGCGATGAACTGTTTCCAGAAATATGTGCCCTCTTTTGGATTGTCGAAAAAGAACATGCGTGAGGTTTCGTGTGACGTGATTGCCGATGTCAGTTCGCCAAATGAGAACCCGAGGTTCATGGCGATGAAGAAGATACACAGCACCACTGACATGATGAGGCAGAATGATTTCAGCACATCGGTCCAGATGACTGATTTAACGCCCCCTTGGACAGTGTATAACCATATAAGGGCGATGGTGACTATGACATTGAACTCAAAAGGGATGTGCAGCGGCCCGAAGACGAGAATCTGCAACACGGCGCAAACGACGAAGAAACGCACCGATGCCCCGAGCATCTTGGAGATGAAGAAAAACCATGCCCCGCTCTTATAGGTCGAGTTGCCGAACCTCTGTTCAAGATAGCCGTAAATCGACACAAGGTTGCGCCTGTAGAACATCGGAATCAGCACCCATGCGATGGCAAAGTAACCTACGATGAATCCGAGCACCATCTGTAGGTAGGCATATCCTTTCCCCACGACCATGCCGGGGACGGAGATGAATGTCACTCCTGAAATGGCCGCGCCAAGCATGGCGAATGCCACGACCGGCCACGGGGCCTGCCGCTTCCCGGTGAAAAATGTCGAGTTGTCACTGCCTCGTGAGGCAAAGTAGCTGACTGAAAGCAGCACTGCGAAATAACAGGCGATTGCGATAATGACGATTATTGGGGACATGGGGATGAAGTTTAGAGTTTAAGGGCATGGGATTATTCGGCGTATAGGAGGTAGGGGCGGCGTTGTCGCTTGAATCGGTTGACATCGTCGGCCCATGTCGACTTGATTTCATCGGCTGTCATGCCACGTTCAATCATGCCGCGAATGTCTCCGCGTCCGATTAGTTTCTCAAAGAATGAGGTGAAAAATTTGTCGCCGATATTGAGGCTGCGGTATGCATCGATGATGTATTCAAGGTTGACTCCCATCGAGATGGCTTCTTCATCGGAGACATTGCGCAGGTCTCGACCGAAGCATTTCTTGTCGAGTTGGGGCGGGTTCTTTGCGCCCGGTCGGCTTCGTGGCGTGAATGAAAATCGGTATCCTTTCATATCGGGATGACCGTAGACGGTGAACGGCATATCGGTGCCACGTCCAAGGCTCACAGGGGTGGCCTCGAAAAAACATGTCGACGGGTACAGGTAGACCGATTTCATGTCGGGCAGGTTGGGCGACGGAGGTATCGGCAGCTGGTAACGGGTCTGATGGGTGTAATTCTCGCATGGAATCACGGTCAGGTCGGCTTTGCGATTTTCCTTTAGCCAACCTTCGCCGTTGGCCATCAGTGCGAGTTCACCGAGTGTCATCCCGTGAAGGACCGGAATAGGTAGACGGCCTACGCCGCTTTGGTATTTCATGTCGAGAATGGGGCCGTCAACACTCATTCCGTTGGGATTGGGCCGGTCAAGGACAACGAATTGTTTGCCGTTTGCCGCGGCGGAATTCATAAGGTCGAGCATGGTGCAGTAGTAGGTGTAGTAGCGTAACCCGACATCCTGTATGTCAACCACTATGACGTCGATGTTGTCAAGTACCTGCTGTGACGGGCCACGTTTCTTGCCGTCATAGAGTGACGCGATGGGTATTCCGGTCTTTTTGTCTACCGAACTGCTGACATGCTCTCCGGCGTCGGCATTGCCACGGAATCCATGTTCGGGTGAGAAAATGGTGGTGACGTTCAGGCCTTTTGAAAGCATCAGGTCGAGGGTGTGCACTGAATCGACCATGCCTGTGTGATTGCTCATCAGGGCGATGCGTTTGCCTTTCAATAACGGGACATAGCGGTCGGTGCGTGACGCTCCCACGACAACATCGGTGGATGCCGATGCCGCGATGGCAATGGCTGATATCATGACGAAAGCGACTGACAGCCGGGTTAGTGTTGGTTTCATGGTGAGATTATTTTTCAAATTCGTTGCGGGATTTATGGCCGAGGTATCCGCCGTGATGCCGGAGGGCGTATTGTTCGCGAGAGAATTCGGTGAGCCTCATGACATTGACGACAAGGATGTCGCCGATGACGGTCATCACCGTGGTCGAGGTGGTGGGGGTGAGCCCCAGGGGACATACCTCGGGGGAACCGCCTGTAGAGATGGTTACATCGGTTAAACGTCCGAGCTCGCTGTCCGGGTTGCCGGTTATGACAATCATCGGTATGTCGGGGTACAGGTTGCGTGTCAGATAGACCAGGTCGATGATTTCGCGGGTCGCGCCTGAGTTGGAAATCAACAGCATCACATCATTGGGTTGCAGCACGCCGAGGTCGCCGTGCTGGGCCTCGCCGGGGTGCAGGTTCACGGCGGGTGTTCCTGTTGAGGAGAATGTGGTGGCTATGTTCATGGCGATTTGCCCGGCCTTTCCCATTCCTGATGTGACGAGTTTGCCGCCGCGTCGGTGCACGTGTTCGATTATCAACTCGATGGCGTGGTCGATTGCATCGGAGTAAGGGATTGCAGCGAGAGCCGCGCTCTCGGCTGCAATTATCTCATGCATTGATTCTTTTATTGTCATGCCTGTGGTGTCGATATTGTACGTTCTTCAAATTTTTCAATAGCCTCAATCCATTCCTGCCGTATGTCAGCCGAATGCATTGTCTTAGGGTCAAATCCTGCCATGACGGTGCGCCCGATGCATTTGGTCTCGCCGCTTTCAGGGTTTATTATGCGCTGTTCCAGGGTGAGACTTTTTTGGCCTATCGATGTCACGGTTGTAAGTGCCTCGATTGGTTCTTCAAAGAGTGTCGGGGCGAAAAAGTCGCAGTTGATATTGACGACAACCACGCCGGTGCCGTTCATTTTCATGCAGTCGGGAATCAATTGCAGGAAATATCGCGCCTTGGCAAGGTCCATGAATGTCAGGTAGATGTTGTTGTTGAGGTGGCCGAGCATGTCGAAGTCGCTGAATCGTGTCTGCAATGGCAGTGAGTGCCTGAAAGGGAATTCGGCATCGGGGACGCGGGGATTGGGTGATGTTTTGAGTTCTATCGGGTTCATCAGTGTATCGCTATGTTGTCAATTACGTGTGCGCCCACGGCCGAGTTCAATTGCTCGACAAGACGCTCACGCAGAAATGAAAGTTCATTTTTTAATGATGCCGACGACAAGTAGACGTGCAGTGTGCCATGGTCGACATATCGCCGTGTGGTGTGTCGGTTGACCGCCGCGCCGACGATTTCGGGCCATAGATAACAGAGCTTCTGTTCATTGAAACTCGATGTCATCCCGCTCGACTGCAACGCCTCGTTGATAATTTGGCTGATTGATTTGGGGTCGGTGCGCTTCATGGGTGAATGGCTGATGTTGACAATTGGGAGAAAGAACCGTCGTTGACTCCCCATATTTTATGTTCGCCACCCGTACGGGCGATGATTTCGTCAAGGTGCTTGCGGTTGGTGTCGGTGATGAAAATCTGTCCGAACCCTTCGCCTGTCACAAGGTTCATTATGTTACCGACGCGGTCGGCGTCAAGTTTGTCAAAGATGTCGTCAAGTAACAGCAATGGCTTGACCCCGGTGGTGGAATGCAGGAAGTCGTACTGGGCGAGCCGTAGCGCGATTGTGAATGTCTTGCATTGCCCCTGTGAGCCGGTGCGGCGCATCGGCATCCCTTTCAGCACCATGTCTATGTCGTCTCGGTGTATGCCTGACGCTGTGTGCCGGAGAATCATGTCGCGGGCACTGGTCTCGTCAAGAAGCCGCCGCATCGTCATACCCGGCTCGTTGAGACGGCTTTGGTACTCGATTTCAATGGTCTCTCCTTCCCCTGCGACAAGGGAATAATAACGGCGTAATAACACGTCGAGGTCCTCTATCCAACGGCTGCGGCTGCGGTTTATGTATTCAGCGGCCATGCACAGAGGGGTCTCTATTGCTTCAAAAAGCACCGGGTCGGTATGCTCTGACTTGAGCATGGAGTTGCGTTGCTCGACGGCATGGTTGTAGCGGATGAGGTTATCGAGATACACCGGGTCGCTTTGGGAAATCACCATGTCCATCCAGCGGCGACGCTCCTCGCCCGAGCCTCTCACAAGGTCGATGTCGCGTGGTGAGACTATGACAAGGGGGAATTGACCGATATGTGCGCTAAGCCGCACATATTCCTTGTCGCCACGCTTGAGTCGTTTGCGTTTGCCACGGTACATGGCGAGCGAGAGTGTCTCGTCAGCGTCACGGCGCAGATAATTTGAACGTATCATCGCCCATTCCTCGGTGTCCTTGATGAGCATAGCGTCAGGTACGGCCATGAAGCTCTTGCAGAAACTCATGAAATAGACGGCATCGAGCAGGTTGCTCTTTCCCATGCCGTTATTGCCCAGGAAACAGTTAATCTTGGGTGAGAATTCAAGTTCGGCATGGCCGATGTTCTTGAAATTGTCGATTGAAATCTTCTGCAATAACATAGTCTTCGTGCAAAATTACTATTTTTCTGTGACAGGCTTCCATGGAGTTAAACAAAACATGTTAAAAATACCGTGGTATGTCCCTGTGTCATATTTTTAGGCTATTTTTGCCATAAACATGTAATATTATGAACTCACTTTTCGGACGGTTTATCTTGGTGGCGTTTCTCGTTTCGGTGATAACGGTGTTTCTGAATCCACTGGTATATACGGTGGGGTTTGAGGAATGGTTTCGGGATAGAAGCGCCTGGGTTGTCATGGCTATCGGTTTTGGGGCATATATGCTGTCGGGGGTGTTGACCTATCTGATTGCAAAGGGGCGGCGATGGTTACCGCAGGTTCTTATATGGTGGGGAATTTCGTTGCCGATACTTCTTGTTCCGACCATTGTATGGATTAACTGTGAGATACATGATGGAATGACAGGGTTGTTGTTCCTGTCTGCAACATTTGTGAATTGGGTGTTCAGTATTGTTCCTGTTTTAGCGGGATGTCGTATATTGAATAGTGGATGTTGCAGAACAAAATCATTGGAATAACTCCTAATTCCTCATTCTTGAAAGTGAATGTGTATAGGAATCCTCATCCTGACACGGACAGGTCGGCCGTAATGTGTGCCCGGCGTCCAACGGAATCGGGCGATGGCTTTTTCGAACAATGGTTTTAATTCTCCATGGATGTTTTTTACCTCGATGCCTGATAGGCTGCCGTCACGTTCCACCACAAATTCAAGTACGATTCTTGTCAAGCCATAATTTGCGCAACTATGAAGATGTATTAGGGCAGAGTCGCACACGGCTCTCGGAAAATCTAAGGAGTTGTTGCCGTAGACGGGCATTTCTTCAACGGCAGTATATATGTAATCAGGTTTCTGCCATTCGTTCAGACCGGGCACATCCTCGCGTATGTCTTTGAGCCACTTGTCGCCATACCTTGAATACAACCAGTCCATGATGGAGATGTTGTAGACCTTCATCTGATATTCGGAGCAATAGACCATGCATCCGAAATCATAATAATCTACTCCATATTTCTTCTTGAACTTGTCTTGACCGATGTATACCACCGGGACGATGCTTCCCTGCAATAACAGACAGGCATCCCCTTTTTTAAGTTTATCTCTGGCGATGTCAGCGGAATAGGCTTCGTCATTCCACCCGAAATGTTTCTCAACAGCGGCGATAATCGAGTCGGTCTCGGACTGCCGTGCAGATGTGTTGACATCCGCTTGCTGGGCGTTAACGACGGTTGACGCTAAAATGAATATTGCAATCAGGGCGTACTTAGGCATCGGTCAACGGTTTCTATCAATTTGTCGCCTCGTAGTTCGCGGTTTAGAATCGTCCCGTCAGGGCCGAATAGGATTATCATTGGGACAAAGTCGAAGCCATACAGTTCCATTGAACTATTATCGGTGTCGATAATCTGTGCCCATGGATAAGGGGTGTTTTTTAATGATTCTAAGATTGATTCGGGTTTGTCCCATACGCCAACCCCTAATATTTCGAAATTTGGATTTCCGGCGTACTTTTTATAAAGGGGCATTAATACTTCGGCGGCCTCCTTTTTGCAAGGGCCACACCATGATGCCCAGAAATCGACAAGGACGTATTTGCCTTTGCCGACATAGTCAGACAGGCTGACAGTTTTCCCTTTGAGGCCTTTAGCCTTGAAGTCCAGGAACGGCATTCCTTCTTGTGATTTCCTTATGTTGGCGTATTTATCGTTGAACGTCCGGGCAATGGATGAGTTTTTTAGGTTGTCGGGCATCTGACGGTATACCGAATCCCATTCTTCGGTTTTCAATCCCCAAAGATTTCCGAGTGATATGACGAATGCCTCCCCGATGCCGTTGTCGTTGCCGAGGATGGCATCGGTGTATAATTTCATTAAATCGGGCCGGCGTTTGTCATACAGGAGTTTGAATATGTCGCTGCACTCTTGTTGGCTGAATCCATGGGATTGTAATTCGGAACTGAACCGTCCAAGTTCATCTAATATGGCTTTTTCGGATTGGCATAAATCGCGAAACCGTGTGTTTAACAGGGACCCACCTTTCGGGTAATGTGTTCCGAAATCGACAATCGCGAGGGTGTCGAGGACGCAGTTGGAATAGTGGTTGCCACAATCGACCCGGGCAAATGCGTTCCGGGGATAGCTGCCTTTCAACTGAAATCTCCCTCCAACGACCTTGGTGCTGTCAATTCTCGCCCCGTCATGCCGTCCATAGTCACGGAGGTAGACTGTCGTGCCGTCACAGCCCTCGATTTGTCCCTCAATGACATATTCGACCGCATGGGTCGTCAACCAACATACTGCCAACACCAGTGTCACAATCCCTCTCGTCATCATATTGAAAATGTTTTTAGATATGGTTTGGAGTCTGTTAAAGCCAAACATAGAAGTCATCTTGACTTTTGAATCGTTGACATTTCCAGGCAGTCTTGAGGTTGTTTTCGGGTCGTTTCAAGGGAGCGATGCGGGCATCGTGACCGCGGGACGGGGCGAAAACAGACCAAGAATGGCGGAAAGGTCTCGAAACAATTATCAGATGGCTGATGATTTTAACATCCTTCAAGAAGTCAAGATGACTTCATACTCTTGGATTTTGATGCAAATATACTATTTCTGAATAAATTAATTGTATATTTGTCTGCATAACTTTGTGTGACCGATATGAAATACGGATTGTTATTTATGCTCTTGTTGATGACTTGTGGCTGTTCCAGGATAAAGAATAAGTCAAGTGAAATCAAGGGCAAAGTTGTTTCGGCGAAAGAACGAGTTTGGGATAGTATTCGGGATGATGTAAATGACATTTTTCGCACCGGATTTTATACAGACCCGGGGTACTGGGATTATTACAGATTCCCTTTAGTTGCTCCGTACGAACTATCCGCAATAGATTCTGATAACGAATGGCATTGTATTCGTCGTGATAATATTGACGAATTTGGAGGAGCCGGACTGACATCTTGCCGTCTATCGGTTGAGACAGTAGGTGTTACTGATTCAATAATCTATATGCGTTATTCTGATGACTTTATTCCATTGGATAGGATGCCGGGAAATACGTATGATAGGTGGCATAAAGAGCAGTTTGCCGTGATTGATGCCACAACCGATTCCGTTATATGGTTTGAAACCGAACAACAGTTGTTGGAGGCATTATCGGCCAAAGGAGTATCCCATCCGTCATTCTATCAAGTCGATAGCCTGTATAAGGATTTTTCGTCCAATCGTAGACTTCCATTCATGCCTGATATGCAATGATGGGCTTGCTGTAATTGTCAGCGGTTGAGGATGTCGATACATCGATTCATCATCAGTGGATTGTTTATTATCAGTATGCACAACTTTTTACGTGTCCGTGTTATGATTTGGTAAAGCATTTGCCGTTGGGAATAATAGGCGTTGTCGGCATATATCTTGCCGTCCTGACCGTAATGGAAACAAGCGTCAAGAACTGAAACGACACGGTCGAACTCCTGCCCGATGACTGAATGGGCGCAATCCGTGTTGTCGGTGCAATATTTTTCATATTGAAAAGTCGAACGTGTGCCTGGGGTATAGTTGGGGACGCTCCATCCCTTTGCTGTCAAGTCATTTAATATTTTCTTGGCCGAAGCATAGTCTCGGCAATATAAAAGACTGACATTGGGGTATTTCAGGCCTGGAATATTTCTATTTTTGTCAAAGAGTTGCGTTATAAAGTAGGCGATTTCTTTATTTGTCCTGATTTTGTCGGTCAGCCGATAATGATGGCATGATAACTCTGACTCTATTTTCCCTTTGATGTCATATCTTTTTTCAGCTACGCTAAGATATTGCAAATCATCGTAGGAAAATATACATTTTATACCAAGGCTCTTGACGGCATCGGTAATTTGCTGGAACTGTATCGGGTACATTCTTTGCGCTTCGTCAACAATTATTATGTCATAACCGGTGAAATTGTTGACATGCCGTGGCATTTGGATATCCCAGTCATATTCGTCCATGAGAATTCGCTGTCCTTTGTTGAGTTGTGCGCAATGCAGAATCAAGACTTTATGACCACGCGCCATGGCATTCTTGGCAATATGGTATGTCAGCAAAGTCTTGCCCGTACCCGCGCCTCCGGTGATAGATATGAACCTTGCTCCCAATTCTTCAAGAATCTTGTCGGCCCGATTGCAGATATTTTCCTGTTGGACTGTAAGAAAATATTCCCCGGACATGAACCGTTCTGTGGAATTGAATGGGGAAACGAGATAGTCTGACGGGTCAAACATGTCATCGATACAGTGTGGTTCATAATCATCTTGGGAAGTCAGTCGATTATACAATTCAACGAATGATACCTCTAGGGTCGAGATTGATATATTGGAAATCATCAGTTTGTACAATCGGTCCTCTTTCTGCACGTAAGTGTAGATGTGGAGAGGTTTACCTAAAAAACTGAGATAATATCTGTTCCTTTGTTGCTGGCGGGAGATTTTCTCAAGAGAACTCTCGGTTTTCAGTTCGATGTTTATGATACAGTCAGTCCCGAATCTCAATAAATCAAACTCCTTGCCTATTTGAGGTATCGAGTACCCGATATAGTAATTATCGAGCACCGAGACATCGTCGTAGGCATTGAGGAGGGCGTGCATAAACGACTTGACGCAGTCAAGTTCATAATCCTTGATAGCGCTTTTAATACCGTGACAGCTTAAGAAATTCTTGAATAAAGATGTATCAAGAGTTTCGTGTGCCTGTATCAATGACAGAATGTTTATGCTTCTCATCATAATAAAATCAAAGGGTTATTTATAGGGTGTCGATTGATGACCGTTGGTTCAAAATCCACGGTCGCTAATTAACAGTTATTATGAAACGCCCTCTTAAAGATTTGGTTCACGGATGATGTCGGGGTTGATGGAAAGAAGCTGCGCAATGAATTCCTCTTGCCGCATCGGGGAGATAACGAGTGGAGCGGAACTTTTCAGAACCCTGCGTTCAGTGAAATGGATGGCTATGCGATGGGTCAGCGATGTCGCAGGGGATGCAAATCACCCATGTCGAGGTATCCCACCGCGAGTTGTATCTCGTTCCGCTAAATTTTTTCCTTTCCATACGGTGTCATTTTGCGAATGATATTCCTTACAAAGTTAGAAAAAATTCAGAAGTGGCAATTAGTTTGAAGTTAGATTAACTACTTTTCCGGGGTTGAATTTGTGGCACGGTTGTTGCTGAAAAAGAGGGTAGATATGTCAAAGAAATTATGAAAAAGAGTTTTTGTATTGAAAAGTTCACGTTCATCAAACCTATAATTGAACGTGACGATGGAAAGAAATCTTCTACGTGCGTGGCGACGCATTCAACAAAAACGCGTGTGGCGTAACAGAATCAAGTATTACGCTAATCTCGGTAATCAAATTATCGATTGCGAGACTCATCGATTCATTAACCCACGGGATTGGAAAGTGTATAAATCGAAATCGTGGATGAATGTGTTAAAGACGACGGCAACGCCATGTAGCTGCTGGATGTGCCGTAATTATCTGTATGACCGCCTTGATTTCAAGCGTGAAACCCGGCGCATCATCAAGGAGCAGATGGAAGATTAATAAATATGGACTATGCCTGACATATCCGGCATAGCCCATATTTATTATCCATTAGACGATGTTACACAACAGCCATGTCGCCATCGTCCGGCGATGATGTCACATCGCCTTAGTCTATATCAACGGTTTCGTCAATAACCGCAACACTATCAACCGCAATGGTGTCATCTTTGTTCTCCAACCCGAATGTGTCAACGTAATCAATCTGGACATCATCCTTTGAAAATTCTTCTCTCGGCTTGCGCTCGATTTTAAGTTTCGTAAATTTGGGCAGGTACGCATAATAAACACTTACAGTTCCATCATCGTACCCTAAGCCAACGGTGGTGCCGGTCTTGTCGTTGACAAAATAGTTGGGATGCCCATCCATAGGCTTAAACCCGGCCCTTTGGATTTGGGCATCAAAAGCTTTTGCCAGAGATTCCTCCGCTCCAGGTTGATATTCTTTAAATGTGCTGTTTATGGCCATTGCTAAAGCAAGGTTTGCATTGTAGTTATATTCAGCTCCCTTGGGGAGACGATAGCCATAGAAATACTCGTATCTTTCAGAGGAAAGATTATTATCAAACCCGTAGAGGAAGGTGAACGGATAATCATATTCAGTCAATGTGCTTTCTTTCAAGTCAGCATATTTATATCCGCTGAGTTTATCCTTGAAGTCACGGAGAACCATCCCTTTTCTTGTC
The DNA here is from genome assembly GCA_947628305.1 of uncultured Muribaculaceae bacterium. Classification (GTDB taxonomy): domain Bacteria; phylum Bacteroidota; class Bacteroidia; order Bacteroidales; family Muribaculaceae; genus HGM05190. The sequence continues at coordinate 36,141 of CANQZG010000013.1, read as the reverse complement.
TTGAAGAACGTTGAGTCTGTGATGTTTGAGATTATACGGCGAGCTTCTTTGTCGGCATTAAAGTGATTTGATTGAATCGAAGACCCGGTCATAAATGAAAGATTGGTATAGTTGTTTTGTCCCACATCTTTTAGGTCAGTATTCATGAAGGAGAATGTTTTGCCTTCGCCGACAATTAATACCTTTTTGTTGATATATCCTAATACGGTATAGTCGAAAGGAATTATAACTTTATCGTTTTTATCAACAATGCCATATTTATTTTGCTTCTTTGCAAGATAATAAGATTTGTTAATTTTAGGTAAAGGGATAAGTTCATCATACTTTGCACGAATCACGATTTTACCGTCTTTGTCCTTTAAACCAAAGGCATCGCCGTCTTTGAAGGCAATTACCCCATCGTTAACCCCAAGCCAATAGGGGATATAGCCTTTCCATTTACCGATTGAACAGACTTTTTTGCCTGATTTGTTGAGCAGGACAACCTCATCATTCGATTTTCTAACCGGGATATATCCATTGACAAATGAACCGAAATCAGAATATTCAGATGAGGAAAAAGAAAAAAGTTCTTTTCCGGATGCATCAATAGCAGAATACCTATTGACAGTGTCATTAAGTTCCTTACCTACGATGGCAAAACCATCTTCGGAAAAAGAGTGAGCCATATCATAAGTCGGTTTAATTATGATATCACCTTTTTCATTGATATAACCTTTTTTGTTCTCATCGTTTGTGATGGCTGAATATCCATTTGAGAAAACGGAAGCTGCCACGATTGAATTATCAAGAGTTGCAACGTTTTCACATTTGCCATTGATAATGGAGATTCCTTTGCCTTTGCTGACAGTAATGGCAATATCGTTTTCGTTGAATGATGTTGCATATAAGTAGCTTTCGCTATTAATCGGCTTGGTGACATTATCAACCGAGAAATAATCGTATAGGCCGCCTTCGTTCTTTACACAAAACTTGTCGTTTACGATGACAGACGGTTGACTCTTGAACTCATCTTTATGGATGACTTCGCCTGTGTTGACATCAACTATGCTCCACATGTCGGAATCGACAAGTTTGGTAGCCACGTACTTTATCTCCTTTTCTTGAGGGGCGCAGGACACAAGAGCTATCATGGTAATAGCGATTGCCATTCCCCATGTCAGTTTATTAAAGAGTTTTGTCATAATGATGGTATTAAATTGTTAGTGTTTTATCAAGTGTATATGGGGCAGATTCACTCAAATCTGTGAACCTTGGATTACCATGTCAGAGGCATATTAGACCTTTTGATTCTGCCATTTTTGTTACTTTTGTTGTTGATGATTCTAACGAGTAACAAAATAACAACAAAAAAACGACAACTCAAACACAAGTGCGATTATTTTTCTGATTCCGTAAATGATTGAATAATAGAGCGATTTTGTGCCAGAATTGTGTCTCAATTATATCCGAGTTCCGCTCAATTTTGAACCTTATTTTCCGACGCAGAAGCGGGAGAAGATGGTGGTGAGGATGTCGGTGGTAGAGATGTCGCCGGTGATTTCGCCGAGGTGGGTGAGGGTTTCGCGGAGGTCTTGGGCGACGAGGTCGCCGGGGAGTCCGGTCGTGAGGCCGTCGGTGACGCGGGCGATGCTGCGGGTGGCGTTTCCGAGGGCCTGGGCGTGGCGGGCGTTGGTGACGAGGATGTCTTCATCGGCGTTGCCGGCTTCGGTGTCGGCGCATCGGATTAGGGTGTCGCGGAGGGTGTCTATGCCTGCGCCCGTTTTGGCCGAGAGGTGGACGGTGTTGAATTCAAGGCCGATTGGTGGTGCTTCGGTTCGGCTGTCGGGCAGGTCTGATTTGTTGAGTGCGAGGATTATGTGTCGGTTGTCGTTGCAGTCGTCATTGGCGTGGGTTGTCTCGCTTATTTCATCGATGTCGATGGGAAGGGTGGAGTCGGTGACGAAGATGACGATTCTCGCGCGGGCGATTGCCTGTCGGGAGCGTTGGATGCCGATTCGTTCGATTTCGTCAGAAGTGTCTCGCAATCCGGCGGTGTCGATGAAGCGGAACTGGTAGTCGCCGAGTTCGATTGTCTCCTCGATGGTGTCGCGTGTGGTGCCGTGTATGTTGCTGACAATCGCCCGGTCGTCGCCGAGGATGGCGTTGAGCAGGGATGACTTGCCGGCGTTGGTCGCGCCGACTATGGCAACGGGGATTCCGTCCTTGATAGCCGCCCCGGCTGTGAATGATTGGTGTAACCGTGTCACCTCACGTTGTATCTCACGGGCGATGTCGATGAGGCGTTGGCGGGATGCAAATTCGACATCTTCTTCCGAAAAATCGAGTTCGAGTTCAAGAAGTGAGGTTAGTTCAAGCAATTGCTCACGTAGTGACGCAAGGCGGCGTGAGAACCCTCCACGCATCTGGTTGACCGCAATGCGATGGGCTGCGCGTGAGTTTGAGGCGATTACATCAGCGACGGCTTCGGCCTCGGCGAGGTCCATTTTGCCTGAGATGAACGCACGGCGGGTGAACTCTCCGGGTTCGGCAAGGCGGCATCCTGACTCTGTGAGCAATTCCAGGAGTCGTCGTTGAACCCATCGTGAGCCGTGTACTGACAGTTCCACCACGTCATCGCCTGTGAACGAGTGGGGCGCGCGGAACACGGTGGCGATGCATTGGTCCAATAGTTGGCCGTCGGTGTCGTTGATTGTCCCGAGATGGGCGGTGTGGCTCTGCACTGATGACAATTGTCGTCCGTTCCAATGTCGGTCTATGGTTTCTATCGCTCGCGGGCCGCTTACTCTGATTACAGCGATGCCGCCTATCCCCGGTGCGGTTGAGACGGCGCATATAGTGTCGTTAGTCATCATGCTTCTTCTGTGGCAATTTTCGTTTGGCGGTGTATCGGCTCCATGCCGGGAAATTGTTCTGGCTCTCGAGCGCATTTTCAAGTTCGTCGGGAAGTTCGCTGAAAAAGTCGTGTCCCGTAATTCGCTCCACTTCGTCGATAGTCGTTGCGCAGGCCTGTATTCCACCCGGGACTCTTCCGTTGGGCATGACGAATCCTATGCCTTGTGGCTTTTCGGCGTATGGTGAAATCATGACTTTGAAAAATCGCTTCGGGACGGCCACACGGTTGTCGCCGATGAATTCACGCAGTGTGTCGGTCAGCACAGGACCACAAATGATGTAGATTGCGCTGTCCCGCATTGCCCATGTGCGGCATTTGACTTCGAGATTTTTCCATGCGCCGTTGTTGAGCGCATGTTCCTGTGGGCATATATTGGTGAGGTAGAATGTCTCCTGCATCGCTTTCTTGCTCCATTTCATGTCTCCGGCAGGGGCCATGTGTCCACGGTCATATCCTGAATACATGTAATCGTAGGTGTCGGCGCATCCGGGCACGTTCTCGTCGTTGAGGAATTTGGTGGCGCGGGGTTCTTCCCCGTCGGTCTCGTCGGCGGTGAGTTCCCATGCCACCCAATTGGGAATGTGGAGCTTGGGGTTGAACGACACATCCATTCCGATGTATTTGATAATGCGTGAGGGCTGCCTGGGATTGGTCTTGACATTCAGGAGGTCAGTGGCGTTTATGTTGATATGGTTTGCCGGCTTATCCCCCGGGAATGCTTCCACCGAAGGGAGCAATGCCCATATTCCCGCGAGAATCGCGAGTATTATGAACCATACGAGTTTTGATTTCCCTTTTGGTGTCATGGTTATAAGTAACTGTTCAAAATTAAACGATATTATTTCTCTAAGTAACTTTCATGTTTTCATCTTTCATACTCTCTGCGGCTTTATTTCGGTCAAAATCAATGCTTTCATCGGTCGTTTATATCTATAAACTCCCTTTTCAATCATCGATTTTCCCTCGAAATAAATCGCGCATATAGTATAAATTAATTATGAACAGTTACTTAAGTCTAAAGAATTTATTATATGGCCGATGTCGGAGGCGTCGCGTACGCTTGTGCCTGTGCCGATGGGCAGGCTGACGATTTCATCGGCGAGTCGTTCTGCCACCGGGTAGGATTGTTGTCCGAGCGTGTCGGCGTAACATGGTTGGCGATGAGGCGGAACGGCATAATGGATGTCGGTCGCCACGCCCTTGTCGGCGAGCCTTTCGCGGAAAAGGGCACGTTTCCCTTCTGTAACCCTGATGACATATTGATGCCACACGTTATCGACCACAGTCGAGGTTATTTCCGGTAATATAACGTCATCGCGGCGTATTGTGTTGTTATAGGCCAACGCGCGGGCGAAACGCTCGGCGTTCTCCTCCTTCAGGTGGCGCAGTTTCACGCGGAGCATTGCCGCCTGTATGGGGTCGAGGCGGCAGTTGAAACCTCGGTAAATGTTGTGGTAACGGCGGTCGCTGCCGTAATTGGCGAGTGCGCGTACGGCGATGGCGAGGTCGCGGTCATGGGTGAGGACTGCCCCGGCATCGCCTAACGCGCCTACGTTTTTGGTCGGATAGAAGCTGACGCCGGCTGCGTCACCGAGCGCGCCTGTCATGCGTGAACCGTGCAAACCGTCCAATGACGCGCGTGCACCTAACGCCTGGGCATTGTCCTCTATGATTTTCAGGTTATGTTTTTTTGCGGTTTCAACCAGTGTGTTGTCCCAGGCGACACGCCCGTACAGATGTACAGGCATAACGGCACGTGTCCTTGACGTTATGGTCTTGTCTATGAGCGATGTGTCAATGTTCATTGTCACGGGGTCTATATCGACCGGGACGGAGGTCAACCCGGCATCGCTGACTGCAAGCACCGAGGCGATGTAAGTGTTGGCCGGGACAATCACCTCGTCGCCATGGGTCATGACACCTAACTCGATGTATCCGCGAAGTATCAATCGCAACGCATCGAGTCCGTTGCTGACACCGATTGCGTATGGGGCATGGGTCAGGGTTGACAATTCCTGTTCAAGGGCATCGACCTCCTCGCCTCCGATAAAACGGCCTGACTCGATGACACGGCATGCCGCCTCTTTCAGTTCGTACAAATATGGCTCGTTGACCTTGCCGAGGTCGAGAAACGGATATTTAATCATTTAGTTTGCAAGAGGTTAATTGTATGAAAATATCATAATCGCGCACATAGTCGCCCTCGTCATATAGATTGGACGCGAGTGCCAGGCATACACTCCCAGATGAAAAGCCATCAATGGTACGCCATATCCCGGCCGGGATATATAACGCTTTGTAGGGACGGTCGAGCCGGAATGTCCGACAATTGACCCCGTCTGACACTATCACATCGAAACTACCGCTTACGGCGATTATCAGGCGTTGTTCGTTGTGATGGGAGTGACCGCCTCGTTCGGAGTCACCTGGTATGTCGTAGAGGTAGTAAACTCTTTTGATGGCGAACGGGCATGAGTCATTATTTTCCACCACCGACAGTGAACCGTTGGCGTGGGTGTGTCGGTCGAGTTCGATGATACGGCAATCATTGACCGAGGATGTCGAGTGGCTATCGTTCTCCATTGTTGACAATTGTTTTAAACGTCCTCTTAAATTGTTCGTAATCCTCGATATAGTCGGCCTGGTCATATAATGTGGATGACAGCACCATCGCCACCGAATTGGTTGAGAAATTGTCGAGCCTGCGCCATGTCATAGGCGGGACGAGAAGACCGTAATAAGAGCGGGCGAGATGAAACCGCTGTTCACCCCCGCCGTCATCGAGCACCACGTCAAAACTACCCGACAGGGCGACAATCATCTCGCTCTGGGTATAGAACGCATGCCCGAAACGCTCGGCGTCGCCCGGCACGTCATAAATCCAGTAGACGCGGGCGATGTCAAACGGCAGATGTGTCCCGTTTTCGATGAATGACAGATTCCCGCGCGGGTCGCAAACCTTGGGGAGTTCGATAAGTTTTATTTCAGATACACTCATGTCGTGAAAAATCTGTTGCAAGTTACAAATTTTTCACGACATGGCATGATTCATTAAGAGTGTGTAGAGTTTTAACAGTCCGAAATTTTTATGCGGAGTCTTGGATTAATTTTGTCCATGTAGCCAAGGGAGCGATGCAGGCATCGTGACCGAGGCAAAGGGACAAAAGCGACCAAGAGACCGCCCGTGGGACTCCTTGACGGCATCTTCCGGCCATTTCCGCGTCTCTCGCTCGTCATGTATCTCGATACACTCCTCGCTCGGAGACCCGGAACTGCCTCGAAACCTGCCTATAAAAATTCGACTGTTAAAACTCAACATACTCTAAATGTCTTCAGTGATTATCCTTTTCATGTCTTCATAGATGAGGGTGGCTTTAGATGCGTCTAATCCTGATTTTGTCGCAACCGCGATGAGGTCTGGCTTGTCCGGCTCGATGCTGTCATTGATTGAAGTGGTTCTGTAACCGTTTATGCCGTCACTTGGCAAAAGGTCGAAAGCCGGAGCAAAATGCCATGCACCATCACGGTATATGAACGCAAAATTTTTGGCATGGTCATCTTTATTCTCGATTAGATAATTGAAAACCATTAAACGGTATATTTTCCACATCTCTGTGTGGCTGTGAGTCAGCACCGAACATACTTTGAATATATGCAGGTAGTCAATACTTGGGAGACGATAATCTGCACCCGAAAGACCAGCCATGCTGACAACATGCAATTTGTTGCCATTATCGCGGTCAAAGCGTTGGACACCAAAATATTTTCCTTCGAATAGACGTGTTTCCGGCATCTCGATTCCGCATTTTTTAGCTAATATGGAATATCGGTATTCTTCTCTACCGATGTTTTCTCTGTCGTTTTTGGCGCGAAACTTGACAAGCCATTCCTTTTCGTCATATTTTGTGAAAATCTTTGGTCTCGCCCCGCCTGGTGAACCCCCACGTGACTGGAATTCATCGATGCCATCCCCATGGTAATCATCATTGTTGAGTATTTGTTCCGCTTCAATTGCGAGTTTCTCAAAGTCGGCATATTCTTGTTGTGTCATGACGCTGTGGTCGGGACGGAATTCCAACGCTCCACGCCCGTTCGTTCCCACCAATGCCAAACGGTCGAGGAGACTTAGTGAACGTGTGTTGATGCCTCTTCTCTGTAGATAACGGTCCTGCACCAGGAGTCCCCATCCATCGGGCCGACAATCGTCAAACACACCGAATCCACCGTCAAAAGGTCTTGGTTTGGCAATGAATAATCCATTGCGCAACGGCAATTCAAATGGCGATATCGACACCCCGTTTAGAATGTACTCGGGGGAATATTCAAAGGCACACAACCCTTTATCGGTGAGGGATAACCTGCCGACAAGATTTTCACCCCAAAAAATATTAAGTATTTTTATCTTATTCATGTTTGTGACCTCGTTTGCGCTTTATGTCCTTGTTGGCTAAAAGTTCATCCATTGTCCTGTATTGCCGTTGGGAGAAAAGGCTGTCAAAGTCGTCCAGACAATTTAAGGCGAATCCAATCTGAAGTAATCCACGGAATGAAATCTTCCCTGTGCGCTCAAATCTGCGGTAGGTGGGTAACGCGATTCCGGCTTTCAGGGCAAGTCCCTCCTGTGTCAAATCGAGTTCTAACCGCCGCGATTTGACTCGGGATGCCACTCCAATGGCAATCTCTCGAGGGGTTGGAATTGTAATTAATAATATATTATCCATTGTCGTGTTTTTAGCTATATAAATGATATAATTTTATCAGATACAAATATAATGAATGAATTTGTAATATGCAAGGAATAGTACTGGTATAATCAATGGGGTGCATTGCATGACATCGGCATGCAATGCACCCCATTGATTGATGAGATAAATATTCGGATGGGGGATTATTTCACGGCGACCTTGCGCCCGTTTATGATGTAGATTCCGGCGGGGAGACCGGTTGTGGCCTCTGACGCAGCGGCGTTTTCCCTGACGACGACTCCCTGTAGGTTGTAGACTGTCACGGTTGGGTCGATGGATGTGGTTATATCGCTGATTTCGGAAAGTTCGCCTTTGACATTGACGAAGTTTTTCCATGGCTCGGTGGCTGCGTAACTGTCGGCCGACCCTGCGGGGATTTTGAGTATGGCGGTTTCAAATATACTTTCGGCGAACGAGTTCTTTGACCCTGCGGGCGCAGTGGCGGGATATGCCTCCACGGTCTCGATTGCTTTGCAGTTATAGAATGCGTTGCCTCCAAGTGTTTTCAAGCCTTTACCGATTGTCACCTTTTTCAATGCCGAGCAATCGCCGAATGCCGTCGATGCCACCGTTGTCACATTGTCGGGGATTGATATTTCGGCGAGAGATGAACAACCGCTCATCATGTAAGTGGGAATCTCGGTCATCCCTTTGGGAAATGAGATTGAGGTCAGGCCCGAGCATTTCTGGAACGCGTATTTTTCAATTGTTGTCGCACTTTCAGGCAATTTTATCCCTTTCAATGCCGAACACATTTTGAATGCGTATTGCTTGATTGTGGTGGTTCCTGTCGCGAGGTTGACGGTGCTTAATGACTTGCATTCCGAGAACGTCCCCTCGGGAAGTTCGATGATTTTTTCAGGCACGGTGAATGATTCAAGTGCTGAGCACTGTTCAAAGGTGTATCGGCCCATTGATTCAAGGGCGGTAGGCATAGATACCGATTTCAACCCGGTGCATGACAGGAACAACTGTGTGCCTGTCGAGACGACGTTTGCCGGTAATGTCAGTGACTCCAGGGAGGTGCATCGGCTGAACGCCTTGTCGCCGACTGTGGTCAGGGTCGAGGGTAGGGTTACTTTTTTCAAGGCGGTGCAGCCACTGAATGTCTCGTTCGGTAGAGAGGTGATTCCTTCCGGGATGATTACATTGTCAAGTTCGGCGCAACCGCTGAACATGTTAGTGCCCATCTCTTTTAACGTGGATGGCAGGTTCACTGATGTCAGTACCTTGCAGTTGTTGAATGCGTATCGGTCAATTTTATTAATACCCTCGGCAAGCGAAACCGAGGTCATTGCCTGGCAGTTGTTAAAGGTGTACGCCTCGATTGTCTTGACATTCGCCGGAATTTTGACAGAAACCAGCTGACGGCAGAACGTGAATGCGTAAGACCCGAGAGACTCAAGGCTCTCGGGTAGCGTGACTGACGTCACACTACTTAGGTTGAATGCCTGGTAACCGATTGTCTTCACCCCTTCGGGTATAACTACTGTACCCAGCCCTAACTTGTAGAATGCGTTATCGCCTATCTTGACGATGCTTGAAGGCAGAGATAAGGATGTGAGTGTGCTTGACGCAAATGCGCATTCCCCGATTTCAGTCACTGTCCAGGTGACATTGTCGATTGTGACGGTTGACGGAATCGCGACATCCCCCGAATATCCGCCGGTAGGCTTGGACCAGTCATCGGGGGCGGGTGTCTTGTATGTCACCGCCAGGGTGTGTTCACTTTCGGAGATTTTGTTGTAGAAAATGTTGTTGTCCTCGATGTCGTAGGCATAGGCCTGTGTGAATCCAAGTAGATTTGCAAGGGCTAATGAACAGAGTGTAAATTTTTTCATTGTGTGTGAGTTTGTTGGTGATAATGGCGCAAAGATAATGAATTGTCGTGTTTTCTCCTTATGAAGTGATTGTTTTTTTGAAAAACAATTCGGCTTTAAGGCGAAAAATAGATGGAACATGGGCGTTTTTCAACAATCGTCACAATTGGTTGTTATAATAGTACTAAATGAATTGTGATTCTATAACGATTGAATTATTTATTAATTAAGGATTGCGAGGGACTCGGACGAGGGAACTTGCGTCAAGTTTTCAATGTAAAACAAGTTAAGGATATGAAAAAATCTATCTTATTGGCTGCCGCAGCGATACTAAGTGTCGGCGCAGCAAATGCACAGGACGCTGTGGAGCGCACTAATTTCGGCTCCAACTGGTCAATAGGTATAAATGGCGGTGTCACGACCCCTATGACGCATCATGCATTTTTCGGCTCGATGCGTGGGACTATAGGCGTCAATATCGGTAAACAGTTGACACCGGTATTTGGACTCGGAGTCGAGGGTGTGGCCGGAATCAACACTTCGACAATGTTCGGTGGCCCTCGCAGCTCGACTGCTTTTGATAACTCCTACGTCGGTGCTTACGGTACAGTCAACCTCACTAATCTTTTCTGTGGATTCAGTTGTGAACCTCGCGTTTTTAACCTTGAGGCTTTGGCCGGCGCAGGTTGGGGACATGATTATTATAACGAAGGCGCAGGTGAAGACTGGAATTATTTTGCCACAAAGGTGGGTTTGAATTTCAATTTCAACGTTTCGGAGGCTGTGACTCTTTCATTGAAACCGTCTATCGTGTGGAATATGTCCGATGCCGGTGTTAAACAGACATCAGCCGCCTATAACATCAACAAGGCCACGTTTAACTGTGCCGTCGGTGTCACCTATAACTTCGGTCCCGGTTTCAACTGTGTCACTGTAGGAGTGAACCCCGCTGAGGTCGCCGCTCTTAACGCACAGGTCAATGACCTTCGCGGTCAGCTTAACGCGGCAAATAATGACCTTAACGCCGCCAATAGCAAGGCCAACAACCTCCAGGCTCAGTTGAACGACTGTCTCGCGCGTCCCGTCAAGGTGGTGAATAAGACCGATACTCAGCTTAACAGTGTCCGTTACGTCTTCTTCCGCATCGGTTCTTCGGCAATCACAGCCGACCAGCAGCCTAACGTGGAGATGGTTGCCGAATACCTCAAGCATCACGAGAATGCCAAGGTTGAAATCAAGGGCTACGCTTCCCAGGACGGAAATCTTGAGTTCAATGAGAGACTGGCTGCCGCACGTGCCGAGTCAGTGAAGAAAGCCTTGGTTAAGAAATACGGCATTGATGAATCACGCATCACGGCCCAGGGCGAAGGCATCGGCCACATGTTCAAGGAAGAATCATGGAATCGTGTGTCAATCTGCACCATCGAGGATTGATGACCACAATCTGAAAGAATACCCTTTCACATCATAGCGGTGCCCCCGTGTCCTCTGTAATGGAGGATGCGGGGGACTCTTTTATCGTATTACAAAATGTAGGATGCCTTCGGAGAATGCTCCCATTTCGTATGGCTGATAGGAGAACACTATCCCGTGGCGTGTCATTGCCGGGCGGGGGTATGTTTTCCCGTTATATTGCTCTTTAATCGGATTGTCTGATGAGAGCAGGTTTATGTCGTTGATGTTTGCACTGAATCGGCCTTGTAGGCCTATTGAGTTCTTATAATCGGTCAGTTTGTCCTCAAGTTTCAGGATGGCTTTGTCTCGTTCGGTATCTGATTTGAAAAAGTCGGGTAATCCCAGCAAGCGACCTGTCTTATTATCAAATGTAAGGTAATAGTCCTCCATCCCTCCATGTGCGCCACCCATGTATGTGGAATTCTGGAAACGATAGGTCGTTAGTTTGTTGTCGGGAGAAGTCCATACGGGATATATCTCGAATAAAATGTCATTTTCGAGGCCGAACACCTCATTTTCGGCTAGATACAGCCGTTTGAATTCATTGTAGCAATGTTCGGCGAACGCCATCATGTCCCGGTTGCCGCCTTTGAAGTTTTTTATTTTCGAACCACTGTCCTCTGACTCCAATACGGCTTTCATTAAATTCATGATGTCTTTCTGTATGAAGTCTGAGAGCCATTGTCGTTGTGGAATGGGTAGGCGCATGTCAATGCTGAAAGTGCAGATGGCTGACGAGTCGTTAAGTGCGAAATGGCGTGAGTGTTTGAGGTTGGATACTTCGGCCAGGCAGAGTTTGTCCGTGATGTTTATACTGTCAGGCAGTGGTTGTGCCGGGATGGATATTGTGTCAATGCCCGATGTAATGTCAAGCATGCGACCACGACCCGATACCCAGTCAAATTTGCCCAGGAGACGGCATTCCGATATGGGAATTCCGTTGACGGATGTTATTAGTGACATTTTTGTGTCCGCTTCGTTGTAGTCGGAATAAAGGCAAACGATGGTGTCTTTCGATGTGTACAATGTGTCGGTGCATTCCATGTCCTCGCTGATTGCGTAGTCGGAGGGTACGCTGTCCTTTGTGTTGTCCTTGTTGCATGATAGGGTATAGACGGCGGTAAAGGCTAATGTGATGACGGGTAAAAATATTTTAGTTTTAAGCATTTTGTGGTTGGATTGATTTTGTTTTTGCAAATATAGCGATAATCTTGTAACTTTGTGAGAAATGCCAATCATTGAAATCACATCATTGTCCCATCCCGGAGTCGAGGTGTTCGCGTCTTTGACCGAGGCGCAGTTGCGCGTCTGTGATGATGGAGTGTTCATCGCCGAGAGTCCCAAGGTGATTAACGTGGCTCTTGATGCAGGGTATGAGCCACTCGCGTTGCTGTGTGAACATCGGCATATCGAGGGGGATGCCGCTCCTGTTATCGCCCGCTGTGGTGATATCCCGGTCTATACGGGTGAACGGGAGATACTTGCCTCATTGACCGGTTACAGGTTGACACGCGGGGTGCTGTGCGCCATGCGCCGTCCCTCGCTTCGCTCTGTTATGGAGATATGTCGAGGTGCACGTCGTGTCGCCGTGATTGACTCGGTGTGTGACACCACTAACATCGGGGCGATTTTTCGTTCCGCCGCCGCGCTTGGGATTGATGCGGTTTTGTTGACCGCTACATCTTGCGACCCGTTGAACCGTCGTGCGGTGAGAGTGTCGATGGGGTCGGTGTTCTTTGTCCCTTGGACTTGGCTTGATGAACCTGTGTCTGTGTTAAAGGGTTTGGGGTTCAAGACGGTGGCAATGGCTTTGTCGGATGATTCCATACCGATTGACTCCCCTGTGTTGCTTGAAGAACCGCGCCTGGCGATTGTGCTTGGAACCGAGGGCGACGGATTGTCTCGGGAGGTTATATCCGATGCCGATTATGTCGCGAGAATCCCGATGAAACATAATGTTGATTCCCTGAATGTGGCGGCGGCTTCGGCTGTAGCATTCTGGCAATTGCGAAAACCTGAATAAATTTAGAAAACGTGCGTCTATTATAAATGGATAAATGACCTGAACCATGAAACAGTTTAACGACGAGAACTTCCTGTTGCAGACCCCTACAGCCGAGCGTCTGTATCATGAATATGCGGCATCATTGCCGATTATAGACTATCATTGTCATCTGAATCCCGAATATGTTGCTTCGGACCATCGGTTTGAGAACCTTTCGCGTATATGGCTCGAAGGCGACCATTACAAGTGGCGTGCCATGCGTGCTAACGGTGTTGACGAGCGGTTTATCACCGGCGCTGACACCACCGACTGGGAAAAATTTGAAAAATGGGCCGGGACAGTACCTTACACGATGCGTAACCCGTTGTATCACTGGACGCATCTTGAATTAAGGACTGCGTTCGGGGAGAGACGGTTGCTTAATCCGGCCTCGGCGCGTGAAATATATGACCGTTGTTCGGCGATGTTGCAGGAATCAACCCACAGCGCACAGGGACTCATGAAACATTACAATGTGGAGGTCGTGTGCACGACCGATGACCCCGTTGATTCCCTTGAACACCATATCAGGCATCGTGAAAACGGTTCATCGGTGAAAATGTTGCCAACGTGGCGTCCCGACAAGGCGATGGCGGTGGAGAACCCCGCGGAATATCGTCGGTATATCGACCGTTTGGCTGAGGTTTCGGGTGTGGAAATTTCCCGTTTTGCCGATGTGGTTTCCGCGCTTAAAGTGCGGCACGATTTTTTTGCAGGTGTGGGATGCCGATTGTCTGACCACGGTCTTGGCGGGTTTTATGCCGAGGATTATACTCCTGATGAAATTGAGACTATTTTCAAAAAGGTTTACAATGGTTCGTCATTGGATGACGCCGAGGTGGCGAAGTTCAAGACGGCCATGCTCGTGGAATTTGCCGTCATGGACCATGACGCGGGTTGGACGCAACAGTTCCACTATGGGGCTTTGCGTAATAACAACTCGCTGATGATGTCCCGTCTGGGGCCTGACACCGGCTATGATTCCATCGGCGATTTCACCGTCGGCGAGAATATGTCCCGTTTCCTTGATATGCTCGCATCGCGTGATAAACTCGCCAAGACAATAATATACAACCTTAACCCGCGTGACAACGAGCTTGTCGCGACCATGGCAGGTAATTTCCAGGATGGCCGTTACGGCGCGGGTAAAATACAGTTCGGTTCAGGCTGGTGGTTCCTTGACCAGAAGGACGGGATGGAGAAACAGATGAATGCATTGTCCAATCTCGGACTGTTGAGTCGCTTTGTCGGCATGCTCACCGATTCGCGCTCGTTCCTGTCTTATCCCCGTCACGAATATTTCCGTCGCACATTGTGCAACCTCATCGGCAACGACATTGAAAACGGTCTGCTCCCCGCTTCGGAGACTGATTTCATCGGCCGTGAGATTGTCGTCAAGGTCTGCTACGGCAACGCCAAGGAATATTTCAAATTCTAATTGGCGCGAATGTATTGCTATCCTTGTACGGTCGCGGCATGAACCTATAACCCCTTAAATTTTAACTCTTAAACCCTAAACTAACACCTCCCATCATGGATGTAAATATTAATCCCGCCTTGAAACGGGTGGCCAAGATGACCAATTTCCGCTGGGTGATATGCGGATTGTTGTTTTTTGCCACCACAGTCAATTATATGGACCGGCAGTTGCTGTCCCTCACGTGGAAAGACTTTATCGCCCCCGAGTTCCATTGGACCGATTCGGACTATGGCACAATAACCGCTGTCTTTTCAATAGTCTATGCTATTGCCAATCTGTTCGCGGGCCGCTTTATCGATTGGCTGGGCACAAAGAAAGGCTATCTGTGGGCCATTTTTATATGGTCGGTCGGGGCGTGCGTCCATGCGTTATGCGGTTGGGCGACCGAACATACTCTCGGGATGCATGACGCCGCCGAGCTTGTGGGGGCGACCGGAGCGGTGGCGTCCACAATCGCCATAACATCGGTATACTATTTTATCGCGGCACGTGTGATTCTCGGCATAGGCGAGGCCGGCAACTTCCCGGCGGCGGTAAAAGTGACAGCCGAGTATTTCCCCAAGCGCGACCGCGCCTATTCCACTTCAATCTTTAATGCCGGCTCGACAATCGGCGCATTGATTGCACCGCTCACAATTCCATCGTTGGCGGCCTATTTCCAGTCTATCGGAGTCGGTAACGGGTGGGAGATGTCGTTTATAATCATCGGCGGACTCGGTTTTGTTTGGATGGGCGTGTGGATGTGGTTCTATAGGAAACCGACGGCTTCGCCCCATGTCAATGAGGCCGAATTGGCTTATATCGAGCAGGATAACGTAACCCCCGATGAGACGGCAAAGCAAAAAGCCGATATTGAGGATTCGTCCGCTCTTGCGATTCCTTTCCTGAAATGTTTTAAATATCGTCAGACCTGGGCATTCTTCCTTGGCAAATTCCTGACCGACGGCGTGTGGTGGTTCTTCCTGTTCTGGACACCGGCCTATCTGTCAGATGTCTATCACCTGCCGTCATCATCGGGAACGGCGCAGATGCTGATATTTGTTCTGTATCTGTTGACTATGCTGTCGATTTACGGTGGCAAACTGCCTACAATCATAATGAACCGTACGGGACTCAACCCCTACGCTGCACGAATGCGGGCGATGTTTATCTTCGCGTTGTTCCCATTGCTCGCGATTTTCGCGCAGCCTCTTGGCGCATACTCCTATTGGTGGCCTGTAATCATCATCGGCATCGCCGGTGCGGCCCATCAGTCTTGGTCGGCCAATATGTATTCGGTTGTCGGCGACATGTTCCCAAAGAGCACAATCGCCACAATCGTGGGTATAACCGGTATGGCGGGCGGTCTAAGCTCATTCGTCATCAACAAGTCATCGGGTGTGCTGTTTGACTACGCCGAGGCCACACAGATGCATTTCATGGGATTCACCGGGAAGCCGGCGGGGTATTCAATCATTTTCTGTATATGCGGTGTCGCCTATCTCGTCGGTTGGACGGTGATGAAACTCCTTGTTCCTCGTTACAAGGTCATCCGGGTTGATGGACAAAAAGAAAAATAACAGATACTGGAAAATCATCGAGGGGGCGCGCTGTCGGCGCGTCCCCTCGTATAATTAGGAACTTTGAGACACTTTAGTGGCAGTGTCCCTCGCAACCGCAGGAGTCGCCGCAATCGCCGTCGTGTGAGTCACATCCGCAGCTGCCGCATCCACAGCTGTGCACGGGTTGAAGTTCCTCGGGGGTGGCATCACGGACGGCGAGGATTTTGCCCTTGAAGCGGACATCCTTTCCGGCGAGCGGGTGATTGAAATCCATCTTGACATCGGTGTCGGTCACATCGATGACACGGCCGTTGATACGGTAACCGTCGGCGGTCATCATGGGTACAATCGCTCCGGGTTTGATGACATCGGCGTCAAACTTGCCGTCAACCATGAAGATGTCTCGTTCAAGTGTTGCCACTTGCTCGGGGTCTATCTGGCCGAACGCATCCGCCGCTTTAACAGTGACATCAAATGAGCCACCCTTTTCAAGTCCCTCAATCGCCTTTTCAAGTGGGGCGATGACTCCGCGTGTTACACCGAAGATGATTTTCTCGGGGTCTTCTACATCGGTCTGGTGAACCAGTTCCTCCTTGCCGTCGGCATTCATGCAATATAGGTCATAGCCAAGTTCTACGTATTTCCCGGGTTGAATCTTTTCCATTCTATTTTAAAGTTATAGTTCAAACAATATCTTTGACTCTGTCAAAGATACGAATATTTTAACAAATATCATGCCAAAATGTTGGTGTTGGCAATTGTGTAGTTGTCAACTTGTTTTGCTAACTTTGTAAAAATAAGAAAATATTGTGAAAATTGAAAGTTTGCACACCTTGTCTGACGAAGTTTTAGACGAATTGCTGGCCGTTTGGGAAAAATCCGTGCGTAGTTCACATCATTTCCTGCAGGAAGAAGACATTGAATATTTCAAGCCGTTGATACGCAATCAGTATTTCCCGGCTGTCAATCTTTTTGTAATTCGTGACGATAGGGAAAATATAGATGCCTTCATGGGGTTGAGTGATGACATTCTCGAGATGTTGTTTGTCCTTCCCGAAAAACAAGGGAAGGGCTATGGTGGCGCATTGGTGGATTATGCCGTCAATAAATTTGGAATAAACAAAGTGGATGTTAATGAGGACAATGTACAGGCCTACCGATTCTATTTAAAGATGGGGTATGAAGCCATCGGACGAGATGAGCTCGATTCCACTGGAAAGCCTTTCCCGATTGTACACATGCAACAGCCAAACATCGATTAAATATTGTTTGTGTATGGCTTCGGACTTGGTATGTCTTTGGTTTTTTTATCCAAACATACTCTAAACCTTTTTCACCATAAATCTGTTCTAAGAGTGTTTTGAAATAAGAACACTCTAAATACTTTCGTTAATCATTGTGATTGTATGGATAAGAAAAGACTAACCGCAGAAAACGGACGCCCGATTGCCGACAACCAGAATGTTCAGACCGCAGGCCGTCCTGGCACTTTTTCTGCCCAAGACCCGTGGTATCTTGAAAAGATAGCTCACTTTGACCGTGAGGTAATACCCGAAAGACGAA
This sequence comes from uncultured Muribaculaceae bacterium, assembly GCA_947628305.1. GTDB lineage: Bacteria > Bacteroidota > Bacteroidia > Bacteroidales > Muribaculaceae > HGM05190. The sequence goes on along the minus strand of CANQZG010000013.1, from coordinate 18,597 downwards.
TGCATGCCAAAGGCTCGGGAGCATTTGGCACATTCACTGTCACACATGATATCACCGAATTCACGCGTGCATCAATTTTTTCTGAGGTTGGGAAGCAGACCCCGTGCCTCGTAAGATTTTCAACTGTTGCAGGGGAACGTGGGGCGGCTGATGCCGAACGCGATATACGAGGGTTTGCTATGAAGTTTTATACTGACAGTGGTAACTGGGACCTTGTGGGAAACAACACTCCTGTATTTTTCCTTCGAGACCCACTGAAGTTTCCCGACCTGAATCATGCCATAAAACGCGACCCGCGCACCGGCATGCGTAACCCGACGGCTAACTGGGATTTCTGGACTCTTCTCCCCGAAGCTCTCCATCAGATTACTATCTCTATGTCGCCGCGTGGCATACCCGCATCCTTCCGCAATATGCACGGATTCGGAAGTCACACTTACAGTTTCATTAACAAGGAAAACAGGCGTACATGGGTGAAATTTCATTTCATAACCCTCCAGGGCATCAAAAATCTTACAGATAAGGAGGCTGAAGCCATTATCGCGAAGGACCGTGAGTCGCATCAGCGGGATTTGTTTGAGGCCATTGAGCGTGGCGATTTTCCGCGTTGGAAACTCCAGATTCAGCTTATGACGGAGGACGAGGCAAGGGAATACCACATCAATCCGTTTGACCTCACGAAAGTTTGGTACCACAAGGATTTCCCCTTGCACGATGTCGGTATACTTGAGCTCAACCGCAACCCTGAAAACTTTTTTGCCGAAATAGAGCAGGCCGCATTTAATCCGACCAACATCATCGATGGCATAGGCTTTTCTCCCGACAAGATGCTTCAGGGCCGTCTCTTCTCCTATGGCGACGCACAGCGTTATCGGCTTGGTGTCAACCATAACCTTATACCCGTGAATAGACCGAGATGCCCGTCCCATTCATTTCATCGCGATGGACAGATGCGCACCGATGACAATTATGGGGCCACTGTTGCGTATGAGCCGAACAGTTTCGGTGAATGGCGTGATACACCGTCGCTTAAAGAGCCGCCGATGCAACTGCAAGGAGACCTATTCAATTATGACGAGCGTCAGTATGACGATGATTACTACACCCAACCGGGAAAACTCTGGAGGCTGATGAGCGACGAGGATAAATTGGCCACATGCCGTAATACCTGCGCACAGATGGATGGAGTCCCGTTGTTCATCAAGCAGCGTCATGTTAGGGCTTGCCACAACGCTGACCCGGAGTACGGCAAGATGCTTGCCCGCGAACTGTCAATAAATCTGGCAGAGGCTCTCGATGCCGAAGACCCCGCCCATCCTGCATGGGACAAACGCAAACCCCGTAAATGATTTAAGAGGATGTTTGAATGAGAGATAGGAGATTTTCGGGCGTTACGCTGAGCGTGATGCCGGTGACTCCGCTGTTGATTAACTTTAAAAGATTTTGCATAGGCAATTATAATGCCGCCGGATTTGTTAAAAGGCTAAGCGATTTTGGCGGCATTAGAAACCGTTTAGCCACCGCTCCATTTGGAAACGACGATGCAAAGATAATGGGCAATCGCCCGCTGTGTAATAACTAAAACGCTACATATCAGCTAAATAAGCTCGTTTAATTACGCCGGCGAAATTAAACGAACTGAATCAGGATAAATCGACATGGCAGAAAACGACAAAAGCCACCCGACCGCGACGGTCAGATGGCTTTGTTTCGATATAAATTGGTGCGGCTTATGTCGCGAAATGAAGTCTTATGTTCTCAAAATTCACTTCGGGAGCGGGAGGGGCTTCCTCCATTTCATCAATGGCGGAATCGGTGACGGTTATCACACTTCCCATTGATTTCTGAACCTTGCGGAAATGTTCCCAGTCCTCTTTGGTGCGGTGTTTATTCTTGATGCTGCCTTTGATTATGGCGAATATCACTATACGGGCTTTCAGCCTGTCCATAGAACTGCTGTTCTTGTCCTGTATGGTTTCCTCGTTGTAGGCTACCATCATTTCCCAACTGTTGCCGAATTAAGGGAGTGAAGTCAAGATTGCTTTAGACCCTTACTTTGACAGTCTCTCCCATTTTTTAGATTCTTTATCCACAATCAAACACTCGTTATTATAGTTGAGCATCTCTATATGCCTTTGTAACAAAACAATTTGGTTGGCTTTTGTATAGTAGAAAGTATCCGCGTGAGCCATTACAATATCCAATGCATCAGGAAAGGACAGTTCTCTTCCGGCCTGTCTATCCAGATTATGAATTACTTTACTTTCTTCGTAAAGATGTTTACGTACAACCTTTAAATCAGATTCTAAATTCTCTATCCAGCAATCATATAAATTTCCGTATTTATGACGTGAATCAATATATGATTGCAGTTCTTCGTTGGTACATTTACTATAGGCTATACTATCTGCTTGAGATAGGATATAGTTCTCAAAGTCCGAGGCTCTATTGTCATATTTACAACCACTTACCACTGTTAAGAATGGTAAAATAAGTAGGATTATTCTAAATTTCACCATTAAATTTTGAATATAATATCATTTTAATCATGAAGTCTTTATGTCCGGAAATACAACCCTCCATTCCGCAGCTGTTGCTTTCCGATTTTGACCGACTTTTGCAGTACACTTTTTCGCGGAGTACACTTTTAGTACACCCAGGAAATAAGAAACCCCTTGATAATCGACAGATTTTCAAGGGGTTAAAGTGCCCAGGACAGGACTCGAACCTGCACGCCTCGCAGCACTCGCACCTGAAACGAGCGCGTCTACCATTCCGCCACCTGGGCATTGCGGTTGCAAAGGTAATGTTTTTGGGTAAATGACACAATGGTTTGTGACATTTTAACATTTGGCGCGGGCGTGTTGGTCGGCCTTGGGTTGTCAGTCGCCCATCGTGCGGAGGAGCTCGTCGTTGTCGGATGTACGTTCCATGCGGTCCTTGATGAATTCCATTGCTTCGATTGAGTTGCGGTCGGAGAGGAATCGGCGGAGAATCCACATGCGGTTGAGGGTCTCGTTACGCAACAGCAGGTCGTCACGTCGTGTCGATGAAGCCATGATGTCGACTGCGGGGAATATGCGTTTGTTTGACAGTTTGCGGTCGAGTTGTAACTCCATGTTGCCTGTGCCCTTGAATTCCTCGAAGATGACCTCGTCCATCTTGGAGCTTGTTTCGGTCAGTGCGGTCGCTATGATTGTGAGTGAACCACCGTTCTCGATATTGCGGGCCGCGCCGAAGAAGCGTTTTGGCTTTTGTAGTGCGTTGGCATCCACACCGCCTGACAGGATTTTGCCTGATGCAGGGGCGGCGGTGTTATACGCGCGGGCCAGGCGGGTTATTGAGTCGAGCAGGATGACTACGTCGTGTCCGCATTCGACCATGCGTTTGGCTTTTTCAAGGACAAGTCCAGCTATTTTGATGTGGCGGTCAGCCGGTTCGTCGAATGTCGATGCGATGACCTCGGCGTTGACGCTGCGGCTCATGTCTGTAACCTCCTCAGGACGTTCATCTATGAGTAATATCATGATGTAGGTCTCGGGGTGATTCTGTGCAATGGCGTTGGCGATGTCCTTCAGCAGGATTGTCTTTCCTGTCTTCGGGGGGGCGACGATTAGTCCGCGCTGTCCTTTACCGATGGGAGAGAACATGTCCACGACGCGTGTCGAGAGGTTGGATGCCCGTCCGCTCGTGAGGTCGAATTTTTCATCGGGGAACAGAGGGGTGAGGTGCTCGAATGCCACGCGGTCGCGTATATATTCGGGTGAACGCCCGTTGATGCGTGTGACCGATGTCAGGGGGAAATATTTTTCGCCTTCACGCGGTGGACGTACTTTTGCTTCTACGACATCGCCGGTCTTCAGTCCATATTGCTTTAGCTGGGCCTGTGTGACATACACGTCATCGGGCGATGCCAGGTAGTTGTAATCGCTCGAACGGAGGAAGCCGTAGCCTTCGGGCACGATTTCAAGGAGACCTGTGACCTCGATGATGTCATCGAAGTTGTAGAGCGGTTCGGCCGGTTGCTGTTGTGTCGGTTGGTTGCGCAGTTTACGGCCTCTTTTGTTTTGTTGCTGCTTCTCTTGTTTGGTTACCTGCCCTGGTTCGCCTATTACAATAGGGGCGGTGGTGGCTGCGATGGCAGCGGCCGCGGCGGCTTCTTCTTTCTCGCGCTGTGAACGTGGGGCGAACCGGCGTCCTCCTGAACGTGGGAAGAATGAATCGAGTGACGTGTCACGCGGGCGGAAATCCCGTTGGTGGTTGTTTTGTTGGCGTTGTTGCCGTTGGTCGTTTTGTTGTCCCGCGTTGTCATTTTCGGCATCACGGGCGTTTGACTCGGTGAGGGATGCATCGGCCGATGTGTCGATGGCGGTGGCGACAGCGTTTTCATTGTCGCGTAATGGGGCGAGGAGCGTGTAAGTGTCCTTATGGTCTTCGGTCGTGTCGTTATTCGTTTCTTCGACTTGGGCCGGTAGGAATTGAGTCGGTGGCTCTATTACCGATTGAGGTTCGGCCTTTTTGTCAGCTTCGACAGCGGTGTCTTGGCTTTCGGGGTTGATACGGGTCTCTTTCACGCGCTGACGGCGTTGGCGAGGCTCGCGTACGGGCCTTTCGTCGGCCTTTTTATCCGTGACGGGTTCTGTGCCCGCAGGTGTGGCGGTTGAATCATTTGCCATGGAGGTCACAGGTTGGTCTACAGGGTTTTCGGACGGCTGCGCTTTGGGACGTCGCCCCCGCTTTTTAGGCTCGGGCTGGGGTGTTTCGGTGGTTTGTTCCGATGGTGTTTCGGTGACCGGGGTTTTATCCTTTTTTTCTTTTTTAAGACGGGGCTCCTTTGGGGTGCGACGCTTCCTTTCGGGAGGATTCGCGGCTGCGTTGGCCGCCAAGTCGATGGCCTGCTGGTCGAGTATGCGGTATACCACCGAATCTTTATCGTCGGTGTTTATTTTTTTTAGGCCCATTTTGTCGGCAATGTCTTTCAACTGTTCTGTTGACATTGCATTCAGGTCGGAGATGTTGTACATATAATTTAATGAGAAATGAATTCTTAGGCCATCGGGTCACGCATGACACTTGTTAAGCGGGTGGCGCGGACGATTGATTAAGCCACGGGATGGTCTAACGATGTGAAATCCAGGGGGTGATTTTTTATGCGATACTGTGAAATCTGATATGGAAAAATCGGATTTGCGTCAGTGCGTGTGCCGGGGCAAAAAATAGAAACGTGTTGAGGATGAGATGCTTTGCAGGATGTCGGCACGCTTATTGTGCTGCAAAGATAGCTATTTTTTATGAAACAACAAGCGTAATGACTTAAAAGTTCAGTGTGAAGTCAAGATGACTTCTGTATCGGGGTGTGTTAGATAATGAATGAAATTTTTTGTATTTTTGACAATCGCTTAAATACTTTCGCTCGGCAAAGCCAAAATAAATTTTGCTTTGCTCTCGACTTATTCGTATTTTTGCATCGGAATCGGTCAATGACTGTAGAGACAGCCTCCCCCCGGTTCGACTTTTTCGTTGAATGGCGGGTTATTTTCCCGCCGAAAAGGTGTTATTGAAATTTTATCTTTCATATTCAAACTTGGCCGTTAGAATTAGCAACAAAGGTAAAACGACAATGACGCCTGCACTGGTAGCTATACCCGTACCCGCGAGGGTCAGTATATGCCAAATCGGTGTGGGGCTGTCCTCTTGTCCGTTGCTAAGGTAAGCCAAGACCTGAATATGGGATAGGAGCGAGATACAATCCTCACACCTTTTTCATGTCCAATCATTAACTTACCATTAATGCCATGACGGGGATTGAATGGCAGTTTCAAAAAATTCAGCTATGAAAAAGCTATTTTTACTTCTGTTCATCCTCCTCGGCGTGGCTGCTTCCCGCGCCGAAGTGTGGACTCCCGTCGGCCAGGCCGAGTGGCACGAAGGGATTTTGTCCTGTTGGTATTCATCGTACAAGGGTAAATCATGGAAAGTGATTGTGGAACAATCGGATGAACGTCCTAAAGTGCTGCGTTGCCAGCCATACTCCAATCAGCCGACTTCCAATTATAATGATAATGTGTACGTGTACATTAATGCCGAGAATCCTCAAAAGGTGTATTTGGATAAATATTCTTATTATTACTCCGATAATAATGGTTACTTTCCTGTTTATTTTTATAGGGTGTTTCAACGCTGTCCTGAAAATGGATTCGACAGTGCATATTATGGAAAGATTGTCGGCAATATCATTGAATTCCCGATTGGAGGTTTTGCGGTTGACTGGCGTGAACAGAACAGCCTCAATAGGCCGACCTTGACATCGCCGTCAAGCTATGCAAAATATTCCACTGAGGTTCACAAAATCGTCTTGCCCGAAGGCGTGTTTGAACCGCAACCCGAGTCCTGGGTGTCAATAGGTGACGGAACATGGTTGGATGCGTTCTCGCAGAAGGATGAATCGTTGCCCGGGACATGGAATGTGGCGTTTGAAAAAAGCGTCGATAGGGACGGGTGCTACCGTGCGCGTCCTTGGGGCAGTGACGATGCTAAATCCTATTATGGGGACGGAGGAGCTGACGCGGAGGCAATAATATGCGCCGAGAACCCCGACAAGGTATATATGGAGAAATTTGAACTCTTTGGGTATGAATACTCGCAGAATGTTCCTGAAAACGGGTGGTCGCAAGGGGCATCATACGGAAAGATGAGAGACGGTGTGATTGTGATTCCCCAGGGGGCGTTCAAGCGCAGGTCGGTTTCATCGGAACAGTGGCAGGTCGAATTCCAATGTTACCGTGACCTGGTTATCAATCTGCCCGAGGATTATTTCAAGACTCCGTCATCGTCAGGCGTCTATTTCGGCATCACGGCGTTCAATTATGACCCCAAAATCAAGCCGATAGAACTACTGTCGAAGAATAATAAGGCTGATTTCAAGAGATTTGTCAACGAACAGACGATGGATGACGCCACCTATCTTTATTATTCGGCCGATGTAGCTATCGATGCACTCGCCGAGCGTAAATATCCCGATGACCTTGGCAGCGTGGCCATGATTACATTTACCGATGGTAACGATGACGGTTCGCTTGAAAAAGCTGACCTTTCATGGGGTGACGCTGACTATCAAAGACATCTGACTGCCCGTCTGCGCGATGTAATGGTACAGGGGTTACCTATTGACGCATATTCGATTGGATTGAAAGGTGAGGATATCAGCGATTATAACTACGAGACGTTCAAGACCAATCTCGGTGTACTCGCGTCAAAACCAAAACAGGCCACAGAGGTTAGCAATATGTCGGAAGTGGAATCAACAATCAACGAAATCCTTGATAACCTTGAACGTTCATGGGTAAATAAAAAAGTCTCGTGCAGTATAAACATGAGGGCGACAGGCGACCGCATCCGTTTCACTCTCGACAAGACCCGTGAGGAGATGAACAACAATCCCGACAACTCGGAGATGTGGGTGGAGGGAACATTTTCCCGTGTGGACAATAGCCTTAACGACATTATATACCACGGTTTGACAAGTACGTCAGGCGAAAAGGTTGTGGCTGAAAAGGTCGTGGCTGACGGTAAGACAAAATATAAATTAACGTTCGAGAATCTGCGTGACCTCGACGGGAATGTGCTTGAAACCCGCAATATTGAATTTTGGCATCGTGCGGAAGGCAGTACTGCATGGCAGCCTCACACAGAGTTCAAGCAAGATAGTGATTCCGGGACGGAGACTGCGCGTACATCGGCTGCGATAATGTTCGTCATGGACTGCTCGGATTCACTTGGTGAGGATTTTACCGAGTTGCAACGAATTGTAAATGCCTTAATCGACCGCCTTGTCCCGGAAGGAAGTTCAGGTGTGGAAAATATAGTCGTTGACTCGTCGGATGAGGATATCGATGCGCCGGTTGAATATTACAATATGCAAGGGGTGCGTGTCGAGAATCCCACACCGGGTCTTTACATCTGTCGTAAGGGGCGGAAGGTGACGAAGGTAATAATAAGGTAATGTGAGGTGTCACGGGGGTGTGATGCTGCATGATTATAAACGTTTTATGCAGTTATTAGGCAAAGAAGTGGGATAAATGGAGGAATATGTCATTTTGTTGCGATAAAAATTGGAGGAGACAAAAAAATGGCATATATTTGTCGCCGATAAGTGACGCTTTTGATGCGTTATGTATACTAACAAGCTTAATCACATCCCTGTATACACTTTACAACATGTTAATTGTGAGCTATGTCGTGAGACATGGCTCACAAGTTTTTAATGGATGTGTAAGACTAATAGGACTAATTAGTCTAATATCCCTCTTAAGGGAAGTAAATATTTTCAGATGTAGAAAAGATTGCTTAAATTTGCCGGATAGTTTCGTGTCAGCGTTTTAGGTTGACCTATCTCTCATATAAATATTTAAAGTTTGGAAACAGACCCTTTACCGTCAGGCGACCCTTTGAGTTGCCTTTTAAGTGCCATAATACTTTCAGCATCGGCCGATTTCAGTGTAGGCAGTATAGTCGCGATAGTGTTCGCCGCCCTCGCGCTTGTAGCGTCAGGGTTTATATCGGGGAGCGAGATTGCATTTTTCTCGTTGACCTCGGAACAATGTGAGGAAATCGAGGACGCACCTTCGGGGAAAAAGATTATCGGGTTGCTTTCGCGGCCTGAGCGGCTTCTTGCAACAATACTTATAGCCAACAATCTTGTCAATGTGACGATTGTAATACTGCTCAACTTTGCGCTCGGCCCGGTTTTCGAAGGGATGAACGAGGTATTGAGTTTCCTGTTGCAGACTGTCATAATGACATTCCTTATATTGTTGTTCGGCGAGATTCTACCCAAGTTATATGCCAATTACAATAACCTCGGATGGGCGAAGATGGCCGTTGGGGGTATATGGTTCGCGATGAAACTGTTCCATCCGTTGTCATCTATGCTGGTGCGCAGTTCGGTCATCGTCAACAAGGTTGTCACCAAGAAACAGGCCAATATAACCACTGATGAACTTTCACAGGCGTTGCAGATTACCGATGTCTCGGCTGTCGATGACAAGGAGATGCTCCAGGGTATTCTCGACTTTGGAGACACGACTGCATCGGAGGTTATGACGCCTCGCGTGGATATGACGGCGATTGACATTGAGTCGAGTTTTGACGAGGTGATGGAGACGGTGATATCATCAGGGTATTCACGTCTGCCGGTGTATCATGACACGCAGGACGATATAAAGGGTGTGCTCTACGCCCGTGACCTCTTGCCCTATATCGGTGTCCCTTCCCCCGAGGGATTCAGCTGGCAGAAACTCATGCGGGAACCTTACTATGTGCCTGAATCACGCATGATTGACGACTTGCTTGAGGATTTCCGCCGTCGCCGAATCCACATGGCCATTGTTATTGATGAATTTGGCGGTACACAGGGCATTGTCACCATGGAGGATGTCCTCGAGGAGATAGTCGGTGATATCAACGATGAGTATGACGAGGATGAACGGACTTATAAACGTCTTGCCGACAATGCGTTTGTGTTCGAAGGGAAAACCCTTTTGAACGATTTTTTCAGGGTTGTCGAACTTGATGAGGCTGATTATGAGGCGGTGACCGATGATTGCGAGACGCTTGCCGGCATGCTGCTCAATATCAAAGGGGATTTCCCAAAGGAAAAAGAATCGATTGTCTATGGACGATGTCGCTTCCTTGTGCTTGACATCGAGCATCACCGCATTGCTTCGGTGCGTGTAAAGGTCATGCCTGAAGAACAACAGGCTGATTCGAAATCACCCACGGTCGATAAGCCATGAGCCCACGGTTTGTGTTGTGGGGATTAGGCGTTTATGCCGTTTTAAGTGTCGCGGTGTCATGCTCCGGCGATGTCGCCACGCCACGCCAACGGGCCTATCCGCGGGCGGCGTTGTATGATACGGTCTATGTTAAGGCCGAAGGTTTCCCGGTACGTTTTGATGTTAATGCCCGGGTTGATTTGCGTCGTGACTCGGTGCGTCAGGGATGGTTTGACATCGTTTATCCGGGATATTTTGGTGCATCGGTTGTGAATTGTACTCTATTGGAGGCCTCAGGGGACGCATTGCATGATGCCATCGACAACCGGATTGAACGCATGTCGTTGAATGCCGGAGGATTACATGGCGAGGCCGTTACATTACGGTCAGACGGCGGATGGAGGTGCGAGTTAATAGTGACTCCCTCTTCCCGTGTCATCCCGGTTCAGTTTCTTGCCGAGAACGGGCGTTACTTGTTGACGGGTACTTATAATATACCTGCCGATGCAGGGACGTTTGACCCTGATTCCGCCGCGCCATATATCGATGCTGTGTCACATGATATGATACGTTTGCTCAAGTCTTTGGAATGATGAAGGTTTATGAGATAGATGCGACGACTATTTACCGATGTCCAATCGTCACTGGGGCCTATAATGGTGGAGGACAGTCGGAGGCGGCATCGCCTCGGCGTGTCGCCGAAGTTGCTGCGGTGACAGCGATGTTGCGTGAGATATTCGGTGAAAGCGCATCTTTGAATCATGATGAGTATGGTGCGCCCGTGTTGTCAGGTGTCATTTCACCGCCGTTTCTGTCAATCAGCCATAGTGCCCGTGAAGTGGTTGTCGCGGTCAATCCTGTCGCACGTATAGGTGTCGATGTAGAACATTGGCGTTCCCAGCTGATGAGGGTCGCGTCGCGTTTCCTGTCGGAGGGGGAGGCCGGGATGTGCCGTTCGTCCCATGACTTATTGAGGGCATGGACTGTTAAGGAGGCTCTGTACAAGGCATACCGTATAGGCTCCCTTCCGTTAGCCGACGGTTGCCCGTTACCGCCTCATCCCGGCGCGACAACGATGGTTGGCGGAGGTGAGTATCGCGTTGACATGGTGGTTGATACGCCATCCACGTGCATCGCTCTCGCCACATCGTTGGAAATATGACCCGGAGTTCGTCAAAAAGTCCAAAAATGAGATAAAAATAGGCATATATTGGGATTTTGGGCGAAAAACATTCGCCATTGTCAAACAATCTTGCTAACTTCGCACTCAATTTTGTAGACTGTTGCAAAATTGAGACTTAGAGTATGTTTGAATTTAACAGTCGAATTTTTATAGGCAGGTTTCGAGACAGTTCCGGGTCTCCGAGTGAGGAGTGTATCGAGATACATGACGAGCGAGAGAAACGGAAATGGCCGGAAGATGCCGTCAAGGAGTCCCGTATACGGTCTCTTGGATGCTTTTGTCCCTTTGCCTCGGTCACGATGCCCGCATCATTCCCTCGGCTGCATGGACAAAATCCTCTCAAGACTCCGCATAAAAATTTCTGTCTGTTAAATACAAACATACTCTTAATGCGAAATCGTAGGGACGCACCAACGGGCGCGTCTTCAAAGTAGTAGATTATCAATCATTTGCAATAACGGACGCGCACGTTGGCGCGTCCCTACGATGTAGATTTGCGAGTTTTGCAATACCCTTGTGTGTCCTCTTTTGATAAATGACTTCAAATAATATATTAAATAGGTAAATAAGGTAAATTTATGAAAATTAAGGCGTTTTCAATGGCAAGTGTCGCCGTGTCGGCGTTCTCGATGATGATATTGAGTTCGTGCGGTGGCAAGCAGGTGCAGCAGCAGGAAGCTCCTGCCCCCGAAATTGCAGTGATGACTGTTACGCCCGGTTCTTCCGAACTTGAATCGGATTATCCGGCGACTATAAAAGGTAAGACTGATATCGCGATTCGTCCACAGGTGACGGGTTTCATCACAAAGGTGCATGTTGACGAAGGTCAGCGTGTCAGGAAAGGGCAGGTGCTGTTCACCCTTGACCAGGTTCAGTTCAAGGCTGCCGTCGACCAGGCTGCGGCCGCCGTCAAGGCTGCGCAGACTGCGGTTTCAACCGCACAGATGACAGCTGACACCAAGCGCAAATTGCTTGAAAAGAATATCATAAGCCAATATGAATATCAGACTGCCGACAATGCGTTGCAACAGGCCCGCGCTCAGCTCGCGCAAGCCCAGGCTCAGCTTGTGTCGGACCGTAAGAACCTTGGTTACACGGTGATTACCGCTCCGTCAAACGGTGTCGTAGGCTCAATTCCTAACCGTGAAGGCTCGCTTGCTTCTCCGTCATCGATGGAACCGTTGACAACGATTTCAGATAATTCGGAGGTTTATGCCTACTTCTCTCTTACCGAGAAAGATATCCTCCAGCTTGTGGGTAACGGCGAGCGCACCCTTGATAACGCAATCGCACAGATGCCCGAGGTGTCGCTTCGTCTTGCCGACGGCTCGATGTTCTCCTCCAAGGGCAAGGTGGCGACAATATCAGGCGTGCTTGACAGTTCTACAGGTTCGGCCAATGTTCGCGCACTGTTTGCCAATCCCACCGGTGTCCTCCGCAGCGGCTCCACCGGCTCTATCGTGATTCCGCGTCACAGCGAGAATGTAATCACTATACCGCAAAAGGCGACTTTTGAACTCCAGGACCGCCGTTATGTCTATGTTGTAAATGATTCCAACAAGGTGACATCAACACCCATCGAGGTGCTCGGCATCAATGACGGCAAGAACTTCGTTGTGACATCGGGTCTTACCCCGGGACAGCGTATCGCCACCGAAGGTGTCGGCACTACATTGAAGGATGGTGTCGTGATACGTCCCAAAGCCGTCGCTCCGGCACAGGCTCCCACCGCGCAAGCCGATTCTGTGTCTGCCCGGTAACTTTCCTCCCTCCCCAATAAACAACTAACGATAGAATATGAAACTTGATACGTTTATTAACCGTCCGGTGCTCTCGACGGTTATATCGATATTTATTGTCTTGTTGGGTATAATAGGGTTGACATCACTGCCTGTCACCCAGTATCCCGACATCGCTCCGCCTACAATCTCGGTGACGACCACCTATCAGGGTGCTAACGCCGCCGCTGTGCTTAACTCGGTCATCGCTCCCTTGGAGGAGTCAATCAACGGAGCCGAGGGCATGACCTATATGGAGTCGACGGCGACCAATACAGGTTCGGCTACCATCAATGTCTATTTTGAACAGGGTTTTGACCCCGACATGGCTGCTGTCGATGTGCAGAACCGTGTCGCCAAGGCACAGAGCCTTTTGCCGGCCGAGGTGACCCGTGAGGGTGTGTTGACGCAGAAACGCCAGACATCGATGTTGCTCGGTGTCACCCTGTATGACGAGGATGGCAAGTATTCAGAGCCATTCATCGAGAACTATATGAAAATCAACGTCGTGCCCGAACTTCAGCGTGTGTCGGGTGTGGGTGACGTGATGGTGATGGGTGCAGACTACTCAATGCGTATATGGCTCAAGCCTGATGTCATGGCGCAGTACGGCTTGATGCCTACCGACATATCGGCGGCCCTTTCGGAACAGAATATAGAGGCCGCCCCCGGTGCGTTCGGCGAGCAGGGTAACCAGAGTTTTCAGTATGTAATGCGATACAAGGGACGTCTTATCACCCCGGAGGAATTCGAGAACATCGTTGTGCGTGCCAACGGCAACGGGGATGTACTCTATCTCAAGGATGTGGCCGATGTCGAGATGGGTCGTGTGACCTACGGTTTCCACGGTAAGTTCAACGGTAAGACCGGTGTGACCGCGATTGTGTTCCAGACCGCCGGTTCTAATGCCACCGCCATTATCAACGACTGTCTCAAGCTGATTGACAACATGAAGAAGGACATGCCGGCCGGTATAGGTGTGGCAATCCCGATGAACAACAATGACTTCCTTTATGCATCGATTCACCATGTGTTGCAGACCCTCCTCGAGGCGTTTATCCTCGTGTTCTTTGTGACCTACCTGTTCCTTCAGGACTTCCGTTCCACCATCATCCCGGCAATCGCCATCCCTGTGGCGTTGGTCGGTACGTTCTTCGGTATGAAACTCATCGGTTTCTCGGTCAACCTCATCACCCTGTCGGCTCTCGTCCTTGCAATCGCGATTGTGGTCGATGACGCGATAGTGGTGGTCGAGGCGGTGCACGCCAAACTCGACGTGGGTTACAAGAGTGCACGCCGGGCCTCGATTGATGCCATGGGTGAAATCGGCGGGGCCATTGTGTCAATCACGCTCGTCATGATGCTCGTGTTCATTCCCGTGTCGTTCATGCCTGGCACGAGCGGTGTGTTCTACCAGCAGTTCGGTCTCACTATGGCAATCGCCATCGGTCTGTCGGCTGTGAACGCCCTTACGCTGTCGCCTGCGCTTTGTGCCGTGTTCCTGAAACCTCACAATAGCGATGCATCATTGAAGGAGCGTATGGGAGATGCCTACTCGGCTGCCGGTGAGGCTGTCAAGGAGACCTACCGTCGCCGTTTCAGGTTGAAACTCGACTTGCCGCCGTTCATCACATTCCTGTTGTTGGTGGCCACCATCACATTCATGGTTCTCGGATGGTTCGACTTTGAGAACGTCGCGTTGAGCACAATGGCGGTGATTGTTGCTGTCCTCACTGTCCTCGGACTTTTCAGTAAGAAATTCCACAAGGCGTTTGAGAACGCCTACAACCGTGTGCTCGGGAAATATAACCTCGGGACTAAATTTTTCATTCGTCTCAAATACGTCAGTATCGCCATAGTGGCCGGCTCCATAGTCGTGCTTGTGTGGTTGATGAGCGTGACCCCGACAGGCCTTGTTCCCAATGAGGATACCGGTACACTGTTCGTTATGGTCGATATGCCTCCGGGCACTTCACAGGAACGTACCGGCCAGACCCTTAACCAGGTGGACTCTATTCTCGGTACAGTGCCCGCGATTGAGTCGCGTACAATGATTGACGGTTACAGCTTCATTGCGGAAGAGGGTGCGACATACGGTACATTCATCGTCAAGCTCAAGGACTGGAGCGAGCGAGATAACAAGACCGAAAGCTCCGATGCGGTGCTCGGACAACTGTATGCCTTGATGAGCCAGGTTAAGGACGGACGTGTACTTATGTTCGCGCCTCCCATGATTACCGGTTACTCTGTCACCAACGGTTTTGAAATCAAGATGCAGGACAAGACAGGCGGTGACATCAATTCATTCTTTGCCGTTGTGCAGGGATTCCTTGGCGCGTTGAACCAGCAGCCTGAAATCCAGGTGGCATACACGACCTTCAACCCGACTTTCCCCCAGTATATGGTTGATGTCGATGTCGCCAAGGCCAAGCAGGCCGGGATTTCGCCACAGACGATTCTCTCGACCCTTCAGGGATATTACGGCGGTATGTATGTGTCCAACTTCAACCGTTTTGGTAAACTCTACCGTGTCATGATGCAGGCTTCGCCCGAGGCTCGTGTCAGCCCCGAGACGCTCAACAGCATCAAGGTGCGCAATGGCAGTGAAATGGCTTCGTTGAGCAACTTCGTTTCGCTCAAGAGGGTTTACGGCCCTGACTTGTTGAACCGTTTCAATATGTTCCAGTCTATTTCGGTGACGGGGCAGCCCGCGTCCGGGTATTCGTCGGGTGAGGCGCTTGCCGCGATTGAACGTGTGGCAGGGGAGATGCTTCCCCAGGGGTATGGTTATGAATACTCGGGTATGACCCGTGAGGAGGGCAACTCGTCGGGTAACGCTACGGCTATTATTTTCGGTCTCTGTCTGTTGTTCGTCTATCTGTTGCTGTCGGCGCAGTATGAGAGCTATATCCTTCCTTGGGCGGTTATCCTTTCGATTCCGTTCGGTTTGATGGGTTCGTTTATCTTCGCGCAGATATTCGGCGTGTCCAACAATATCTACCTGCAGATTGCGCTTATCATGCTCATCGGTCTTCTTGCCAAGAACGCCATCCTTATCGTCGAGTTCGCCGTTGAACGCCGTCGCACAGGCATGAGCATCGTTAACGCCGCCGTGGCCGGTGCATCGGCCCGTCTACGCCCGATTCTCATGACTTCGTTGGCGTTGATTATCGGTCTGTTGCCGATGATGTTTGCCCACGGCGTAGGTGCCAACGGTAACCGTGCCCTCGGTGTCGGTTCTATCGGCGGTATGTTAATCGGCATGGTTCTACAGATTTTCATTGTGCCTGCGTTGTTTGTCATTTTCCAGGCTATCCAGGAGAAGTTCACTCCGCTCAAGTGGGAGGATACCGACAATGAGGGCATAGAGAGCGAAATCGAGCAGTACTCACGTTAACCTATTTTGAAATATGAAACTTAGAAACAATATATCACTTATTGCGGCTGCAGTGCTGAGCATTTCGATGCTCGGCAGCTGCGGTCTGTATAAGAAATTTGAGATGCCGACCGAGGAGAGTGCCCTTGCCGCCGACTATGCCAAGGCGGTGTCGCAGGGTGTTGATTCCGCGGCGTTCGGCAATCTGAAATGGGAGCAGGTGTTCACCGACCCCATGCTCGCCGACCTGATAAACCAGGCTCTCGTCAACAACACCAACCTTCAGAACGCCAAGCTGAACGTAGACATGGCACAGGCGCAGCTGAAAGGCGCGAAGTTGGCTTACTTCCCCTCTGTCGCCCTCGCTCCTAACGGTGCGGGCGCATCCTATTCGGGGAATGCCTTCAGCTGGAGCTACCAGTTGCCGTTGTCGGTTAGCTGGGAGGTCGATATTTTCGGCAAACTGTTGAATTCCAAACGCGGAGCACAGGCCGCTGTGTTGCAGAGCGAGGCATACGTCCAGGCTGTCCGCAGCCAGATTGTGGGCGGTGTCGCCGCATGTTACTATTCAATCGCCGCTCTTGAGAACCAGTTGACACTCTCGCGCTCGACCGCCGAGATATGGAAAGAGAACGTCCAGGTTATGAAGGACCTTAAGCTTGCCGGGCGTGTCAATGAATCGGCTGTTGTTCAGTCCGAGGCACAGTATTACAGCATCCTTGCTTCTATCACCGACCTTGAGGTGGGTCTTGTACAGGCCAACAACACAATGTCGCTGTTGCTCAACGTGATGCCGCAGAAGTGGAATGTGTCGCCCGATGCGACACTCACCGCCCCCGAGATGTTGCGTGACGCCATCCCCATGCGCGAACTTGCGGCGCGTCCCGATGTACGTGCCGCCGAGCAGACCTTGGCATCGGCATATTATGCGACCAATTCGGCGCGTGCGGCTTTCTATCCCGGTCTCAACATCACAGCCAACGGCGGGTTCACCAATCTCCTTGGCTCGATGATTGTAAATCCCGGCGACTGGTTTGTACAGTTGGCCGGGTCGTTGACCGCCCCATTGTTCTCGCGCGGTGCTAATATCGCACGTCTTGAGGCCGCAAAGGCACAGCAGAAACAGGCGATGAACAGCTTTGAGTACGCATTGCTGTCGGCATCGGCCGAGGTGTCTGACGCCATGACGGTCTATGAAAAGAGCACTGAAAAACAGATTTTGTTGCAGTCACAGATAGAAAATCTTGAAAAATCGGTTGAAATCACCAAGGAATTGTTATCTTTGGGTGGTTACAACACGACCTATCTTGAAGTGCTGACCGCACAACAGAGTCTTCTCGGAGCGCAGATTTCCAAAATCAACAGCGAGTTGTCGCGCGCCCAAGCCGTAATCAATCTGTATCAGTCACTCGGAGGAGGACGTTAGTATTAATTCTAATCCCTGAAAACTATGATTAGTCCATTAGCCCATGTTGACCCCTCGGCCAGGCTTGGCAAGGATGTCACCGTTCACCCGTTTGCATTCATTGACGCCGATGTCGAAATCGGCGACGGTTGCGAAATCCTGCCCTACGCAAGTGTCATCCGTGGCACACGTATGGGAACGAATAACAAGGTGTACCAAGGCTCGATTGTCGGTGCCGACCCGCAGGATTTCCGTTGGAACGGACAGCCGTCGGCCTGTACTATCGGTAATAACAACGTTATCCGCGAGCATTGTATCATCAACCGTGGTTTCAATTCCGAGAGAGGGACTTTTATCGGTGATGATTCATTTATCATGGCCGAAACCCACATCGGGCACGACTCGGTTATTGAGGGCCGTTGTGTGATTGGTAACGGTGTCACAATCGCCGGTGATGCAAGTGTAGGTAAATGTTCCATACTGTCTTCAGGCGTGATTGTGCATGAGGATTGCAAGGTCGGCGACTGGGTGCTTGTAAAGGGCGGATGCCGTATCGGTTCAAATGTTCCACCCTACGTGATTGTCGCACACAACCCGACAGCCTATTTCGGTGTCAATGCCGTGGTCATGCGCAAGCACGGGCATACCGAGGAACAGGTCGATGACATCGCCAAGTGCTATCGGCATATCTATCAGTCAGGCACATCGTTGTTCAATGCCCTGCGTCGCATCGAGGCCGATGTCGATGACTCGCCGATACGTCAGAATATTCTCGATTTTGTGCGTAACAATAACTTCCGTCTTGTCGCCCTTAACAAGGATACCGATTGAGATGACATTATAAAATAAGACAAAGGAGGCCTTGGATTTTAATCCAAGGCCTCCTTTGTAATAGGTGGAATATGGTAGGGTGTCGCCATGGCGACACCGCCGGGGGATTGGTGCTTCAATATATCACGAGGTTGTTGCAAAATTGAGACTTAATGCGAAATCGTAGGGACGCGCCAATGAACTGACCCCTAAAAGTTAGACAAATAACTTTTAGGGGTCTTTTATGAGACGTAGTTTTGAAGAACGCCTGA
>CANQZG010000012.1 GCA_947628305.1 uncultured Muribaculaceae bacterium | reverse complement strand
TGAGCGTCTTTCGCCCGTCGTTTCAGTCACATAGCCCGCTATGCTCCCTCAACTCCCGGCGAAATCCATCTCAAAATTCACGGTTGCCAATTAACAGTGATTTTTAAACAACCTCTTATTTGTCCCCCGGGGTATAAGGAGGCGGGGTTGTCTTGCCTTCAGGCTCTTTATCGTCAGTTGTCTTGCCTTCGGCATTGACATCCTCGGCTTGTACATCTTCGACGGCCGGAGTGTCGGAGTCTTTCTGCGCGGCAAGAATTTCATCGGTACGGGAAACCCATGGACGTTTGCCGAATATTTTCTCGACATCCTCGGTAAAAATCACTTCACGTTTGATGAGGACTTCCGACAGTTCCCCGTGTCCCTTGGCGTGCTCTTTCAGTATCGCCTTGGCGCGTTCATATTGTTCCTCTATTATGCGTGAAACTTCCTCGTCTATCAGTTTGGCACGTTCATCGCTGTATGGCTTTGAAAAACCGTAGTCCTGACCTGTCGAGTCATAGTAACAGATATTGGGCAGTTTATCGCTCATACCGTAATACACCACCATGGCGTAGGCCTGTTTGGTGACACGTTCAAGGTCGTTGGCCGCGCCGGTCGAGATGCGTCCGAGGAACAGTTCCTCGGCGGCTCGCCCTCCGAGCGTGGCACACATCTCGTCAAGGATTGCCTGTGACGGGGTGATTTGACGCTCCTCCGGTAGATACCATGCCGCCCCGAGTGCTTTCCCACGTGGTACGATTGTAACCTTGATGAGCGGATTGGCGTAACGCAGGTGCCATGATACAGTCGCGTGTCCGGCTTCGTGAATTGAGATGGCTTTTTTCTCGTCGTCGGTGGTGATTTTGCTACGTTTCTCAAGACCGCCGATTATACGGTCGACTGCGTCTATAAAATCCTGACGGTCAACCACCGTCTTGTTGTGGCGTGCCGCAATCAATGCGGCCTCGTTGCAGACATTGGCTATGTCGGCACCCGAGAATCCCGGTGTCTGACGTGCAAGCAGGTCAACGTCAAGGCTGTCATCTGTCTTGATTTTCTGTAGGTGAACTTTGAAAATCGCCACACGGTCGTTAAGGTCGGGTAAGTCAACGTAAATCTGACGGTCAAAACGTCCGGCACGTAATAACGCCTTGTCAAGTATGTCGGCGCGGTTGGTCGCTGCAAGAATGATTACCCCGCTGTTTGTGCCGAAACCGTCCATCTCGGTCAGGAGCTGATTGAGGGTGTTCTCTCGTTCATCGTTCGCCCCCATGTTCGGGTTGCGGCCACGTGCACGTCCCACGGCATCAATCTCATCAATAAAGACGATACACGGTGCCTTTTCCTTGGCCTGACGGAACAGGTCGCGCACACGTGACGCACCGACACCGACAAACATCTCGACGAAGTCAGAGCCTGACATGGAGAAGAACGGTACATTGGCCTCGCCGGCCACAGCCTTGGCGAGCAAGGTCTTGCCGGTTCCGGGAGGGCCTACAAGCAACGCTCCCTTGGGTATTTTACCGCCGAGGTCGGTATATCGCTGCGGGTTCTTTAGGAACTCGACAATCTCCTCGATTTCGGTCTTGGCCTCGGAGAGTCCGGCCACATCCTTGAACGTGACCTGAACCGGGCCGTCCTTGTCAAAAATCTTGGCCTTGGACTTGCCGACGCTGAATATTCCTCCTGACCCACCACCGTCTTTGCCTGACATGCGTTTCATCATGTACAGCCAGAATCCGATTAGCAATATAATAGGGCCGAATGCCCACAAAAGCGATGTAAAACTGTTCCCGTCGGTATTATATTTGACGTCGCCTTTGAATGCTCCGGAACTTTCCCATTGTTTTATCATGTCTGACATTTTGTCAGACGAGGGAATTTTGACCGATATTTTGGCAGTCACGCCGTTGTCAGGCTGGTACTGTCCCTTGAAAATTTCCTTGGCGGCCTTGTCGGTGACGATGGCCTCGGCATCACCTTTATTGACGGTGATTTTGGTTACACCACCGTTGTTCACGATTTTCTCAAATTCGGTGAATGACACTTCCTTTGTCAGGGAATTGTCATCGATGTACAGCATACCAAACAGAAAAATCAAGACGATGGCGTATGCCCAGAACATGCTGAACTTTATGCCTTTCTTTGGTTTGGGTGGTTGCATATTTGATTATTTGATTTCTATAAGCAGTATTTATAAGTTCAGTCGGGATTGGGATATTCGGTGATTTCGGCATCGTTCCACAGTTCCTCAAGGTTATAAAGCTGACGGAACTCGGGAAGGAACACATGGACGAATGTATCACCATAATCGATTACAATCCACTGTGACGCCTCATATCCTCCATAGTTGTAGGGCTTTATTCCCGCTGATTTCTGAAGATGTTCCCTTATATTGTCGGCGATGGCGGCGACATGTGTTGTCGATGTCCCCTCACAGATGATGAAGTGGCTTGCAGCCGCCGATTCGATTCCTGATAAATTTATGTGCGTTATATTACGGCCCTTGCGGTCGCATATTCCCTCTTTGATAAGTTCAATTGTAGGTGTTGTTGGTTTTGTCATTTATATTGAAACGTTTTCTAAAATATGAGATATGGTTATAATGATGATATTTTTACAACAAATATCGTGCCTAAAAAGTTAACGTGTCCCATTTATTCGTAACGGATGGCCTTGGCCGGACTTATCGTGGAAATGAGATGGGAGGGGACTATGAGCATAAGCAACGATACCGCAATCACCCCGATGTTCAATGCCAACAGCCATGTGATATTGAAATCGACAGGTACATAATCGAGATAGTAGGCTTCAGGGTCGAGCGGTATTATGCGCATATACCTTTGAATCATGATTACGCCGATTCCTATTATGTTGCCTATCACTAATCCTTTCAGGACGATGCGTTGCGCGACAATGATGAATATCTCCCTGATTTGGCGGTTTGACGCTCCCAATGCTTTCAGCAGGCCTATCATGCTGACCCGTTCAAGAATGATTATAAACAGGCTTGAAATCAGCGTGAACCCTGACACGAGTGCCATCAATATCAATATCACCGTGACATTGGTGTCAAGCAGTTCAAGCCAGTTGAAATACAGTGCGCCCGTATCATGTATGTTGGCAATCTGCCACGCCGGCGATGTCAGGTCGGTATAGTGTTCGCGGTAGATTAGACTCTGCAACTCGCGGGCGAGCGGGGTGATGTCTTCGTCCTTACCGTCCCAATTGACGTATACCGCCGAGCCGTTGATTGAGTCTACTCCGGCTATTTTTTGCAACGTGCTGTTGGGCATGAAAGCATACATTGCGTCATAATCGCCGAAATGGGTGTCATATATCGCCGCGACAGTGAAATTGCGTGCCCTGACATTGTTTCCGTCAAAAAAATATGTCAGGATGCGGTCGTCAGGGTTAATTGACAATTGCTTTGCGGCAATTCTTGAGATGACAATTCGGTCATCTATGGAGTCGGATGTCGAGTTGTAGTCGGGTAGTCTGCCATCGATTACATTCCCCGATATATAGGATGCGGCCTCATTATCCTGAATACCTCTGATTACGATACCTTTGAATGTGTCGGGTGTCTTCAATATTGCGGGGTGGACGATTGTAAGTGATAGTCTTGCATCCGGAATCACCGACCCGATAATGTTCCGCAATGAATCATTCAATGTTATCATGCCCGGCTCACTCCACACCGAGGTTGTCACAGGGGGATAGACTGTAATCATCGCGTCAAAACCGAGCACCTTCGCACGTATTTCATCCTTGAAACCGAGCATTATTGAAATCGACAGCATCATCACAACGAGCGATATGGCGATTCCTGTAATGGCGACAATGATTCCAATGGCAGCCTTTTTACCACCATTGGAATCATTGTCATCTGAAAATTGAATCTTGCGTGCTACGAACAGTTCAAATTTCATCGTCTCATATTGTATGTCCTGGATAGGCCTTTAATGCGGCCGCGAGCACTTTCAACGCGTGTCCCAGTTCGGTTTTATTGAGAATATAGGCCATACGCACTTCGTTACGGCCCATACCGGGGGTTGTGTAAAAACCTGATGCTGGAGCCATGAATATTGTCGCACCCTCAAACTCGAATTCTTTCAGACACCATTCGCAAAATTTGTCGGCATCATCCACCGGGAGACTCACCACGGTATAAAATGCGCCCATGGGAATGGGCGAGTAACACCCCGGGATGCGGTTAAGTCCGTCAATCAGGAATTTACGCCGTTCGACATATTCATTGTAGGTCTGCAACATATATTCCGACGATGCGTCAATTGATGCCTCCGCGACAATCTGTCCCAACAATGGCGGGCTAAGACGCGCCTGACAGAACTTCATTACGTTCTTCTTCAGTTCCTCGTGTTTGGTTATGATAGCTCCTACACGTATACCACATTCATTGTAACGTTTTGATACGGAGTCAATAAGCACAACTTGTTCCTCTATCCCGGGAAGATGAAACGCCGAGATATATGGTGCCCCCGTGTAACAGAACTCACGGTACACCTCATCGGAGAACAGGAAAAGGTCGTATTTTTTCACAAGGTCTCTAATCTGTAACATCTCTTTCATCGTGTAGAGATAGCCTGTGGGGTTATTGGGGTTGCAGATTAGTATTCCCTTGGTCTTGGGGGTGATTAATTCCTCGAATTTCTCGACCGGCGGCAACGCGAATCCCTCTTCAATGCTTGAAGGGACAGTCACGATTTTTGCTCCTGCTGAAATAGCGAAGGCCATATAGTTGGCGTAAGCCGGTTCGGGGACTATAATCTCGTCTCCGGGGTCAAGGCAAGCCATGAATGCGAACAATACCGCCTCCGAACCGCCGGTGGTGACTATTATATCGTCAACATCGACATCTATGCGAAATCGGTGGTAATACTCCTGCAATTTCTTGCGCAATGATAGCAATCCTTCCGAAGGACTGTATTCAAGCACATTGCGGGTTATGTTCTTTAAGGCATCGAGCCCTTCCTGTGGGGTTGGCACGTCAGGCTGACCGATGTTGAGCCTGTAGACTTTGAGGCCACGTGCGATTGCGTCGTTACACAATGGAACGAGTTTACGGATAGGGGATGCAGGCATTATTTTGCCACGTTCTGAAATTTCCGGCATATCTTTTGTTTTGTCGGTTCAACAATACCACAAATATACGAAAAAACAATTACAATCACTGGTCGTTTAACATATAATGGATAATTTTGTAAAATGAGACTGAAATCTGTTTTATTGATATTGTTGTCGTGCGTCATAGCAGTTGACGCGCAGGAGTGGCATCCCGATGTGCTCGGCAATGGTTACATGATGAGATATGTCGACCAAGGGCGTGGTGTGCGTTCCACCATAGTCCGGAAGACAGCCTCCGAGGCCGACGGTTACGGGGTTTTATATATCCATGGTTTTAACGACTATTTCTTTCAGAAAGAGATGGGCGACATGTTTGTCAGTCACCATTACGACTTTTATGCGGTGGACCTTCGACGATACGGGCGTTCTTTACAGTCGGGCGAACGGCCTTTTGACATTCGCAATATTAAAGATTATTTCCCCGATATTGATTCGGCGATTGTTACAATGAAGAATGCCGGGATAGATAAAATAACGTTGATTGGGCATTCTACCGGTGGATTGATTGCGTCTTACTATATGTCCAAGACACGTAATAAAGCGATTGATGCGTTGATTCTGAACAGTCCTTTCCTTGACTGGAATCTCGGAAAGATGGAAAAACTTATACCATTGGTGTCGTTTTGGGGCGAATTGTTTCCCAAAACCAATATCAAACAGGGGAAATCGCAGGCCTACAGCGAAAGCCTGTTGAAAAACGCCCACGGAGAGTGGGACTATGATACTGTGTGGAAGTTGAAACAGTCGCCCGATGTGACCGCAGGATGGGTTCATGCCATCACAAGCGCACAGCGTGCATTGCGCGGTGGCAAGGCGAGGATAGATGTCCCTGTCCTATTGATGTATTCCTCAAAGAGTGTCGGCGGAGACAAATGGACTCCTGAACATAACCGGGGCGACGGAGTCCTTGATGTCAGTGACATAAAGAAATATGGTCGTCAGCTTGGCCCCGATGTAACGTCAATCAAGGTCGTGGGAGGTATGCACGACCTTGTGTTGTCATCCCCGGGAGTCCGTTATCCACTCTATGACTATATATTTGAATGGATGAGACTGAATGTCAGGCGATAGTCGTGGTTACATTCAATTGCTTTCGGGTGTCGTCTCCGGAGTTTTCTCGGCTGTGCGGGCACGCGCCATGTTGAGCTTGCGTTCAAGGTCGGTTTTTCGGAGTGTTCGCCTCTTGAACTCGCTCATCGTCTCGCTGAAACGGAATGCGGTGGCTATGGCCTCGGCCTGTTGACGTGACAGTGTGATTGTGGTTGTCGAGTTGCCGTTGAAAGTGACAGATACAGGCGATTGCAGGTGTTGTGATACAAATTTCCCCATCGGATAGCATTCGTTGCCCGAATAGGTTATAATCTCGGTACCTGACGAGCGGTCGTTGCGTTCACCGTCATGCGGTATCACAGGACCGGAGACGGATGCCCCGTCAGCCGACAGGGTCACCGATGTGTGGTTGACGCGCCGTCCTGCGCAGGATGAAATCATATAGAGTGTGCCGTCTTTCATTATACGGGCCTGCAACCCGGTTGTCCCGTCAGGGTTATTCCCGTGGCCTTGGATAATATAATATCCCTCGATGTCGTTGTCAATCCATTTCAGGTTACGCTGTAGCGAATCGCCCCGGGATTGAAGCACCGCGAGCATGCTGTCGTTCTGTTCCATCTCACGTAGTGTCATCCCCTCGTTCACACGTGCCATCAGGTGGGTGGCCTTACGCCGTGAATCAAGTTGGTCATGATAGTCACGGTTGAGATGTTTTAAAAGACTGTCGGCAAGATTCACGTTCCCCGCGTTGAGTGCACTGTCGGCCAATGCGACTATTTTTTCAGCTTCATCCCGTCCTTTGGTTGACGAACATGACATGGATGACAGGGATAGTGTCGCCACTGTCAGTAGGATGGTTATGGCTACTATGGGTTTATTTGCTTCGTTGGACATCTTTTACGCCTTTAACTGTTTTTATTTTTTTGATTATGTTGTTGAGTGACTCGGTCGTGTTTACCCCAATCGTCAGGAACCCTTGGAACAGGCCGTCGGTCGCCTCGATTGATATGTTGCGCAGTGTCACATCCTTCTCCTTGTTTATAATCGATGTGATGTTGGTGACAATGCCGAGGTCATCGTGACCCACGACGTGAAGTGTCGTCGCGAACTGGTGACCTATCTTGCCCGACCATCGTGTCGCAATCAGACGGTCGGGATAGCGTGCCTTTATGTGATGTGCGTTCGGGCAGTCATCGCGGTGTATCTTGATGACACCTTCGGCCGATACGAAACCAAATACCCGGTCACCGTAGATTGGATTGCAGCAACGAGACAGTTTGTAATTGATTCCTTTTATATTTTCCCCGATGATGACGACGTCACCGTCGGTTGCTGTCTCGTCATCATGGGTCTGTAACGTGAATTCCTCGGCCGAGCGTGTCTCGACAGGTGCGTCAAGGCGTTGTTCGAGGTTCTCATATTCGGCGATGACATCATTGACATTAAGGTTCTCTGATGAAATCTCGTTATAAAAATCGGTTACAGTCTTGAATCCGAGTTTTTTGATGACCTTCATCAGCTTGGATTCCTCGACATCCATCTTGCGGTTCTTGAAACGACGTTGCAACAATTCGCGTCCTAACTCTGATGAGCGGCTGTTTTGTTCGTTGATGGTCTGACGAATCTTGGAGCGAGCCTTGGAGGTGACGACAAAGTTCAGCCAGTCGAGCTTGGGCTGTTGGGTAGGGGAGGTCATGATTTCGACCGTGTCGCCGCTTTCGAGCCGATAGTTGATTTTGCGGTTGTGGCCGTTGACCTTGCCTCCGACACATGTACAACCGAGCTTGGAATGGATATTGAACGCGAAGTCGAGCAATGTCGCGCCGAGCGGTAGTTTGAACAGGTCGCCCTTGGGCGTGAAGATGAACACCTCCTTGTTGTACATGTCCATCTTGAAGTTCTTGATGAGTTCCATGGGCCCGCTTTGTCCCGCCTCGAGTATGTCACGGACATTCGCCATCCATGTGTCGAGGTCTCCCTCGCTCTTGATGCCTTTGTATTTCCAGTGTGCGGCGAGCCCTTTTTCGGCGATTTCGTCCATGCGCCGTGTCCTGATTTGCACCTCGACCCATTTCCCTTCAGGGCCTAGTACGGTGGTGTGCAACGATTCATAACCGTTGCTCTTGGGGATTGTCAGCCAGTCCTTCATGCGCCGTGGGTTGGGTGTATACATGTCCCCGATGATTGAATAGACGTTCCAGCATTCCGATTTCTCCTTTTCGGGCGGTACATCAAGAATGATGCGTATGGCGAAAAGGTCGTATATATGGCTCAGGTCATTATGTTGTTTAAGAATCTTGTTCCAGATGGAATAGATGGATTTAGTCCGTCCCTTGATGTCGAATTTCACGCCGGTTTCCTCCAGTTTGGCTTTAACCGGAGCGATAAAGGCGGCTATATAGGCGTCACGTGTGGCTTTTGTCTCGTTCAATTCCCGTGCAATGTCGGTGTATACCTGCCGGTTGGTGTATTTCAACGACATGTCTTCAAGTTCCGATTTGATTGCATACAATCCCAGACGATGTGCCAACGGGGCGTACAGATAACTTGATTCGAGTGCGGTGTCCCGGACGAGTGACTCGTTTGGATGATGGTTTATGGCTCGCATTAGGTTGAGGCGGTCCACAATCATGATGAGAATCACACGTATATCCTCAGCAAACGTCAGGAGCAGCTTGCGGAAATTGTCGCTTTGTACCGATGCCTGATGGCTATACAACGTTGAGACTTTTTGCAGGCCTCGCAACAGCTTGACAATATCATCGCCCCAGGTCTTTGATATTTCATCGGCCGAGATTTTACCGTCGGAACAAAGGTCATTAAGAAGAATTGCCATGACCATATTGCGGTCAGGACTGATTTTCTCGCAGACAAGGTAGGCGGTGCGCATATTGTGTAACAGACGGTTGAACCCGTATTTATCCCGTCGCTGACTGAATCCGCCATCGGTTGTCAATATCGTTTTAAGGGCGTTATAATCCCCGTCATAGGCGACAGAGCGTGTCGCACGGACTAATTCACGGATTAACCGTAAGAATTCCGCTTTCTCCTCCGATTTAAAAATCTTCTCCATGACGCATAGTATTTCACGTGGTAGTAAGTAACTGTTCATAATTAATTTTGAACAGTTACTTATGACAAAATTAGAAATATTATTCTGAATCTCAAAAACGAGAACATATAAAAAGGGAGAAATCAAATGATTTCTCCCTTTTTATATGAAGCCCTGCTATTGGTCATTGCGGGGATTGTTGTTCAATGTCTTGGTGCGTTCCTTCACAAGGTCGACATTGACCTTGTCATTGTCGCCGTCATTGACAGCGACACCAGGATATTTGTCACTCGCTTTAGTCTGGTTGCATTTGCAGCATCTCTTCTTTTCCATAATCATTCTGGTTAGATGTTTCTCCTTATGAAACATCTAACAGGTTGTCATGGTTCAAGCGGCAGCTGGTTCAGTTGCTCGATATAGTCAAGCAGTTCTTCACGGCCACGGCCTTTTTCGGCCGATGTCATGAAGATAGGTGGGAGTTCCTCCCATTGCTCAAGAAGACGGGAACAATAGGCCTCGACATTGCGGTTGGCGGCGGTGGCACTGATTTTATCGGTCTTGGTGAACACGATACTGAACGGGATACCATTTTCTCCGAGCCATTCAAAGAACTCAAGGTCGATGCGTTGCGGTTCATGACGCACGTCTATCAATACAAACAGATTTGTCATCTGTGCACGGTTCAGGATGTATCCCTTAATCATTTTTTCAAGCTGTTCACGGCTTTCTTTTCCACGGCGGGCATATCCGTAACCTGGCAAATCGACTATGTACCATTGATTATTGATTAGGAAATGGTTTATCAACATTGTCTTTCCTGGAGTGGAGGAGGTCTTGGCCAGTCCCTTTTGACTGGTCAGCATGTTAATCAATGAAGACTTCCCGACATTGGAACGACCGATGAAGGCATATTCATGGCGGTTGGATTCAGGACATTTCCCAACGGTGGGACTGCTGATTTCAAAACGTGCGGAGTTTACTATCATGATTTATCTTTTAGCGTTGAATGTGTATCCGACCCCGAGCATGAGGTTGGACGGTTTGCTGAACTCATGTAGCTGGTAGCCTACATTCAGGAACAACGAGGAGGTCAAGTAGGTTTTTAGGGTCAGCATCTGATAACATTTCCTTGTTTCTTCAGGACCGAGAAAATTATACCCGATACCGGCATTGATTGAAAAGATTGGCATGACAAGTTCGGCACGAGCGGAGAGTCCGGCAGAGACTTGCTTGTAAAATGGTGGACGTGTGAATTTTATATAATCGCCCGAAGTCCCATCTATGCGGTATTTGTTCAGGTTGGAACTTTCGTCCCATTGTATATCGGCCGAGACACCGGCTCTGAAAAAGTGGCGTATGTCATACATCGGGGCGAAATTCATACCTGCGACACCGAAATGTCCCGGCAACATGACAAGGTCTTCATCGGGTGTATAATAATCGCTGCTTTTACTTGAGAAGATTCCTTTGCGCCATGCGCCGTACATTGTCAGGTCGTAACTGAATCCCGGACGGAATGAAAGGGAACGCCTGAAAGGTGTGGATGTGTCTTGTTGTTCACCCTGTGGGGTATATACAAGTCCGATGCGTGCTCCTGCGGTGTTGACTCCGGGATTGGGCCATGACGTGTTGCCGTTGGAATAGTGCGAGAGGTCGATACCTGCCATTAGGCTAAACCGTGAATTGAGCCTGTATCGGAGCATGAAACCGACGTTCAGATAGGCGTTCGCCCTTGAACCGACGGTTAGATTGGAGTAGATTTCCTCGCCGTCACTTTTTTTCCATCCCATCGATGCACCGAAGTTCCATTCATAGAACAATGACAGACGGTCAGAAAAATTCACAATCGGAGCTCCTTGGAAAACGTACACTGACACAGGCGTACCAACGTTCCGGGCATCATTGAAGGTGGTTATTCCCACTCCGATACCTTGATACACTCCGGGATAACGTGATTTTTTGTTGTTAAGGCTGAACGAATATTTAAGATGTGCCGATATTGCCGAATGTGTTTCCTTACGGTCGTCATCGGGCAGCAGTTCCATCACATTGTCGTGGGAGGAAAAGGCGTATCCTCCACGTACATCGACACCGAAATGCGATGATATTGTCGACGTCGAGTCTGTTGCTGTCGGCTCTGTGGCATGCAGTGGCAGCGATGCCAGATATAGTATTATAGTGATTGTCTTTTTCATCGTTGCAACGGGACGTCACTCCATTTGACAGTAATATTGTAAGGCTGGAACACTTGTACACGACACTCTACCTGTTCGGTCTCCTTGGTCTCGGAATTTTCTAATGTCACATAACAATAGGCCGACAACACATGTCGGTAGGTAAGAACGTCGGCACGCATTGCGCACATGGGTTCCACCGCTGTACTCTCGGTATGCCCCGGCATGTACATCGGGAATGTGCGCTTGGTGGTGGTACTGAATGGCGCGAATTTCCCATAGAATCCTGGGATGCCGTTATCGGCCACGGTGGGAATCGACACGCTCGGTTGATTTTCAGCCAGTTTTATATAATGCTGGGTGTTAATCAATGTGAACTTGACAAGACCGAAATTGTAATTGTCATACAGTATGGTGCATTCCATCGGTTTGGCGGTGTTGTTATGGAAGGTTGTGGATGCATCCTGTATCCAAGGGTCGGCATTGCATGTGACCGATTCCTTGTCGTAGGATATGGCTGTCAATGTATACTCTGCCTCGAATGTGGGATTCCGGTTTTCTGCCCATGTAATCCTGACTTCATCGGTTTTATAGCTGTAATACATTTTGACATCGATGATGATGTAGTGGTTTCTGATATTACCGTTGCACTCGATGTCGAGTCTGTCGGATTGTACACGGGTCAGTCTCATGTAAGAGTCTTTGCCGGCCTGTATTTCGATTGTCTTTACCGATGAATCCCATTCTGCCCCGTATCCGTATGTCTCGTCGATTGTCTCACCGTCATATCCGATACGGAGTATGGTGAGCCTGTCGTTACAACTGATGGATAGTTGGTCGAGTGCATCGGTCTGGAATGAGAAAGACCCGCTGCCTCCGTTTTCCCCGAATGTGAACTCTGTTTCAGACGGTTTATAATCATCGACAAATACCTCATTATTGCATCCTGTCAATGAAATCAGCAATGAGATGATGATTAATATGTTGTTTGTTAACGTTTTTTTCATTTGCACTGTGTAATGAAGATACAAATATAAGACGCATCATCAATATATTAGTTACAATCAACGATATATTTAACAAATATTGAGTATTTTTGCAGTGGTATGGGAAACAATCGTAAACGTTCGGGGATATTTCGTCTCAAGCGGTTTTCAATAAAGGATGAGCACTGCGGAATGAAAGTCGGGACCGATAGTGTAATTCTTGGTGCATGGGCCTCTTTACCGCAGGACGGCCTGATAATTGATATAGGCGCAGGGTCGGGAATTCTGTCTCTGATGTGTGCTCAGCGGTCACAATGTCGCATCATGGCTGTCGAGATAGACCCTGACGCGGTCGCTGATGTGAGATATAACGTAGATAATTCACCTTGGCATGACGACCGTATTGTTGTCCTCAACGATGATATACTTTCATGGCCTGAAACAGTGGCGGAAACGGCTGATTTTATTATCAGTAATCCACCATTTTTTACCGAGTCGCTGAAATCGTGTGACAATCGGCGTTCGCTCGCCCGCCATGGTGACGGATTCGATGTGTTGAAACTGATTGAAATCGCTCCCCGTCTATTATCCCCGCAGGGTGGAATGGCATTTGTCGCGCCAGTGACACTTGACGATGAAATAATTTATAGGGCAACGCTTTCACGGCTTCATTGTCGGCGTCATGCCACTATGAGGCAACGGCCATCGCTACCCCCGTCACGTTCGTTTTGGCAGCTTTCAAGGGTGGATGGTACATGTATAGAGGAGGAAATTATCATACGGGATAACCAAGGTGTGTTTACAGACCGATACAAGAATCTCACAAGCGACTTCTATCTTGATTTCTAATGAATTTTTGTTAACTTTGTGGCATTAAGTAACTGTTCATAATTAATTTATACTATATGCGAAACTTATTTTGACCGAAATAAGGCCGCAGAGAGTATAAAAGATAAAGCATGGAGGTTATTTATGGAAATAATATCGTTTAATTTTGAACAGTTACTTATGGATAATTCAAAGCCTTTGATGAAGATGAATACCTCGCGAGGGGTATTGACGTTTATTTTTGCCACAATTGCAGGTCTTATACTCGCATCTCTGTTGATGGCGGTGATTATCGGTCAGGAAGTGACCACATTGAAACTCCGCGTCGCCACCGTACTACAGGATATCATGGTATTTATCGCTCCTGCGTTGGTTACGGCTATCATGTTGACACGCTATCCGGCCCGTTTCCTTGAGATTGACAGACGTCTTCCGGTTAGGACGCTTATAATGGCCGTCATCACAATGATAGTGGCTATCCCGGCGATAAACCGCGTTGTTGCATGGAATGAAAGCGTCACGTTTCCGGCATCAATGTCGGGATTTGAGATGCAGTTGCGGCAATATGAGGAGAATGCTGCCGCGATGGTCAATCTTCTTATGGGTGGCGATTCGATAGGGAATCTGATACTCTCCATGCTCATTGTTGGTGTATTGGCGGGATTTAGCGAGGAACTGTTTTTCAGAGGGACGCTCCAACGTTTGCTTACGCCTTCACGAGGAATGGCGCATGTCGCTATATGGGTTACGGCTTTTATATTTTCGGCTGTGCATGTTCAGTTTTTTGGCTTTATACCCCGTCTGTTGCTCGGAGCGTTTTTCGGCTATCTCTTATGGTGGTCGGGGAATCTATGGTTACCGATAATTATTCATGCATTCAATAATTGTATAGTGGTCTACACTCAATGGGGCATAACCCGTGGAATTCTCTCTCCCGTATTTGATAAAATCGGGTCAGATTCATGGTGGTGGGTCGCTTCGAGTGTAGTGATGACCGTTATTGCAATTTATTGTTTAAGGAGGATTGCCCTAAAGGAAAATCAAAGTTATGAATAAACTTGTTTATCTGATTATATCAGTCATTATAGCGAGCTTTTCGGTGAATTGCAGTGGCTCGTCATCAAGTGTGGTTATCGACCGAGATTCAACTGCCCGTAGCCAGGCATTGAAGCTGGTCGAGGGACATACGGCAAAAGAGGCTGCCGAAGCGTTTACAGACTGGTTTGCCGGGATTGACTCATCAGATGTCGATTATGCCCGACAACTTGTAAGGGAGGTTGTCAATGAATACGGGGTTAACCGTAAGAATTCGGCATCGGCTGATTCATTTGTAATTGCAATAGACAACTGGGGTGAAAATCTGTCCCCTAAGGAAAAGGCACGTATCATTGCATTACTGTCGTCCACGCCCGAACAGGCCGCCATGGCATCCAACACTGTCGGGGATAACCGTGAGGCTGTTGTGGCATCGTTACGCGAAATTTATTCCTCTGACCCTCAACTCCTTTCGTTATTTAATAACGCTATAAATAAGAATTGAAAAAAGTAAACATTCTATATGCTGTCATCCGACCAATATCTCGACATTATCGAGAATGCGATTGAAAACATTGATTATCCGGCTCATCCGTCGGGGTTGTATCAACCGATTAAATATGCCCTTGAGACAGGGGGTAAACGCATCCGTCCAATGTTGACACTTGCCGCTTGCGATGCCCTCGGTGTCGATGTCAACGTGGCTGTCGACCAGGCTCTCGCCATTGAGATGTTCCATAACTTTACGTTGCTTCACGATGATGTGATGGACAAGGCTGAGGTGAGGCGCGGACGACCGACGGTGCATCAACGATGGAATGAACAGACGGCGATACTTTCGGGCGATGCGATGTTGACGATGTCACAGATGATGGCGTCACGGTGTGCCGTGGAAAAGCTGCCATCGGTTCTTGCATTGTTCAATAAGACGGCGATGGAAGTATACGAGGGGCAACAATATGATATGGACTTTGAGCATCGCAAAAGTGTCTCCGCCGAAAATTACATGGAGATGATTAGGTTGAAGACCTCGGTGCTGATAGGGTGCGCCGTGAGGATGGGTGCGCTTATGGCCGGGGCCGATGAAAACACTCAACAGGCATTTTATGATTACGGAGAAAAACTCGGTCTCGCATTCCAGCTGCGTGATGATTACCTTGATACATTCGGCGACCCGACAATTTTTGGAAAGGCCATAGGCGGTGACATTGTCAATGACAAGAAAACATGGCTGCTTATTACCGCAATGTCGGAGGACCGTTCGGGGACGATTGAAAAATGGCTTGGAAACCAGAGTGATAAATCTGGGAAAATAGAGGCGGTGACAGGAGTCTACCGTTTCCTTAAGCTCGATGAACGATGCAGCGAGCTTGTCAACCGTTATTGTGATGAGGCCGTGGCACAGTTGAACCGAATTAATCTTTCGGTAGAGGCGCGTGAATTTTTTGTCGAACTGGCGATGAAATCGCGTGCTCGTAGTAATTGACGATGATTGTAGATACACACACTCATCTTTATCTGCCTGAATTTGCCAATGACGAGACATCGGCGGTGGAACGTGCCTTTGATGCCGGTGTGGGACATCTCATTTTCCCGAATGTAGACTTCACTACGGTATCTCCGATGAAAGAGTTGCATTCCCGTTTTCCCGCAAATACATCCATGGCGATTGGGTTGCATCCGACCGAAGTGGGGGAGAACTATGCCGAGACTCTTGAATTGATAATTAAGGAACTGGAGTCTAACCGACAAGATTACAAGGCAGTAGGAGAAATAGGCATAGACATGTATTGGGACAGGACATACGAGCGAGAACAACGTGATGTATTTGCACAACAGATTGAAATGGCCACACGCCATGACCTGCCTGTGATTATTCATTGCAGGGAGGGATTGGATGTCGCCCTCGATGTGTTAAAATCGGTTGAAAGAACGCCACGTGGTGTGTTCCACTCGTTTGGCGGCAATGAAAATGATGTCGCGCGGATACGTTCAGTCGGGGACTTTTACTTTGGTATAAACGGGATTGTCACATTCAAGAACTGTCGGCTGCGGGAGGTTCTCCCGATAATAGGCCTTGACAGGATTCTTCTCGAAACCGATGCCCCTTACCTTGCACCAGTCCCGTTCCGTGGAAAAAGAAACGAGTCGGCCTATATCGTTGAGACGGCGCGTTATGTAGCCAATGTTCTCGGTGTCGGGATTGAAGAATTTGAAGCCGTCACGACACGCAACGCGTGTGACTTATTCAGGCTTGACCTCTGATGCCGGGGACATCCAAGGTATATCGCCGCTGCGTCGGCACATCTTTCGCCGTCTATCGCCGCCGAAACGATTCCGCCGGCATATCCCGCGCCTTCACCGCATGGAAACAGGCCGTTCAGGTCGAGATGTTGTAATGTAACCGGGTCTCGTGGAATCCTGACCGGTGCGCTTGTGCGTGTTTCTGCCCCGATGAGTGTCGCTTTATCGGTGAGAAAACCCCGGTTCTTTTTTCCGAATTCAATAAACCCTTTTTTCAATCTATCGGCAATCGGCCCGGGTAACAGATGGTCGATTCGTGCGGTATGTATCCCGGGGGCATAGGATGTCGGTTCAAGCGAGGATGAAAGGCGTGAATTGACAAAGTCGGTCATACGCTGTGCCGGTGCATTCTGCGACCCATCGCCGTCTTCAAAGAACCGTCGCTCGATATCTTCCTGGTAGCGCATCATCTTCAAATCATCGGCTTCGTTATATGTGTCGGGCAGGTCTTCGGGGAGTACCTCGACCACCATGCCTGAATTGGCCCATTTTGTGCCTCGGTTGGATGGTGACATGCCGTTTACCACCAGTTGCCCCGGTTCGCTTGCCGCAGGAATTATGAATCCACCGGGACACATGCAGAACGAATATACCGCTCTCCCGTCAACCCGTGTCAGCATTGTATATTCGGCTGCGGGAAGATATTTTCCACGACCGTTAGGCGAATGGTATCGTATCGAGTCGATTAGTTGCTGCGGATGCTCGAGTCTGACTCCTACTGCAATCCCCTTTGGTTCAAGTTTTATTCCTGAATGCTGTAGAGAGAGATACATGTCACGCGCAGAGTGCCCTGTCGCGAGTATGACCGGACCGTCCAATGTCGAGCCATCGGTGATTGTCACGCCTGTGACTTTTCCATCAGTGATATTGAGCGATTCAACCTTGGTGTTGAACCTAACCTCGCCACCCGATGTGATGATTTGATTGCGTATGGATTTTATCACCTCCGGCAGCCGGTCGGTACCGATATGTGGATGCGCGTCGATGAGTATGTCTTCCGATGCGCCGTTAAGGTAAAATATATTGAGAATCTTCTCGATTGACCCGCGTTTCTTGCTACGGGTGTATAGTTTGCCATCGGAATATGCTCCTGCTCCCCCTTCTCCGAAACAATAGTTGGAGTCAGGGTTTATAATCCCGTCACGGGAAATGACCGCCATGTCCTTGCGACGGGAATCCACGTCCTTTCCCCGTTCCAGGACAATCGGTTTTATACCCAGTTCAATGAGACGGAGGGCGGCGAAAAGACCTGCGGGACCCGCGCCCACGACTATAACCTCCCGTGAATGTGATACATCCGGGTAAATAAGGGCCGGGACAGTGAGAGGGGTGGATGATGGTTGTTCGTCAATGAATATCATGACTGACAGATTCACCATCACGCGCCGCTGCCGTGCATCGATGGAACGTCTTACAGGCTGCACATGTTTTATACGGTTTGCATCGATTGAAAGTCTGTCGCTCACCGTGCGTAACAAAAGGAGAGGGGTATAGGCGGTTTTCGGGTCAAGACGTAGGTCTAACTGCTGAATCATTGGTTCATTAATTTGTTTTGTTTCAACTTTTTGTCGTGATTGCGCATGGATACCATCAGTGTCACGACTGCGAAGATGAATGCGATAATATCGGAGGCCGACATGCTGGCCCATACTCCGTCAACGCCGAAATGGTGAGGCAATATCAGCAAGAACGGAATCAGAAATAATAATTGTCGTGTAAGTGACAGGAAAATTGACACCTGTGGTTTGCCGACCGATTGGAAGAAGTTCTGGATGACTATCTGACATCCCACGACAGGATAACATATAAAGTATATGCGGAATCCACGTTGTGCGAGTGCAATCAGGTCGGCGTCAACCGTGAAAAGGGAGCTCACCGTGTCGGGGAACAGTTCGGTCACAAACCATCCGACGGTTGTTATGCCTACACCGAGCCATATACCGATGTTGAGTGTCCTCTTGACCCTTTCCCATTGTCCAGCACCGTAGTTGAATCCGAGGATGGGTTGCATGCCCTGTGTCACGCCGAATACAATCATCACGAAGAACATCGTAGTGCGGTTGAGTATGCCGTATGCCCCGACGCATAGGTTTCCCGCATCTCCGCCATAGTCAAGTAATGCCCTGTTGATGAAAATGACGACTATACAGGCGCACACGTTCATCAGGAACGGGGAAAGACCGATAGCATAGACCCTCTTTACAATCGCGGGATTGAACCAGCTGTTTGCCCGTTTGAAATGGATGTAGCTTTCCTTGGATATAAAATGATGGAGAACCCATATAAAAGCGACAAACTGTCCGCATATTGTCGCGATGGCCGCACCTGCGATACCCCAGTCAAGCACGAAAATCATGATAGGGGCGAGGATGACGTTAGCGACAACCGACATCAATGCCGAAATCATCGCTTTCTTGGGATAGCCGGTGGCTCGCATCAGGTTGTTCAAACCGATAAATATATAGGATATAGGGGTTCCGTACAGGATTATGCGCATGAATTCGCGGGCATAGCCGATGGTCTCCTCTGTTGCTCCAAAAAAGTATAATATGGGGTCGAGGAACAAAAGTGTCAGGCCTCCGAACACTATTGAATGAATCAGACATAGGGTCATGACATTGTTGACAACATCGGTGGCCCTTGCGTCGTTCTTTTGTCCGAGGAAAATAGAACTGATAGTCGCACCTCCCACGGCAATCAATGTACAGAAGGCAATGACAAGGTTCATCAGGGGAAAAGTGATTGCAAGTCCGGCAATCGCCATCGCGCCAACCCCTCGCCCGATGAAGATGCTGTCCACAATGTTGTATAACGATGTCGCGACACTCGCGATAATCGCGGGCACTGAATATTGAACCAACAGGCTGCTGATTGATTTAGTGCCAAGAGTTTCAGGTGTTGAACGGGATGGGACTGACATAATATGCAAAGTTACTCAAAATTTCGTATTTTTGCAGAAAATTAAAGATATGGCAAAGATAGGCGCACTTTTTGACCTCGATGGCGTGCTGATTGACAGCGAGCCGTTATACACTGAATTTTGGAGTGGTATGGACCGGGAATATCAAAGCGGTATCGATGATTTCGCGGCCTCGATAAAAGGCACGACCCTGACACATATACTTAGTTTTTTCCCATCGGATGTCCGTGGTGAAATCACATGTCGGCTTCATGAATATGAGGACACTATCCATTATCCTGTTTATCCAGGTGTGATGGAGTTTCTTGCTCATTTAAGACAGGAGAATATACCGACGGCCATAGT
Source organism: uncultured Muribaculaceae bacterium (assembly GCA_947628305.1). Lineage (GTDB taxonomy): Bacteria > Bacteroidota > Bacteroidia > Bacteroidales > Muribaculaceae > HGM05190. The sequence continues at coordinate 70,401 of CANQZG010000012.1, read as the reverse complement.
GACATCAAGCGATGACGTCAAGATGGAATCGCTTTATAAACAACATCCGGGGTTTGACAGAATGTTTGACACTGTAATCACTGCATCACAGATTGCACAATCCAAGCCGGACCCTGAAGGTTATCTTCTCGCGGCGAAAAGTATCGGGTGTGACCCGAGGGATTGTTTCGTGTTTGAAGATTCGCTACAGGGACTTGAGGCCGGTCGCCGTGCCGGGGCTAAGGTCGTCGCGCTTGCAACGACCAACCCTATAGATGTCATAACCCCTTTGGCCGATATTGTAATCGGTGGTTTCGCAGGGATTGACATTGACACGCTCAAGGATGTTATTTCTTAGCCTTGAAGCTCATGTCGAGACCTTTCACCGAATGAGTTAGTGCACCGACCGATATATAGTCCACGCCGGTTTCGCCGTATTGGCGCAGAGTGTCAAGCGTTATTCCCCCTGAAGATTCGATTTCGACACGGCCATTGATGTGCCTTACAGCCTCAAGGGTGCGTTCAGGGGTGAAATTATCAAGCATTATACGGTCTACACCCGCTTCAAGTGCCTGGTCGATTTCAGCGGTATTGCGTACCTCGACCTCGATTTTCAAATTCTTTCCTTTTTCAGCGAGATATTTCTTGGCGGCAGAGACGGCCTTGTCGATTCCTCCTGCAAAGTCGACATGGTTATCCTTTATCAGAATCATGTCAAACAGGCCGATGCGATGATTCTCGCCACCTCCGATTTTGACAGCCTCCTTTTCAAGCATACGCATTCCAGGGGTGGTCTTGCGGGTATCAAGGACTTTGGTTTTCAGGCCTTTTAGTTTGTCCTGATATTTGGCGGTCATAGTTGCGACACCGCTCATTCGTTGCATTATGTTCAACATCGTGCGTTCGGTCTGTAACAGAGAGCGCACGCTTCCCTTGACTTCAAAAACAATATCGCCCGGTTTAACGTGAGCCCCGTCCTTGATAAATACGGTCATCTTCAACTCCGGGTCAAATTTCTCAAACACCTTGCGGGCGACCTCGACCCCCGCCACGATGCCTTCCTCTTTGATAATCAGTTGTTGGCATCCTTGTTCATCAGCCGGTATCGTGCTTAGTGTCGTATGGTCTCCGTCGCCGACATCTTCGGCAAATGCCAGTGTCAGCAAGTCATCTATCAGTTCGTCTCTTGATTTCATAACCTTAAATTGCTAAATTTGTACAAATTTAGCAATTGCACCTAATATAAACAAATGAAAATAACCATAATCGCTGTCGGAAAAACCGCCACATCATACATTCAGAACGGCATCGACACCTACATGAAACGTCTGCGTCACTATCTGCCTGTCGAGCTTGTCATTATCCCGGACATAAAACAGACACGAGCATTGACATCGGCCGAGCAGAAAGTGCGTGAGGGGATGGCGATGCTCCAGATGCTCCAGCCGGGTGACAGGGTGGTGCTCCTTGACGAGAGAGGGGTGGAACTGTCATCGCGTGATTTCTCGGAACGGCTGTCAAAGCGTATGAATCAGGGATTGCGTCGCCTTGTGTTCATCATAGGTGGCCCTTATGGGTTTTCGGACGAGGTGTACACACGGGCTGACTCACTGCTCTCTCTGTCAAAGATGACATTCACCCATGAGATGGTGAGGTTGTTCTTTGTCGAGCAGGTTTATCGTGCGATGACAATACTCGCAGGTGAGCCTTATCATCATGATTAATAGACTTTTAAACAATCCCTAACGAATCAGGTCGACGAGGATGCGGTCACTGACAAGCCAGTGACGTTCATCGATTTTCAGACGGCCTGACAATAGTGACAATGCACCGCTGTCAATATATTTTGTGGCCTGTACCATCATTTCATTGCAATACCGTTCACCGAATTTCAGAGAACATTCCTCAATATTCAGACCATCGGCTGTGCGCAAAGAGGTGATTATAAAATCGTTGAATCTTTCATCGACCGATTCCTCCTCGATGTCAAAGCAATTGAGCCCACGGTTTTTTAAATATCCTTTAATGTCAGGGCGTGTCACCCTGCGTATTGCGCCGTCGTAGCTATGTGCCCCGGGGCCTATTCCGAGATATGGCGTGCCGTTCCAATAAGATGAGTTGTGACGCGCCTCGTGCCCGGGAATTGCAAAATTTGAAATCTCATAATGGCGATAACCTTTAGACGCGGCATTTTCAATCAACAAATTATACATTGCAACGGCTGTGTCCTCGTCTGTCTCTGTGACTTTTCCCTTATATAGCATTGCGCTTAGCCGTGTCCCGGGTTCGTATGACAGCAGATAGGCCGATAAATGGGGTAGGCCGAGTTCAAGTAGCCGTGATAGTGAGTCACGCCATGAATCGATGTCCTGCATAGGCAGTCCATAAATGAGGTCACATGAGATTTCATCTATTCCGTGACGGCGCAACCGTTCCACGGCATCAAGCGCGGTCTTTGCATCATGCCGGCGACCGATGAATTTAAGCTGTACATCATCAAGGGACTGTACTCCCATGCTCACGCGGTTTATAGGTGATGATGAAATGAAGTCGCATAATTCATCGGTGACATCTTCGGGATTCACTTCGATGGTGTATTCTTCTGTGGCGGGAGCGACGGATTTGATACCATTGATTAGTGTGTCAAGGTCTTTGACCGGCAGTGATGATGGTGTGCCACCTCCGAGATAAACGGTTGAAAACGGTTCGTTAGCCTCGTTATTCCGTGATGACAGTTCATTTAGCAGATATTCAACCAACAGTCCTGCCTCTTGACGTTCTTTTCTCGGGCGTGAATAGAAGTCACAATAGGCGCACTTTGAGTGGCAGAAAGGTATGTGGATATATAGTCCCGCCATGGTTAGTATCTCTTGTTTTCCTCCTTTACACATACGCCCTTGAATTGACAGAACGTGCATGCGCTTTCGTGGGATGCCTGTCTGAACGGTATGTCGGGGTTGAATATTTCCTCAATCACGGAGTTGAAGCGCGGGAGGTATTCATCCATGCAAACGCGGTAATCAAGGATAGGTTCTTTGGCAATCTGTAATGGAGGTAGACCGTCAACCTTAATACGCTTGAAGCAGTACAGGTATGGTTGTATCGCATCTTCTATCCCGGCCTCGCGTGCGTATGCCATGCAATAGAACATAAGTTGCAGCATCGCCTTGGGGCGTTTTTCAGCCGTTGTGTCAAACAATGCGTCAACCGAGGCGGCTTTCACGTCATCTCCGCCGGTCTTGTAATCCACGATACGGTATCGGCCATCCGACAATCGGTCTATTCGGTCGATATACTGTTTGATGTTGATTGTGAGTCCGTCATTGATTTTCCACCGGGTCTTTATGGGGTACTCTCCCGCGATGAATGTCAATGGAGCGAACTCCTTCTCCCGTTCAAGCATCTCACAAAGGAACATCTTCATCAATCGGGCAAGAATCTCGGTCTCGCCGAAAAGTGGTTCGTTCAGACGTTCATCCGACAGTTTATTGTAATTCTTGTTTATGCTGTAGGTCAGCAGGTTGTCAAGGATGGTGGGAGATTCTTTCCATTCATTCAGGATTTCGGCCGTGACGGGTGTGTTGCCTGTTTTCTTATTGTGCCCTGAATATAGGTTATCAAGGACTTCGTGAACGATTGTGCCGAAAGTGGATGAATCCATGAAATCTGATGCATCTTCCTCGACGTTCAGTCCTTCGATATATTTGAGATAGAAATTCAACGGGCAGTTCAGATACTCATTGATAGAGGAGGCTGAGAAATTCCTGTTGCTGCCATCGATAGTGTATTCGTGTAACTTATCCATTATAGCCGGGGTCTTGGCTATCTCGACTTCAGGTTTTTCAAAGAGACGTTGGGTGTAGTTTCGCAGTGTATGAATGATGTTGCCTTTGGATGAATAGAGATATAGTAACTGTACAAGGAAACGGGACATTTCACTGCTTTTGCCTCCGACAGAACGAGCGTCATACAGTAACTTGACATTTCTGGCCCTGGTCAGCAACCGATAAAAGTAGTAAGCGTAGATTGATTCCTGAAAATCGACCGTCGATAATCCGTAGGCGCGTCTCAGTGCATCCGGGATAAAAGAACGGGTGTAATGTCGTCGAGGGAAGATGCGTTCGTTCATCGACAGCATTATCAGGTTGTCGAAGTCAAGTGCACGGGTCTCGAGGACACCCATTATCTGTAGGCCGGTCAATGGCTCGCCTGTGAAGTTTATCGTTTCAGTCGATAACGCGCTTTCGATTAGATGGAAAAAAGTGTTCTCATTCATCTTGACCGAGTGACGGCGACACGCTTCATCAAGTGTTTCCAATGATTCGATGTAAGACTTGATGAACAGTCTGTCAAGTTCCCCGTTGTAGCCTTTCTCTACTGCATCAAGCATGAAAAGCGCGAGATTACGGCTGTAGGCATATACCTCGTCATAATCGGTCGGGTCGGAGACAGGCGTGAATATGGGTGCGAGTTTCGGACATGACTCTGTAAGCGTCTCGGCCGGAACGTTGAAAAGATGTCTTCCGTTAATCATGTCGCGAATCTTGTCACAATCGTCGGGTGCGGTGCTGTAAATTAGCGGTTGGCTGATTAACTGAAGCAAATCCTCGTAAAAGTAAAGGAAACGTCCTTTGACAGAGTGAGCCCTCAAGTGCATTGACACCACTGTGCGCATCACCGATGCGATAGGAGTGTGACGCATGGGATAACCCATTGTAACATTGACGCGGGATATTTCGGACGGGATGGCATGAAGCATGGGGACAAACAGCTGTTCGTCAGGTAACACTACGGCTGTGTCAATCGCATTGTCACGGTCAATGGTTACCCCCTGTCTTACCCAGTCCGAAAGAATCTCACCGGCGACCTTAGTCTGTCCCATACGAGAAGGGACCCCTATAATTTCAATATCGGGAAGACGGTCATACGCTTCTTCATTCAGTTCATACAACGACTTGAATTCCTTGACATTGCGGGAAATGAACCGTACAGCCTTGTTGTCCTTGTCTGAAAAGGCAGGGGAGGCGTAATCCCAGTAAAAATCGGCTGCACCCAACGCTTTCAGTTTCTCGAATATCAAAGTCTCGGATGTGGACAACACGTTGAATCCTACAAAAATATATCTTTTGAAATATAAATCATTGACACCGATGTGGGATAACGTTTCCACACAACGGCGTGACAGCATCCCTGTGTTAGCCAGTCCATTCCTCTCCATTGTCTCCCTGAAATTATGATAAAGGGGAGTGAGTATTTCCCACAATTTCAGGAAACGTTCACCGCCGGGGGCATCGAGGTGAGTCCAAAATTCGTCAGGGTTATATCCGGTCGGTATTTCGCCCCAGAAACGTTCAATGACTTCAAGCTGTTCAGGGGTCAGGTAGTTGGCGTTGATTTCGCGCAGTCGTTTTACATTGGTGAACAGCTGTGCCGCATCGGCCATGTAGCTGTCAACGTCGCTGAAATCATTGAGTAACATTTCTCCCCAGAAACGGAATCGGTCGAAATCCTCGATATCTTGGGACAGGCGGCTGTATTCATTATATAGGATAAACAGTTGTTCATATCTTGTCGCTTCCACCATTTCAGGTGAAAATCCGGCTACGAATTCATTTATTGGAACAATTTCGGGCCTTACAAATGTTTTGTCATGCCCGTATCGAGAAAGTGCGTCCGCGAAAAAACGACAGCTTCGTTTGTTAGGAAAGACGAAGCAGTAGTCTATCAAGTTCTCGATTTCATTGCCACAGTAGGCCTCGGCCACTTGTTCAAGAAAGCGCATCATTGTTTTAACAGCAATATGATTTTGATGGCTGTGTCAAGGTTCACTATTTTACCGTTGGCGTTTCCGGCTATGTCAATCATAGCGTTGTCCATGACGCTGATGATTCGTTCAACATTGCGTTCGTTGATAAAACGGGCAAAATTGACACTGAACGCTGCTTCTTCACGATTGAGATATACAAGTTCGCCTACACCGAAATTGCTAACAAAATTCTCTCGAATCATGCGTTGGCAGTATTCATAGAATTTCAGTTCGCGTTCACGTCCCCATCCGGCAAGGGTGTTGCCCCATTCACGCAACTCGCGCACCTTGCGTTGATAGGCCAGTCGCATCAGTTGCATAAACATGTCGAGGAATTCATGCCGTTCATCACGTGTGTCAAGCATTCGTTCGGCTTCGGTGACGCTTCCACGTGCAAGTCTCGCGATGCTTGCGGCATCATCAGCCGATACTCCGTAATGCTGTTCCAGGAATGTCGCCAATACATTGTCGGGCAGACGTTTCATAGATACACGTTGAAGCCTTGAATAGACAGTGGGGAGTATTTCGGCCGGATTGTCTGACGTCATTATGAAGATAGTGTCCTCAAATGGTTCCTCGATGATTTTCAAGAGTTTGTTGGCACTCTCCTCGTTCATCTTTTCAGGAAGCCATAGGATGACAACGCGGTATTCCGAACCATGAGTGGTAAGGTTCAGCACATGTAACAGTGCGGCACTCTCGGTAACGTATATGACGGCCCGGGCATTTTTCTTATCCATGGAGCCGACCCAGCGGTCATAATCGGCAAATGGACTAATCTCAAGGAATTCATGCCATTCTGTGGCGAAATCGGCCGACACGGGTGCGGTTGTCATTCGGTCAAGTTTTACGACCGGGTAGACATAGTGTGTATCGATGTGATTGAACGCTTGATGCTGTATACATGACGGACAACGTCCGCACGGTTCGCCGTCGGATTGGCGGTCGGTACAGTGGATATATTGCGCCATCGCACGTGCCATCGCGAGTTTCCCTACGCCTTGCGGGCCTTCAAGCAGTAGTGCGTGGGGGATTTTGCGGTTATCGACCATGGAACGTAGCAATCGCTTCACTTCATCATGTCCCGGGATGTCTTTGAATTTCATATCACAAATATACGGATAAGTCGAGAGCAAAGCAAATATAAATACAAAAGAGACATACCAAAATTGAATGGTATGCCTCTTTTATAGTGTAAATTATCTTACGTGATTATTTGTCGCCACGGATTGCAGCGATTCCGGGGAGTGTCTTGCCCTCGATTGCCTCGAGAAGAGCACCGCCACCGGTGGAAACGTATGAAACCTCGTCGGCGAGACCGAATTTGTTGATACATGCGACAGAGTCGCCTCCGCCGATGAGCGAGAACGCACCGTTCTTTGTGGCCTCTACGATTGCATCGGCAATGGCACGTGAGCCACCTGTAAAGTTATCGAATTCGAAAACACCTGCAGGGCCGTTCCACAGGATTGTCTTGGCCGGTAATATGGCCTTTACAAACGCTTCGCGGGTTGCAGGGCCTGCATCGAGACCTTCCCATCCGTCGGGTATATCCATTACCGAGCAAACCATTGTGTTGGCATCGTTGCTGAATGCATCGGCTGCGATGCAGTCAGTGCCGAGTACAAGGTTAACACCTTTTTCCTTGGCTTTCTTCATGATGTCGAGTGCAAGTTCCAATTTGTCGTCCTCACACAATGACAGGCCGATTTTACCGCCCTGTGCCTTTGCGAATGTATATGTCATGCCACCGCAGAGAATCAGGTTGTCAACCTTATCCATGAGGTTCTCGATGATGCCGATTTTAGTGGACACCTTTGAGCCACCCATGATTGCGGTGAAAGGACGCTTGATGTTGCTGAGAATGTTGTCAACGGCATTGACCTCCTTTTCCATGAGGTAGCCGAGCATCTTGTGGTCGGCGTCGAAATAATCGGCGATGACAGCGGTTGATGCGTGGCGACGGTGTGCTGTGCCGAATGCATCGTTGACATAAACATCGGCGTATGATGCAAGTTTCTTGGCAAATTCAGCCTGACGTGTCTTCATCTCCTTTTTGGCGGCATCATAACCTGGGTCGGCTTTGTCGATTCCAACCGGCTTGCCTTCTTCCTCGGGATGGAAGCGTAGGTTTTCAAGCAACAGGACTTCTCCGGGCTTCAGAGCGGCGGCCTGTTCCGATGCATCGGCGCAATCGGTGGCAAATTCAACAGGACGGTCAAGATACTTGGCGACAGTGTCTTTTATCTGGCTTAACGACATCTTAGGGTTCACTTTCCCTTTGGGTTTGCCCATGTGGCTCATGATGATGAGGCTGCCTCCATCGCTAAGGATTTTTTTAAGAGTGGGGAGCGCACCGCGTATGCGGGTATCGTCAGTAATGTGTCCGTTTTCATCCAAAGGCACGTTAAAGTCCACGCGGACAATAGCTTTCTTGCCGTTGAAATTGAAGTTGTCGATATTCATTTCGTTAATATTTATAAGGTAAACTCTATAATGATGCAAATTTAAGAAAAATTTCCGTATTCAAGGAAAAATTAGAGGTTGTTTAAAAATCACTGTTAATTGGCAACCGTGAATTTTGAGATGGATTTCGCTTGGAGTTGAAGGAGCATAGCGGGCTATGTGACTGAAACAACGAGCGGAAGGTGCTCAAAAGGCACGGAAGTTGAATCAGCGGTAATCAATCTATGTCCTCATCTCATTTAGAACTTTTTACCATTACATATATACATGATGTCTCTTTTGTTAAATTGCAGTTGCCACTCGGTCACGATGCCCGCATCGCTCCATCCTGTCAATCTGCAATTTACCTAAAAGATTCATCATTGCCAATTTAACATTGATTATTAAACATCCTCTTATCACATAACGCCTCCCGAGCATAGCAGGATGGTCATCATATCGCGTAGTTTCCGCGCTTCCTCTGCCGCTTTTTCGGTAAAATCGGTGTCACGCGAAGCATAGATGATGGCGCGTGATGAGTTGACGAGCAGTCCGCATTCATCGGTCATGCCGTAACGCACCACATCCTCAAGGCTGCCTCCTTGTGCGCCAACTCCGGGGACAAGCAAGAATGAACGAGGTGCGACACGGCGGATGTCCTCAAACATCTTTCCACGTGTCGCCCCGACGACAAACATCATGTTTTCATCGTTTCCCCATGTATGGGCCGTCTCTATGACCTTGGCGAACAATGGTGTGCCTTCATTATCCACTGTCTGTTGGAAATCAGCCGAGCCGGGGTTGGATGTCAATGCGAGCAGAATCACCCACTTGCCGTCATACCCAAGGAACGGTGTCACGCTGTCTGCGCCCATATAGGGTGCGACGGTCAGGGCATCCACCCCCATGTTCTCAAAGAAGGCACGGGCGTACAGGCCCGACGTGTTGCCGATGTCGCCACGTTTTGCATCGGCGATGATGAATTGGTCAGGATAGGTGTCACGAATATAATCGACAGTCTTTTGTAACGATTGCCATCCTTGTGCGCCAAGGCTTTCGTAAAATGCAACGTTGGGCTTATAGGCCACGCAATAGGGCGCGGTCGCGTCGATAATAGCCTTGTTGAACTCAAATACAGGGTCTTCGGCATCCAACAGGTGGGCCGGGATTTTGTTGATGTCGGTATCAAGTCCGACACATAGGAAAGACCCCTTGGATTTAATGTTCTCGATTAACTGTTCTCGTGTCATATCGTTGATGTATATGTTGTTATTTCTCAAATAAATAGCCTTTGACTTTCAGCCGTGTCAGACGGCGCGTATGGTCTTTGTAGATTGTTGTTACGGGATAAACCTCTGTGACGACGATGCTGGCTTTAGGGTTGTCATTGACCGTCAGGGTGAACGGTGTCAGTGATATGTTGCTGTATAATCGACAGACACTGTCAATGTCGAGCGTGGCCGAAATATCATCGTCGCCTATTTCAATAGGGCCGCCATCGTAGGATTCAGGTACGCTGTTATCGTATTCAAACACTGACATCTTATGGCATCCGTCGGGTATCGTTATTTTCTTTAACGGGGATGCGGCGTATATCGGCTCGTCGAAATTCTTGACCTCGACGATTGTTTCTTCAGCCATAGTCACGGTGTCAACTACCACTACATCGGCCGCCGAAGTCTCATCAATGGTGGAATGAAGCGGATTTTCTTTGTCCTTGGAAAAATGATTGCCTATAGTGATAAAATTGGCCACCGGAATTATCGACACGGCCACCATCACGGCGGCGAATGAAAGCGGAATCCAATTGATGCGTCGTGCGCGGTCTATTAACAATCCCGTCATGGCGACATAACACCATATATTGAATGTGGCTACATAGAGCCGTTCGGGCGTTATGCCATACTGGTTTATACGATAACCGATTGCGACTGACATAAGCACAAGCAGGGGGATTGTCGCCCCGGGGACGACCATGGTTATAAACGTCCTGAAACGTCCAGTCATTGATTTTCTTGCCGGATATAACATGTATTGTACGGCGAGAACCTCTATCACCAATGCTGTCACTGACCATGTGACATATCCTTTGGGGAGTTCCCATGTAAACAATATCTTGCAGGCATAGAAGTATAGTACGACAAAATATACCGCCAATAGGGGGAGGAAAAGATATTTGCCAAGGCCTGTAAACAGTTTCGACACTGTCAGTCCCTGAAGCGATTCATCGTTGTAGGCAGGGATTCTCGCCATGAACACGACAGCGGGGATTGCCACAGCGAGTATAATCCATCCCGACAGGGCGATTTTGCTGGGCCAGATGTCCAGCAACATGCCGAATGCGACATACATTATAAGCAGTGCGATTGATACGGCCATACTTATTAAGTATGCAATCACCAATGATATGATTTGGCGGTAGCTGAACATCCATGTCGTGGTTGCCCCGCGTGTTGACGGAACGAAAACAATTGCGACCCCCAGGGCGACAGATACGACACTGTGCCCCACGATTAACGCGGTATCAGCCTTGTCGACACAGAGAAGATATATAAGGTCGGTGATTAGGAGCAAATTGGCAATCCATTGTATGCGTGTCGTAAGAACGTTGTTTTCGTATCTCTCACACCATAGATAGATAGCGAGTGAGAGCAACGGCCCGGTCATAGCAAAGTATGCCAATGCAGCCGGAGGTTCTTTGCCCCATATCTTAAGCCATATAACGAACACCATGAACCCTAGGTAGCAGATTGTCACCGGGAATCGTTGCCAGCAGTTCACGGCACTGGATATGATATTGTCGAATGACAGACGGGGGGATGGCTGTTGGCCATCGGTAGGCAACGGGGGAGGGAGAATGGGGTTTTCCATTGTGTTATAATTCGGTTGATTTCAATTTCTCGGCGTTTTCGGCGATGATAAGGTGGTCTATCATGTCCTGCAGGTCTCCGTCGATAAATGATTGTAGATTATATAATGTGTAATTGATGCGGTGGTCGGTTATGCGTCCCTGTGGGTAATTATAGGTTCTGATTTTGGCTGAACGGTCGCCTGTCGACACCATGGTCTTGCGACGTGATGCGATATCATCGACATATTTTTGATGTTCCTTGTCATATATGAATGTGCGGAGGCGGCTTAACGCCCGCTCTTTGTTCTTGGGTTGGTCACGCGTCTCGGTGCATTCAATCAGGATTTCCTCTACAATGCCGGTGTTCGGGTTCTTCCAGTTGTAACGTAACCGCACTCCCGATTCCACTTTGTTCACATTCTGACCGCCCGCGCCGCCGCTTCTGAATGTGTCCCATTTGATTTCGCCCTCGTTGATTTCGACATCAAAGGCCTCGGCCTCTGGAAGCACGGCCACTGTGGCCGCCGATGTGTGAACGCGTCCCTGTGTCTCGGTGGCCGGAACACGTTGCACACGGTGTACGCCGCTTTCATATTTGAGTACTCCGTATACACCGTCGCCTGACACCGTCATGACTATTTCCTTGAATCCACCTGCGGCTCCTTCGCTTGCATTTGATATCGAGACATTCCATCCCTTGGATTCGCAATAGCGGGTGTACATCTTGAACAGGTCTCCCGCAAAGAGGGCGGCCTCGTCGCCACCTGTGCCCCCGCGTATCTCGATTATGGCGTTCTTGCCGTCCTCCGGGTCGGCCGGGATGAGGAGAAGTTTTATTTCTTCTTCAAGTGAGGGCAATGCAATGGTCGCTTCGTCAAGCTCCTCTTTGGCCATTGCACGCATCTCGTCATCATCCTCTGTCTCAAGTATAGCCTTTGCCTCGTCGATGTCATCGAGCAGTTTGCGATAACGCCGTGTCGCCGCGGTCAGTTTTTCAAGTTCCTTATATTCTTTTGAAAGTCTGACATACCGTTTCATGTCGGCGATGACCGCCGGGTCGGTGATTAGTGTGCTTACTTCTTCAAACCTGGACTCTATCCCGTCAAGGCGTCTCAAAAGGGAATTGTCTGACATATCGGGGGCGTTTTGATAACATGAAGCCAAGAGGATTCACATCGGTGTTCTTTCCGGCAAAATTACAAATAAAAGTTTATATTTAAATAATTATTGCTAAATTTGCACCTTGAAAAATCGTGCGGACTTATCTCGACGGTTTATGCATCATAGAATCAAGAAATAATCAGGAATATAAAAATGGAGATTACAAAGCAAGACTTTGATGCGGTCAGCTCAAGATTGACCGTGAATGTCGCTGAAGGCGATTACAAAGAGAAAGTAAACGAGGAACTGAAGAAAATAGGCAAGACCCATAATATACCGGGATTCCGTAAAGGACATGTGCCCGCGTCACAGCTTAACCGCATGTTCGGCAAACAGGTTACAAGTGACATCATCAATCGTGTAGTGTATGATGCTGTGTTCAAATATTTGCAGGACAACAAACTCAATGTGCTCGGTGAACCTGTGCCTGTTGAGGTAAAGGAACTCGACCTTGTCAACCAGAAAGATTTCACATTTGAATATGACCTCGCCCTTGCCCCCGCGCTTGATATCAAGCTGGACAAGGACGTGAAACTCGAATATGTTAAAATCGCGGTCAGCGATGAGATGCTCAACGAGCAGGACACTGCGCTCCGTAAGCGATTCGGCGCACAAGTTCCCGGGGAGGAGGTTGAGGCTGACGCTCTCGTGAAGGGTGCTATCATGGAATTGAACGAGGATGGCTCGGTTAAAGAGGGCGATGACGCAATCCAGGTTGTCAACGGGATAGTCGCCCCCGCCTATTTCAAGAGCAAAGAGGAGGCCGACAAATTCATAGGAAAAAAAGTTGGGGACAAGATTGTGTTCAATCCGTCAGCAACATGTGACGGAGATGCCGCCGAGCTGTCGTCTATGCTTCAAATAGACAAGGAGCGTGCGACTGGAGTAAAGGGCGATTTCCAGCTTGTGATTTCCGAGATAATTGTAGTGCGTCCCGCCGAACTTGGTGAGGAATATTATACCAATGTATTCGGGAAAGATAAAGTTAACAACGAGGAGGAATACCGCGAAGCCTTGAAAGCGATGATTTCAGCGCAATTGTCGGGTAACAGCGAGGCTTTGTTCCGTATAGACACGCAGAAATATCTTGTCGATAAATACGGAGATATGCAGCTGCCTGTGACTGTGTTGAAGCGTTGGCTCGTAAACCGCAACGAGGAACTCACTGATGAGAACATCGATGCCGAATATGTTAAGATTGAGCCGGATTTGAAATGGCAGTTGATTAAGGAGCGCGTCGCTGAACTTGCCAATGTCAAGATTGAAGACGAGGACTTGCGTTCCTACGCCAAGAATATCGCGGCGCAGCAGTTCGCTCAATACGGTATGACAAATATGCCTGATGAGACAATCGCCAAGTATGCCGAAAATATTCTTGCCGACCGCAACTATCGTTCACGTCTTGTACAAGAGGTGGGAGATATTAAGCTGTTCGATGCAATCAAGAATCTTGTCACGCTTGAAGTGAAAGAGGTGTCTCTTGACGAGTTCAAGAAGATTGCCGAGGCTAAGTAATAGAGCATCTTAAATTTTCATAGGTTCCCGTATGGTGGCATGCGGGAACTTTTTTTGTTTGTCATTGATTCAAAATTTGCTATTTATCTTTTTTATTTGTAATTTTGACTTACGAATGGATTGTAGGCTGCCTGTAGTCTGATTCATTCTGTCTTATCGATTAATCAAAAGTTTTACCGCTGTTTGTGATTGTATTTAAACGGCTTTTTAACAGAATCAAATATGAACAACGATTTCAGAAAATTCGCGACCGGGCATCTCGGTATGAACGGACTTGCGCTGGACCAATATTCCAAACATATCTCCTCGAAACTCGAAGGATTCTCGCCGGTGTCGAGTTACATTTCGCCTACTATCATGGAGGAACGTCAGCTTAATGTAGCGCAGATGGACGTTTTTTCCCGTTTGATGATGGACCGTATAATTTTTCTCGGCACACAGGTTGACGACTATTCGGCCAATGTAATCCAGGCACAGCTTCTTTACCTTGACGCAAACGACCCCGGAAAAGATATTTCAATTTATATAAATTCACCCGGCGGTGCGGTGTATTATGGTCTTGGTATATATGACACAATGCAGTATATTGGTTGTGATGTCTCCACTATATGCACCGGCATGGCGGCGTCCATGGCCGCCGTGTTGCTCGTGGCCGGGACAAAGGGCAAGCGATTTGCATTGCGTCATTCCCGCGTGATGATTCATCAGCCAATGGGTGGTGCACAAGGACAGGCGTCTGATATAGAGATAACCGCACGTGAAATCCTGAAACTCAAGCATGAGTTATATGAAATCATCGCCGACCATTCAGGACAGTCAATCGAGAAAGTCGAGGCCGATAGTGACCGTGATTATTGGATGACAGCCAATGAGGCCAAGGAGTACGGTATGATTGACGACGTATTGATTAAATCACGCAAATAATGGCAAAAAAGACGAAATCGACTTGCAGTTTCTGCGGGCGTCCCGCCAATATGAGCGAAGGGTTGATTCCGAGTGTTGACGGGGAAGTGCTGATATGCGCCGAATGTGTCGAGCAGATTCACGACGCGATAGAGGCCATGCATTCCGATTCAAAAGCCAAGAAGAAGGATGTAATCGAGAAACCGACTCTTGGCGCTGTCCCTAAGCCGCAGGAAATCAATGCGTTCCTCGACCAATATGTAATCGGTCAGGAGTCGGCCAAGCGTTATCTGTCAGTGGCGGTTTATAACCATTACAAAAGACTGGCTCAGGATTTCGCCGATGACATCGACATCGAGAAAAGCAATATAATAATGGTGGGGCCTACCGGTACAGGGAAAACCTTACTCGCGAAGACCATCGCTCGGTTACTTGATGTCCCGTTCACTATTGTAGACGCTACGGTGTTGACCGAGGCAGGGTACGTGGGAGAGGATATCGAGAGCCTTCTCACGCGCCTGTTGCAGGCTGCCGACTATGATGTCGCCAAGGCTGAACGTGGAATCGTGTTTATCGATGAGATTGATAAAATAGCGCGGAAAGGGGATAATCCTTCCATCACACGAGATGTTTCGGGCGAAGGTGTCCAACAGGGACTTCTGAAGTTGCTTGAGGGTTCGGTGGTGAATGTCCCCCCGCAGGGAGGGCGCAAACATCCTGAACAGAAGATGATTCCTGTTGATACAAAGAATATACTCTTTATATGTGGCGGGGCGTTTGACGGGATTGAGCGCAAGATAGCGCAGCGGCTCAATACCCATGTGGTGGGATATTCGGGCAGCAATACAAGGAAACGTATTGATGACGGGAATTTCTTGAACTATGTCGCACCACAGGATTTGAAATCCTTCGGGCTTATACCGGAAATAATCGGTCGTCTCCCCATTGTCACACACCTTGAGCCTCTTGACCGGGATGCATTGAAACGAGTCCTTACCGAGCCAAAGAATGCGATTGTAAAACAATATGTCAAACTGTTCAAAATGGACGGTGTTGAACTTACATTCTCGCCTGAGGCCCTTGACTTAATTGTAGACAAGGCTATCGAGTATAAACTCGGCGCACGCGGATTGCGCTCAATCGTTGAGACAATCATGATTGATGCGATGTATGAAGTCCCCTCGTCAGGAGTTAAAGAATTTTGTGTGACCCGTGATTACTCGCTTGATAAACTCACAGCAGCCAATTTTGAAACCGCGATATAATCCCTTACATATTCTTAATAAATCACAGCTTCTAAATCGACAACCATGGCAAATATATCCCTCCTTCGTGAAGCACTGACAAAGAATTTCGGTTTTGACCGGTTCAAGGGCAATCAAGAGGCAATAATGGAAAGTCTGCTCGATGGCAATGATACTTTCGTGTTGATGCCAACGGGCGGAGGTAAGTCACTTTGTTATCAGTTGCCAGCTTTGCTGATGAAAGGGACGGCCATTGTTATTTCTCCTTTAATTGCGCTGATGAAAAATCAGGTTGACGCAATGAGAAATTTCAGTTCGGAGGACAATGTCGCACATTTCCTGAACTCCTCGTTGAACCGTGCGGCTATCGACCGTGTGAAAAGCGACATACTCTCGGGCAAGACCAAGATGCTGTATGTCGCGCCTGAATCCCTGACCAAAGAGGATAACATTGAATTCCTTAAGATGGCTGACATTTCATTCTATGCCGTCGACGAGGCTCATTGTATCTCGGAGTGGGGACACGATTTCAGGCCTGAATACCGTCGTATACGCCCGATTATAAACATTATAGGGAAACGCCCGGTCATAGCGTTGACCGCCACGGCGACCCCCAAGGTGCAACATGACATACAGAAGAACCTCGGGATGCAGGACGCGAAGGTGTTCAAGTCATCGTTCAACCGGGCCAACCTGTATTATGAAATTAAGCCCAAGACATCGGGGACTGACCATGATATAATAAAATATGTCAAGCAGCATCAAGGGCAGAGCGGTATCATATACTGCCTGTCGCGTAAAAAGGTCGAGGAGTTGGCCCAGTTGCTACAGGTCAATGATATAAAGGCGTTGCCTTATCATGCCGGGATGGATAGTGCGACACGTTCAGCCAATCAGGATGCGTTCCTTCTTGAGAAAGTTGATGTAATCGTAGCCACGATAGCATTCGGGATGGGAATAGACAAGCCTGACGTAAGGTTTGTGATACATTATGATATGCCCAAGTCGCTCGAAGGATATTATCAGGAGACCGGTCGTGCAGGCCGTGACGGTGGCGAGGGACGGTGTATAACTTATTACGCCTATAAGGACCTTGTCAAAATGGAGAAATTCATGCAAGGGAAGCCTGTGGCAGAACAGGAGATTGGTAAACAACTGTTGCTTGAGACCGCGAGCTATGCCGAGTCAAGTATATGTCGGCGAAAGTCATTATTGTATTATTTCGGAGAAGAATACGTAGAAGACAACTGCGGAAACTGTGACAACTGCTTAAATCCCAAGAAAAAAGTGGAAGCAAAAGATATATTATGTGCGGTCATTGAAACAATCGCCGCCCTTAAAGAGAAATTCAAGGCCGACTATGTCGTTGATGTTATGACAGGAAAGGCCACTAACGATGTAAAATCCTACGGTCATGAGAATCTTGAGGTATTCGGCTGCGAACAAGGGACTGACCCTAAATTAATCGGGGCTGTTATCCGTCAGTCTATAATCGCCGGATTTATAGACCGGGATATTGAAAATTACGGATTGTTAAAAATAACCCTCAAAGGGAACTCATTTTTGAGGAAACCGACCTCATTCAAGGTCGTTGAGGATAATGATTTCAACGAGGATGAGGAGGTGGAACCAATGAAAAGCGGTGTCGCATGTGCAGCCGACCCGGAGTTGTATCTTATTCTCAAAGATTTGCGTAAAAAAATAGCAAAGAAACTGGAGTTGCCTCCATACGTTATATTTCAGGACCCTTCTCTTGAGGCGATGGCCACGACCTATCCCATTACAATCGAGGAGTTGCAAAATATCCCCGGTGTCGGTGCCGGCAAGGCTAAGCGATACGGGGAGGAATTTGTCAAGGTCATTAAACGCCATGTTGATGAGAATGAAATCGAACGCCCGGAAGATTTAAGGGTGCGTTCTGTCGCTAAAAAGAGCAAGCATAAGATTGCGATTATACAAGGTATCGACCGTAAAGTGCCACTCGATGAACTCGCTAATTCCAAAGGTCTTGAATTCTCTGAACTACTCACCGAGATAGAGGCCATCGTCAATTCCGGGACAAAAATCAATATCGCTTATTTTATAACGGAAGTGATGGATGAAGACCATGAGGAGGATATATTTGATTATTTCCGAGAAAGCGAGACCGATGACTTGGATGAGGCTATAAAGGAACTTGGTAGCGAATACACCGAGGAGGAAATACGTCTAGTCCGTATAAAATTTTTGTCGGAATTGGGTAATTGAAGTCATTGAATGAAATGGATAATCACAAAAACACGGCCATATTGTTGATGCATTGTCCCGACCGTCCCGGGATAATAGCCATATTGACTGAATTTATAAACTCCAATGGCGGTAACATCCTGTATCTTGACCAGTATGTTGACCGTGAAAACGGCATTTTCTATATGCGTGTAGAGTGGGAGCTTGAAGGATTCCAGATACCGACCGATAAAATCAGCGACTATTTCGACACACTCTATGCCCATAGGTATGATGTCACCTATAGGCTGTCGTTCAGCGACCGGCCGCAACGCATGGCTATATTTGTGTCAAAGATGTCCCATTGTCTCTATGATATGCTGGCGCGATACCGCGCCGGGGAGTGGGATGTAGAGATTCCGTTGATAGTCAGCAATCATCCCGACTTGAAGTTTGTTGGCGAGCAATTCGGTATCCCGTTCGAGGTTTTCCCTGTCAACCGTGAAAATAAGGTCGAGATGGAGAAACAGGAACTTGAACTTCTTGACAGCCAAGGTGTCGATTTTATAGTGTTGGCCCGCTACATGCAGGTGCTGTCGGAAGATTTTATAGGCCATTATCCTGACAGTATTATTAATATCCATCATTCATTTCTTCCGGCATTTGTAGGTGCAAAACCCTATCATGCCGCATACGAGCGCGGAGTCAAACTTATTGGTGCGACGAGCCATTACGTAACTACCGAACTGGATGCCGGGCCTATAATCGAGCAGGATATTGTAAGGATTTCCCATAAAGATACAGTCCGGGATTTAATCAAGAAGGGTCGTGACCTTGAAAAGATAGTGTTGTCACGTGCTGTTGAGAAGCATATCCAGCGTAAAGTGTTGACCTATCGCAACAAGACCGTGGTGTTCAATTAGATAAAATTCTGTGATTGTCTATGGATGCAATAGTTAAGTACAGTGATGTTACATTGACCCGTAAGGACTTGGTTGTGTTGAAAAATATCAACCTTGAACTTCATGCAGGAGAATTTACTTATCTGATTGGCCGTGTAGGGTGCGGTAAGAGCACGTTATTGAAGTCGATGTACGCCGATGTTCCCATAGAATCAGGATGCGCCAGCGTGTTGGGGTATGACCTTGACAATATCAAGCGTAAGGAAATCCCGATGCTTCGCCGTGAGATAGGCATTGTTTTTCAGGATTTTCAATTGCTGACCGACCGCAGCGTCAAAGATAATCTGATGTTTGTGTTGAAAGCCACCGGTTGGAAGAGCAAGGATGAGATGGACGAACGCATCGAGCAAGTGCTCGGTGAGGTGGGGATGCTAAAGAAGAGTTACAAGATGCCTCATGAACTGTCGGGTGGAGAGCAGCAACGCATTGTGATTGCACGTGCGTTACTTAACAGACCGCGTCTGTTGCTTGCCGATGAACCTACAGGAAATCTCGACCCGGAGACCGGGGAGCTGATAGTGAAACATCTGCAGCATATCGCCGATTCGGGTACGGCAGTCGTTATGGCGACACACAATATGTCGTTGGTGGAATTGTTTCCGTCCCGTGTATTGATATGCGAGAATAAAGAAATTACAGAGGAAGTGTTATGAGAGTGTTGAAGTTTGGAGGGACATCGGTCGGCAGTGCGGAGCGCATCCGTTCTGTTGCCAGGCTTGTCTCGACCCGTGGACGTAATTTAGTCGTGCTTTCGGCCATGGCCGGGACGACAAATGCCTTGGTGGAGATTGCCTCGCTGATAAAAGAGAATCAGATTAATGCAGCGGCTTCCGCGCTTGATGCGTTGAAAGAGAAATATGCCGTAGTGGTAGCCGACCTGTTGGGTGACGATAGGGGATATGCGGCCATGGCGCGGGAGGCGGTAAAGGGGTCTTTTGACACTATCCGTAATTATTTCGGTACTAAAAGGTTCACTGATGTGGATGAGCGCACGATACTGGCCCAGGGAGAATTGATTTCCACTGCGTTGATGGCGTGCTATTTGCGTTCTCAAGGCGTTAATGTGGCGTTGTTGCCGGCTCTCGATTTCATGCTTGTAGACCATAATAATCAGCCTCTCCCCGGATTCATTGCCGACTCTCTTAATGGATTGATTGAGGCTAACAGTGATGCGGAACTTTTCCTGACTCAAGGTTTCATTTGTCGTAACTCACGTGGTGAGATTGATAATTTACAACGTGGAGGGAGTGATTTTACCGCCACTCTTGCGGGATGTGCCATAAATGCCGAGGAGGTAGAGATATGGACTGACATTGACGGGATGCATACCGGCGACCCCCGTTTTGTCGATGGGACACGTCGTGTGGATTCATTGACATTTGACGAAGCGTCGGAACTGGCCTATTTCGGCGCCAAGATATTGCATCCGATGTGTATATGGCCCGCACGTTCGGCGCGTGTGCCGGTGAGGCTTCTTAATACACTTGACCCTTCGGCTGAAGGGACTGTGATAGGATTGTCTGATAATCCTGACGGTACATTGAAAGCTGTTGCAGCCAAGGATGACATCGTCATGATAAAAGTGACAGGTAACCGGCTGATACCGCCACGTGGTTTCTTTGGTAAGGTCTTCGCCTCGTTGGAACTATGCAACATCAATGTCGATATAAGCGATATATCGGAGGTCTCGGTTGCACTTGCCTTGGGCGATGACCAACCCATGATTGACAGTCTCCTTGAAAAATTGTCCCGACTCGGTAAGGTCGCTGTTGAAAAAGGTCAGGTCATAATATCAGTTGTGGGTGACTTTACATCAGAGAATGCGGGTGAATACCGTGGAGATATTATGGAGGCTTTAAGTCAGTTCAATGTAAAAATGATTTGTAACGGAGCAAGTGATTCAAGCCTGTCAGTCGTCGTGGATAATAAAGATAAGATTATGGCGTTGAATAACTTGAATACTAAGCTGTTTAATTGATGACGAGATTTCCGCTGGAACAGTTCAGGGATATATCCACCCCGTTCTATTATTATGATATAGATTTGCTTCAATCGACAATTGATGCAGTTGTCAGGGCATCGTCGCGACGTCGAGACTTTG
Organism: uncultured Muribaculaceae bacterium; assembly: GCA_947628305.1. Classification (GTDB taxonomy): domain Bacteria; phylum Bacteroidota; class Bacteroidia; order Bacteroidales; family Muribaculaceae; genus HGM05190. The sequence continues at coordinate 49,229 of CANQZG010000012.1, read as the reverse complement.
TTGTGCATTATGCCGTCAAGGCCAATTCCAATCCACGGCTGTTGAGACTTATCGCAAATGCCGGATTAGGAGTCGATTGTGTAAGCGGAGGCGAGATAAGAACTGCGCTTGAAGCCGGTTTTAATGCTGATAGTGTGATGTTTGCAGGGGTAGGGAAGACCGATGAGGAAATAATGCTGGCTCTTGAAAAGGGTGTCGGCATGTTTAATGTGGAGTCAGAGGCCGAACTGGATGTCATCATATCAATTGCCAGGGAGTCAGGCAATGTCGCCCCGGTGGCGCTTAGGGTCAATCCCAATATCGATGCCCATACGCATCATTTTATAACCACCGGGGTGGAGGATAACAAATTCGGGATAGATTTTGAACTGCTTGACCCTATTGTTGAGAAATGTCTAAAAAACAATGATTGCATCGACCTTCAAGGACTGCATTTTCATATAGGCTCGCAAATCACAATCATGAGGCCATATTCGCTTCTTGTGGAGAGGATTAATGATATTCTGAAACATTTTGAAGGTAAAGATGTGGCTTTCCGTTCAATAAATGTAGGAGGTGGTCTCGGAATAGACTATGAGCATCCCGATGAACATCCGATGCCTGATTTCGAGGCCTATTTTGATGTGTTTGACAGGGGCGTACCCTGTATAAATGGCAGGAAGATTCATTTTGAACTGGGACGTTCCATCGTGGGGCAATGTGGCTCTCTGATAACGCGTTGTCTGTATGTAAAACAAGGTATAAAGAAGAAATTTGCAATAGTTGACGCCGGATTCAATGACTTGATACGTCCGGCGTTATATCAGGCTTTCCATCCTATTCAGAATCTGACGCACCGGGATTGCCAGAATGGTACATACGAAGTTGTCGGGCCGATATGCGAATCGACCGATTGTTTTGGCGAGAATGTGACTTTGCCGGAGGTGAGACGTGGTGATATACTCGCCATACGCTCGGCGGGTGCATACGGTGAATCCATGGCCTCCTGTTATAACTCACGTAGGCTTCCGGGAGCGTGTATGAGCAATGAATTGACATGAAATATTGGTGTTTCATCGTCATATTAGGCATCTTTCGATAAATATACTGTTGTATATGGTTGTAGTTATGCCAATTATTGCTAACTTTGTAGGCTGTTAGATAAGATACGCAACATGTATAGATACATCCATATATTTTTAACGTTGATTATTGCCGTCATGATGACCTCTTGTGGCGAATATCAACGTGTGCTCAAGAGCACTGACAATGATTATCGTCTTGATTATGCCAAGCGGGCTTTTGAACAAAAGAAGTATGTACAGGCGGTTACCGCCCTTGAGGACATACTGACGACATTCAAAGGGACAGAAAAGGCCGAGGATGCTTTGTACCTTGTCGCGTTAAGTTATTACGAAAACAAGGATTATCTTAATTCAGGTGCATTCTTCAAGACTTATTATACGCGTTATCCCAAGGGGAAATACACTGAACTTGCCCGCTTTTATTCAGGATATGGTTACTACCTTGACTCCCCGGAGCCACAGCTTGACCAGTCAGGAACTGTAAAGGCCATCGAGGAGTTGCAGGCGTTTCTTGATTATTTTCCACGCAGTGATAAAGTCTCGATTGCGCAGAACGCGATTTTTGAATTGCAGGATAAGTTGACCCTTAAGGAATTACAGAACGCCCAACTGTATTACAATCTCGGCAATTATCTTGGCAACAACTATGAATCGGCCGTTATTGTCGCACGTAATGCAATAAAGAACTATCCTTATTCAAAATATAAGGAGGACCTTGAGTTGCTGATACTCAAGGCTCGTTATCAGGAGGCTTCGCAAAGTATTGCAGAAAAGCAAGCCGACCGTTTCCGTGAAGTGATTGATGAGTATTATTCATTCATAAATAATTACCCCGATTCACCTAACCGTGGCGAGGCCGATAATATCTATAAGATTGCCCGTCGTCATGTCAAGGATTAATTTGAAATAAAAAGAAATCAAGATAGTACAAATTATGGACTACAAGAAAACCAACGCTCCGTTAAACACTGTGACACGCGACATGATTAAAATGTCGGAGGATACCGGGAATGTCTACGAGACGGTTTGCATCATAGCAAAGCGTGCCAACCAGATTGCCGGCGAGATGAAACATGACCTTGAAAAGAAGTTACAGGAATTTGCCTCGTTGAGCGATAATCTTGAGGAAATCTCGGAGAATCGCGAGCAAATAGAGATTTCCCGTTATTACGAGAAACTTCCGAAGCCGACTCTTATCGCCACGCAGGAATATGTCGAGCATAAGATTCATTTCCGTAATCCGGCAAAGGATAAACCCAATCTTGATTGATAAAAAATAAAAGTAGTACAAAAGTTAGGATATTTTTATAAATTTGACTACCTTTGTGCGCTAAATTTTATTAACACTTTAAATAACTCCGAAAGAATGCATTTGAATTCTGAAGAAAAGCAAGAAATCTTTGAGAAATACGGTAAGGGCAAGACTGACACTGGCTCACCTGAAGCACAGATTGCATTATTCTCAGTCCGTATTGCTCATTTGACTGAACACCTCAAGTCAAATCACAAAGATTATACCACTGCAAGAGCCCTGAAGGCACTCGTCGGCAAGCGTCGTCGTCTTCTTGATTACCTTATCAAGAAAGACATCAATCGTTACCGCGCCGTCATTGCACAGAAGGAGCTTGGTATCAGAAAGTAAGCCACGCTTGCTTGAAGGTTACAATGATGAGGCCGCTACCTATGGTAGCGGCCTCGCTGTTTTAAGAGTGTTTTAGAGTATGTTTACTTTTAACAGTCAGAAATTTTATTCGGTCTCTTGTATTATTTTATTGGTGGCTGTCAAGTTTTAGTAGTTGCGCTATATCCTCGTCGGTGAATCCGGCACCTGTTTTTAGAGGGACAGCCTTGTTGTGGTCATTAAGATATATCCATGGTCTGTCCTTAAATAGAGAGGAGGCTAGGGATAGAGTGTCATTTCTCAAGGGGGTAAGTATTCCGCCAAGTTCCAAGGCTGTATGACAAAAGGATTCAGACGGAGAGCAATGCCTATGTCTGTTCCTCTTGAGATTATCCATGACATCGGGGTGGTGTTGACGATAGTTGTTCGAAAGCCATACAAACATGGGGACATGAACCTGATTGAATGATGGACAAGGGGAGGCATGAAGAAACAGTTCGCGTGAATCATCAAATATATCCTCGCCATGGTCGCTTGTATAAATCACACTCCCGATTGCTTCGGACTGTTCAACGGTCGCGATTATTGAGTCAAGCAATATGTCGGTTGACAGTATGGTGTTGTCGTATGCATTGAGTAGTTGTTCACGATATCTCGCCTCAGCTTCGGGGGCATCATCGGGGAGGAAACGGGCTTCTGTGCCGGTATAACGTTCACGGTAGTTGAAATGGGAACCGTATGTGTGTACCACTACCAACAACCGAGGTTGCCCACCTTTTATAATATCTGATATTATAGGAAGCAAGTCCCGGTCTTCTGTCGACAGGTTGGAATGGTTATCTTCCTTGATGAAACGGCATTCATCGGCTTCATTACCGAAAAAATCAATAAAAGAGCCGTTATGGCGTTGGTTGGACAGGAATACAGTGTTGAATCCCGCCTCCTTGAACGCCGTTATTAGTGAGCGAGTGTGATAAATCTCCTTGTCAAAGTCTAACGCGGTCACAGGTGACAGTAGCATAGGTACACTCTTGTGGGTAGTGTTGGATTGAGAAAGAGCTTTGTCAAATGCGACAAGTTCTCCATTACCCATTCTCTTTGAAAGCCGTGGTGTGGTTTGACGAGGGTAACCATATAATTGCCAGTCACGTGCTCGTGAAGTTTCGCCGACAACGATGATACATATTTCCCTGATACTGTCATTCCTTTCGTTTCGCGACGCATGATAGGTGAAACCTGCTGATGTCAGATGATAGTTGTTGACCTTTATGGTGCGGTCGATTGCAAGTCCGAGGTTGTAGAGGGCGTTGAAAGGATATAAATCCCGGTAGGGGGCATATCCAGGCACTCCTCCTGATATGCAAGCGACCAATGCGAGCGTACCGGCGACAGTCGATGATAACGATGCCTTGCGTGCCATGGTGACAAATCGTGAAGACATCGTCTTATGTCGTGTAATAGCGATGCAACTCCATGTCAGGACAGGGATATACAACAGACAGACGACAGAGATAATCGGCAGCATATTCCCAAGTAATTCACCGACTTCAGTCGAATTGGTTGTCACTACATTGAGGAACATATCAACCGCTATGACAGAGCGTCCATATAGGTCGAGCAATACAATTTGGAATGCGGCGAGAAAGATGAATATAAATAACCACCACACCTGTCGTCCCACTTTAGGAGTCACACAAAGTAACAATCCGTAGATACCGGCCGGCAGTAAGATGTTGGTGACGGCTGCCAATATCGGCATGTTTTCGGTGATTGCCAACGCTGCATTCGGGATGAGAAGCGTCACCAATGTAACCAGCCAAAGCCAGTCGGATGAATTTATATTTTTAATCTTAGAATGCTTCATTTATATTGAATATAAACCCGGTCTGCCCTTTACCTACCCCAAAGTCAAGGCGGACGTTGGTGCGTTTTTTGAACTCCCACCTGTACCCGATACCTGCATTGGGCAATAGTCTGTCAAATCTCATTGCCGCGAAACGTGGGAACACTGACCCGACACCGAGCCATAAGACCGCACCACTCCTTTTCCATACATGTTGACGCAACTCAACCGTTAAATCCATCGCGCATTTATCGCGGTAGCGAGCCTCGTAGTATCCCCGCATGGTGTAACTTCCACCGATTGTAGGCAGCATACCCCATGGGGTGCGACCGTAGGTGAACTTTCCATGAAGACGTGTCGCGAGTATGCCTCCGCGCCATATTCGGGAGTATTTGTTAATGCCGAACTCTGTCAGGCTGAACGAATGATTGCCATTGCCGGCAAATCGAGGAAAGAATCGTTGGTCGACCCTGAAAAGCCATCCGGAGAATGGATTGGTCAGATGGTCACGGCTATCGTATGAAAACGTGAGTCCGGCACCAAAGTCTGATGTCTTTAACGGTTGCCCCTCCCATAAGGATATGCCTTTATCTCCCTTGATGTCGTGGGCGTGGGTATAACAGAATTCCAATGTCGGGCCTATAAAGAAGTTTTTTCTTGGTTGCCACAGTATTTCACCTTGCAGACTGACATGAAAGTCTTTATAGGATGTCTCGTTTGCATCGTCCACGGCACGTGTGTATCCGATTCCCCAGAATTTGGTCGGAAAGGAGTATACTTTGGTGTCATAGTTTATGCGGTAGCCCTCGTGGGGGGCGATATGATTCCCTCTCACGCCGACCATATATAGCAATGCGGTCGTCACTTCGGTATACAACGACACGTTGCTTTGCTGAAGAAGTGAGACATTCATGTCAGTACGATACAAGGCTGCGGCCACCAGACCTATTCCTAATTTGGCATCATTGGAATAACTCGGGCCACCGATGAAACTGAAATCGACACGTTTCATCGGTTTGTCCTTGTTGCTCTCGTCAAAATAGTTTATCAACCGTTTTATAATATTGCCTTTGGATGGTCGCCCCTCCGATGTGGCAACGCTGTCGACAGGCTCTGATGCTGACAGGGCAATGCTTAGAAACAGCATTATCAATGAGGGGTAAAATCGGCATGACATACTCTTAGAGATTGTCTAAATTTTTATCATTGAATTTTTGTAGGTGTTTTGCGATGATTTCCGTCATGAAGACGAGGGAGTGATGCGGGCATCATGACCGAGTCAAAGGGCGGAAAGCGCGTAAAACACCGTCTTTATTTTGCTTTTGTGAGATTGTCAAGGCTCTTTCGGGTCAATTTTTAAGTTCTCGCTCGTCAAATATTTCAATATTATCCTCGCTCGTCCTTTAAAATTCCCTCCGAAATAGCACTTAAAAATTCTTATGAGAAAATTTTAGACAATCTCTTATAGTTGAAACAAGTTACAAAGATATAACAAAGTTGAGCCGGAAAAGTCGAGCGATAGCTTATTTTGTGGCTTTGTTCCTAAAACTGCGGTTATTCTATCCTAAAAGGATAATTTTGAGTTTTAGCATCGACCTTTTTTATACTAATTTTGTTAAAAAGAAAAATGAGATTATATATCCTCGTATTTCTTTTTCGTTTCAACTATGCTTTCATTAGAAAAGGTAATATTGCAGATTGTCGCCTTACTGTGTTGGGTCGGCGCGTCAGGAGAAAATCTTGATGTCGTTGAGGCTGCGGAAATTATCGGGACTTCAAGCGATACAACAATAATTAGACCGCTGGTGGCTCCTGATTCCATGTCCGGCCGGACGGTGTCGATGCTTGAAGGTATTGAAAAATGTGATAGTTTTCCATGCAAGGACGCCATGGACTCGACAATGACCGCCTTATTGCTTAAAGAGTTCCCCCCCGGATCTTGTAATATTTATGAGTTGCCTTACTCAATGACGACACAGTGTCCCAATTGGAAAAGATTGTGGACAAACACGAGTGTATTGTTTGCAGGCGGCATAACCACGCTTGTGATTTTACAGATGCTTCCCGAGGATGCCACGGCATGGAACAAGGAGGAGCAGAAAACGGTGTCACTCTTTGACCGATATGCCAAGCATCTCAGGGCCGGGCCGGTGTGGGACGGGGATAAATTGATATTTAACGCTATACTTCATCCATACGCCGGAGGGGCATATTACATGAGTGCACGTTCCCAAGGTTTCAATGTTCTGGGGTCTTTCCTTTATTGCACATGTATCTCGACGTTTTTCTGGGAATACGGAATCGAGTGCTTCAATGAAGTGCCATCGATTCAAGACTTGATTGTGACACCGATAGGGGGTACAATTCTCGGTGAAAGTTTTTATCTGTTGAAACGACATATCGTGAATAACGATTATCGCTTGTTCGGTTCTCCGATATTGGGAAATATAGCCGCATTTATCATTGACCCGGTCAATGAGGTGCTCGGACTTTTTTTCGGCAACAAATGTCGTGATAGACAAAAGCTTTTACGCAAACCTCATCACCGGCGTCGTATCGAATATCATTCGTCATTCAGTACATTGCCCGGTGCAAGTTACAGTATAAATTTCGGAATAACATTCTAAAGTCATAAAAATGAAAATAGCAAAATTAGCGGAAATATCCTCTCTCGCCATATTATTTATGTCGGTTACTGTCGATGCCGCCGCCCTGACTCTTGAGAAAGTGCGTTACGGAGATATGAACAACTGGGTGACCCGCAACATAAAAGAATCATCGGTCATAGGTGGTAATAGTAAGCAGGTTTATGCGATAGCCCCGACGCGGACTATAAACGGCAGCACCCCATACAAGAATCTTGGAGGCTCGCCATGGGCGACTTCCAATGTCCTTGCTAAGGTGTCAGGCATTACAAAGACCTCCAATGCTGTCTATCCGGCAGTGAGGTCAGGCGCTGACAAATGTGCAAAACTATGTACGCAGATGGAACATGTGAAAGTCCTTGGTATTATAAATATGGATGTCATGGTTGCTGGGTCGATGTTCCTGGGGCAGATGCTTGAGCCGATTTCATCGACATCCAATCCTTACTCCAAGATGGAGATGGGGATTCCGTTCACTAAACGTCCCATTGCATTGGTGTTTGATTATAAGGTGGATATGCCCGCCACCAATTCACGTGTCAAGTCGACCGGATTTAGCAGTAAAAAAACTCTTCCCGGACATGACTCGGCCGTTGTCTTTGTATTCCTACAGAGACGTTGGGAGGACAGTGAGGGTAAGATTCATGCAAAACGAGTGGGGACTGCGGGTGAACATTTCGGTCAAACCACTCCTTGGAAAAACAAGCATCAGCTAAAGATTAAATATGGTGATGCGTCACGACAACCGGGATATGCACCGTATCTCGCCTTGCGTTCATCCAAAAACAATGCCTATTACGCACGTAATTCCAAAGGAAAGATGATGCCTGTGATAGAAGAAGGGTGGGATGACGCTAACGCCGTTCCCACCCATGCGGTAGTAATGTTCAGTGCAGGGTCAGGTGAACCGTATGTCGGTACTGAAGGTTTGACACTTTACATTGACAATGTCGCGTTCGGATATTGATTTGTCATATCTTGCCGACAAGTTCGATGCCGGGAGTAAGAGTTTTTTCGCCCGGACGCCAACGTGCGGGGCACACCTGGTCACCATGTTCGGCGACAAATTGTGCGGCCTCAAGTTTGCGTACAGTCTCATCGGCATTGCGGCCTATGCCATTGTCGTTGATTTCAGCGACTTTGACCACTCCTTCAGGATTGACAATGAATGTACCCCTGTAAGCAAGAAAATCTTCCGGGTTTAAAACGCCGAATGATTCTGACAGATAGCCGGTCTTGTCGGCGAGCATGGGAAACTGGATTTTCCTGATACTTTCGCTTGCGTCATGCCAGGCTTTGTGGGTGAACTGTGTATCGGTGCTGACTGAATATACCTCTGCACCCAGCTGACGAAATTTGTCATAATGCTCTGCCATATCGACCAGTTCGGTCGGGCACACAAAGGTAAAATCGGCGGGATAGAAGAAAAATATCGCCCATTTACCTTTGACATCTTTGTCAGTGACAGTTTTGAGCTCACCGTTTACGTAGGCCGGAAGCGAAAATTCCGGCAGACGTGTATTGATAATTGTTTTCATCATTTAATTGATTAGTGTTTTCAAAGTGAAAACAATTATCCAATGGGTTGGTTGCAGCTGTTACGATTCTTTATGGTATGTTTGCAGTTCCTCCTGTAGGAAAGATGCAGTGGAGGAGTCGCCTGTTACTATTTCTTCAGGAGTGCCTTGTGCGATGATGCGACCTCCGTTTTTGCCTCCGCCGGGTCCCATGTCAATCAGGTAATCGGCACATTTCAGTACGTCAAGGTTGTGTTCGATGACAAGGACCGTATTGCCTTTGTCGACAAGCCGGTTGAACACCCCGAGCAATACTTTTATATCCTCGAAGTGTAATCCTGTTGTCGGTTCATCAAGGATGAACAAAGTTTTCCCGGTGTCTCGTTTTGAAAGTTCGGTCGCGAGTTTGACACGTTGGTTCTCTCCTCCCGACAGGGTTGATGAAGGTTGACCCAGTTTGATATATCCAAGACCGATTTCCTGTAATACTTTTATCTTGCGTAATATCACAGGGACGTTCTCAAAAAACTCTACGGCCTGGTTTATAGTCATGTCCAGTACATCAGCGATAGATTTCCCTTTGTATCTTACCTCGAGTGTCTCGCGGTTGTACCGTTTGCCTCCGCACACTTCACACGGGACGAGTACATCGGGAAGAAAATTCATTTCGATTGTTCGGTATCCGTTTCCGCTGCACGTCTCGCATCTCCCGCCTGAAATGTTGAATGAGAATCGACCGGGACGGTATCCTCTGATTTTTGCCTCCGGGAGTTCCACGAACAGGTTGCGTATGTCGGTGAATACGCCGGTATATGTCGCGGGATTGGAACGTGGCGAACGTCCGAGGGGCGACTGGTCTACGGTCACGACCTTGTCGATATTCTCAAGCCCGAGTATTTCCTTGTAGGGAAGTGGTTGCTGGGCACTTCTGTAGAACTGTCGGGAGAGGATGGGTTGCAGTGTCGCGTTTATGAGAGATGACTTCCCGCTTCCCGAAACACCGGCGACACAGGTCAGAGTACCTAATGGAATCTTCAGGTCAACACCCTGAAGGTTATTGCCCGTGGCTCCTATCAGTTCAAGAAACCTGCCGTTGCCCGGGCGGCGCATTGACGGTATTTCGATTTCACGTTCACCGTTAAGATATTCAGCTGTGAGGGTATGAGTCTTTAACATCTGGGCAGGAGTGCCTGAAAAGACTACTTCGCCCCCTTTTCTTCCGGCTTTTGGCCCTATATCAATGATATAGTCGGCTTCCGTCATCATCTCTTTGTCATGTTCGACGACGATGATTGAGTTGGATGCGTCTCGCAATCGTTTCAATGAATCGATGAGACGTTTGTTGTCACGTTGATGTAGACCGATGCTTGGCTCGTCAAGTATATAGAGGACGTTCACAAGTTCCGAACCGAGTTGTGTCGCCAGTCTTATGCGCTGGCTCTCACCTCCTGACAGAGTAGAGGAGTTGCGGTTAAGTGACAGGTAGTCAAGACCGACATCAACCAGGAAAGAGAGTCTTGTCCTGATTTCTTTCAATATTTCCGCGGCTATGATGCGTTGGGTCGGTGAAAGTTTTTGCTCTATGGTCTCACTCCATGTCAATAGGTCGGCGATGTCAAGTCGACAAAGGTCGGCGATGTTCATGTCACCGATGTAGAAATGTAACGCCTCACGGTTAAGCCGGTCACCGTTACACTCGGGGCACACGGCACGCGAAAAGAATTGTCCGCTCCATTTCTGGGCAGAGGATGAGGCGTCTTCAGCACTCTGTATCTCGATGTATTTGATAATTCCCTCGTAGGAAAGGAAATAGTTGGACAAGGACATTGTCGCGTTATTGATTTTGAGATGTTCGGTTGTCCCATGCAGGATGTCGTTCATGGCCTCGTCAGGGAGGTCTTTTACGGGTGTCTTGATTGTGCATCCATATTTTTGACATATTGCATCAATCTGCCAGAATATCATCGAGTTACGTTGCTTTCCCAATGGTAGTATCGCGCCATCGGCAATCGAAAGTCCTTGGTTAGGTATGATTTTGTCAATATCAACAATATTGACGTATCCCAGGCCTTTGCAGCGCGGACATGCCCCCTGGGGGGAATTGAATGAAAAGTTGTGTGGCGCAGGTTCGCGATAGGAGATGCCTGTGTCGGGGTCCATGAGCGATTGGGAGTAATAACTTACGTTATCATGGTCTACATCGTAGATGAGTAATTGTTTATCGCCTTGTCTAAGGGCATCCCTTACAGTGGATTGAAGCCGCTCGCGGTCTTTGGATGACACTTTTAGTCTGTCAATGACCAGTTCAATGTCATGATTCCTGTAACGGTCAAGTTTCATCCCGAATGTTATTTCACGCAATTCCCCGTCGACCCTGACAGTGAGAAAACCTTTCTTGCGCAGTTGTTCAAACAGTTCCTTGTAATGGCCTTTACGGTTTTTCACAAGCGGAGCGAGCACATATACCTTGTGGCCGTCGTAGTTGTCAAGAATCAATGATACAATCTGTTCCTCGGTGTATTTTATCATCGGTTTTCCCGAAAGATAACTTATGGCAGTCCCGATTCTTGCATATAACAGACGGAGGAAATCATATATTTCAGTTGTCGTCCCTATGGTGCTACGTGGATTGCGGTTGATTGTTTTCTGTTCTATGGCAATCACTGGGGCAAGACCGGTTATTTTGTCTACGTCAGGACGTTCAAGGTTTCCGAGCATATTCCGTGCGTAGGAAGAGAATGTCTCGATGTAACGTCGCTGTCCCTCGGCATAGATTGTGTCGAATGCCAATGATGATTTGCCGCTTCCGCTTAAACCGGTTATTACAGTCAATGAATTATGGGGGATGGAGACATCAATGTTTTTTAGATTGTGTACTCTCGCCCCAAGGACTGATAATTCCTCGACCGCTTCCGGGTTTTCAATATTTACTTCCGTGCCTGTTTTCATTTTGCAATCCACTTGACGTTATATGTGGTGTGTCCTTGCTTGCTATGTGACATTGACTCTTTCTTTGGGATTTTCACGCTATAGGTCTTTCCGCTCTTGTTGGGAAGGTTTTTGGCTCTTATCCAAGGATTGTAATCACGTAGTGTCATGTAGTTTATACCGTGTTCCTTGGCCCATGACGCCCAATCCTCTACCGGGGTCTTGACTTCCACGATATCACATTGAATGGGTTGGTATAATTGGTCGGCACGTAATGTGAATCCATATTTGGCCGGATTCTCCATGATGAGTTTTGTTGCCATTATACGGAAATTGTATCGGTTGGTCTCGTTGACAAGATATAAATCAAATGCCGACTCCACCCCTTGTTTTGACAATTCGCTTGAGATTCGGCCAATTCCGCCATTGTAGCTTGCGGCGACCGATTCCCAGTTGCCGTAACGGTTGTAGGCATTCTTTAGATATCGGCATGCCGCCTCGGTCGCTTTTTCGGTGTTGTACCGTTCATCGACATATTCATTCACTTCAAGTCCGTATTGTCGCCCTGTATCGGCAAGGAACTGCCATAATCCGGCCGCTTTTGCCGGAGACAGCGCACGCGTGTCGAGTGTGCTCTCGACGCATGCAAGGTACAGCATGTCGAGAGGCACACCGTTTTTCTTTAAAATGGGGGCCATTACCGGGAAAAACCGATTGGCTCTCTTTATTGTGAGTAATGTCGAGCCATGGGTATAGGCCAAAGCTGTCAATTCTCGGTCGAGACGTTCATACATGTCAGTACGGTCGAGGTCGACCTTATTGCCACAGTATGTCATTGATGACGGGACATCGGGATTAGGCACATGGGATAGCTGCGCAACCGATATGGCAGGTGTGCACAGGAGCGTTGTGAGAACGATATAGGATTTTATATGGAATTTCATAAGTCTACAAAATTACGAAAAAACATCATTAATAAAAAACACGGGCCTCCGATAATGTTCGGAGACCCGTGTAATGACGCCGTGATAGCGTGTATGTCAATTCTTCAACAGGTTCTCGATGCGTTCGAGGTTAGCGGCATCTTCGAGCGCATAGTAGATGTTGCGCAGATAATTGAGCGCGTCCCGCAGATTTTCAGGGTCGAGTTCGTAAGCCTTTTCAAATACTCCGGCAGCCTCCAACAGGATGGGGCGTAGAGTCTCGGCACGCAGTTTGTTATAGTCGGCCTGCGACATATTATCACCGGTGGCGTTGATTTTGTCATGACGTTCAACGAGCATACGACCGTAGTTCTGGTAAGCGGCGGCATATTCAGGTTTCATGTCGATGGCTTTCTTGTAGTTCTTTTCGGCACTTTCATAGTTACCCTCGCTTTCATCGATGACACCGAGAGAGAAGTAGTATTCAGCCACATTGGGGTTCTTGGCGATTGCATCGTTGAGCACTTTGTGAGCAGTGGCAAAGTCCTTGTTTTCAACGTAGGAGTTCAGCAGATAGAGCATGTAGTTGGGGTTAGTGTCACCATAAAGCTCGATGCCTTTCTGTGCGAACTCAACAAGTTTGTCATTGTTTTTCGCCTGGGCTGCGACACTGCATGCATAGTTAAGCAAGTCGTTGTTCACATGACCGAGGTTGATAGCCTTGGAGAATGCGTCAATCGCTTTGTCAAGGTCGTTGGCCTGCCATGCTGCGAGAGCCTGGTTGTACCTGGTCATGCCGATAACAGAGTCGGCCGGAGCCTTGGGAGCGTCTTTGCCTAAAAGCGGGTTGGACGGCAGTGTGCAATATATCTCAAAAGCGTCATAGCACCCTTTGTAATCCTTTGCGTCCCAAAGGAATGCACCTGCATTGCTGAAATCGTTGTGGTGACCGCTGATGATATTGATTATATTTTTGGTATATTTCGTTTTGGTCTTACCCTTGGCGTCAGTGACAGGGTCGAGGGGAAGGGCTTTCATGAAATAGTTGTAACCGTCAAGTATCGATTGCCCCATCTGCTTGGGGTCAGGCTTTTGGCCAAGTTGCATTTTTAGGTACAGATTATCGTATACATCGAATGCCGCTTTGCCTGGGATGTAGTAGGTCTGTGCCTGTTTCATGGTCTCCGGATTGGTGAACAAAGGCTCGATTTCTTTCACCTTGGCTTCATATTCGGGATACTCCTTGATGCCTTTGAACGATTTTTCGGCCTGTTTCAGAAGGTCTGCCTGGGCCGAAGCAACCAATGCGGCTGCAAGAAAAAGGCCTGAAATGCTAATCTTCTTCATAAATTTTAGAAATAAATGAGATTTATGTAATGGTTAATTGTTTTTATTCGTTATTGTCGTCATCGACTTCGAAGATGTCTTCATCGTCATCGACAACATTGTCATCGGAGTCATTGTTCATCATGTCATCGATGGCCTCGGTGATTTCTTCAGCCTGGGCGTCGATAATCTCTGTCTCGACTTCTTCCTCAGGATCGGTGTCAACACAGCATACCGATGCGATTGTGTCGTTTCGCTTTTCAAGATTGATGATTCGCACACCCTGTGTCGCACGTCCCATGACACGGATGTCACTGACATGTACGCGCAATGTTATGCCGGATTTGTTGATGATGACAAGGTCGTTATCATCGTTTACACTCTTTAATGCCACAAGATGCCCTGTCTTTTCAGTTACATTCATTGTCTTGACACCCTTGCCTCCTCGATTTGTGATACGGTAATCATCGATATTGGAGCGTTTGCCAAAACCATTCTCGCTAAGGGTGAGAACGGTGTCGGGCGAGTCTTTGCTGACGCATATCATACCGACAACTTCGTCATCGCCGGTTTCGTCAAGGCGCATGCCACGCACGCCGGTGGACACACGTCCCATCTCGCGCACTGTGCTTTCATTGAAGTGGATTGCACGGCCGTTGCGGTTGGCTATTAGAATTTCGCTGTTGCCGTCGGTTAGTTCGACCTGTATGAGTTGGTCGTTCTCACGTATTATAATGGCGTTTACACCCATGGCTCGGGGACGGGAATATGCCGCGAGTTTGGTTTTCTTGATTATGCCGTTTTTGGTACAGAATATAAGGTTATGATTCTCGACAAATTCTTTGTCGTTCAATCCTTTGATACGGATGAATGCCTGTACGGCATCGTCAGCCTCGATATTCAACAGGTTTTGTATCGCGCGTCCTTTGGCGTTCTTTGCGCCTTCAGGGATGTCGTAGACTTTCAACCAGTAGCAACGTCCCTTGCGCGTGAAGAACAACATGTAATTATGCATCGAAGCAGGGTAGATGTGCTCGATGAAGTCCTCGTCGCGTGTCGCGCCACCGCGTGCGCCCACGCCACCACGGTTCTGTGCACGGAATTCGGTCAGAGGGGTGCGCTTGATGTAACCGAGATGGGAGATTGTTATAATCATCTCGTCATCGGCATAGAAGTCTTCAGCGTTGAAGTCGCCGGCGGTATAATCGATGTCGGTGTGACGTTCGTCTCCATACTTGTCACGAATTTCTTCGAGTTCGGTCTTGATGACATTGCGACACTCATTTTCATCATTGAGAATAAGTTCAAGATGGGCGATAAGTGCCATGATTTCGTCATACGCCTCATGGAGTTTGTTCTGTTCCAGTTTGGCGAGACGTTTAAGTTGCATGTCAAGAATTGCCTGGGCCTGCGGGTCTGAAAGACCGAAACGTGCCTTCAATTCCTCACGGGCGGCATCGGTTGACTCTGCCCCGCGTATAATCGCGATTACCTCGTCTATGTGGTCTGATGCGATAATCAGGCCTTCAAGGATGTGTGCTCGTTCCTGTGCCTTGCCAAGTTCAAATTTTGTACGCCTGATGACAACTTCGTGGCGATGGTCGATGAACGCCTGGAGCAGTTGCTTGAGGTTCAGAATCTTGGGTCGTCCGTTAACCAAGGCAACATTATTTACGCTGAATGATGCCTGCATCTGTGTCATCTTGTACAGTTTGTTCAAGACGACGTTGGCATTGGCATCGGAACGCAGCTTGATGACGATGCGCATACCCTTGTAATCGCTTTCGTCGTTTATGTCGGCGATGCCGTCAATTTTCTTTTCGTTGACAAGGTCGGCGATGTAGGCTATCAGTTCCGCCTTGTTTACGTTATAGGGAATCTCGGTGACGATGAGGTTCTCGTGGTTATCCTCGACTTCTATCTCGGCCTTTGCGCGGATGATGATGCGTCCACGCCCGGTCTCGAATGCGTCCTTGACACCTTGGTAGCCGTAGATTGTGCCGCCAGTGGGGAAATCAGGGGCGGTTATCACTTTCATAAGGTCGGCTATCTCCAGTTCGGGGTTCTCAAGGAGCGCGATTGTCGCGTTGATGGATTCGGTGAGGTTGTGAGGGGGCATGTTGGTAGCCATGCCTACGGCAATACCTGACGCGCCGTTCACAAGCAGGTTGGGGAATCTCGTGGGTAATACCACGGGTTCTTTGCGAGAGTTATCGTAGTTGGGTTGGAAGTCGACAGTGTCAGAATTTATATCGGCAAGCATTTCTTCACCGATTTTCTGAAGGCGTACCTCGGTGTAACGCATCGCGGCTGCACCGTCGCCATCGACCGAGCCAAAGTTCCCGTGTCCGTCAACGAGCGTATATCGTAATGCCCATGGCTGGGCGAGACGTACCACTGTTCCATATATGGATGAGTCTCCGTGCGGATGGTATTTACCCATCACTTCACCGACGCAGTTGGCTGATTTCTTGTGGGGTTTATCAGAGGTGTTGCCCATTTCGTTCATCCCGAAAAGCACGCGGCGGTGAACAGGCTTCAAGCCGTCACGCACATCAGGCAACGCACGCGACACTATCACTGACATAGAGTAGTCAATGTAGGCCGACTTCATTTCATTTTCAATGTTTATCTTTATAATACGGTCTTCTTCCAGCATGATTTTTAACTGTTTTGTTTATCGTATTTATATTCAGAGATTTATACTGGATAAACCCCTGAACAACATTTGCATGAACGCAAAATATTACACAAAGATACGCATTTTTCGGCGATTTTTTGTAATTTTGAAAATCGACACACCTATTTTTTTTGTTATATTTATTAAAAAAAGTTTTTTAGATGCTTTTTGGCACAATTATTGTACTTTTTACGTTTCAATTATTGTAATCAGGTTTTATGAATCTTATGGATTTGAACTATACACAGGGGCTAAAGAGGGTTCTGACATCAGGGCATTCCGAGGCTGTGAGACATAATAACAGTGTAATCATGCCGGAGCATTTTCTGCTGGCATTGATGAAGGAAGTGGACTCCGAGCCTTTCAAACTCGTGGAGCGGGTGTCGGCCGGGTCGTCGGCATACGAACTACAACAGGAACTGGACCGCGAGATGTTTGAGGCTTCGTTGGCCGAATCCGGTTCACAGGGAACAGTGTCGGCCGACAAGGTGACCGCGTCAGATGTGGCCAACCGTATAATCAGGCTTAGCGTGCTCGAGGCTCGTATGCTTAAATCGGAGGTCGTTGACAGCGTCCATCTACTATTGGCAATCTTTCATAATTCAGAGATGCAGGCATCGCCCTATATGGCACGTTTCAAGCGTGCCGGGGTGACATACGAGGCATTGTATGGTCAGCTTGCCGATGCTCCTAAAATGGGGGCCGATTTTGCTGACGGTGATGATGACGACGAGGATGATTCTCTCCCGACAGGAGGCGGTGCTGATACAGGTGAGACATCCCGTCCGTCATCGACTGCTCAGCGGTCTACCGGGAATGATACCCCGGTTCTTGATAAGTTCGGCAATGACATGACAGCCGCCGCCGAGGAGAATCGGCTTGACCCCGTTGTTGGACGTGAAGTCGAGATTGAGCGTCTCGCCCAGATATTGTCTCGCCGCAAGAAAAACAATCCGGTGCTCATAGGTGAGCCCGGTGTCGGGAAATCGGCTATAGTTGAGGGACTTGCGTTGCGCATAGTTCAACGCAAGGTGTCCCGTATCCTTTTTGACAAGCGTGTGATTTCGCTTGACATGGCATCTATTGTCGCCGGAACGAAGTACCGTGGACAGTTTGAGGAGCGTATAAAGGCCATACTTAACGAATTGAGCAAGAACAAGAATATTATACTGTTTATTGATGAGTTGCATACCATTGTAGGGGCGGGCAACGCGGCCGGTTCGATGGACGCGGCCAATCTCTTAAAACCTGCGCTTGCCCGTGGTGAAATACAGTGCATAGGTGCGACTACGCTTGATGAATATCGCAAGAACATCGAGAAAGACGGTGCTCTTGAACGTCGTTTCCAGAAAGTGATGGTCGAGCCGACCACACCGGAGGAGACACGTCAGATATTGGAGAACATTAAAGACAAGTACGAGGAACATCATAATGTCATGTTCACCGATGACGCTCTTGACGCATGTGTGAAACTCACCGAACGCTATGTATCGGACCGCAACTTCCCAGACAAGGCGATTGATGCGATGGACGAGGCGGGTTCACGTGTGCATATCACCAATATCACTGTTCCAAAAGAAATAGAGGCACTGGAGGTTGAGATTGAGGAGGCGGCTCAAAAGAAACTTGCCGCCGCCCATGCCCAGAACTTTGAATCGGCGGCATCGTTCCGTGACAGGGAGCAGACATTGAAACATCAGCTCTCCGAGGCAAAGAAACGTTGGGAGGAACAATTGAACTCTCATCGCGAGACTGTCGATGAGGAGAAGGTGGCTGAAGTTGTCGCTATGATGACAGGTGTCCCTGTTCAGCGTATCGCTCAGGCCGAAGGTATGCGTCTACGTGAAATGTCACCGAGACTTAAGAGCCAAATCATCGGGCAGGATGGCGCGATTGACAAGATTGTTAAGGCGATACAGCGTAATCGCATCGGCCTGAAAGACCCAAACAAACCGATAGGCACATTCATGTTCCTTGGCCCGACCGGTGTCGGTAAGACCCATCTTGCGAAGCGTCTGGCCGAATATCTGTTTGACTCTGCCGACACGTTGATAAGGGTTGATATGAGTGAATACATGGAGAAATTCACAGTGTCACGCCTTGTCGGCGCACCTCCGGGGTATGTCGGTTATGAGGAGGGTGGACAGCTTACCGAGAAGGTGAGACGTCACCCTTATTCGGTAGTCCTTCTTGATGAAATCGAGAAAGCGCATCCTGACGTGTTCAATCTGTTGTTGCAAGTCATGGATGAAGGCCGGTTGACTGACAGTCTCGGGCGTAATATCGATTTTAAGAACACAATCATAATAATGACGTCCAATATCGGTACGCGTCAGCTCAAGGACTTTGGGTCGGGGGTCGGATTCCGTACCGCCGAGGTTGACAAGAGTTTCAGTCATGGGGTGTTACAGAAGGCTCTTAACAAGGCTTTTTCGCCGGAATTCCTTAATCGTATCGATGATATAATAATGTTTGACGCGTTATCCAAAGAGGCTATATTCAGTATCATCGACATCGAATTGGCAGGCTTCTATAAGCGCATCGAGACGCTCGGTTATAAACTGACGCTCTCGGATGAAGCGAAGGATTTTGTCGCGGAAAAAGGGTATGACTCTCAATATGGCGCACGTCCGTTGAAGCGTTCGATACAGAAATATCTCGAGGATGACCTCGCCGAATTGATGTTGTCGTCATCGCTCTCGGCCGGAGATGAAATCAAGGTCACATATAATAAGGGAGATGAAAGGTTGACCATGGAAGTCATCAAACCCGAAGCTAAGTAACGGTAACTATATATCATTGAATCCTCGATGTTCACATCGAGGATTTCTTGTATAATGACATGAGGTCGGTTAATGAAATCGGTGTCGGGGATGACATCAGACCGGCATGGCATGCCACCGTTCCCAATATTTGTTCGGGGGTCATTGTCTCGCGCATGTTCTCCATGCTCATGGCTTGGTCTCGCTTAGAAAGGCGTATTCCTTGACTGTTGCAAACAAGTGGCAGATGTGCAAATTCAGGTACAGGGAAATCAAGGAGACGGTATAGGTAAATCTGTTGTGTCGCCGACAACAGCAAATCGTTACCTCTCACGACCTCTGTCACCCCCATCATGGCATCATCGACCACGACGGCGAGCTGATAGGCCCATGCACCGTCGGCACGTTGCAGGATGAAGTCGCCGCAATGAAGTGCGAGATTGACCTGTTGCGGGCCACAGATGCGGTCGGTGAACGATATTGTGTCATCGGTGACGTACAGACGGGTGGCAGCCGGGATGTCATCAGGCACACAGGCGTGACCACCGAGGCGACAGGGACGGCATGTGCCTTTATATATTACACGTCCGTCCGATTCGTGCGGGGCACGTGTCGCAAGGATGTCGGCGCGCCGACAGACACAGCGATAGGTTAGGCCTGTCTTTTCAAGGCGATGCAATGCTTCGGCATATATGTCTCCCCTTAGACTTTGGCGATAAGGCCCGTTATCACCTTTATCGGAAATACCGCCTTCGTCCCATTCCAGCCCGAGCCAACGAAGGTCATCCTCAATCATTCGGGCATATTCCACCTTGGAACGTTGTGGGTCAAGGTCCTCTATACGTAGAATCCATTTTCCTCCCGCGCTTTTGGCTGACAGCCATGACATCACGGCAGTTAAGATGTTGCCTAAATGCATCCGTCCCGACGGCGACGGTGCAAATCGCCCGACAACGTTACGTTCGTTTGAGTTCATGCCGCGAATTTACAATTTTCAGGAATAAAAAGCAAAGGAGGCCCGATTCACACCGCGCCTCCCTCTGTTTCAGAAAAGAATTAATTACGTTTGGCTTAGAGTATGTTTACTCTTATTTCAAAATCAATTTGATTGACTTGTTCTTGTAGTTGGCTATATAGAATCCACGTGCGAGACCTGATAATTCAACAGGTGTAGAGGCATCAATCCCCGTGGAGATGACTCTAATGCCTGATGCGTTATAGACCTCGACAGTGTCTCCGTCGTTGTCATTGGTCTCAATGCAATCGTTCGTCACATTGTATGCCAGAGAGATACCATCGGTATCAACACTATCGATTCCCGAAAGCTCGCTTACCACCTTGACAGGGATATGGGCCAGGAATGTCTTTGGACGATAGTTTTGGTTGGAGTGGGTGATTGTATTGGACAATACGATTTCTCCATTGATGTTTGTGCCCTTTGCAGCCTTTACAATCAGGTATTCGGGATTGGTCTCGTCAACAGTGGCGGTCACTGCCGGATTCATTTCGTTCTCGGCTACGGCGTAGGTGAATGTCACAGAATAGCGATTCTTGGTGTCAATGAAGAATTGCTTGAACGGAATGCGGTACTCCATGCGGTCATCGGCAACAAGTTGCAGAGGGGTTTCCACGATTTCAGGACGATAGATGCGTGGCTTGAATGTGATTGTATAATCTTTCATTGCGCTTTCGCCCATGGCATCTATACCCTCGAATGGAATTGTTACAGTAGAATCATTGTCAACAGTCCCGGCGAAATTGTAGGAAAGGCGGATATTCCCGTTGGATGCGACACGTTCGGTAGACAACCAGGAATTGTGTTTTTCCATGTCACGGGCATAGATTGTGACATTCCTTTCCTTGTCGGTGAACAGGCTCGTGGCCGCGATATTGGTGTTACCGGGATTGGAGTATTCATATATTGACAATTGGGGTTTGGATGTAGAACCGACGGGAGCCTCGTTGTCAATAGTGGCCTCCATGAGTGTGATTGCGGTGGGTGAGGTGACAGTAGTCTTGATTGTTTCGCCTTTGACAAATCGGTTGTTATATATATTGACATCGCCACCGTCGAATACATAATATTTTGCATCGACTTTGTCATAGAGGGCGACGGTGGCTTCCTTTCCGTCCAATGGCATCACAGGGGTTGATTCCCAGGTATTGGTTTCGGTGTTGTAAACCTTGAAGCCATCGGTGTCGCTTACCAGAATCTTATTTTCATACTTGATTACGACAGGAGAACTGGATGTAGAGTCTGACACACGTTTCATGCGTGATGCGCTGTTTTCAGGACTGGTCGTTTCGATTTCCTGCGCTGCGAAGCTGTAAGGTTGAACCATGTTCCAGCCTGAGATGCGTGAAACGAGGTAGGCTTTGTCGTCAGCCATAGCCACGATATTGGCATCGGGACTTGCTGTCTTGGATGCGATGATTCCATTTTCCTCTTTGGTGAACGCCTTAAGGTTTACCTTGTTGATGACAGTGTTGTCTTTGCCTGAAACCGTGAACAATGAGTTCCCATTGATGTCGAATGTCGCTACCGAGCCGGCCAATTTCACTGATGCGATGGGCGCAAGGTCTGTTTTGTAAAGCATCATCAGCGAGTCGGCATCGTTTACGATTACACGGTCCTCGGTGATGGCGACATGGTGGCGTGTCCCGGGTGTCAATGCCTTTTCTGCGACCTTTTGGCCATTTGATACATTGTAACGGGCGAGTGAGTTGTCTGTTGCGACCCAGATGTAACCACCCTCGGTGATTATTTCGTTTGCCCCTTTGATGTCGTTGATATATGGTGTTGTCTTGTCATTGTCCTTGAGTGCGACACCTTTTATCGCGTTGTCGGCAAAAATTAGCTGACGAGGCATCGCAAGGTTGTCGGGACTGTAGGTGATGGCAGTGCGGAATGTTTTATCGATACCGTAACAATTGGTTCTTATTGTAACACTGTCTGTTAAGTATTTGCCTTCTTCAAATTCGTAGGCTAATTTGTTGCCGTCGAGTTTGACCGGGGTTGATTCATCGTCAACCTTGAATTCATCCATGAAAACGGTCGCACCTGTTGACACATTGAATATGACATTGTTGGCAAGTGTACCGACAGGGGTGTAATAAGGCACTTTGATTTTGTCGCCCGCAAGTGTCACTTCGGGAATAGGATTGACGGTGACAACGATTGTGTCGGTCAGTGTCTTGTCCCATTCCGAGGCCACGATGAGCGTTGTTTTGCCCGGTGCGATAGCCTTGAACGTTCCGTTGTCGATAGTGCCCACTTCGGGATTGGAGTTGCTCCATTTGTATGTGTCATAGATGTAACGGTTGGATTTTGTGCCATTTATGACCTCTGCGCCGGTAGTCTCTGACTCTACATTGAGATAGATTGTTTCATTGACGATACATGAGATGGAGTCGTTTGAAACCGTGGATGCATTACCCTCGATATCAATCAGCACTCCGCCGAGTTTCACAACCTCGATGTCAAACACATCCTCGGCAGCATCCTCATATTGTTTGAAATGTATTTTTGTCGTACCGATTTTCTTTCCGGTGAACACTCCATCCTTATCGATTGTACCGACCGATTCGTCTTCAACTGTCCATACGGGAGTCCCCTCGTTGACAGGACGGCCGTTCTTGAACACAAGGCCCTGATAGTGGCATTTTCCACCGACAGGAACTTGTAGCTGATTTATGCCGACATAGTTGATATAGTAGTCGCGTGGAACATAGTTGGGGTCGGGTGTTGTGATGGCGATTCCGGCGATTTCACTTGACCATTCGCCCAACCATCCGGCGTTGACTGCTCCTGCGGTATATACCTTGACAAAGTCAATCTGGTCCAGTTCGACATGGTTGCCGTCCTTGTCAACGGCCCAGCTTATATCAAAACCATCCTCAGATTTGCCTTTTTCGTCATCATAATAGGGGTTCTTGGGATTGGTGGCAGTCTTGTCATCAACGTTCTTGTTGTCGAAATAGCCGAACGCCGGGCAACGATAGAATTCGATGTAACTCGGGACGCGTTTGTCAAGAGAGCATCTGATTAATGTGCCTGACAGGGTCAGGCTGTCGCGGTCGTTGCCGTAGGTATCAGGGTCGGGGTAGTAGGCCTGTTGGTGGAAGTTATTTGTCAATACGGCTCCGGCAAGGCCGTTGTCCGTAGTCCATGGTACGGTCTTACGGGCGTTGTACTTGGGGTTCTGATAGGTCATCTTGATGTTACGGTGGGATGAGTCGAGCCAGTAATCGCTGCCGGCGAGTTCATACCATTCCCCGTCATCGGGTATGCCGTTGCCATTGAGGTCTTTCATCACCATGACGGCCCCCGGTTCAGTCCATACTCCCTTGACTCCTGCGACAAACGAATTGCCTTTTATGCTGAAATCAACACCGTAGGGGTTCTGCGGATTGTTCTTGATGGGTTGGTCAAAGCCATAGACTATATAACCGCCGAAGCTACCGAGGCTGACCAATCCTCCCATACCGTTAAGCGTTTTTTCAGTGTTTCCAGCCGTGGATGTGTTGGTGAACTGACCGGGAGCAGGCATGAATTCTATAATCTTGGTCGCGTATGAATTTTTGTGCAGGTTTACGGTCAATGTGCCTTCGCCTGATTCTCCGCTTGATAGAGTGACCTTGAATCTTAACTTGTCTACGGAATAGTTGGGTACATTCTCGGCAGGAGTGTAACGAATCACATCCTGTTCCCTGTAGCTGACCATTGCCCTGGCTACCTCGATTGTGCCAAACTGTGGTTCATCGAGTACCTCGACCTTGGCGGAGACCCATTCATCGTTGTTCCATATCTGGATTTTAGGCAAAACGGCGATGTCAGTCGGTGTCTGTTCTTTTCCTAATGTGATGTCATCGGAGATGTCATTCATAATCAGGTGACGGTAATCGAATTTTAGCACGTTATCAATCGTCTCGCCATTGTAGGCTAGCGAGATTGTCACATTGACCGTCCCTGCCGCCTTGGCCGGACGTTTCAGCATGACTTGCATTTTGTTCTGATAATTGTAGCTGATTTGATAGAGTTGCAGGATGTTCTCGTTGTCAGACGAAACCGATATTTTTACGGGACTGTCCTCTTTGGAAAAATCCTCTGTTCCATCCATTCCATCGGGATAGTCAAACAGGTCGGGAAGATATAACTGGTCATACTGGTCAAATTGATGGGCCAGTGCTGTCCTGTCGAACGGCTTCGGCTCGAACTGAGAACCGGCCGTCGCCCATAGCGAACAACAGGCAATCAACAATAATGATAGGTACTTTTTCATCATTGAATAAAGTTGGTTAATAATTGGTTTATTTGATTGCAATCTTGAATACTTTTCCTGATACGTTCACGATGTAAAAGCCTGATGTGAGTTCAACTGATTGGGGTAATGTTACACTTTTTAAATAGTGAACCGAACCGCCCATGGTGTTGTAAATGTCAATATCAACAGGAGTATCATCCCCGGTTATGGAAATTGCATGACCGTTCACGTAGACCTGCGTCGCTTTACCGGCAGAGATGTCGTCAACTGTGCTGACATCAGCATTTACCGTCAATGTCGTTTCTGCGAGAAGTCCGTTTGAATCAAACTGGATTGTGACATCGGCTGTTCCCGTGCCAATGGCCTGTAACTTTAAATCTCCTTGATGGATGGTGGCGTCTACAACGCCCGGAGCGGAGTTGCGGGTTATACGTTTTATAATAGAGGCTGCCGGTGTGTCGTTATCCTTGACTTTGTCGCCAAGCGGTATTGTCACAGGTTCGCCATCCACGGTCACACTTGACGGCATGCCGACAATCTCGGGACGGTCATTGTCGGGGAATATCATCATGGACGGATACCAGTAGCGTTCAATCGGTTGGATTGACGAGACCTCTTTCCCATCTTTGTCGAGAATCATGTAGACCCATCGCTTGCATGCGATATTGTCCCCTACATATAGGTGGGCATACAGACGGTCATCCTTGGGGTTGACACGTAATGCCGATGAATAGAAATGTAGGTTTTCAGTGGTGCTGTCATATATTAGTCTTGTGTCGCCTGTATCGATGTCATATCGATATAGCGAGCCTGTCGTGAACCAGCTAGGACGGCTTTGCTCCGGGTAACCATACACAAAGTACAGAACGTTTTCCTTGACTGATGCAGTCAGAGAACCTGCTGTCCAGGCATACCACGACTGGGGGATTCCTCCAACCGACAAATCGACAGTCGATGTCTCGAGGGTGTACTGGTTGACACACACCAGACGTGTGCCCTGCCATTTGTCACCGTTGTCGCCGTAGGGATAATGTTGGTATGACACGCCGAATGAGTTCTCGCCTTCGGCAATGTTCATCCCCGCCCATATATTACCATCGGTGCTTTGAACCATTGTCGAGAAACACCCCTTGATTGTCTTGATGATTTTGTCGGTTTCGGGGTCTATGACCAGGATTCCGTCATCCTGTTTAATAGCGAAAATATAGTCCTGCCCGCGCAACATCATGCCGATTTGGTTCTGGTAAAGAGGACCTTGTCCGTCCTCGTTGTTTTCATTGCCGGTTATAAGTGGGTTCTCGCTGCCGGCAATGGGACCTGATACTGATTTTATCGATGGGGTGTAGATATAAATCCCATTGGATGTTCCGATGTATATTTTGTCGTTGCTGACACCTACGCAACCGCGTCCGTCGGCGATAGAGACTCCATTGCCGTTGACATTGAATGCCTTGACTATATCCTTGACTTTTATTGTCTTTTTGTCGATGACTGTCAGGCGTCCAGACATGACATCTGATTTCTCGCCGGGGTCGATATCCTGTTTAGACATGATATAGATACAGTCACCGAAAATCTGCCCGTATTGGGCCGTCGCACCGAGAGTATAACCGGGATTGTCAAGTTGAAAAATCATGTAGTCGACAAATCTTCCGTTGTAATTCCAGAAATTCAATGTCGAATTGTTGTGCCCGTACCAATCTTCATTAAGGACAAACACTCCGTCGGTGTAGTCTTTAGCTGTCCCTGTTATGCCGAGTGACAGTAGGAGTGCAGATAATTTTAATCGAGTCATTATATAATATGCTATTGTTCAAGAATATGGAGGTCTTCGGCACGGCAAATCTCTGTTGAGGTCTCGCCCAGCCATCCGCACTGTTGGTTCACGCCGGTATATACCTTGATGAAATCGATTCCTTCAAGGTGGACACGCATGCCTGACGCATCCACGGCCCATTCGATATTGAATGATGACAAATCGCCTTTTTCGTTGGGGTGGTTGTCAACATACCCCCATGGATAGGCGTATAGGACATAATAAGAGCCTTGATGGCTTTCGTCCACAGCGTTCGGGGCGAGTCGTGACCCTGAAAATGTCATGATGTCATCGTTTAGCCATTTAGGCCAGTAATCCTGGGTGTGGAATGTATTTTTCTCGACATATCCGTCCACTCCGTCCGACCCTTTGTAGAGAATGTAGGATGTATCGGTGATGGATGCGGTCAGTCCGGGAGTCGGGATATGTCCTTGAGGAGTTCGATGGTAGGATACCGAATAACCGTGGAGGGTAGCGGGGGAGTGGTATTCACTTCCGGCGAGTTCATACCAAGGGTCATCGGGAATGCTGTTGCCGTTGATGTCCTGTGACACCATCACAATTCCGGGTTCACTGCTACCTCCGGCATCGGTCGCTGACGGATTGGGATTGGAGGAGGCATAAAAGGCGTTCCCGTGGATTTTGAAGTCATATTTTCCGGGGACATTTACGACAGTGTGGTCAAAACTGAAAATCACATATCCGCCATAATTTCCGAGTGAAATCATGACATCATTCTTGCCTGAAATTGATTCTTCGGCCTTTCGGCGCATTGATTCGGCATTATCGCCGTCCTCATATTTTGGCAGTTCATTGACGAATTGCCCCGGTGCCGGACGATATTCATGCACTGTTGAGATGTAAGCACTGTAAGCGACATCTTCTTCCCACACTTTTATGTTTACCTGATGTTCGACAGGGTTATCGCGGTCGATGATTTGTAGCTTGATGGTGTATTCGCCGACATCTTTCCTGACAAAATATAGGTCGCGCTCCCTTGAAATCACAGAATCGGCTCCTGCACAGTCTTTCATCGTCCATACATATCCCTCGCCAGGATATTCGGGATGCAGGATTAGCGGTGACATCCTGTAGATGGAATAGGTGTCGTCTATGCCGAGGTTGACCATTGGCGGTTCTACCGACTGGCATCCTGCAAGTGTGCTCGTGAAAGCCATTGTCAGATATATGTTGTATATATGTTTCATAGATGCAATGTCATTTATTCAGGAATACAATATGGGCGGGGATGTCGCCGGTGCGGACACTCCATTTCTTCTTTCCTTCGCGAGAGTAACAGTGCAAAGCACCCGACGAGACATAATTTTTGGCGTCGGTGAGGAATATGTCGCCGTTGGCGGGGTTTACTGCTATTCCGTATGGGACTTCAATGTCTTTTTCAGTGCCGTCGGTTATGAGCCTGTCTGACACAAGTTTTTTAGTCCTGACATCAATGATGCCGTATGATATCTTGTTGCGTTCCTCGGCATAACTCCATTCAGTGGCATAGAAGTACAGAGAGTCACCGAGAATGCACATTTCGGTACAAGGGATATTAAGCGTGTCTGTCACAATCATTTCACTTGACCACTTGTCTTTCTTTTCAAGTACATACAGATTGGAATGGACGGAGCCGTAGTTCCCGCGGGATGTGACCCACAGTTTGCCGTGACGGTCGGCGCGGATGCGGTGCAGATTGATGCCTACAGGAATCTTTTTTACCTGTTTCATCCCGAACATCTCCACGACCGAAACCGTGTAATCATACCGTGGCACACGATAACCGCCCGAATTGGCGACATATATGTAATCTCCCATGATTTCAAGTTCGTCAGGTTGATAACCGACAGTGACTTTTCCCGTGATGGCGAGTGATGCTGTGTCCACTCGATAGACCGCACCGAGTTGAGCGTCAGGGTCGAGTTGCACAGGCCCTACGTAGGATGTGACATAGGCGTTTCCACGGTGGAACTTGATGTAGCGGCAGTTGGGTATATCCACCTGTCCGATGCGTTCAATGGTTTGGGCATCCATGACCTCGACCTTGTGACTACAATTAATGACCGCATAAAGGCGGTTACCGTAAATCTGTATGTCGTTGCCGACATCGCCGAGTTCTTTGATTACGGTTGGGTTGCGTTCAGCATACATGTTGCGGACATATAGTGCATTTTTGAAATCGACGAAGTCGATAGACGCCTTGTTGGAACCCATGTTGCCCTCGTTTAGAAGATACATCCCGGCAGGTGTCGCCGATGGATTCACATCGAATGGCAGAATGTCATATTCCGTTGGGACAACAAGTTCATCCTCGCGGCATCCTGTTACCATAGAAGCTGAGAGAAGCAATAGAATGAATGCAGATAACGGTGTTCTCATTGTCATATATCGATTGTGATTCCAAGGCGGTAATTTCGTTTAGGCATCGGATAGTTAAGGATTACATCGTAGTCCTGACTGAACAGGTTGTTCACCTCCAGTGTCGCGCCGAGTCTTATCTTGTTTATAGTGAATGTCTTCATCACCGATATGTCGCTCGTGTACCATGGTTGGGTATAGTTGTAGCGGATATTTTCCTGCTGATTATATCGCTCACCGGTGTAGATGTAGCTGTAGTTTAACGTCCATCCACGCCAAGAGGCCATCATAATCGCAGAACCGCTGTGCCATGGAATATAGGGAATCTGATGGCGGTAATAGTTATCGGCTGGATTTGTAACGTCAATCGCCTCCTGATAGGAGTACTGTAGTTTGGTCGTCAGGCTGATATTTTCGGGTAGGCTGAATGTCGCGGACATTTGTGCGTCAATCCCTTTGATGTGCACACGTCCGAGATTCAACATTGTCCAACGGAACTGCTGTCCCTTTGGGTAGGCCACGATTTTGTCTCTCACGTCGTTGTAATACAAATCACATCCCACTCTGAAGAATGACAGCCAGCCATTGGCGGGGGCGAGGTCATAAAGCACCCCGGCATTGTATTGGATTGCTGTCTCAGGTTTTAGATAGGCGTTACCCATATCGGTGTAATAGAGGTCATTGAATGTCGGCATACGGTAACTCTGTTTATAGAACGCCCTTAAAACTATATTTTGGCTTCGAAACGGTTTTATAGACATGAACACACCGGGTGTGAACTTAAATTTGTCAGGGGCTTCATCGCGGTCTCGTTTCTCCTCGTTTACAACAGTGGCGAGACCGCTTGCCTGTAATTTGAAGAAATCACCGGCTGAAAATGCGGTCGCCGCCGAAATCCAGTGGGTCGAACGGACAACATCCATATATTCGCTCAAGCCGTTCCACTGATAATCGTAGGCTACTGATGCCTCCCAGTTTGGCATAATCGTGAATCGGTTGGCAGCTGATATGTAAAGTTCCTTCTGTTTATAGGTGTTATCGACATGTATCAGTTTGTCATCGTTGTTGACATAGCGGGTGTAGTCGTATGCATATTTAAAATTGAATTTCAGACTGTACACCCGTGAAAATTCATTCTCACACATTCCCTGGGCAAATGAATTGCGGTCCCAAAGCCTTTCACCACGTCGCCACACGTTATTGACAATAGCCCCTGGAATCCCGCGTTCCGAATTGTAATGATAAAGATAGGCTTTCCAACGCCCGTGAGGCAGGTAGCCGTGTACACCACCCTCGAAACGCACGGCATCTATGTCGCCGTTTTGTCTCACCGCTGTGGTGTCGTAGGCCAGTTCGCCCGATGGTGTCACGCGTCGGTAACGGAATTTGTATTTACCGGTGGATGTAAGCCATTCGGCATTGAAATTCAGGCTTGTGGTGTTTGTCAGCTTGTATTCAAACAGTATGGACGGGTTGAACAGGTCAAATGAGCCGATACGCAACCCTACGTGGAGATTGGTTGTCTTACCGTCAGCGAATTTGGGTATACGTGTCGAAAGATAAATCGACCCTGCCGAACCGAATTCTCTTGCCGATTGGAAAATCTCGCTTTTTTGTCCGTTATACAGCGATACCGATTCTATATTGTCAAGTGAATATTTCCCGAGGTCGACCTGCCCGTTCTGGGCGTTACCAAGTTCAATGCCGTTATAATATACCCCGGTGTGATTAGTACCCATGGAACGGATATTGACGGTCTTGATTCCACCGATACCCCCATAGTCCTTTAATTGTATGCCCGAGAAATAGCGTAACGCATCAGCTACGCTGTGAGAACGCAGTGCATCAAGTTCTTTACCTTGTAATGTCTGTGCGGGGATTACATCCTTGTAACTCTGCGCCGTGACTGTGACTTCCCTGAGGCTGACACTATCGGGCATCGTTTTATTGCGTGACAATCCGCTCGTCGGTAAGAGGACGGGTATGAAGATGATTGTAGCAAGTCTAAGATTCATTGATTTGCTCCTGTGCATATTTCCCTTTAAAAGGACAAATCAGCGGGATTGCCACAGGAACAAACAGGCGATATGCTCCATCGTACAAATTGAAGCCATGCCATTGATTCCTTAGTCCGTCCTCGCAGACTGTCGAAATTATATCGCAATGGCAGGTCTTCTGACTTGTTTCCATCTTTTCGGCCCCCTTCCCGTAATCACTGTTGCGTGACCCAGTGGGTTGGGATATACTATAGATATCCTATCGCCGGAGATGTTAATGAAACTTACAGCAGCGGGACTGTCCGGGATTTTCACCCGATTCCCTATTAAGTCCGTAACGGACACCGTTGCGGGCGCAAATATAGATTATTTTCTTTAATCGAGCAAAATAAAAGACGCGCATGTGGTCCTATAACATGCGCGTCTTTTATTGAGAAATTTGTTCAAATGCTTATTTTACAAGCACTTTGGTTGCATTACCATCGATTACAACTATATAGATGCCGCGTTGCAATCCTGTCAGACCTGAAGTCTTGACACCGTCAATGGAATAGGTCGAAACATTATTGTATTCACCGTTTATAATGATTTCACCGTTCCCGCCTTGCACATCAGGACTGTTGATTGTGTCATCAATGCTTATGTCATTTATTCCGACAAGGCCTTTGGACCCGTATACCACGTATGCTCCGGCAGTTAGTGAGACTCGTTTGTTTGTCAATGTCGGCTTTAGGTTGTAACTCTTGGACATGACTTGATATTGACTGTCACCGTTGCTTGTCGGCAATGTGACTGCCATTGTGGCGGTAGTCGGGTTTACCGCGAGTATCAATTCATCGGCACCGTCCTGTAGCTTGATTGTACGTCCGCCCGACCAACCGTCGCACTGTATGTCTGTAGTGACCCCGTTACGGAAGAATTGCGGATTGTTACGGCGTAGCCAAAATAACTCTTTGTAACAGTTCATCAGTCCGCGGTAATAGACATTGTTCAGATTGTTCCATATTACTTTTTTAGGCGAAGTGTCGTTTTTGCCTTCAGCGTTTTTGGTTGACTGGGATGCACCCATCTCCTGGAATTGCCATATCATGTGTGTTCCGGGAGTCATCAGCATCTGTGCGGCCACCGAACTACAACGGCGTGTGGCGGTGTTGACGTTGTTTTTGATTCCAGTCGCGCCATCTGTGTTTATACGTGCCATCAGGCGTTCCTCGTCATGGCTTTCGGCGTAGGATACCGTCGACCCCCATGTGCGTTGGTCATCGGGCGCATAGAATCGGTTCAATCCTGACCCGCTTTCATAACCCATGGCAAACTGTGCGGCGGCATTGTTGATATTTGCCCAGTTTATTTCCCCATCTTCGGCCATCTCGTTCTCCTCCTTTGCACCAGCAAGGTTCTCGTTGATGAAATAGGCATTGGGATTGACCTTGCGCATGGCGTCATGAAGCGTTTTCATGCGTGCGACACGTGTCGCGTTATATTCATTAGTCTTTGCATCGCTCGGAGGCCCCCATGTATTTGTTGCGGGATAGTATGTGTTACCGTAGCTGTCATTGTTACCGAGACCCTTGACGAGGTCAAAACGGAAACCGTCAACCTTGTAGGCCTCGAGCCAGTAGGCGAGGGCGTCGTGCCATTGTTGCTGCACAAGAGCGTTGTCCTGGTTCCAGTCATTGAGGACGCTGTAAGAGTGTGGGGCAGACCCGTTATAGAATGGATTATCGGTTATGTCATACATCTGATACCATGGATGTAATCCCGATGATTGGTTGAACACGATGTCAAGGATTACAGCCATGTCGCGCTTGTGGCACTCGTCAATAAGCCGTCTGTAATCATCGGGGGTACCGTAGGCCTTGTCAGGTGCGAAATAGAAATTGGTGTTGTATCCCCATGAATTATTTCCGTCAAACTCCATTATAGGTAACAGTTCAATGGCATTAACCCCCAAATCTTTCAGGTAATCAAGTTTTGAAATCACACCGTTGACGGTTCCGTTGCCCAGTGATTCACCTTCAGTGCCTGTGAAATCACGTATCAATAATTCGTAAATCAAAAGTTCGCTTTGAGGTACTCCCTTAAATGTCTCTATTTCCCAGTTATACTTGTCTCGGTCGGTGTTGAATACCGCGAGTGGCACTCCGGATACTTTATCGGTGGGGTAGGGTATCAATCCCGGATACACGTCCTGCGAAATGTATTTGTCATTATAAGGGTCAAGAATCAAACGGGCGTATGGGTCTCCGACCTTACGTGCTCCGTCCACGAGATAATAATATATGTGGTCCTTACCTGCTTCAAGTCCGGGGATTGTAATCCAGAAATAACTGTTGCCGTTATAATCATGGCGATACATCTGATTGTCGGCCTTGATACTGTAATCGTTCCATGAACCGACTATTATGACGTTATTTTTGCCGGGTGCGACAACACAAAACGTGACAGAGCCGTCAGGGTTGGTTACTGCGCCCATGCGTGGTACGCCACCTGGATAGTCGGCGGTCTTGTTGCCGTCTATACGCACTATTTCAATTGTCTCACGATATTCTTTCTCGCCATTGCGGGCGACAGCTATAATTTTATAAGACCCCGGTGCGGAGAATGATATTTCTCCGTTAAGTTCAGTGGCAGCCGAGGCTGTTGCAAAAGGAGATGAATCGGTAGAGTTGACATAAATAGAAATATCCGCCGCCTGTGTGGTGTAGACTTTGAAGCGAGCCTTGTTGTCAGAAACTATTGTCATGCCGTCAAGTGATGATATTGTCATCTGGAAACCTGCAGGGTAGACAGGGACAAAGATGTCCCCGCCTTCAGCGGTCTTCCCTTCGGCGGAATTATCGGCCGTCCTGAAAACAAAACATAGCTTTGATACAGTTTCTCCGTCGCTAATCCCGTAAAAGCTGTCAATAGACGGTATTGTAATCTGCCAGGTATTGTCGGCGACCCATTTCAATTGATATTTTGAGGAGTTGTCGCCCCATTCAGGTGCATAACGCCAGTCGCTGTCGTTGGTGCTTAGGTTTGTTATCACGCCGGTGTGGGCATATATTTCAGCTGTGGACGGTAACCCCATCAATGCACGGTTGCCTTGGTCGGCATGATAAGTTATCACAATGTTTTTAGAGTCGACTTGCACGATTGGAGGCGCTGTCGTCACGACCTGTGCGTTTATGTCCACAGCCATCAATGACAACAACATCGTGACCCAAAAGGTTAGGGTAAAATTTTTCATGTAATAAAATGTAAAATAAAATAGTAAGTATGATTCTCTTAGAGCCTGTCTTGAATTAACAGTCAGAAATTTTTATGCGGAGTCTTGGGATGATTTTGGACATGCA
The DNA here is from genome assembly GCA_947628305.1 of uncultured Muribaculaceae bacterium. Lineage (GTDB taxonomy): Bacteria > Bacteroidota > Bacteroidia > Bacteroidales > Muribaculaceae > HGM05190. Next base: position 15,144 of record CANQZG010000012.1, on the reverse strand, counting down.
GCCGAGGGAGCGATGCGGGCATCGTGACCGAGGCAAAGGGTCAAAAGCGTCCAAGAGACCGCATCCGGTGCTCCTTGACGGCATCTTCCGGCCATTTCCACGTCTCTCGTTCGTCATATATCTCGATACAACCACGCAAGTGCTCGCGTGTGGGCTTGACCCACCGCACTCCTCGCTCGGAGACGCGGAACTGTCTCGAAACCTGCCTATAAAAATTCGACTGTTAAATCAAGACAGACTCTTAAACTGCAAATGTAATGAAACATATTAAAAACTCCATATAATATTAGTGAAAATCTCTAAACCGATTCCGAAATTCATTAAAAATGATTATTGAGTAAAAAACAATCAAAATATTTGGCGGTTTCGATAAACTGTATTACCTTTGCACTCGCAAACGCAACGATGGCGGGATAGCTCAGTTGGTTAGAGCGTCGGATTCATAACCCGGAGGTCCCGAGTTCAATTCTCGGTCCCGCTACCAATGAACTGCAAGCGAGCGGTTCTTTTGATAAAAATGGAGAGATGGCAGAGTGGTCGATTGCGGCGGTCTTGAAAACCGTTGAGGGTCACACCTCCGGGGGTTCGAATCCCTCTCTCTCCGCAATAAAGCCTGATTATCAGGCTTTTGTTGTATCTACACCCAATTTTACGCCCAAATCGTGTAAGGTTGGGTGTTTTTATGTATTCTTAACTGTACGAGCTGGTCAAAAAAGAAACAGCATTAAGATTTAGGCATAACTCGGCTTCCCCCATTACTCCTGCCCCTCCTTCTTTTTTGCCCAGCCCTATATATTGGTTTAGGTTTAGTCGGGCATATATAAAGCCCGAGCCAAACCAACAGCTATGGGCAATCATAGTTTTTTGTATAAATCTGAACTCAATTTTTGACTGTCAGCATATACCCGAAACCTCGCTGGTTGATTATGGAAATTGATGGGTCATGGCGTAATGCACGGCGAAGTTTGTGTATGTAGCCATGAAGTGAGTTGCGGTTGCTTGGCTCGTCGCGCTGCCACACGGCAATCATCAATTCAGAGGCATCGACTGTTTTCCCGATACTGGTCGCCAACCTTTCAAGTATCTTAGCCTCGAAGTGCGACAGCTCTACGCTTTGTCCTTCCAGAGAAAGACTCTGTGTGGTGACATTAAAGATATACCGACCAATAGAGAATTTAATATCCTCGCCACGGTTAGTGTTGTATCTGCGGAGCAGATACTTTATTCTAACAATAAGTTCACGAAGTTCAAAGGGCTTTTTAAGATAGTCGTTAGCTCCTATTTCAAAACCCTCCTCAACATCATCAATCTTACTTTTTGCTGTAAGGAATAGCAATGGAACTGTTGGTGACAGTTTTCTTATCTCTTTCGCCATAGTAAAGCCATCCATTTTAGGCATCATGACATCGGCAACGACTATGTCGGCAGCTTCGGTCTTGAATTTCTCAAGACCTTCAATGCCGTCGGCAGCCGTGATAACGGCATAGCCTTGCCCTCGCAGAGTGTCGGCGACAATCAGCGTCAAGTCTTCCTCATCTTCTACAAACAGGATCTTATTGCTCATATTTGCTGAATTTAATAGTGAACACTGAACCTTCTCCTTCTGTACTTTTTACTTCAATAGTCCAGCCCATTTTGTCGAGAATACTTTTCACATAATATAGCCCGATGCCATAGCCACGAACATCCTGACGGTTGCCATGTGGAACACGGTAAAACTTATTGAACAGATAGGGAATCGACTTTGAGGGGATACCAATGCCGTTATCTCTGACCGATAATTCTTGAATATTGCCTGTTATGGTTATTTCAACGCTATCGCCGGAGTATTTGATGGCATTGTCAATAAGGTTGTTCAATACATTTGCCAGATGCGTCCTGTCTGCTTCGACCATGATATTGTCATCAATATTCACATTGATACTGATATTCTTTTCGCCTCTCATACGCTGGGCGGCTGCTATTTCATCTACAAACGAATATAATCGAATTTCCTCCGGTTTTAATTTCATTGTCTTGCGCCGTTCCATGCTCATTGCCAATATATTCTCGACAAGTTCACCAAGCCGTTTCAACTGTTTGTTGGCAATATTCAGATATGTTACCTTTTTTTGTGGGTCGTTGGCTGTGTCGTAATTGAGCAGAGCGTCATTGGCGGAATATGCTATCGCAATAGGCGTTTTAAGCTCATGGGTCATATTGCTTACAAAATCATCCTTCATTTCCTCAATAGTTCGCAGTTGTGATACCGTCCGGAATAAATACCAAAAAGCCATAGTAAACGCAATCATCAGAAGAAAAATGGTTACGATCACGCCTGACATCTCCGAAATTATATGACGTGTTAGAGGTGTCATGTATGCTTGATAATATATTCCCTCGTCGGGATTGATATTAAAACGGAATGAATCAAATCCGGATTCACCCTTAAATTTTGGATTGTCGCAGATTACAGAATCCCTGCTGTTAACAACTCTCACACATAAAAAATCTGGATAAATAAATCTGTAAGAAAGCTGATTGCGTAAAACGCTATCCATTACCGCCATGTCATAAGGGATATACTTTTCCATTATCGCATGGAATTGTCGGCTCATTGCATCAACCATCTGATTGGAATATGAACTGTTTTCTGACAACATAGCCCGCTCTTCAATAACAGTTCCGTCTGCCTCAGTCCTCACAGAAATGAGTTGACCGTGTTCATCCCTATATGTAGATGCCTCTGCATTTCTTGGCGGATTGTACTCTTCAATATCCTCTTGTACCTTTACGTTTGATGCCAGTCCTTGCGCTCTGCCGGCGCGATACATAAGGTCATCAATGTCTGCATCAGCCAAAGCCGTCATTACATCTCGTTCAACATTGGCTTTTATCGAATTATAAAGGGATATGAGATAATAGACATTGCAGCCGAAAATGACTGCAATGACAATAATAAACGATGTCGATATTGTCTTAAAGCGTTTCATATCTGCGCCCACGAAGAGCTCGCGGTCTCATATTAAAATCATGAATCACTGCAAATTTACTAATAATCCGTCATACAATCGATTAGCATAGCTTCGATTTAAGACTAAATAAGGGAGCATTTAAGACTAAATAAGGTTGGCTATGGTGATGTTGAATGTAAGTGTAGGTAATTTTGCATCAGAAAAAATATAACGCAATGAAAAAAGCATTCCTTGTCATAACAATCCTACACAGCATAGCCTCCTATGCTCAGACAGTAGTGCCCGATACAATCTCAACCCAACAGCTCGATGAAGTTGTTATCAAAGGAGAGAAACCACAGGTCAGGGGCGAGGACGGAATTATGGTAGTTGACCTTCCCGGAATAGTCAAGGACAAACCGGTTAACAATATTCTTGAGGCCCTTGGCTATATGCCCGGCGTCACGAACAATAACGGTATGATATGGCTCACCGGAGCCTCAAATGTCACCATTATTCTCAATGGTGAACTTACCAATATGCCGCTCCAGAATCTTTATCAACTTCTCTACAACACTCCGGTTGACAGATTGAAAAATGTGGAGATTATGTATTCCGCTCCGGCGAAGTATCATGTCAACGGTGCGGTAATCAATGTGATTCTGAAAACGCCGACGCCTCTTGATGGTTTGCAGGGGCAGGTCAGAGCCGGATACAATCAGGCTCACTATGGTTCGTATGGTAGTGTACTTGCAGCCACCTACGCTATAAAGGACTGGACTTTTGACTTAAACTATGGATTAACGCGCAATAAATCGTGGAGCCGCGAGGAAACATGGTCGAATCATCTTTATTATGGCAAGCGGACAATGATTGAGGATGATATGCGACGCATCGGTCAGAATTGGAGTAATACCATATTTGCTTCCGCTTCATGGAAAACGCTTAAACTCACTTACAACGGTCAGATAATCTCTGATTCAAAGAGTCGAGCACTATCATCGGGTACGTTGGGCAACTATACAAATGCCTATAAGATGCTATCGCCTGTAGGTTATCATAATATAGCCCTGCGTTATGCAGCACCATTCGGCATGACTGTCGGCGGTGACTATACCCGCTATTCCGAAAACCGCTCACAGTCATTGTTTAAGGATGCCAATTATCTGCTTGGCTCTGAAAACCGTCAGGCGATAGACCGCTGGCATGTGTATATCGACCAACAGCATCAGCTCGGAAAATGGCAACTGAACTATGGAATAGAATATCAGCACTCGAAAGACCATAGCTCACAACATTACGCATTGTCCTACAATCCTGATTTCGATGATATTCTCAACGAAGATGTGGTGAGTCTTTATGTCGGTACACAACGCTCGTTTGATTGGGGATTGTCGTTCAACGCCTCGGCAAAAGGTGAATATTATCACAATAAATATCAGCATAACTGGAATTTCATCCCTCAGCTTGGTGCGACATACTACAAGACACCTAAAAGCATATTCCAGCTTAATCTCAGCACCCAACGCATCTATCCATCATATTGGGAGCTTCATGGCGGAACAAGCCACATCAACGATTATTCAACCGTTATAGGCAATCCGGCACTGCAACCATATATCCAGTACGATGCCCAGTTCAACTATATTTTAAGGCAGAAATATGTGGCGACACTCTATTTTCAATATGGAGACAAATCAACAGTGCAGTTGCCATACCAGTCACCCGATGCTCTTAACCTCATTTATCAGACTATCAACATGAACTATGAACGTGTAGTCGGGCTTAATCTCCATGCTCCTTTCGGAGTCAGTTACATCTGGAATGCCACTGCCACTGCAAACGTGATGAACAGGCGGGCAAAAGCTAATCATTTCCATGACATCAGTTTTGACAATAGTAAGTGGATTTTCTATGGCTCACTTAACAATACCTTCAAGTTCAGTCAGAACAGTCCTATCTCCGTTTCTTTGGATTTCAGCTACATATCGCCATCACTGCAAGGAATTGCCGACCTTTCGGATATATGGAAAGTAGATGCCGGAATCAAATGGCAATTCGGGAAGAAACGCTGCTGTGAACTTGATTTGAAAGCAGACGATATTTTCAATAAATGGTCGCCTACAATGACTATAAACCACGCCGGTCAAGATTATAAGATGAAGGTTCGTGATATGTCCCACAATCTCAAAGTTACATTCATCTGGCGATTCAACGGTTTCAAGCCTAAAGACACGAGCATTGACACCTCGCGTTTTGGTACAGGCAAATAAATCCGAACAATGATATGAAAAAATTGCTGTTTTTATTGACTCTGCTAATGTTGAGTTCTTGTAGTCTGGAAAAACGGGTAATCGTAACTACACGAGGATATGAAACGTATCGTCAGACAGGAATGACCGATGTCCAGATTAAAGGGCTACAACGAGCAGATGCAGCTCGTACAGACTCACTTATATATAATTCAAATAATGAAATAGAATTTGGATTCTGATGGAACTGCTTATTCACGATAGCAAAAACTTATAATCTCGGCAGTGATGCCGGGTATTAGATAAAACGCCACCGATGGAGGCTCCTGCTTCTCTCGGTGGCGTTGGATTTTAATAGCCTTCAGGTAATGGAGGCTTGGCATCTGCGGGGATGTGGGGATTTGCCCGCATATTCTTTATGGCTTGGACTTCTCCGGGTGTCAACCGCCGTTCTCGTGAATGAGGTAGTGGGAATCTGTCAATTTCTGCTTCCTTTTGGGGATTCGGTTTTTCAGTCTTGGGCTTTGGCGGCTCCGGTTTCCAGTCATCATGCGGTTGGAAATTGTGGAACGGTATCCCCGTTTCTTCGCGATTGACAGTCTCGGTCTTTATGCTGTCGCGTTGCTCGTCTGTGCCGGATAGAATCTTCTTCTCCATTTCGGTTATAAACTCTGAATAAGAGCCATTGATTCGCGAGCGCACTGAGCGATAAAGCCATTCAACGCGCATAAGCTCTTTGCGCTCTTTACAGAGTTCATTAGCCCCCCATCCGAGTAAGCACGCAATGTTGAACAGGACCATTATTGCGATGAGTAGATTGCGGTTGACTTTTCGGAGTCGTGCATAGTCCTTTTGAACATCAATCTTCTTGTCCATCTCTTTCATCGTCTGATGGATGCTTGCCGCATCATCAAACGATATGCCGGTTGTCTTGACAGCACCGAGGCGAACTGCCTTGTCTGCCGAACCATCAATCTTCGGCGTTAGATCGGAGACAACCTTGTCGGCTGTCGCTTGGGCTGCCTTCATAGCGGCATCCGTCGCAACGGCTTCAACATCGGGGCGTGGCATGGCTGCAAAAGCCTTCTGTATCTCCGCCAGACTTTTCATTACCAGCGATACAGTGCCGTTGAGCGTCTGTATTACGCCCGACAGTGCGCGTATGTCCTCGCGGCTGGCGATGTTGTCAGGTAGGGAAACTTCTATGGGCTGCGGTTGCTGTGGCTCCGCCGGCGGTGGAAACGCAGGTGGCTGAACTTGGATGTTCCCAATCCGGTCATTGACTTCGGTGAATTTGTCGGTGAGCATTTTTTCAAGACGCGCCAACTGTCGGCGCATAATCTCGAAGTCGGCGTTCTCACACTGCACGCCTTGAATATCATCTTTCTTTGCCATTAGTATTATCTTTTGATTCCACGTTTAGGTTTCTTTTTCTTTGGATGCGAGAGTTCCCATGCCAGACGAGCCTCCTCCGGGTCATAAGCGGGGCCCTGCTGGAACATACAGCCTATGAATTGTCCCACACCCTCGCCGATGTCAGCCGCAAGATTTGCAGCAGTAGCGGCGGTGGCTTTTACAGCCTTGACTGTCTCGTCAGAGATTGAAGATGTACCGGATTTTTTAGCGGTGGAATGGGTGGCTGTGGCTTTTCTCGGTTCCGTCTGACGGTTGGACTGCGAGAAATAACGGTCGAGATTTCTGAACTTGAAAGCCTCTCCAACATCCGAACCCTTTACCTTGTAGTCGCCAAGCTGGAACGAAACACCCTGCATTTCCTGAGTGCCACGGCGATATTTAGGTATGATATGGATGTTCTTTTTAGCCAGCAGAACGGCGAAAGTATGCCAGTCGCGGGAGTTGCGCAGGGCTTCGGTAGCTGCAATTTTTATCTCCGCTTTCGCCCGTTCAAGACCGTGAAGTTTCTCCAAGTCGGGAGCCTCCTGCTTCGGCAATGCGAGACGGTAACGCTTCGTCAGTGCCTCGCAGACCTTCTTATTCTTGTAGCGGTTGCGGCCTGATTCCATGCGTTTGCCGTTGTCGCCGACCATATTGAACACGATATGACAGTGCGGTTTGTCGGTTTCATAGTGGCGCACGATAAGAAACTGGGTCTTGTCCAGACCCATCATTTTGATGTAGTCCAAAGCTATTTTAAGCATTTTCTCGTCGCTGAGTTTCGGCTTGTCGTCGGCGGAAAACGATAGCGTTATATGTCCGGCGGGGTTGCCGATTCTGCGGTTCTGCATAGCCTGAGCCTCGAAGCTCGCTATTATCTGATTGCGTTTTTCGCCCATCAGACCCCGGCTACCGAGTATTTTCCAAGTGTCGGGTGTAAAGATTTTCTTGTCGTGTTTCTCGCGGGTAACATAGTCAACCTTTGAGCCAAACGACCCGGATTTAAGTATTTTCCCAATCATGTTTTCATGCGGTTTTTGAGTTTGAGAACGAATCCGGCGATGCAGTCAACGATGTTTTCAGCCTTGTCTGCAACACTTCGGTATCCCTCGGCATTGGCTTGATGGGCTATCTGATTGAGATTGGGACCGAGTTTTTTAAGCTCGTGAAGGAGCATCTTCTCCTCGTCGGAGAGTACGCCGACAACCGTGGCGTTCAAGGCTCCCTCTCTCACATATTCAGACCTGCTCATGCCGGCGCGGGATGATTTGATGTCTATGATGTCGAACTGGGCGTCGCTGAAACGAACCATCACAGCGTTGCTCTTTTTCGCCTGTCCGAGAGGCGGCCTTCCTGTGGATTTCTTCATAAGGAATATGTTGAAGTCATTATACTGATTGCATCGGATCAGCGACCATCGGGAGGCAGGCAACAACCGCCCGGACGGCCTGTTTTTGCCCCTTTTGAGAAACTCAAAAGGTATCTTGCCTCCCACAACTTTTTCAAGATTGCGGATAGATGGCGGAGCCACACATTCGGGCGTTAACCTCCCCCGATTAAGCCGCTAATCCGATGCCGTTTCTATCTCAGAGTTTGCGCCAGATTTCGATGTCGTCGGCATACTGTTTCAGATGCTCGGCGAGGATGGCGTTGGCGTAACTGCTGACGGTGGTGCCACGGTCGCCGAGGATTCTGGAGACGCGCTCAAGCTGGTCCCACAGGCCGCCCTCGATGTTCAGGGCATGACGGTTCATCAGCTTTGCAGGAGCAAGGAATGTAGCCTTGAACTCAGCGAAGTCCGATTTGCGCTGTTGCTTGCCGATGCGCAGTTGTTTCTGCGGCTCGATTGTGGCGGTTATGTCTGTTGCCTCGGTTGCTGTCTGTTCGTCGTCAAACAGATTGTCAGCGTTGGCAGATGTGGTGCTGTTAACAGAGTTATCGCTGTTAACTGTGGAAGTGGAGTTGATAGAATTAGTTGAGTTATCCGGTTGCATAATAATTTGTGGGTTAGAGGTTGATACTTTGGATTTGGTTGCATCGGTCAACTCGGTTGACTTGGACGCGGTGGGTTTATTTGTTTTCATTGGGAAGTGTGTTTTTGGTGAAACTTTGGTTGACAAGAAAATCATTCAAGTCGTTGAACTCGGAGTAAAGTGTGGAGCGGTCAATCACGGTTGAGCCATATATGGCTGTCAACTCGGCGAGTGCTGTTTGTCCGGCATTGTCGTTGTCAAGGTAGCAGTTGATGGTGGTGTAACCTTTGAGATAAGGCACAGCCTTGTTGACATTGACAACCGAGTTGAGTATGATTGCATCGGCTCCGCTGATGATGTCGAGTGTGAGTGCAGAGAGATAATCAATGAATCCCTCGAACACGGCACACTCTGTTGACGGGCCGTCTCTCGCCCACGGAAGATATGAGATGTCCTTGCGTCCACGGCAACCTTTGAAATACCTGTTGCGCAGTTCCCATCCTCCGCTGACATTCTTAAATATGATTTACCCTTGACGCTGTAATGAGCCTCCTCGCAGTTCGCCGTGGCGATGTGTGCCGGAATACCACGCTCTTGGAGGTATGCGACAAGTGCGCGGTGTTCCAGTGGCACGACATCAAACCGTTCCATGCTTGGTGCAGAGTGTCGCTGGGGAAAAGAGGAAGCGACTGTCTGCACTGATGGCACCGGACAACTGTCGGCAATGCAACGCATGAGATAGCGCAGGTCTGTTGACTGATACAACTCGGTTGCCAGGTCGATGATGTTGCCGCCTCTACCAAAACCGAAGTCATACCAGCAGTTGAGCGTTGCCTCGACCTTGAACGATGGCGTCTGTTCCTGTCGCAACGGCGACCTATACCAGAGCCTTGTTCCTTTTCTCGCCACCGGCTCGTGTCCGAGTCGGGACAAGAAGGCGGCTAAAGGGATTGATTTAATCTCTTTGATCATGGGTGCTAAAATGTTTGGGTGAGATGGTTTTTGGTTTAGCGCCTATTATATATGCCCTTTTCTAAACCAGACCAGAATTGTGGTTTTCAATAGTAGAAATCCGGATTGTAGATATACTCGCGGTTCTCGTAACGAATCATGCCTTTGTTGTCAAGAAAGGTCTTCAGGCCCTTGATCTTGTTGTTGGAATAGGGATGACCGCAAGCGGCGTATCCACTTTTGAGGGCAGCCTCGCAGTTCCGGCATCCTTTTATCGGACCGTTGGCGAATACTATGCCTAATGCCTCGCGATGCTGTTCCTCGGTCAACTCCATGTAGGGATAAGGGTCTTTGGCTTTCTTGCCAGGCTCTGAGAAAACATATCCACTGGCTATCTCCGGCAGACCATAGTCATTGACGCGGAAGGCGAATGGGTCGAACTCGGCGGCGCGGATCATAGCGGCGCATACTTCCGACACGGTATCATCGGTTTTGCTGCGGCTAACTTGAAGCACAGTCTCCGCCTTGTTGTTCAGTTCTGTACCCACATGACCACGGGCGTTGTCGTCGCTCTTGTTGAGATGAAGAACCGTGTGGATATGAACTTGATACTTGTCTGTCCATTCCATCAGCTTGCCGATAAGGTCAGTCGATTCCTTGGCGCAATTGATGTCATACATCAGGTCGCGCACACCGTCGATGATTACAAGTCCGACACCGGGAGTGTTGATTATCGCCTGTTCGATAACCTCAAGGCGTAAAGCGGGTGTAAGCTGACGCAGGGCGGCAAATTTCAGATTCTCCGGATGGGTGTCAGTGGGTAGTTTAGCCAGTCGCAGAGCGCGCTCCATTACCTTCTGACAATGATACGGGCTTTGCTCAGTGTCGAAGTATAGGATTGTGCGCTTGTCATCAGGAAACTCGGCGGTATATCCCAAGACTTTCCCATTGACGAGCGATGCTCCGACGATGGCGGCGACATTGAAAGTCTTTTTGCTCTTTGCCTTGCCGGTCGATGCCGAGAAGTTGCCGAGCGTGCCGATGACGCTACCGTTGGCATACAGCACCTCCGGCGCAGTCTGAATCTCATCAGTGATTCTCAACTGTTTTTCTTCCCAAAGTTTGAGGATGTCCTGCTTCATTTCTTGCATCGGCGACCTCCCTTCTTATTCTCATTGTCTTCCTTGACGAGATTGAGAGCCTTCTGTCGGTCAATGACGATTGTGCGGCCAGTCTGAATGATGGCGTCTTTAATGACACCGCTTTTCTTCAGACGCTGTGCCGTGGGCTTGCTACAACCGAAAATCTCACAGATACCAGCTATGCCATAAGCATACTTGCTACTGTCAGAGCAATCTGTCGCTTTGACTGTCTCCGGCTCCATCTGTGAACGATAGCGGAAGGCTTCCGCCATCAATGTTAAGAACTGCGCCCCTGTCATAAGGCCGAGGGGCAGGCCTAAAATGCTGGATAATTCCATACGCAAATCGGGTTTTGATTAAACATTCCCTTTCGACGGATTGCTCTGTTGAAAGGCATCGGGAAGTGTTCCTCGACAATGCAAAGTTAATACCCGATTTAAGTGGTATCCCAGTGGTAAAATTCAGAAAAATGCGGTCAAAAATAAAAATTATTATGTGAGTAATCAATGCTGTTTTTCAGTGAATTAGCGTTAAATATAAGCTAAATTCCGTGAGTGGTACCCGATTTTTTGAGTGGTAAATGGGTGGTAGCTCATTACCACTCATAGACTATCACAGCCGATTATGAAGCCTCATAACAGAAAAAGCCCTGCCGAAGCAGAGCTTTTCTATGGCGTCTTTCAAGGTCACAATTTGCGACCTCAAATATTAGCGAGAATATAGTCCGGGGAAATTTCCAGTTTCGAGAATGCAAAAAGTTTCTTGCCAAGGTCTTTAATGGATGCCCCTATATGATAAAGCGTATCGTCAATAATCAGAAATCGGTCATGGATTCTGTCTGCCGTCCTTACATCTATGGGCGCATACTGACGGTTATGCCTGTTGACGCTTTGACGGAATGTGCGGCTTATATCTCCTGTGTATATTACAGCCGACACATCTGCATTACGATTATCAAGCTGGACTAACACTGATTCATCAACATAGTTGTCAATAAGAATAATCCTATTATTCGCGCTCTTGATAAGACGGCAGATAAATTCATGCGCATCAAATATCTGTCCATTGAAGAATACACCTTCTTTTGGAGGGAGGGATGTACGGATGAAGAAATCAACCTTATCAGTCAAATCATCGAGCCTTTTATCATGTTCCAGCAAGCGTCGGTCAATGCGGTTCTCCATATATAACAGTCGCTGATTGACACTGTAACCGCGCAACAGATAATCTTTCAGAATTTTATTGGCCCATATGCGGAACTGGGTGCCACGGATGGATTTTACCCTATAACCGACTGATATTATAACATCAAGCGAATAGAACTTCGTCTTGTATCGTTTGCCGTCGGCGGCAGTTAGTAAGGATTCCTTACATACTGAAGATTCCTCTAATTCTCCTTCCTTGAATATATTGCGGATATGTAGAGTAATGTTGTTTCTTGTAGTTTGGAACAACTCCGTCATCTGCGCCTGTGTCAGCCATACGGTCTCATTCTCCACTCTGACATCCAATGACAGAGTAGAATCAGGCTGATAAAGGATTATTTCATTCTCTTTATCAGACTGCAAGTTGCTATTGTTATTGTCTATTTCGTTCATTGGTGTCTTGATTTCAAATGCAAAGTTACGAAAAATAATCGGCAAGTCAGCGATTTACAGCGTAATTCACTAATTTGCCGATGTCATTTTGCTCAGACTGTATCAAGAGGCTTTGGCGAGTTCGTCAAAGTTCTCTATCAGCTCTTCAATCTTTTCCCGGAATGCGACTGTGCGAGGATTTTCGCTGTCTTCCGCTTCTTTGTATTTTGAGTTATATGCTTTATAACTCAGTCCGAGGTGCTGGCAGATGGTCTTCCGCCAGTTGAGCTGGAGGTCGGTCTGGACAAGATTGCCTATGACATTGATGAAGTAATATACGCGGTTCTTCTCACCCTCTCTGATTTTAAGCTTCCTGTCACAGTCAAGAAGGTTGAGTATGGCATAGAGGTCATGCGGGTCTATGCTGTGGAACTGTTCACACACGAAGTTCTCGTGAATGTATTGGATATGCCCCAGCGAGAAATATTCATGTTTCCTCTCACCGGCTTTCTGGGCGGCTTCCTCGTCTGTTGTCACATCCTCACCTGTATAAAATATGTCGTGAAGATTTACACAGGTGATATTTTCCTTCTCTACAATATCATCGTCATCAGTCGACCACTCGAAAGCCTTGATTCCGTATTTCTTCATATAGCTGTGCAGGTCTTCGAGAGCTTCCTGAAAATTATACATATCGAAATTGTGCGCACATCTACGCAGATCTCGGAAATTGTAGATGTACTCAAGACGCTTGATGTCGGTCTTTATCCGAGTGAAGAACTTGTCGAAATCACCGTCAAGAGAAAGGCGTATTGCGTCAATGTCCGCACCGCTGTTAGCTGTCTTATGCAGCCCTACCGAACCCATCGCCAAGGTTGTTAGCTCCTTATGGGTTTCCTTGTCGTTGATATTCAGTGAATGTCGCAGGATTCCGATTGTCTCGGATATAAGCGCGACATCGAATATCATCGCGATTTCCATACGCGACAGTGTTTCGATATTTGGCTCGATTTTGGCAAGGAGACGCTCTACTTCTGTCGCAAGACTGCGGAGAAGCGTCTGATGTTCCTTGCTGCCTGCAAGGGCACGTATGCTTCTTTCTATGAGTGTCTGCTGGTCGAAGACTATGTCGCACGAGCCCATTACGATACAGTCGTCAAATTCGAGAGATTTGTGGACGAGATAGTTTGCGATGATATCATTGGCTCCGTCAAACTTCTCCACAAGGGATTCTACAATTTCTTCAGGGATCATATTGATATGTTTTTATGTTATGTTGAAACGAGCCATCGCCTCGGCCTTCGTTTTGTCAGCAATGGCGATATACGGCATCATTGATTTATAGCTGCGGTGTCCCGTCCACTTCATTATCACATCCGGAGGAATGTTCAGCGACAGGGCTGTGCAAATGAATGTGCGACGCCCGGCGTGGGTGCCTATAAGCTGATGCTTGGGGTACACTTCATCTACTCTTTCATTGCCTTTGTAATATGTGAGGCGGACAGGGGTATCGATTTCTGCCATCTTGCAAAGCTCTTTGATGTAGTCGTTCATCTTCTGGTTGGTCAGGACCGGCAAAGCCTTATTGTCTTTGAACGGAATATCCTTGTACTTGTCAAGAATAGCGCGTGTCATATCGTTCAGTTCGATACGAAGCGAATGGGCAGTTTTTACGGTCGTGATTGAGATATGATCCTCGTGGACATCACTCCTTTTCAGGTTGAACAGGTCGGAATGCCTAAGACCGGAGTAACAGCAGAACAGGAAGGCATCGCGCACACGGTCAAGATGCTTTTTCTTCTCAGGAATCTCGTATGCCATGAGCTTCTTCAGTTCATCGGCAGTGAGAAAAATCACCTCCTTGTCTGTCGATTTTAGCTTTGCCTTGAAGCCCATATAGGTTGGGTCGGAGAAATGTTTCTTCTGAAATGCCCATTTGAGAAACCATTTCAGATAACCGAGCTGCTTACCGATGGTGGAGTTGCGCATATTCTTTGTGTTGCGGAAAAAATCCACAAGGTCATTCAGACCGTTCTCGGTCATGTCATCGAAGGACAGGTTTGCGTTATGCTCGGTAAGATGATTTTTGAGAGCCGCGAATTTCTGATAGGTGGCGGTGGTCCAGTCGTTCATCCTGCCACGCTCCTTTACAAACTCATCGTAGGATTCCCAGAATGATACTCCCGTCGGTACATCCTTTGCTTCTTCCTCTTCTGTAGGCTCCGGCTTTCCCGCGAGATACCACTCGAATCGCTCTTTGAGCTGTTCGGGTGTAGGCATCACATCCTGAACCTCGAAATCCTTGAACACCTCTTGGATTGTCAGCTCATAGTTGCCGAGATTAGCGTTTATGTCAGCGGCTGTAATTTTCTGGCGGTTGGTGTACTTCGGTTTTACCCTCTGCTTGGTGGAGTCCCATTTGTCAGTATCTACACGATAGCCGGTAGAGAACTCTATACGGTTGCCGTCGAATGTGAGCCTCATGCGGATGGGCACATTCTCAGTGGCGACAACGCCTTTCTTTTTTCGTTGCTCTAATTTGAAATTTACGGTTCTTTTTATGTTCATATTCAATGGCGTGTAAAATTGTTTGCACCCAAAAGTACACCCAATTTTGGTGACGTCAAAACGGCGTTAATGATTGTTTACATTTCATGCACAATCGCTAAAACGCACAAATACAAACACATGAACCTTTATGATTGTTCAGTTGCCTGATAATTTCTTTCCCTCTCTCTCCGCCATAGAAACTTAAAAAATCCTGTAAGTTATCCACTTACAGGATTTTTTATTTGAGAGGCATGCCCCGGGAATCCGCTGACCCGTTTAAATTATTCGGGAAAGCGGCAGGGTGGACATTTTGTAGGATGAATTTTGCAATAAATCTCTCTAATGGACAAAAAGTAGGATAGATTCTCGTG
>CANQZG010000011.1 GCA_947628305.1 uncultured Muribaculaceae bacterium | reverse complement strand
AGAGTCCGGTTCAATACCGAACTCTTTCTATAACTGGATAGTGTTTAACATGTCCAACTTTTGGGGGGCACTTCATTTTGACACAGCCTCTGGTTCTGTTGCAATTGCAACACCGCCAAAACAATCTCTAAATCATCAAGCATTTCTTGTCAATGCCCGTCTTACCTGACGGGGAACTGCGAGATGCGCAGTGTAGTACATCCGTAGGGTACGAGTACTACCTTTTCCGGAGTCGTAGTAACGGGAAGCGACTGAGGATTGGCCGGTATCTTACCTGCCGACGCTCCATCAAGTTGCCAGTAGGGGAGTCTTACACCCGACACTGTCATTTCGATTGGAGCATTACCGAGGTTCCAAGGATATTCGGCGATATTCTCCTTGAAGTTGATTTGGAAATTGTAGTTGTCGATATCCTTTTTTAACAAAGCGTAGTTCCATGGCGATTTAGGATATACCTCGCTATAGGAATCGTCATATTCATTCTGAGAAACGTGACGCCATTCCTCCTCGATTTTCAAGGCATATACCAGAGGGCCACGCTCGATACCCAGCGAGCTCTGAGCCCAGTGGCTGTAACGAATCTTCATCGGCAATTCCAGTTCCACGCAATCGCCATCGTTCCATTTCTGTTTAATCACAGCGATATTGTTTTTCACAGGAACCTCGCTCTTGACGCCATTGACCTTGATTACGGCATTGTCACACCAGAGCGGCACGCGCAGGTGTAGCGGGAACTCGGCGGGAGAATCGGTGTGAATATCGAAACGGATGTTTTCACCAAACGGATAGTTGGTACTTTCTACAATCTTCACCTCTTTGTTTCCTGCCACCTTGGCTGTGACTTCCGACTCGCCATATACTAAGGCCGCCAGACCATCATCGGCAGTGGCATACCACAGATTCTGCACAAATTTGGGCCACCCTTGGTGCATGTTGCAAGTACAGCAGGGATATCCTATGATAGTGCCGAATACAACGCCTGTGCGGGCCTGGTTCATGAAGTTGCGGTCCTCCATGGTGACACGCACCTGGTTGGCCTGTTGGAAATACTGGCGGTAACGGAAATCATCCGTAATCTGAGCCGGCAGTACATTGTATGCGATTTTTTCGAGATAATCGGCATAATAAGGGTCGCCGACAATGGGAAGCATGCTTTCAAAGCTGAACATCATCTCCACGGCCGAGCATAACTCTGAACCCTGAGATGCCTCATTGCCATGCATCTGTTCATCGCCACCATACATTCCGTTTACAAATCCGTGACAGTCTCTTATCGCGTCCAACCCCTCTCTTACAGACTCGGCATATTTTGCCTCGGGGTGTTGCTGGTAATAGATGACCGGAGCCTTAAGACCCTGTGCCACATTGACACAATGCAGATTGGGCATCGGATTCAACCTCCTGAGAGTGTTGTCGGTGAATATTGTAGTCCAGTCGTAGGTCTGGCTGTGGATTATCTCGGCCAGCTCCAGGAGCGAGCGATCGCGTGTGATATTGTATAGCCAATATACCACGGCGAGATTGTCGGCACCGCGCTGCTCGGCCCAGTATGTCCAGTGACCTAACGGATACTTTGGTAGATTTTCCAGCTGATATTTGAAATATCTTGTCATGAGATTGATGACCCGTTCGTCGCCGGTGGCCGTATAGTATTGCTGGAGAACCTTCAGCATAACCATTTTGGGCCACCAGTCCTCGCGCATGTTCTGTTGGGTTCCCGGGATATAGCGATACCCCTCGGGCAATTCTTCGGGGCCGAAGTAGCCATCTTCCCTCTGGTTGGCAAAACACCATTCGATCCAGCGCTGTGCTTTCTGCTTAAGCGCATCGTCGTCAAGTATATAGGCCAGAGGAACCAATCCGTCGAGCCAGTACGGACCGCGTTCCCAGCCGTCACCCTCACCGCCGAGCCAGCCGTTGATGTCTCCGCACACGAGGTTGTAGATTGAATCCAGGCTTCCGGTAAGGCCGTCTCTCTGGGTCTCAAGCATCTTGAGAAGCATGCCTTTAGGTTTGATGGTTCCCAACGGCAGCTGGGTGTATGGTTGACTTATAAGTGGTTTCTGATTGGTGATATAATATGAATTTCTCACATCCTTCCCTTTGCCGGAAAGGCTGAATATTGAAAATATTGAAATAAATATCAGAGCAAATTTTTTCATTATCGGTAATTGTTTCAAATGAATAGTCAATTCAATTAAAAGCCTAAATCCAGTCCTTCATGAATGGCCATACCCATTTGTTCATGGTCGTATGCGCGGCCGTTGTAATACAATAACCACCGGTTATTCTCATAGTCGGGAACAGGATAAGGTTTATAAGTGGCGTGCATGTCCCATCCTTTGCCGGGGAAGATAATCGGGTTGTTTTCATATCTTTCCCAACCGGTGATTCCATCTTTTGAGCGCGCCATACCTATCTGGGCATAATACATATCCTTGTATCCGATATAGAACATAAGATAGTCGTTCTCGCGTTTGATAATCATGCAGCCACCCACACGATTCTGCTCCCACTCGTTTTTGGGGTCGCAGCGGAAGATAGGATTGCCGGCATATTTTTCCCAGTTCACGCCATCCTTACTTGTGGCATAGCCTATGGCATTGGGCTCAATCTGCTCTCCGCCGCAATACCACATCTTATACAGTTGGTCCTCTTCGTCCCATATAACGTGAGGACTCATTACAGCTACATTCTCCCATGGAAGATCGGGAGTCAACACAGGGCGGGGTATGTCGCGAACCCACAGCTTACCGTCGGTGCTCGTAACATGGCCTATCCATGAGCGACCTTCGGCCGTAGCGGCCTTTACCTGTCCGGTATACCACATGTGGTACACGCCGTCTTTTTTGATTACTACGGGGCGGTTGACATCATACTCCCAGCCGGTCTCGTTGTTGAACGGGAAACATATAAGCGGATTGCTCCAATTGAAGCCATCGTTACTCTGAGATAATGCTATACTTTTCTGTGTGCGCCATGAATTATACATCGAGAAGGTTCCATCGTCATTTTTCATGACGCTTACATCGAATATTGTACCGAGGTCGCCTCCTAAAATGGGATTGTTTTCATACTTCACCCAACCGCCCGATGTCTCTTGTGCGAAACAACTTGCCGATGATAGGAAACCGATTATAAAGGTGAAAATCGTGGTGCGTATTGTTTTCATAAATGTTTTATATATTAATTGAATAGATACTATACTACTTTTGGAAGGTATTATCGGATAGATTTTTGCATCGTATCCGATAATACCCTCAAAGGTAAATGGTTTGCTTTTTAAGCAATTACTTATTCATCCCAACCCGGATTCTGTTTCAGCTTATCATTCAGGAGAAGCTCCTGAGTGGGGAAGGGATACAGATAGCTCTTGTTGGGGTTGAATGAGAAGTGCTGCGACGGGATGAACTCATTGTAGGGAGCGAAGTAGCCCTCATCGTCGGTCCAGAAGTTGATGCCTTCACCTATTTGCGAAGACCATTTGAGAACTGTTCCGTTGATAAATTCGTCCCAGTTTTCGGCGATTGACTCAGGTGCTCCGGCTTTTTCGAAATAATCCACCAGCCACTGCAGGTCGGTAAACTGTGCAGTCTTCGCGCCCTGAATCTTGTCATTGTTGAGCAGGTGATGGGCTCTCCAGCGCTTGATGTCGTCATAACGAAATCCTTCGCAGGCGAGTTCTACTCTTCTCTCGCGGCGTATCTCCGACAACAGATTGGAAACAGCGGGGCCTTTATATCCTCTTTCTGCGGTAAATTCGCCGCGGGGGTCAACATATCCTACCGAGGTAGTCATGCCCGGCATGCCCACACGCTGTCTGATGAGGTTGATTGAGATATCGAGGTCCGATTGAGTTATTTCACCCAGCTCTGTACGTGCCTCGGCATAATTCAGTAGCACTTCGGCATATCTGAAGAAGATGGTTGCCAGTGTACAGTTATTAAAACGTTGCTGTTCTTCCTGGGGGCTTGAGCCTTTGGCCAGTTCATAGCCGGTGGAACATTTTCTTGTCTCGGTCAGGTCGATGCTCGGCTTGGTGAATATAACCATCGTCACGCCATTGGAGATGATTCTCGGGCGACCGGGGGTGTACATGGTCTGTGACAGGCGCGGGTCGCGGTCGGTCGTTACAGTTACGTAATTGTCATCACCCTGGTATAACGGAGACTGAGAGATGGGCAGTCCATCCTTACACAGATATGAGTCAACGAGCTGTCGTGTGAGACCACAGTTGTTGCCCGTGGGAGCTGCATCCTGGTTCCAGTTGGATGTAATGTCAAATTTCGTGCTACGTTCTTTCCACAACATCACTTCCTTGCTGGAAGAATAGTTGGTATTGTTGAATAGAGTGAAATAGCCGTCCTCAACGCCTACGTTATCGATGGCGAATTGTCCACCGTCAATGATTGCCTTGGCGGCATCGCGAGCCATCTTCAGATACTCCTTCGAGTCACCTGCACCGGCAAAGGCAGTGCCTGCATGATATTTTTCCCAGGTACCTTCATACAGTGCCACTCTCGACTTCAGTGCCAGAGCCACTTCCTTGGATACACGCCCTTTCTCCTGTATGGCATGTTCAGGCAATCTTTCGATGGCCCAGTCAAGGTCGGCAAGAATCTTGTCGGCAATCTCGTTACGGGGCAGTTGCTCACTGTACAGTTCCGGCGAGTTGGGATAGGTGGCATGCTCAATCCATTGAACGCTGCCGAATTTTTTGAGGAACTGTTCAAAATACAGGTAGGCTCTGAAGAAACGTGCCTCGGCGATATATTTCTCAGCCTCCTCCATTTCGGTCGATTTATGACAGTTGTCAAGAAGGAAATTGAGGGTACGGATACGGCCCCATTCATTGATTCCGTAGCCGCCGCCCGAAGCCGGTACGGTAACGAGCCCGTCAATGAGGTCCTTATTGTTCTGATAGCTCACGGCCAGAAGGTTATCGGTACCTAAATCGTATGCAAGACCGTTGTCCCTGTGGGTAAACGGGCCGTTCAGCACACCATAGAACTGGTTTACATACTCCTTGCACTCCGTTGCCGAATACGACAGGCCTGATGTTGTGATTTGGCTCAACGGATCCTTGTCAAGAAAATCCGAGCAGGAACCCAATGACAGGATTAACGGAAGTGCTAATATATACTTTATATTACTTTTCATAATAGTTGTTGTTTAAGTTAGAATGTGACACTGATGCCTCCCGAGTAGGTTCTTGCCAATGGGTAAGGGAGTTGATCCCATTGCCAGGGTATCATATCGCTGGGGTTTTCCGGGTCCATGTTCTTGTTCAGCTTGGTAATGGTGAACAGGTTGTCGGTGCTGAAATATACATACAGCCGCTTGATACCGACCTTTTCAAGCAAGTGCTCGGGTATAGTGTAACCCACGCGCAGATTCTTAAGACGGCAGTATGCACCGTTCTGCAGGTATCTGGTCTGTGATCTCATGTTTTTCCAACCATGGTCGCTCAGGTACAGTTTGGGCAGGTAGGGTTCTGCGTTGCGTCCGTCATTTCTGTAACAGTCAAGAGTATTCTCCCATACGTTTGAACCGGTCGAGAAGAATCCTACACCCTGAGTCAGTACACCGTTCATCCACAGGTCGCGTTTGCCTACACCTTGGAACAACATTGAAATGTCGAAGTTATTCCATGAAGCGTTAAACAGGAAGCTGTAGTTGTATCGCGGAGTATTGTTACCGATTACTTTCAGGTCGCCGGGGTTGTCAAGGGTCATTTCACCGTCGGTGATTTTACCGTCGTCGTTAAGGTCTTTGTACATGATGTCGCCTATGCTCCAGTTGTGGCCTATATGTGACTGTGCACCGGTCTCGTTGAGCATGTCGGCTTCTTCCTGGGTCTTGATCATGTGGTCTGTTTCATAGCCCCAGATTTCGCCCATCTTGGCTCCTTCATAGAAATGTGTCCAGATGCGGGGTACGCCGCCGTCCCAGTTTCCGAAGATGCCCTTGGGATTGGAGTATTTGGTGACTTTACCTACGTAATCCGACAACATGGCAGTAACGTTATATCTGAACGGCTTGCCGTTGATATTGAATTGATCGTTCCATGAAACCGAGATTTCAAAACCGGTGTTACGGATGTTTGTGCAGTTCTGGTCGGGAGTGTTTGCGCCCAGAACAGCCGGGAGGAGCTCACCCTGGGTAATCAGGCCTAAGATATCCTTTAGGTAGTAGTCGGCCGAGAAAGTAAGTCTGTTACGCAGCATTGACACGTCAAGGCCGAAGTCAAGCGTACGGTTCTTTTCCCAAGTGTTGAAAGATGACATCGAGGGCCAGCCGAAAGCGCTTATCTGCTTGCCGTCCATTATATAACCATATTTCTGCTGGTAGTCGATGGTCGATATATACTGATACGATTTGCCTCTCATGTTGCCGAGTTCACCGTATGATGCTCTTATCTTCAGTTCATTGAGGATGTCGGGGTATTTGTTCAGGAATGATTCTTTAGCCAGATTCCATCCGCCCGATACTGAGGGGAATGTGCCCCAACGACCCGACGAGCCGGGAACCGATTTGTCGGCATAGCGTGACGAACCGTCGCGACGAAGATTGAATTCCAACAGATATTTACCTGCATAATCGTAGTTTATGCGGCCGAAATAGCCCAGAGTGGTCCAATGGTCAAGACCATCATTTACGCTGGGTGTCCCGATTGATGTTGCTATCGACGGTACATCGGGGAAGAGGAGGTGTGTCTTGTTTCCGGCTAGTCTGTACCACTCGAGATATTCCATCTGGGTACCCGCCATGACTTTGAAATTGTGGTCCTTGATGCTCTTTTCGTATGTTATGTAAACATTGCCGGTAATGTAGTCCTGGTTCTCAGCACTTTGCCATACCTGTGTGGTGGATGGCTCGCTACCTCCGTCAAGGACGGGCACATTGTCAACACCATATTTATATATGAGACCCTTCGATGAGGTCTGTTTGAAGGCATACTTGTTATATGACAGGCCGGCGTTGATGGTAAGTCCGGGGACTATTTTGAACAATGCCGACAGGTTTCCTACAAACTTGTCGCCTTCGGCCTTGTTCGGGTTGGCGTCATGCAGGAATGCCATACGGCCGTCCGATGTGAAATGGCCGTTAGGGTCTCTGATAGGCTGTGTGGGCCACATCATTGCTGCCCATCCGAAAAGACTGTTTACTGTCGAACTGAAATAGTAAGACGGGAGAACGGTTTTCTCCTTGACATATCGCATATTCATACCCACGGTCAACCATTTGGTTACATCGGTATTAATTTTCAGGTTTGCATTATATTTGGTGTAATTGTCATCATAAAGACGGAGCTTGCCCTCGTCTCTGAGGAATCCGAGCGACATCTGGTAAGTTGTGGTATTGCTTCCGCCGCTTATCTCGATGTTATGCATCTGATTGACTTGTGATTTAAACAACTCTTTAAACCAGTCCTCGTTGGCGTTACAGTTTCCGTCACCCCAGTTGGCCCAGTTGTTGGGATTGCCCGGCTGCGGGATTGTGTTGGGGATACTACCGGGTGAGTGATAGTATTGTTCGATACGCTGCAGTGTCTGCTCCGAGAAGATACCGGTTCCGCCTTCATTCAGAGAAGCCTCTCTCATAAGGTCGGCAAACTCGATTGAGCCGGCTGTCTTCGGGAATGCGATTGGTGTTGAATACGAGATGTTGTTTGAGTATGTGATGCTCGCCTTGGTGTTTTTGCCACCTGACTTTGTCGTGATAAGCACAACGCCGTAGGCTGCCTGTGCACCGTAGATGGCTGCAGCCGATGCGTCCTTCAAGATGCTTATCGACTCTATGTCATTGGGATTCAATTCTTTCAGAGAACTTGCGAAACCATCAACAATGATAAGCGGAGAATAAGATGTACCGAGGCCCGAATATCCACGGATATTGATTGATGGTTCCTGGCCGGGGCCACCGTCATTGTTGGTGATGTTGAGGTTGGCAGCTGCACCTTGCAGGTACTGGCTTGTAGAAGTTACACCACGCGGTTTGAATTGATCCTTGTTGATGGTCGCTGTAGCACCTGTTAGGTTGGCCTTCTTCTGTACACCGAATCCCACTACGACAATCTCGTCAAGATAATTGTCAGTAGCGTTCAGTGTCACGTTTGCGAGCTGTGATGACTCATTAGCCGGGATTGTTTTTGATTTGGTGCCTATATATGAGAATACCAGCTCGGCATTTTCAGGTACATTACGCAGGATGTAAAAGCCGTTGGCATCGGTACTGGTTGCCAGGCTTGTCCCTTTCACCGTGACTATCGCTCCAGTTATAGGCTCGCCCAGGTCATCGAGGACGGTACCAGAGACCTCGTTCAAACTTGTTCCGGATGCCGTTTTGTTGAGCTTTTTCTCCTTGATTATAATTGAATTATCAGATACTATCTGGTAATTCAGATTGGTGCCTCCGAGTGCTTTGTTGAGAACGTTGGCGACTGTCGAGTTCTTTAATTTGATAGAGATGTGTTTCTCTTTCTTTACCAGTTCGTCGCGATACGAGAATACATAATTCGTTTGTCGTTCAATCTGTGTGAACAATTCTTTCAGACTACCCTTGTCCACATCTACAGTTACTCTCCCAGGGTCTTTGGCCGCCAAAAATTGGGACGAAAAGACCGTAAAGAAAAGACTTAAAAAAACATTAAATAATTTGTGATTCATGATTGATAATTAAATTTAGGTTTATCATCTTATAGTGTAATCGCATTTTGATTCCCGTTGTCCCGCATAATTTTTATGTTATAAAACATATTTTAACTTCTTTGTAAAATTGCATATTTAAGATAAAAAGAGTTAAATTTGCACGTGCAATATCCAATAGTATAAATGGGAATTAACCAAAATTCAAGCGTTAACCGACTTGTTTTGGAACTCAAAAAAGGTTCGGTCCTGGCGTTCAATATTATATATGCACGTTATGCGCTTCAGCTCCTCAATTATGTAGGAGCCGCTACAGAACGTAAGGAGGATGCCGAAGAGATAGTCCACGACATTTTTATAAATTTGTGGGAAAAACGCGATAAGCTTGCCAATGACACCGATTTGTCATCCTATCTGTTTTCTATAGCATATAGGAAAAGGATTGATGCTTTTCGGCGGTCGGTTAATTCTCCTGTTTTTGAAGATTATTTGAATTTTCAGAATCAACTGGCCCATCATGAGACACACCAGCTGGAGTATAAAGAATTCCTTGCCCTCTTGAAACGCGCGCTTCAAAGCCTCCCCCGGCGCAACCGGGAGATAATCACACTGTCTCGCATCAAAGGGCTTTCGAATGATGATATTGCTCAGTCCCTTCATATATCAGAGAAAACAGTGCGCAATATCTTGTCATTCTCTCTTAAAGAGTTGAATGCCATCCTTAAAGTATATAAAAGTAATAATCTCCTATAAAATAAATTGACAGTGATGAATACCAGGCTTCGACAGTTTATGGATAATAGGATTGATAAGGACTCGTTGACATCTCTTGGTCATGAGATTGATAACATCGACGACTTCGAGATTGATTCTATAATTAATACCAACGGATACAATCATGATTTTACCGATGACGATGTGTCCAAGCTGCGTGCTCGACTCAATGATGAGATTATGATTCAGGATAAGTCAAAACGCGTTATCCGCATCGTTTTGAAAATCGCCGCCGTTCTTCTGCCATTTGTCTTGATAAGTTATCTGTTCATTAATTATACCAATTATACCGAGAACAAGTATGGCATCTATGACGAGATACTCTCACAAGACATCAAAATCGAGACACAGAAAGGCCAGAGAGTTGAAACCATACTCCCCGATGGAACACATATTGTACTGAACCCCGATTCTCGTTTAACGTATTCACTCCTGTCTTTCAACCAACGGGGACGAAAAATTTCATACAGTGGCAGCGGTTTTTTTTCGGTCGAGAAATACCACGGTTCATCCTTCACCATCGTTACCGATAGTTACGAGATAGAGGTTTTAGGTACCGAGTTCTCTATTTATGAAAATGAGATACATAACACTGCAGAGATTCATCTGGAAAGCGGCTCCATAAAACTCACAGCCCTGAAGACCAACGAGAATCTTACACTTTCACCCGGTGAAACCGTCCTGGTGAACAATGAGACCGGCGATATGTCGTATCTCGACGACGGTGGCCGGCACACATATTCACTGGGCAAAGGATTCCTTAACTATACGTCCTGTTCGGTATATGATATTATCAATGATCTCGAATTATATTATGGAGTGGCTTTTGAACTGGATAATAATGTAGGCGAGATTATCTTCACAGGTTCGTTACCGTGCGACAACCTGCCGCAAGCTCTTTACACCCTTGAGGAAACGCTCGATGTAACCATAAAGCAAACAGACGACTCGGTTGTCGTAACACACAAATAAGTTTTTTCAACATATCTCAATACCCGGGTCTAAACTTTATTGATGCCGGCGATATTCAAGGAGACTGCGCCGTAAAAACATTAGAGAGGAAGGAGCGGAAAAGGCTTTTATTTTAGCACAGGGACTTGAGTGGAATGGAGAAGATGGATGAATATTGTTAAAACTAAACATACTCTAAAATTCATCAGATAAATGATGGGGGATAGGTAGGTTGTAAAAATTGAATGATAAAATTTAGACAATCTCTTAATATCGCGTAAATTTGCAGTAAATTAGAATATTTGAAGAAAAGGCATGGCGAGTTATCTGCAAATCGAGAATCTATCAAAGAGTTATGGCGAGCGGATGTTGTTTGACGGGGTTACGCTCGGTATCAACGAGGGTGACAAAATCGGTGTGATAGCCAAGAATGGCACAGGAAAGTCGACTCTGTTGCGTGTTATTGCGGGTCGCGAGAGTGCCGATGGCGGTACAGTCACGG
Source organism: uncultured Muribaculaceae bacterium (assembly GCA_947628305.1). Lineage (GTDB taxonomy): Bacteria > Bacteroidota > Bacteroidia > Bacteroidales > Muribaculaceae > HGM05190. Next base: position 79,783 of record CANQZG010000011.1, on the reverse strand, counting down.
CGGCCCGCGGGTTGAAGGTCGGTTTCCTTGAGCAGTCTCCGGGTCTTGACCCGAACGCGACGGTTCTTGAAGCATGCATGCACGGCGGGGATAATGAGTTGCCGGGTATAATCGCCGAATATGAGGATGCGACCGAGAGTGGCGATGATGACCGTTTGCGCCGTGCCATGGATGCCATGGACGCCGCCGGGGCATGGGACTATGAGGACCGTCTGCGCCAGACTCTCGGACAGTTGGGAATCCATGACTTGCAGGCACGTATCTCGACCATGTCGGGAGGCCAGCAGAAGCGTGTCGCCCTTGCCCGTGTGATTCTTGACCGCCCTGACCTCATCATACTCGACGAGCCGACCAATCATCTTGACATCGCGGTAATCGAATGGCTCGAGAATTACCTGAAACGTTCGCGGGTCACGCTGTTGATGGTGACGCATGACCGTTATTTCCTTGACCGTGTGTGCAACAAGATTGTCGAGATTGACATGCAGCAGATTTTTGTGTATGAAGGAAACTACGATTATTATCTGCGTCGTCGCGCCGAGCGCATCGAGGCATTGACGTCAGAACTTGCCAAGGTCAAGAACACCCTGCGCAAGGAACAGGAGTGGATGCGGCGTCAGCCACAGGCGCGTGCCGGGAAGGCACGGTATCGCATCAATGCGTTCTATGACCTGAAGGAGCGTTCACGTGCCGATTATAGCGAAAAGAACGTAGACTTGAATATAAAGTCATCCTACATCGGCTCTAAGATTTTCGAGGCTGAGGGGATTTCCAAGCGTTATGGCGACAAGGTGATACTTGATGATTTCACTTACACGTTTGCGCGTTATGAGAAGCTCGGCATCATAGGTCATAACGGGGTCGGAAAGTCCACATTCATCAAGATGCTGCAAGGACTGGTGGCACAGGATTCGGGGCGGTGGAATGTCGGTGAGACAGTGCGTTTCGGTTACTATAGTCAGGAGGGAATCAAGTTCAAGGAGAATCAGCGTGTAATCGATGCAATCACTGAAATAGCCGAGGACGTGGTTGTCAACGACACGGTGCATTATACCCCCATGCAACTGTTGCAACATTTCCTGTTCACTCCCGCCGACCAACAGAAATATATCGCCAAGTTAAGCGGTGGCGAGCGTTGTCGGCTTCACCTCGCCGCTGTGCTGATGCGTTCGCCCAATTTCCTGATTCTTGACGAGCCGACCAACGACCTTGACATCGTGACACTCGCCATCCTGGAGGATTACCTGCGTGACTTCAAGGGATGTGTCATTGTCATCTCCCACGACCGTTTCTTCCTTGACAGCATAGTCGACCATATCTTTGTCATGGAGGGAAACGGCGTAATCAAGGATTTTCCCGGAAATTATTCAGATTACCGTCAATGGCTCACGGAGCAACAGGCGGTCGAGTCACGAGAGCAACAAAAGATACAGCCTGATAAAACGCCGGAAAGCCGTCGACAGGCCGAACGTCCGCAGCGCATGTCGTTCAAGGAACGCAAGGAATTTGAGGCATTGACGACCGAGATAGATGCTCTGACAGCCGAGAAAAATGAAATAGAGACTTTGCTTGGAAGCGGTAATCCCATTGATGATGTCGCTGCAAAGGCCGCACGTTATGCCGAACTCAAGGACATGCTTGACGAGAAAGAGATGCGATGGCTTGAACTTAGCGAGAAAGCCTGATAAAGTATTCAGGATGGTGCTGAAAATCTGATTCTTAAATATGAAACATAAGAATGATGATGAATAATGAATATGTCGAATTCTTAGGATGGGAAGGGAGTTATGCCCGGTTTAAGATTAAGCGACATCCTTTGCCTGACGGACGCCCGCTGAATCGCATCATAGTCGCTCATGAAGGAGATTGGCTGAGTGATGACGCCATGACATGCCATGAGGAATATGACGCATACGAGGATGTGCAGACTGACCTTGGCAACGGACTCGTTTTTATAGCCAAAGAATATTCACAATTAATGAGTCGTTCTCTTTTCTCTTTTTCATTTGAATATGGGAACGAGGCAATCCTGGCAGTTCCGGCCACTGGTGAAGAAATTTATTTTGAGATATACGGAGCCGATAGAAATCACGGCATGTTCCTTTTGGTGGAAAGAGAATTATAGTTTAAATGACATCGTTAAGTAACAGTTAATCCAAAACGGGCGGATGGTTGTTATAAATGCGTGAAAAGACGCGTTATCAACTATTGGTGCAGACTCACAAGGAATGGCCTTGATAAATTCCGTCGGCGGTTCGCCGGAGGGATAAGGGTCGCTATAGGGTTGTTGTCGGTTGTCACCGTTGTCGCGGCTATCGCGTGTCTGACATGTTTCACTGTCTATATCGGGTATGAGCATGACGCGGGGGATTATAACACGTTGCGGTTGATTCTGCGTATCGTGCAGGGAGTCTTTGTCGCGAATATACTGTTTAATCTTGTATTCAATTTCAGGCACACGATAAAAGATTCGCGGGTCATAAAATGGGTCGTTGACATCGGTGTGTTGCTGTCGGTGCTGCCGTGGTTGTATCCTCACCCGGCACATCCGTGGATTCCGCTACTTGAACGTGTGCTGTATTCCAACTATTTTCTTTATCCCGTCATGGTGGCATACTCTGTCGTCGAGGTGTCTTACGGGGTGACAAGGTTGACGGGGCGTCGCACCAATCCCTCGTTGATGCTTTCGGGCAGTTTTCTGCTGTTTATCGGTATCGGTTCTTTATTATTGATGTTGCCGAAGTGTACCTACGGCGGAATTTCCTACATTGACTCGTTGTTTGTCTCGACGAGCGCAGTGTGCATAACCGGGTTGACACCTGTCGATGTGTCGGTGACGTTCACTCCGTTGGGGTTGTTGGTAATCGCGTGCCTTGTGCAGATAGGGGCACTTGGCGTGTTGACTTTCACCAGTTTTTTCTCGATGTTTTTCAGTGGTAGTGGTTCGATTTACAATCAGTTGATGATGAGGGATTTGGTGTATTCACGTACAATGACCTCACTGATTCCAACGATTTTGTATATATTCGTTTTGACGGTCACGGTCGAGGCGATAGGTGCGGTGATGCTGTTCTTTTCGGTGAAGGACGTGTTGCCGATGACCACCGAGGAACTTGTGATGTTCTCGGCGTTTCATTCGGTGTCGGCGTTCTGCAACGCCGGGTTCAGCAGTTTGCCCGGAGGGATGTCCAATCCATTGTTGCTCTATGGTGACCAGTCGGTCTATTGGGTGATGAGCCTTGTGATTGTGTCGGGCAGTATCGGTTTCCCGTTGCTTGTCAATATCAGGGATGCCATCTCAAGGCGTTTCAGATGGTTCAGGGAGCGGGTCATACGCCGTGACGGGCAGGTGATTCCGCGTCCTGTCCATCTGTTCAGCATGAACACTAAGATAGTGGTGGTTGCCTTTGGCGTGCTGTTCCTGTTAGGGGCGGTATCGTTTTTCTTCCTTGAACAGGATAATTCCTTGCGGGGATTTGACTTTTGGGAGAAAATCTCGCAGTCGGTGTTTAACTCCGTGACCCCACGTAGCGCGGGATTCTCGTCGGTGAACCCTGCGGGGTTTCTGAATGTCACATTGGTCGTTGTGATGTTCCTGATGTGGGTGGGAGGCGCATCCCAATCGACCGGGGGTGGCATCAAGGTGAACACACTTGCCGCAATTATATTGAATCTAAGGTCGATAATAACCGGACGTAACACAGTGACCGCATTCAGGCGAACGATTGCCATAGGCTCTATAAGACGTGCCAATGCGGTGGTGGCGTTATCGATATTCTCGTTCTTTTTCTACAGCGTGGCCTTGATGTTGCTTGAACCGGGGTTGTCGCCACGGGATTTACTCTTTGAGTCATGTTCGGCTCTTTTCACGGTGGGGTCGTCGCTCGGAGTCACATCGGAGTTGAGCCAACCGTCATTGATATTGTTGTGCACGGCGATGTTTCTTGGCAGGGTAGGGATTCTCTCGATGTTGTCAGGGGTCGTCGGGCATCGATATGACACCCCACGTTATCCGTCCGATACAATTGTGATTAACTGATACTGCTTATAAAAGATTGAATGCTTATGAAATACCTGGTTATAGGTCTCGGGATATATGGGTCTAACCTCGCTGTTGACCTTGCCGCGCTTGGGCATGAGGTGATAGGGGCCGATACCGATGCGACGCTTGTCGAGGCGATAAAGAACGACATCACCACCGCCTACATAATAGATTCGACCGAGGAGGCCTCGCTTGAAATGCTTCCACTGAAAAACATTGACCTGGTGATTGTCGCCATAGGCGAGAATTTCGGGGCCAGTGTCAAGACGGTCGCCCTATTGAAGCAAATGGGGGTGGCGCACATATATGCCCGTGCCGTCGACCCGTTGCATCAGGCCATCCTTGAAGGATTGAATGTTGACCGCATAATAACTCCCGAACAACGTGCGGCACGTGACCTTGTCAATGAAATCGAACTGGGTTCCCATGTCGATTCAATGGAGATAGATGACCGTGTCAGGGTGATGAAATTTGTCGCCCCGTCATTGTTTTACGGGACGGTTTATTCACGGCTTGAACTTGAGAAAGACTACGGGTTGACATTGATAACCGCGACACGTCCCGTGGAGACCCACAACGCCGTGGGGATGGTTCATTTGCGTCCGAGGGTTATAGCCGTTCATTCCGACACCCTCGTCGTAGCCGATGGGGATTGTTTTGTGTGTCTCGGTTCGAAAGAGGCGTGGCGGTCACTTTTCAATAACCTGAAAATGCAGTAATACGGGGATGTCCCTGATGTCACCGCTCTTTGCAGGTTTCTCGGCTACGACGGAGAAATCATATTTGTCGCCGTAGATTTCACGGAATTTTTTAATCCCGCCTTTTCCGACGAGTACATACCCGGCAGGGGCGTTGTTGTTCTCGAAAAGTCGCACGCGGTCACCTGAATAAAACCCGACTGAATAAAATCTTATCAATCGGTCGCTTAACCATGAGTATAGATGGGCGTTTTCAGGGATTTTCTTAAAGATTTCGGATGTGAAGGCCTTGTCACTGCGCGGATTGAGCACCGCCGGGAAATATACACCCGACAATGCCCAGTAAAGGGTGAATGTGGTGCATATTGTGGCAAAGATTGTCCGTACCCCACTTTTGTCGTGGGATGCAGCATAGAGCAGGAACAGGCCACAGGCCAATGACATAATCAGCAACAGAATGACAATGAACCCCGTGTGGATGTCTCGTATTGCATTGAGAGACTCTAATGTAGATGCCTTCATCGAGGGGAACGCAGTGGCAGGGTCGATGAAGCGCATGATAGTAAAGACGATTGCCGGGAGTGTCGCCAGTGTCCCGATGACCGAGGCATATATGGCGATTATGCGTTTGTGTCCGTTGCGTATAAGCCATATAATCAAAAGTGTCACAAAATAGGCGAGGAACGGGTACATCGGCAACAGATACACGCTGCGCTTGCTCTTGGGGATGGAATAGAATATCAGGATGGTGATTGCTGCTACGACCGAAAAAACTTTGACAGGGTCGGCGTGACGTATATTTAGGAATACACCATGTAGCCTGAATTTTTTTAATTTTAGATTCCTTAGCCTGATTGTGAACAGGGATAAAAGACATAAAAGGGTGTAGGGTAGCATCCCGGCCAGCAATGTGATGAAATTGTAGTGAACGGGGTTGACGTGTGAGTCGTATGACATTCGGCCTGTGAATCTTCCGAAATTTTCCTCTATCGCCAGTTCAAGGAATGCGTCACCTCCTTGTCGCCATGCGGCGTAATACCATAACGCGGGGACAATGAGCGAGAGTAGTCCCGTGATGGTCAGCGAGCCGAATGTCGGCCAAAAACGGTCACCGCGTAACAGACGGTAGATTCCCATGACAAGGCATGGCAGGAGCATACCCACCGGGCCTTTGGTCAATACAGCGCATGTCATCAGGAGGATTGCCGCCCACGGCAATCCTCTTTTTTGTCTCTCATGACGCAGGAACATCGAAATGAGTGCACCGACAATGCACGCTGTGAGCACCATGTCGACGCGACAGGCCGTAGCCGCGCGGTACACCTCAAATGATGTCACTGTCACGGCGGCGACTGCGACGGCACCCCATTCGCCCCATGCGGTTCTGCGTCGGTACATGACAAATACCCCCATCGCCATGGCAATGGTCGCCAGTGCGCTCGGCAGCCTTGATGACCATTCATTAACACCCCCTGTGATAAATGACGCAATCACTGTCAGCCATGCAAGGAACGGAGGCTTGTAAGGGATGTCAGTACCGAAACTTTCGGGCAGTATATAGTTCCCTTGCTGAAGCATTGACATGGCGACAATCGCCTCACGTGGTTCGCCTTTGGTGTTGAACTCTGTGAGTCCCAGAAACGGGATGAATGTGATGATGAGCACCGCGAGCAGTGCGATTGATGGTCTTGATTTCATAACGGTGGCAAAGATACGGATACTAAGTCAAACATGTGTGAAAAAATTATTAACTTTACCACCGATTTTACGATAATGAAGACTTCAAGTATGAAAAGACGCGCGATATTAGCCCTGATGATTCTGATGTCGGCGGGAATCATGTCGGCCGATGATTATAGGGTCAACTACGAGGCTTCGGCTATCGGGACTGCAGGTAGCGGTGATTTTGCCCCTTACTTTCTTTCGGCGATGAGCCATGGAAAGATTGTGTCAGCCGGCAATGCCTGGGTCGAGGGGAAGGCGTGGCGGACGATGTCAGCCGATGAACGCTTCTCCTACGGTTTTGGCATCGACCTTATGGCGGGTTACGCCTCCTCGGTCGATTACGCGCGTTATAATAAGACTGACGGTCAATGGTTCATCCATCCGTTACACCCGTCGCGCGGTCACATCCAGCAATTATATGGTGAAGTGAAGTATCGTGGGGTGTTTCTGACTGTAGGGATGAAAGAACGTGGGTCAGCGTTGTTGAACACGCGTCTGTCGAGCGGGGACCTCATCGAGAGCGGTAACGCACGTCCGATACCGCAGGCCCGTGTGGGGTTCATAGATTTTCAGGATATACCTTTCACACGAGGATGGGTCCAGATTCAGGGGGAATTGTCCTACGGTAAGATGACAGACTCCGATTGGTGGGAGAACCATTTTAACCGATTCAACTATCATTACACTACGGGCGAGTGGTATCATTATAAACGGTGTTATTTCCGAACGAAACCGTCGGAGCGTTTTTCGGCTACAGTCGGGATGCAGGCATCGGCTCATTTCGGCGGTACTACCTACAATTACTTTGACGGGGAAAATGTCGAGATTGTACACAACAGGGTGAACGTGAAGGCATTTTGGGACGTGTTTATCCCTAAGGAAGGGAATGGCGAGGCCTATTACCTTGGTAATCATGTCGGCAGCTGGGATGTCATGTTGCGTTACCGGATGCGTAACAACGATGAAATCAAGGGTTATATGACCTCACCGTGGGAAGATGGTTCAGGTATAGGTAAATTGAACGGTTTTGACGGTGTGTGGGGCGTGGAATACCGCCGGGCATCTAAAGGTATTGTAAACGCAGTCTTGGTTGAATACCTCGATTTCACCAATCAGAGTGGTCCGATTCATTATGACCCTGACGATGTGAGCGGTGGGACAATCACTGACAGAGGTTCTGGGGCCGACAACTACTATAACAATGCGTTCTATAACTCATACGCCAATTACGGGATGTCAATAGGTACGCCTGCGTTAATGGCCCCTGTGTATAACAGGGACGGTTATCTTGCATATACGTGCAATCGTATGCGCGGATTTCATGCTGCAATCGAGGGGTCGGTTACACACGACCTTGATTACCGAGCAAAGGTCAGCTACAGAAAGGCATGGGGTGAGGGCTTTATTCTTTTACCCGAACCGGTGCACTCGACATCGGTGATGGTCGAGGCCGATTATCGGATACCTTCGGTGAAGGGACTGTCGGTAAAAGGCTCTCTTGCGTTAGACCGTGGAGATATGCCCGGCAATGCGTTCGGCGCACTTGTAACGGTGAGTTATAATGGCTCTATCAAATTTTGATTGACGATGAGAAAAGTATTGGATTTTATAATTATCGGCCTTGTGATGCTGTCATTGTCATCGTGTACCCATAATAACGGGGACATCGGACATCTGTTTGGTTTTTGGCGACTGGAGAGAATCGAGATTGACGGAGAAACCGACAGCGGCTACAAAGGCAACATAACTTGGGCTTTTCAGGGCGAGATAGTCGAGATGAGAATCTACGGTGATAATCATACATATAACAGTTCAATAGGCACATGGGAGAGAAATGACGGTTACCTTGACCTGAATTATACTCATAGCCAGGATGGGGTAGAACCTGGGACGGGGCCTTATTCCACATTTGGGGAACTGCATTGGCCCACTAACCGTGTCATCAGGTTGAAAGAGGAGGTTGCGACAGGTAAACGCATGCAGCTCCTATGGGTCTCGGACGATGGTTCACAGTACCGTTATTTTCTAAAAAAAGCGATATGACAGACGATAAAAAGATATTAGTCACGGGAGCTGACGGGTTTATCGGTTCCCATCTGACACAGCTTCTTCTTGATGAGGGGTACAGCGTTCGTGCGCTCGCACAGTATAATTCGTTCAATTACTGGGGATGGCTTGACGGGTTGTCGCACCCGCGACTCGAGGTCGTGACGGGTGATGTACGCGACCCTGACTTTTGCAGGCATATATGCCGTGACTGTTCAACGGTCTATCATCTTGCCGCCCTGATTGCGATTCCTTACAGCTATGTCGCGCCCGACAGTTATGTTGATACCAATATAAAGGGGACGTTGAATATGTGTCAGGCGGCGCGTGACTGCGGTGTCGGGCGTATCGTGGTGACATCGACAAGCGAGGTTTACGGTACCGCGCGTTATGTGCCCATCGACGAGGGACATCCGCGTCAACCGCAGTCGCCCTACTCGGCGACCAAAATCGGAGCGGATGCAATCGCAAAGAGTTTCTATAACGCATTTGAACTCCCGGTGGTTATCGCGAGACCGTTCAATACCTACGGGCCGCGTCAGAGCGCACGTGCCATCATCCCGACGATTATAGGCCAGATTGCAACGGGGAAACGTGAAATAAAGGTTGGCGACCTGACTCCGACGCGTGATTTCAATTATGTCGAGGACACCGCCCGCGGTTTCATCGCACTTGGAGAGACTCCGGGAATCGAGGGCATGGAAATCAATATCGCCACCGGCACAGAGGTCTCGATGGCCGATACCCTTGACACTATCGCCCGTTTAATGAATGCCGATGTCAATTATGTCACCGACCCTGAACGGATACGTCCGTCCAAAAGCGAGGTATTCAGACTGTGTGGCGACAACTCGCTCATAAAGTCTTTGACTGAATGGCGTCCGCGCTTCTCTCTTGAGCAAGGATTGTCCCGCACGATTGAATGGTTCTTGAACCCTGAAAACCTGAAAAAATATAAAACCGATATCTATAACCGATGATAATCTGCGGCGATAAGTTTAACATATTGATGCTCGGCGGTGCAAAGCGCGTCTCGATGGGACGTATGTTCATTGATGCAGCGCATCGTCTTGGCCGTTCATGCAGTCTGTTCAGTTATGAGCTTGACTGCCATGTCCCCGTTGCATCGATAGGCAAGGTAATCAAGGGTAAACGCTGGAGTGACCCGCAATTGATGGAGCATCTTCACAGGACGGTCGTTGAAAATGAAATCAACGTTATGGTCCCCTTTGTTGACGATGCGGTCGAGGTTGCGGCGGCCTACAGACATCGGTATAACGATGTGTGGGCTCCGGTCGGGGATGAGAGTGTGGCTGCGGCCATGTTTGATAAGATAGAGGCCGACAAGTTGTTCCGAAAGTTCGGAGTGCCGTTGCCTGACGCTGACACTATGCGCGGACGCCCGGTGTTCCCGATGATTGCGAAACCGCGTCGCGGGTCGGCATCCAAAGGAATAGAGATTATCACGTCACCGCGTGAATACCATAAGTACACCGCCCAGCCTCCCACACATTTGTTGCAGCGATATATCGCTGACAGGGAGGAGTATACTGTTGATTGTTATGTCTCGCAAGCCGGTGAAATCAAGGTGGTCAGCCCTCGTCGGCGCCTGGATGTTTCAGGCGGCGAGGTGACCTCGACTGTGACAGTTGACATTCCTGCCCTAGTCGGTCTCTCCTGTAGTGTAATCGAGGGGGTGGGGTTGCGTGGCGCGGTCACGGTGCAATTCTTGCGTGATATGGAAAAGGGTGGGTTTTATCTCATGGAGGTGAACCCTCGCCTTGGCGGCGGCGCGGTGTGCTCGGTACATGCCGGGGCCGATATCCCCATGTTGATGCTATCAGAGTCCATAGGCGTCGATATGCCCCCGATAGAGGATGTTAAGGCCGGGACTTTGATTACACGTTATCCACAGGAGGTGGTTTTTTATGAAAAATAAACATGTCATTATAATAGCCGAGGCAGGGGTGAACCACAATGGAGACCTCGCGCTTGCACGCCGTATGGTAAAGGAGGCGCGTCGCGCCGGTGCCGATTACGTGAAATTCCAGACGGCTGTCCCCGAACTTGTCATCTCGGAGTTTGCCCCCAAGGCCGAATATCAGAAAGAGACAACCGGCGCGGTGGAGAGCCAGCTTGATATGTGCCGTGCAATCCATCTGCCGTTGGGGGACTATGAAGGGCTTGCTGATTTATGTCGTCAGGAGGGTATAGGATTCATGAGCACCCCGTTTGACCTTGTGTCAATCGATACACTTGTGCCCCTTGGTATGGATTACTGGAAAATTCCATCGGGAGAAATCACCAACTTGCCATATCTGCGTAAAATCGCATCAAAAGGCGGTCGAGTCATTCTTTCCACAGGGATGTCAACACTTGACGAGGTAGAGGCGGCTGTGAGGATTCTTGAAAATGGAGGTATAGGTCGCAGTGATATAATCCTGTTGCATTGCAACACCCAGTATCCCACGCCGATGTGTGATGTAAACCTGCGTGCAATGGACGCGTTGCGCATTCTTGGCTGCGGTGGCGTGGGTTACAGTGACCACACCGTAGGGATAGAAGTGCCTGTCGCTGCCGTCGCTATGGGTGCGACTGTCATTGAGAAACATTTCACCCTTGACAAGAATATGCCCGGCCCTGACCACAAGGCATCGCTGGAACCCGATGAACTCGCTGCCATGGTCAAGTCTATCCGTAATATCGAATGCGCCCTTGGTTCCGGCGAAAAGATTGTCAGTGACAGTGAGCGTCCCAATATCGAGGTCGCCCGTAAGAGCATAGTCGCATCCCGTGATATAAAGGCCGGTGAATTACTGACCGAGGATAATATAACGGTCAAACGTCCCGGTAACGGTGTGTCGCCCATGCGCTGGGACAGTGTCGTCGGGTCCCGTGCTTTGCGTGATTTCGGTCGCGACGAGTTGATTGAAGTGTAAAAGTTTAAAGTTTAAAGATAAAGTTTAATAGTTGAAAAATGAAAGTATTAAGAAAAATCGGTCTCTCTCTCCTGACAATCGCTGTTATCGGCACACTCACCGCCTGTGAGGACGATGATGATAAACCGTTGCCTTCGGTGTTTAATATTGAAGAATGTTCGGTATTGTACACAACTGATGGTTACTGGGCGAAATGTTACGACACCGACCCTGTGGCGACACTCGGTCTTGGTGGATTCAATTTCAGCCATTCGGCCGAGATTTCATGGGGAACGCCGGTTTGGAATGGATTCTGCCCCTCGCAGAGCAATTTTTCAGATTTTGACAAAGTGCCTTCGTCAGACTGGTGGCAGCACCAGTGGTCAGCTATCACTTATTCACAGAACATGCTTGCTTTCTGGGACAATCAGGAGAAACTCGATGAAATCCCGGTATCTCCCTCATGCAAGATTTCACGTTTCGAGGATGTCCCTTTCCGACCCGAGAGCATCGAGGTCACCAACTCGGCATACGCTTACAATGTGATGAAGAAAGGGAACGACTTCAGCGCGGCGTTCGACAGCTCCTCATGGCTTAAACTGTATGTCATAGGGGTAAAGGCCGGAGTGGAGACGGGACGTGTCACCATTGACCTTGCCAAGGGGACCGATATCCTTGCGAAGTGGAGTAAATTTGCGTTGTCTTCACTTGGTGAAGTGGATTATATCTATTTCCAGATGGAATCGAGTGACACCGACCCGCAGTGGGGAATGAACACTCCATCCTATTTCTGCATTAACAATATAGCCTATTATAATTGACCGCTTGAATGAAAGAGAGTTTATCGCAGACACTCGCGTTAAGGCAGCAGCAGACCCTGTCGCCGTTGCAGGTGCGGTTTGTCAGGATGCTTGAGATGAACGGGCCTGAAATCGAGGAGGAGGTTCGTCGTGAGCTTGATGACAATCCGGCACTGGAGGTCGCTGATGTCGGCGATATGTCTGACGATGAATCTGTCTTTAATGAAAGCGCCGAGGAGATGCAGTTGGCCGACTATAAGGATGATGACATGCCGTCCTATCGTCTTGAAGCGAGAAACCATCGCGTTGATGACCGTTATTATGAACCGACCGCTGTCTCGGCCGGGCATAATATCTATGAGACGTTGATGGAACAGCTCGGTCACACCGGCCTTTCTCCACAGGAGATAGAGGTGGCACGGTATCTAATCGGCAATATAGATGACAACGGTTATATGACAAGGCCGTTGGTGTCGATAGGTGATGATGTTGCGGTGAAACTTGGCATCGATTTTTCCGACGACCGATTGCGTGCGATATTTGATGTTGTCAGGTCTCTCGACCCTCCGGGGGTGGGGGCGGTTGATTTACGTGACTGTCTGCTGCTGCAGGTCAGGCGTCTGCCACAAACGGATGACGTCAAGTTGGCACGAGATATATTGTCCCATTATTTTGATTTATTTTCGCTCAAACACTATGACCGTCTGCGGTCGGCTCTTGGGGTTGATTCCTCTGCGCTGAAACGTGCGACTGATGTCATCCGCTCTTTAAATCCCAAGCCGGGAAGTGCGCTTGATGATAATGACGCGGACACCGCCATGCGGGTGTATCCCGATTTCAATGTGGATGTCGATGGTGACAAATTGACTCTCACGTTGTTGAACAATCTTCCCGAATTGCAGATTGAGGAGACGTTTACCAAGGATGTCACCGGGGGTGGTGATGTCCCGTCGTCACGTCAACGGGAGGCTGAGACTTTTATAAAGACACGGCGTGACGATGCCGAATCGTTCATCAAAATGCTGAAAATGCGTCAGGCGACCCTTTATCGTATCATGTCGGCTATCGTCGGGTTGCAGCAGGAGTTCTTTTACACAGGCGATGAGTCGCGGTTGCGACCGATGATACTCAAGGATGTCGCCGCCGTGTCGGATGACGATATTTCGGTAATCTCCCGTGTCACATCGGGGAAATATGTCAGCACTCCGTGGGGTGTCTATCCATTGAAGCATTTCTTTAATGAACGGCATGGTGAGGACGATGATACATCGACCCATGAAATCATTGCGGTGTTGCGCGAAATCATCGACGGGGAGGATAATAAATCCCCGTTGAGCGATGAGGCTCTCACTGCCCGACTGAAGAAACGTGGGTACACGATAGCGCGTCGCACTGTGGCGAAGTATCGAGAACGTCTTGGAATCCCGGTCGCAAGGTTGCGCCGCGAATTATAAAGTTGACACAATGGAAAGATTTTCAACGATAATATCATCGATGCTTAGTCCCGTGGTGGTTCCTGCCTACGGTGTCTTTTGCGCGATATGGTGCTCTTACCTGGCCTTTAATCCGTCGGGCACGAAGTGGATGGTCGTCCTGATTTCTTTCCTGTTGACAGGATTGATACCGATTGCGGCGATTTTCGCTCTGTACCGTTTGGGAAGAATATCCGATACAGGGTTAAATGAAAGGACTGAACGAACAGTACCTTACGCAATTACAGCTATAGCCTATATCGCGTGTGCTTTTTTCCTGTATCGTGTCGGTGCACCATCCTGGCTGTGGCTTTTCCCTGTCGGGGGATGTCTCGCTGTGATTGTGAACATGACGGTCAACCGATGGTGGAAAATAAGCGCGCACGCCGCCGCTATGGGTGGACTTGTCGCGTTGTTGTCGCGTCTCGCGTTTGACGGGGTGGCGATGCCATGGATTATTTATTGGGTGACAGGCGCGATTATGCTTACCGGATTACTCGGTACGGCGCGTATCGTGTTGGGACGTCACACCCCGTGGCAGGTCGCAGCCGGAACTTTTAACGGATTTATCAGTGTGTTTTTAATAACAGCTTTATAAACCAGTCATAATATGAAACCACTCGTTAGCATTATCATGGGGAGCACAAGCGACCTTCCCATTCTTGAAAAAACCGCGGCATTCCTTGATTCGATGGAAGTCCCGTTTGAAATGAACGCGCTGTCGGCCCATAGGACTCCTGCCGAGGTGGAATCGTTCGCCCGTAATGCCAAAGAACGCGGAATCAAGGTCATTATCGCGGCGGCCGGTATGGCGGCTGCATTGCCCGGCGTAATCGCCGCGATGACGACCGTGCCTGTAATCGGAATTCCGATAAATTCAACCCTTGACGGACGAGATGCCCTCCTCTCTATAGTCCAGATGCCTCCTGGGGTGTCGGTGGCGACAGTGGGAATCAACGGAGGCCTTAACGCCGCTATTCTCGCTGTGCAGATTCTCGCGTTGAGTGACGAGGGAATCGCCGGACGCTTTGAAGCTTACCGTGCCGGTCTTGTAGAGAAGATTGTCAAGGCCAATGCCGACCTGAAGGAAGTGAAATATAAATTCAAGACTAATTGATGAGAGATTTCAATTACCATCGCCGAAGGACATCGGTCGTGAATGTCGGCGGAGTGGGAATCGGCGGAGATAACCCGGTGAGGGTTCAGTCGATGACCAATACCTCTACGATGGACACCGATGGCTCCGTCGCCCAGTGCAAGGCGATATCGATGGCCGGAGGCGATATTGTCAGGCTCACGGCCCAGGGAGTGCGCGAGGCTGACAATATCGGTGAGATTCGACGGCGTTTGCGTGAAGCGGGCATCGATGTCCCGTTGGTCGCCGACATCCATTTTAATCCGAAAGCGGCGTTTGCGGCGGCCTCACAGGTGGAGAAAGTGCGCATCAACCCGGGTAATTTTGTTGACCCGGGTCGCACGTTCCGTCATCTTGAGTACACCGATGAGGAGTATGCCCGTGAACTTGAGCGTCTTGACGAGGCCGTCACGCCGTTCCTGGAACTGTGTCGGGAGAATTCAACGGCGATACGTATAGGGGTGAATCATGGCTCATTGTCCGACCGTATAATGAGTCGTTATGGTGACACTCCCGCCGGTATGGTGGAAAGCGCGATGGAGTTCCTGCGTATATGCCGTAAACGGGATTTCAAGGATGTTGTGATTTCAATCAAGGCCTCCAATGTAACAGTTATGGTCGAGACGGTGCGGCTGCTTGTAAAGGCCATGGATGACGAGGGGATGTTTTTCCCGTTGCACCTTGGTGTCACCGAGGCCGGGGACGGTGAGGACGGCCGTGTGAAATCGGCTGTCGGTATCGGTGCTCTACTCGCCGAAGGCATCGGTGACACGATACGTGTGTCACTTAGCGAACCGCCTGAAAACGAGATTCCTGTGGCGAAATCACTTGTGGAGTATATATCATCGTTTGCCGATGCCCCGGCATTGCCTGCGGTTGAGACAGTATCGCGTGAATGTCAGCCGATGCGCGCCCCTGTTGTCATGGGTACGCATAAAAAATCGGATTATGGCCGGGATGCGATGCCTGACTTGTTCGCAGACTGCGATGACACGGTGGCGGTTGACGCTGCATGCTGGAGTGAAGCAATCGGGATGATTATGGATAATCCTGAAATTCCCGTGGTGCTGACGAGCCGTCACCCCAATCCTGCGGCTGAACTGCTTGTCGCCCTCAATGGCCTTGTCGCTGAGGGGGTGACAAATCCTTTGCTCCCTCACATCGCCTATACGGGCATAAACGCCGATGATGTCAGGTTGCGTGCCGCGGTTGATTTCGGGCGTATTTTTCTCAACGGTTTCACTGATGGAATGTGGGTCGAGAGTGACGCGCTGACCGATGATGAACTATCCCGTTTGTCGTTTGGAATCCTTCAGGCGGTCAGGCTTAGGATTTCACGGACGGAGTATATCGCGTGTCCGGGGTGCGGGCGCACGTTGTTTGACCTGCAGTCTACACTTAAGGCCGTGAAGGATGCGACATCCCATCTCAAAGGATTGAAAATCGGTGTAATGGGATGTATCGTCAACGGTCCCGGTGAAATGGCTGATGCCGATTACGGATATGTCGGCGCGGGTGTCGGTAGAATAACCCTATATAAAGGGAAAGTCCCAGTTGAACGTAATATCCCCGCCGAAGAAGCGATTCCGAGGTTGGTCGCATTCCTGAGAGCGGAAGGCGTTTGGCGAGAAAAAGAGGCGTGATGATGAAAGACGTTGACAAGAGGTTTATGGCCAGGGCGTTGCAGCTTGCCCGCAATGGCGAGGGTAATGCTTCGCCCAATCCCATGGTAGGTGCTGTCATAGTCCATGACGGTAAAATCATAGGGGAGGGGTGGCATCGCCGTTGTGGCGAGGGACATGCCGAGGTCAATGCTGTCGCATCGGTCAGGGACTGCTCGTTGTTGTCTGAATCGACAATATATGTCACGCTTGAGCCGTGTTCCCATTATGGCAAGACCCCTCCGTGCGCCCGGTTGCTGATTGATTGTGGAATCCCGCGTGTTGTTGTCGGCTCGCTCGACCCGTTTGATAAGGTGAGCGGACGGGGTGTCGCAATGCTTCGGGATGCGGGTGTCGATGTCACCGTCGGTGTCCTTGAGGAGGAGTGCCGATGCTTGAATCACAAGTTTATCACCGCCCATACACAGCATCGTCCATACGTTACGCTTAAATGGGCGCAATCGGCCGACGGTTACTTGGATTTCAAACGCATGCCGGGAGAATTGTCCGCTAAAATATCGACACCCGTGACATCGGTTCTTGTCAACCGGGAGCGTTCGTTGCATGACGCTATCATGGTGGGCAGCGGCACTGTCCTTGGCGATGAACCGGGGCTTACTTTGCGTGGATGGGGCGTGGGTCACGACCCTGTGCCGGTCATTCTTGACCGGGAGGGGAGAATCCCTGTTGACAACCGACTGTTACAGAATCAGCGTGTCATCTATTTTTCGACTACATGCAGGAAGGGGATTGCAGCCGAAAAGGTTGCGGTTGACCCTCATGACCTCGGCCGTGTGCTTGCCGAACTTTACGCCAGGGGCATAACATCGGTCCTTGTGGAGGGGGGTGCGACCCTTCTGCGTTCATTTATCGACACCTCTTTGTGGGATGCAGTGCGTGTCGAGGTCTCGCCCCGTGAATTTGGGGAACAGGGCCGTGTGAAAGCCCCCATGCTACCCGATGGCACATTTCAACTGAACGGCGACACAATCATCCGCAAAACTAAACATACTCTTAATGTGATTTGATGAATTGCATGTAAGCGGTAGGGTGCGGCCATGGCCGCACCGCCGATTGTATCATTGCTGATTTTCAATACGTTTCGGTTCAGCCATGGCTGAACCCTACCTGATTCAAACCGATTTTAGGGAATTTTTGCAACACCTTTCGGACGCAAAACGGCGGAGCATACTCTAAGTCTGATACGAGAGTGTGTTAACAATTCATAAAAAAGAGGTGGTGGATGGTGTCTGTCTATTATTTGGGACGGGCGGGGTGGGGTGTCGCGGTGGAATTTGTAAATTTGCGATGCAATGGCGCGAAATGACGAATTTTAACTGTATGGCGTGTTGAGTTAATGAAAATGTTGTTAACTTTGCACGTTGAAAAATATTCATTGAAGTCAAGATGATTTCTCATACATGACTCCTGAACCGAAGACATTATGACTAAAAAATGCCCTATATATCTGATTGTGGCGATTATCGCCACGATTGCAATCGGATGTAATTCCGACCCTATAGAGACCGAGACGCTGCAATATGACAATGTTGCGGTGACAGGGTTCTCTCTGCAGGAGGATGACAGTGTCCTGGCCAACCTCGACTCGGTTTTCTTCTCGATTGACCTCAACAATGCGCTCATATACAATGCCGACTCTCTTCCAAAGGGCACTAAAATCAACCGTCTTCTTGTCACGATAAACACATCTATGGTGAGCGGGGTCGATATAACCATGAGCCGTGTGGGGCAGAACGACACCACAATCAATTATCTGACCAATCCCAATGACAGCATTGATTTCAGCAACGGGCCTGTGACTGTGCGCATAACTTCTTACGATAAAACTGTCGTGCGTGATTACAAGGTTAAGGTCAATGTCCATGAGATGGAGCCTGACTCGTTGTATTGGAATGAACTGGCAAAGCGTGACCTGCCTACCTCGCTCGGAATTGTCACGAAGCAAAAGGCTGTCGATTTTAACGGTCAGGCTGTCGTCCTTGCCTCTGACGGCACGGCGGCCACGGTGGCCGTGACATCCAATCCCGGGGATAACAACTGGATTATAACCAATGCCACGCTGCCGGCCGGGGCCGATGTCAACAGTTTCACAGCCTCGGATGACGCCCTTTATATTGTAGGCGGAGACGGGATGTTGTACACCTCGGATGATTTTGCCGCCAACTGGGCATCGACAGGTGTGTCGATGGGTTACATATACGGGGCTTACGGCAATGTGATACTCGGGAATCGAAAGACTTCTGACGGTTCTTATCTGATGGTCACCTACCCGGCGTCGACCGAGATGCCCGTGGCCGATACATTCCCGGTGTCAGGAACGAGCACGATGCTTAAGTTCACAAATGAATGGAGCACCGGGATGTTCGCTGTAATGGCCGGAGGGCGTGATGCCGAAGGCATTGTCCGTGGTGACGCATGGGGATATGACGGCTCATCATGGGCAAGGTTAAGCGACAAACTTCCTGCCCTCGAAGGGATGTCGATATTGCCGTATTATTCATTCAGGGTCAACAGTAACAACTGGAAAGCGACAAAATTTTCCACCATAATCGCCATGGGCGGCCGTGACAGGGACGGTGAGGTGCACAAGGACGTGTACATGACCATCGACCAAGGCATGCATTGGAGCAAGGCGGGTCAGTTATTACAGTTGCCCGGATATATACCAGCGTTCAGTGATGCGCAGGCTCTTGTGTTTGAGACGGTCATGCATGCCCGCTCGGGAGCGAATGTATGGAAGCCGATGGAATCGGTCAAGCTGCCCGCGTGGTATCGCGTCATGAAGCTGACATCGGCATCACGCGCGGTTGCTCCTGTGACGCAGTGGGACTGCCCCTATATTTATATGTTCGGTGGATATGCCGCCGACGGCTCGTTGCATGACACCGTGTGGCGGGGAGTAATCAATCGGTTGAGTTTTAAACCACTTTATTGAGAATCCGGGAAGAGTCCTTGGATAATAAGCGGTGAAAAATATAATTTTAGACTGTCATTAACCGTTTTTCAATAATAGGTCTGATTTATTTTAGCTATGAGAAAATCGTTAATGGCAATTGTTCTGGCTTTGATTCTGACATTGGTCGGAATGAGTCAGGCTGTGTCGGCGCAGGATGAGACCTATCGGTTTGACATAGGCGCGGGCATAGGGATGAGCGGTTATCTTGGCGATGCCAATTCAGGGAATGTATATCGGCATCCCGGGGTCGCCTTAAACGGTTCGTTCCGTTACCTGATAGACAACCGATGGGCGGTGCGCGGCCTGTTGACCGCTGCGTCGCTTTCAGGTGACAGTTCCGACTTGGACAATGTCTATCCCGGAGGGGAACATTACAAGTTCAAGTCGTGGGTATATGACCTTGGGGCTCGGTGTGAGTTTAACTTTTTCCCATACGGGATAGGTGAGACTTACAAACGGCTGAAGCGTTGGACTCCTTATCTTTCTTTGGGTGTGGGGTGCGCAATGAGTTCGGTTGAGGACGGCACATTTGTCGCCGCGACGCTCCCCATGGGGTTCGGCTTCAAGTACAAGGCTGCGAAGCGGGTCAACCTGAGCGTGGAGTTCACGATGACAAAGGCGTTCGGCGACCATCTCGACAGTAAGATATTGAGCGACCTATACGGCATCAAGAGTTCGTTCATGAAGAATACTGACTGGTATTCGACGCTTATGCTTTCGGTTTCATACGAGTTCGGGCCACGATGCGTTGTATGCAACCGCATTGACTGATATAAAAATAGAAATAAGTTAAACGACAGATATATAGATGACATCAATTATTAACCAAATCGACCCTGCCCGAGTACCCGCCCATGTAGCGATAATCATGGACGGTAACGGACGTTGGGCCAAGTCACGTGGACTTGACCGCTGCGAGGGGCATGTCGAGGGGGTTAGTACTGTGCGTAAGATAACAGAAATAGCATCGGAGACAGGTGTCAGATACCTTACCCTTTATGCTTTCTCGACCGAGAACTGGAATCGGCCCAAGGAGGAGGTCGATGCGTTGATGCATCTGATAGTCGTTGCCATCGAGCGTGAGACGCCCGACCTGATAAAGAACAATGTCAGGCTGACGATGATTGGTGACTTTGACCGTATGCCGTCCTCGGCTTACGAGCGTCTTGTCCGTTGCATTAATGATACATCCCATTGCACCGGTCTCGTCCTGAACCTCGCGTTGAGTTACTCGTCACGGTGGGAGTTGACCCGTGCCGCACGTGAAATCGCACGTGATGCAGCGGCCGGACTGATTGACCCTGCCGAAATCAATGACGAGACAGTTGCGGCTCATCTCGCCACAGCCTCGATGCCCGACCCCGATTTACTGATACGTACAGGCGGGGATTTCCGTGTGAGCAACTTCCTGCTATGGCAGCTTGCCTACACCGAACTGTATTTTACCGATACTTATTGGCCCGATTTTGACAAGGAGTCATTCTGCCGGGCGATTATAGAATACCAATCGAGAGAGAGGCGTTTCGGCCTGACTTCGGAACAGGTGACGACATGACAGTCTCAATCGATAAAACCCAAATTCATCACGACAGCCACAGATTATGCGTAAATTATATCTCTTGCTATTGATACTTGCAGCGGTGACATCATTGGATGTTATTGCCCAGGATGCGCCCGCCGACACGATTTATAACCCCAATGTCATTTTCACGGGTATTCCGCGCACCTACGAGATTGCCGGGATAACCGTGAAAGGCGCCGACAATTACAATGATTTTACTGTCATCGGTTATTCGGGATTGAAGGTGGGGGAGAAGATTGAAATCCCCGGTTCAGAAATCAATGCGGCATCCAAGCGACTGTGGCGTCAGGGGTTGTTCTCAAAGGTGCAGATTGCCGTTGACAAGGTCGTGGGTGACAAGGTGTGGCTGTCATTGAACCTGCGTCAACAGCCGCGCATCTCGGCTATCAACTATAACGGAGTCAAGAAAGGTGAACGCGAGGACCTTCAGGAGCGTCTGCAGCTGATGCCGGGAAACCAGATTACACAGAATATCGTGAACCGTGCCGAGATGATAATCAAGAAATATTTCTCGAACAAGGGTTTTGGCAACGCGGTGGTCAAGATTGAGCTTCATGAGGATATCTCAAAACCCAATGAGATGATTGTGGACATCAATATCAAGAAGAATGACAAGGTTAAAGTCCATAAGATATACATCGACGGCAACGAGGTGCTTAGCGACAACGCCATACAGCGTGCGATGAAGAAGACTAACGAGAAGGGTAAACTCCTGAATCTGTTTAAACAGAAGAAATTTGTCGAGTCGGATTATCAGGATGACCTGAACCGTATCATCGAGAAATATAATGAAAAGGGTTACCGTGACGCACGCATCATCAGCGACAGTGTCACACCCTACGATGACAAGACGGTGGATGTGCACATCAAGCTCGACGAGGGCAAGAAATATTACATCAACAACATCTCCTGGGTCGGAAACACTATCTATCCAACCGATTTCCTGAACGCAGTCCTGGGAATCAAGCCCGGTGATGTATATAACCAGAAATTGCTCAACAAGCGCACGAGTGCCAACAATGGTGACGATGACGCCATCCCCAACCTTTACATGGACAAAGGGTATCTGTTCTTTGACCTTGTGCCGATTGAAAAGAATGTCGAGGGGGACTCGATTGACCTGGAGTTCCGTATGGTCGAAGGCCCGCAGGCCCGTATCAATAACGTGATTATCAACGGTAACGACCGTTTGTATGAAAAGGTGATACGCCGTGAGCTGCGTGTCAAGCCAGGAGAGTTGTTCTCCAAGAGCGACCTGATGCGTTCGGCCCGTGAAATCGCACAGACCGGCCATTTCAACCCCGAGAATATGGATATACGTCCCGAACCTAACCAGGAGAACGGAACGGTTGACATCCTGTTCAATCTTGAATCCAAGGCCAATGACCAGATTGAATTCTCGATGGGTTGGGGTCAGACAGGTATAATCGGTAAACTCGCGTTGAAGTTCACCAACTTCTCAATCAAGAATCTGTTCTACCCCAGTTCCTACAAGGGAATCATACCGCAGGGCGAGGGTCAGACGTTCACAGTGTCGGCACAGACCAACGCACGTTATTACCAGGCCTACAGTGTGTCGTTCCTCGACCCGTGGTTCGGTGGCAAACGACCCAACTCTCTCTCGGTATCGGCCTATTACAGCCGTCAGACGGGTGTAAACTCATCTTACTACAATAACGCGTGGAACAATTCCTACATGTATTCCTACAGCGGTCTCGGTTATCTTGGCGGCTATGGTAACTACGGTTACGGTAACGACTATTATCAGAATGCCTATCAGAACGCCTACGACCCCAACAAGGTACTGCAGATGGTGGGTGTGACCGTCGGCTTCGGTAAGCGTCTTAGCTGGCCTGATGACTGGTTCACGTTCCAGGCCGAGTTGTCCTACAACTGGTACTACCTTAAAAACTGGGATTACCTCTACTACATGAACAACGGTACATCCAACGCGTTTGTGCTCGGTCTTACTCTTGCACGAAACTCTATCGACAACCCGTTGTACACACGTAGCGGTTCGACATTCTCCCTCAACCTGCAACTGACGCCTCCCGCTTCATTGTTCGGTAAGAAGAATTGGAAGAAACTGTCCGAGGCCAATACAACCGAATCCAAGAAAGAGATGTACCGCTGGATTGAATACTGGAAGCTCCGATTCAAGTCGAGGACCTATACCCCGCTCACCAACCCCGACGGGCAGTACACCCTTGTGTTCATGACACGTGCCGACATCGGTCTTCTCGGCAGTTACAACAAGTATCTGAAATCTCCGTTCGAGACATTTTATGTCGGAGGAGACGGCATGACAGGTTCCTATACTTACGCGACAGAGACAATCGGTCTTCGTGGGTACGACAACGGTGCCCTGACCCCTTACCGATATGAAGGTTATGCCTACACCCGTTTCGGCATGGAACTCCACTTCCCGTTCATGTTGCAGCCGACGACGACTATTTATGGCCTCACGTTCCTTGAGGGCGGTAACGCTTGGACATCGGTCAAGAACTTCCAGCCATTCTCTCTCAAGCGTAGTGCGGGCGTGGGTGTGCGTGTCTATCTCCCGATGGTGGGTATGATGGGTATCGACTGGGCCTACGGTTTCGACAAAGTGTTCGGACAGCGTGGAGGAAGTCACTTCCACTTCATCCTCGGACAGGAATTCTAATCGATTCTAAACCTTTTTACTGTTTAAACGTCTTAATAGACAGAAAACATCTTGAAAACAAATTAAAAAGAGTTATGAAAAAGACAATATTGGCATTAGCCGTAATCATTGCATCTGCATTAGGCGCGTCGGCACAGAAATTCGCCCTTGTCGATATGGAATATATACTTGGAAACATCCCGGGTTATGAGATGGCCAACGAGCAACTCAATCAGTTGTCCCTTCGTTGGCAGAAAGAGGTCGAGGGAAAAGTCAAGGAGGCTGAGACGCTCTATAAAAACTATCAGTCGGAGATGGTGTTCCTGACCGATGAACAGAAACGTAAAAAAGAACAGGAAGTGGTTGCCAAGGAAAAGGAGGCATCGGAACTCCGCAACAAGTACTTCGGCCCTGAAGGCGAACTGTACAAGAAACGTCAGAGCCTGATGAAACCGATTCAGGAGGACGTGTACAACGCGGTCAAGAAAGTGTCGGAGGAGCGTGGCTATCAATGTATATTTGACCGGGCAAGTTCACAGGACATAATTTTTGCCTCCCCCCGCATTGATATAAGCAATGAAGTCCTTGACAAATTGGGATATTCCAAATAATTAGTTATCTTTGCAAACACAAAATGATGGCATGCGCCGTGTGGCCGGTTGCGGTCGCCAAGGTGTGCGTGTCATATTAACCAATGTATTTAATTTCTACACAACCTGAAATATGATTAAGAAAATTTTTCTCGCAATCATGATTGCGCTTCCTGCCATGGCATTCGGTCAGGGCAAGTTCGGAACAGTCGATGTACAGAGCATCCTGACGGCTATGCCTGAGGTTACCGAAATGAACACACAGCTTGAGACTGCCTCCAAGAAATATGACGAGGAGTTCAAGAAGCTCGTTGAGGAGTATAATAAAAAAATGACCGAGTTCCAGAACCTTGCAAAGGACACCCCTGAATCAATCAAGGAACGCCGTGTAGCCGAGATGCAGGAATATGAACAGAAAATCAACCAGTTCCGTCAGACCGCCCAGCAGGACCTCCAGCGTCAGCAGGAGCAGCTTATGGCCCCGATTGAAGAGAAACTTCAGAAAGCAATCGAGACTGTCGGTACCGAGGGCAGCTTCACGTTTATTTTTCAGAACGCTATGCCCACCTACGTAGGCAAGGACGTCATTGACGTTACCCCTTCGGTTAAAGGCAAACTCGGCTTGAAATAAGACCTGAAACATTATAGTAAGAAAGAATAATAAAGCGGATGTCTCCTCGATGAGGGGAGTCCGCTTGTTTTTGTCGGGTGTGTGACATGAGAAAGACAGTGCGTGTTTTGGTCGCGATGATGGTATGCGCTATAGCCTGGGGTTGTAGTTCGACCAAACATGTGCCGGACGGACAATATCTGTTGGACCATGCCCGAATCTCTGTGGAGGATAACCCGGATATAAAGCCGTCGGATTTGGTCAATTACCTACGGCAGTCACCCAATCACAAAGTCCTCGGTTGTCTGAAGCTTCAACTTGCTACTTATAATCTGTCGGGCGCGGATACATCGAAGTGGTATAATCGATGGTTTCGGCGGTTGGGGAAACCGCCTGTGATTTATGACCCCGTGCTCACTGAAGCATCGGTGAAACAGTTGCGTCAGGCTCTTGTAAACAAAGGTTACATGGAGGCCGAGGTCACCGCAGACACCGTTTCGCGTCCCGATAAAAAGAAAATCGATGTTATTTATAAGGTGCATCCCCATGAACCTCACCGCATATCATCGATAGGATATGAGATTTCTGACACAGTGATTGAGCGGATTGTCCTATCCGATTCAATGCGGTTCACGGTCAATCCGGGCGACCTTTTTGACCGGGATAACCTTGATGCTGAACGTACCATGATTGCACAGCGTCTGCGCAACAGCGGTTATTACGGTTTCAGCAAGGAATATATCACCTTCTATGCCGACACCGCCGAGAATTCCAAGGATGTCGCTCTGACAATGACGGTGCGTCCTCCACGTGTGTCGGGGACATCACGTGTCGATTCATCGGCCGTGCATCGACCCTACTATATCAACAAGGTATATGTCGTTCCGTCCTACGACCCCGGGGGAGGTATCGAAGGTATCGGACGTAGTGTGGTCGATACGGTGGCGTATAAGAATATAACGGTTCTTTACGGGCGTGACCGTTATCTCAAGCCATCGGTCATTGAGGAAAAATGTTTCTTTGAACCGGGGAAGCTGTACCAGGATGTCGATGCTGACCGTACATACGAATATCTTAGCCAGTTGGGAATTTTGCGGTCAATAAACATCGAGATGATTCCTTGCGGTAGACTGGACGGAAAAAACTGGCTGGACGTGTATGTATTGTTGACACGTAACAAGAAACAGGGGGTTACACTCGAACTTGAGGGAACTAATTCCGAGGGGGATTTCGGATTCGGTGTCGGGGTTACATATCAGCACCGTAACCTTGCCAAGCAATCGGACCTCTTGACGGCTAAGTTCCGCGCAAGCTATGAGAGCCTGTCGGGAAATCTTAGCAATCTAATCAATGACCGTTATACCGAGTTCGCCGGAGAGGTGGGTATTACTTTCCCGAAGTTTGAATTTCCGTTTTTGAGCCGTGGCTTCAAGCAGAAGGTCAAGGCTTCGACCGAGTTTGCCGTGTCATTCAATTATCAGGAACGCCCGGAGTACACCCGTGTGATTGCCGGTGGGGCGTGGAAATATAAGTGGGCCAACCGTAGCAACACAACAAGGCGAACGTTTGACCTAATCGATATCAACTATGTGTATCTTCCTGAAAGCACAATGGATTTTCTTGACCAGATAGCACCGAGCAACCCGTTGTTGCGGTACAGCTACGAGGACCACTTCATCATGCGCATCGGGTGGAGTTACTATCACACTAACCGGCGTGTACCTGCGGCGGGTTCGTTGCGTAAGGTCAGGATGCAACCGTCGGTCTATTCATTCAGGGCTGCTGTCGAGACGGCCGGTAACCTGTTATATGCGATTTCATCGGCCACGGGGCAGAAACGACACAATGATGTCTACCGTGTATTCGGTATACAGTACTCCCAATACGTTAAAGGCGAGGTGGATTATTCCTATACACGTAATTTCAATGACCGTCATTCAATGGCGTTTCATGCGGGAGCGGGCATCGCCTATCCATACGGAAATTCCTACGTCGTCCCGTTCGAGAAGCGTTTCTATGCTGGAGGTGCCAACGGTGTGAGGGGATGGGGCGTCAGGACGCTTGGACCGGGGGCGTATGATTCACGCAATTCGGTGACCGATTTTATCAACCAGTGTGGTGACATAAGTCTGATACTTAGCGCGGAATACCGTGCAAAACTCGTGTGGGTGCTTGAGGGGGCGTTGTTTGTAGATGCCGGCAATATATGGACGATACATGATTATGAGAACCAGCCGGGCGGTATGTTCAAGTTTGACAAGTTCTGGAAGCAAATAGCCTTTTCCTACGGTGCCGGTTTGCGCATGGACTTCACCTATTTCCTGTTGCGCTTTGACCTTGGCTTCAAGGCCTATAACCCTGCGCAAAACCAGGAACGTTGGCCGTTGATTCATCCCCGTTGGGGCCGCGATGCCACATTCCATTTCTCGGTGGGTTATCCGTTCTGATTATTCGTTTATGAACAGTTGGGAGAGGCGGTGTTCGAGGTCGGCGCTTGATATACGTGTCGTGAGACGTCCGCGATGGGCGATTGATATTTTGCCGGTCTCCTCCGACACTACGATGGCAAAGGCATCGGTCGCCTGTGAGATGCCGAGGGCTGAACGGTGGCGTAGGCCGAGAGAGCGCGGTATGTCGGTGCTGTGGCTTACCGGGAGTATGCATCCTGCCGACTTGATGCGGTCGTGGGCGATAATCATCGCCCCGTCATGTAGGGGGGAGTTCTTGAAAAATATATTCTCGATGAGACGTGTATTGATGAGTGCATCGATGATGTCGCCTGATTTCTCGTAATTTTCGAGCGGAATCTCTTGTTCTATGACAATGAGTGCGCCGGTCTTGGTCTTAGCCATGTTCATGCACGCGTAGACAATCGGCAGGACAAACCGTCGTGACTCGCTTGACGGGTCATCCTTGGAGTGATGGAACAGTTTCTTGAGGAACTGCCATCGTTTGTGGTCACCCAGTTCGACGAGGAAACGCTTGATTTGGTCCTGGAACAGGATTACAAGCACGAGCAGTCCGATTGACATGAACTTGTCGAGCACCGTCCCGATGAGTTTCATCTCAAGAATCTGGGAGGCGAACACCCATACGACGATAAATGCCAGTACTCCGAAAAAGATATTGATTGTGCCCGACTCTTTCATTATGCGATATAGATAAAAGAGCAGGAGAGCCATTATGGCGATGTCGAGGGCGTCTCTTATTCCGAATGCTTCCATTGATTGTTTCAGTAGAGTGTTGTTAGAAGCTGTTTAAAAATCTTGATGCCACCTTGACGGCCTCTACACAGGCCTTGACATCGTGGACGCGCAGGATTGACGCACCGAGTGTCATTGCGATGGTGTTGAGCGCGGTGGTGGCGTTGAGCGCATCGTCGGGGGCGATTCCGAGCAACCGGGTGAGCATCGATTTGCGTGATACGCCCACCAACAACGGACGACCCGGGAACGCTTCGCCGAACGTCGGCAGTGACTCCATAAGCCGGTAGTTGTCATCGAGGGTCTTACTGAAACCGAAACCTGGGTCGATGATGACATCGGCGACCCCCGCGAGGTTAAGGCGGTTCAGCTTGACAGAGAGGTCGGTGATGACATCGGCCGTGACATCGTTATAGTCGGTCATTGATTGCATGGTGGCCGGTGTGCCCCGCATGTGCATAAGCACGTATGGAACGGCGAGTTCTGCGACAGTGTCGAACATGTCAGGGTCAAGGTCGCCTCCCGAGATGTCGTTGATAATATTGGCATCCATCTCATTGACGGCGACGCGGGCGACACGGGCGCGGAAAGTGTCAACCGATACCGGGATGTCGGGCGTGATATGCCTGATAATCTCCATGCCCATGGCCAGTCGTCTCAATTCCTCGTCAACGGATACGTCATCGGCACCGGGGCGTGAGGAATATGCACCGATGTCGATTATGTCCGCACCCTCTGCGACCATTTGCTCCACGCGCCGGCTGACGGTGTCGGTGTCGAATGACCGCGAGCCGTCATAGAAAGAGTCAGGTGTGACATTGAGGATGCCCATCACTAATGGGCGGTCGGCCTCTAACAGACGACCTTTCAGGTTCAGTGAGAATGGTTGGAACTGTTGCATTGGGTGCGGGATATGGTTGCGAATTTAGCGAAAAATCGTCATACGGGCAAATTATGAATAATTTTACATGTAAAATGCGATAATGGTTTCATGTTGTCGTATAATTTTGTAAATTTGCGTCAATTTTTAAGAGATTGTTTAAAATTTTAATGAGCATGCGCTCATTGAGCTAAAGGTTCTCATAAGAATTTTTAAGAGCTATTTCGGAGGGAATTTTAAAGGACGAGCGAGGATAATATTGAAATATTTGACGAGCGAGAACTTTAAAATTGACCCGAAAGAGCCTTGACAATCCCTTAACGGCTAAATAAATGGTCTTTTACGCGCTTTCCGCCCTTTGACTCGGTCATGATGCCCGCATCACTCCCTCATCTGCATGACGGAAATCATCGTAAAACACCTACAAAAATTCAATGATAAAAATTTAAACAATCTCTAAGGAGTAGTGCATGTCTGAAAAGATACAATTTGCATCCAAGATAGGTCTTGTGGCGGCGACGGTCGGCTCGGCTGTTGGTTTGGGTAATATATGGCGGTTTCCCGCCGAGGCACAGGCCAACGGTGGCGCGGCGTTCCTGCTTGTCTATGTCGCTTGCGTTTTCTTGTTGGGAATCCCGGTGATGTTGGCTGAATTTGCTCTTGGGCGTGGCGGACGCAGCGATGCCTTGGGGGCGTTCGTTAATCTTGGCGCACGTCGCCCATGGTGGAGTGTGGGGATTCTTGCGATTGTCGCGAGTTATTTGATTTTGAGTTTCTATATCGTTGTGGCCGGGTGGACGTTTGAATACCTGTGGCAGTCGGTCACGGGGTTTCTGTATGAGCCTGTCGGGGATGCGGAAGTCGTGTCATCCGGGCAGTTTTCGGCTCGTATGACGCAGTTTATAGCCGATGGTTGGAATGCCACGGTCAACACCTATTTCATGATTGCGTTGAACATCGTTATTCTTTTGTTCGGGGTGCAGAAAGGAATCGAGCGGTTGTCAAATGTGCTGATGCCGTTGCTTTTTGTGCTGTTGGTTATATTCTGCGGGGTTTCGCTGTCATTGCCCGGTGCGGCCGAGGGTCTGGATTATTTCCTGAACCCCGATTTTTCAAAAATCACCCCGGGGGTCGCTCTTAATGCATTAGGTCAGGCGTTTTTCTCGTTAAGCCTCGGCATGGGTATCTTGGTTACATATTCATCGTATTATCCCCGGGACACGAGGTTGACGCGCACGGCTGTGACTGTATCGTTGCTCGACCTTCTTGTGGCTGTGCTGATGGGTGTCATCATTTTCCCTGCCGTGACCTCGTTCCATCTTGAGGGCGAGGGGTTGAGAGGGGCGACGTTGGTGTTTGTCACGCTTCCCGAGGTGTTTGCGCGTATGCCCGGGACGCAGGTGTGGTCAACGCTTTTCTTCCTGTTCCTGATGGTGGCCGCGTTGACCTCGACTATCTCCATTGCCGAGGTGTCGGTGGCGTTCATGCAGCATCGTTTCAGGCTCACTCGCGTCAAGGCAGTCCTGGGTGTTATGCTCCCGCTTTTCCTGTTGAGTACGGTCTGTGCGTTGTCACAGGGGGTGTTGTCTGATGTAAGGATAGGCGATATGGTGATATTTGACGCTCTCGATTTCTTTGCAACCAATATATGTTTGCCTGTCGGGTCGATATTCCTGTGTGTCTACATGGGATGGTTTGCGCCACGCGGACTGTTCAGGAATGAACTGACCAACGGGGGTACGGTGACATCGAGGGCGTATCCGTTGCTGTTGTTCCTTGTGCGGTTTGTATGTCCGGTATTGATAGCGATGGTGTTGTTTTCTAATTTGGTGTGATACGATGGGTTATTTCACTTCAAGCGAGCGTCGCGGACTGATTGTCCTCGCTGTGATTCTTGTCGTTATCGTGATGGGCGTTGCCATTGGACGGCAGCATACCGGCATTGATGCGCCATCCCTTTCGCAGCCCATAGATGAATTTGTGGAAGAACAGGAGGCAAGGCTGCGTGCGGTTGACTCCCTTGAGGCGGTTCATGAAAATGAGCGGCGTGAGAGACGCGACTCGATAAAGAAGTCATCCCGTCGGAAGACCGTCACGTCAAAGAAAGGAAAGTCACCGGGGAAATCATCTCCCGCTGTCACCCCACCGCGCAACCCACGGGACGAAACATTCTGAAATGACAATCTCTTATTTTATTTGAGGTTATCGTCCCGTTTATCCTGTTTGCCCTTGGCTTTAGTGTTTAATGCTTTGATTGTTTCAAGGTAGGCTCGTTCTACAGGGGATAATTCGCGTACTTGAAACAGGCGGTATTCCTGTTCCGCTTTCTCCATGGCTTGCTGATGGCTTATAGTCCCGGGTTCATTAAGTAATGCTTCCCCGGTCGAAGAAAGTATGTTGTCAAGTTGTTGCACATAGTCGCTCATATACATCGGTCGGCGGCGCATTGCCTGAATTTCCGCGAAATCAAAGTATCCTGATACGAGATTGTTCAGAATCTTTAATTCTTCTTCGCTTAGATAGTTCTTGGCGATTTTTGCATCTCGCAATGTCGGATGGTCTCCTTTGAATGACGTAAGTCCCATAAGGGGAGAGTCGGCATTCGCGCGTTTGAAAATTACCTCTGCTGCGGTATGGCCATGTGCTGCGAAGTGGAGTTTATTCTGTACAATCTTGAAAAACTCAATGGAGATATCAGAACGGGGGTCATAGTCAACGGCGGTTGCATAAAGGTCGAGAACCTGACGGTACATAACTTTTTCCGAACTACGGATGTCGCGGATGCGGTCGAGGAGTTCACGCCAGTAAGCACCCCCTCCGTTGCCTTTCAGCCGTTCATCGTCCATAGTGAATCCTTTGACGATATACTCTTTCAGCCGTTCTGTCGCCCATCGTCTGAAATGAGTGGCGATAACCGACCGAATCCTATACCCTAATGATATAATCATGTCGAGATTGTAAAATGGAATCTCACGGGAAACTTGCCGTTTCCCTTCTTGCCGAACCTGTAAGAAATTCTTACAGGTTGCCGTTTCCTCCAATTCGCCATCCTCATAGATGTTTCGGATATGTTGGACTATGTTCGGTCGGGTTGTCTGATAAAGTTCAGCCATCTGTTGTTGCGACAGCCAGACGGTATCACCTGTAAATTTAACCTCAATGCGGGTTTCGCCATCTTCGCCCTGATATATTATTATCTGATTGTTCTCGTCCATAATCAAAACATTATTTCACAAAGATAGTTATTTTCGCGGGATTGGCGGGATGTGTGGTATTGATTGTGCAAAAGTGAGGGATAAAATTGGAACAGTCCCTGAGTTTTGTTAAATTTGCATTTTAATCCAAGATACTGATATTATGAGATATTTGAACCTTTTATTTGTCACATTGTTTTCGGCGTTTCTATTCGCTTCCTGTGGCGGGAGGTCGGCTGACCGCGAAACGGTGTCGGTCGATACCGTCGATGTCGGCGAGCCTGTCATTGAGGAAAGCGACCTGATAAAGCCTGACTCGACCGAGGCTGACTCTGTCGACTATACCGACATCTCGCTACCTCCGCGCCGTTTCAAGGATAAGGAACAGGCGTTGGCATTTATGCGTGAATCGGGGCATTGGAGTGAATATCAATCGGGCATATTGATGAGGATGCTTGATGAGAATTTTCCATACGCCGACCGTTTGTTGAACAACCGGCACAAATATTTTATCGTGGTTGACAAGGCTTCGATGAATGTGGCGTTGTTTGACCGTTACGGCAATGTAGTCAAGGTGTATAAGACGGCCTGTGGGCGTAATTACGGGACAAAGCATAAGAAGGCTGACTCCCGTACACCTGAAGGCTTTTTCACCGCACAGGGTATCTATGACAGCACCGACTGGCTTTTTACCGATGATAACGGCCACACATCCAAGGTCAAGGGGCACTTCGGGCCACGGTTCATAAGATTGAACACTCCTGTCACTTCACAGATAGGTATACATGGCACAGGGTCTCCCAGGTCGTTGGGACTTCGAGTCAGCCATGGTTGTATACGCATTCAGAATCAGGCCATTCTTGAACTTGTGACATACGCCAAGCCGGGTATGCCTATAATCGTGAACCCGAGTAAGCGTGACGCTGCGGTCAATGACTCGGAGGGTTCCCCGGTGCCGACAATATCGACGGGGTTAACGCCATTGTCGTCTGATGCATATATCCTGCCGTCAGAACCCAAGGATTCGGTCGTGGCGGTTGTCGATTCTGTGGTCACCGATACCATTGTGACAATGTCGACCGATTCTGTAGAAGTGTCAACGGTGTCGGTCGTGGATTCAGCTACGGTAGCCACAGCTGACAGTGTTTCAGTGAGATAAGAAACTATTGGAGATGTCATCCCGCGGTATTCTGCTGAAAGTCATCGCCCCTGTGGTGATAGGTATGGCCGTTGTGGCCTATCTGTTCTACAGGGAGTTTAATCCGGCGGTATGGGGTGAGATTGATTTTGACTGGCGTGCGGTCTGTGCCATTGCGTTGGCATGGGTGTGCATGGGGGGACGCGATTTTGGTCTTAGCTGGCGGTTCCGTGCCATAACCGACCGTCGCCTGACATGGGGACAGTCGGTCAGGGTGTGCATGATGTGTGAGTTCACCTCATGTGTCACGCCGTCGGTGGTGGGTGGAAGCGCACTCGGCATGGTGTTCATGAACCGTGAGGGAATCGAACTGGGGCGTGCGACCACATTGACCTTGGTGACATTGTTCCTGGACGAGCTGTTTTTTGTCGTGTCGTTGCCGGTCGTTATGCTCTTTGTCCCGTATGGCGATTTGTTCGGCTTCGATGGAGGAATGTTTACTATGGGATTGCAGACGGTGTTTTGGCTGGTATATTCAGGACTCGTAATCTATACGGGATTGCTTTTTGTCGGCATAATTGTCAAACCCACTGTTGTTAAATGTATACTGTCTACACTGTTCCGGCTGCCTTTGTTGAAACGCTGGCGACCAAAGGTTGAGACGCTCGGTGACAATATGGCGGTGGCCGGGATGGAATTGCGAGGATGTTCCTTTGGGTGGTGGCTTAAAGCGTTTTTCGCGACAGCTGTCTCCTGGTTGTCGAGGTATCTGATTGTCAATGCCCTGTTTTGGGGATTTGTGCCCGGTATTGACCAGCTTGTGGCTTTCGCCCGTCAGTCTGTCGTGTGGGTTGTGCTGCTGGTGAGTCCCACGCCCGGTGGAAGCGGGTTGAGTGAATGGCTGTTTACCGAGTATTACGGCGACATGATAAATTCGACAGGAATAGCGTTGGTAATCGCGCTACTATGGCGTGTAATCACCTATTATGTCTACCTTGTCATAGGAGCTTTCATGATTCCGTCATGGGTTAGAGGGAAATTTGGAGTTAGGAATTAGGAATTTGGAGTTAGGAGTTAGGAGTTAGGAATTAGGAATTAGGAGTTAGGAGTTAGGAATTTAATCAATATAGATGGAACTTACATTTATCGGAATAATACCGGCGCGTTATGCTTCGAGCCGTTTCCCGGGAAAGCCGCTTGCCGACATCGGTGGCATGACTATGATTGAACGGGTGTATCGTCAGGTGAGCAAGGAACTTGATGATGTCGTTGTCGCCACCGATGACGAACGTATCATGGATGCGGTCAGGGGGTTCGGTGGGCGTGCGGTGATGACATCGACTGAACATCGCAGCGGGACCGACCGTTGTCGGGAGGCGTACTCCAATCTGGAATCCAAGGCCGATGTGGTGATTAATATACAGGGGGATGAACCGTTTATTGCCCCTGAACAGATACGGGCCGTCAAACAATGCTTCATTGATGACCCCACGACATCCATCGCGACGCTTGTGCGCCGGTTTGACCCTGCGCTCGGCTGGGACGCATTATTTAACCCCAATACCCCTAAGGTGGTCCTTGATGACAGGATGAACGCGATATATTTCAGCCGTTCGATTATCCCATACGTCCGAAACCACGAATGGAAAGAGTGGATTGACAGTGCTGTGTTTCATACACATGTAGGACTGTATGCCTATCGTGCCGGGGTTCTCGATGAAATCACGCGGCTTCCGCAATCATCGCTGGAGCTCGCCGAGTCGCTTGAACAGTTACGATGGATTCAGAACGGTTATAGAATCAAGACCGCTTTGACCGATGCCCCGACGGTGGGTATCGATACTCCTGAGGACCTTGAACGGGCGCGTCATCTATTGCTCGACGGTAAACTATAAACGACTACTTAATCGCTATTGTATGAAAAAAATATTTATCACAGGTGTGTGTCTCCTGGCTTCGACTCTCGGAGTTGTGTCATTGTCGGCCCGGGATGGAGTATCGGTATTGCACCCTGATGACTTCAAGTGTTACATTGACCGATTTAACGCCGATGACGATGAATTGTACCGCCAATATGTATCCAATGATTCGGCATGGGGGTTCCTGAAAGCCAATATCCCGTTTTTCCAGTGCCCCGACAAGGATGTGGAGACCGCCTATTATTACCGTTGGTGGACATTTCGCAAGCACATAAAGCAGACTCCCACAGGATTTATAATTTCGGAGTTTCTGCCTGATGTGCGCTGGGCAGGTAAATATAATTCAATCAGCTGTCCTGCGGGGCATCATTTCTACGAGGGTCGATGGCTCAAGGACAACCGTTTTCTCAACAAGTACGCCGATTTTTGGTTTACAGAGGGTGAGCCGCGTCGGTATAGTTTCTGGGCGGCCAACTCCTTGCTCGAATATTACAAGGTCACGTCCGACCCTGTTGTCTTAAGTCTTCTTGACTCCCTTGTGGACAATTATGAGAAATGGACTCCTCTTGAGGAGCGTCGCGGGCACATCGTGGGATTGCATGATGACGGGTTGTACAGCATGCATTGCACGTTTGACGGGATGGAATTCTCGGTTGGCGGGAGCGGTAAACGCCCTACAATAAACTCCTATATGTACGGTGACGCTGTGGCTATTGCCGAGATTGCCCGTCTCAAGGGGAATCAAAAGATTCGGGAAAAATACAATAAGAAAGCCGATGTATTGAAAAAGTTGGTGGAGACGAGGTTGTGGGATGGCGAGGCGTCTTTCTTCAAGACACGGTCCGACACGAATGACAGCCTTGTGGATGTCCGGGAATTGCAGGGTTACACGCCATGGTATGTGAACCTGCCGTCTGATAACGCAGGTTTTGCTAAGGCATGGTCGTTCCTATTGAGCAATGACGGATTCCGTGCGCCATACGGGATGACAACCACCGAGCAGTCCCATCCGGGATTCCAGCTTCCCGCAAAGAAACCGTGTACATGGAACGGCCGTGTGTGGCCGTTCTCCACTGCCGTCACCTTGACAGCGATGGCCAATTTGTTGAACAACTATCATCAGGACATCGTGAGCGACAGGGATTATTTCAGCGAGTTCTTGAAATACAGCCGTTCGCAGAAACTTGTGACCGAAGACGGGAAAGTTGTCTCATGGATTGATGAATCACAGAATCCATACACCGGTGAATGGATGACCCGCAACGCTATCAAGAGGCGAGCTGCGGAGGGAAAGGCCGAGTTCAACGAACGTGGTAAGCACTATAATCATTCTACCTATTGTGACCTTGTGATTTCAGGGTTGGTGGGTATCAGGCCACAGATAGGGAATTCTGTTGTAATCAACCCTCTTGTGCCTGATAACACCTGGGACTGGTTCTGTCTCGACAATGTTTATTACAAGGGTCATGTATTGACTGTCGTCTATGACCGTTACGGCGAGAAATACAATCTCGGCAAAGGATTTATGGTGTTTGTGGACAGGCAGCTGAAATCACATACGAAGAAAATGAAGAAAGTGAGCCTTGACCTTTAATTAGGTGGATGTTTAAACAACCATCTAAAAAATGGCGAGAACCAAGGCTCTGTATACAATGTTGAATAGCAAATAGCAGTTGAATAGCAAATAGCACATATCATTAATAAAAATGGCAAAAGTCACTAAAGAAATGGCCCTCGATTATCATCGTATGGGCAAACCGGGCAAAATCGAAGTCGTGCCCACCAAACCGTATTCTTCGCAGAATGACCTCGCCCTGGCATATTCGCCGGGTGTCGCATATCCATGTCTTGAAATAGAGAAAAAGCCGTCCGATGTGTATGAATACACTAACAAGGGGAATCTTGTCGCCGTTATTTCCAACGGTACGGCTGTCCTCGGTCTCGGTGACATAGGCGCTGAAGCCGGTAAGCCGGTAATGGAGGGTAAGGCGTTGCTGTTTAAAATTTTTGCAGGTATCGATTGTTTCGACATAGAGGTCGGTGAGAAAGACCCGTCAAGATTCATTGAAATAGTCAAGGCTATTTCGCCCACGTTCGGTGGTATAAACCTGGAGGATATAAAAGCCCCTGAATGTTTTGAAATCGAGTCCCGTCTAAAGGCCGAGTGCAATATCCCGGTGATGCACGACGACCAGCATGGCACTGCCATTATCTCCTCGGCGGGGCTGTTGAACGCCCTTGAAATCCAAGGAAAGAAAATCGAGGATGTGAAACTTGTGGTGAATGGCGCGGGGGCGGCTGCGGTGTCGTGTACGCGCCTGTATATCGCGCTTGGCGTGAAAAGGGAGAATGTTGTCATGTGTGACAGCCGGGGCGTCATTACGACTCGTCGCACAGGCCTTAATCCGCAGAAACAGGAATTTGCGACCGACCGTGACATCTCTACATTGGCCGAGGCCATGGAGGGGGCCGATGTATTCCTTGGACTGTCTGTCAAGGATGTCGTGACTCCTGAAATGGTGAAGTCCATGGCCCCGAACCCCATTGTGTTCGCACTTGCCAACCCTGACCCTGAAATCGCCTACGAAAAGGCGATAGAGGCGCGTCCCGATGTGATTATGGCTACCGGGCGCAGCGACTATCCCAATCAGATAAACAATGTGCTCGGTTTCCCCTACATATTCCGTGGCGCGCTCGACTGTGGCGCGACGGCAATCAACGAGGAGATGAAAATCGAGGCTGTAAAGGCGATTGCCGCCCTCGCCAAGGAGTCAGTTCCCCCGGTTGTCAACGCGGCCTATAACAAGACTGACCTGCACTTTGGCAAGGACTATATATTGCCAAAGCCACTTGACCCGCGCTTGTTGACGGCAGTGGCACCCGCTGTCGCACGAGGTGCGATTGAGAGCGGGGTGGCGACACGTCCGATAACCGACTGGAAGGTATACGACGAGAAACTGCGTCGTCTCAAAGGTAACGACAAGGAGATGGTTAGACGGTTTGTCGAGGAGGCCAGGGAACATCCAAAGCGTGTGGTGTTCGCCGAGGCCAATACCGACAATATGCTCCAGGCGGCAGTGCTGGCAGCCAACGAAGGTGTCGCAGTGCCTGTCCTGTTGGGCAATGAGGAGATGATTCAGAAACGTGCTGACCGTCTCGGTCTGGATATCTCGGGAATCGAGATTGTCAACCTACGCCATGACCGGGAGGCTGAACGCCGTGAGCGTTACGCCCGGTTGCTGGCGGCAAAACGGCAGCGTGACGGCGTTACGATGGCCGATGCGCTTGAAAAGATGTTTGACCGCAACTATTTCGGGATGATGATGGTGGAGACGGGCGATGCCGATGCGTTTATCGCCGGTACACGCGCCGCCAACCATGCCACTGGTGAAATAGCGAAGGAGGTTATAGGAATACGTCCTCCTTACAAGCATTTCGCCACCATGCACATCCTTGACACCAACCGTGGTGTCTATTTCTTCGCAGACACGATGATTAACGATGTGGATGATGAGGACACACTCTTTGACATCACGCGTCTTGCACGTAACTCGGTCGAATATTTCGCACACGAGCCGGTCATGGCCATGGTTTCCTACAGTAACTTCGGTTCAGGAAAGAGCCGGCCGTGCAACTGCGCCCACAATGTGGTGGAACGCATGCAACAATTGTACCCCGAGTTGCCTATCGACGGCGAGATGCAGGTCAACTATGCCTTGAACCGCGAATTACGTGACGAGACCTATCCGTTCAACCGGCTCAAGGGTAAGGAGGTTAATACGTTTGTGTTCCCGAGTCTTACGGCTGCCAATACCGCCTACCGTATGATGCTCGAGATGGGGGTAGGTGAATCAATCGGCCCGATTCAGATGGGGCTTAACAAGCCGGTTCATTTTATTTCGGTGGACTCGCCCGTGCGTGACATCTTCAACCTGACAACAATCGCAGTGCTTGACGCGACGGTTGTGGCCGCCAACGGTAACCATCACGATAAGTGATAGAATGTAAAATAGATAAAACAAGAGGGCCGTACCTAATGACGGTCCTCTTGTTTTATCGCGTGCTTCGGCTTATTAGGCCGACAATCCACAGCAGTATTATCGCCCCGGCCACCGATGTAATCAGGCTGCCGATTATGCCGCCCGCGCTGATTCCGAGAAGACCGAATACCCATCCGCCGAGTACACCGCCTATGATGCCTACTATGAGATTTACCACCAATCCGAATCCACCGCCACGCATCAGTTTGCCGGCGACGAATCCCGATAATATTCCGATTATTATGTACCAAATGAAACTCATGTTATTTTGCTTTTAAAATTTTAGAAATTGTGTTTGTTTGAAAAACATGAATGTGTATGATTTGGTTCGATATGTGCAAATTGCGTATCTTTGGCTACGCCTTAGATACTCTCGCTCGGCAAAGTCAAAATAATTTTGCTTTGACCTCGACTTATCCGTATCTTTGCGAACATGATGAGCGTCACACGATTTGTTTCAATTGTAACAGCGTTTTGGGCTGTTGTGTTTTCGGTTGATGCCGGGGCGCGGCTCACCGATTATGTTGACCCGCGTATAGGTTCGGAGGGGTTGGGACGTGTGTTTATCGGGCCTTCATGCCCATACGGCATGGTGAAGCCATCGCCCGACTGTACTGTCTCGCCCAACAGTGGCTGGCTCCCTATGCCTGAGCAGGTCAACGGTTTTTCACAGGTTCATGTCAGCGGGACGGGAGGTGGCCCTAAATACGGCAATATATCGGTCATGCCGTTTGTCGGCCCTTTGGATTCCGACAGTCATATTGATTTCAGGGAGCATGAAGATATAAGGCTCGGTTATTATGCCACTGTGTTTAAGGATTCCGGCATAAAGACTGAAATAACCACTGCTCCGCGGGCGTCGTTCTATAGGTTCACTTACCCGTCGGTCCCGCATAAGTCTTTGATGGTCGATGCCGGATTCTTCTTGGGTGAGAACCCGGTGCCGGATGCCCGTGAGGCGCAACAGTTTGTCGGGTCAGAAATCGAGATATTTTCAGACAATGAGGTCGCGGGATATTCCCGGATTCGTGGAGGATGGAACAACGGACGTGCCTATACGGTCTATTTTCATGCTATCTTCGACCGTCCGTTTGTCAAGTCGGCCACTTGGCATGGGGACTCAATCAGTGACAGTCGTTCACAGTATGACCGCGGAGAGAAGACAGGTGCATTGCTTGGATTTGGAGATGACGCGGAACAAGTCAATTTGGTTATCGGTATTTCGTTCATAAGTCGGCTGAAGGCCCGTGAGAATGCTGTTAACGAGTCAAAAGGGCGTGATTTTGACAGGGCCTATGCCGACAACCTCAATTCCTGGGAACGGTTGCTGGAGCGTATAACACTGGATGAGACTACGCCGTTACGGTATAAGCGCATGTTTTATACCGGCCTGTATCACACGATGATAATGCCTGTTGACCGCACCGGCGAAAACCCGTTGTGGACTGACACGGAGCCGTATTATGACGATTATTATGCCATTTGGGACACCTACCGCACATCGACCCCTCTAATAACGCTGATTGACCCTGAACGTGAGGTTGACATTGTGAGGTCGTTAATCAACATCTATAAACGGGACGGTTACATGCCTGATGCCCGTAGCGGAAACGCAAACGGTCGTACCCAGGGTGGGTCTAACGCCGAGATTGTCGTGGCTGACGCATTTGTAAAGGGGCTCAAAGGAATTGACTATGAGTTGGGACTCAAGGCCATGCTGAAAGATGCCGAGGTTTCGCCGGGTGGAAATCATGAGGCCGAGGGACGTGGCGGGTTGGATGAATATGTCTCTCTCGGATATATCCCGCATGGGATTCCAAGGGCGGGCAACCGTACTGTGGAATACTCCTATTGTGACTATGCGATATATCAGGTGGCGAAGGGGCTTGGATATGACGATATTGCCTGTAGGTATCTGAAACAATCATCCAACTGGAAAAACCTTTGGCGGTCCGACTATGAACATGAGGGTGTCAAAGGGTTCATAATGCCGCGTGACCGTGACGGGCATTGGCTTGACGAGATTCCGTTCGGTAAATCCGTTAAGCAGAAGCCGACCTTCCGATATACGCCTGTGACGTTCGAAGGCCCGTGGTATACGCCGTGGTGGGACATGTTTTTCTATGAGGCGTCATCGTGGGAGTATTCACTAAGCATCCCTCATGATGTCGAGGGCCTTATCAAAATGTGCGGAGGGGTTGATGAATTTGAGAGAAGACTTGACATATTCTTTGACAAAGGATTTTTTAATGTCAACAATGAACCGTCGTTTCTTTCCCCATGCCTTTATCATTGGCTCGGACGCCCAGACAAAAGCGGGGAGCGTGTACTTGGGATAATATCCGATAATTACAATGACGGGCCTGTGGGATTGCCCGGTAACGATGACTCCGGTGCGATGTCATCATGGCTCGTATTCCACATGATGGGACTTTATCCTAATGCGGGTCAGGATTATTATCTGTTGCACACACCGATGTTGAAGTCGTCCACGTTCAATCTGGTCAACGGTAAGAAATTCACGATAAAGGCCGAAACCCTTTCCGACAAGAACCGTTACATCGTCTCGGTGACATTGAACGGAGTTCCTTACCCTTACTCGACTATTCGTCACGCCGATATTGTTAATGGCGGGACGCTCGTTATGAAAATGGCCGATAAACCATCGGACTGGGGGCGTGAACTATGGAAATAATATCGTTTAATTTTGAACAGTTACTTATTATAAGGCTCTGATATGAAAAAAATTG
Source organism: uncultured Muribaculaceae bacterium (assembly GCA_947628305.1). Lineage (GTDB taxonomy): Bacteria > Bacteroidota > Bacteroidia > Bacteroidales > Muribaculaceae > HGM05190. The sequence goes on along the minus strand of CANQZG010000011.1, from coordinate 37,759 downwards.
TTATCGCAATATTTTTCCTTGTGCTAATGGCGGTCGTGGCTTCATCAAGGCCTGTACATGAACCGATGCTGTTTGTCTATAAACTGCATGGACAGACTCGCAAATATCAGTACACTTTCGACAGAGGACAGCATGGAATCGTAGTCTCATGGGGTATTGAACGGAACACCAAGTGGCAATCGGGGTCATTCACAATGACTGAAAAGGCGGTCGAGAATGCCGATTCAATGAGCTTTCGTCAGCCGGTGGACGGGGAGCATGTGATATTGCCGTGTTCCCACACCTATCATGTAATACTTTCCCGTAAGGCTTTCGCCGACCTCAAGCGTGACGGCGTGTTCACATATAACGGGATAGAGTATCATGCCAAGGATGTTGAGGTGCATGATGGTTTTCGGCTCATCCATGTACACGACAATGATGAGGGGGCTGATATGTGGATACTTGATGACTCTGATTTACCTGTCGTATGGAGAATGTCGGGCAATCCTCTCGGTATAAACTGGTCGGTAAACACACTCTAAATGTTCTTGTGAAATGATACAGATGCGATATCGGGTCATAATAGGGGTAGCCGTGATTTTTATGGGTCTTGTGACGGTACACCGTTCAGAGGCCATGTCGGTGACAAACGGTGAAATCTCATCACAGCTTGAACGCCTTGACAAGGAGCTTGTGGGCCGTCAGGTGTATATACAGGCCAGGCGTCACCGCATAGACTCCTTGCGACGTCTATGCAACAGCCGTGAGGTCTCGTTCAATGACAGAAAGTGGTTTTCGGATGTGATGACATTGGCCGATGAGTACAATTCGTTTGACAATGACTCGGCACTGTTTTATTACCGTAGGGGATATGAGGTCGCCTCGGGGTTGAGACTTGATTCCATCTCCACGGCCTTTCGTCTGAAACGTGCCACATTCATGCCACTCGCCGGTCTCACGCGGGAAGCTGTTGACGAAATCAACGCAGTCGACACCTCATCAATGACGACAGGGTTGAAAGAACTGTATTATGACTCGAGTCGCCAGATGTACTCTTATCTCGCCTCGTTTTTTAAAAATTATCCCGAGACAGGGGAGGGGTACAACCGCATGTCAACCGATTCGCAACGTAGGCTGTTGGGGGTCCTTGAAGAAAATTCATTAAAATATAGGCTAAACCTTGGCGAGTTCTATTACAACACCCATGAATACTCTAAGGCGCGGGAGACTTTGTTGGAGTTGCTCGGACAGCTGCCGGAGGAGGATAACATGTATGCGCGTGCCGCCCATATAATCGCCGATATAGCCAAGGCGCGAGGAGACCATAATGAGTACGTCTATTATCTTGTATTGTCGGCAATCGCCGACACCAAGGGGGCGACCCTCGAGGTGTCATCGTTACAGGAGCTTGGGCAGTTGATGTTCTCGCGTGATGAAATCGGGCGTGCCCACACTTACCTGTCCATAGCGCTTAGTAATGCCGTCGATTGTCATGCCCCGCTGCGCATGCTGCAGTCGGCCGAGGGGCTGCCCGTGATTGAGTCGGCTCATGCCGCTGAGATTGAACAGAGCCGTAGTCGCATATATACGGTTATCGCCCTGATGGCGGTATTGCTTGTGGCTCTTGGGGCCACGATGTTATTCCTTAGACGTGAAAACCGGCGTTCGGCACGCATGCGGGTCAACCTTGAGATAGCCAACCATGCGAAGGAGGTCTATATCAGCCAGTTTCTGAACCTATGTTCGATATATATGGATAAGTTGCATCAGTTCTGTAAGATTGTTGACCGTAAAATATCCACCGGCAAAATCGAGGATTTACACAAGATGACAAAGTCAGGACGCTTTGTCGAGGAACAGAGCCGTGAGTTTCACGAAGTGTTTGATAATGCTTTCCTGCACATATATCCTAATTTTGTCGAGGAAGTCAACGCGTTGCTCCGTCCCGATGCCCGCATTTCATTGAATGACGGGGAACACCTTAACACCGACCTGCGCATACTCGCGTTCATGCGTCTCGGCATAGAGGAGAGTCCGCGCATCGCCCAGGTGTTGAACTACTCGGTCTACACGATTTACACCTATAGGAACAAATTGAGGAACCGTGCCATAAACCGTGAAACCTTCGAACAGGATATAATGAAAATCAAATAAAAGATTTTTTGCAATGGCTTGTATATTTTGGCAATAATGGTTAACTTTGCACGCCATTACCAAGAAACCGCCTTACCAGCGGCATTAAACTTTGATTAAAATAAAAGCGAAATAAAAATGAAAAAAGACATCCATCCCTCCAACTATCGCGAAGTCGTTTTTAAAGACATGTCAAACGACGAGATTTTCATCACTCGTTCAACCGTCGCATCCAAGGAGACAATCGAGGTTGATGGCGTGACCTATCCTTTGGTCAAACTTGAAATCACCAGTTCGTCCCACCCGTTCTTCACCGGTAAACAGAAACTCGTCGACACCGCAGGTCGCGTTGACAAGTTCATGAGTCGCTACGGCAAGAGCAAGAAGTAAGAGATTGAACTATATAATAGATAGTAAAAGACCCGTGGCACGGAAATTTCCGTGCCACGGGTGTTTTAGAGTATGTTGAGGTATTGTTTCAGCGCATCGACATATTCTTCGAACGCATCGCGGCCCTTGGCTGTTATCTGGCAGACGGTGCGTGTCTTTTTGCCAACGAAGCCTTTCTCTATTGAGATGTACCCTGCGGCATGGAGTTTGTCGAGTTGCACGCTGAGATTTCCGGCTGTGGATTCTGTTTTTTCGCGTAGATATACAAAGTCGGCTTCCTCGACATTCATCAGCACCGACATCACGGCCAGTCTAAGCTGTGAGTGAAGTAATGGATTCAGTTCTTTCATTGCCTGGCTTTTTTAAGTTTCTTGTGTATGATGAATGCCGGCAATATGAACATCAGCAGAAAGCAGAGCATATAGAGCGGTATAACCCATGCAATGAGTAGCGGAATGTGACAGATGTTCAGTGCGATTATCACGAAACCACTGATGATTGAAAAAAATCCTCCGAGGATATATGAGTCCTCTTTGAGGACGACTCCTTGCATCGCCGCTCCGAAGCCGACGATGATAAAGGCGTAGAACAACATAGCCAGCCATGCCTGTGGATAACCGAGTGACTGGAACATTAAACAGATTATCGTCAGGGCGATGGCGGTGAATCCGACAGTCTTCCAAATTCCGTCACTGATTTTATCGATAATTGTCTTTGCGCCATATCTGACTCTTGACTTTCGGGCCATAATAATATTTGCCGGGATGCCGATAATAGGGATGGCGAACCATGCGAAGTTAATCCAGGGTGTGTAGTGTGTTAGACTTACGGTCAGGACTACCGCCGCCGTAATAATTGTGAGTGTCGCCCACATTATCGAAATGTGTAGGTCGGGCATGGCGATACGTTGTTTTGATGTCTCAATCATTTGAGTGATTATAGTCATGCTTTCCTGTGGTGTGAGTTCCTTGTCGCTCATAATGTGTCTTTTTAATGTGTTGTTAAAACGGTTGTTATGCTTCGGCATGATTGGCAGACCCGCGCGATGTCACCATGATGCTCAAAAGATGTTACAAATATAAATCGGTTTATAGTATAAACCAAATGATTTAACAAATTTTGTGATTGCAGACTCCCCTGTCTCTTTTGGCACAACCATCGTGACAAAGAAAATCTCACAATTAAAAGAGTGGTCGTTAAGTCTCAGGATTCTTGCGGTTAGTGTATGATGCAGTATGATAGGATGTTATTATGTGTTGCGTAAAAAATAGTCCAAAAAATTTGGAATATTCGTCAAATCGCATTACCTTTGCATCGCAAAACGGTTAAACGACCAATTGATGTGAAATCATCCCCCTGTCGTGAGACCTATTGTCAACCAAACGGTGCCATAGCTCAGTTGGTAGAGCAAAGGACTGAAAATCCTTGTGTCCCCGGTTCGATTCCTGGTGGCACCACCCAAGCAAAGATTAAATCGCTAATTCTTACAGAGTTGGCGATTTTTCTTTTAGTCACCACAGGGCGTAGTCACTATAATAGTCACTATCTAAATCGCTATAAACCACGATAAATCGGCTTGATTAAACTGTATTAAAAAGTAGCGTTTAATTCTAAACCCAATTAAATTCTACATTAAATTCTCTGCAAAATAATAGTGACTATCGGCGTGGTGCGCTGAGATAGTCACTACTTCATTCTTACATTGTAAGTCGGGTGCCGGACTGACGGTTGTCGATGTCGTCGTAGCGGGTGCGGTTGCCGACTTCGTGCTCGCGCTTGTAGCCGGATGAGCCAGAACTGACATTGAGGGAAGAGAGTGCGTTGGCAAGATTGAATTTGAACACTTGCGAGATTTCCGGGGAGTAGTCCTGTGGACGGGAAGGGAGAATACGGACTCCGGCTTTGGACTGGGTATTCTGCTTTATCCTCTCTTTAACCGCCTCGGCATCCTTTCGAGTAAGATGCAGCATGGCTATTGACATCAGGAAGTCTTGTCTTGCTTGTTCATCGGCATGTAGAGAGCGGAACGTGGCTTCCTCCTCCGAAGTTAATTCGATCAAAGGCATATAGCCGTCAGTCAAGGCAGCGCGGAGGCAATAGTTGCCGTTTCTATGTTTGACAACTGCCATGCCCTTTATCCTCTCTTGATGGTTGTGTATCGGATAGCGCATGAGATATTCGGTCAGTATCTCCTCGGAGAATATCGTGGCAGCTATTGTCAGACCTACATCTTCGCGCTCGTCATCCTTTACGCCGTTATACCATGCGTACTGCCTCGGTGAGATTGGCTTGCTGTACGTCGAGCCGTCTTTGACATTGATGAGCATATAGTTTCCTCTGCTGTCTTTGCCCACCTCGACAGTGAACAGGCCGCGGTACACGTCAAGCGGCGATGGTTTCCTCTGTGGCTTGATGGCGAAATCAATAAGCTCCGACAGTTTCATCACCTTGCTGCCGTCGAAGGCAATCTTTTCGGCATGGTCGATTACACTGTAACCTCTCACCCTGCCGTCCTTGTCCTTCTGGAAACTGATGTCTATGCCAAACTTTGTCTTGAGAACATCAATGAGAGTCTGTATGCGCTGGCAGTTCTCCTCGCTCAACGGCTTGCCGTGGTTGTCAAGTATTTTGCGGATGTCGGTATTCAGTTTTGCTTTTACTGGCTTTCGCTTCTTACCTTTTGACACTTTGACATTATCGACATTTTGACATTTTCCCTCGGCTATCTCGCTCTTGTATTTCCGGATTATAGCGCGAAGCTGCGTAGCGCGATCTTTGCGCTTGGGGCTGTTCTTGGTGATTCGATTGAGGATGTCGCCGATTGCGATATTCCCGGCGTCGCCTCCACACTTGAACAGTCGGTAGCCGTCGAGCGATTTCTCTATCTTGTAACCATGAGTCTTGACGATATTGGCAAACTGCCCCTCCGTTTCGTAGTCGTAGCCGAGAATTCGGTCAATATCTTTCTTGATGTCAGGAGAGAGTATGCGATTTGCGCACTCGTTAAGCCTGCGCCTGTCCTGATGGTCAGAAATGGCATAACCGTTTGGCTTTATTCTCGTCGAGAGAATATGCACATGGTTGTTGCCGGTATCGTGGTGGGCGTAAACAAAATACGGCTGACGGGCATATCCCATACCCACCATAAGCTCTCGCGCGAAGTCGGTGAGTTCTTCAGGCGACATGGCGCGTCCTTTCACAGATGCTGACACATGGAACTGGAAACGAGTCGTCTTTGTGTTGCCGTAAGTCTTAGAGTTTTCCTTCAGATACCTTTCGACTTCAGCCGAGGCATCAAGGCCGAAGCGGTGCAGCGTCTCTACATTGTGGCGCAACGCTTCGCTGACGTTCTCCATCGCCATAAGGGTTGCCACGCCATCAGCAATCTTCTTCTCGTTATATCGAGCGCCGGGGAAACCGCCGCCGGACACATCGTTGAGCTTCTTGACTATCATTTTCTTGATATTATCATATTATAGAGGTATGTCAGCATCTGTTGGATTTTATCTGTACCCTCGCAAAACTGACTGAAGGGAAGAAGATCTGCCGCCCGCAACGAGTAAGGATTCATTTTCTGCTGCTCGTTGATGTGCTTGGCGACCTGATTGGTGTTGGTGCCGGTTCTTTCGATGAGCTTGATAGCGGACTTGATCAAAGCAATCATACGGGGATTGTCGCGGTCAGCCATCGGCTGCTCTTCATATTTGAGTGTGGCACAACGTACAAACGCACTCAGATTACCGTCGGTGTATCGGTCGGCTCTTGACTGCATTTCTGCGTGGGTCTGCGAATCGACACGTATTTTTATAGTGATGGATTTTTTATCCGGCATAGAGATTAACTTTTTAAGATATTATGGTTTGATAGATTGGTTGATTGAATATCTGATACAATGAAGACTATATGACTTGGTATAATGATTGCTTGATGATTTGATGAACTGATACCTTGATGATATAATATCTTAGTGACTCGATTGTCTGATTATCCAATGCTCCATTACCCGATGACTTATTGTCCAATGGCTCATTATCATATTATCCAATGTATCGATTATCCAATGTGACGATGACCGATAAACCGAAGTATCACGGTTCATGATAAATGCGATATTGAATAATCTATCAATCGCATATTTTCAGTTTATCATCATCCATTTTTCAGTCTATCATCGTTCACGGACAATGTATCATTAGATAAAAGACTGCGAGTTTCGAGCGGGATTGACCCTCACCTCGGGGGAGGCGGGATAGCCGTTGTGGACACAATCGGCATATCTTGCAAAGCAAGGTTTATACTCCAAATCAGGCGTGAGCAACCGGGGTATCTCAGTCAGTTCGACCTCGGTCGAAAATGTCATAATGTCAAAAGTTCATAGTGTCAGCGCATGGGTCATATTTTGCGATAGCAACCGTGTGACTTTTTCTTCACGAATCCTCGGCCTCCGTCTCTCAGGAATCTCTTGACCGAAGATTCCGAGATTCCGAGTTGCAGGGCTTCCCAGACAGCTTCTGCCGTGGTGAACGAATCCCTGAGGTTTCCGAGTAACTCGGTGAACCGGTTGTCAAGGATACCGGTTTCAATCTCCGGTGCAATCCGGCTCTCCATGTTTCTGAAATATTCGGTGAGCCTGATGGCGAGTTCGGCAGTTCCCGGTTCAATTTTATCCATGCCCGATTCTCCACAGATACAGTGCATAATCTGTATGACCAGGCAGAAGCGGACGAGATAAGTTTCCAGTTTGCCGCACAACGCCCTGACAGCATCCGAATCCGTTTCAGCATAGGCCTTGTTGTTTACCGCATCTTTCCACTGAATTATGCGGAGCTTCGCATCTTGGGAAAACATTAGCTCTATAGAGGTTGCTTTTCCCTCTTGGTCTGTTGAAGGAGTAGCGGCTACCACCTTTCGGATAATTCGCTCCCATTCTTCAAGAACGCTGTCAGGCATGGTGGTGTCGTTCCACGACAGCATCTTGTCAATTTCGGGATAGACTTTCAGGAATCGAGATGAAAAGCCGTTCATCATTCGCTTGCCGCCGAACTGTTCGCCCAGACGACCGGGCTGTGTAGTGCCAATAATAGAACAATAGGGATTGGCGAGGAAGATATGCTCGTTGTTTGACTTTCGGCTGTACTTGAAAGGCGTACCGCTGAACAGACTGAGAAAGTAGCCCTCGTCCGAACTGTTGTAGCGGTTGAAATTGGAGAGGAGGCTGTCTATCTCATCCTTGTAAATCAGCACTCCGCGCGGATTGTCGCGCAAAGCTCCGATAAGAGCCTCTACGGTGGAGTCAACCACCACATGGCATTTTCGCTTAGGCATCTTCATTTCTTCAGGAAGAGAATGTCTCTCACGCTGCTTTGCCGACATGCGTTCCCATCGGCGGTAGGTTTCCATCTCCTTGCAGTAGATCATGTCATACTCTCCGTCGAGTTTGAGCAGAGGTGCGACCGCCTGTTGCAATGGCGGAGTCTTGCCGCAGCTCGGCGAACCTACAAGCACCATGTAGATTATCGGTCGGCTTACCCATCCTGTCATGAAGCGGACTGACCAAGTGTTGCCCATAGCAGCCGCGAATACTGTAAGGAATGAAGCCGAAGTGAAATCGACATTATAGTTCTCATACTCCTCAAGAGCCTCTATTATGTCGCGGATTGCTTTCGGAAATATCTCCAGAGGGAAAGAAGGAGTTTCAGTAGTTTTACCGGAATCGCTGGTAAAGGCAATGCTATCCTCCTCGATCAATCCACATCCGGCTTCCAACGGAAAGCGTGGATGGTTGTAATAGCCATTCGCTTTCATGATGCTCAGATATTGATGTTACGTTGTCCGAGGGCTTTGCGTACCTCATATTCCGGGTACATAATCTTGTTGCCGGTCTTGACAGGTTTGAGGATACCTTTATTTGCCCAGTGCCAGAGTGTGGCATCGCATACGCCAAAGAGTTCCTTTACCTCGGCTTTGGTGAGCATACGTTCTTTCTTGGCTGCCTCGACCATCGAGCCGAGTTCATCCTTTGCGCGGCGGATCAAGTCCTCCGAAAATGCTTTGAGGTCTTCGGCGTTCATCTCTACCTTGACATGGGCCCGACCCTCATTGAGCATATCTAATAAATCTTGCATTTTTGTTTTGATTGCCGACATTGTTCGACGCTTCTACTGGCGGCATAAGACAGAAACGCCACCGCTCCGAAATGGAACGATGACGCAAAAGTATAGCGTAATTTCTTGGATTAAAAAGAATTGATGGTTCGTTAAGTTCGCGAACTATAAAACGAATCAAACGAATCGAAAAGAGGCTATTTCAGTCAATGTTTTCAAGATTTTTTAGCAAAACTTCGACCTTTATCTTGTCAATCGCGAAACGATTTTCAGGCTCTTCCTTTCCATATCTCTTGCCGTGAGGCAACAAGCTTTGGAGATAATTGACATCCTTCTGGACTTGTCGCGTTCCCACGATTTTGACTTTAGGGAAAGAGGTCTTCAGAGCATCCATAAACCGCGTAACAGTCAGATTCGCCCTGATTTCATCAGCCTCAACAAGCGCAACGTATAAACGAGCCACATCAATTCCACGGACATTATACTTCAACCAATCACCAATACGGCTCACCAGATCCTGATCATGAGTCGCTACAAGAACAGACAAATCTTCAACAAACTTCTCTTTTTTAGTTGGCTTGGTAGGCAAAAGGGTGGCTTCCTCTATGTCATCAATCCCACTTAACGCCCATTCTGCGATATTACCGCTTTCAAGACATTTTCTATAATCGAGATACTCACTCAATTTATTGCGTGAACGCTGTTTTGTTCCTATGAGACGCTTTATGACATCTTTAAGGAACTTGGAAAGCTGCCATTTGGCTTGCCTATTGCCAGACAAAGAGATTGCATCTTCAATGTTCTCAATCACCATTTCCGAAGACCGACCATGTTTCAGCCAAGCAGCAAAAGGCAGACGGTACTTCTCCCAGTCCTCATCCCCATTCGGATTAGTAAGTATCTTTTCAGTAAACCTCGACTGATGTAAAATCTCTATAAGCTCTCCGACATTCAAGCTATCAGTATCAACCATATCCTCCAATCGCTTTTGAAATTCCGGCGAGGAGATAAATGCAGCCTGCGCCATTAGAAACACACTGAAAAGATCAGCCTCACCCATTTCCATAGCCACTTCTCCATACTCATGCGGATGGCTCTCAATCCACGCCTTCAAATCCTCCTTACTCCTTTCAGTTTCAAAATTATTTCGGTTATCATTCATATTCAAAAGTGTTTAGACTGCAAAATTACAATAGCGATAAGCTATTATACGAAATGTGCAACAACAAAGTTCGCACATTTCCATTGCTAAATCGCCCTCTTTGGACACAAATCTCATCTTTTCCCACAAAATCCCACATTATCCCATCTCCATTAGACAAAAATAGTAAGAGATAGAAGTAACTTATGCACATATTGTCCACGCCTTCCAATCGCACATTTAGGGTCGCAATCAGTCATAAACAAACCGATGAGCCCATTCTTCGCAACATTCTCATAGCAAGCACGGTGGATTGTTCAAAAATCGGTTGTGTACCTCCCAAATTTTGCTTAATTTTACAGATGCGAACATAGGGTTCGGTTATATTGGCTAATTTTGCACAGTAACTAAGAAAACATGGAACAGAAGAATATCAAAGATCATGCAAATAAGGAATTTTCAAATGTTCGCGTAGCTGTGGACTACAATGACTATGATATTGAAAAGGACACTCGTCTTTTAATCCCATTCTCGTACTATCAACATTATGGTATGATGAATAGATCCGGTGAGGTCGTTGTTGAACCTAAATATGACCGAATACTAGACTCTTGCCGTGAAGATTCAGACGTTGTCCGAGTTGGTATATACTATACCTATGGCTTCAATAGGGCTACAAAAGAACCAAGTACATATTTGCGAACCAAATGGGGTTTGCTAAATTGCAAGGGAGAATTTATCCTTGAACCTGAGTACAAGCAAATTGGTGTATCAGATGATAATCAGATACTGACCATTCAGCACATGGATGGTCAATACGAGGTGATCAGCATAGATGGGACGGTAATAATACCCAAGGGAAAATATGCTTGGATTGATTCATTCGATGGTGGTCTGTCAAGAATATGTGTCGGAGATTGCGACAAAAAGATTTGGGGAATCATTAATTCTTGTGGAATCATAGTACTACCTCTAAAATATTCTAATATTTGGAATTTCTATAAGAAGAAACGAATTGAAACTACAATCGAGGCAATTGATGAGTTTGGATGCAAGCGCGTTGGTAGTTTTAATTTGATAACTTACGAAGTCAATATTTGATATGCCGGCGAATAAGAATGCAATGACACGATATGCGCTACTTGACCATTTGCTTCAAGACAGACGTAGGAATTGGTCCATTCAAGATATGACCGATTATCTGGCAAAGCATCTACCTGAATATGGTTCTGAACCCGTAACGCGACGTATGGTTGAGAAGGACTTACAATATTTAGAGTATGACAGCCCTTTTGATGTGGAATTTGATCGTTTCAAAGTTGATGCCCCAACAAGAAGTGGAGACGGAGTATATAAAAAGCCATGCTTGCGTTATGCTGACCCAACGTTCTCTATCTTCCACAAAGCACTCTCTGAAGATGAACGCTCGTTGTTGGCTTCGGTCCTTTCTACACTTGGCAGTTTCAAGGGGCAGCCGAACTTCGAGTGGTTGGAGGAGTTGGCCGAACGACTCAATATTACGACACAACCGGAGATTATATCTATGTCCAAGAACATTGAGAATAACTCTACGATGCTTGCTGAATTATATCGGGCAATCAGCAGTAAGGCGGTTATCAAACTCTATTATCATACTTTCAATGACGATAATGAGAAATCTGTTGAATTGTCTCCTTATTTATTAAAGGAATACAACAATCGCTGGTATTTGCTTGCAAGTCCTTTCGATAGTAACCGTATTCTATCCTTTGCTCTTGATAGAATTATCAGGGTTGAATACACCTCCGGTTATCAGTATAAAACCCATAGTGAAGATTTTACTGAGAGATACGAGGATATTATAGGTATTACATTATATGAAGATAGACCGGTTGAACGCATATTGTTTTGGGTATCTGATAAATCAAAGAACTATGTATGTACTAAACCGCTTCATGGCTCTCAAAGAAATCTTTCCTCTATGGAACAAGAAAGACTTCACTCGGAATACCCACAGTTATATGGAGGTAGATTTTTTACCATAGATTGCATTGAAAACTTTGAATTGCTTCGTGAGTTATCTTCATTTGGCGCAGAGCTAATTGTTATTTCACCACAAAGCATTGCAAAAAAAGTTTATGATGTCGCTAACGATATGGTAAATCGTTATCAATCTATCGGCACAGGGGTTGGAAGTTAGATTTCGTTACTGAACGTAACTTTACACAGTGAACAAACAATGATGAGATTAAGGGAAATGAATTATACTATTATTACGATGACAATTAATGTCATATCATGGCGAATATGCCGAGCCTTATAAGACGTAGTTAGATATTCTGGTAATATCATCAACGATGCGTTTGACCGTGAACCTGATGCGTATTGGGATATAGACTAAGAGATGCCTTTACGAACAAAGAGTTCGTAAATATTTAGTAACTTTGCACTATCAAATAAATAAGAATGAAAACGAATTACAACATAAAGAATTTTAGAGTATTTGGCGAGGAAGGTGCTGAAGCTAGGATTGCACCATTCACTGTCCTTACTGGATGCAATAGTTCCGGTAAGAGCAGTATAGTCAAGTCAATACTACTCCTTAACACCTATCTTCAAAAAGTGAAGGCTGCATCTGACAATAAGAGCGTGTTGCAGCTCGGCAGTTACACTATGGATTTTAACGATTATCCGCTAAATTTACTTGGCCGCTTTGATAAGGTCGTTAACTATAAATCCACCAATGGAGAACTAGAATATAGGTTTACTGCTGATAACGGTTTGGATGTTGTTTTAACTTTCGAGACTAATAGTGCGGATATTCTTAACCGCGGTTATCTCAAATCTCTTCGAATCTACAAGGAAGGGATACCTGTATTCAGCACTGAAAAAGGCTCTTGTTATTTTAATACGACACCCTTCCTTGCCGATTATTTGGAAGGCACTCGAAAAAATTTGGATCCCAATTACACGCTTTCCAATTCTTTCATCAATGGATTTGATGCCTATGAATATGAAAAAACTCATAAGGTGTCATACGATTCTTTACTCTGGGCAATTGAAAACGATTCTCTCTTCAACGTTACTATTCTGGATAAAATCGGAGGTCTTAGCAAAAATGAATTTCTTATATCGGTGAATGAGCTACTGGCTTCAGCATACGAAGAGATGCCTGGAATTAAAGCTTACATTCAGCGTTTATCAGAAGTTTTCGGTGAATCGGAATGTGATACCTTTTTAGAATTTTTCAAGTTGCGTGAAAAAGAATGGATGTCTAATTTTTCTAATGCAACGGATCTTGATTACGACGAGACACTATTAGTACCACAAGATTGGTCTCATGTTCATTCTGATGCTACTATTCAGGACGAGGCATGGTTCCGCCTAATGGAGAAACTTAGTGAGGGAGATGAACGATTGACGGCAAAAGTTCAGAATACAAGTGTAAAGTTCCCTTTACTCCTCACAACGCTGACCAATATCGGTGAAATGATTGGTTTTGAGCAAAACAATTCATATTCAGGAAGAATAAAGCTGACAGAGATTGAAGAATGGATTGGCGACACCCACCATCTCACAGTGTATTATTTGTGGGAAGACTTCAATAGGATTGTAAACAATCAGTTACAAACGGCTCTCAATCCATCTTGGGCCGGCACTCTATCTTATGTCGGTTCGTCTCGTATAGATGTTAAACGTCTGTATACTCTTGACTCAAAAACAGACTTTGCAACACTTCTCAATCGTTATTTTAACGCTCGTCGAGACTTTGTAGGTCTCAAGGAATACGAAAACGAGAAAGGTTATGAACCGGATGCTTTCATGAACAAATGGCTCCACAAATTTGGCGTTTGCGACTGTGCCACTCTTGACCTTGACTCGGAAGGATTGGGCGTGTCAATCAGACTCCATAAAGGGGAACGAACCTCTCTTTTGGCTGATGAAGGCTATGGCATAACACAACTGTTCTCCATATTAATGGAGATTGAAACCGGCATTCAAAACGCATTCCATCACTTTCTCGTTAAGGGATGGGCTGGTCAGAACTATGTCTATGTCACAGACATGAGTACTGATAAGGTCTTGTTCCCGGAACAGACAATTATCATTGAGGAGCCTGAAATACATCTTCATCCAAAGTTCCAGTCCCTGTTGGTGGATATGTTTGCCGAGGCAAGAGAAAAGTATAACATCCACTTCATTATTGAGACTCATAGCGAATATTTGATTCGCCGATTGCAGGTGCGTGTAGCCGAGAAAAAAATATCTACGGATGACGTTTCTGTAATATATGTTGATGAGAATAGCCATCCTTACAATATGGGGCTAAAAGAAAATGGCAAATTTACTCAGGACTTCGGACCGGGTTTTCTTGATGAGGCAGACAACGCTGCCATTCAGTTGTTCGATTTAAGCGGTGAGTGACAATGGCGGCACATAGGATATTCTGTACAAAAGATACTCTTTCTGAAGTTATACGACTCCGGAAAGAGCGTCCGTATAGTACCGTGTTATCAACTATAGAAAAGTTAGGAAACGTTTATGTAGAATGTACCAGCGAATCAGAATTAAAAGGTTTAGCTGCTCAAAACCCTATTATCAACAAACTCTTAAAGCGCGTAAATAGAGACATCAAAGCTATCAAATCAATGGATTCTGAAATTAAAAATTTCAGAGCAGACGATATATATTTGATGACACCACCTGCGTCACGACCTTATGTTGATTATAAGCATAAAATGGGGTTATTGGTTACTACATCGCTAACCGATATGCAAATGATTGATGACCTGTGTTATACACATTATCGGCCGTATAATCTTTTAACAGAGGCTCAAAAGTTGCGCCTTCAGCAACACGGTGAGGAATACGAAGATATTTCATCTTGGAAAGATGTGTTGGATACGACACAAGTGATACCTATCAACGCAGCAATAATAATTGACAACTATATTTTCCATGCTTTTGATAGAAGAAAACCATCACTCTATAGTCTAATGAAGGCTCTTGTTCCTAAAGGTTTATCTATCCCATTTCATTTGACCATATTTGTCAATAATGGGAAGAACGATTTGAAAAAGGAGAAAATGGAACAGGTTATTAAGGAAATTCATGAACTCAAATTGGGATCAGAAATAAAGGTCTCGATTGTTGCTCACATGTCAGGAGAAATAACACACGATAGAAAAATTCTGACAAACTACCATCTGATTACGTCGGGACACGGATTCGGTGTTATTGACAACAGAGGTGTACATGAAAATGCACAAGGAGAGGTCAAGTCAACCTTTCATAATATAAATCTTATTCCATCATATACCAGTGACAAACATATTCACTCACAAGTACTCGATTGGATGAAAGAAATATATTTCCATGAAAAAGGATATGGTTTGTATGCCTTTGAAGTAGGTGACGATTTTGACAACAGGCTTTTATCGGAATAACTATGGCTCAGTTTATCCCTTCATTAGAGATAATCTCTAAGTTTCGTGTTCAACCGACTGAGGGGGAATGTTCTTTGCTCCGTTTTCTTGAACGCTCTTTAGATGATACCTTTGAAGTATACTTTAATCCATTTCTAAATGGAGACCGTCCTGATGTCGTAATAATGCGTCGGGGGGGTGGTGTGCTGATTATAGAAGTTAAAGATTGGGATTTGGCGGCCTATGAACTTGACGAAAAGAAACATTGGCATTTGAAGTATCCTCAAAATGACAAAGAAGCTCATGCTTATATCAAATCACCAATAGATCAAGTCTTGAAGTACAAGGAGAACCTCTACAATCTTCATGTCGAGAAACTTCTTGAAACTAATATAAAGAATCCCAAGTTGTGGGGGGTAGTTACATGTGGGGTTTATTTTCACAATGCTACTCAAACTCAAATCAGCAAATTACTTATCAATCCATATAAAGACAATAAAGGATACCAGAAATTTATTAGGAATATCGAACTGATAGGATGCGACAATTTGGATGTCTCCAGTTTTAATCAAATATTGGCAAAACATTATATCCTATCAGATCGTCCAAGTTGTCTTTTCAGTGATTGGCTTTATGAAAGCATACGCCGATTGCTGTTACCACCTCTTCATTTACAGACACAAGGAAGGTTTATTAGCAGATATAATGGCTATCTTAAAAGACAGAATCCTCAAATGTTGATGTATTCCAAGAAACAGGATGAATTGATTTTTGACGATAAAAAGAGGAAAGAATGGCGAATTAAAGGTGTCGTCGGATCTGGGAAGACAACATTAATGGCAGCAAAAGCCGTTCAATCATACAAAGAATTGATTGAACAAGGTGTGACGCATCCTAAAATATTGATTCTTACCTATAATATTACTTTAAAGAACTTTATTCATGATAAAATACAACAGGTTCAAGAACAGTTTGAATGGTCATCGTTTACAATTTTGAATTATCATCAGTTTATAAATGCCCAACTAAACAATCTCGGTATCGACTTTCGCAAAGAGGACGATGAGACACTTGACGCGTTCTTTGCCCGTTATTACGATAACTATTCTTTATTCTCTGAACGTAAGGAGGATACTGAGCGATTCGATGTAATATTTATTGATGAAATACAAGACTATAAACGAGTATGGATGGATATTATTAAAGACAACTTCCTTATTGAGCAGGGTACATATCCTCAAGGTGGTTACTACTTGCTTGGAGATGTTAAGCAAAACATTTACAATAGAGGAATTTCCAAGAAGGATGTGGTTACTAATGTACTTGGTGTAAACACATTGGAGACATGCTTCCGATCTGATATGAAAATTAAAGACCTGGCATTAGGCTTTCAACAGGCATATTTCGATGGTAAATATGAAATTGATAGTACACTGACTTCCGACCAAGATTCACTATTTGTGGGACAGAATCTTCAGCAAGGTTATCTAAATTACATTCCACTTCAAGGAAAATATCCGATACAGTCAGTATTCAACATAATTGAGGGTAATATCCAAAATAGAGTAAATAATGTATCCATCAATGATATAACCGTACTGGGCGTTGAATTCGAGTTCCTTAAATTATTTGAAACATATTATAGGTATAAGACAGGAAGACGAACAACCACTATGTTTGAAACCTATGAACTCATGTATCTTCAAGGAATACGAGAGTCATTAGGTTTTGCTCCTTCTAAACTTAAGGCTGACCTGATCTCGTTAATAAAAAGAGAGAAGGATAGAAATCCAGATAAGGCTGAACGTCAGCTTGCAACCTTGTTTACTTTGTTTGAAATGTATGTTAGATTTCCAAGTGAGTTTAAAACTCGCTTGGAGACTACATGCAATGAATTCCAGTGTACGTTTAATGACTTCATGGCAATTATGCTGAGAAATAAGAATATTATCTTAGATTTCCGCAAATCAGTTTTTTCTGCAAATTACGATTTCATACGAAACAATAAGAAATTTAACTTTTGGATGAATACCGGTAATATCAAAATTTCATCAATACACAGCTTCAAGGGTTGGGAGAGTGATACAGTTTTTCTTATTCTACAAGAACACATGGACGGAGATCCTTCTTTTGATGAATTATTATACACTGGAATAACTCGAACTATTTCAAATTTGGTTGTGATAAATCTTGGGAACAAAGAATATCATGAGAATATGAAAAGACTAATTGATGCGTATAAATAAGTTAACACATTGGTATTATAGCAGTTATGCATCGTTCTGTATGCACATATAGGCATTATGCACTCATGGCGGGAAGTATTATGAATTTTGTTGTCTTAAGCACAAAGAGATTCATGATTTCTCTGCTTATGGAATTGTTAAACTTTATTATGGCTTAACTTGCCCTATATACGGCAATAATTTTTATTCTTGGAATGCACCAGGATGCAAGTGATCTAAGTGTAATTCAACCCCTAAAGATACTCATTAAAGTATTATATCTGATTAATTATGACACCGAATCCTAAGGACCCTCGATTTATTCGTTATGATGTACCAAAAGGTGCACCCGAAAATATTGTACATCTGTTTAAAGAATATCAAACTCTTAAGGCTCTTGCTCAACAAGACAATTGGAGTGGAGTAAATGCAGAAGACATTAAGTTTGAATATAGCACTTATGATAGCTCTGCCGAAATTTTCATTAATATCATTGATGAGAATACTCATTCTCATAGCATTAAAGTTGCCTTTTATGGCGATGATATTTCAACAACTTGTTGGATCTCATATCTATTCCGGGCTGACAACTTTGATAAAAAGAATCTTTCTGTTCAATCCTTTGCAGAATGCCTAATGATTCAGCTTTGGGATTACGGTATTGATGCGGATTTATGTAACTGCGACTGGGGCCTAGAGTTTACATCTTCAGTTGATACCATTGCGCAAAACGTCAATATTCTTCTCAGTACAATAGTTTCATCTATTAAACCTATGGACTGGTTTTATTCTAATGAAACGATATGGAAATTTTATACCATTCATTCACATCTGTTGGAAATTTTACCTTATATTAAACAAGAAGCAGAATCAGGACGTTGGAATAAAGTTAAGCCAGATAAGTTTACTATACTTCGCGATAAATCGCAAGCATATATAGTCTTGACATATCAAGAGACTGGTATCTACGATATGACTTTCAAAGTTGGGTTTAATGAAAATGGTTTTGATTCCGATGTTACAGGAGAGTGGCTTACTTGTGAATATAACTTTAAAATCTACTCATCAAATCAAGAGATAAGAGACTATTATCTGAATGAGCAAAAGCAGTGTTGCAAATTAGCATCCACTATTCTAGATATAATAAGCCACAACGCACTTTTTGCTTACGACCAAGAAGATGAAGCTCTCACGTTGCTTGTTGAACGCCAATGGGCATTCCAGAAATATTGTCTATTGCTCGATGTTATGCTTCCTATCATATTTAAATACGAAGCATCCAAACCACTTGTGACAAAGGACGTGTTAGAGCAAAAAGCCAAATTGGAGATCCTTCTCAATACCTCTATGGAAATAGTGGAAGGCATGGATGGTAAACACTTATTTGCTAAAGGAAGATTCCTCTCCGCTCCAGAAGATCCAAACATTATTTATAATGAAGAAATGCCTTTTTGACTGCACGTCATGAAACAATAATGAATAGCCTAATTCAGTTATTCTTATTGATAAGGTTGACAATGACCTTAACCATTGTGTCCTTCTCTTCGGTACGGCTTTCGGCTATCATTAGGGTGAGAGCGACAAGGGTGTTGTCGGCAATGCGCTTGGTGCCGTCTCCGTTATAGAGAATGCCGTTGCCGTTGAGAAACCACAGGAATAGAGTTGCGGCAATGCGCTTGTTGCCATCGCTGAATGAGTGGTTTTTGGTAACAAGGTACAGGAGCATGGCAGCTTTTTCCTCCACTGAGGGATATAGGTCAACGCCACCGAAGGTCTGGTAAATCTGACCGATGGAGCTTTTGAAGGAATCGTCCTTTTCGTTGCCGAACAATGTGCTGCCACCGAATTTCTCATGTAGCTCGCGGATGACTTCCATGGCGTTTTCGTAAGTGGCATGAAACGACTCTTTACCGGTGGTGTCCTCGATCTTCAGTTCCTGATAGTCGTAGCGGTCAAGAGTGTCGAGGGCGTATGTGTAATCGACAACAACATCGAGCAATGAACGGCTGTCCTCCGTAAGCCTTTCCTGATTTTGGATTGTGCGGCCGAGCACTTTTATCAACTGACTAAGCTCGTCATATTTCTGTGCAGCTATCCGCTCGTTTATGGCATAGCCTTGAAGAAGATACTGCTTCAATATCTTATTTGCCCAGATGCGGAATTGAGTACCACGTTTGGATTTAACGCGATAGCCAACAGAGATAATAACATCAAGGCTGTAAACCTGAGTCGGTTTGTACTTCGACAGAGTATTATGCAAAATTTGCATATTACTCTCTTTCTCCAGCTCGCCTTCCTTGAAAACATTAGAGATGTGGCGGGCAATAACTGACTGATCTTTGTCAAAGAGTTCGGCCATCTGCCCTTGGCTCAGCCATACGGTATCATTCTGAACTGTCACATCAATCGACATATTTCCGTCCGGCGCCTGATAGATTACGAGCTGTGAATTATTTGTTTCCATATTCAAAATTACAATTTATATTTTGATTTGTAGCTGTTTCCGAGTAATAATAGTCAAAATACTTCGGATTTTGCGCCATTAGCGATTGCGTCTATCTCGTCGGCGATTTCGTCCGAGGAGAGTTTGATATAGTCCATAAAGGTCTTTTGTGTCTTGTGGCCGCTGACGTGCATCATCTGGACTATGGAGTATTTGTGGGTTAGGTACATGTTGGTGATTCCGCTACGGCGGGCTGTGTGGGTTGTCACGCACTTGTAGCGAGGCATTATCACCTCTCCCTTTTCGTTGTGCTCGACAACGAGCTTGCCGTCCTCCACCAGTTTCTTCTGCTTTTGAGTAAGTTTGGTTACTACCATCTTGGCTAAGTCGGGCACTTTATCGGACAACTCCTTCAGAATCTCCTTTATGTAGCGGTTGAGTATCACGTCAACAACATAAGGGAGATTGTAGTTGTGTTTTTCGCATATAGCCTTTAGGTTGGGATTCATTATAGGAATCTTTACCTCGTTGCGGGTTTTCTTCTGAATGAGGCGTATTACCGGTGTTCCTTTGGCAGTAGTGGTGAAACAATCCTTGTCAATGTCGTTGTAATCGCTCACGCGTTGACAGGTGTAGCACCCGACAAGAAATATATCGCGCACCTCTTCCTGCTTGCCTGACAGTGGCATTTCATACAATGCCTGAAGTTCCGCATCGGTAAGGTAGATTTCGATAGCCTTGTCTTTCTCTTCAATTTTCTTTTTTGCGAAATATTGCAGGGCGCGGTCATTGTCGTGTATTCCGTCGGCATAGGCATAGCTGATGATTGCGCGGAGATCGACCAGATATTTATTCTGCGCAGTCACCATATAATCTTTCTTCTCCATAAAGTTTAGGAATTTGGTGACGAATGCACGGTCTACATCATGCCATGTGTAGCGATGCTTTCTGTCAAACAAGTCATACAGCTTCCTAAAGCTATTCCATGCCTTCACAGTGCCTGGCGCGTATCTGTCATGACCATTAAGCCTGGCACCGCTCTTGATTTCGTTGCAAAATCGGTCTATGAAGTTCCATATTTTGGCGCGTTCAGCATCGATGCCTTCCTTTATCAGACGTTCCTGCTCTTCCTTTATGCGTTCTTCCTCGCGTTGCCGTTCCTCCTCTTCACGCTTAGCTTTCATTATGGCTTCTGCTTTCTTCGGATTGGCGATAGAGAGGATCTCGGCCTCAACATGTGACTTATCGAAAGACATGCCCTCGACTTCCGACTTCACTACCAGTTCAATCCTATTGAGAGAGTCGTGTAGATTGAAGTTCGCCCTTTGATGTCGCATCCATTTTTCAGGACACGACAAAGCCTCTTTCCACTCCGCAACATTCACACGTATCTGAGAGGAAAAGAGCGTATCGACTTTGTGTTTCTTGTTCTGCACCCTAAAGAAAAGAGTTGCGATTTCGTTCTTCTCGTCCTGCTTGCGGATGAAGAACCGGGAAAGAGATTTTGCCATAGAATCCAAGGTTCGATTCCCTTATGAATCGGACACTGCAAAGTTAGTGACTTTTCCTGAATAGTCACTACAATAGTCACTATAATTTCTAAAACAGCCGCTATCCGCCTAAATTGAAAATTGTTTAATTCGGCTTAATATCAGTATATTAGTATATATTTTAATTTAATCCGATTGATAATAATTTAACATTTATATTGCTGGTGGCACCACAGAAGACCGCTAATTCTCAAAGAGTTAGCGGTCTTTCTTTCACCCGCGCCACTCCGAGTTACCACAAAAGTCACCACGCAACACCTAACTTACTGAAATACAATGCCTTCTATGTGATGTGGCGCATTGCGGTTGTCTATGGCGAAGGTGTAAGTAGTTGATAATCAGCATTACATTCATCGCCATTCGTATTCATTCGCTAACATCCAACTCCATGAAGTCACTCCAAAAGCCCCAAATTTAACAGGGTTTAACTATATTCTGTGGCTAAAATGTGGTGACCTCGGCTGAATTTTCACTGAGTCACCACGTTTAATCTTTAAAATCCCATAAAATTTTCATACCTTTGTTGTCGGGTTGACGCAAGTCAGCCCACGACATTTTGAAATAAGAAGCGGTATGCTCTCTGTAAGTCGAGAACGTAGGAAATTCACGACACTACACAAGGATAGCATAGTGGTTCTCACGCATACGGCGTGGGCTGCTATCGTTATATCTGCATCATAGGCTTTCTCAGGGCCGTCAAGTTAGATTTACATAGAAGTCCGCGCTTCTGCATTTATAGGCCGCCCCATTGGACTGTGGAGCAAAGAAAGAAATGACAATGGAAATGAAATTCTGTCAGAGCTGCGGTATGCCGCTAACAAATGAAATCCTCGGTACGAATGCCGATGGTACACCAAATGAGGATTATTGTATCTATTGCTACAAGGATGGCAAGTTCACGCAGGATATGACAATGGAGCAGATGATTGAACACTGCGCCCAGTTCACCGACGAGATAAACAAGCAATCAGGTCAAAACTTGACAAAAGAACAGGCAAAGGAAATGATGCGCCAATTCTTTCCTCACCTCAAACGTTGGAAAAACTGAGTTACTATGTTTATCGCGATACTTACATACAAAAAGCCGTTGAGCGAGGTTGACCGATTTCTAACCGCTCATCGTGAATATCTTGCCAAGCACTACGCCGCCGGAGATTTCATCGCATCCGGCCCGCAGAATCCGCGTGTCGGCGGCGTTATTATGATGAAAGCCGATAACCGAACAGCAGTTAATGCCATAATTGCCGAAGATCCCTTCTACATCAACGGCATTGCTAATTATCAGATAGTTGAATTTACTCCGACAATGTTTATTGCGGAAGAATTAAAATCGTTGTTGCTATGATTGAAACTGACAGGCTTATTCTGCGCCCTTGGCGGGAAGATGATATATTTCTATTTTCTGAAATCAACAGCGATAAAGAGGTCATGGAGTATCTGCCCAAATGTCTTTCTTTGGAAGAAACGGAGCAGTTCTACAATCGCATAGTAGCCGAACATAACGCTTATGGTTATGGCCTTTATGCAGTGGAAACAAAAGGCGATGGCAGCTTTATCGGTTATGTTGGATTCCATCACTTTGATTTTGATGCGGAGTTTTCTCCCGGAGTTGAAATCGGTTGGAGACTTGCAAGGGAGCATTGGAACAACGGTTATGCCACAGAAGCCGCAAAAGCCTGTATTGATTATGCCCGTAAGCACCATTTGTTTAATGAAATTTATTCTTTTACGACGGTAGACAACCATCGTTCGGAACGAGTGATGCAGAAAATCGGAATGGAGCGAGATGGCTTTTTCTCTCATCCGGCATTGCCAAGAGGTCATAGATTGAAGCCTCATGTACTTTATAAATTGGAATTATGCCATACATATCAATAGAAAGCGGAGCATTAACCGCCGAACAAAAGAAAGAACTTATTTAGCGTCTTACAGCAACAGCTTCCGTGATAACACATATCCCGGCACAATTCTTCACCGTCACCATCAAGGAATTGCCGGATGAAAATTTTGGTATTGGCGGTAAGTCAATCGAAGAAATCAAACGCAATTATAGCGAAAAAGAAATTTAGAAATGGCTTTTGATTATAAAAACGAATGCAGAGCTTTATATATGCCCAAGACTACGCCGGGTGTAGTTGATGTGCCTTTCATGAGGTTCATTGCTGTAAATGGCGCAGGCAATCCCAACGACCCTGACGGGGAATATCAGAAGGCTCTCGGTATCCTTTACCCGGTGGCCTACGCCATAAAGATGAGTTATAAGACCGATTACCATATTGACGGGTTCTTTGAGTATGTTGTGCCACCCCTTGAAGGATTATGGTGGACAGACAATGCAGGCATATCCGATTTTACCGACAAATCTACTTTCAAATGGACTGCAATGATACGTGTCCCTGATTTTGTTAACGTCCAAGATGTTGAATGGGCAAAAGCAGAGGTGCTGAAAAAGAAAAAACTTGATTGTTCCCTCCTTTGCCTCATAACTTTTGAAGAAGGGCTCTGCGCACAGGTGTTGCACATCGGGCCATATGATGCGGAGCCAGTGACGCTTGCGGCTGTTGATCGATTTATAGAGACAAATGGTTATGTCAAGGATGTTAATTCCATCCGTCGCCATCACGAAATATATATTTCCGATCCAAGGAAAACCAGTCCCGACAAGATGAAAACGGTTCTAAGGATTCCCATTGCGAAGCACAAATGAATCTATACCTACGACCATACAAATCATCTGATGCCACTGATATTACGGCATGGCTTAAAAGCGAATATCTTATGCGCCAATGGTGCGCTGACCGATATGAGCGTTATCCCGTCACTCCCGATGATATGAACTCTTATCATCAGCAATACATTGACGGACATAACTCTATTGCTCTGACTATGGTTGACGGTGAAGAGATTGTCGGGTATATTACTCTACGCACTCCGGCAGATGATTCTTCTGAACAACGCTTGGGTTTTGTTATTGTTGATGATTCAAAGCGTGGCAAAGGATTTGGGAAAGTCCTTGTCAGTATGGTGGTTGATTATGCTTTCTCCAAATTAGGTGCCATAAAAGTTTCATTAGGCGTATTTGAAAACAATCCGACTGCAATCCGTTGCTATGAATCAGTTGGATTTCGTCGTGTTGTCAGGTAAGAAACTGAGAGTTACAGGTGTCTTGGCGAAACGTGGAATTGTATTGAAATGGAAATGTTAAAGTAAATTTCGATATGGACAAAACAAAGATATATCCCCGTTCCGGTGACACTCAGACCGTCTATCTTAAATCGGTCATAACGCGCCCAAATATCGAGGTAGGAGGTTTCACCATTTACAATGACTTCGTAAATGACCCTCGTGACTTTGAGAAGAATAACGTACTGTATCATTATCCGATAAACCATGACCGTTTGATTATCGGAAAATTCTGCTCGATAGCCTGTGGAGCAAAGTTTATTTTCAACTGTGCCAATCACACGCTGACATCGCTTTCGACATATACATTTCCGCTATTCTTTGAGGAATGGGATTTGCCTAAATCGGAGGTCGCTACGGCATGGAATAACAAAGGTGATATTGTAATTGGCAATGATGTGTGGATTGGATATGATGCTGTGATTATGGCTGGAGTGACTATCGGCGATGGTGCAATAATCGGTACGCGGGCGGTTGTCACAAAAGATGTGGAGCCATATTCAATAGTCGGCGGGGTCCCTGCGAAAGAGATACGCAAACGATTCTCGCCGGATATTGTAGCCCGATTGCAAAAACTCCAATGGTGGAATTGGAATCCAAATAAAATCCGTAATTCCATCAATGCTATTCAAGCCGGTGATATAGATTCATTAGAAAATCATTTTACATAAAAAGCCTATCCGAAATAATAATTGATCCACCGAAAGATGCGATTATCTCTCGGTGGATTTTTGATTAGTGAAGTTTCGGACCTTTGATACGTTGTTTGGCTTTCTGCTGGTCACAGAAACGGTGCCACGCTTCCTCGATGCTCATGCAGGGGTGCATTTCAAGGAAGTGCTTGAAGTCGTCTGATACTCCGCCGCCATGCGCGAAGCCTTGTTCTTCGGGTGCGCTTCCACCGAGAGAAGGCGATGAGAAACGGATTCCGGCACCCGACGATGAGGATGCCGGAGAGTGCTTTGACACCAACTGTTGCAGGAAAGCTTCGGGAATCTTGTGGTCGGAGGGATATTCCCGGCTTATCACTGGCTGTCGACGGTCGAAATCGTACCATAACCAATGGGTAAGTGGTACAACTCCTCCGGGTTCGCAGATTCCGATGCTGATGAACTTGCCTTCCTGATAGTCCCGCTGACGGAAACTATCAATCTTAAAGCCATACACAGTATCGGGCAACGGTGGGATGACAATCGGCTTGGGTTGCTGCGACTTGGTTTGTGATTGAGGTTGCTGTTGAGGATGCGCTAATGGCTGGGATTGAGCCTTAGCAGCTTGCTGTTTTTCTCTCCGTACCTTGAATTTCTGTTCAAGATTCTCACGGCTGAAAAACGGGTCAAGTTTCTTATACCAGAATTCATATTTCCCTATTCCGTAGTAAAGATTGACGCGCCCTGACTTTCCGATTTTCTCTCTTACGGTTATACCATTCTTACGCAAGAGGTCAACGAATGCCCTCCAATCGGTGACAGACGAGGATAGGTAGATTGCGGCAATATCGCGGACAAGCTGATAGCGGATTTTCTCCTTGCCCCGGAGTTTTGACACATCCGTATTGAGCTTGCTTTTGCCCTGCGTAAGCTGATATTTCCTGTTGAGAGCCTTGCATACGCGTTCATTCTTCTTGAAATTGGTTGTCTGCGTGAGAATCTTTCCGGCATTGTCAATACGGCTGAAAACGATGTGACAATGCGGGTGGTTCTTATCATTGTGCCTCACCACGATATAAGGCGTGTCGGTCAATCCCATCTGCGTCATATAGTCCTGCGCTATCTCGGCCATGAGGTCATCGGTCATTATTGGAGCATCGGCGGGGTGGAAGTCGAGGGAGATATGCCCCACGGGATCTTTGATTGGCTTGCGTCTGCGGGTGGGTCGGGCGATGTCGTCAGCCATAGCCTTGCGCCCTTCGTAGATTCTCACATCGGCGGTGGCGGCAAGTAGCTGCCAATCCTTTGAAAGATGGTCTATGATGTCGGCTCCGTCGTTGCTCTCATATTTCCTTTCATCGGATTTATGACGCTTGGATTGCTCGTCATGGAGCTTCTCTTCAAGGACGCGGCGTGTCACGTAGTCCACGCAGTTGCCGAAACTTTTGCCGTTGATGATATACGCTATCATAGAATTTAAGGGCTTAATCCTCGCTGAATTTAGCGAACAGTTCACGAAACTTGTTGAGATAGAACTGCACCTCGCGGGTCATAGCCGGTAGCCCCTGCTGATGGCACAGGCGCACAAGCTGGTTGAAATTGTTGCTCATGCCGGAGAGATATCTGGCAATGGTCATTTCAGTCTCGCTCAACCGTGGAACAATCTTGGGATTGAGCGTCACACGGCGGATATACTCGCTGACATTGTTAAGCCCGGCTCGCCTTACGTTGTCGAGTAAGACTGCATTCTCAGCCTCGTTGTACCGGGTATGCCGTACTATCGACTGTCTTTCGGATTCGGGCAGGGAGGGGCGGCCGTTGCGGTTGCCACGTTTGAGATTTGATTTTCGGGTGGTATTCTTGATGTTCATTGGAAGGGGATTAAAGGGTTGGGAATGGAGGGGTTGAAATGGCTTGCGGTACACCGGTATACCGCTCCTCCCGGTGCAATGGAGGGTGGCGAGGGAGCGGCGATGGCGCGACGATTTTTGTATCACAAAAATCTAACCTCGCTCTACCCTCCATTACCATTCCAGGTATCCGTGGCAGAGCCACGACAAGACCATTGGTTTAGATGCTAAAATCCTTGTTGGAGATTTTGCGGTTCAAGATGTCGCGGTTATCGTCAATCCACCGGGTCACGATGTTGATGACGATATGCGAGGCTGACACTCGGCGGTCGCCGCTAAGCCGGGCGATGTCGTCGAGCCTGTCACGAAGAGCCAACGGAAGAAACACGGGCTTCTTCTCGCCGAGGCTCACCGGATGGATAAACTCACGACACAGTTCCTCAAAGTCGGCATCCACCTTCTTGGCACTGATCCGTGATTTCTTTGATTGTTCCACGGTAGAGGGTTCGGAAGAATCAGGCTTGGATTGAGAGTGGGTTTCGGCAACTGATGTTTCGATTACCGGGGGTGGAGCTGGGATTTCATCTGCCTCTTTTACGGCTTGATTATCCAACGCGGAAGGCTGGTTTACCGTAGCTGTTACGACTTTTGACGCTCTTGGTTGTATCGGTTTACTCGGTGCAGTAGTACACTGATGTTCCGATTGCACCGAAGATTCTTTTGATTTTCTCTTCTTGGAAGATTTGCTTTTGAGTGTTCCAAAATCTTTTTTATACTTGGACACTACTTCATCAAACTCTGCTCCGTGCTTGGCTGCAAAATCCTCGATGTCATCAGGAATCCAGCGGCACAGCCCTATGTCGAGGTGCATCCCCGGAAATGGCGGTTCATCTATCAGAGGATTCCATTCCACAACGTAGTTTCCCTCATGAGGTTCGGTTTGGGTGTATGAAATTTTTGTCATAATTTGAAATTTTGAGATTATATCGCCTTGCGTTTTGCCGGGCGACTGAAAGAGTGCGTTGATTCTGATGTTTCGATGAAAAGAAGAATAATTCAGCTTGAATCAGTGCTTTATCCTATCATCATTGTTTCATCAAAGAATTTGGCAGCGAGAAAAAAGAAAAATCGGGATGATTCGTTTTTTCTCGTTGCCATTCATCATATATTTATAGGCGATGAAAAAACAATGAGATAAAACAGTGCTGACACTCAACATCATATTCTTCTTTTCATCAGTTCATCAAAATTATCAGAGTAAATCAGAGTGTTTCCAACATCTGACGGGTCACGGTGTAGAACCGCCCGACCTTGCGGGCTTCGACATAATTTGTGCCGGAAGTGGATATGCCAATCTGATAGGTGGTATATGAGAGGGAGTTGCTTGCCGGGGCAAGTTTCCAACACTCCTGCACGACACGGCGTATCTGGCTGCGGTCGGCCTTGACACGGTTGTATTCGAGTATGGCGGCAATGTCGTTGATGCAGAATGACATTTCCGGCGCGTTCTGAACCGTCATTATCTCCATGAGCAACTCCACCATGTCGATTTCAAGACGGTTGCGGTTTGCCCGGATTATCTTCCGCAGGGCATCGGTGGCTATAAGTTCCAGCGCAAACCACATCCGGCTTTCCTCGGCGGTCGATAGTTGACGGTCGCGGAGAAAATACAGGAATGCCGGGATTTCCTCTTTTGCCTTGGCGAGAAAGTTGGTGTCGTCAACAGTGAGCCGTTCCACCTTTCTGACCCAATAACGTGTCTCACCGGGGTCGATTATTACGGGCAGATGCTCGTTGTTGGAGCATAGCACGAACTTGGCGAAGAAACTCACCTCCTCGCGGTCACGCCCTTTCGCCTCCACCTTGTAATTGTAGGTGGTTGAGAGATTCTTCAACCGCTCGGAATCCTCGCGCTTGTTGAGAAGCACCTCGTCAACGAGAATAATCAGCTTGCCGTTCCAGTCGTCATTGAACTGGCTGCGGAAATTCTCGTTGGTGTTGAAAGTGGCGTTGCCCTCGAATATGGCTTTGAGGAAATTGAGGAATGTCGATTTGCCGGTGTTGCGCTCCTCCGACACGAGCAGCAGAATCGGTAATTTCTGCGTCGGTCGTAGATACAGCAGTTGCAGATAGTCCATGCCGAGTTCGTATTGGTCACCGAAGATATGGGCTACAAGTGCGCGTATTGTCGGGAAATCACCTTCTTTGGGTGTGTGGCTGATGGCGGCATATTTGTTGAGGAATGTGCCGACAACAGGCTGATAGCCCATATGAGCCGGTACACAGCAGAACCCGTCATACTTGGGGATACCCGCCACAAAATCCTTGCCGTAGTCCTGACGGATAGCCTCTATTGTCCACGGTATGCGGCACTCGACAAGTTCTCCGGCTGCGTTGGGTCGGCTCACCATTTTGTAGTAGGTCGTGCCGATGCGCTCAAAGCGGTCTTCGGGTTCGGTGACTGATGCGGTTTGTGTTTCAGTTTCTTTCATCGGATCAGTCATTATTGCGTGATTCGATAATGGCGTTCACCTCACTTTGTCGGTAGCGTGTGCTGCCATTTACCTTGACAGGCGTGAGCTGCCCTTTCTGGGTGAG
Organism: uncultured Muribaculaceae bacterium; assembly: GCA_947628305.1. Taxonomy (GTDB): domain Bacteria; phylum Bacteroidota; class Bacteroidia; order Bacteroidales; family Muribaculaceae; genus HGM05190. Next base: position 8,105 of record CANQZG010000011.1, on the reverse strand, counting down.
ATTCCAGACGGAGGTTTCTTTTATGCCGAGTTTGGCGCATACCTCCTTCTTGGTGAGCAGGCGGTCTTCTTCGGCTTTCATGAAAAGCGGAAGAAGACGGTTGCGGGTGGCGTCAATCGTGTCCACCACAAGTTGGTGGAGGTCGGCGAGTGACACCGAGATGTTGATGCACGGGGCATCGGGAGAGTTTTGGGTTGATTGAAGTAAACTATACAGGTTCATCGAAATCTGAATTAAAGTTTGCATCGCCGAAACATCACGCTGCCATACCTCCGGCGACAGTTACGAGGCATGGCAACGGTCCTTTTTGGACATAAGGGTTGCTGACAGCTTCTTTCGTTGAAGCCGACAGACATTGCTGCTGACCCGGTCAGGGTCGGCAAATGGGCGCAGTCCTCCCTATACACCATTGCCGTGAATCGGGCAATAGCGATGGCTTTCCGCCTTTTCAGGGCGGTTGCTTGCGCCGGGTGTAGCCCCGCAATCACGCGGAACACACCTCCTGATGTTCAAAGGATTTATACCGTGTGCCGTGCCGCTCTTCCTATTTCTTATTATGTCAACGGATTAGGCTTGCTGTCATGATTCGCCATAGACCTTACGCCCACCACTAATCCAATTAAAAGCGTGGCTATGGCTCGTCAAAACAGCCTCCTGTCGCGTTGCTTATGCGCGCACAAGTCTCGGTATGTCAATGTTTCACAGCCCGTTCTCTTTCTGTCTTTTATCCGCATAGCGTCGCTTCCTGAGGGCGTGTTGTTTGCGGAATGGCTTGTATAGTTGCCAATTTCAGGCTGTCTCGGATGTACCATCCGGTCTTGTATGTATGTTGCAACACTGTCGGGCATCGTATCGTCAATAATCATCGTTCAAAGTCTGGTCTGTATAAGCTGAACGTGTCTGACGGTTCGCGCTGCCTTAGAGCGTTACTTAAAGTTACGAAAAAATCTTCATAACTCCAAATCTGCGGACTCCCCCAAATGCTTTTTCTTTTCGGAGCCGTCACGACATGTAAGCCGTGGGATAACGACGGACACACCGAAAAAGGCACATTTGTGAGCCTCACGGTTGTTTCTCGGTACCGCTTCGTGACGGTGCTTTTAGATTAGACAAAGCCCTTTCCGGGCATGGCTGGCTGTCGCAGGGCATACGTTTCTTTGGCAGATGTGACAAATCCACCTCTCGGTCGCCTGAAACACCACCACGATTTACTCAACAAAGGAATGGTTCAAAAAGTTCTGATAAATTTTGATTTTAACAGTCTTGTCGGTTTTTCTACGCAAAAAATCCGACATTTATTATCCCCGATTTTATCTGCCGTATGGCTTTTGAATCCATAAAATATGCTTATAATCCCCCAAATCTATGGCTTTAATGCCACTTTTGGGGGATTATAAGCACATTTATATCGGTTTTATTAAAGAAAGAGAGGTTATTTTACTACGCCTATTAACCGATATAGTTGTGTCTTTAAATCTGAATGGTCATTAGGATTATGTTCATTATAATTATACCAAATGATATTTAATCCTAATTCTCGAAACTGATTCTCTATTATTGCCCAATGTTTGTTATCCTTAATATGATTAGGTATTCCTGCTTTTACTGGCTCTTTTCGCATAAAAATATAATGGCGAATAGATTTGTCATCTTTGATTTTTGCTATATCAAGAAGTCGTCGCAAATTCGGGTCTGTCATTGATAAACCGATAAAGAAACATGTGTTTCTTGTAAAAGCTCTTACTAATTCGATATTTGCCCAATGGAATGCGTCTGCATATAATGCGTGATACTCGCGCTCTGAAAGGACAGGCAACTCTGTTGGCCCATCATCATTCCTTGATACCATTCCATGTACATGGTATATTGGCAACTCTTTTTTATGAGTCTCCCCCTTTCCAACAAATGGCATAAATGATACATCAATTTTTTCTAAAGCCTCTTCTAAAAATTGGTCATAATTAAAAGTAATTACACTCTCAATATTAAATTGTTTGATTAATCTTGCTATAATAAATAACGCAGATGGCTTATTGATGTGATCATTCGGAAGCCGCGTATATAATATTTTTCGAATCTCTGGAATTACCATAGTATCCTCCATAAAACGCATAATGTATCTTGCGGTAATGAGAGAAGACCATCCGCAACATCTATTCACATCGTTAAAGTCATCCTTATTCTGACCTAAAGGAGTATGTTCTATGGAACTTTGAAGTAAACTTTGCAAGAGATTATTCCAACTTTTAGCTCCTGCATCTATACTTATTCCAGCTCCTAAAACTATAGTACAGTTATTTTTAACTAATGACTCTCTAGCTTTTTTAATTAATACCGATTGATCAATCTCGTCTATCTGCACTTGACCAAGATTTGCTGTCAGGTCTGAAGTAGCATATGTTTTATCATTTAGTAAGTCAGAAAGCTCATCTATTGAAATAAAACGGAAACGAGTATTAGATATTTTTGGTTTGCTAATATAAGATTCACGATATATGAGCCAGAACTCTCCGTCTGGATTGCACTTCAACCATTGACCTGCGATATTTCCATATTGATAAAAACTACTTAATAGTATTGAACCTTTTATCTCAATCATAATTGGGCAATTAATCCCAGTAGATTCAATACCTTTAGGCAAATATACATCTGCTCTTACATCAGGAAGCCGTTTAAGTTTTAATGATGGAGCTATTATTATTGATTCTCTTTCATTCGGATTAAGATGTTTACTTATTAACTGAATAACATAGCTTTCCAATCTTGAACCTATAATCTCAAATTTACGTCGTAATTTTGCCATGAAATATGATATCTTAAAAAGACAGCCGACCAAAAAGTCAACTGTCTTCTACAATTATTGATATGATTCAATGAAATCAATCGAAATATGAGGTTGTAATGTTGGATGATATTGTGCTTTTCTTAACCAATAAGCAGCAAATATTTGTTTTACGCCAAATTCATTAGCGAGGTCTTTGGATGTCATTTGTTGTATGCTATTTCTACGATTAAACACCGCCTTTCGTAAATTATCGCCATTAAACAAATATGAATTAGCAAATTTATTGGCTTCTCTTTCATAATTATTAGCCACGGTAGAATTTATATCCCCTTCATAAATTTCTTTATTTTTGTGTTTAATAACATGTCCCAATTCATGGAATAAAGTAAACCAACATGTAGCTAAATCTCTATTTCTATCTGAGATTTCAATAAGGGGGCGGCCATCAATCCACCTAACAGCACCATAAACAGTTTTTTCAAGATATGGTACTAACGTTAATGCGACACCAAACTGGCGGAAAATATGAGGTAGGCTTTTGAAATAATTAGGATCTTCAATATTCAATAACCATTCTCTATTATCTATCCATTCTTGCAGAGCTTGTTCATTATATTGGGGAAGTGATAGGCTGAAGAAGTCTAATTCTCCTCTTCTAAGCCATACATGTAGATTTATAGGATCAACAGCAACATTATTTTGCTTTCTAAATAATGCAGCTTGTTTCTCTGACGCATTAAATATTTCTTCTTCGTTATTAGCTCCAAAGAAATCTATAATATCATCAAGAATATCATATCCCTCATTAAATTCCCCACGCATCAATTGACGTGCTTTCTTCAAGCGAGTATAGTTCTTCCTAGCAGTAGCATAACTTAATTGACATCGTCTCTTTTCTTCAAGATAATCAGCTTGGAATCTCTCTAAAAACTCCAGAACTTCTGAATCTTCAATTATATTGCTAAGTTTTTTAAGTAAAGACTTACCTAATTTTTCCTTAGTATGCAAATCTTTTACTTTTAACAAATATTCGTAGTTGTGGATTCCACGCGCTTCAAGAATATCCACAAGTTCAGCTCCGACTGTATTTCTAAATACAATCGGATTTAATACTGCGGGTTTTACATTAGCTTCCATAATTAAAAATTATAGTCGTGGTTATTTATTTCTATAACAAGGATTGAAGTCACAGAGTTGAAGTCTCCTTTCCAATCCTTTTTTATTAGAGACTCGCATTCGTTAATTATCTGATGAAAAAATTTCCGGGGACCCCTACCAACTCTTACCTTCAAAATCAGAGGGTTCTTATCGGCCACACCTTGCATTAATTCAATGCGATTGTCTGTTGTTCCGTAAACTTTATTATAATCACCGGCAGAAGGATATGTAGATAATCTATCATGTAGTCTCTTCGCTGGCTCAAGAAGCGGCTTTCCAAACATCTTTACGAATGCTCGGATTGAAGACCTATCATCGGGATTTTGCACGAAATCTCGATAACATTTCACCTCTTTTGATGTTCCGTAGTTTATGTCCATACTGAAGATGCGACAAATCGCCATGCAAAATTAATAAAAAAATTTCACATAACAATTATATCTTTTGCGTTCTTGTCTCTTAAATTCAGCAAGTCGCTGCAAAACAGCATTATACAATATTAAGCATTATTACCACATCTCGCTCTCTTTCTTCGACATGGCGGCGATTTCGTCGGCAATCTCTTCGGAGGATAACTTGATGTATTCCATGAATGTCTTTTGGGTCTTGTGGCCGCTGACGTGCATCATCTGGAGCATCGTGTATCGGTGGCTGAGATACATATTAGTGATGCCGGTGCGTCGGGCTGTGTGGCTTGTAACACAGGCATAGCGAGGTACAATTACGTTGCCGTTGAGGTCGGTCTCGGCCTCCTTGCCCTCCTTCTTCAATGCCTCCTTCTGCTTCATAGTCAGCTTGGTTGGCACTTTTTCTTTGAGCGTAGGAACGGTTTCCGACAAATCTTTGAGAATATTCTTGATGTAGCGGTTCAACACCTGCTCGTTGGCTCTCGGTATGTTGTAGCCGTACTTCTCGCAGATGGCTACCAGATTGTCGTTGAGAATCGGGATTGTCACCTCGGTCTTTGTCTTCTGCTGGACTATGCGGATTATGTGTGTGCCTCGCCGGGTGGTCTCGAAACAATCGGCATTGAGATTGTTATAATCACTCACACGCTGACAGGTATAGCAGCCGATGAGAAAAACATCACGGATGTGGTCGTTCTTTCCGGTCAGTGGCATTTCATAGAGGGCTTGCAACTCCGATTCAGTCAGATAGATTTCAACCGCCTTCTCTCTGTCCTCAATCTTCTTCTTGACAATCAGAGAGGCGGCACGTTGGTTGTCGTGAACTCCGTCGGTGAAAGCTGCATTGATTAACGCTTTCAGGTTGGTCAGATGCTTGTTGACAACTTTTGCCATATAGCCGTGCTTCTGCAAGTGGTTGATATACCGGGTTACGAAAGCACGGTTGATGTCAGCCCAGCCAAACTGATGCATCGGGTCGAAGCCTTCATAGACACCGATAAAACTTTTCCAAGCCTTGACGGTTCCAGGTGCGTAGTCGTCGCTACCAATTTTTCGTGCACCACTCTTAATATCCTCGACAAACTGAATCAGGAACGGCCAGATAAGGCGGTTCTTCTCATCCTTGATGCGTTTCTTTTCCTCGGCTCGTTTGCGAGCTTTTTCTCTCGCCGCCTCTTTCTTGGCCTGTTCCTTGCGCTCGGCTTCTGCGGCTTCCTCTTTTGCACGGCGTTCAGCCTCCACCTTTTCAGGTTCGGAGATATAGCGGACATCCATGTCAAGAGCCTCGCGGTCGAAATTGGTCTTGTCAAGATGAGCCTTGACAATGCCCTCAATCTGCGTGAGCTTCGCATGGAATTGGTAGTTCTTCTTCTGATGACGGAGCCATGCCGCCGGTGAAGCCGTGACCCTTAGCCATTCCGACACTTCCACTTGGAGCATGGTCGAAACAAGCACATCAATCTTGCGCGTATGGATACGGATAAACAGTGTCGCGGTATCTTTTTTCAAGTCCTTTGTGCGGACATGAAACGGGGTCAGTTTTCTTGCTGAGGTAGTTGTTGCCATATTTTCTAAGTTGGTAAAATTTGAATGGTGACTTTTGCAATCATTCACAATCAGTCACTTCGGTTCTGCAAATATAACAACCCAAACCGCCATTTGTCAAGTCGGGTCACCACGCAGGTCACCACGTTTTATGAACGAATACGAACCCCCAAAAATCTACTAAAATTCATATTGCGTTATATTTCAGTATTTTGCACTCAACATACTTTCATCTTCATTCATCAACATTCATAAACTCGCGTTCTGGTGGCACCACGAACCTAAAAGGTAAATCAAGTTAAAACGCTGAATTTAATTGAAATTCAGCGTTTTCTGTCTTTATATGCCTATGCTGCTATCGGCAGAACTATGAAAACTGCGCGTGTATCAAATGCGATTGGCAAATCTTTCGTTTATGACTCGATATGTATCTGTGTCATAGATATTTGATGTGCTGATTCAATTCGTCGAAGGACTCTTTTGTGGTGTGATTATTAACCGAACATTGACATTGTGGAGTGATTTTCCTGATGACTTAAAAACATCGCTGGTGGAGCAATCGGTGGAGCAAACCAGTGGTTGGACAATCTCCACCGGAATGGTGTTAATAAGCCATGATACAGCAAGTTATAAACATAAATCCACTCCCCGTGTACGGGCATGAAAACGAAGCGAGCATCGGTGTGATTGGGTGATATGCTTGTAACTCGCTGATATTATTGGAGATGAGCGATGTTGAATGTGGTCGACCTGACAAAACGAAGCGTGCAAAAAGTTGAATTGACTTGAATTCGCGTTGAATTTCGGACGCCGACCGTTTAATTGCCTTTTAACGCAGGTTTAATCGGGCTTTAATTGGCTTTAATTCTGGGTGGCTACATGGCCGGTTTTTGCCGGTTGTGTGGCGGCTTTTGTTGTGTGAGTGTGTGAATGGTCGGGAGAGGCGCAGACGGTGTGAAATATAGGCGTTTACGGCATTTACAGGGTTTTGTGCAGCCGTGATGTCATGGTAAGGGAGCGGCGTATGGTGCGCGTTCATCGGCGCGAGTAATCCAGGTGTGGTGAGGGTGGAGACAATGTATTAAATTGGCTGTTAAATGGCCGTCTCAGCGGACCGCTCCGAGGGCTAAATCGAGGGGTTGGGGAGGGGCAAAAATGTGTACGTTTCGTTTGAAAAATGAGGTTGGGGATACAGTTGGGGATACAGTTGGAGATACTCTGGCGCATAAGTACGTACCCCCATACGGACAAAATCGGCTATCAAAATGGCGATTTTAAGCATTTAACACCCCCTTTAATACCGCAATTCGCCCCATTAAAATCACTTCCGAAAATTGGCTAAGTGTCTGATATTGCGTATTTAATGTGTTCAACTGCTGAAAAAGCGGAGAAAAAACGCTGAGAACCCCTATTTATGGGGCTTAAAGGGGTGTATGTGGAGTGCACTGGTGAATGCAGGAGCATAGCCGCCTATACGACATTTGCAGTATCGCCAGTGCTCACATCGCCAGCAGTTTTTTCCAATCTTTGCGTAAGTTCCTCAATGCGTTGCTCCAATCTGCCAATCTCTTTTGCCTGCTGTAAAATGGTTGTATCCTTTTCAATAAGCATCAATTTGAGTAGGTTATTTTCTATCATGGCAGCATTTTCTCCCGAAACGAGGGTTGGTTTATAGCCGTCCATGTTTAGCATTTCCCCACGTCCTGTAAATAGCCAGGTTAACGAGAGGTCAGGACAGAATGCGAGAATATTTTCTAATTTGTCACTACCTATTGCGGTATGGTTTTTAATAGGTTTAGATAGCGCCCCATTAGACATACCCAATGTCTTTTCTGCCGAGGCCACTGTCATGCCCCTTGCTTCAAAATATTGTTTGAGTCGATTCAGCATAAATGAGAAAATTTTCTCCTATCTTTGCAGCGTGTTACTGATGTAACCGCGCTCAAAGGTACGAAAAAATGGCGAGGTGGGCAAGAGTGGCACAGACCCAAAACGACTAAAAACGAACAGTAAAAGGACAATGGAAGCAATCAAATTAAACGTGGGATTCCCGGAATGGGGAAACCTTTCGGCATTCATCGCCGAGATTAACGCCAATGGCGGAATGTTCGCTTATGGCATAGACCATAACACCGTAAGTAACCGATAAGGGTGGTGTTTTGTGATACAGATAAGGGTGCTAACTTTGCGGGGAACAATAACAAATGAAG
>CANQZG010000010.1 GCA_947628305.1 uncultured Muribaculaceae bacterium | reverse complement strand
TTCAGGCGTTCTTCAAAACTACGTCTCATAAAAGACCCCTAAAAGTTATTTGTCTAACTTTTAGGGGTCAGTTCATATAAACGCGCCCTCCATGTGTGTATACGGTAAGGGTATTGCAAAATTGAGAGTTAATGCGAGGTCGTAGGGACACGCCAACGAGCGTGTCCTAAAAGTAACAGATTCTCACAGACGCGCGCGTTGGCGCGTCACTACGATATTGATTTGTGAGTTCTACAACGCCCCAGTACTTGTAGACGAAATTTTCGGCAAATCTGTACGGTCGCGGTATGCCGCGACCCCGAGATAGACTACGTTTATTCATCTTGAGAATTTATTAACTATTTTTAACCTAAATATTATCTCTTTTTCAATCTGCATAATTGATTTTTTCAAAAATTACCCTTTAATTTGTAACCGAATTGTAATCACAGGCGCATATAGCCTTGATTCACCGTAGAGATTATCGATAAAGATTATACCATACTTCAATTCAGAAGACATTTTATAATTTGTAGCCGATAGCGCGTGGCATCGTCATTCCACGCTTGGTCGGGACGTTTAGCAACCCCCAGGGGGTTGCATCTGCACATCAGTGCAGATGCAACGGCGACGTCGCCGTCCCTCACCGAAATTGACAGAGATTATATACATATATATTTATTCAAGTTTAACTAAAAAATTCTTGCATGAAGAACATTTGTTTTCAAATGAGTCGGAAAGCATGGCTTGTCGCCGTCATGGCACTGCTGATGACTTTCCCTGCTTTAGCGCAGAAGATTACAGTCACGGGAACGGTGGTTGACCCGACAGGGGAACCGCTCATAGGAGCCAGCGTGCTCGCCCAGGGGTCGAGCGTCGGCACTGCAACCGACATCGACGGTAACTATCGGCTTGACGTCGAGTCCAATGCCACATTGACATTCTCTTACGTCGGTTATGAGACACAGAATGTCGCTGTCAACGGACAGACAGTCATCAACGTCACCATGAAAGAGAACTCTGTCATCCTCAACGAGGTCGTGGCAATCGGTTACGGCGTGGTAAAGAAATCAGACGCGACCGGCTCGGTGGCCGTCATCAAACCCGATGAAATCGAAGCCGGAATCGCCAAATCGGCACAGGACCTTCTCGTAGGCGCAAGCCCGGGTGTCGTTGTCACAACCGACGGCGGCAGCCCTACAGGCAACGCCACCATCCGCATCCGTGGAGGTTCGTCACTCAACGCCAGCAATGACCCTCTCATCGTCATCGACGGTGTACCCATGACCAACCAGGCCAATGCCGGAGGCACCAACGCTCTGACGATGGTCAACCCGCAGAACATCGAGTCGATGACCGTGTTGAAAGACGCATCGGCCACAGCCATCTACGGTAGCCGCGCATCCAACGGTGTCATCATCATCACCACCAAGAAAGGCCAGTCGGGCCGTCCCCAGGTGAACTTCTCGGCCAACTGGCACGTGAACACCGCCCGCAAGACATTCGACATGATGAACGCGACCGAATTCCGTCGCGTAATGACCGATGTGGTGCAAAGCGAAATCGGTATCTCGCGTCTCGGCGAATACAACACCGACTGGCAAAAAGAAATCCTCCGCACCTCCCTCTCACAGGACTACAACCTGAGCGTGGGCGGCACAGCCGGATTCCTCCCCTACCGCGTCAGCGCATCCTACACCGACAACAACGGTATCATCAAGACCTCGCAGATGCAACGCACGACAGTTGGCATCAACCTCTCGCCCAAGTTCTTCAACGGCAAACTATCAATCAACGCCAATGTACAGGGAACATATATAAACGGACGTGAAGGCTCGACCGGCGCACTCGGTGCTGCCACGACCTACGACCCGACACAGCCCATCTATGCCGACTACAAAACCACCGGCAACACCGGGATGAAGATGTTCAACGGATTTGCCAACATATACAACACACTCTCGGGCGCACCGGTGCTGTTATCGTCACAGAACCCAGTCCAGGAACTTCTTGACACCGACAACCGTAACAAGGTGTACTCCTCGACAGGCAACCTCCAGATTGACTACGCGCTTCACTTCCTTCCCGAGCTTCACTTCAACCTCAACCTCGGTTACCAGGTCTCGAAGAACGAGCGTAACTCCACCGTTGCCGCCAACTCAATCATGGCATGGCGTAACGACGGGTTGAACACTTACGGCGCACAAGGCGCATCTACACTCAACAAGTGGTATGAGCTGCAGCGCAACACCCTCCTCGACTTCTATATCAACTACCGCAAGGAGTTCAAGGACATCAAGAGCAACCTTGACGTGATGGCCGGTTACTCATGGCAGAAATTTGATTACCATGGTCGCGAGAACACCTACGTCAACTCCATGGGTTTCACCCGTGGCTTCAACCCCGACACCCAGACGTTTGAACTCAACTGGGATGAATCAAGCAAAGGACTTATCGGCACTCCCATCAACAACTCGCCGATGTCTCGCTGGGCTGCCCCACTGCAATTGATTTCGTTCTTCGGACGATTGAACTATACCTACGATGACACCTACCTGTTGACATTCACCCTCCGTGATGACGCCACCTCGCGATTCTCCAAGGATAACCGCTGGGGTCTGTTCCCCGCACTTGCCCTCGGCTGGAAAATCATCAACATGCCGGTAATGGAGAACGTACACGACTGGATGAACGACCTTAAGCTCCGTCTCGGCTGGGGTGTCACCGGCCAGCAGGATGTAAACTCCTACTTCCCCTACCTCCCCATATATATCCAGGCATCGGGCAACGGCCACCAATACCTCGACCCAAGCGGCAACGGCCAGTGGATTCAACCGATTTACCCCCAGGCCTATACCTCCAATATCAAATGGGAGGAGACCACCACATGGAACGTAGGTCTTGACATGGCATTCCTCAACAACCGCATCACCGCCGGAATAGACTGGTATCTGCGCGAGACCGATGACCTCCTGTCAACGACCACCGTACCCGGTGTGAACACCTCTGATGTGCAGCTCGCCAACATCGGCTCGCTCCGCAACGTCGGTGTCGAGGTCAACGTCACCGCACGACCCGTTGTTACCAAGGATTTCACCTGGACAACCGGCTTCAACTTCGGTTACAACAAGAATAAAATCACATCCCTCGCCGGAGGTAACGACCAGATTGGCGCAGGAGTGCAGACCCCGGCCGGAACAGGCGGCGATATCGCCTACCACATCGTTGGGCAACCCGCGTTCACCTATATGGTGTTCGAACAGGTATATGATGCCGCAGGCAACCCAATCCCCGGACAATATGTCGACCAAAATGCCGACGGTGTAATCAACACCGAGGACAAAATCATGTTCCACTCTCCCGAACCCAAGGCGACTTTCACCTGGACCAACAACTTCAACTACAAGGGTTGGGACCTCGGTTTCGTGCTCCGTGCCAACACCGGCAACTACGCCTACAATAACTCGGCGTTCGCCTACGGCCGTCTCTCCAACGCATCGGGCAACTACCAGAACAATAACCTTATGAACGGCATATACCTGTTCTCGGCAGCCGATGAGAACCTCAGCCAGAGTTCCTACTTCATCCAGGATGCAAGTTTCATCCGTTGTGACAACATCACGCTCGGTTACACATTCGAGAATCTGTTCAAGAACAGCTTGCGTCTAAGGCTTTTCGGAGCGGTACAGAATCCTTTCGTGATTACCAAATACAAAGGTCTCGACCCCGAAATCCCGACCATGAAACGAGGCATCGACAACGACATTTACCCCCGTCCTGTCACTTGCACGTTAGGCCTTATCGCTACTTTCTAATCATCAATTGAAAAATAATGACAATGAAATCATTTAGCAAAATATTCATGTCGCTCGGCTTGGCGGCCTCGCTCGGGCTCGGTTCATGCACCGGTGACCTCGACCTCCTCCCGACCGACCCCAACAACCTCACGGCCAATAAGTTTGCCGAAGACCCCGAAGGGTATATGAACGCAGTCCTCGCCGACTGTTACCTCAACTTCGTGACCGAGGGCGTGAAAGACAACACTACAGTCACCAAGTTCAACGGCGGTATGGCCGTGTTCCAACGCGCCATCTTTATCCTCGAGGAAATCCCGACTGACGAAGCCAACTGGATTTCGACCAATGACGCCGAATACGGTACACTACAGTTTGCCATCCCCACCACCAACAACACCGTAATCGGCGGATGTTACTCACGTCTGCTGATAAACGTCACCCTCTGTAATGACTTTATCCGCACGGTCAACCAAGGCCTGTTCCACCTCAACACACCCGAGTTGCAGGAAAAGGCGGCAGAATATGTGCGTCAGGCCAAGATTCTCCGCTCCGCGGCCTACTATTATCTCATCGACCTCTACGGCAATGTGCCCTACGCCGACGAGAATACCGAAATCGGTTCAATTCCGGCCCAGCGTTCACGCGCCGACCTATATCGCATCGTGACCGAGACCCTTGAACAGGTTTCAGCCGAATACAACGGACGGAACGACGCCAAGTACGGATTCGTCGGTCTCGACGTGGCCGATGCGCTACTTGTCAAGTTCTACCTCAACGCAGGGGTCTATACCGGTACACCCCAATGGGACAAATGTCTCGCCAAATCCAAGGAAATCATCAACCGCCACAAAGGCCACGGGTTCGAGGAATCAGGACTTTGCGAGAAATATCACCACAATTTCTGCTTCAACAACTCGCAGTATGTGAACGGTAATGACGGAAGCCCCATCAGCGAAATCCTTTGGGCACTCCCTGTCAAAGACCCCGAACTGAACACCTACGGTGGCGCGTCATTGCTCACCAACGGCTATCTCGGCTCACCCAAGGCAGGTCTCAACGGCAAGCCGGCCGTATGCGACCAGTCGCGCGTCAACTGTTACAACGGCTGGGGATGTATGACTGCACGCAAGGAGTTCACACAGGTGTTTGACTGGAACGCGACCTACACCAAGTCGCCCGACGAACGCACCCGTTTCTGGTACACAGCAGCCGATGGATTCAACATCGAGAATGACAAGCTCGTCCTTGACGAATTCGGCAACAACGGTTTCCTACCTATCAAGTATTGCAACTGGGCACTCGACGCCAACGGTGACATAGATGCCGCAGCCTCTCCCAACCCAGCACCCAACCAGTCACCGACTGATTATGCTATGATACGTCTCGCCGAAATCTACCTCTCGGCAGCCGAGGCCGCTCTCCAGGGCGCAGGGTCACGCGAGGAGGCATTGGAATACACCAATCTGATACGCAAGCGTGCCGGAATGCCGGCATGGTCGGCAAGCGAACTGTCGCTCCAGTCACTCCAGCAGGAACGTCAGCGCGAGCTGTACACCGAGTGTACCCGCCGCACCGACCTCATCCGCTACGGCAAATGGATTTCAGGGTACAACTGGGCTTGGAAAAACAATGTACGCGGTGGTTCCGACCTTCCGCCACACTATGACCTCTACCCGCTCCCCGTATCAATCATATCCATCGCAGGATACCAGCAGAATCCCAACTATTGATATTTGCTAATCCATCAAAGAAAATACAATGAAAAAATTATCAATAATATTAGCGGTATTGGCAACCGCGCTGTCGTTTGCAAGCTGCGAGGACGACAAGGAGCCTGTCTACAAGGCACCTACCGAGTTTGTCCTGAACACCCCCGCACTTCAGAACGAGCTTCTTGAACTGACCCCGACAGGCACCTTCGAGCTGACATGCAGCCAGCCTGACTATGGATACTCGGCCATAACCAACTATTCGGCCGAGGTGTCGCTTACCGAGGATTTCGCCAAATTCGAGACTATCGCCTCTGACGGCACAGGGACAAACGCCCGCATGACCTTCAAGAGCGAGGCTCTCGCAATAGCCATGTGCAACCTCCATGGATATGAAAGCAAGGACGACTATGTGAACCCCGGTCCTGAACGCATCTATTTCCGCGCCGTGGCATCACTCGCAGGGGTTGAAAGCAGCCGCATCGTTTCCAACACAGTCTACCTTGACAAGGTGCAGGGATTCTACGCCAAGAAAGAACCGGGACGCATCTATGTCGTCGGCGCATTCTCCAACGGCGTTGAATGGGGTGTCGACTCCAAGACCGCACAGGACTTTGTCAACGCAGGTCAGTACCTTGACGAGACTGGTGTCGAGACTGGTGTCTACACCGGCATCGTGACATTCCCCGCGGGAGAGGTTTACTTCCGTCTGTACACCGAAATAGGCAACTGGGGTAGCGACAACGCCCTCCCGTCAATCGGCCCCAACGGCGTTGACGGCGACAATACCGAAGCTGATATAACGACAACCGCCACTACATTCACCGCCGTACCGGGCAAGGGTTCATGGTTCACACCCGCGACATTCGCCGGCGGACCCGTGACAATGATGTTCGACATGAACCGCATGGAACTCACCCTCACGGCCGGCGCACAGACCGTGATTGTACCCAAGTATGTCTACATGGTGGGGAACCAGGCCGACTGGGCGACCCCCGACCAGGCCAACGCCGCAGCCTACGAGCCCTGGCGTCTTACCGATGACTCCGAGTCAGGCATCTACACCGGCACTTTCACCATCAGCCATCTGCAGAACAACGACAGTGACCTATACTGCCGCTTCTACAAGGCGTTGAACGGTTGGGGCGCGGCACAGTGGGCCAGCACCACGGGCGAAAATTACGAAGTGACCTCGGGCATCGCAGCCCCCACCGCCGAAGGCGAAGGCTGTTTCATGCTCAAGGGAGCGATTGACAAGACAATCACCGTCACGCTCGACACCAACGCCAACACCGTCACTTTCACCGAGCAATAAGATGTTATCCAATCGTAGGGACGCGCCTACGTGCGCGTCCCTCGATACCGGATTCTTATTCTTATCCAATTTTCAACTCAAGAATATAAAATAATGAAAAAAATAGCAATATTCAGCATATTGGCCCTGTGCCTGGGTGTGGTGTCGTGTGACAATGTCGACCTCCCCAACCCGCCCGCACAGTCCAATCCACAGGAGGTGATATTCGACAAGAAAGACCTCGCTGTCGAAGCCGACCCTGCGGCACAGACGGTAGCCAACCTGACCGAACTCAACCAGATTAGCGCACCCGTGCCCGTGGCACAGGTTTCAAAATGTGACAATCTCCCCGCAGGATACACCCTGAAATTCATCGCCCGGGTATCAAAGAATGATGATTTCAACGGCGCACCCGAGGTGGCATGCGTTTACAACGGCACCTCGATAGGCATCATGCCTGACGTTCTCAACGGAGTCCTCCGTTCTTTCTCCAAGGATGTTGTCGACCAGACCGTCAACGTCATGCTGCTCCCCTACATCGTGAGCGAGACCAATGAATCCACCCAAGTGAAAGTCGAGACATCATTCGGGCCGTTCCAGGTCAAGGCCACCCCGTTTGAACCCACCACGGTCATCGAACAGAGTTATTACCTCTTACTGTCGACCGACGGCGAGACATGGGACAAGAGTGGCGCGATTGTCAGCGACCACTCGTCGACCAACGTCTATGACGACCCCGTGTTCAAGTTTATCTACACCGTCACACAGGACCAGATTGACAACGGCGGAATGTTCTGGAAAGTCATCCCCGCATCGGTCTACAACATGACCGACTGGCAGACAGGCGCATGGTACGGCACCACCGAAGATGAACAACCCGCCACCGAAGGCACACTCGTGACATCGCTCGACGAAAGCACCGTCCCGGGGCTGAACATGATGGTCGCCGGGCCGCAGCTCATGACCGTGAATATGGAGAAACTCTCGTTCAGCTATATCAAGGCCATACCGTTCTTCTACACCCCCGGTGGCGGTAACGGCTGGGACGCAGGTGCAAGCCAGCTGATGCAGACTACCGACTATGTGAACTATTTCGGTTACATCCACGGTAAGGACGGTTTCAAGTTCAATCCCGACAACGGCTGGAAAGGCAACGACTTCGGCGTTCCCGGTGACCTTGAGTACACCCCGGTCGACAAGGAAGGCACCGTCGCCATGACAGCCAAGGGCACTGCCAACGGAGGCAGCAACATCAATGTCCCCGAGGATGGACTCTATTTCGTGAAGCTCAACTACAACACCCGCGCCCTCACAATCGACCAAATTGTAACCTACGGTGTAATCGGCGACGCTACCCCTCTCGGATGGGGCGGCCAAACCAATCTCACCCCGTCGGCCGACTTCCTCACATGGACAGGCACGATACATTTCAACGGCACAGGCGAGTTCAAGTTCCGCGCCAACAACAACTGGGACATCAGCCTTGGAGGTGACCTCTCCAACCTGAACCCCAACAACGGCCCGAACATCGCCACCCCGGGCGAAGGTGACTACATTGTCACACTCAATCTCGGTGTCTACCCCTACTCGGCGACACTTGTCAAGAAATAACCCCTGTGGCTGAGAAGCCAATTAGTTAAACTGGAGCAACGCCCGTGACGGTAACCGTCACGGGCGTTGTGTCTTTGTAAACAAAGGTGTTGCAAAATTGAGAATTAATGCGACATCACAGGGACGCGCCAACGTGCGCGTCTTCAAAAAACAGATTATTAATCATATATAATAAAGGACGCGCACGTTGGCGCGTCCCTACGATGTCGATTTGAGAGTTTTAGAGTAGGCTTATTCAATAGAGCAGACAGGAGGAAACCGGGGCGAGACGTCCTGTCAGTTTGCCGTTCTTAACCTTGAATTTGTTGCCATGGACGGCATCGGTATATTCCCCGTCGGGCAACGATGTCTCGATTGAGAGTTTCTGCGGTTTGTCGGAGATATTGATGAGAGCCGCGCCTTTGTCGCCGCGTTCAACCTCGATGACCGCGCCCTTGTTGGCATAGACGAGTTTTTCATCCTGTCCGGCCATCGCGGCACGGAAACGGTTGGCAGCCACTACCTCGGGATGCTTGAACTCATCATTACCGCGTGCGCCGATACGGTTATTTCCCCAGTAATTCTCACGGGTGCTTCCGGCGGGACGGCTGAAGAACAACGGCGTACCATGTGCGCGGGAAGCAATCAGCACCCAACCCTGGCGTATTTTGTCATCCTCGATGCCCGCGCTCTCGTTCTGATTGCAATAGGTGTCATGGCTCTCCACCCAGGTCACGAGACGGTTAGGGTCGGCGGGATTGTGCCACGAATTGAGGTCATCGGCGGTGAAGTCACCTTTCTCAAGAGCCGTGCGCAGGGCGTGACCGTAGTTGCTCGCGACAACATCGACATACTCAGCATACTCTTTTTCTTTCACGTTCTTGTCCTGCAACACCTCACCATAAATATAAAGACTGTCAGGCATCAGCATCGAAAGTCCCTTGACCGCTTTACGACCTGTGAATATGTCCCAGAAGTCATTCTGTTTGGCCTTGGGGTCGAGGGGGTCGGACGGCAGACCGATATGCTTGGCCGTGTCATAGCGGAACCCGCGTGCACCGAGGTTGATGAGGTCGTTGACATACTGCATGTAGTAATACTGGAAATCGGGATTCTCGGTGTTCACGTCAGGTAAACCGCCCATCTCGCCTGTTGTACATTGCAGACGGTCGTTATAATCGGTTATAGGCTTGAACCCGTTGGCATGGAAAAGGTTCTCGTGACCGCCCACGGCGCGGTCAAGGTCAGGCAGCACGGCCGTGTGGTCGACAGCCGTATGGTTGGGGAGGACATCGACGAGCACCCTCACACCATATTTCATCGCGCTGTCACACATCGCCTTGAAATCATCACGTGTGCCAAGCATGTAATTACCTATTTTCCAGTCGGTCGGCTGATAATAATAGTACCACTTTCCCATCACCGAGTCGCCGGGCTGGCTAAAGAGAGCCATCCCGCCGTTGTCTCCGACATAACACGTGTTGGCCGGAGAGGTCTGCACGTATGCATACCCGGCCTCGGCGATATCTTTCATGTTTGCGGCGATTGTATCGAACGACCACGACCATGCGTGAAGTATCACCTCATTGTCGGTGGCCGAGGGGTTGTTTCGGGTCAGACGCCCCGCAGTCGCGACAGAGCCGGCCGCGAGCGCGACTGTCGCAAGAATCATCAGTTTTTTCATTGTAATAAATATTTGTAAGTATGAATCTGAATCAAAGATACATATATTCCTTTATATAAACAAAATGACCGGTCACAAATTTTTTAACGACCGCGTGATTGAAATTTTTTAGGAAAATTCTTACCTTTGCGCCATGAAAAGGAACGGCGGCGAAAACGCCGCAATATTGTCTGATTCACGTATAGTGTCCGACCATGTAATGTCGGCAGGGATTATATCGCTCATCACATCCTACTTAACTCAATATCACTTACAACATGTCTTCGTTAAGATTTAAAGTCGTAGAGGAAGCCTTCGACCGCAAGGCCGTGTCGGTAGACATCCCCAAGGAGCGTCCGCAAGAGTATTATGCCAAGCTCGTGTTCAACCGCAACAAGATGTTTGAATACCTCCCGCAGACCACCTATCAGGCACTTGTCAACGCAATCGACAACAAGGAGCCTCTGCCCCGCAGCGTGGCCGACAGCGTGGCCGAGGGTATGAAACGCTGGGCGATTGACAACGGCGCACGCCATTACACCCACTGGTTTCAACCCCTGACCGAGACAACGGCCGAGAAACACGACGCCTTCATCCAGCATGACGGGAAAGGCGGTGTCGTCGAGGAGTTCAACGGCAAACTGCTTGTACAGCAAGAACCCGATGCATCAAGTTTCCCCAACGGAGGAATCCGCAACACATTCGAGGCTCGCGGCTACTCGGCCTGGGACATCTCGTCCCCGGCCTTTATTTTGGACAAGACCCTTTGTATCCCCACGATTTTCGTCTCCTATACAGGCGAATCGCTCGATTACAAGACCCCGCTGTTGCGCGCCTTGACCGCCGTAGACCATGCCGGCACAGCCGTGGCACGATTCTTCGACCCAAAGGTCAATCATGTGATATCCTACCTCGGATGGGAACAGGAGTATTTCCTCGTTGACGAGGCCCTGTACTCGGCACGCCCCGACCTCGTGATGACAGGGCGCACCCTCATGGGTCACGAATCGGCCAAGAACCAACAGCTCGAAGACCATTATTTCGGTGCAATCCCTTCACGCGTCGAGGCGTTCATGCTCGACCTTGAAATCGAGTGTCACCGCCTGGGAATCCCCGCCAAGACCCGTCACAACGAGGTCGCACCCAACCAGTTTGAGCTTGCCCCGATATTCGAGGAAACCAATCTCGCCAACGACCACAACATGCTGCTGATGTCGATAATGGGCGAGGTGGCGAGACGCCACAACTTCCGTGTGCTGCTGCACGAGAAACCCTTCGCAGGTGTGAACGGTTCGGGCAAACACAATAACTGGAGTCTCGGCACCGACACCGGGGCCATGTTGTTCTCACCCGGCAAAACCCCGGAGGACAACCTACGCTTCCTAACCTTTGTCGCCAATGTCATGGCCGCCGTACACCGTCACAACGCGCTGCTGAAAGCATCTATCATGTCGGCGACCAACGGCCACCGTCTCGGTGCAAACGAAGCACCCCCCGCAATCATCTCTATATTCACCGGCTCCCACCTGAGCCGCATCATAGACACAATCGTCAACTCCGACAAGGACGAGTTAATAGCTTTGGCATCAAACGAGAAACTCTCTGTCGGTGTATCGCAGATTCCCGAAATCATGCTCGACAACACCGACCGCAACCGCACGTCTCCGTTCGCGTTCACAGGCAATCGGTTTGAATTCCGTGCCGTCGGCTCGTCGGCCAACTGTGGCTCGGCCATGATAGCGTTGAACTCGGCTGTCGCCGAACAGCTCATTGACTTCAAGAGCGCAATCGACCGTCGCCTTGAGGCCGGAGAAGAACTCAACCATGCCATCCTCGCCGAAATCAAGATACTTTTCAAGGACTCGGCGGCAATCCACTTCGACGGCAACGGCTATTCCGATGAATGGAAAGCCGAGGCCGAACGCCGCGGTCTCGACTGCGAGGCATCGGTTCCATTGATTTTTGATGCCTACCTCAGCGATAAATCAATCGACATGTTCAGCCGAACCGAGGTCATGACCAAGAACGAGCTCGAGGCCCGCAACGAGGTTAAATGGGAGATGTACACCAAGAAAGTACAGATTGAGGCACGTGTGCTCGGCGACCTCGCCATCAACCATATCATCCCGGTAGCCACACGTTACCAGTCAATTCTGTTGGACAACGCGTTCAAGCTAAAAAGCCTTTTCCCCGGACAAAAGGGTGAAGAACTCGCAGCGAGCGACCTGACGGCAATCGAGAATCTGTCATCCCACATCAAGACCATCAACACCGAGGTCGAGGAGATGGTCGATGCTCGCCGTGTCGCCAACCGTATCGAGAGCGAACGCGAAAAGGCAATCGCCTATCACGATACCGTCGCGCCACACATGGAGACAATCCGTTACCACATTGACAAACTCGAACTGATGATTGACAACGAGATGTGGCCGTTACCCAAGTACCGCGAACTTCTATTTATAAGATAACCAAATTTATTGCTCACCCTCCTCTCTCCTCTCTTTCATATACCCCGATGGAACAACTCAAGCATGAATGTGGCGTCGCAATGATACGCCTACTGAAGCCGTTAAGTTATTACCGCGAGAAGTACGGCACCTACTGTTACGGGCTCAACAAACTGTATCTGCTCATGGAGAAACAGCACAACCGCGGACAAGAGGGAGCCGGACTGGGTGTCGTGAAAATGCTTGCGCGCCCGGGCAGCGAATACGTGTTCCGCGAACGTGCTACCGGTTCAGGGGCAATCCAGGAGATATTTGACACAGTGCGTCCGGCAGTCGAGGCGGTGCATCTTAATGAGCACACCCCCGAATGGGTGGAGGAGAACGCCCCGTTCATAGGCGAAATATACATGGGGCATCTACGCTACAGCACCACAGGACGTTCCGGAATCAGCTATGTCCACCCTTTCCTGCGGCGTAACAACTGGCGTTCACGCAACCTGCTGATGTGCGGGAACTTCAACATGACCAATGTCGAGGAAATCTTCAGTTCAATAACCGCACGCGGCCAACACCCGCGCATCTATTCCGACACTGTCATCCTGCTTGAACAACTCGGTTACGCCCTTGACAGCGAGAACCATCGCCTATACCGACAATTCCGCGATTCGATTCAAGAGCCTGAACTGACCATAGCGATAGAGGACAATATGGACATGGCCAACGTGCTCGAAAGCACCACGCCGATGTTTGACGGCGGTTTCGTTATATGCGGTGCCACCGGGTCAGGCGACATGTTCACCCTGCGCGACCGTCACGGAATACGCCCCGCGTTCTATTATGCCGATGACGAAGTTGTCGTGGTCGCTTCGGAACGCCCTGTCATACGCACGGTGTTCAACATCGCGGGCGACGATGTCAAGGAACTCATGCCCGGCGACGCACTGATTGTCAGCAAGCATGGCGAGATGAGCATACGCCACATCCTGCCGAAGGGTCGCAACGAGAGATGTTCATTTGAACGCGTATATTTCTCACGAGGGAGCGACAGCGACATCTACCGCGAGCGCAAGGCCTTGGGCCGTAACCTTGTCCCCGATGTGATGAAGGCCATCGACAACGACCTGCGCGGTACAGTGTTCTCATTCATCCCCAACACAGCCGAGGTCGCATTCCTCGGGATGGTACAGGGACTCGAGGACCGCATGAACGACATAAAGACCGACCAAATTCTCGAGGCTCAATCCCGAGGCGAGCTTACCACCGACAATGTAAAGGAAATCATGTCGCAACACGTCAGGATTGAAAAGGCGGTAATCAAAGACATCAAGCTGCGCACATTCATCACCGAGGGCGAATCGCGCGACGACCTCGCCGCCCATGTCTACGACATCACCTACGACTGCATCAAAGCCGGGGATAAACTCGTGGCGATTGACGACTCGATTGTGCGTGGCACGACATTGAAACAGTCCATCCTGTCGATGCTCGACCGCCTCGCCCCGTCACGCATCGTGATTGTCAGTTCATCGCCCCAGGTGCGCTACCCCGACTATTACGGTATCGACATGTCCCGTCTGGCCGAGTTCATCGCCTTCAAGGCCGCTGTCGAATTGCTCAAAGATACCGGCAGGGAATACATACTCACCGAGGTCTACCAACGCTGCATCGACATGAAAGGATGCCCCGACGAGGAACTCGCAAACTGCGTCAAGGCAATATACGAGCCATTCACCGATGAGCAGATATCGGCCAAAATCGCCGAGATGCTGACCCCTTCCCATTGCAACGCCGAGGTGAAAATCATCTATCAGACAATGGACGGACTGCACCGCTCAATCCCCGGATGTCCCGGCGACTGGTATTTTTCAGGCGATTACCCGACGGCGGGGGGAATCCGCCTCGTGAACCAGGCGTTCATAAACTACTACGAAGGTCATCACGACATGCGGTAATACAGTCGTGGAACATCATTTTTGACACTTTTTAGCGACAGAAAAACATCTGTCACAGATTTTCTGTGTAAATTTGTGACATCATCAACGAAATCATCTCATCCATGTCAGACTCCTCTTTTATAAAAGCCATTAGATGGGTACGCCGCTACATCTCGCTCACTCTCATCCTGTCGGTGGGCGTGATTGTGTTTGTCCTTTTCTTTAACGAGAACTCGGTTGTGCACACATACGAATACGCCCAGGAAATAGAGCGTCTGAAAGCCGAAATCAAGGACAATCGGGACACCCTTAGGCATTACGAAGACCTGAACCGCCGTCTCGACACCGACAAAGGCACGATGGAGCGGATTGTCAGGGAACAATACCACATGCAACGTCCCAACGAGGATGTATATATCGTCGAGTAACCCCCAATATTCCACACGACACCATTATGACCAAAATCAAGACCACACCCGAAACAATCTCCGAATCCCGCACATCGGCAATCATGACACTGATTGCCACGCTCGGACTGTTGCTTATCCTTGTAGCCACCGCCCTGCCGTTGCTGCACGGCGGAATGGGGACGGCCCGCTGGATATATGTCGCCGGGGCGGCAATGACCGTCATCGGCCGTCTGTCAGCACGTCCCGTGGCCCACGATTTACGTCTAAAACGCCTGTACCGTCTTGAGATGTGGAGTTCCCTGTTTTTCGCCGCCGGTGTTTTCTTCATGTTCTATAATGAGACATCGGGCCGAGACTGGATTGCGTTCACGCTCGCCGGAGCATTCATCCAAGGGTATACATCGGTCATGATTCCCCGCGCCATAAAGAAAGCGGGAGAAGAAGTGAGAAAATCCAAAAAGAGTTAAAATACACCCGTTTATCGGCAGGATTATCCCCCTCCGATTAAAAATAGCGCACCGAAATAGGCGTATTTAACGACTTATTACTAATTTTGTGCCATAATGGCGCATTATCTTACAATCGACCAGGGCAACTCAGTGGCGAAACTCGCCCTCTGGGAGGATGACAGGCTTATAAAGTTCAGCAACGAGCCGGTGCTAAACGCCTCGGTGCTTGAGAAGTTTGCCGAAACCAGAGAAATCAGCTCGGCCCTCTATTGCTCGGTGGCAGTGGACGGCGAAGGGGTCGTTGACGAACTGCTGAGCATCACACGACGAGCCTCCCGGCTCAACGCATCGACTCCCGTCCCGGTCAAGATAGATTACGGCACACCATCAAGTCTCGGAGCCGACCGAATCGCCGCGGCCACAGGCGCATACACCGTGTGTGCGGGTTTTCCCGTGCTGGTCGTCGACATAGGTACCGCCGTGACCTACGATGTCGTCCTTGCCGACGGTACGTTTGTCGGAGGCAATATAGCCCCCGGAATGAAGATGCGCCTTGACGCCCTGCATCGTTACACCGCCAGGCTTCCGCGTCTCGATGTACCCGAGACCGTGAACCGTGACGAGCCGATGCTGGGTCACGACACGGTGTCGGCCATGCTGCGAGGTGCGCTTTTCGGCATCGCCGGGGCGGTGGAGTATTACCGTTCACGTCTTCCGCACGAGACACGGGTTATTCTTACAGGAGGTGACGCCCGTCTTGTCGCGCCTTTGTGCCGTATAGATGTGACCGT
This sequence comes from uncultured Muribaculaceae bacterium, assembly GCA_947628305.1. Lineage (GTDB taxonomy): Bacteria > Bacteroidota > Bacteroidia > Bacteroidales > Muribaculaceae > HGM05190. The sequence continues at coordinate 116,743 of CANQZG010000010.1, read as the reverse complement.
TGACGAGCACCTTGTCAGCAAGGGTCTGAACCGAATATTATTGTATAATGAGCAATTATGAACATAAATAAATCAATCATCGCCACAATTCTCCTGCTGTTAGGGGTTTGCGGCATAGTTAACGCACAGAACACCAATACCCAGAGTCCTTATTCCAAATTCGGGTATGGACTTCTCAACGACAACGCCACTTCGGCGCAACGCCAGATGGGAGGTGTCGGGTACGCCATGAGTTCAGGTCGCCAGGTCAATGTCATGAACCCTGCATCATACGCCGGAATCGACTCACTGACATTCCTATTTGACATGGGTGTCGACCTGACATACTATGATTCAAAAGACCCGGGAGGACGCGCCCACGACTTCGGAGGTGGCCTTGATTACATCACCATGCAATTCCCCATAGGCAAACGCCTCGGCATGTCACTCGGACTGTTGCCCTATTCATCGGTAGGATATTCATTCGGCACCAAGCTCGAGAACGGAAGCAGCACCCATGAAGGGACAGGCGGACTGAACCAACTCAACCTCGGTCTTGCCGGGCGTGTGTTCAAAGGATTCAACGTCGGGTTCAACGTGTCATATCTGTTCGGCACAAATTTCAATGACGTATATGCCTACGGGACATCCACCTCATTGTTCGAGCAAGTTCTTGAGGTGCGGGACTGGCATATCCAGGTCGGCGCACAGTACACATTCAAGTTCAACAAACGTAACCGCCTGACGGCCGGCGTGGTCTACACCCCCGGCAAAGACCTGTTGGGACATACATGGATTCAAAAATATGACGTTGACAAGGATGTAAAAGTCGACACACTGTCCTACACATCGCTCAAGGGCGTTCGCTCGCTTCCTGCATCATGGGGAGTCGGCCTCGGATACGGTTTCGATGACAAATTTTTCGCCGAAGTCGATGTCACCTACCAGGAATGGTCCAAGGCCAAGCATGCTGAAATCGATGACAATTTCCAGTCGGGCAAATTCTGTGACCGTTACCGCATAGGCGCGGGCATGCAGTACACCCCCAACAGCCGTGGCAATTTCATCCAACGTGTCAACTACCGTCTCGGCGGGTATTACAACCGCGACTACATGATGGTGGGCGACAGCCACGTGAAAGACTACGGCATCTCATGCGGTTTCGGGTTACCGGCACCGGGGGCCAAGACGGTAATCAATGTCGGGTTTGAGTATATCCACCGTCAGGCCACAGCCGCCAATCTGTTGAAGGAAAATTACTTCAATATAACCCTTGGCATCAACTTCAACCAGCTTTGGTTCTATCAGAACAAGATACGCTGATATGCCATCATCCATCGGGACAGCAATGACATCGATGAGGATGCTACCACTCGCCCTCGGCATTATTGTCGCTGTAATGACCGCGACCTCGTGCAAGGAGGAACACCGGGAGGTGGTCAAGGGGAAACTCGACCTGGAACGCGTCCCGACAATGCTCACGCGCAACGTCGAGACATTGATTTCCGATTCAGGAATCATGCGTTACCGCATCACATCACCTCTCTGGCTGATGTTTGACGAAGCGAGTCGGCCAAAATGGATTTTCCCTGACGGATTAAAACTTGAACGATACAACGACTTGGCACAGAAAGACGCGACAGTCGAATGTGACTCAGCCACATATTTCAAACAGGAACAACTGTGGCGTCTCGACGGACATGTAAAAATCTTCAACACCCTCAACGAAAAGTTCCTGACACAGCAACTGTTTTGGGACCAACGCAACCACACCGTCTACTCCGACTCTTTCATCCACATCGAAAAATCCGACCGTATAATCGAGGGACACGGATTCCGCTCCAACGAGAAGATGACTTCATATAAAATCAATCAGGTTGCCGGAATATTCCCCACCGAGGGGCTGAAAAGCGCGGCCGGACCCGACACCATAAACTCCCCGCAACCGCCGGCCTCATATCCCGGCGACAAACCGCAGGAGGACGAATCACAAAACTCAACAGGCAACCCTGCCTTGAGAGTTGTCAAAAACAATTGAAATTTCCACCATGGACCCGCAACAAATGACCTGGCTAACCATCGCGATTGTATCGCTGATTTTCTCGGCCCTGTTTTCAGGGACTGAAATCGCCTATATAACCACCGACCGGGTGCGTATGGAACTTGACGTGAAAAAAGGTGGTATAATAAGCCGCATAATCAACCGTTATTTTGCCGACCGCGACCTGTTCATCTCCATGATACTCGTCGGCAACAACATCATGCTCGTTGTATACGGTATGGGCGCGGCCTATCTGCTTGAACCCGAAATCGCCCGAATCAACGACAATCAGGTGTTTGTGCTCATAATGCAGACACTCATATCCACAGCCATAATATTGCTGACGGGTGAATTTTTCCCAAAAGCGATTTTCCGTATAAACCCTTACACGTCGCTTAAACTTTTCGCCCCGCTGACATTCCTGTTCTACATTGTGCTTTACCCCTTGTCGGCTTTCACATCATGGCTGTCAAAGTCCCTGATGCGACTCTGCGGACTTCACACTGGCTCGTCATCGCTCGGCGCACTGTCGGTGGGCGAACTCAACAACTACATCGAGAAAACCATCGACAGCACCACGGCAAAGGGCGAAGAGGAGAAACTCGAGAACGAGGTCAAGATATTCCATAACGCCCTCGATTTTTCATCGACACAGCTGCGGGACTGTATGCTGCCACGCAACGAGATTGTATCGGCCGACATCGACACTATCACCCGCGATGAACTGTCGGCCCTGTTCACCTCATCGGGACGTTCCAAAATCATAGTCTATTCAGGCGATATCGACAACATCGTGGGATATATACATGTGTCGGAACTCTTTGACCCGGCAATCGACTGGAAAAAACGTGTAAAACCGGTGATATTCGCCCCGGAGACACTGCTCGCCAATAAGATGATGCGACGTCTGCTGTCAGAGAAACGCTCTCTGGCGATTGTTGTCGACGAGTTCGGAGGCACCTCGGGCATCGTCACCCTTGAAGACCTTGTCGAGGAAATATTCGGCGATTTCGAGGACGAACATGACAAAGGGTCGCTGACCGCACGGGAAGTATCTCCGGGCATATATGAGTTTTCAGGGCGCATAGAGGTGAGACGCCTCAACGATGAGTTCCGCCTCGATATCCCCGAGGATGACGAATACCAGACCCTCGCCGGATACCTGCTGTTCTCAACCGGCGCACTGCCCGCCAAGGACGAGACTATAACTCTGGGCGACCTCGATTTCAAGGTCACGAAACGCACCGCGACACGTCTCGAGGAAATACGTGTCGAGAGACATCCCAACACCGATGCCCAGGAATAGACATCGTGTAATGTCAAGTTTATAAACATCGGGCAAAATCCCGTTGTATCAAAATTGAACCTAACCTAACTAAATCATAAAATGAACCTTAAATTTCAAAAGACAGCCGCGATAATGTCGGCGACACTTGCCACGATGCCGGTATTGGCCCAGAAAAACAATGCCACACCTAAATTACCCTCTCAACCCAACGTCCTGATAATATATGCCGATGACCTCGGCTACGGCGACCTGGAATGTTACGGCGCGAAGAACATCTCAACCCCCAATGTCAACCGCCTCGCACGCAACGGCGTGCGTTTCACCAATGCCTACGCCGTCGCTGCCACGAGCACTCCGTCTCGTTACTCGATGCTCACAGGCGAATACAGCTGGCGAAAACCGGGTACCGACATCGCACCGGGTAACGCAGGGATGATTATACGCCCCGAACAGTTCACCATCGCCGACCTGTTCAAGTCGGCAGGATACCGTACATGCGCCATAGGCAAATGGCACCTCGGCATGGGGGACAAGACCGGCACACAGGACTGGAACGCACCGCTGCCTACTGCATTGGGCGACTTGGGGTTTGACTACTCCTACATGATGGCCGCCACCGCCGACCGTGTCCCGTGTGTGTTCATCGAGAACGGACAGGTCGCCAACTACGACCCCTCCGCCCCCATCGAGGTCAGCTACGAACATAACTTTCCCGGCGAGCCAACCGGCAAGGACAACCCCGAACTGTTATACAACCTAAAGCCGACATTCGGCCACGACATGTCGATTGTCAACGGTATCAGCCGCATCGGTTACATGAAAGGAGGAGGCAAGGCCCTATGGAAAGACGAGAACATCGCCGACTCAATCACCACACACGCCATCAACTTCATACGCGAAAAGAAAGACCAACCGTTTTTCATGTATTTCGCGACTAACGACGTGCATGTGCCCCGCTTCCCCCACGACCGTTTCCGTGGCAAAAACAAGATGGGGTTACGCGGAGATGCCATCGCACAGTTTGACTGGAGCGTAGGACAGCTGTTAACCGCTCTTGAAGACATGAAAATCCTTGACAATACGCTCATCATCCTGTCGAGCGACAACGGCCCAGTTCTTAACGATGGATATGACGACCACGCCGAGGAACTGCTCAACGGACATTCCATCACCGGCCCGTTGCGTGGAAGCAAATACAGCCTCTACGAGGGCGGCACACGCGTCCCGTTCATCGTCCACTGGCCCGCAGCCAAATTAAAACGAGGCGAGAACGCCACCGTCCTGTCCCAGATTGACCTCATCGGCTCAATGGCGGCATTGCTGCAACGCCCCATCCCCAAGGGGAGCGCCCCAGACAGTTTCAACCGACTCGGCAACTGGCTCGGAAGCGACATGAACAACCGCCCATGGGTGGTACAACAGGGATATGACCACACACTGGCAATCCGCACTCCCGAATGGAAATACGTCGAAGCGAGCACATTCCCCAAAATGAAACCGCGCGGGGCCTACGTCGAGACCGGCTGCGCACCCGTCCAGCAACTGTTTGACATGTCAAAAGTCTACGAGGACAAGAATGTCGCCACCGAGCACCCCGAACTCGTCGGTCAGATGCATCTCCTCCTCGAGACAATCCGCAACCAGAACTATAACCTGCTCCCCCCCGAGCAAATGCCTTAGTCAATTAGGAATTAGGAATTAGGAATTTTAAATAAAGTAATATGGCTGTTGATAATCCAGTAAAGAGCAAATCGAAAAGATTTGCAATTAGAATTATCAGGTTATACCAACACTTAAGCAGTTCTAAAAATGAGTACGTTTTATCGAAGCAGCTCTTAAGAAGCGGAACAAGTATCGGGGCTAATATTACAGAGGCATTATGCGGACAAAGCAAAAAAGATTTCCTTGCAAAAATGCACATTGCATTCAAGGAATGCGCTGAGACTCAATACTGGCTAGAACTTCTGATTGAAACTGATTATATAACACAATCCGAATTTGAATCCATTAATTCCGATTGCGAGGAACTGCGAAAATTACTTAGCAGCATAACCAAAACCACGGCCACTAACATCAATTCCTAACTCCTAACTCCTAACTCCTAACTCCTAATTTAATTATAAGAAAAAACAAAGGTCGCCCTCACGGGTGACCTTTGAAACTTACACATAGTACTTAACGTCAGTGGATTTTTATTTAATGTCTAATTTGGTAACATTTATGAAAAAGCGTTTTATCTTGCCATCGACATGAGGACTAAACCATCCTCATTTAACAGCATTACAAAGATAATAATTTATTTGGCATATCCTATATACTTATAAATCACTGTTTTATAACATATATTGCAAAATCATCCCATTTCTTGTTCAAAAACGGAAATTTTTCATTAATCCTCGACTACAATTGCATAAAAATACACAAACCAACCTCTTTTTTGTGACAATTTGTCATTATATAAATTTTGTTAAAGCCCTTTTCGGATATTTTTATCCCTCACACCTGTAATGTTTGGTACAGATGTGCGTCTACTATAATGAGAAGGATACATCACATCACATCACATCATGAAAAAAATCCTCACATCGTTGACTCTGCTTTTCATAGGAATTTTATTCTCATCAAGTATACAGGGACAAGACCATAAGACCCAAACTGACAGCATCACAATCACAGGGCGCATATATGACCGTCTCACGACACGTGATATAATCGATACAAAGATAGAGATACTGCGACCCGACAGTTCTGTTATAAACGCCGGAAAGGGAGGAGAAAAATACTGGAAATGGAGTGATTTTGACAGGACACATTTCAGGGACTCAACATCGGTCTACTATATAAACATACCCAAAGTCGAAGGAAAATATATTATAAAGGTAAGCAAAGAGGGATATGAAACACATTACCAGCCATTCACTCTATCCAATCTGAAAAAACGGGAAATCAGACACGAGGCCCCCAAGGTATATCTCTCAAGACAGGCATCGAAAACGCTCGACGAAATCACCGTCAAGGCGAGCAAGGTCAAATTCTACAACAAGGGTGACACAATCGTCTACAATGCCGATGCCTTCATGCTCCCCGAAGGGTCGATGCTCGATGCCCTCATCGCCCAGATGCCGGGCGTGGAAATCCGCGAAGGCGGCAAAATCTATGTCAACGGACGGTTCGTCGAGTCCCTGTTGCTCAACGGCAAAGACTTTTTCAAGGGGAACAAGGATGTGATGCTTGAAAACATCGGGGCATACGCTGTAAAGGACGTGGCGGTATATGAGAAAAAGGATGATATGACCGAAGTGCTCGGCGACCGTGGGGATGTAAGCCGGGAATATGTGATGGATGTGCGTCTCAAGAAAGACTACATGGCAGGCAATATGATTAACGCCGAGGCTGGCGGAGGGACCTCCGAGCGATATATCGGCCGTCTGTTCGCCATGCACTACACCAACAATTCACGCGTCGCGGTCTACGGAAACTCCAACAACATCAACCGCGTCAACCGACTGACCCGCGACAGGTATGAGTCCATAGAAAACTCCGGCAATGGTATCACACGCAAGATAAACGGCGGAATCGACTATTTCGCCGACAACAAACTGCACACATGGGAGGCGACAGGCAATGTCGATGCCCATTACACCGACCGCCATAACACGGTCGTCACCAATGCGGTCAATTATCTTCAAACGGCCGACACCTACGAATTCTCCGACCGCTACAACCGGGCACGTGACTTCAAGCTGTCCACATCCCATGATTTCAAGTACAAACAGGATGGCTGGAATTTCAGAATACGACCCCAATTTTCCTATAATAAAAACCGTGACAACAACGATGAAACGGCCGCCTCGTTCAACAAAGAGTTACAAGGTCTCAATAAGTCAATCATCGAGTCAATCTATTCCGATGACCACCGTGACCTCCGCGAGTCCCTGATTAACCGCAACCTCAAGAAACACGAATCCAACGGCCACGGGTGGGACTCACAGCTGAACGCTGAGGCACGCGTCAAAGTCCCGGGCAGTTCCGATGCAATGGCGTTCAAGTTTCAAAGCAAATACTCCCGCAGCAGCATGTTCGACGACAACCTACAGGATATATGTTACGGAGCGGGGCCTGAAGCCTCCTTGCTGCAACAACGTTTTTCCAATCAACGTCCACACTACAATTTCAACATACAGGGCCTTGCACGATACTATTTCAAAATCCCGGTCGGAAGCCTTAACGCCAGCTACGAGTTCGCCCACACGCAGACACGCAAGAACTCCGATGTCTCGCTACTCGAAGCCATAGCCGAGAACTCCATGGCCGAATTCGACCCCATGGACATCCCCACCCCTGACCTCGCCAACAGTTACACAAGCAAACTGTACAAGAACGAGCACAGAATAAAAGTGATGTATGACTTTAATAAAAAGTATGAAGGAAAAGGGACTCTCCGTATCAACATCGAGCCAAACTTAATCATCGAGAGTCAGCAATTATACTATCACCGTGGCGAGACCGATGCCAACCCCTCACGTTCCTACCTGAAATTCAACATTCCCCAAAGCCTGATAGAATGGAAAGCGCAACGTTGGATTACGCGTCTGACCTACCGTCTCGCACAACAGCCTGTCAACCTTGTCAACCTTGTGGATATACGCAACACCACCGACCCATTGAACATCTGGGAAGGCAACCCTGACCTTCGCAACTCCACCCGCCACTCCATCAATGCGATATACTTTTACATGAAGCGCGACAACTTCTCCAACAATATCGGCTTTACCGCCCAATGGACGGCAAACGACATTGTCAACGGTTTCAGATATGACTCCCAGTCAGGCACAAGGACAACAAAGGCCTATAACGTGTCGGGCAACAACATGTTTGAACTAAGGAACATAATCGAAGTCCGATTCGGCTCACCGAAAAATTTCAGGTTATTCAACTATCTGAGCGGTACATTGCATAACTATGCCAACATGGTAGGATATGACACCGAGCCTACGAGACAGGCCGTGAGGGAATACCGACTGAATGAGGAGTTGGGACTGGAATACCACCGTGAGAAAAAATTCCAGGTAGGAATCTTTGCCCGCGGTATACTCAACAACTCCCGTTCAGAAGGTCCGTTACTGACAAAAAACAATTCAGGAGCCGGTATGGTCAGTTTGAACGGGCAGGTGTTCCTCCCGCTCAATTTCAACCTTTCCAGCGAATTCTCCGCACAACGTCGCTTCGGGTATATCATCGATTCAATGAACTCGACCGACTTCATCTGGAACGCCGAACTGAGCGTGCCCATTGACAATCGAAAATGGATTATATCACTCGAAGCGAATGACATCCTGAAACAACGCAAAGGCATCGATTATGCCGTTTCCGCCACAGGCCGGACACAGAGGGTCTCAACCATCCTGCCCCGCTATCTGATGCTGACAGTCCACTACCGCTTCGACTTCAAGCCTAAACGCGCCGCCCAATGACATGACAATATCAAAAACACGACTGTTAAATTCAAACACTCTCTAAGATTTAATACGAAATCGTAGGGACGCGACTACGTTCGCGTCTTCAAAATAACGTATTATCAACCATTTGCGATAACAGACGCGCACGTTGGCGCGTCCCTACAATGCCAATTTGCAAGTTTTGCGACACTCTCATATCATTGTAAAAACCTGATTCGGCATTACTGTTGTGAGGCGAATGTCTTGCGGCCGCGAAGATAGTAGTCGGTGAGGATGTTGCGGTCTGCGCCGGGGAACGTGGCGAGCAGGTCGGTTGACGGGTGCTGCGTGTAGGCGCGTCTCATGCGGGAGAAATCGCGGTGGGCGCGGAAAATCGCCGAGGCGTTCCTGAAATCCAATGTCGCGACAAATTTGCACCAGGCGACAGTGTCGAGCAACCGCCGACGCAGCAGACGGCCACGACGCGTCACGTCAGGCAGATTCTTGTGAAGCATCAACAGGGAGTTGCGGAAATTTAGATAGGTCTTGCGGGGGTCGGATGCCGGCAGACTTCCTCCACCGAGATGATACAGCCGCCCGGCAGGCACCGCCCACACCTCATAACCCGCTAAATGGATTCTCCAACACAGGTCGATTTCCTCCATGTGGGCGAAGAAATCCTTGTCAAGGCCTCCGACCTCATTATACAGTTCACGGCGCACCATCAAAGCCGCTCCCGTCGCCCAGAATACAGGTAGCGATTCATCATACTGACCTGTGTCGACTTCGGTCGTGTCAAATATGCGTCCCCGGCAATAGGGGTAACCGTTGCGGTCAAGGAAACCGCCCGATGCCCCGGCATACTCAAACTTTCCCGGTTCGCTGTAAGACAACAATTTAGGCTGCACCGCGCCTACCTCGGGTTTCTCCTCCATGAAATTGTAAAGAGGGGTCAGCCAGTCATCCTTGGCCGCGACATCGGAGTTCAACAACACGACGTAGGGATGTGGAACAGCCTTTAACGCACGGTTATACCCTTCGGCGAACCCATGGTTACAGTCGAATCGTATAACCTCAACCATAGGAAAATACTCGGCAAGCAGTTTCAGCGAGCCATCATCGGAACCGTTATCCGCGACAATGACATCGGCAAGCCTGTCAGGCGTATGACGCACCACCGAGGGCAGGAACTCCCGGAGAAGTTTCTCTCCGTTCCAGTTCAATATAATGACAGCGACAGGCTTATCGCTTTTAAGAGGGTGTTTCATCTCTATATGTTACAGGGTGTTTCCACCGTTTGTGACTCCACAACCATATCGCGGGGTTACGGTTGATTGTCTGTTGCAGAAGCGACACATAACGGTCGGTCAACGCATATTCAGGCAGGACACTCACATCCTCGCTCATCAACCTCACCACGACCTTATAATGGCCACGTGACTCCTTGTGCATGTCAAGGTACACAACGGCATTGCCCAGCCGTCGCGAAAGTGTCTCCGTTCCCGTTATTACCGCCGTGGGACGGTTAAGGAATCGGACGACATGCACCGGGTCGCCATGGCTCGGTTTTTGGTCGCTCATGAAACCTGTTATTGACGGCTTTCCATCCCGATGCAACATTAGCAGGTCACGGAAGACGGTTTTCTTTTTAAACGATATCGAGTGGAATCGGCTACGGAGATGCAGGAAATAACGGTCAAAGAAGTCATTGGTCAGCGGACGGTACACCTGACAAAAGTATACATCTTCATTGCACCTGAACCTTGACCACAATGTTATTGACGTGACCCATTCCCAGTTACCGCAATGGGAAAAATAGGCCGTGACGGAACGTCCCTGCGCAAACAGGCGGTCAACGACCTCCATTCCCTCAAACCGCATACGCGACCTGATTTCCTCATCGCCAACATGATTCAGCTTGATTGTCTCGAAAAAATAGTCGGAGAGATTACGGTAAAACCGCCTGACGATGCGGTGACGTTCCTTGGATGTCCTGTCGGGAAAAGAACCATTGACATTATCCTCCACCACCTTACGCCGATACCTCGCAATATAATATAATAGTACGAATAGTACATCCGACAGCATATACAATACCCTGAACGGCAATCTCGACAATGCGCCGAACAACCATTTCAACGGCATGTAACGCGCATCTTTCATGAGACCACCTCCCCCTTCATCTCCTCCCCTGACCGGACAAGGCTGTCAAGGCGCACATTGACGACCCGGTTGGCCAACGCCGGGTCAGGAGTGATTTCCACCCGGAGATAGTTGTCGGTGAACCCGGCCATCGTGCCGTCCTCCCGTTCGTGCTCGACAAGTACTGGACGGACAGTGCCAACGAAACGTTCGCTGAAACCGCACAATTTTTCTTCCGAAAGACTTATCATGATATTGGCGCGACGATGCTTCTCCTCCTGGGTGACGACATGGCCTATCTCAAGGGCGCGTGTCCCGGGCCGTTCACTATAGGGGAAAACATGTAGCCGTGAAATGTCGAGCGACCTGACAAAACTGCATGATGACTCAAACCGTTCAGGTGTCTCGCCACGCGCACCCACAATAAGGTCAACACCGATGAATGCGTCAGGCATCACCTCACGTATTGTCTCGACACGCGAGCGGAACAACGCAGTGTCATAACGGCGACGCATCAACCGCAGCACATCATCGTCACCGTTCTGCAACGGAATGTGGAAATGCGGCATGAAACGTCGTGAACGGGCCACCCACCTAATCATGTCCTCGGTCAGCAGATTCGGCTCAATCGACGAGATGCGGTAACGCTCGATACCCTCCACCTCGTCAAGGGCACGTATAAGGTCAAAGAACGATTCACCATTACCCTTGCCGAAATCGCCTATATTGACACCCGTGAGCACAATTTCCTTTCCACCCTCGGCGGCAACCCCCTCGGCCTGCCTGACAAGGTCAGCAATCCGGGCCGAACGGCTGCGCCCCCTCGCCATGGGGATAGTGCAATAGGAACAATAGTAGTCGCAGCCGTCCTGTACCTTAAGGAAATAGCGCGTGCGGTCACCGCGCGAGCATGACGGAGTGAAATCCCGTATATCTTTGTAGGGGGTCACCATAACCGATGCCCCGGAATCAATCACGGAGTCGAGACGGTCAAGGTATTCTGCGAGAAGATGCTTGCGGTCATTACCGGCGACTATATCAACGCCCGGAATCGCCGCAACCTCCTCACCTTTCAGCTGGGCGTAACACCCTGTCACCAAGACACGTGCACGAGGGTAACGCTTGATAAACGAACGGATGAGCTGACGGCACTTCTTGTCGGCAAGCTCGGTCACGGAGCAAGTGTTGACGACAACGATGTCGGGGGTGTCGCCATGCTGCACACGGCTGATGCCTCGCTCGGCAAACATCTGCGCGACAGTCGATGTCTCGGCGAAGTTCAATTTGCAGCCAAGGGTGTGGAACAGGGCGGTACGGTTACCGAATGTCGAATTGTCAATCATCAGGGAATCAGTCCACTTTTTTCAAATCATGCCCCATGCGTTCCTTTTTGGTGTGCATGTAGCGCATGTTGTAACTGTTAGGCTCGACCTCGATGGGGACGTTCTCGACCACTTTCAGGCCGTATCCCTCGAGACCGATGCGCTTGACAGGGTTATTGGTCATCAGGCGCATCTTGCGGATACCGAGGAGATGCAGTATCTGCGCCCCCACGCCATAGTCGCGCTCATCGGCCTTGTGACCGAGGTGGATGTTGGCATCAACCGTGTCAAGACCCTCCTCCTGTAACTTATAGGCGCGAATCTTATCCATCAGACCGATACCGCGTCCCTCTTGGTTTAGATAGACAATCGCACCCTTTCCTTCGCGTTCAATCATCTCCATTGCCTTGTGCAACTGGTCGCCGCAGTCACATCGCTTCGACCCGAAGATGTCGCCGGTGGCGCATGACGAGTGAACCCTCACAAGCACCTCGTCATCGGGCGATATGTCACCCTTGATTATTGCGATATGCTCCAGGCCGTTGCTTTTCTGGCGGAACGGAATCAAACGGAAATGGCCGTAATCAGTGGGCATGTCCACCTCCACACCCTCCTCGACAAGAAGGTCATGCTTCATGCGGTAGGCAATCAGGTCGCTGATTGAGATGAGCGGGAAACCCCACCCGTCGGCCTTTTCCCTTAGCTGCGGGAGTCGTGCCATGGTGCCGTCCTCGTTAAGTATCTCGATGAGGGCGGCGGCAGGATACATCCCCGCGAGACGAGCCATGTCAACGGCCGCCTCGGTGTGCCCCGCACGACGCAAGACACCCTGGTCCTGGGCATAAAGAGGATGCACGTGCCCCGGTCGCCCGTAAGTCGCCGGGGTCGATGCCTCATCGGCGAGCGAACGTATTGTCTCGGCACGGTCATGGGCCGAGACACCGGTGGTGCAACCCTCGAGTTTGTCGATTGTGACAGTGAAGGGCGTGCCGAGCATCGACGTGTTGTCCTCGACCTGATGAGACAGACCGAGTTCCTTGCAACGGCTTATTGTGACAGGGGCGCAAAGTTCCCCACGGGCGTTGGTTATCATGAAATTCACCGCCTCAGGGGTGACCTTCTCGGCGGCGATGATGAGGTCACCCTCATTCTCGCGGTCCTCGTCGTCGACGACAACGATGAAACGCCCTTGACGGAAAGACTCGATGGCCTCCTCTATAGTATTCAGTTTTATAGACTCCATTATATCTTATTTTTCGGTGGCAACGTCAGCCGACGATGCCAAATGGGTTTTATAAATATCGGTCAATGCGTCACAGGTGGCAATCATTGTGTTGATTTCGGCACGCAATGTGGCTGTATCACGACGCGCTATCAGATACACCGGGAATCCCACGGGGAAAATAGCGGCGCAGACATACCCAAGCCAACGGTAATTGGTGGGATGGTATATCCACAGGCTTCTCAGCACAGGGAAATCCATCAGTTTTATAACAACCATCTTGTCACGGGTGTTGGACAGATACTCGACGAGGTTCTCAAGTTCGGAGGATAAACCGCGCAATTCTTTGCGGTCAATCCCCTTGAGCCAGTATTGCAGATAATCGCGCCGGGTATTATGTTCAAGAAAACGCCGGGATGACTCACGCAACGCGGCGATGCGTTCAAGCGCGACCGACGGGACAACCTCGTCCATCACTATGGTCTTCATCTCGACATTACGGGTCTCGTTCTTGCCTATCAACTTACGGAAAAAGTTGACGTAGGCGTCACGGTTGAACACAGCCGAATCATTGACGGCCTTATATGTGAAGAATATGCCGAGCGGCAACAGCACCATGGAACTCAGCCACATGCCTTCCCACACCTCGATTTTGCCGTCACGCGCCATTTTCTGCCCCGTGTTGTCGATGATGTAATAGAAGATAAACAGGAACACTGAAATCACCAGTGGCATTCCCAGGCCACCTTTACGTATAATCGCACCGAGCGGCGCACCTATGAAGAAAAAGATGATGCAGGCAAACGACAGCGTGAACTTCTTCTGCAACTCAACGGCGTGACGCCGTATAGTCTTCATGTCATCGACAAGCGAGAACGACTTGTATTCAAAGTCCTGCCGGTTGCGCTTGGCCGAGTTCAATGCACTGTTAAGATAACTCATCGTCACCCCCGATGTCTTGCCCTGCAACACCGAGTCGACATTGACAGGGTGGGCCATGGCCACCTCGGGATTGCGTTCCTGCTCCGACTCCCCGTTCTCGTTAAGGGTATAGACAGGCTTGTAATAGCTCACACCGAGCAACGGCTGTTCACGCAGGGCCGTGCCGTAAGACACCCCCATGGAATCGACACGCAGGTTCACCGAGTCGATTGTATGCTGCAACTCGGCGATATTCTTGCCCACATACTGGTTGCGCATGCCCCCCTCGTCCATACGATTGAAGTTGGCATCGAACTTTATCATGATTTCCTTGTCGAGGAAAGACTCTCGACGGTATGGTACATTTTTCATATTGCCCGAGCCTTGCTCACGCAGGTTCTCGAACATCTCGCCGTCCCACAGTTTCAGGAAAAGGTGAGTCTGGTCCTCGGTCATAGCCAGCCGTCCCGAGTCGGCGAGAATGACACGGGCGTTGTCAAACCCCTGTGACATATCATAAATCATCATGTCATGGAGCGTGCCGGTCTCGCGGTCCTTTTGCTCGACAAAGAGGTTGAACCCCGGTATCTGGTCGTAGAACACACCTTCGGGAATTTCCAGTTCGGGCGACTTCTGCCTCATCGAGAACAGTAGGGTCCACATCTTGGTCTGCGCGATAGGCAATACGTTATTCTGAAAAAAGAATGCCCCGATGGCGATGAGAATCATCAGCACAATCAACGGCCTCATCGACTTGATTAACGACACGCCCGACGCTTTCATGGCCGTCAGTTCAAACTGCTCGCCGAGATTGCCGAACGTCATCAGCGATGCAAGCAATATCGCCAGAGGCAACGCCATCGGCACCATCGTCAGGGCGGCATAGAAAAACAGTTCGCCGATTACATCGATACCGAGGCCTTTCCCCACAAGGTCATCGATGTAACGCCACAGGAACTGCATCAACACGATAAAGAGACATATAAAGAATGTCATCACGAGCAGAGGCAGGAAGCTCTGCAACATGAACAAATATAGTCTCTTCACTTTCAGCATGACAGTCGCGGTTGGAGATAATCTCCCGCAAAGTTAGATATTTTTGCCCAAATCCTTGCTATCCGCCGCCGAATAAATCGGCAACACCTGTCAAAGACAAGAGACGACCATGACAGGTCGTCTCTTGTACTATCTTTTAAACTCGCAAATCGGTATTGCCGGAATGTCCTTCAAAACATCCGCAGTGACCGGGATGTTGTTTATTTCAACGGCTGGATTTTGTTGTAAAGTTCGGGGTAGAGTTGCTGCAGTTTATCGGCGGTGGTGTAAGTAACCACTGCTGTGCCATCCAGTATCAGGTTACCGTTATCCTTCTTCATAGTCTGCCCCCACAATGAACCTTCTGTCGCACATGAATCGACAACTTCATTAAGAGCGACAAGTCTTTTTTCGGTGCTGGGTTTTAATTCCGGCATATACTCTATCGCATCGGCCGGACGTGATGTCAACTTCAGCGAATTGATGTCATATTGACGCACAAGCATCGGCTCGCCATCCTCGGTCTCCTCGACTTTCCAGGTCCCTTCATAGCTGATATATACGGCTGTGCTGTCGGCAAAATAATAAGTCTCGTTTTCAGTCAATTTGTTTTCAGGTGCAAATGTCAGTTTCGTCTCCAGGATATAGGTCGAGTCGGTAAAACTGCTGTACGGTGCATCAAGCGTGTACCATTCGCCTTCGTATTCCTTGGGGTCAACAGTTGAACAGGAAAACAATGTGCCGAGGGTAGCCGCTACGGCGGCAAACAAAATAAGTTTTTTCATGACTGTAATTCAATTAAATTATATATACAAAAGTACATATAACTTAATATTCTTTGTCGATGCAAATGTTAATTATTATTAACATCTGTGGCATTCCCATCGTCCTTTAACTGTTTGTCGGGATTGAAAAATCGGTCAAGGTATTTCTCGCGGAAACGTTCAAGCAACTCCCAGAAATTGGGGACGAACAGCGTGCCGACAATCGCATTTACAGCCATGCCGAACACGACCGCCGAACCGAGTGCGACACGGCTTGCGGCACCCGCACCTGTTGCGAATAACATTGGCATGACACCGAATACAAAAGCAAGAGCGGTCATCATGATTGGGCGGAAACGAATGCGTCCGGCATCAAGGGCGGCCTGCCGGATAGGCTGCCCCGACTTGCGGAAATCGACGGCGTACTCTACAATCAGAATAGCGTTCTTGGCCGAAAGTCCGAGCAGCAGTATGATGCCAATCTGTGTATAGATACTGATACTCTGCCCCATCAGCATGCACCCCAGGACAGTGCCGAGAATCGCCGTCGGCATCGATATGACGACGGCCACCGGGTCGGTCAGGCTCTCATACTGCGCCGCGAGCACAAGCAATGTTATAATGACGGCGAATATCAGGACCATTGTCACGGTCGTTCCTGACTGTGTCTCCTGATAGGCCTCGCCGGTCCACGCGTAGGAATAATTGTCGCCGAGAGATGAGCCGACAATCTCCTCCATCGCCTTGATGGCATCGGATGTGCTCACGCCTTTGGCCGGGGTGGCGGTGACCGATGCGGTCTGATACATATTGTAACGGCTGACCGACGGTGCGCCCATCGTCTCCTCGACCGTGGAGAACGCCGAGAACGGCACCATCTCCCCTTTGTCATTGCTCACACTCAACCGGCCTATATCCTCCACACTCGACCGCCCAGCCGGGTCGGCGTTGACAATCACCTCATAGACGCGCCCGAAGTCGACAAAGTCGTTGACATAGCTGCCGCCGACGTATGCCGACAACGCGCCGTAGACCGCCTCCAGCGAAATTCCTTTCATCTTGACCTTGTCACGGTCTATGTTCAGGCGATATTGCGGGACATCGCCCTCATAGAGTGATGTCACCGAGGCGAGACGCGGGTCGCGTCTCGCGGCTTCCTGTAAATCGGCGACGGCGCGTGACATGCCAGCGGCCCCACTGTCGTTGATGTCGAGAAGCTGCATCTGCAACCCCGATGTCATGCCCAGTCCGGGAATCGATGGAGGGTTCAGTGAAAAGATGACGGCCTCCTGGATAGGAGCGACAAGTTCATCGACCTTGGCGATGACGGCATTGATATGTTCGTTCTTTGAACGGCGGTCTTTCCACGGTTTCAATGTCACAATCACCGAGCCGTAGTTGCTCCCGTCGCCGCCACCCATCATCGACACTCCGCCTACGCTCATGACATTCTCCACCTCGGGCAGCGACATGATGCGTGACGATACAGTGTCAAGTACTTTTTTTGTGCGGTCGAGCGATGCACCCGTAGGCAGCTGTACCGAGGTGAGGAAATAACCCATGTCCTCCGACGGTATATAGCTCGTGGGCCATTTGACGAATCCCCAGAATGCGAGCCCGCACAATATAATATATGCCGAAATCGCAATCACAGGTTTCTGCAGGAACTTTCCTATAAGCCTGACATACAGGGCCAACGCTCTATCATACCCCTTGTTGAACCAACGGTATAGTATAAACCCGCTCTGCATCTTGGGGCGCAGGAACAGGGCGCACATCGCGGGCGTGAAAGTGAGGGCGTTGAACCCCGAGAATGCAGTCGAGACGGCGATTGTCAACGCAAATTGTTTGTACAGTTCACCAGTTATGCCAGAGATGAACGCCGTCGGGACGAACACCGACAGCAACACGAGTACCTCGCCAACCACCGGGCCTTGCAGCTCGGTCATCGCTTTTTCGGCCGACTGACGCGGTGTCAGTTTCCCTTCGTCGACCAGTCGGGAGCAGTCCTCCACGACAACAATCGCGTCATCGACCACAATCGCTATCGCCAGCACGAGGCCGAAAAGTGTCAGTGTATTAAGCGAGAATCCCAGCAGCTTCATCACGGCAAAAGTTGCAATCAATGACACGGGAATCGTAATCATCGGTATGATGACAGCTCTCCAGCTTTGCAGGAAGAACAAAATCACAATCATGACTATGAGCGTCGTCTCGACAAAAGTCATAAGCACCTCGTCAATCGATGCCGTGACAAAATCGGTCGCGTTCATCAACACCCGGCAATGTACGCCCGGCGGGAAATATGTCTCCAAATCCTTCAACTTGGCTTGCACACGGTCGGCTACATCGAGGGCATTAGCCCCGGGAAGCTGACTGACGCCGAGCAACCCGGCCTGACGACCGTTGACATCAGAGACCGACGAATAACTCTGCGAGCCTAACTCAACCTTGGCGACATCCCTAAGTCTCAACAATGAGCCGTCGGCATCAGTGCGCAGAACTATGTTACCGAATTCCTCGGCCGTTTGCAAACGTCCTTGCGATGTCAATGTCACCTCGAAAGCCTCTCCCGAAGACACAGGCGGCGCACCTACGCTGCCGGCCGACACCTCCATGTTCTGGCTCTGAATCGCCGACATGACATCCGACGGTGACAGCGAACGGGCCTGCATCTTGCCGGGGTCGAGCCATACACGCATGCTGTACTCGCCTCCCCCGAACGCATTAACCCCGCCCACGCCGTCTATACGCGACAGTTCGTCCACGATATTTAATTTGGCATAATTGGTCAGGTAGAGGGCATCATAATTATGGGCCGAATCCCCTTCAATAGCGATGAACAGAATGTTGTTGGTCGATTCTGACATGACCGACACACCCTGTTGTTTGACTGACGAGGGCAAAGTGGCCTCGGCCATGGAGATACGGTTCTGCACCTTCACCGTCGCCTCGTCAAGGTCGGTGCCGTTCTCGAACGTGATGGTCAGTGAATAATTGCCACCCGAACTCGATGTCGAGCTCATGTACATCATCCCCTCGACTCCGTTGACCTGTTCCTCGATGGGGACACCGACGGTCTCGGCAACGGTCTGCGCGTCGGCTCCGGGATAATTGGCGTTGACCATGACGGTAGGTGGCGTTATATCGGGATACTGCGCCACGGGCAACGTCTTGACAATCAACAGACCCGCAAGAATCATCAATACCGCGAGGACAATCGCGAATATCGGTCGGTCAATGAAAAATCGCGAGAACATAACAACTTACCTCTTCATTATCGGTTTGACTTTCATGCCATCCTTGACCTTGAGCAACGCCTTGGTGACATAACGGGTCTGCGGAGAGATGCCGCTATTGACGATTCTCATCGAGTCACGTACCAACGCTCCAACTTTAACGGGGGTGTACACAACCTTGTCGCTGTCATTGACCACATACAGGAACTTCCCTTGCTGGTCAGTCCCGATTGATGCGTCCCTGACGAGTATCGCGTGTGGCTCGAAACCTGACGGGAGCGAAACCGTCACATACATCCCTGCCTTCAATTCACCGTAAGGGTTGCCAACCTTGGCCTTGACTTCAAGCGTCCCGGTGCTGAGCCGGATGTCGGGAGCGAGATAGGACATGTCGGCAGTGTATTTATGAGGCAGTTCCTGGGAGAACTTCAAGGGGATGCGGGCATAGTCAATTTTCTCTCCATGGGTGTTCTGCTCTATCATCTGAAGGAAACGCGAGTCATCAATCGAAAACACGGCGTTTAGACGTGCATCATCATATATTGTGGCGAGTGTCACCGGTGCACCTTCACCTCCGCAATATCCACCCACATTTATATTAGTGCCAGTGATATGTCCCGTGCGTGGCGCGGTGACACGGCAATAGCCAAGGTTGGTGCGGGCAGTCTGCAGCTGCGCTTCGGCATTTCGGATGGCGGCCTGTGCCTGCAGCATCGCGCTTTCACCCTGGTTCACCTCCATCTGTGACACCGCATCGCTCTGCAACGCCTTTTTCAACGCCGTGTAATGGCTTGACGCATACTCGTAGGAACTGCGTGCCGTCTGCAACTGCGCCGAGGCCTGTTCCACTGCGTCACGATACCGGGTGTCCTCGATTGTGTACAGTAACTGCCCGCGGTTTACAAGGCTTCCGGCCTCAAAGTTGACCGACCTCACCTGACCGTTGACACGCCCCACGACATCGACCGTCGCGTCTGCCTCCAGATAACCGGGATAATCGGTATAAAGCATCACCGAGTCAATCACAGGAACAGCGACATCAACGGCGACCACCGCCTCCTGTGACACATCCTTTCCATGGCGTGAGCATGAGATACCTCCAAGCGCGACTATCGCCGCAACCGCCACTATTCCATAATTCCTGTCAATCATTTGTCATCAAGATATTCGCCCCAGCCACCACCCAAGGCCTCGTAAAGGCGTACCAGCGACACAAGCGCATCACCCTTGGCCGAAATAAGACCGTTGGCATACTGTAACATATTCATTTGTGAATTAACTACATTATAAAAGCCGGCAAGGCCTCCCTTGTAAAGGTCAAGAGACAATCGGTAAGACTCCCCGGCATGCTCCATAACCTCGTTCAGGCGGTCGATATGCTCCAACGCCTGACGATAGGCGACCATTGCGTTCTCTACCTCCTGCACGGCCGTGACAACCGCCATGTTGTAACTGTCGATGCCCAGCTGCATATTCTCACGCGCCTCAGCCACGGCATATTTACGCGCGAATCCGTCAAACACTGTCCACGTCAGTGTCGGAGCGATAGTATAGGTTAACGAATTACCCGCAAAAAGGTCCTTGCCATCATGGGCCGCCGTCCCGATGGAGCCGTTCAGTGACAATGTCGGCAGGAAATCTTTCTTGGCGACACCAAGCGCGGCGGCGTATGCCGCAAGTTCCCGCTCCGATGCCACAATGTCGGGACGACGACGCAACAGTTGCATCGGGACCCCCGCATCGACAATCATCCTGTATTCGGGAATCGCGCCATTCTCAAGAAGCCGTGCCGACACCTTGTCGGGTGTCACGCCGAGCAGCACCGCCAATGCGTTTATAGAGGATTGAATCGAAGTCTCGATTGGGGGCAATGTCGCCTGTGTCGATGAATAGACCGTCATCGCCTGCGCCACATCGAGCTTTGAGGCGAGGCCTGTCTCATAACGCGCTTGGGTGATTTTCACCACCTCTCCCTGGGAAGCGATGTGACGTTCGGCCATTGATTTCAGACCCTGGTACATGCGCAGCTGGAAATAGGTGGTCGCAATCGACCCGCATAACGACACCATTGCACCCGCATATTCGGCACGCGAAGCCTGCCATAAGGCCTTGCTCCGGCGTGCCTGTGCGGTGATTTTCCCGAAAAGGTCAATCTGCCAGCTCATGTCCAACCCGAGGTTGAAATAACTTACCGTGGAGGCCGATGTGCCGGACGAAGTCATCGCTCCCGATGAGCGGCTTTTAGTCCAACCGCCGCTGAAATCTATCCGGGGAAGATATGCCGCCTTCGTCCCGTTAAGGGTCTGACGTGCAATCTCCATCCTTTTAGCGGCCATCAGCACATTGAAGTTATTTGCCTCGCCTTGTGATATGAGCGAGTCGAGCAGGGGGTCATGGAAGTTTTTCCACCATGAGTCATCCGACGGGAGAGTCTGGCTGAAACCGGCCTCATCAATCCATGTCGCGGGAAGCTTGTCCCGCAGATATGCCCCGCGACCTTCGCCGTGAGCGACATGAATCCCTGCCGTCAATGCAATGGCGATTAACCCCCTCTGCATATATGACCCTAATCTCTTATAAACCATAGCCGAAACTTTATAAACAGAACCAAAAACGACCGCACATAGTTTGCCCGTTACTATTTTTTAACCTCGTTAAAAGCAAACAGATGTTAAATATTTATTACACATCCTCACACACGATGTGCAACCCGCCCCAATTAGACCTTGATTACCAATA
Organism: uncultured Muribaculaceae bacterium; assembly: GCA_947628305.1. GTDB lineage: Bacteria > Bacteroidota > Bacteroidia > Bacteroidales > Muribaculaceae > HGM05190. The sequence continues at coordinate 94,613 of CANQZG010000010.1, read as the reverse complement.
TATTATCGACAATTGTTAATTTTTGTGTTAATTCATTCTGTGGAATCAGCTCGAAAACAACCGCATTTTCACAAAACTTAACAATAATAACCTTTGTTTCCAATGCCCCGAAAACCGCTACAGGAGCGGGATTCAGCTGTTAAAACATATAAAAATTTAAGTAAACCTCCTTAATAAAATCAATCGGTTTCACATCTGCCATCAACCTTAAAATATGGTAAAAAGCCATAAATCAAGTAATTTAGCTTGCAATTGACAGCCATTACCCATACCTTTGTATCACAATCGGTAAACAACCGATGTCAATATTTTACATTCGTTAACACTCCAATCATTTTACGATATAATGACTCGTTTTATATATAGTATTTTATTTTGCCTGACAATCTCATTCTCCTCCTCCGCTCAACTCCTCGCCCCCGTATCGACATCAATGACCGCATATACTGTCGCTGACGTTGTAGCCGCGTTCCAGTCCAAAGCCATGTATGTCGAGAACATGAACACCGACAACATCTCGGATGACGTCCTTGCCCTTTCCCCTCTTGAGCTCCTCGGCGAAGACAAGGAACAGGAACTTTTGGACGAAGCCGTAGAGGAATTATCGACACCAGGCAACGAATCATTAAAAGGTCAATTGGTGGCCTACGCCAAGAAATATCTTGGCTGCCGTTATGTCCACGGAGGCAAAGGGCCGAAAGTGTTTGACTGTTCAGGGTTCACATCCTACGTTTTCCGCAATTTCGGTTATTCGTTAAGTCCCGCTTCCCGCATGCAGGGAACGCAGGGTTCACGTGTCAGCGGTGGCATAAAAAACGCCGAGGTGGGCGACCTCATCTTTTTCAGCGGTCGCGCCGGTGGACGAACGGTCGGACACGTGGGCATGGTGATTGAGGTTAACGAAATCACAGGCGCGGTCAAGTTCATCCATGCCTCATGCAAGAAAGGCATCACAATCCAAAGTTTCCCCGACGGAGGATATTACAGCCGTCACTTCCTGCACGTGCAGCGCGTCATCGACCAACCGCAGCTCCTCGCCAAAAAGTAATCAACCATCCCGGACGCGCTCGTTGGCGCGTCCCTACGATTTTACACAAAATCAGTTTCGCAACATCCCTATCTCCATTACTATCTTATTAAAGAATCGTTGCCGACGGTCAGGCGCGGGGCGATTTTGGCGTAATCACGCGATTTGAGGTAGGCCTCGATGGCGTCGACATGACGATGGTTGTGGATGTCCGTGCCAAGAAAATCCACATATCCCTTTTCAAGAAGATAAAGCGCATTCTTTTTCTGCGCCGGGCCATAGAAACCTGCGAGGCTAAGCATGTTCACCTGGAATAGCGTCCCGACACCATGCAATTTGTCGTAACGTGCCCGGTCGTAGTACATGTAACGCTCGGGGTGAGCCAGCACAGGCTTGTACCCCTTGACTTTCAAGTCAAACAACACCGTCTCAAGATTCCACACCTCCGAGAAGAAGGAGTTTTCCACGAGCAGATAGTTCCCTGGATAGGGTGTTATGTTCCCCGCCTTGAACTGCGATTGGAAAAACTCGTCGAGACGATATTCACATGAGCGGGACACCTCCACTTCTATTCCACGCTTTTCAATCTCGGTATGCAGTTCCGCGAGGGCACTGTCAAGGACTTCGGGAGTGTTTTCGAATGTGTCCTGCGTCACATGGGGCGACGCGATGATACGCCTCACGCCCATCGCACCCAAACGCTCCACGATTTCGGCTGAGGTCACGGCATCGGGCGAGCCGTCATCGACACCCGGAACAATGTGACAGTGTATATCGGTATTGAAAGGCATAACAGCCTTTTCGGCAGTATTTTTCTTGAAAAGATTGAACATGATTGCAATTTTAAGTCTACAAAATTAACAATAGCGCATCTGTTGTCAAAAATATATACAGAAAAATTTCCATAATTTAGAAAAATACCATATTTTTGCGACCTAACCTGACACAAAACATCAAAAGACAACTCTAAACAAATAGAATATGGAATCCCGAAAACTGAAAATCAGAGACCTGACATTACGCGACGGGCAACAGTCACTGTTCGCCACACGCCTTGACCAGAAAACAATCGACCAGCTCCTGCCTTTGTACAAGGATGCCGGATTTTACATCATGGAAGTGTGGGGCGGCGCAGTCCCCGACTCGGTGATGCGCTATCTTGACGAGTCGCCATGGAACCGTCTCCGCACGATTTCCAAGGCCATAGAAGGCAAGTCGCTGCTGTCGGCACTGTCACGCGGACGCAACCTTTTCGGCTATGTCCCCTATCCCGATTCAGTCCTTGAAGGATTCTACAAGGAGGCCATTGCAAACGGTCTCAACGTGATGCGTATATTTGACGCACTCAATGACATCGACAATGTCAAAGAGTCAATAAAGCTCATCAACGAGCTTGGCGGCATCGCCGACGGTGCAGTATGTTACACCGTCGACCCCAAGCCGGAGGCTCCCGCCGCCCCTGCCCCCACAGGCTTCATGGGGAAACTGAAGTCGATGTTCGGCGGAGCTCCCAAGGTTGAGGAACCCGAAAAAATATTTACCGATGATTACTTTGTCAACAAGGCCAAGGAAATGGAGGCTCTCGGTGCCAAAATCATCACCCTCAAAGATATGGCCGGTCTTGTCAACCCGTCACGTGCAGCCTCGATTATCGGTCGTCTCAAACGCGAGTTGAAAGTGCCCGTGGACTTCCATACCCATTGCACCCCCGGTTACGGTCTCGCCTCGTCACTGATGGCGATTCTCAACGGTGTCGACATCCTTGACACCAATATCTGGTGGTTCGGCGGTGGTTCCGCCGCCCCCGCAATCGAGTTGGTCTACATCTTCTGCCAGCGTCTCGGCATCGAAGTTGAATGTGACATGAAGGCTGTCGGCCGCATACGTGACCGTCTGCTTGACGCACGTCGTGGACTTAAGGACTTTGACCTGCACGCAGCCGACATGCAGCGTCCGTTCGACCCGTTGAAGGATGAACTTCCCGCCAATGTCGCAGCGCAGTTTGACAGCGCAATAGCAGCGGCCAAAGCCGGGGACGAGGATGCGTTGCTGAACGCATGTCACGCCATAGAGGAATATTTCGGATTCCCCAAGCCGAACCTTATTGTAAAGGACGCCGAAGTGCCCGGCGGCATGTACTCCAATATGGTGGCGCAGCTTAAGGCCCTGCAGGCATCCGACCTTCTTGAGGACGCGATGAAACTGATTCCCAAGGTTCGCCGCGATGCAGGTCTTGTACCCTTGGTAACCCCTACGAGCCAGATTGTCGGCAGCCAGGCCGTCAGCCTTGCACTCGACCGCAAGAAAGGGAATCCCGACTACTCCAACCCCTCCAACCAGTTCATCTCCCTTGTCAAAGGTGAATACGGTCATACCCCCGTGCCCGTTGACCCGGAATTCCGGGCTAAAATCACAGGCAGTCCCGAGGAGAAAGCCTACGACGTGTCATCCTACCGCAAACCTGAAAACCCGGTTCTCGAAGACCTCGGCGGCGTGAAATTGGCAGCCAATGACGAGGAATATCTGCTCCTTGAACTACTGCCGAGCGTAGCCAACGGCTTCCTGCGCCGTCGCCGCCAGGAGGAATATGACGCGACTGCCGCAGCCAACGCTCCCGAAATCGAGGTTGTCGATGAAACCCCCGAGGAGCCAATTACAGGCGAGGTGTTGAGCGCGCCGATGGGAGGCCGTATAATAGACGTGAAAGTCAAAGCCGGTGACAAGGTCAAACCCGGCGATGTCCTGCTCGTATATGAGGCCATGAAGATGGAGAACGATGTCGTCGCCGATAAGGAAGCTGTCATCAAACGTTTGTTCGTCAAAGTAAACGACGTCGTAGGCGTCGAAGCACCTCTTATCGAATTTGCCGACTGAAATCGAACTGCTCGCGCCGGCGCGCGATGCCGACATAGCGATTGACGCCATTAACCATGGCGCCGATGCCGTCTACATGGGCGGGCCCTCCCACGGGGCCCGCTCGGCGGCTATCAACGCGGTCAGTGACATTGCACGTGCGGTCGAGGCCGCACGACAGTTTGACGTGCGTATCTACGTGACACTCAACACTCTGGCCTACGACAACGAGCTGCGCCGGGTCGAGCACCTTGTCAACGAGCTATATCGTGCCGGGGTCGATGCCCTCATTGTGCAGGACATGTCGCTGCTCCGTCTCGATATCCCGCCGATAGCCCTGCATGCCAGTACACAGTGCGACATACGCACCCCCGCCAAGGCGCGTTTCCTCGCCGATGCCGGGTTCACACGACTGGTACTGCCCCGCGAACTGACACTTGACGAAATCTCCGCGGTTCATTCCACTGTCCCGGATGTTGACCTCGAGGCATTCATCCACGGGGCGTTATGTGTATGTTACAGTGGCGATTGCCAAGCCAGTTTTGTCACGACCGGGCGGAGTGCCAACCGTGGGGAATGCGCCCAGGTGTGCCGTCTCCCCTACGACCTTGTCGATGCATCGGGCCGTGTCATTGTCCGTAAAAAACATCTGCTGTCACTGCGCGACATGAACCGGGCCGATGAAATCGCGTCCATGCTCGATGCCGGTGTCATGTCCCTGAAAATCGAGGGCCGTCTCAAGGATGCGTTGTATGTGCGCAACACGGTTGCTGCCTACAACCGTATACTCGATGATATAGTCGCTGCCAATCCTGCAAAATACATGCGTTCGTCATCGGGCCGGAGTGTCGCCGGATTTACCCCTGACCTCTCCAAAGGGTTCAACCGCGGATTCACATCCTATTTCCTGCACGGACAGCGTCCCTCCTCTCCGATGTCATCACCCGACACCCCCAAGATGCGCGGTGAACGTGTGGGCAAGGTAATATCAGTCAACAACGGCAAAATCAAGGCCGATATCACGCATCCCCTCAACAACGGGGACGGTCTCACGTTCTTCAACCGCGACGGTATGCTTGTCGGGTTCAGGCTGAACCGGGTGGAAGGCAACATTCTTTTCCCGGCGACACAACGGGATTCCGAACATGGCGGTGCCGCCATGGCGGCACCCTACATGTCGCCCGGCACTGTCCTTTACCGCAACCGTGACAAGGCGCATGACGACACCGTGGAACGTGCCGTAACACGCCGCACTATCGACATCGACATGGCATTGCGTCCTATCGACAACGAACGTGTCGCCCTCGATATCACTGATGACCGGGGCAACGCCGTCACAACGGTAATTGACGCTGAAATCTCCCCTGCGCAGCGTCCACAGCGACAGGAACGGCTCAAGACGCTTTCCAAGTTAGGGGCGACCGTGTACACCCTCCGCAACCTTGACGACCGTCTCGGTGACAGGTTTATCCCGGCCTCACTCCTGACATCGTTACGCCGTAAAGGGACGGAACTTCTCGACTCGGCACGGCGGGCACGACTCACCCGTGAGAAACGTGGTGTCGAGAAAAAGGATTCCATATATCCGACCGACACGTTGACCTATCACGACAATATCGCCAACCACTTAGCTGAACGGTTCTACCGCGACCACGGCGTGACCGACATACAACCCGCCATAGAAACCTCACGCAACACCGGTGCTGAGACAGTCGTGATGACAACGCGATATTGCCTGCGCCGTGAATCCGGAAGATGTCTGCTCACATCAGCCGGACGGCAATGGCCTACTCCTCTTTTCCTCGTCTCGGGCCGTAAACGGTTTCGCCTTGACTTCAACTGCAAGGAATGCCGCATGAGGCTAATTGCCAACACCGACAATCAATCATAACCAACCTTGAAATGAAAAAACTTTTCCACTTTCTGTCGCTCATAGTCTCCACTTCCATCACATTATCATCATGTTCAGCAACGAACAATTCCAATGACGGAGCAATCAACGACTCCCTATCAGTCGTCAACGTTCAATCCCTCATGGCCACACCCGATTCATTCCTGAACCAACGTATGATAGTCCAAGGCCGATGCGTGCACATCTGCAAACACGGCAACCGCAAGATGTTCCTTGTCAACGAGAATGACTCGGTGTTATTGCGTGTCGAAGCCTCGTCGCGCATGGGTGAATCGTTTGCCGACTCGATGTTGAATACCACTGTCGCTGTCCGTGGAATTTTCCGCGAACAACGCATCAACGAGGAGACTCTACAGGAATATGAATACAAGCACACGGCCCAGCTCGCCAACATTGCCGACACAAAATTCCGCGATAAGCTGAACGACCGCTGCGACATCGAGAAAATCGCGTCGGGCCAACCCGCGTTCCTGACATTCCCGCAACAGATAGCCGACTTCCGCCAACGCATCGAGGCTCGAAACAACGCCGAAGGCCGCCCCTACATCTCGCTATACTACATCGACGCAAGCGCGATTGTCCGATAACCCCGGCGGACGCGCCCGTTGGCGCGTCCCAACAAGCGGGAAACAATACAACACGAAAACGGCGGGAACGGCACGGCGGCACGTCGTAGGGACGCGTGTACCACGCGTCCACCACAAACGAACGGCGACATCCAACCACAAAAAAACGATAACACGACACAGCGTCCACAATCAACCGATTATGAATCCTACGCGTAAATCGCCAAGAGCACCCTGGATTGATTATAATGGAGGCATATTCTTTGTGACAGTATGCACAGCGAATATGATACATTATTTGGGAGAAGTTGTGAACGATAGAATGAGACTATCTGAAATTGGTGAATGCCTAACGGATAAATTAGAGAACGTCAGCAAATATCGTAAAGATATAGAAATACCAAGTTATGTAGTCATGCCGAATCATTTTCATGCGATAATATGCATAAACGACAACGAAAATAAATCTGACAGATTAATAGAAGCAACGGAACGGTTATTACTACCTTTAGGTCATAAAAGATTACCCATATTATCTTCCTACATCGCCAAAATGAAAGCGGCTATCACTTGCTATGCCCGCATGAAAGGAATTGAGTTTAATTGGCAATCCCGCTATCATGACCGCGCAATACGCAATATGCGGGAGGTAAACTTGATTGAAGAATACATCCGCAACAATGTGTCACGTTGGAATTCAGACCGTTATAACACATCTGAAATAGGTCGTATACACCAATAAAATGCGACATCGTAGGGACGCGCCAACGGACGCGTCCTAAAAAAAACGCCGAGACACCGCGGACGCGAACGTAGTCGCGTCCCTACGACAGAGGTCGCGATAGCATAACGATATTGCAAAATACACAATGCGGATTCGGCGGGGCGGCCTATTTGATATGACAAAAAAACGACCGGCAATCGTAGGGACGCGTCAACGGACGCGTCCGAAAAAAACGCCGGGATATGGCGGACGCGCTCGTTGGCGCGTCCCTACGACAGAGGTTGCGACGGCTTGTTTTGGCAGTTCGGGTATAATTTTTGGCGGGGAATTCCAATATTTTGAGTGAAAAGTTGTCACTTCGGGTTACAATTTGTAATTTCGCCGTGATTTTTAAGGAACTCTTAAGAGTTATTTTCATGCGGGACACCGCATTTTTTCACACGTAAAAACAATCATTATGACCAAACTCTACACCAAACTTATCAGCTGTTCGATACTGACCGCAGCCGCCCTCCCCGCGGCCGCCCAGCAGCTCCCCAACGCCGGCTTCGAAAACGACTGGGTCAAATGCTATCCCTGGACAAGTAATAAAAATAGCAACGGACCATTTACAGGAGATACAGACCAAGGAATGACACCATCTCCATGGTGCATCTCAAACACTATTGGAACAGGTAGTGCCGGAAAAACAACGGTTGGTTCAAATGTTGATGGACATCTTTCTTCATCTGCTATAAAATTAATAAATATTGATTCTAAAATCGGTGGAAATATAATACCGGGATATGTTTCTTTAGGCACTACATGGTCAACATCTACTGTTGTATCGTTAACAAAACCTTTAAACAAAGATGGTGGCACTTTCGGAGGCATCTCATTCACTAATAAGCCAGATGCTCTGTCATTATGGTACACACGTGCTGAATCATCAGACAACTCAACCATAATAGCATATCTCTGGAAAGGAACTTATACTCAACAAGATGTCCCAGGGAATATCACGTTCAGCATGTCCGCAACACCAAGTCAACCTAAATTATGGACAATGATAGACCGAGACCGTAACATCTTGGATATTGCAACCGAAAAAGGTAGAGATATAACATCCAAGGGTACGCTGATTGCGTCTATCAATGCCCCCATTTCGACTGTTGCGACCGAATGGACTGAGTTTTTTCATGAATTTGAGTATAAAAATAACGATGCTCCTGAAAAGATTAATGTCATAATTTCAGCAGGGGATTATTTTAACTCAACTGTTGTCGCCAATTCATCCATCACTGTCGATGACGTGAAACTGATTTATTATTCGCGGTTGAAATCGTTGAAGGTCGGGGAGAAAAATGTCACCCTCGAGGACGGCAAGTATGATTACACCATTAACGGTGAGATGCCCGCGACCGAGGACGCATTTGTGTGTGAACCGCTCGGGAAATCGGCTACTGCAGCAGTAGCTATTGACCCTGTCAATAAAAAAGCGACCGTGACCGTCAGCAACGTCGATAACGACAAGGACGGCAAAAAACAACATGTCTACAATCTGTCGTTCCTGGCGACTCCGACCGGCATCGGCTCGATTGACGCCGACAACGCCAATGCCCCCGTTGAATATTTCAATATGCAGGGCATGCGCGTCGAGAACCCCGAAAACGGCCTCTACATCCGCCGTCAGGGCAACACCGTCACCAAAGTCCTCGTAAAATAACGGCGGACGCGCACGTTGGCGCGTCCCTACGATACACACAATCACGGGTGCACAATGATGTATCACCAACCGTAGGGACGCGTCAACGGACGCGTCCGATAAAGCATCCCTACGATATTAAGGCCGCGACATGTCGCGGCCCGGATGGCAGAGAGGCGACCGAAATCGGTCGCCTCTCTTTATATTTCGTCCGCAACGATGATATAAGGTAGGGTGCGGGCATGCCCGCACCGAAATCGCGACCGCCGACGGCGGTGTCGCCATGGCGACACCCTACCCCAAGGATGACGACATTCACCACGAGGGTGTTGCAAAACGAGCAATGCCGGTATCGTAGGGACACGACGTGTCGTGTCCGCCGTCGTAATAGACCATCAATCAGCCAATTCTTCGGACGGGGCGCGCCCCGTCCCTACAATTTGACACAAAACACCAATTTTGCAACACCCTCGATGCCGCCGAAATTTTGTCAACGGGTCGTGGCATGCCACGACCGTACATGAACGCGACACCCTACAAAAAAAGCGAGACAACATTTACGGCAGACGCGCCCGTTGGCGCGTCCCTACAACAGGGCAAAACACAATTAACAAACACTTCCGGCAATCGTAGGGACGCGTCCGATAGAAATCAACATCACAGGGATGATGTCGATTTGTGATAAAAAGTTGCGGGATACAATCAAAGTTGCTATATTTGCGGGGAAATAATCTATAATCAATCATTAATCATAAATTTATGGTAAAACTTAACTCAGTGTTGATGTTGCTGGTGTTGAGCCTCCTGTCATTCAAGGCGAGCGCAATATCGGTGACAGTGAACGTGGACGACCCGTCGCGCGTCAAAGTGTATTTTGAGGGCAAGGAGGATGCACCTTACACTCTCAACCCAGGCGATAATCCAATTGATATAGACCTTTCCACCACGCAATGGGGGTCAGGCTATCTCTATATCGAGCCAACCGACGGCAACCTGCTTTTGTCTGTCAACTCCAAAGAGTCAGATGGCACTGAAAGCAAAGTATCAGTCTACGATTACAAGAAGGCGTCTCCCTATCTGTCGTCACGCAAGGATGGTATCAAGTTCACCATCGTGACAGCCGCCGAGTCATCTGTGCGTACGGCAAAGGCCATCGTTAACGTCGATGACGCATCGCTCGTACGTTTCTCGCGTAACACCGAGACACTCACCCTGAACAACGGCTCCAACGAGGTGTTGTTTATCCCCGAAGGGGATAACGCCGAGGCGTTGCATGTGACATCCAAGTCAAGCGACCATCCCCTCTACTCTGTAAAATATAACAACGTCGAGATGGAACGCCCCGACGGCACCCAACCCTACGACTTCGACAACCCCAAGAACAATGACAAAATCGACATAGTGGCCGTCTATCCCCAGGAAAACCGCACTGTCACCATAAATCTCCTCGAGGAGACACCTGCCGCATGTATCAAGACCGTCAGAGCGGCCGGCGAACTGGTTTCGGACTTCCGCGACATCTCTGTCAACATCGGCGACAAACTTGACATCACGTTTGATACCGACCTTTACAGCATCGATGATGTTGTTGTCAACGGTGTATCAAAGAAAAGCATGTCATCCTATTCGACTGTGGTTCTTGATAATCTGACACTCGGCGTTAAGGCTCATAAATACGCGACATTCAATGTAACGTTCGATGTCGACGACCCCGCGCGTGTTACGGTATCGCGCGTTATCAGCATGTTCAGCCGCACGCCCATCGAGCTTAAAGCCGGCAAGGACAATGTCGTAGAGTTCACCGAGCAGAAAAAGGAAATCGAAATAAACGCAGCTACCAACTGCTACCTTGTCAGCGTCAATGACGGCACCAAAGACCTTGACGTATCAGAGGGAAGCCTGAAGATGGAGGTCGCAGACGGAATGGTAGTGACAATACGCTCCGCCGAGATTGTCCGCGACAAGACAATGGTGGTTTACTTCGATGACAACAACGACACAAAAGAGTCCACTCTGAATATAACCTGGGGTGTATATCCCAATGCCATGTCACATAAGGCCACCGAGGGTTACTCTCAGTATAACTATTACGCCGGCGATATACCTTTCTCGACCTACGTATACGACAACGTGAAAGCCTACCTCGATGACACCGAAATACCATTTACAGGGTATTACAGCAAAAGTGGCAAAATCACTCCCGCAGCAGACGCCCCATACGGTGTATTCAAAATTTACACCTACACAGACGAGGCTGACGCGCCCAAATCATCAGCTGTGACATTTGACATCGCCGACGACGCCAAGGACGCAGTCAAGGTGACACGTGACCTTATCGTCCCTGTGACCGACTTCGCCGCAGCCTACAACGCGCTCCCCGGCACACAGTATGTAATCGAACCTAAGGAAGGGTCCAAGGTCAAGGTATCCGTCAATGACACCGACGTAGCCCTTGGAGATGACGGCAAGTACACGTTCAGCGTAAACGAGCCCACCACTGTCAAAATCACCAAGGAGGCCGCTGTTGCGCCGACCGATGGTGACCGTTACGACGGCAAGGTGACAATAGACCTCGCCGGAATGGGAGACATCACGGGCGGAGGTCAAGAGACCACCATTTATATCGTTCCAACCACTGATGGCAAGTGTACATTCTCGCTTCCCAACTTCTCTCTTGACTTTGGTGACGGCCCGCAGTCTCTTGGCGACATTGTCGTACCCGATGTCACTGTGACAAAGGAAGGCGAAGCTAATAAATATGTCGGTCATGTATCAGACATGAAGCTCGCCGGAGGTGAAATCACAGCCGATGTAGACCTGACCGGAACAGTCGATGCAGCCGGCGTGGCCAAGATGACCATCAACGTGGTGTGGAAACAAGGCGAGGACAACGTTCCCATCCTCGTTGAATTCAACGGTCAGAAAGTCGGCTCATCAGGTATCGGCTCGATTGATACCGACAATGCCGATGCTCCAGTCGAATACTACAACCTCCAAGGCATCCGCGTTGACAACCCCGAAAACGGTGTATACATCCGCCGCCAGGGCAACACCGCCACCAAAGTCCTCGTGAAATAACGGCAGACGCGCACGTTGGCGCGTCCCTACGATACACACAATCACGGGTGCACAATGACCGTAGGGACGCGTCAACGGACGCGTCCGATAGAACACCCTACGACATTACGGTCGCTAAACAACGCGGCCCGGATAGCGAGAGGCGACCGAAATCGGTCGCCTCTCTGCCATCATACCCACCAGGGGATTTCGAAGCAATCATTATGGGTAGCCGTGGATTGAACACAGTGAAATCCACGGGAAATAACGCCCGAATAAATGTTTCTGAAAGAATCATTTATAAAGACGAATCTTCCAGATTCAATATCGCGATGGACAATGCAACCGAGGGTCTCGCCTGACGGCTCGGCCCCCGGCTATTAAAAAAGATTGCTTCGCAATCCTACAGCCACGACCGTACATGAACGCGACACCCAACCCAAAAAAACGCGACAACATTCACGGCGGACGCGCCCGTTGGCGCGTCCCTACGACACAGACACAATCACGGGTGCACAATGGCCGTAGGGACGCGTCAACGGACGCGTCCGATAGAACATCCCTACGACATTACGGCCACGACATGCCACGGCCCGAATGACGAAAACGGCTCTTGAGGTAATCATCCTCAAGAGCCGTCCTGTTTTGCTATATTTCCCCCTTGGCAGATTATTCGGCGAGAGCCGACGGGGCGTTATATACGCGTGAGCCAAGTTCCTGGTCGAGCATATACAATCCCATGTTGTTGTCGCCAATCATAGTGAACTTGTCGATGAGACCGCGGGCGGTTTCCTCCTCCTCGACCTGCTCTGACACAAACCATTTCAGGCGGTCGCGTGTGGCATAGTCATGCACCTCCTCGGTGATGGCGTAAATCTCGTTAATCATCGCGGTGACCTTCTCCTCATGGGCGAGAGTGGCCTTGAAGGCGTCAAGGGGCGATTCCCATTGGGTGGGCACGGCGTCAATGGCCTTGAGGGTGACACGTCCGCCACGCTGGTTGACGTAGTTGATAAAGATTTCGGCGTGGGCCTGCTCCTCTTTGAACTGGATTTTGAACCAGTTGGCAATACCCGTCAGGCCTTCCTGCTCAAAGTGCATCGCCATCGAGAGATAAAGATATGCCGACCAAAACTCGGCATTGATTTGTGCGTTTAACGCATCTTGAATTTTGTTGTTCAACATAATGATGTTTCTTTTTTGTCAGTATGCAAAAGTACTTATAAAAACAATCATCGCAAAGAATGCGTTCAAAAAAATCGGCATGCGATAAACGCATGCCGATTTGTCAGTATCTCAAAGCGTGATTACGCTTTCTTTACACTGTTTTTGCGACGGTCGGTCAGATAAGCCACCGGCGCGGCGATGAACATTGTCGCCAAAGTACCGATAACAACACCGAATATCATCGCGAATGTAAACGAACGGATGGCGTCACCACCGAGGATGAAGATACAGAGCAACACCAGGAGGGTCGATGCCGAAGTCATCACTGTACGACCGAGGGTCGAGTTGATTGACTTGTTGATTGTGGTGAAGAAATCCTGCTTGGGATAGAGACCTACATTCTCACGCACGCGGTCGAACACAACCACGGTATCATTAATCTGATAACCGATGACCGTCAGGATTGCGGCGATGAACGACTGGTCTATTTCCATCGCGAACGGGAACACTCCGTAGAACAGCGAATAGAAGCCTACAATCATGAACGCCGTAAACGCGACAGCCGCGAGCGCACCGACAGAGAACGCGATGTTGCGGAAACGTATGAGGATGTAAAGGAACATCGCAATCAGCGACAGGATGACGGCAATGTAAGCGTTTGCCTTCATATCGGCGGCGATTGTCGGGCCGACTTTCTGCGAACTCATGATACCTACATTCTCATTGGTGGTCGAGAAGTCGGAGAGTGACATTCCGTTAAGTTCGCCCTGGAGACCCTTGTAAAGGATGTCGGTGATTTCGTTGTCGATGTTGTCACCCTCATCCTCCACATCAATCTTGTAGTTGGTCGATATGCGCACCTTGGTGTCATCGTCAATTGTGATGACGTTGACCTCGGCACCGTTGAACAACGGCTGGAGCTTGGCCTTCAGTTCATGGGTCTTGACGGGATGGTCAAACTGCACGACATAGTTGCGGCCACCCGAGAAGTCGATACCCTGACTCAACCCGCGCCAGAAAAATGAAACCACGACAACCACGATGGCGACACCACAGATAGCGAACGCTGTCTTGCGTGCACCGAGGAAATTGAACTTGGTGTTGGTGAACATCTTGCGTGACAGCGGGGTCGAGAATGTCAGGTTCTGGAAAGCCTTGCTCTTGCCACCGATGATGAACACGAGACGTGTGAGGTAAACCGCAGTGAAGAACGAGCAGATAATACCTATAATCAAGGTAGTGGCAAAACCCTTAATGGGGCCTGTACCGTAGAGCAACAGAATCACGCCTGTGATAATAGAGGTAAGGTTAGAGTCGAAAATAGCGGAGAATGCGTTGGAATAACCATCGGCGATTGCAGTGCGTATGTTCTTGCCGGCGCGAAGTTCCTCCTTGGCGCGCTCAAAGATGAGCACGTTGGCATCGACAGCCATACCAAGCGCAAGCACAATACCGGCGATACCCGACAAGGTGAGCACGGCCTGGAACGACGCCAGGATACCGAACGTGAAGAACAGGTTGAACACAAGGCCGAGGTTGGCGATGAGACCCGGGATGACACCGTAGAACGCCATCATGAATATCATCAACAGCACAAGCGCGATGATGAACGACATGAAGCCGTCATGGATGGCCTGCTGACCGAGCGACGGGCCGATTACGGTATCGGAGATGATTTCAACCTTGGCGTTCATCTGACCCGACTTCAGCACATTGGCAAGGTCCTTGGCCTCGTCGGTGGTGAAGTTACCTGTGATTTGCGAACGGCCACCGTCAATCTTGGAGTTGACGCGGGGGGCTGAATAAACCTTGTCATCAAGGACAATCGCAACCTGCTTGTTGATGTTGTTGCCGGTGACACGTGACCATATCTTGGCCGCGTCATTCTTCATCGACATGTTGACGTAGTTACCACCCTGCATTTGGTCGTAATCGCTTGAAGCGGAACTTACGACATCACCCGAGAGTGCCGGTTTGCCATCGGTGGTGCTAAGGGCGACAAGTTTATAGATTTCGGCCTTGCGACCTTTGTTGACAGAATCGTTGAGTGTGACGACCTGCGGCTTGATTTCCCATGCGAACTTGACACGCGAGGGAAGCACACGCTTGGCCACGGGTGAATTGAGCATCGCGAGAATCGTGTCGCGATTGGCCTTCAACGCGAGACCCACGCCAATCTGGTCGGTGGGGTCGCCTTCCTGCACAAAGAAACCGAACAGGCCACGACCGTCAGCCGTGGAGTCGGCACGGAAAGTACGGTCGAGTTCATGGAGTGCGGCCTGGAAGTTGACGTAGGGCATTGTCTCGTAGAACTCAAGGTTGGCCGATGATTTCAACAGCTCGCGCACACGGTCATGCTCCTTCACGCCCGGAAGCTCAAGAAGTATCTGACCGTCCTTTTCAAGTTCCTGAATATTAGGGGCGACAACACCGAACTGGTCGATACGGGCACGCAACACGTTGGTGGCGTTGCTCACGTTATCCTTTACCTCCTGCTTGAGGACACCCTCAATGGCAGCCTGTGACGCACCACGTTTCAGCTTGGTCTTGAACGCGTCATTGTTCTTGAACAACTCATACATGTCGCTCTGGGGATAGAGCCGGTTGTATTCCTTGCAGAAAATGCCGACATAGTCATTGCTCTTTGTAACCTTGGCGACAGAGTCCGACACCTGAAGGGCGTTCAACAGCTTGGGGTTATCGGGATTGGCGGCCATCGAGCGGAGGATATCAGGCACCGACACCTGAAGGATGACGTTCATACCGCCCTTCAGGTCAAGACCGAGACCTACGCCCAGTTTCTGCACTTCATTAAAAGTGTATCCGATAAATACTTTTTCCTGCGAAATGGAGTCCATGTACTCCTTGTAGGCTTCGCGGTAGGTGACAGAACCGGCGCCCCCTTTGCTTGAACGGGCAAGCGCATATTCCTCACCCTTGTTCTCGTAATGATTGGTAACCAACGAGAAAGACAGGTAGAAAAGGCAGATTATCACCAGGAAAATCGCAATGACTCCGGCGACAACGCTCCCTAAGGTTCCTTTGCTTTGCATGTGTTAGATGAATATGTTAAAATTGGTTAATTAATAAATTTCGAGATTCTTTCAGCTTGCAAATATACGACATTTCTTGATTTAAAGCCACATCCACCCTAGATTTTTTCCACAATGCCATCATTATGTCGGAGTTAGTTCCGAATATTGAAAAATTCGCATATTGGCATCATAGGGACGCGCCAACGAGCGCGTCCTCCATTACAACTGGCTAGCAATCATCTATTCCCCCAGACGCGTCCGTTGACGCGTCCCTACGATTTATCATAAGACATCAGTTTTGCAATACCCGGTGATAACGCCGTCCTATCTAACCGTCACCTCGATTTCCTGTACCACGCCTTTATAGACGGAGTCGGAAGGTACCTCGGCGCACAAGGTGATTTTGCCACGACGACGGGGATTTTTCCATGTGGGATGTTTCCGGTCTATGACAAAACGATTGACACCGACCTCCCTGGCAGGCCCGCTGACGTAACGCACCCTGACAAGGGAATTGTCACGCTCGCCCGATAGGAGGGTGCGCGTACTGTCGGTGAACACTGCGGTCATCACGAAACTATCATCCTTATCAGGCACAATGTCAGCAATGATTTTACAATGTCCCTTGGGATTATATCTATAGAGCGAGCCGCCATCGCTGATGAACCCGAGCCATGTGGGACGTTTGCCGTCAGTGTCGGCGTAACGTGCCTCGGTCGCCATTGCCATCTCCTCGTCAAAATACCAGAAAGCCTCGTGGCGACAGCCTTTGTACCGATTGAACGGGGCGGCCTGCGGACGGTCCCCCTCATCGGGATGCCAACGCGCCGCCAGCCATCCGTCATGGGGGTCGATTGGCTTCAATCCATCATTGCACAGCCGTTTTTCAATCGATTTCTCTATAAAACGGGCGATATAATCAGCTGTCTGTTCCGACAAATCGAAATGTCCGCGCCCCGCGTCACCAAGAAATGAAATGCAACTGCGAGGGTACATCATGCGGAACGCAAGCGCCGGGTTGATACGCGCCTCCCACCATTCATACTCCCCCTCGACCATCAGGCCGGGAATACCGTCGATATTGCGCGTGCGCCCCCACTCGACATTGGCGCGACCATAGCCGCACAGGTTTGTCCGGGGCGCGTCCCCGTGATAGGAAATCACACACAATGTGCGTCCGGGATTCCACGCCGCGAAATTCCATGGCATCGTGGCCTGGGCCGAGTGACCGAACGGAATCAACGGCACGGATGCCAATTCGGGATGGCCGCTTTTCACGGCCAATATATCAATGAGACGGTCAAACGGCCCCTGTATGTCCTGTCGGTCGGTGTCCCATTCCTGACCGAACCCAGGTGCAATCCACAGCAACGCGACATTCGCCGCCGACATTCGTTGCCTGAAGCTCTCCATCTTGAATAGAGTCTCCTCATTCATATTCTGGAACGCGAACATCAAGGCCTTGACACTCTTACAACCCTGCGGAATCCACAGATACCCTTCGGGGGAGTCGCCGGTCTCTGACGACACGACACCCTCAATCTTGGCCGCCCATTGGAAATCGGCCCCCATCACCGTCACACCGACAGCGATGCAAAACAAAATCAACAATCTTTTCATCTCAAATCCCAATAAACCACATATCGACAACGATGCGCGTCATATAGAGGAACGATTTTCTGTCCTCTTGATGACCTGAAATGCAGTCCAACGCCACCGTCACGCCTAACCGATGCCGAGGGATTGCGCAGGTCTATGTCTAAGGTTGTGTCCAACCCCTCGGGTATCCTATAATTATATGTGTAATAATCATTGCGCACGGTCGGGTCAGAGAACGGCGCGGGCGACTCCATCCCTTCGGTGCCAAGGTCACCGGCAAGGACGACCGGCCCATAGAGTAACGCGCCTCGTTTCGGGTCGTCGGGTGTGGTCTCGACATGCAGCGACATGGGATATGTGACCTCTATGCGGTCACCCTTGCTCCAACGGCGTGATATGGTCATGTAGGATGACGGGGACGCTTTCACCGCCACTTTCTTTCCATTGACCTTGACGACAGGCTTCCCGCTCCACGAGGGATAGCGCAATGACAGCTTGAGCGCACCTGACGGGGCATCATCTATCGTCAGCACAGTCTTGTCCGACTCGGGAAACGACGTGGACTGTGTCAACGTCAACCCTTTTTCGTTCCAGGACAGACGGGATGGGATAAAGAGATTGACAAACAGCTCGTCATCACTGTGATAATATATCGCCTCGGCATACTTGGCATGGCTCTCGAACCCGCTGCCAACACAACACCAGAACGATTGCTCGGGCGTGGAATAGACTTTATAGGACCCGCTTAGCAACGGCAGGAAATAGCACACCATCCCCGATGTCGTGTCCTGCTGTGCAAGGATATGGTTGTACAACGCCCGTTCATAATAATCGGCGACACGTGCCGACGCCTCCCAGCAGAACAAGTGCCGCGAGAGTTTCAACATATTATAGGTGCAACATGTCTCGCCGGTGTACCCGTTGATGAACTTCGAGAACTTAGACGGGTCAAAATAATGCTCCTTCTGGCTACTTGACCCCGTGGCAAACGTGTGGCGGTCAATCATGCAATCCCAGAAATCGGTGGCGATGCGACGGCTTGCGCCATCATCATTCAGTTCATAATTACGCGCCTCGCCAATGACTTTGGGGATGAATGTGTTGGTGTGTTTCGTCCCCATATTGAAATCCCCGTCGCGAAGCGGGTCTATTACATCGTTATGATAAAAGTATCGTGCCAGTTCTTCAAACCGCTTATCCCCGGTAACGGCATACAGGTTATAGAACGCCTCGTTACAACCGCCGAACTCGTTGCGCAACATAAGACGGCGGGTCTCCTCGGTTTGTCCGATGAGTTTACTGTAGGCCCACTCGCCCATCCTTGTAACGACATCGAGAGCCTGCCTGTTGTCGGCATATAGATATTGGTCTATTAGTCCCGATAGGAGTTTGTGCAGCGTATACCACGGTGCCCACACGCTCTTGCCACGAAGATTGCGGTTGATTAGCTCCTCGGGAAAAGCGCTTAGATAGCCTTCCGGGCCAAGAGCCGTCTGCACCTCGGCCAACCCTGCGACAAGGGAATCCCCTTTCAATTTAAATATGCTGTCCCCGGTCGCGGCATACATCAGGCCGTAGGCCGACAGAAGATGCCCTGTCGTATGACCGCGTAGGTCACAATCGAGCGATTCCCATCCCCCGAGCTTCCTGACACTCTCATATCCACCCTCAAGGCCGGCGAACACTCCCGCGTTATTACGGAAACTATGCAACAGACGGTTCACCGAGATGTTCACCATCCACGCCGAGTCACGTTCAAGATTGTCACGGACACGGCCAGGCAACAGCCTTACGTCCTTAAGGTCAAACGCCCGTGCCTTCAGCGGCACGATGGTCTCGACCTTCATCTTTCCACTATGCTGTCCGGGATAAACCGACTGCCCCGACACCGCCGACGGCAGCATCATAATTGCAAACAAAAATAGTCCGAATTTATGTTTCATCATACATTTTAATACGTACATATCCACATTTATACTTATTGTTTGTACTTTTGCATCAAAAAGAGAAAAATGGAATCAAGGATACAACAAGCATTCGAGAAGAAGGCAAGCGGACGATACAACTGCGCCCAGGCGGTGGCATGCACCTATTGTGACATCGTGGACATGGATGAGGAGACAATGCGTGACGTCACCAACGCATTCGGTGTCGGGATGGGCAATATGGAAGGTACATGTGGCGCACTGGTCGGGGCAGGCATAATCCTCGGCATGAAGACACATGACCGCGCAAAGGCCATGGCGGCCATGAAAGGGGTCATGACAAAATTCAAGCAACGCAACCAATCAACAATATGCAACCAGCTTAAAGGAATCAAGACCCGTTGCCCACTGCGCCAATGCAACGATTGCGTGGCCGATGCGGCCGAATTTCTTGAAAATGCAATCTCCGAGATGGACTAAGAGCCTGTTTACTGTTAAAAGCAAATGCACTCTAAACACCAAATTTTATTGACAAAAAGCCAATCTATACAAAATATTTGCTAAATTTGGGGATTCTTTAACTTAGAAATTCGATTATGGAACCCTGTGAACTGTCCTCAACCCTACCGGAAAACACTGAATTCGGCAAGGAGACAACCCTGACACCGGAGACTACCGAAAGTGTAGTAGCCGCCGAAGAAAAATGCAATCAACCCCAAGACAACAGTGAAGACGCTGTCGTGGTCACTGATGATTCAGCGGAGACCACGCCCGTGGCGACATCAAAGGCTGATATAATCGGGGAACTTGAACTTTTGGCCGCCCGTGACGCCGCCGAGATTGCGACAGAGGATATTTCACGGTTCAAGCAGTTGTTCTACGCCATGCGCCACGAAGAATTGCGCCGGGAGAAAGAAGAATTCCTTGCCAAAGGCAACGAGGAAAGTGCATTCGCACCCCTACCCGACGCCGATGAGGAAAAATTCAAGGAACTGCTCAACACCATAAAGACCAAAAAAGCCGAACACCGCGCTGCAATCGATGCCGAGCGCGAGAAAAACTATGAACGCAAGCGTGAAATTGTCGCCGAAATCAACTCGATGAGCGAGGACACCGACAATGTACACCGCCATTTTCCGCGTGTAAAGGAACTGCAAACCGCGTTCAAGGAGATAGGCGAAGTGTCGCCGACAGTCGCCGCCGACCTGTGGAAGTCGTTCCAGGAGGCCGTGGAACACTTCTACGACCAACACAAAATAAACAAGGAACTTCGCGACTATGATTTCAAGAAAAATCTTGCCGAGAAGCAATTGATAATCGACGAGGCATGCAAACTCAACGATGAGGCCGATGTCATCACCGCGTTTAAAAGGCTACAGGAACTTCATGACAAATGGCGCGAGATAGGCCCGGTGTCCAAGGAGGTCAGGGAGGAAATATGGCAACAGTTCAAGGACGCATCGGCCCTTGTCAACAAGCGTTACCAAGCCCACTTTGAGGAGCGCAAGGCACGTGAACGCGAGAACGAGGCCGCCAAGACAGCGATATGTGAACGCGTCGAGGCCCTCGATTTCTCCGGCCTGAAAACCTATTCGGCATGGGACTCCATGACAAAAGAGATAATGCAGGCCCAGGAAGACTGGAAAAAACTCGGGTTCGCATCACGCAAGATGAATAACGCCCTGTTTGCCCGCTTCCGCCAGACATGTGACAGGTTCTTTGAACAGAAAGCCGAGTTCTTCAGACAGATGAAGGATTCGCTGGCCGAGAACCTCGCCAAGAAAACCGCCCTGTGTGAACGCGCCGAAGCCCTGAAAGACAGCACCGACTGGCGAAAAGCCACCGATGAATTCGTCGCAATGCAGAAAGAGTGGAAGACAATAGGCACCGTCGCCAAGAAACACAGCGATGCCGTGTGGCGGCGTTTCCTCGATGCCTGCGACTATTTCTTCGAACAGAAGAAGAAAAACACATCGGGCACACGCAAGGCCGAACAGGCCAACCTTAAAGCCAAACGCGACATTATCGAACGTCTGAAGCAAATCGACACCGAAGGCTCACGGGACGAGATACTCAAGACCACACGCGAACTTCAGGCCGAGTGGCAACAGACAGGCCACGTCCCCTTCCACGAGAAAGACAAAGTTTATGATGAATACCGCAAGGTCGTGGATGCCATTTATGACAGTCTCGACATCAGTCGGTCACGCGCACGTATGGAAAACTTTGAAAGCTCGATTAGCCGGATGGACGGCGACGAGAACAAACTCTACCGGGAACGCGAACGCCTTGTACGCGCCTACGAACAGCGCAAGTCCGACCTTCAGACCTACGAGAACAACCTCGGATTCTTTAGTTCCAAGTCCAAGAGCGGGGATTCGATGATGCGTGACATGGAACGTAAAATCCAACGTCTCAAGGACGACATCGAAGACCTCCGTAAGAAAATCGAGGTCATCGACCAGAAAATCTGACGACATCACCACAGCCACCGATATGAGGGCGTAGTTTTGTGCGCCCTCATATTTTGCCACCTCTAACCAATATACACATTACATACACAACCCACAACGGATGACCAAGGCAATCCAAAGAGGGAAATACGGACGATACCTCGGCAACATATTGACCCTGACCGATTTTATCGCTGTCAACATCGTGTTCCTGCTTTCCACGGTATTGACACCCGATTTCGTGTCAGACCGTTCCCGCACCGTGTGGCTTCTCGTGAGTGTCGCATATATCCCTGCCGCATACCTGACAAAACGCATCCACAATGTCCGCGCCATCACAATGGAGGATGTGTTGCTGTATTCATTCAGGACAATCGCGGTACATGCCCTTTTCTTTATCCTGTTGCTCTATTTCCTGCAATTCGACAATATCCCTTGGAGATGTTTCGTGGTGTTCTATGGCCTGTGCATCATAATAATGCCGGCGTGGTGGAGCGTCTGCCGGCTCATAATAAAGCACATACGCAAATCAGGCCGCAATTACTCACGCGCAGTCATCATCGGCACGGCCACTACGGGACGCCGTCTATACCGCGAAATAGAGAACGAGGCGGGATTCGGATACAAGGTGATGGGGTTCTTCTCGGGACACTGTCCTGTCGACTTCCCTTGGCCTGAACTTTACCTGGGCGACCTCGACAATCTTGAACGATATGTAGAGGAAATGAAAATAGACGACATATTCTACACCATGTCAGGTGAGAACGAAGAAGCGATTCAGACCACGCTCAAAGCCTCGACCGACAATGTCGCCAACCTCTACTATGTCCCGCAGATGTCGAGGTACTTCAACAAGACCCTGCAGCTTGACTCCATAGGCTCGATTCCTGTGCTCGCCGTCAGGAACACCCCGCTAAGTTCATTGCGCAACCGCATGTTTAAACGCGCCTTTGACCTGACGTTCTCATCATTTTTCCTGGCGTTGTCACCGATAATCTTCATCCCGATTGCAATCGCAATCAAAGTGACATCCCCCGGCCCGGTGTTTTTCAGACAGAAACGCACAGGGTATAAAGGCTCGGAGTTTACATGCCTGAAGTTCAGGACGATGCGTGTAAACACCGAAAGCGACACGCTACAGGCATCCCGCAACGACCCCCGCAAGACACGTCTTGGCGATTTCCTGCGTCGCACAAGCCTTGACGAACTGCCACAGTTCATCAATGTGTTCACCGGGGACATGTCGGTTGTCGGCCCGCGTCCCCACATGCTGAAACACACCGAGGACTACCGCAAACTCATCGACAAGTACATGATGCGACATGAAATAAAACCGGGCATCACGGGCTGGGCTCAAATAAACGGTCTGCGCGGGCAAACCCGCGAACTATGGCAAATGGAGAAACGCGTCGAGTATGATGTCTGGTACATCGAGAACTGGTCGGTGTTCCTTGACATCAAAATCATAAGCCGTACGGTTCTCAACGCATTTTTCAACGACAAAAACGCATTTTAACCTCACGCCCGGTCATGATGATTTGGCCGTTTCGCGTGGAAACATTAACTTTGCACCGATGAAGTCATTTAAACTTATCGATTCAAAAGTCTAAATGACTTCGACAATCGCCCCGGTAGTTCAACGGATAGAATAGAAGTTTCCTAAACTTTAGATAGCAGTTCGATTCTGCTCCGGGGTACAATGCAGCGACAGCGGCCATGCTTTCACAGGCCGCTGTCGCTGTCAACATCAACGCCCGCCGATGTGTTATTATGTAATAACATCCTATATCAATCCACGTCAATGAAAAAATCGGCAAGGCGGTTACGTTACATATTACTGCGCTTCAATCTATTACGATTCATTACGTTAGGCCATTATTCCGACATCCCTGAACGCAACATTATAATGGGGTACATCGTGTACCTTGCAATCGGGTTCGGGTTGCTCATGCTGCCGTTCTCGGTGACGCACCCCACGCCATGGATTGACAACCTGTTCACAGCGGCATCGGCCATATCGACCACCGGACTGGCCACGGTCGACACATCGACCACATACACATTTTTCGGACAGACGGTCATACTGTTTCTCGTGCAGTTAGGCGGAATAGGATACATGACGTTAAGTTCTTATATAATTTACCGGCTGACACATCACGCAACGACCTACAGCAGTCGCGTTGTCAGCGCATCTATGGCAGTGCCATTCGGCATGCGGCTTCGCGACCTTGTGAACAATGTGATTCATTTCACCCTCATATTTGAATCAGCAGGTTTCATTGCATTCTATATTACACTGTTGCACACTGGAACTCCGCTCCCGGGATGGAACGCCCTGTTCCTGTCGGTCTCCTCGTTCTGTACCGCCGGTTTCAGCCCTTTCAGCGACTCACTGTGCAGTTTCAGTGACAATGTGGCCATAAACATAACCGTCGCCATCCTAAGCTACGCAGGCGCAATGGGGTTCATCGTCATCACCGACCTCTCCTACAAGTTGCGCGACCGTCGCTACCGGGTGTCGTTCACCACAAAGGTCATAATACTAATCACCGCGATAATGACCATCGGTGGCACACTGATACTCGCCGTAAGCCCACAGATGGCCACAGGGTGTGATTCGAGGCATAAGGTCGCATTATCATTTTTCCAGACCATGTCGGCAATGACTACCGTCGGATATAACACCATGGACCTCTCGGCACTCGGCGTAGGCCCTATACTTGTGTTCTCACTCATCATGTTCATCGGGGCATCCCCGTCAGGCACAGGCGGCGGAGTGAAATGCACATCGGTCTCCGCCGTATGGGGGTTCATCGTATCACGTCTCGGTGTCAGAAAGGATGTCACGTTTCTTGGCCGTGCGATACCCATGTACCGTGTAGACACCGCGGTAACCAACATCTTCGTTTACGGGACGGTGATTTTCATCGGATGTCTCGTCATGTCTTATAGCGAGCCTTTCAAGTTGTCACAGATTCTTTTTGAAGCGACATCGGCCATAGGAACGGTGGGACTGAGCACAGGCATCACCCCAGCCTTATCGGTTACAGGCAAACTCGTTATAATAGTCATGATGTATGTGGGACGCGTGGGAGTCATAACCTTAGGCTCGGCCCTCGTAATCAGGGCGAAGAAGAATCGGCTCACTCCCCCGTTGGAATCAGACCTCGCTGCCTGAAAGATAGCACAGGGGGAGTATGCAAAAAAGACTTCACCATGGCATGATGCCTTGATAAAGTCTTTTTGCGCTTCAGGATGGGCTTGAACCAACGACCCCCTGATTAACAGTCAGGTGCTCTAACCAACTGAGCTACTGAAGCTTAACTAAACCCTAAATTCTTTTGGCGCTTCAGGATGGGCTTGAACCAACGACCCCCTGATTAACAGTCAGGTGCTCTAACCAACTGAGCTACTGAAGCAGATGCAATACCGTTCTTCCACTGAAGAATTGCGCTGCAAAATTAGTGGACTTTTTTCAAATATGCAACATCTTGTCGAAAAAATATCGCAAAAAAGTTTCCATATCCCGACAAGACTTCTCACTTTATAGCGGCGAGACCGCCACGCGCGGTCTCCTTGTAGAGGCTCGGGAGGTCATGGCCCGTCTGTTTCATGACCTCGACGACACGGTCGAAACTGACCGAGTGACGACCGTCGGAAAAAGCGGCATAAAGGTTGGCATCAAGCGCACGTGCGGCGGCGTAGGCATTACGTTCTATACACGGAATCTGCACAAGGCCGCAGACAGGGTCGCACGTCAAACCCAGGTGGTGTTCAAGACCCATTTCGGCCGAATATTCAATCTGGGCCGGAGTCCCGCCGAAAAGCTGACTGGCCGCCGCGGCGGCCATGGCGCATGCAACACCTACCTCGCCCTGGCATCCGACCTCGGCGCCGGAGACCGAGGCATTGTGTTTGACGACATTGCCGAAAAGACCCGCCGTGGCAAGGGCGCGCAGGATGCGCATCTCCGAGAATTGTTTTGATGTGTGCAAATGATACAGCACCGCAGGGACCACACCGCATGAGCCGCATGTGGGAGCGGTTACGATACGCCCTCCTGCAGCATTCTCCTCCGACACCGCGAGGGCGTAGGCATAGACAAGCCCACGGCTACGGAGATTCTGGGCATACCCAGCCGCATGCACATGGTAACTGACAGCCTTTCGGCGCACCCCGAGACCTCCGGGGAGAACACCCTCGGCCTCGATGCCGCGTTCGACCGCGTCCTTCATCGTCAGCCACACCTGTCGCAGATAGTCCCATATCGCAGACCCCTCACATGTATCGACATATTCCCAATAGGAACGGCCATTGGCCTCACACCAGTCAAGAATCTCCCTTATAGTGGTCATCCCGTATACATCCTCGGCACGGCGTCGCTCCTCCCCGTCCCTGACGATGTCACCGCCGCCAACGGAATACACCGTTTCCTCGGCCATGACAGAGCCATCGGGACGCAGGGCTTCAAATTTCATTGCGTTGGGGTGATAAGGCAACTCAATGTCGGGATACCATACTATCTCGGTAGGGGCGATAGGTTCAAGCACATTGAGAATCGCCACATCGGTCAGGTGTCCTTTCCCGGTGGCCGCAAGCGAGCCGTAAAGTGTCACCCTGAAACGCGCGGCGTCAACCGCGCCCTCGGCAAAATGTGTCGCCGCCTTATGCGGCCCCATGGTGTGACTACTCGACGGGCCGTTTCCGATTTTGTATATATGTCTTATTGATTCCATCAGTGCAAATTTACGTAAATAATCGATAAGATTAAACGACATTATTGCTCAATTGTTATAATAAATGACTAACTTAGTCCCCAATTTTCAAAAATTAGGTAACACGCCACGTATATACCAACTATCGAGAGCCTGATGAAGAAACTGATAATAGCCGCAACAGCAATCGTCGCACTGACCATCGCCGGTTCAGTGACCGCCAAGAACAACAAGAAGGATGTCGCGCGGAACCTCGAGACATTCAACGCCTTGTACAAGGAGTTGAACACATTCTATGTCGACTCAATCGACCCCGAGCGTTCGATTAAAATCGCGATTTCGGCGATGCTCGATGACATAGACCCCTACACCGAATATATCCCCTACAAGGAACAGGCCGAATTCACGTCCATGACCACGGGAGAATACGCAGGCATAGGGTCATTCATAATGGAACGTGACGGAAACGTGTATATCTCGGAGCCACAGGAGGGTGCACCGGCACAACTCGCCGGTCTCCGTCCGGGCGACATGCTGCTCGTCATCGACAACGATTCAGTGACAGGATGGAAAAGTTCAAAGGTCAGCGAGAAGCTCAAAGGACAACCGGGGACACAGGTCAAGGTCAAGGTCAAACGCCCGTATGTCAGCGACTCAATCCTTGATTTCACAATCGTAAGGCGTAAAATACAGATGCCGTCAGTCCCCTATTATGGTGTCGAGAAAGACAACATAGGCTATATCGCGCTGACATCTTTCACCGACAAATCGCCTGAAGAAGTCAAGACCGCCCTGCTCGAGTTGAAGAAAGACCCACGCGTGAAAGCCATCGCGCTTGATTTACGTGGCAACGGTGGCGGACTGCTTGAAAGCGCAGTCAAAATCATCGGACTTTTCGTCCCCAAGGGTACAGAAGTGCTGCGCACACGTGGAAAGTCCGTGACCCAGGAAAAGGTGTACAAGACCACGCAACCGCCTGTGGACACAGAAATCCCGCTGGCCATCCTCGTCGACAACAGGACCGCATCGGCATCGGAAATCGTGTCGGGCGCACTGCAGGACCTTGACCGCGCTGTCATTGTCGGCAACCGTTCGTTTGGCAAGGGACTGGTGCAGAGCACCCGAGAGCTGCCTTTCGAGGGACTGCTGAAAGTGACTATCGCAAAATATTACATCCCAAGCGGGCGTCTCATCCAGGCGATTGACTATTCCCACCGCAATCCTGACGGCTCGGTCGGACGCATACCCGACAGCCTGACACATGTCTTCCACACCGCCAACGGCCGCGAAGTGCGCGACGGAGGTGGCATAACGCCCGATGTCACGGTGACATATCCCGAGATAAACCGCCTGACCTATAATATCGTGCAAGACAATTGGGCGTTTGACTTCGCCAACAAATACGCCGCCTGTCATGAGTCAATCGGCTCTCCCAAGGATTTTGTAATCACCGACACAATCTATGCCGACTTCAAACGCTTCATCGACCCGGCCCGGTTCAACTATGACCGCGTCTGCGAGACGATGCTCAAGGAACTGCGCGAAGCCGCCAAACGTGAAGGATACATGAACGACTCTACAACCGAGGCGTTCAGCCACCTTGAGAAAATGCTCAAACATAATCTGGAACGCGACCTGGACATAAACCGTGACGCGATATCCCCCTATCTCGCCCGCGAGATAGTCCAGAGATACTATTTTGACCGCGGGCAGATTGCCAACGGCCTCAAGACCGACGCCGGACTCGATACCGTCTCGTCACTTCTAAATGACCAGTCACGTTACCGTAGACTGCTCTCTCCTCAACAATCAACGGCAAAGAAATGACAACGCTCTCTGAATTAAGCCAATATTTCTACACGCCACGCCGCCGGCAGGCCCTTGAAAAGGCCATCGGCGGCGATGCTGCGATTATATCTTTATACAATCTCGCCGGCTCATCCCCCGCCATGCAGTTCTCGGCCATGCAGCCGACAGGGTGTCCATTGCTTGTGGTGGGCGATACACTTGACGATGCCGGCTACCTTTACCACGACTTGTCGAGACTGTTAGACGAAGGTGCGGTGTTGATGTTCCCGTCAGGCTACAAACGCGACATTAAATACGGCCAACCCGACCCTCCGTCACAAATCCTGCGGACAGAGGCACTCAACCGCTGGCACAGCGACCCGGGGTTAAGGATTGTGGTGACATATCCCGAGGCTCTCGCCGAGAAGGTCGCGTCACGGGAGACAATAGACCGCCACACATTACGACTCGCCAAGGGAGGGACGGCCGACATGACCGAGACGGTCAAATGGCTACGTGAAAACGGATTCACAGAACAGGACTATGTCTACGAACCAGGCAACTTTTCCCGCCGTGGCTCGATTCTCGATATATACGGCTACAGCAACGAACTACCGTTCCGCATCGACTTTTTCGGCGATGAAATCGAGTCGTTGCGCACCTTCAATGTCGAGACACAGCTGTCGGAGGAACGTCTTGACGAAATATCCGTGACATCCAATGTCGCCTCGCAGTCACGTGGCGAATCATTGTTGAATTTCATCCCGAACGGCACCACCATCGCCATGCGTGACGCTGACTATACTGTCGGGCGCATCAAGGCAATCGCTTCAGAGACATTCTCCCAAAGCGCCATGATTGCCGATGAAGGGGACATCCATGCGATGGAACAAGTTGTAGATGCCGGGGAATTTGAACAGGCACTCGCATCGTTCAGACAAATACGGTTCACCGCCGGAGCCAATCCCGACCCGGCTGCCGCGGCTACAATCGATTTCAAATGTTCCCCGCAAGGAATCTACCACAAGAACTTCGAGTTAATCAGCGGTTCATTCTCCCAATTGCTGTCGGACGGATACACCATATACATCCTAAGCGACAGTTCCAAACAGATTGAGCGATTGAAAGCCATCTTTGCCGACCGTGGTGACGACATCGTGTTCACCCCCGTGATTTCAACGCTGCACGAGGGATTCTCCGACGCCTCGACAAAAAAATGCGTGTTCACCGACCACCAGATTTTTGACCGTTTCCACAAATACAGCCTCAAAAGCGACCGTGCCCGTTCAGGCAAACTCGCATTATCCCTTAAGGAATTAAGTTCCATTGAACCCGGCGATTTCATCGTGCATGTCGACCATGGCATAGGCAAATTCGCCGGACTCCTGCGCACAAATGTCAACGGACGTATGCAGGAGATGATTAAACTCGTCTACGCCAACGACGACATTATCTTCGTGTCAATCCACGCCCTGCACAAACTCGCGAAATACCGCGGCAAAGAGGGTGTGCCACCACGCATCAACAAACTCGGTTCGGGGGCATGGAACAAGGTCAAGGAGAAAACCAAGACCAAGCTGAAGGACATCGCACGCGACCTCATCAAACTCTATGCGGCGCGTAAAGAGGAGAAAGGGCACGCATTCGCCCCCGACTCCTATCTGCAACAGGAACTCGAGGCCTCATTCATCTATGAGGACACCCCCGACCAGCTCACAGCTACAAAGGCCGTCAAGGCCGACATGGAGAGCGACCGACCAATGGACCGATTGATATGCGGTGACGTGGGCTTCGGCAAGACCGAAATCGCGATTAGAGCCGCGTTCAAGGCGGCTGTTGACGGGAAACAGACCGCGGTGCTCGTCCCTACGACCGTCCTCGCCTATCAACATTTCAATACATTCTCTGACAGGCTCAAGGAATTCCCGGTACGTGTCGACTACCTCTCACGCGCACGCACCCCAAAACAGGTCAAACAGATATTGACCGACCTTGAGGACGGCAAGATAGACATCCTCGTCGGCACACACAAAATCATCGGCAAATCAGTCAAGTTCAAGGACCTCGGGTTGCTGGTCATTGACGAGGAACAGAAATTTGGCGTAGCCGTCAAGGAGAAACTTAAACAATTGAAGACCAACGTCGATACATTGACGATGAGCGCGACTCCAATCCCGCGCACACTTCAATTCTCGCTGATGGGAGCACGGGATTTATCGGCCATCACCACCCCTCCGGCCAACCGATACCCCATATTGACCTCGGTAAACGCGCTTAATGACGAACTGCTCGCCGAGGCCGTCAACTTCGAACTGTCTCGCAACGGCCAGGTATTCATCATCAACAACCGCATCGAGGGGTTGCACGAACTGGAAGCGATGCTGAAACGTGTAGTTCCTGATGCCCGTACAATCGTCGCCCACGGCCAGATGCCGCCCGAACGTCTTGAAAAAGCCATCGTGGACTTCGCCGCCCATGAGTATGATGTACTCCTCGCCACAACTATAGTCGAGAGCGGCATTGACATGCCCAACGTCAACACCATAATGATTAACAATGCCCAGAATTTCGGGCTGAGCGAACTGCACCAGCTGCGCGGACGTGTGGGCCGCAGTTCACGCAAGGCGTTCTGTTACCTTATCGTGCCACCCCATGTCCCGCTGTCACCCGTAGCACGCCGACGCTTGCAGGCAATCGAAAGTTTCAGCGAACTTGGGAGCGGAATCCACATCGCCATGCAGGACCTCGACATACGCGGGGCCGGCAATCTCCTTGGCGCGGAACAGAGCGGTTTCATCGCCGACCTCGGTTACGAGACCTACCAAAAGATACTCAAAGAGGCCGTCACAGAATTGCGCACCGAGGAATTCAGCGACCTCGAGACACCTGTGAACGAGGAGGAAAAGGAATATGTCGCCGACTGCGTGATTGAAAGTGACCTTGAACTGATGCTGCCACCCGATTATGTTCCCACCGAGAGCGAACGCATCGCCCTGTATCAAGAACTCGACAACATAGAGCGAGAAATCGACCTGCAGGCGTTCCGTTCAAGGCTCATCGACCGTTTCGGCAAAATACCGCATGTCACAGCCGAACTTCTGCGCATCCCACGCCTACGCCGTCTCGCCCGCCAACTCGGCATCGAGAAAGTGGCTTTGAAACAGGACATCATGTACCTGTACTTTGTCGACGAGACCAACAAGGCCTATTACCAGTCACCGATGTTCGGCAAACTTCTCTCCTATCTTCAGGCCAACCCGCGCCGCACACGCATCCGCGAGAAAAACGGCAAGCGGAGTTTCGCAGTCACCGATGTCCCCACAGTCGAGACCGCCGTGGAGATACTGTCATCAATACAATCGCTCCCCTCGGCATGAAAAGGTTGACACGGACACGAGTCATCACACTATCGGCAATATCCGTGGCGATTGCAATCGTGCTCTCGGTCGCCTATTTTGTCATTTCCGACACCGAGCATCCGCTGTCACACACACCTTCGCGTCTCGATTTCCCGGTCAGGGGGATTGACGTGTCATCCCACAACGGCATAATCGACTTTGAAAAGGTCAAGGGCGACAGCATCGATTTTGTCTACGTAAAGGCCACGGAGGGAGCGACATTCAAGGACAGACGTTTCCGGCGCAACATCCTCGATGCAAAACACGCCGGACTGCGTGTCGGCGCCTATCATTTTTTCCGTTTCGACACACCAGGGTACATGCAGGGGCTCAACTTCCTCAACTCCGTGAGGGGATATCCACTCGACCTTCCGTTGATGATTGACATCGAGGAGTGGGCCAATCCCCGCGAATACACCACCGATGCCATCTCGGCACAGCTGTCGCAGATGATTCAGCACCTGAACAGCCACGGGCATCGTGTCATCCTCTACAGCAACAAGGACGGGTATGAACGATTCCTGAAAGAGCGTTTCAGCCATCTGCCTCTATGGATATGCACATTCTCCCCTCCGGCCGACGATATTGACTGGACACTCTGGCAATACAGCCACCGCGGAGAAGTGGCCGGCATCCACGACAAAGTGGACATGAACACATTCAACGGTTCCGTGCCCGAATGGGAGGCATGGGGTGGCGCAACACAGCTCAACTGACACAATAAACCGGCATATCAATACGTTAAAGTATCACGGCGTAATAGGCTTTCCTGTCACGCTGTCACATCTCTCAACCGTCATTATCAAATGAATCGATTCTCATATATATTATCCCTGTTACTTATAACCCTGACACTGTCAACAACGGTAGACACCCAAGCCTTCCCGCTCGACACCTACGCCGAAAAATCAGTGCTGTCATCGGGACGATGGGTGAAAATCAGCGTCTCCTCGACAGGCATCCACTTGATTACAACCGAGGATTTGCGCCGATGGGGGTTCAGTGACCCGTCACGTGTAAGGGTGTACGGCTACGGAGGAGGACGCCTGTCCGATGTCCTGTCCAAGGAGAATTACACCGATGACCTTCCGCTTTTACAGTCAGTCTTGACCCCACGCGGAATCTTTTTCTACGCCAACGGCCCCGAGTCATGGCGCACCGAAACCTCCGGCAACAAAACTCTGTCAGAGCGAGTCCTCAATCCTTATTCCACCCGCGGCTACTACTACCTTAGCGACATAGACGCAGAGGAACGCGCCATACCCGTCGAAGGGACTTCCGACAGCGGCGATTCCCCTGCGACAACATTCAGTGCATCGGTTCATCATGAGCAGGAACTTGTCTCGATAATCCAGAGCGGCCATACCCTATATGGCGAGGATTTCCGATTTACTCCATCACGTAATTTCAGTTTCAACCTCACCGACCGTGTCGAGGGCACTGACGTGTCGTCCCTCATACGGTTCTTCTGCAACTCCCCGGCATCGCCCACCCGCCTGACACTCACCGCCAACGGGGCCACGCTACCGTCCAACAATTCCGATGTGATTGCCGCAACGGCATCCGATGACGGGTATGCCTACGGCGACTCCTGCGTGTCAATACACTCTTTCCCTCTTGACGGCACGCGACTCACATTAGGAATAACCCATTCGGCTTCAGGCTCAATCAAGAACGCCTACCTTGATAAAATCGACATAACCTATACCCGTCACATCAAGCTAAACAACGGAGTCCTTGACTTTTCATCACAGAACCCGGGTGTCAGACTTTCAGGCGCATGGGAGGGAACATACGTATGGGACGTAACCGACCCTCTTGACATCAAGGAAATGAATGCCGGACGATGGGATGACGGAATAGAATGGCGTAATGATTATTCGGGGACAAGGCATTATGCCGCATGGGGCGCCGAGGCGAAATTCCCGTCGCCGGTCTTCGTCGGTGTCGTGCCCAACCAGAACCTACACGCCCTCGAGGCCGCCGACATGGTGATTTTCACACCTGCGGCTTTCAGGGCACAGGCCCAACGCATTGCCGAACTTCACACCTCGTCGCAGGAAGCATTCAAAGTGCATGTAATCGATGCCGAGGAAGTGTATAACGAATTCGGTTCAGGGATTGCCGATGTAAACGCATTGCGCCGCTGCCTGAAAATGTTATATGACCGCGGGGAACAGGCCGGTGTCCCGCTGCGGTTCTGCCTTTTGATGGGACGCGTTGTCTCTGACCACCGTCGCATTACACAGGCATGGGCCAACTCAACGTCCAAGTCTCTCCCGGTATGGCAGACCGACACCTCAATCAACGTGAACAACTCCTACTCGTCAGATGACATCCTCGCCATGCTGGACGACGATTCAGGAGCGCAGAAAGGACGTGACATCCTCCGCATCGCCATCGGGCGTGTCCCGGCATCCAACGAGACCGATGCCCGCATTTACGCCGACAAACTGACAAACCATATCAACGCATCCCCCGAAGGGGAATGGCGTTGCAACGCCATGTTCGTGGCCGATGACCAGGACAGCGGCACCCACATGGACCAGACCGAGGCTATGATAGACAACCTAAGGGCAACCGACCCATCCGGACTGTTTGTCAACAAAGTGTATATCGATGCATTCAAGATGGTGGGACGCGAGATGCCACAGGCCCGCGAGAAAATGTTCCGGCATCTGTCGGAAGGGACAATGTGGTGGAACTATGTGGGACACGGCAGCATCACTACACTCTCCCATGAGTTCCAGCTTGTAAAGGAGGATATCAACTCGCTTTACCTCAAACGTCTGCCTATATTTTATGCTGCAACCTGTAGCTTCGCCCACTGGGATTCGACCGAGCCTTCGGGCGCGGAGATGCTCGTCATGAAGGAAAACGGAGGGGCAATCGTGGCCATCGCACCGACACGTCCTGTATATATCTCGGCCAACGGCACACTGACAAAGAGCCTTGGTAACACAATGCTGCAAAGAGGTGCTGACGGTAACCTGAAAACCGTTGGCGAAATAATCCGGGACGCCAAAAACTATATCTATAACGCCCCCGACACCAGTCCGTCCAATGATGAAAACAAGCTGCGGTATGTCTACATCGGTGACCCGGCATTGCCTCTGTCCCTCCCATCGGCACGTGTAGTCCTGGAATCAATCAACGGCCATAAGGTTGACCTTGAGCAACAAATCACCTTACGCGCCCATGAAAATGCCATTCTCGAAGGGTATCTTACCGACGGGGCCGGCAAGATGATTGATGATTTCTCGGGTCTGCTGCATGTCTCGCTCTATGATGCCGAACTGACAAGCACGACGACCGGGCGTTCGACCCCCAAGAACCCCGGCAAAATACTAAATTTCGAGGAACAGGGCTCACGGCTGTACTCGGGACGCGACTCTGTGCGCGACGGCCGGTTCAGAATAACCATACCGATGCCGGCCGATATCTCCCAGAATTTCAGGCAGGCGGCATTGTCCATGTATGCCGTAAGCGACAAAAACGTCCGCGCCGCAGGACTCAACCGGGACTTCTATGTCTACGGATATGACGAGGACGCTCTTCCTGACGACATTCCCCCGACAATCGAATGGGCATATCTCAACCATGAATCCTTCAAGAACGGGGATGTGGTGAACGAGTCCCCGATGTTGCTCGCCCATGTCAGCGACAATGTCGGAATCAACATGTCGGCGGCCGGCATAGGACACCAGATGAACGTGTTGCTCGACGGTAACCGCAATTACAATGATGTCGCATTATATTACACCCCCTCGGCCGATGGCTCCTCGTCAGGGACAATCGCCTATCCTGTAGAGAACCTGGCACCGGGCAACCACAGGCTGTCATTGCGTGTGTGGGACACATCCAACAATTCCACGACAGCCGACATAGACTTCTTTGTCGAGAAAGGACAGACCCCAAAGATATTTGACGTGTACACCGACACCAACCCGGCATCGGTCGAGGCCAACTTCTATGTCAGCCACAACCGCCCCGATGCATCGCTTAAAGTCACAATCGCGGTCTATAACCTCGCGGGACGCCTGGAATGGAGCGAGACAAAGACAGGGCCAAGCGACATGTTTGTATCATCGCCTGTGACATGGAATTTATGTGACGGCGCAGGACACCGTGTGCCTCGTGGCATCTATGTATACCGCGCCACAGTCTCGACACCTGACGGAACGACCGAGTCATCGATGTCGAAACGTATCGCCGTGACAGGCGAATAAGCCGGGCAAAGCTAAAATAAATTTTGCTTTGCTCTCGACTTATTCGTATATTTGCTCTTTGAAACAATATCATCTGAAAGATGCCCATACAATCCGCCCCAAATAACCGCCCCCTGCTACCGGAACCGACTTTGAGACGTCTTCCGTGGTATCTCGCATACGTCAGCATGTTAAAAGTGCAAAATGTGGAATATGTGTCATCAACCACCATCTCGCGAAAGCTAAATGTCGACTCATCACAGATTGCCAAGGATTTATCATTCCTGAACATCAAAGGGAAGACCCGCATAGGATATGACGTGGCGACCCTTGAACGCTCGCTACGTGATTTCCTCGGATTCAAGACCGAACATAACGCGGTCATCATGGGCGTCGGCAGTCTCGGCTCGGCCCTTATCGCCGACTCGGGGCTTCATCGATACGGCTTAAACATTGTCGCGGGATTTGACATAAACCCTGAGTTAGGGAACGTCTCGTCATCGGGAATCCCGGTCTATCACCCGT
Source organism: uncultured Muribaculaceae bacterium (assembly GCA_947628305.1). Taxonomy (GTDB): domain Bacteria; phylum Bacteroidota; class Bacteroidia; order Bacteroidales; family Muribaculaceae; genus HGM05190. Next base: position 57,977 of record CANQZG010000010.1, on the reverse strand, counting down.
CGGAACTGCAGGAACGCCTGATGGGTCTGAACGCCGAAATCGGAATCATTACTGTGCCCGCCGAAAGCGCACAGGATGTCGCCGACCAACTCGTACACGCCGGGATAAGGGCGTTGTGGAATTTCACCCCTTACCGCATACGCACCGAGGAGGGCGTTGTAATAGCCAACACATCGATTTATGCACACCTCGCGGTCATGTACAACCGTCTCGGGATGATGAACCATAACAACGACAACGGATGAAGATAATCGCAGTCAATCGGTGCAACGTCGAAGACTGCGTGTCCTCATCGACGATTTCGGTCTACCCTGACTCGGCTATCATCACCAACAGCCGTCCATTCTTCATACCCGACTTCCTTGAAAACCCGGTGGGATATGCCGCCGTCGCTTTCAGGGTCGGACGACTCGGTAAAAGCATCCCGAGAAAATTCGCCTCACGATATATTGATGCCGTGACAGTTGCGTTGCTCACCGGGAATAGAGACGAATGCGGCACTCCGCAAGCTGCCGTATCATTGCCGGGAACTGTATTTGACGGCTCGATATTAATCGGCAAATGGCTGACAGTGAATGAAAACCATGCAATCACCTTCCCCGAAGCCGGAATCACAATTGACAGTGGCAAACTGATAGAGGCGGCGGAAGATACAATTGCTGAACTAAGTCAATACATGACCCTGAAAATGGGAGATATAATCATCCCGTGCCATGACAGTCAGCAATTAGAGCTGCATGCCAATGTCGACTTTGAATTTCACTCGGGCGACGACATCCTTCTAACCGTAAAGCCACGTTAACACAATGTCACGTATATTACTGATATGGTCATTATTGCTGTTACCTATTGTAACTGAAGCGCTCCCTCATGACTATTATGCCCCCACATCGCCATTCTCGTCAGGACGATGGGTCAAGGTCGAGGTCGGGCGTGAAGGAATATACCAGCTGACCGATGAACAGCTACGACAGCTGGGATTCACCGACCCGTCACGTGTCACAGTACATGGTTACCCGGCCGCGATATTGTCATCCCATTCGTTCTCGTCGACACACCCCGACGGTCTGCCCCGGGTGATATCCTGCCACAACGGTGGAAAGTTGATATTCTATGCGTTTGCCGACTACCTGTTTGATGTCAACACAACATCTCAGCTTGATTTCAAACGTAACCTTTATGACCGTCGCGGATATTATTTCATCACCGACAGCCAACCCATTGAGAGCGATACCGCCATCATCCCCGCACCAAAGAATGATGAAGACACACCCGAAAAGACTCATACGGCATTCACTTTCAACAACATCGAGGAATACAATCCCGCCGAAGGTGGCCCATACTTGTTCTCCCGCAAAATGAAGAAAGGTGAAAGCCGCACGTTCAAGGTGTCATTGCCGGGATACACCGACAGCAATAACAGTCTGATGGCCTCACTGTTTTTCAGATATATCGGCTACAGCGACGTACAGACCTCTATAAAATTTACCCCTGGCGATGGCATGACCGTCCCGGCTACGGGGGGTGTCTCGTTAGCCAAACTACGCGCGGCATCATCAACCGCCGACTATAAATATTACCCCTCACTGACACCGCATTCCCAAATCAAGTTCACACCGGCTACAGACGATTCCGTCTCGTTCACATTATCCCATCCCGGGAACGGGTCATGTGATTTTGTGTCAGTCGACTATTTCGGGACATTGTATCCACGCAACAACACGATACCCACCGGGGAAGGGTTGCGCATGAACTTCGTCACGGGGACAAAAAACACCGTTTCCATCTCCAACGCCGATGCCAACACTGTCGTGTGGAACATCACCGACCCGCTGTCATCCGCCACTCACGGGACAGCCGATAACGGAGACGGAGATATTACATTTTACCTACCCGACACGCAGAGTCCACAGGCTGTCGTGGCGTTCAATCCTGGCGACATATTTCCGCAGCCTATAATCAAAGGGGAGATAAACGATGCCGACCTGCATGGCCTAACGCCGCCCGACATGGTCATCATCACGATAGACCGTCTGATGTCACAGGCCGAGAAAATCGCGGAATTCCATCGCAATCATCAAGGAATGGATGTCGCCGTAGTGGAACAGGGAACCATTTTCAACGAATTTTCGTCAGGTGCACGCTCGCCACACGGTATACGTCGGTTCTTGAAGATGCTGCATGACCGCGAACCGGGCAAACTCAAGTACCTGCTCCTCATCGGTAAGAGCGACATCGACAACCGAGGCGTGCTGACCGACACGTCAGACCGCCTTGTCATATATGAGAATGAGAGCGAAAGCGAGTCACGCCATGATTCCTACAATTATGCCTCCGACAACTATTATGGATGCCTTGGCGATGATTTCGCCCTGAAAAGGCTGAACCGTACGCCAATGGATATTTCGGTTGGACGATTACCGAGCGATTCACCGAAAGAAATAGAGGACTATCTTGCCAAGATGGAGGTGTACATGCAACGGCAATTCATGACACCAAGCTATAACAACACGCTGATACTCACTGACTCCGGCGACAAAAACTCTCATCTGATGCAGGGGGAGCAGATGGAGACCCACATACACGCCCATGCTCCGGGGATGACTGTCACAAAGGCTTACTCGGCACTGTACCCCTACTCGCCGACACGCATATCCGATGCACTGCATAACGCGTTATCCAAGGCGTTCGCCGGTGGCCAGGGACTATTCTGTTATTCAGGCCATAGTTCAGACAACAGACTCGGCACTCATTCAGAATTGCTGACGTCATCCCGCATGGACAACATGCACTATCCGACATTTCCCATCGCGATGATGGTGTCATGCAACATCAACAAGATAGACCGCGACAAGAGCGATTTCTGTCGTCACGCCCTGTTATTGCCGGAGAAAGGGTTCATAGGGGTAATAGGTTCATGCCGTTCGGTTTATCAGGAGATGAACATCAGGCTTGCCCTGAATTTCATACAGGCCTACACCACCCCTCAAGCCGGAGACTGTCTCGGGGACATATACCGTCGCGCCCACAACAGCACAGTCGGCGAGAGTGCCACCGCCGGCATAAACGCCCTATGCTTCAACCTGTGTGGAGACCCGGCGTTACCTTTATACGGGCCTGACCGCAAGGCCAACCTCCTATCAATCGACGGTACATACTTGTCTGACAACCTGACTGAAGTCAGCACCCTCTTCCGTCACACCCTCAAAGGCAACATAACCACAGCCGACGGGGAGACCGATACATCATTCAACGGGACTGTGACCTTGAATTTCAATGAGCCGACTTTCACGGTCAAAAGCCGATATGGCGGTCAGCACAACACAGGTGACTTGTCGCCGATTGACGTGACACGTGATGAAACATTACTTGCATCTTACGTGACCAAGGTTGAAAACGGCGTATGGGAGGCCGACATTCTTCTCCCGTCCACATCCAACTACGGCGAATCCAACAACATACACATCTACGCGGCATCACCCGTTAATAAAACCGCCGCCCAAGGCAATGCGACAGTGAAAATAACGCCACCCTCGCCTGACGACATATCCGATGACACTTCAGCACCGATTATCGGGACGATGTATATCAATTACCCCGAATCAACCGACGGCTCTGTCACAGGAAGTGTCGGCAATATATTACACGCCACAATCGAGGACGATGAATCAGGCATCAGTGTCTCCGATGTCCAGATTGGCGGTGGCGTAAGGCTCATAATCGACGGCCGGCAGTCAGTGCCCTCACGCCATTTCCTCGCGTTCAACCCCGACGGGTCGGCATCGTTGCGCTACCCGTTGCCTCCGATGGCCGAAGGCCAGCACGTTGCACGTATATCGGTTAGCGACCATTGCGGCAACACTTCTTCCCGTTCGTTGTCTTTCACTGTCATGAACGACAACGACGCACGGATTGAATGCAGGGACGAGCCATCGCGCGACGAGGCCGTCTTCACACTATCCCATTCCTTGCCCGGCGAACCGACCGCACGCATTATTGTTGAAGATGCAGCGGGCAACACCGTATTTTCAAAAGATGGCGTGCAATTTCCCTACACCTGGGACATCATGGACAACAACGGACACCGTGTCACCGACGGGATATACAAGGCATACGGCCTGTTGTCGTCGGGCAGCATCCGCACCTGTACGCCACGTGTCACATTCACAATAATTGAACGATGATAAAGAAATATTTCAGCAACCCCGCCAATACACTGCGCCTGCTTGTCATACTAATCGCCGGCGTCACCCTTGTCGCGTGCGCGAGCATGGGACGTCCCGAGGGGGGACCCCGTGACGAGATTCCTCCTGTATATGTCAGGAGCAACCCCACGCCGGGACAACTGAATTTCAACGGCAACAAGATTGTCATCGAGTTTGACGAAAACATCGCACTTGACGACCCCACCAACAAAGTCGTCGTCTCCCCGGCGCAGACCAACCAGCCTGTCGTCTCGGCCCTCGGACGCAAAGTGTCGGTGGAGCTTCGTGACACACTGTTGCCTAACACTACATACACCGTCGATTTCGCCGATGCAATCAAGGACCTGAACGAATCGAACATCCTCGACGGGTTCGCAATCGACTTTGCGACCGGCGACTCCATCGACTCGCTTCAAATCTCGGGCATAGTACTCGAAGCACGTAACCTCGAACTAGCACAAGGAATGCTCGTCGGGGTGTATTCCGACCTTAGCGACACGGCCTTGACGACACGGCGGTTTGACCGCATCGCCAAGACCAACCAGCTCGGACAGTTCACCATACGCAACCTCAAGCCGGGCGACTACCGCATATTCGCCGTCAACGATGTAAACCGCGACATGCACTGGGACCGCTCGGAGGATGTGGCTTTCTATGACATGACAATCTCGCCGTCATCACGTCCGACGACAGTGACCGACACATTGGAAGCCGCCGATGGAAGCGACTCTCTCGTCACGCGTGGCGCGACCCTGTTCCTTCCCAACGACATATTGCTGACATGGTTCAACGAGAATTACAAATCGCAATACCTTGTCAACAACGGGCGACCCGAACGCAACCGCATCGACATCACATTCGGCGCGCCATCCGACACATTGCCACGGCTACGCCCCTTGAACGGCCCGATGGCGGGACGTGACATCTCGGAATGGTCGGTGCTGAACGCGTCAGCCGGACGTGACACCCTGCAATACTGGATAACCGACAGCCTTGTCATCAAGCAGGACTCCCTGTTGCTTGAGGCGACATATCTGCGCACCGACACCCTCGACCGACTCACATGGACCACCGACACCCTGCGCATGTTCATGCGTCCGTCCAAGGCCAAGAAGAAAGGCAAGGAAAAGAAAAACAAGGACGAGGAGACCGATTCAGTCCCCAAGATAGAGTTTAACACATTCACCCTGTCATCAGGCTCGACCCAGGAACTGAACCAGCCTATAGTGTTCAAGACCTCGGTGCCGCTGGCACGGCTTGACACTGCCGCGATAAAGATGCAGATGATGGTTGACACACTATGGACTGATGTCGCACCACCCCGCCTACGGCCACAAAAAGAGAACAGTCTGATGACGTTCATTGCCGACTATGACTGGAAAGAGGGGACAAAATACCGTCTAACGGTCGATTCAGCATCGGTCTACGACATATACGGACTGTTCAACAAACCCATTGTCTCTGAATTCACGACAAAGAAACTCGAGGACTACTCCAAACTGATATTGAACATCACCGGACTTGCGGGTCGTCCCGCTGTCGCCGAACTGCTGTCGGGCGACAACGTAAAGGCCACCGTTCCCGTTGTGGGCGATGTCGCGACATTCGACTACGTCGCCCCGGGGCCATATTATGTGCGCCTGTACATCGACACCAACGGCAACGGCGTGTATGACACGGGCAATATCGCGCAAAAGCTACAACCCGAGGAGGTATATTACTACCCCAAGAAAATCACATTGAAAAAGAACTGGGACGTGCAACAGACATGGGACATCTACGAGATACCCGTCGATATGCAGAAACCTATTGACATCAAGAAAAACAAACCTAAAAAGAGACAAGGCGAGGAGGAACAGCGCAACACCGATGAGGACGAGGACGAAATGTATGACCCGTCAAACATCTGGGGCAACCCATACGGAGGCAATGACAGCCGTAACAACTTCGGTGGCGGCGGACTGCGTGACTCCCGCAATTTCTGACAAAATAACCCCATCACGACATGACGATACCGCATATACACTATCCCACAGTCGAACTTAAACAGGACTTGCGTTACCTGCAACTCCTGTCACGCTCGTTCCCGACCATCGCATCGGCGAGCACCGAAATCATCAACCTTGAGGCGATACTCAACCTCCCCAAGGGCACAGAGCATTTTCTGACCGACATACACGGCGAGTACGAGGCATTCCAACACGTGCTCAAAAACGCTTCGGGTACAGTCAAACGCAAGGTCAACGAGATTTTCGGCAACTCGTTACGCGAGAACGAGAAAAAAGACCTCTGCACCCTGATTTATTATCCTGCCGAAAAACTCCAACTCATCAAACAGGAGGAGGATGACATGCCCGAATGGTATGAAATCACCCTAAACCGCCTTGTCAAGGTGTGTCAGAGCGTGTCGTCCAAATACACACGCTCCAAGGTAAACAAGGCATTGCCTAAAGATTTCAGCTACATTATCCAGGAGTTGCTTCACGAGACCGACAGCGACCATAACAAGCACGCCTACTTCAACCAGATTATATCGACAATCATCACCACACGCCGTGCCGATGATTTCATCGTGGCGATGTGCAACCTGATACAGCGTCTCGTCATCGACAGTCTGCACATCGTGGGCGACATCTATGACCGCGGGCCGGGGGCGCACATCATCATGGACACCATCTGTGACTACCACAACTTCGACATCCAATGGGGCAACCATGACATCCTGTGGATGGGTGCGTTCGCCGGAAATGACGCATGTCTCGCCAATGTGTTGCGCGTGTCACTGCGCTACGGCAACCTCGACACCCTTGAGGAGGGTTACGGAGTCAACATGCTCCCTCTCGCGACATTCGCCATGGAGGCATACAAGGACACGCGCCTCGACCTGTACATGCCGCGCATCAAATGCTCCAACCGCACCTACACCGAAAAGGAACTGTCGATTATCGCGATGATGCACAAGGCCGTGACCGTCCTGCAGTTCAAACTCGAGGGGCAGTTAATCGCCGCCCATCCCGACTACGGCATGGATGACCGCCGTCTCCTTGATAAAATCGACTATGCACGTGGGGTCGTGACACTCGATGGCAATGAGTATCCATTGCTCGACATCGATTTCCCCACAATCGACCCCACCGACCCTTACAGGCTCACACCCGATGAAGAAAATCTACTGAAACATCTTCACGGCTCGTTCGTTAACAGCGAGAAATTGCAGAAACATGTCGACTGCCTGTTGCGTCACGGCTCGTTCTATCTGTCGTTGAACAACAACCTCATGTTCCACGCATCGATGCCCATGAACCCCGACGGCTCGTTCCGCGAGGTCTCCGTGGCCGGGGAAGCCTTTTCGGGACGGCGGCTGCTCGACCGTCTCGACTCGCTCGTACAGCTCGCATGCCGCCCCAACAGCGAGGAAATCGACAACGGCTACAGCGTGGACTACATGTGGTATCTATGGTGTGGCCCCGATTCCCCGCTGTTCGACAAGTCAAAGATGGCGACATTCGAGCGTTATCTCATCGCCGACAAGGAGACCCACCGCGAAGATAAAGGGGTGTACTACCACATCAACGACAACGAGGATGTATGTGACCGCATACTCACAGAGTTCGGCCTCCCGGTTGAGGGTTCCCACATCATCAACGGACATGTCCCGGTCAAAATCAAGAAAGGTGAGAATCCCGTGAAGGCCGGTGGCAAACTTCTCGTCATCGACGGAGGTTTCTCCAAGGCCTACCAACCCGAGACAGGCATCGCGGGATACACGCTCGTCTACCATTCGCGCGGATTCCAACTCGTCCAGCATGAGCCGTTCGAGTCGCAGCTTAAAGCCATCGAGGAGGGACAGGACATTATCTCCAACACCGTGTTGAGCGAATTCAAGTCACGCCGGCTGCTCGTCAAGGACACCGACAAAGGCAAGGAACTCGTCACACAGGTCGAGGACCTGAGCAAGCTCCTCGCCGCCTACCGCCGTGGCCTCGTCAAGGAAAAGAACTGAAAAATCATGTTTTTTCATTAACTTTGCAAAAAATTTCAACCCCTATGAATATCTTAGACTTAAGCGAACAGGAGATAGTGAGACGCGGCAGCCTCGACGAGATGCGTCGCCTCGGCATAGACCCCTATCCGGCCGCCGAATACCCGGTCACCGGTTACACCGATGAAATCAAGGAGACATTCGCCGATGACGCGCCACAACGCGAGGTCAGCATCGCCGGACGTGTGATGAGCCGTCGCATCATGGGCAAGGCCTCGTTCATCGAACTGCAGGATTCCCACGGGCGTATCCAAGTCTACATCTCACGCGATGACCTCTGTCCCGGAGAGAACAAGGACATGTACAATGTAGTTTTCAAGAAATTGCTCGACATCGGCGACTTTGTCGGCATCAAGGGTTTCGTTTTCCGCACACAGATGGGCGAAATAACCGTGCACGCCCAGGAACTTACCGTGCTGTCAAAATCGTTGCGTCCCCTGCCCATAGTAAAGGTAAAGGACGGCGTGACCTACGATGCGTTCGATGACCCGGAACTGCGATACCGCCAACGATATGTCGACCTTGTCGTCAACAACGGCGTCAAGGATATATTCATCAAGCGCAACAAGGTCTACACCTCCATGCGCGACTACTTCAACGCCCACGGTTACATGGAGGTCGAGACACCGATTCTTCAGTCGATTCCCGGTGGCGCGGCGGCACGTCCGTTCATCACCCACCACAACGCGCTTGATATACCGCTGTACCTGCGCATAGCCGACGAGCTGTATCTCAAACGTCTCATCGTCGGTGGCTTCGAGGGTGTCTATGAATTCTCCAAGAACTTCCGCAACGAGGGGATGGACCGTACCCACAACCCCGAGTTCACCTGCATGGAAATCTATGTCAGCTACAAGGACTACAACTGGATGATGTCGTTCACCGAGCGCATGCTTGAAAAGATATGCCTCGATGTCAACGGCACCACCGAAGTGAAAGTCGGCGACAATGTCATCGATTTCAAGGCTCCCTACAAGCGTGTCACCATGATTGACGCCATAAAGGAGCACACCGGCATCGACATCGCGGGCATGGACGAGTCCCAATTGCGCGACACCGCACGCTCACTCGGCATCGAGGTAGATGACTCGATGGGCAAGGGCAAGCTGATTGACGAGATTTTCGGCGAGAAATGCGAGGGCAAGTACATCCAGCCGACATTCATCATCGACTACCCAATCGAGATGTCACCCCTCACCAAGCGTCACCGCGACAACCACGAATTGACCGAACGTTTCGAGCTGATGGTCAACGGCAAAGAACTCGCCAATGCCTACTCTGAACTTAACGACCCGATAGACCAATATGAACGCTTCGTTGAACAGATGCGTCTCGGCGAGAAAGGTGATGACGAGGCGATGATTATCGACAAGGACTTCATCCGCGCCCTTGAATACGGCATGCCCCCGACATCGGGCATGGGAATCGGCATGGACCGCCTCGTGATGCTCATGACCGGGCAGACGACAATACAGGAAGTTCTCCTGTTCCCGCAGATGCGCCCCGAGAAGACACTCCAGCGCGACAAGGAGGAGGCATTCACCGCCCTCGGAGTCCCCGCTGAATGGGTCGCCCCTCTCTATAAGGCCGGAATAAACACTGTCGAACAACTCGCAGCCGTGACATCCCATGGCAAGCTGCATCAGGACTTATGCGGTCTTAACAAGAAATTCAAACTTGAGCTGTCCAATCCCAAGGCCGACGATGTGGCCGCATGGATTGCAGCGGCCCAGCAACCTATAGCATAAACATCCTCTAACTATGAATTCAATCAAACTCAACATCGACCACGCGGCATCGTTCACCGGCCGCGAAAAAATCGCGGCACTCGACAACGAGGCCGCATCGGCCCTTGACAAAGTGCTCAACGGCACAGGCGCGGGCAATGACTTCCTCGGATGGGTGACCCTACCCACCGACATCGACGCGGCACACCTCGCTGACATCCAGGCCACAGCCGACACTCTCCGCTCGTCATGCGACTATGTCGTCGCAATCGGCATCGGTGGCAGCTACCTCGGCGCAAAAGCAGTCATCGAGGCCCTGCAGGACTCTTTCGCAGCCTACAAGCCTGTCAGCAAGGGCAGTCCTAAGGTGCTTTTCGCCGGACAAAACATCGGAGAGGACTATCTTGCCGAACTACAGGCGTTCCTCGCTGACAAGAGTTTCGGCATCATCGTAATATCCAAGTCAGGCACGACGACCGAACCCGCTATCGCGTTCCGTCTGCTCAAAGACCAGCTTGAGAAACAAATCGGCAAGGCCGAGGCGTCAAAGCGTATCGTTGCCATAACCGATGCTCACAAGGGCGCGTTACGCCAACTCGCCACCGAGGAGGGCTACAAGACATTTGTCATCGCCGACAACGTTGGCGGACGTTTCTCTGTACTCACCCCTGTGGGACTTCTCCCCATCGCCGTCGCAGGACACGACATCAAGGCTCTCGTCGAGGGCGCACGCGAGATGCAGGCCGCCACGGCGACAGCCGGTGAAGATAACCTGTCGCTCCTCTATGCCGAGACACGCAACGCACTCTACCGTGCCGGCAAGAAAATCGAGATTCTCGTCAACTACAATCCCAAGCTGCATTTCTTCGGCGAATGGTGGAAACAACTCTACGGCGAGAGCGAGGGCAAGGACCACAAGGGAATTTTCCCCGCGGCTGTCGACAACTCCACCGACCTCCATTCGATGGGCCAGTGGATTCAGGACGGCGAGCGCACCATCTTCGAGACAGTTATTTCGGTCGAGAAACCGCACCACAGCGTCATCATCCCCGATGACAAGGCCAACCTTGACGGACTCAACTATATCGCCGGACAACACGTTGACCACGTGAACAAGATGGCCGAACTGGGCACACGCATCGCCCATGTCGACGGCGGTGTCCCCAACATGCAGATTACCGTCCCCGCCCTCGAGGAACGCTATCTCGGCCAGCTCATCTACTTCTTCGAGAAAGCGTGCGGCATCTCAGGCTACCTGCTCGATGTCAACCCGTTCAACCAACCCGGCGTCGAAGCCTACAAGAAGAACATGTTCGCCCTCCTCGCCAAACCCGGCTACGAGAAGGAAACCGAAGCCATCAAGGCACGCCTGTAAGAAACAACCAACCTTTCATAACTACAGCGGGAGACCTCAAATGAGGTCTCCCGCTTACTATTGTCAGATAAAGTTTGTCTATTACTTGTTATAATTCCATCCTCCGATTTCCACGAGGGAATATATCCCGTAGTCTTCCATGAGCGATGACAATGCATATTGCTGGCTATTTCTAATTGTTTTTGATGTCAGCTGTTTTCCATTGGCGGTGAATACATAAAATACGCCTCCGGTTGTCGTCTCTTTTGCCCACATCGTGCGTCCGTCGCGACCGGTGGCGATAATACGGTCATAAACCGGCGGTATCACCTGTACACCGGTCTTGTAATTGACCGCGCCCATTTTACGTCCCTGTGCCACAAGAATCAGTTCACTGCCACCACTTCCACAGGTGTAGTTGGCAATCCCGGAATATTTACCGAATGGAACCACGAGTTTGCCGTATTTGTTAATAAACCCGATTTTACCCGCCTGATTCCACACAAACCATCCCTCGGAAAAGGTTCTTTTGTATTTGAAGTCTTTCAAGTCCTTCAAAACGGGTGTACCGCTCTCGTTGTATATCGTATATTTACCGCCTTTTTTTCTGAGCTCAAGTTCTCCACACCTATCACATACCTCGCCCTTGGTCGCTATCTCTGCGGCTTTTTTCTCCTCGGCAATACGCTTGGCCTCGGCCTTAGCGCGTTCTTCCTTTTCTATGGATTCTTTAATCCCGGACAACTCGGTCGCGTATGTCGGGTCTGTTTTGCCGACCTCCGCCACAGCGGCTGCAACAAAATCCAGTCCGTATGATTGGACACTACTTTCATACTTCGACCTAATGGCTGAAGTGTTGCCTTTGACCGACATGAACTCATCGGCCATCTTCTTTATCTTTTCTTCAGCCTGTCTTCTCTCCTGGGCGGCTTTCATATCGGCCAACTGCTTTTCCTGAGCGGCCTTTTCCTCCGCTATCTTTTCCTGAACATCGGCGGGTAACCGGTCGGTCTTACCGTTTTTCACAAGCCACGAAATCGCTTTTTTGTTTCCGCTTGCCGCAGCTTTGCCATACCATTCAGCGGCCTTACTTTTATCCCGAGAAATATATGTGATTTTGGGTCTATTGGTAAGCTCAGAACCCAAGGCGACCTCATAGCCTGTAAGCCCGTTATCATAGAATTCCCCTTCCATGCATTGAGCCTCTGCCACTCCTCCGAAGGCAGCCTCTTCCATCAGCTTCACGGCCTTCTCGGTGTTACGCTTCTTTCCGTTGCCCTCAAGGTGCATTTTTGCCACGTAATACTTCGCAACGGGCGACTCCTCTTCTTTAATCGCTTTGTCAAACCATTCAGAAGCCTTTTTGAGTGAACCATTGTTAAAGTAGGAGATACCGAGGTCTACCATCGCTTTGACATCACCTTTTTTTGCCGATTTCTCCAATTCAGCCAAGGCCTGGGGCGACACAGTCTTCGGTGCGCTTTCCCTTGCTTCGGTGAGCAAAGACTCCATTCCTCTCGCCTCAACCCACTTCAAGGCCTCCGCGTTCCCATTGGCAGCGGCTTTGACGTACCATTCAGCGGCTTTCTCCTGGTCGGGTGATATGTAGGTTATCATTGGCTTGTTGTCCATCTCCGACCCCCATATAATTTCATATCCTTTCAGTCCGTTCTCATACCAGTAGCCCTTAAAAAGCTGTGCATCTGCCACATTTGCGTATGCGGCCTCATCCATTAGCTTCACAGCTTTGTCGGTGTTACGTTTAACCCCTTTCCCCTCAAGATACATATACGCAAGATAGTATTTGCCAACAGCTGATTCCTTTTTAACCGCCTTTTCAAACCATTCGGCAGCCTTTTTAAACGCCCCGTTGTTAAAATAGGACGCCCCAAGGTTCACCATTGCCGTGACATCGCCCTTATTAGCGGCCTTTTCCAGGTCGGCTGTTGACACACTTTGAGCCATAATCACAGAACATGCCATAAAACAGCTCAATAATAACAACGTTAATTTTTTCATAATCTTTACTTTATCAATTGGTTATAATAATTTTGTTGTATATAGGTTGCCAATCTTTTTAAAGACAAGGTTGGGGAGCAGCCATAGCTGAGTCGAAACATCTTGAAAATCAGCGATGACACAATCGGCGGTGGTGTTGCAAAACCTACAAATCAACTTCGTAGGGACGCGCCAACGTGCGCGTCCGTTATTGCAGATGATTATAATTCGTCTCTTTTAGGACGCGCACGTTGGCGCGTCCCTACGATTTCTCATTAAATACCAATTTTGCAACAGCACCCTACCCAATGACAAACAAAGCGAGGCATCCACCCTTATTCCGGGGTGAATGCCTCGCCTATTTATATTTTTCATGCATCACCCTCTTGAGAATAAATCCAGACCTCATAATCCGAGCATTTGGAAAAATCCTGCAAGACGGGACGCAGATATGTCTTTTTATCCGGGAGAAGAGCCGTCCCATCACTTTCAGTCTTAGAGGATGCCTACTCTTAGGCTCCCTAATGGCCGAATTGCCTTGGTGATGTAATCTCCCGTCAGACCTTGTCTCTACTAAAACATACAGTCTGATTGCATTACAAAATTAGAGATTAGGATTTGACTGACAAAATCACCCCCCGATTTAACATCAATTAACCGTTCATAATCCTGCGCCAGAATGTCAACAAGAATGGTGAATCGCAATGTGGGAATTATAAATTATGCCCAATTTTTAAATTTTTATTATAAAATATGATTTTATATTGAAATTTTAAATAAATTTGTAGCGCAAAGTTGACTTAAGGTTATAAGACCCCAATATCATTAACATCACGTCAGCGGATTTTTATGAAATATATTTTTACATTCATTTTATATTTTACGCTTTTACCGTTCACGTTGAGGGCATGCCCTCAACTATCCCACAGGATAGTTGAACGACCCGAGCACGCGATTGTCGGCGAGAAAAAAGGATTGATAATCCTCGTGGAATTCCAGGACCGTAAGTTCATCGTCCCCCAACCGGCCACACTGTTCCATGACATCGCCAATGTAAAAGGATATGACAAAGGGAGGTATCGCGGGAGTGTCAGGGACTATTTCAACGCCCAGAGCAACGGGAAACTCGACCTGACATTTGATGTCGTCGGTCCTGTGACAATGCCACAGAAACTTCAATATTACGGCTCGAACACCATCACACGCGATGCCAAGGTCGGGGAAATGATAGTGTCGGCATGCCAGATGGTCGATGAGAGCGTGAACTTCGCTGACTACGACTGGAACAACGACGGGGAGGCAGAACTTGTATTTGTCGTCTACGCAGGATATGGAGAGAACGTATCCTCCGACCAAAACACTATATGGCCCAAACAGTCCACCCTTGAGAAAACCCTTTACGGGAAATCCATAACCGTTGACGGCACCGTTGTCAACACATTCGCCTGCAGCTGCGAACTGAACGGCTCAAGCGGTAACGAGGCCACAGGCATCGGTGCAATCTGCCATGAATTCTCCCATTGCTTCGGGTTGGCCGACCTTTACGACAAGTATGGCCTAACTTTCGGCATGGGGACCTGGGACTTGATGGACACAGGGATGTACAACGACAACGGCTTCTGCCCGGCGGGGTACACGGCCTTTGAAAAATGGTACAGCGGCTGGATGGAGCTCACCGAACTTGACAGCCCACAGGAAATCACGGGAATGCGTCCGCTCAGCGAGGGAGGAGAGGCGTTCATCATCTACAACGATGCCCACCGTGACGAATACTATATCCTCGAGAACCGCCAAAAGACCGGGTGGGACGCATGTCTCGAAGGCAACGGACTGTTGGTGACCCACATCGACTACGACAAGAACGAATGGAGATACAACAGCGTCAACAGCGATGAGACACATCCCCGTTACATCGCCGTCCCCGCCGACAACCGTCGCGACGATGAGACCTGCGCGGGGGACGCCTATCCTTTCGGAGGGAACGACCGACTGACCGATGACAGCACCCCGGCGGCCAAGCTCTACAACGCCAACACCGACGGGCGTAAATTCCTCGGCAAACCCATCACCGATATACGTCAGAACCCTGATGGCACCGTCTCGTTCCGTTTCATGAACCCGCCGGCGTCAATCACATCGGTAACGGTTTCAGACAGCGACAGAGTGGATGTCTACGCAATCGACGGCACGCTCTTGCTCAAAGACTGCACGACTGACGAAATACCGATGTCAGGTAAAGGATTACGCATCGTGCGACCCGTCAACGGCGGCTCCCCTTGGAAAACCATAGTACACTAAACCACAAACCGACCATAAGTAACTATTCATAATCATGAAAAGAATCCTATTGCCATGCGCGATGGCGTTGCTGGCGACACAGTCACATACCGCCCCGGTGGTGAGACAATGGCTTACCGTCACCCAAAGCGACGGTTCAGAACTTAGAATACAAACCGCCGGAGACGAAAACCTATATTACTACATGACCGAGGACGGAGTACCTGTTGCGCGGACGACAAACGGCGACTGGTGTTACGCGACATTAGCGAACGGCCGCATGCGTCCTGCCGGGGAAGTAATCGCCCACGGCCCGGGGGCACGACACGCCGATGAGACACAGATGATTGAACGCCTAAGGAAATCCATCGAGTCAGTTGACAACGCTGACTCATCTCGCCGTCTCAGCCGTGCCGTGCAGTCATCGGCACGCCGCAACGACCTACAGGGGAGCAAAAAGGGACTGATTGTGCTCGTTGAGTTCAGCGACACGAAATTTGCCACCCCCTCGCCCAAGGAGACATTCAACGACATCGCCAACAAACGCGGATACAACGACAACGGTTTCTACGGAAGCATACGCGACTATTTCCATGACCAAAGCAACGGCCAGTTTGATTTCAACTTTGATGTCATCGGGCCGGTCACACTGTCACAACCACAGGCCTACTACGGCCAGGATGACGGTCGCGTCGACAGCAACATCGACAAACTTGTCATCGACGCATGCGCCGCGGCCGACCCTCTTGTCGACTTCAATGATTATGACTGGGACGGTGACAAGGCGATAGACATGCTCTATCTGCTCCACGCCGGATACGGCCAGAACTATGACATGAACGCGACCGACAAACTGTGGCCCGGCAAGGTGCACCTCACATCGGGCGACGCATTCGCCGTCCATGACGGAGTGAACATCACCGTCTTTGCCTACAGCAACGAACTATACGGGAAAGAGGGCACACAACTCGCAGGGATAGGCACGATATGCCATGAATTTTCCCACTGTTTCGGTCTAAAGGACCATTACGGTACAAACGGGTCGGGGACGAACCCCATGCACTACTGGGACATAATGGACTACGGCGCATACAATGATGACGGGCGTCGCCCTGTCGGTTACACGGCCTACGAGAAATGGTTCTGCGGATGGATTGAACCCATCGAGCTTAAATCGCCGGCGACAGTCACAGGAATGCGGCCGCTCACTGACAATGGCAACGCCTACGTCATCTACAACGACGCCCACCGCGACGAGTATTTCATGATTGAGAACCGATACCGCCAAGGGTGGGACGAGTTCGTCCCCAACGACGGGGTGCTCATTACCCATATCGACTACTTCGACATCTCTTGGAAATACAACACGGTGAACACCATCAAGGACCATCCGAGATATGCCGTGGTGTATGCCGACAACCGCGGTTTCGCCGACAGTGCCGCCGGCGACACCTACCCCTATTTCAACAACATCAACGGGAAGTACAACAATTTCCTGACCGATGTATCAGTCCCGGCGGCCACACTGTTCAACGAGAACACCGACGGACGAAAATTCCTCGGAAAGCCAATCACCAACATTGACATCGACTTTGAAGGCAACGCATCGTTCGATTTCATGGGCGGGGGCGACGAGCCGTCGGGAATCAGCGGGACAATGGCCTCCACTGATGAAGCAGTGACCGTCTACACCGCCACGGGAGTATGTCTCGGCACAGGCGAATCGGTACAGGCGACAGTGGCGAGGTCAGGCTATAAAGGCATCGTGATTGTGCGCCACAGCGACGGCTCGGCTACCAAGACCGTGATAAGATAACCCAAGACACATCACATATTTTTTCACACTAACCTATAACATTTATGAAAAAACTTAAGTACTTACCAATGCTAATGGCGGCACTGTTGCTAATGCCGTTCGTTTCGTGCAAGGATGACGGAGATGAACCGTCAGTGGAACCACCCGTCGAACCTGACAAACCCGTGGTTGAAATCAAACACAGCCCACTCGAGCCGTTCGTCGACTGGGGTGCCGATGTCCCCTGGGTAAAGGCCAACGAGTCACGCAAATTGCGTCGCGACACCACTGTCGTCCTGTATGGCAAGACAGCCGTGCGCACCCTTATCTATGACGGTCGTGACGAAGACCTCGCCTATTTCTACTACTATCACTTCCAGAAAGCCGAGTTGTATCAGTCGGAAATGCTGTGCCCCGTCAATACCGAGACACAGGAGGCATTGAACAAGATTTTCAGGGAGCAATACAAGTTTTGGCGTCACAGCGATGTCTACAACGAGGACATCTACCTGACACCCGATTCGTCTGTTTCAGTGCGCAATGAGATTTGGGAAGACCAGTCAAGCGGTGCCGAATATTTCCGCGTTGTCTATGACAAGATGTCTCCTGAAGAAATAAAGAAATATTACGAATAACCCCTCAAACAACATAGAATCATGAGAAAATTACTATATATTGCGCTTGCAATGGTCTCTGTCGCCGGGATATATTCCTGTGGCGACTCCAACAATGACGAACCGGAACCCGTCATCGACCCGGTCGAGCCTATCGACCCCGAAGTGGCCCTGAATGACAGCCTGGCCAAAGTCGCCGCCGTCTCCGAGCCAATCCTTGAATATGGCTCGACATTCGCTGAAATCACGGCAAAAGAGTCCCGCAAACTAATCTACGACACCACGTGGACTATAAACATCGGTCTCGGTGGCTACGAAGGGTCAATGACACGCCGTGAAATCCATTATGAGGTCAAGAATGACAGCGCGCTGTCGTTTGAGGTCATCTACTTGTTCAACGGCGACCGCTTCACCGAAGCCTACATGGTTGTTGACCGCGACCTTGGCAAGAGACTATACTCATTCATGGACCACCGATACAAATACTACGGATATGACGGTGGCAAGGACTACTATATATCCAAGGATACCACCGACTTTGTATATGTCCGCGACATGACGACAATCAACAGTGCCTACGACTACTATTTCGTCAACTATCAGTCAATGTCGCCCGAAGAATGGCTCGACTACCATTCCGCACCCAAGCAAAACAGCGGCATCGAGGCTGTCATGCCACGCGTCCGTCCCGAATTCCGTAATCACAAAAACAAATAAGAGATTGTCACTATGAAAAAAATAATATTTCTAATCGCAATCGCGGCTGCCGGAATAACCGTCAACGCCCAATCTAAATCAGTAAACAACACCGCGGGCGCCCTTGCCGCGGCCTTGACAGCCGATGAGAAACTGACGCTGAAAGAATTGACAATCACCGGCGAAATCAACAGTGCCGATGTCAAGATTCTCCGTATAATGACCAAGACCCGCAAACAACGTTTCGGAACTGCTGTCGAGGGTAACGGTGTCCTTGAAGTCCTTGACATGCGTGACGCCAAGTTCATCTATGACTCCAAGGATTATTTCTATGACGATGACAACATGGAAGGTTTCGGCACATCACCTAACAGCATCTCGGGTTACATGTTCCTCGGTAGCACGACCCTGAAAAAAGTGTATCCACCCAAGGGGACAAAGTCGGTGGGTCCCTATGCATTCGCCGATTGTTCCAACCTTGAACTGTTTGATGCCTCCGATGTCGCCGTGTTCAGTTCAAGCTGCTTCTCGGGCTGCGAACAACTCGCCCCCGTCTCACTTGAAAAGGCGCGTTCCATCGGTTCAAGCGCGTTCAGCCGGAACCTGAAAATCACCGAGGTAGTCATCAACGACAATATCATAGAGAACGGTTCGGGCGAGACATCGACATTCTCCGGCAACGCGTTCGCCGGATGCGCCAATATCAAGTCGGTCAAACTGGGCAAAGGTATAACCTACCTTGATTCATACTCGTTCAACAGCCTGGCCAGCCTTGAATCTGTCGACATACAGGGAGACCTGAAATATCTTCTTCCCAACTCATTCAACGATTGTGCCAGTCTAAAGTCGTTCACTGTAAACGCGGCTTCGGTTCCGACAACACCTAACATGTCGTATGCCACAGGCCCGTTCAACAACCTTCCCGCGACGGCAGTCCTGTATGTACCCGCAGGGTCGGAGAACGCATACGCAGCAGCCAAGCACTGGAGTAACTTCAAGTCAGTCAAGGCCATCGGCAGCGGCTCTACCGCCATCGGTGAAATAGACGCTGACAACGCGACCACAGTCGATGCCGTATACACCATCGACGGCAAACGCCTCGAACAACCCGCCAAAGGCCTCAACATCATCAAGATGTCAGACGGCACAGTCCGCAAGGTCATCGTGAAATAACAATACATCCCCTAAAAATGAGGGTGTTACAAAATTCGCAATAAACATCGTAAGGACGCGCCCGTTGGCGCGTCCTTTATTGCAAATGATTGATAATAACCACTTTGAGGACGCCCCGTTGGCGCGTCCCTACGATTTCGAATTAAGTCTCAATTTTGCAACAACCTCATTTTTATTATCTTTCCGCGTTAATCGTGTGGATAGGCCGCGATGAACAGGCCACGGGAATGCAGGGCCTCGCGGGCGGAGTGCAGGGAGTTAAGGGTCACGCGCCCGACAACATAGTTATATCCCGGCGACGTGTAACTCTCGGTGATTTCCTCAAACCGCAGCAACTGCAGGTCAATCGGGTCGTTATAGCGCATGTAGATGCGGAACGACACGTTGTCGTCAAATACAGGCAGCTCGCTGTGACGCATCTTCTTATATTCGTAACGGTAATCATATAGGCACGCGGTGATATCGCTCAACACCGCCGATGAGGTGGGATGCGCACCTGCGCCACGGCCGAACATGAACTGTTTGTCGTAGAAAAGTCCCTTGATTACAACACCGTTGAACTCATCCTCGACCGAATAGATGTATTTATTGCGTGAAATCAACTGTGGCATCACTGACATGACGAGACGGTTGTCATCCATCTTCTCGACATGGGCCACGAGCTTGATGCGACGGTCTTTCTCGCGGGCGAAACTGATGTCATGGTCGTTCATGTGGGATATGCCGTAGGTGAACACCCGTTCAGGTCTACATAGATTCCGAACGCATGCACCCCTATAATCACGAGCTTGAACAACGAGTCCCAGCCGTCAAGGTCGAGCGTGGGGTTGCTCTCGACAAAACCTGCGTCACGCGCCAGCTGCAACGCGTCACCATAGGTCATACCCTCGTTGAAAATCTTTGACAGGATGAAATTGGACGAGCCGTTGAGAATACCCTTGACCGAAATCAGCAGGTCGTTGTCGTAGTATTCCTCCAGGTTGCGTATCACGGGAATAGAGCCACACGCCGAGGCGTCATAGAGCAATGCCGTCCCTTGCTCGCGCTGAAGCTCAATCAATTCGGGCAGATGACGTGCGAGCATCTTCTTGTTACCGGTGACAACGGGCAGTTTCATCTCAAGGGCACAGCGCACGATACCGTAGGAAGCGTCGGCGTCATCAATCAACTCAACGATGAAGTTTATGTCAGGGTCATTGAAAATTTCATCGGCATTATCGGTGAAACGTGCCTGCACACCACGGTTCTTTGACATGTCACGGACGCATATACGCTCAATTGTCACATCGGTTGAACTGATGCGTTCAAGCAGCTCATACAGTCCGCGTCCCACAGTCCCGAACCCGAAAAGTCCTATTTTGATTCGTTTGCTCATTATATCACGCTTTTTGTTGGAATTCTGAAATTAGTGTATTTAGTTTCTCGTGTTCAATAAGGAAGCCGTCATGGGCATACTCCGAGTCAATCACACGGAAGTCGGCCTGCGGTATACAGTCGGCCATTATACGATGATTCTCCGGAGGGAAAAGGATGTCGGACGAAATCGCCACAACAAGGCATCGCGCCTTTATACGAGACAGTGCATCAGCCATCGAGCCACGTCCGCGCGAGATGTCGTGCGCATCGGCCGAGCGACACAATGTCAGATAGGAATAGGCGTTGAAGCGGTCAACGAGCTTCTTTCCCTGATATTGCTGGTAACTCTGTACGCGTCGGGTGAATATATCAGCACGTGGTTCGACATCCTGCTGTGTCAGGTCGTAGGCATAATGGCTGCGGTAGCTCAACAGGGCGATTGAACGCGCGGCGGCAAGGCCTTGCGCTCCCGCATCGGGATGTCGCTCACCCAATGTCGGGTCACATCTCATCGCCATGTACATCGACTCGTTGATTGCGGCCTCCCAGGGACGGCATTCGACATCGGTGGCAATCAACACCGCCTTATCGGCGACATCAGGATAACCCGTGAGCCATTCAAGGGCCTGGAAGCCGCCGAGCGACGAGCCTATAATCGTGTCTATGTGTGTTATACCAAGATATCCGGCAAGAAGACGGTGACACTCCACCATATCCCTCACCGTTACATCGGGGAAGTCTCCGTACCATGGCTCGCCGGTCTCCTGATTGACCGACAACGGGCCTGTAGTGCCGTAACACGACCCAAGTACATTGGCACACACCACGAAATAGCGCGAGGGGTCAAGGAATTTCCCAGTCTCTACCGTGTGGGGCCACCAGTCGGCCACATCGGAGTTGGCCGTCAGGGCGTGCATCACCCACACGACATTGCTACGGTCGGCGTTCAATCTCCCGTAGGTGTGATAGGCCACCGTGACCTCCGGCAAGACATAGCCGCATTCAAGCGTCACCGGCGAACGGTGATGATAGTACCGTGCCTCACTCATCACACAAGTTCGAGAGCCTGTTCAAAATCGGCGATAATGTCATCGGGATGTTCCAGTCCCGGCGACACACGCAACAACGTGGGCGAGATTCCGGCAGCCTTCATGTCGGCCTCGTTAAGCTGCTTGTGGGTGGTCGATGCAGGATGGGTGACCACGGTCACCGAGTCGCCAATCATCGTCATGTGCTTGGCGAGCTTCAACCCTTCAACAAACCTCACTGTCGAATCGAGGTCGCCCTTTAGTGTCATCGAGAACACCGCGCCCCCGCCATGACGGAAATACTTGACGGCATTGGCATGGGACGGATGGTCTTCAAAACCGACATAGCTGACACTCTCCACCTTGGGATGACGGCTTAACGCCTCGGCAATCCTGCGCGTGGAATTAACCTGGTGCTCGACCCGCAACGAAAGGGTCTCCAGGCCAAGCATCATCAGATAGGAGTCAAACGGCGACGAGCACACGCCGAAATCACGCATGCCGTCAACCCGGCATTTAACAATGAACGCCGCCGGGCCAAACGCCTCATATAGGTTTAACCCGTGATACCCCTCGTCAGGGCCTGCGATTTGCGGGAACTTGCCGTTGCCCCAGTCAAAACGGCCTCCGTCCACAATTACGCCTCCCGACGCCGTGCCATGACCGTTAATCCACTTGGTGGCTGAATCGACAACGATATCCGCGCCCCAGTCAAACGGGTTGCAAAGGTATCCTCCCGCGCCAAATGTATTATCGACAACGAACGGGACACCTGCCTCATGAGCCACCTTGCCAATCCCCTCTATATCGAGGACATCACACGTCGGGTTGCCATGCTTTCAATGAAAACCATCCGTGTACGGTCATCTACAAGCCTCCTGAAATCATCGGGAGACTCGCCCTGTGCAATCCTGACATCGATGCCGAGGCGGGGAAGCGATATACGGAATTGGTTATAGGTCCCGCCGTATAACCTCGGGGAGGCAACGATGTTATCACCCTCCCCGGCGAGGGAGGTTACAGCCAGCAATATCGCCGACATCCCCGATGATGTCGCCAACGCGCCGACCCCGCCATACAGGGCGGCGATACGCTCCTCATACTGCGAATTTGTCGGATTGTTCAGACGGGTGTATATATTGCCCGCCTTTGTGAGGTTAAAAAGGTCGGCGGCATAGTCGCAACTCTCGAAATGATAGGCAGCCGTGGGGTGTACAGCCACGCCACGCGCCCCTGTCGCGTCTATATGAAGACCGGCATGAATCTGCCGTGTCTCGAATCTCAACTCCTTGTTATCCATAACGTTTTGTCCAGTGAAAATGATATTTTGCAAAGATAGCACATTTTACAACTCCGTACAAACAAAAGTATGTCGCCACGTAATGGCGACATACCCTATAATAAACAGAATCTCTTTATCCCGACATCACTCGGCGACGATGCGCATATGGGCGTTGGGATAACGCAGCACCAGGCATGACGCCTCGGTTATCACGACGGCGTCAGTATTGCGCACACCGCTTTTTTTCAAGTCGAGACGCTCGGTCTTGAACGGTACATGGCTATACTTGGTGATATATTCAGGGTCAATCACCATGCCGTCATTCTCGTGGCCGCACTCGTCAAACACTTCCGACAACACGACATAAAGAGAGCCGAACTTGCTGTTGATTTCGCTGAAATCAATCCCCCATTTGGTCACCTTGTCACCGGCGGTGATTACACGGCTGTACTCGAGTTTGTTAAGACGCTCGATGAGTCCCGAGCCGCCAACCAGAATCTTACGCGACGAACCACCCTGTCCCGTGAACGCAGCACGGCATAGGTCGACAAGCGTCTCGCCGGTCATCGCCCCGCTCTTGTAGGAGAACTCCTTGCCGGCCTGTGGCCAGATACCGCCGGTGACGAACACCTCCTCTTTCTTCACAGGGTCGGTGAACCGGGCCGCCGTCCCGAACAGGAAATTCTTCTCCATTCCACGGCGCATATCGACAATCGCGACCTCCTCCTGGTCGCTGAAACTCCAGCCGACCTCCTTGTTTGCGATTTTCTGGAACGTACTCTCCTCGACCTGAGCCTTGAATATCTGGCAGAAATTGCTGCTCTTGGAGGGGAGGGCCGAGTATTGCGCCGTCTGTACGTCGAGTTCTGCGGCCGCACGCCCCATTCTTATCAGCCTGACACCCTTGACGAGTTTACCGACTATAGTTGCGAAATCCTCGCCCGCATCAAGTTCATTGACCACCTTTACCGTCAAAGCCCCCGCGATTTCCCGTTTCTCGGCGACATACAGCACCAACGGCGATTTGCGCGATGTCACAGTGATTGAGGGGACAAGGATAGTCTCTGTCGGATGAAAAATCGCCACATTTTCAGGCTTGATTTCAATCGGGGTTGATGCATCGCCCTCAAATTCCTCGGTGTCCACCCCCTCTTTAAGCGCCGAACATGTCTCCATCGTGTCAACCGAATAATACTCCACCTTCATCGACCCACAGTGTCGCGAACCTGCCGAACGGGAAATCTGGTCAATCGGCGTAGCCATGGGGCGAATCTTTGTCACACGGCGGTCTATCTCGGAACGCAGCAACCCCGGTGAAGCCACCTCGGTCTGCACGGTTGTCAGCGGTCCGTCAACGACATGTTTACCTCCCGACACCCCGGCCACAATAGCCGTCGCAAGTTCCACCGCCGATTGCATCGCCTCGTGAATCATCCACCCGATAACCGCCATTGCAGCGACAACCAACAACACCTCGACCACCTCGGGTCGCATAACCACACTCATCAATTCCTTAATTTTCTTCATTTACAATTTGTTTTAATTATTGATTAATAATACCTGACATCGTAGGGACGCGCCAACGTGCGCGTCCGTTTTTACAGCCAATAATAGTCCGTCTCTTTTAGGACGCGTACGTTGGCGCGTCCCTGCGATTTCGCATCAAGAGGTTGTCTCAATTCAGCAGCCCGGTTTCAATCCCAGACGCTCGGGCGGATATAAGACAGGAATCCGCATGGATTATCCGGGTCTTCCTCTTGACTCTTATCCGCGTCATCCCCGCCCGGAATCCCATACAATGCCGGCGCATCCAATTCCTCGCTGATTCTCTCGTTGCGCCCGCGCAGATACCCGCGCCGCTCGGCCTCGGCCACAAGGGCGTCAATATCGACCGCTGTTTCCTCCCCCGCCGGTTCATCATCGCCACCCGGTGGCGTGACCTCCTCCACCGTTTCCTGCGTCTCCTCATCGACAGCCTCACCGAGACCATCCACGACTTCATCCTTGATAACTTCTTCTGTTTCCATATTTGCAATTACATTTTAATTGAAAGACATTGCAAAATTACCCCCTCCTCCGCCCCGTCCCACGTGCCACATTCACCCCATAAACAAAAATTTCAAACATTATTTGTAAATTATATCTAAATATTGTTTATCTTTGCAGCAATCGACCGTACCGCAGAAGCCCGGTCTCGGGTCATGCGGGAGGGACGACAGACATAATGGAAAGCGTTTACTCGACGCTCTTTCTTGACAAACGGAAATCTGGTAAATTTTCAATCTTCGTCAGGATTGCAGCAAACAGTAGATGGCTTATGTGGATATGTATATTCCACCGATGGTAAACGCGTGAGCGTTGGCAGTCGGTGAATTTACACATATTCTGCGTGAGGCTTCTGCAAGTTTGCTCGTTCAACGAAGATGGGCAATACCAGAGCCTCCGTTTGTGGGACGAGCAAAGTACAGGCTCTCACGCTTTCTTTTTATAACCCAATCCACATCACGCCATTGAGGGAGTCCAATGGAGGCACTATTCAAGATGTTTCCTCCTTGTTTTCTTCGCAAGACGTTATCTAAAAGTATCCCTATTTGGATACTCCTTGCGTTCTCATCCTGTTCCCCTAAATCATTCCCGGTATCCTTTATCTGCGATAATCCATCCGCAGAAATCTATGTCGACGGCAACTACATCGGTAGTGGCGGCCCGCTACGTTATACCGTTCCGGCTGGAGCCAAGATGGTAAGGGTCGAGTGCATTGTTGACGGTATCAGTGTGTTCTCCCGCAACTACAACGTGGAAGGTCAAAAGAACGTGCTTTTCGACATACGCATCCCCAAAAACATGCAATATCACACAAATTAATAACTTAAAAATCATGAATCGTTTATTGCTTTTATTGCTCACCATTATTATGAGCAACGGTGTCTACGCCGGGAAGCCTAAAGTTGTGGCAGTTACAGCCGAGCCTAAAGAGGCTGCCATTTACCTCAACAATGAACTGGAGGGATATGGATATGCCGAGTTCACCCACCCAAAGAAAAACCAAGTCGTTGTCATCCGCATCGAATGCCCTGAACACAAGACGGTCAACAGTAAATATTACGGCGATGACAAACGCGAGGCTGTATCATTCAAACTACAACAGGACGGTTTCTATCGCTCATCGGCCGCATCGGGCATTGTCAACAAATATTTCACCATCGACATTGACCCTCTTTATTACTCCATTGAAAATAACAAAGTTAACGTCGAGCCGGCATGGAAACTCCTCCATCAGATTTTGCTGAACTATTTCGATGAGATTGGCTCTACCGACATATATGGCGGCTATGTTCAGACCCCGTGGAAATACAAGTCATTTCCTCTATCAGAACATCAAATCCGCAACAGGGTGACGATAAGAGACATAAGCACCCCCAAAAAGGTCGCATTCCAAATAAAGGTATCGAGCGAGACCGCCGGTGCAATGGCTGCCAAGCATGGAGAGTTCACCGAAGTCGACCGCATACCTAAAGAGTTGGAACCTATCTTGGAGGAACTTCAGACCCGAATCGGCAAAGTAAGCAACCTATAATGGCTTCAATTATTAATCCACTAATAATCACATCCAATGAAAAAACTAATTATTACAATGGCTATCGCCACCGGCGCATTATTGCCAATCACAGCAGACGCCGACTCCATCAAAGAAGATTTCGAGTCAAATTCCTTAGAATGGACTGAATGCTCATTCAAGGATGCCGCTGGGACGGCAATCATCGACAAAGGTGTAATGACCATAACCTCCAAGGGAGAGAACAAGGCGATGGGAGCATTATTGACAGGCCTCACCGGTGTTGCGACAAAGGTCGGAGAAAACACGTTCTTTGAGACACACTGTTACGCACCCATTGACCCCATGAAACCATTTAAAATCATAGCAAATGTCTCCATTGATAAACTTGGATATGACAAACTCGTGGGAATGGAATTCAATTATCGCGATGATGGAAACTTCTACTGTTTCACATTCAACGACGGCCTTGTAAACTTCCAGCGTTATGTCGATGGACGTGTTGTCGGTAAAGTAACCCAAAGTGTGAAATGGGAGAAAAACAAGAAACTCACCCAAACATGGGAACTTCAATCAGACGGCCAGCAACTCACATTCTTTGTTGACGGCATGGAAATCATGAAAATACGCTATATGCCTATCGAATACGCCGGTGTAGGATTCTACACTTTCGGCAAACAGAAACTTGTTGTTGACGATATCGAGTTCATCCAATAATACCTTTATATAAACCAATATATAAACCAATCTTATGAAGAAAACAATCCTAATGGCGTTTTTCTGTATTATCGCAGTCTGCGCAAACGCCCAAATCGAGACAGGCTATCGTGGTTTCGTTGATGCCGGATATGGCATTTCAATATCCAAGGTCACCTTTACCTATGGAAGTTATTCGGACGAAGCCGATATCTCAAACCAAGCATTCCTGACAACTTCCCACGGTTATCAACTCATGCCTCACTTGTTCGTAGGCGCAGGTGCAGGTGTCACCTATTATCATGAAGGCAGCACGGTCGCATTCCCGGTATTCGGCCATATCCGCACTGATTTCGGGTCTCGCCTCGGTTTCTTCGCCGAGGCAAAGGGAGGTTACACCATCAAGGATATAAACGGTGCTTTTATAGCCCCGACAGTCGGTATACGTTATGGACTCACTGACCGTCTCGGGCTGAATTTCGGTGTCGGATATCTCGCACAGAAAATGGAAGACATAGACGGCACACTCGGTGCAATAAATATAAAAATAGGCATTGATTTCTAATGTCATTGTTATGTTGAAATGTATCCTTATAAGTACAGCCATACTATTCAGTATGGCTGTGCCTTTTCAAGCGAAAGCTGAAATTGATGATTTCGAGGGTTATCAAGGTTTTGTCGATGTCGGATACACTTTCGGCACAGGCTCGTTCGGATTGAACAGCGTCGACATCATGACTTCACACGGCATCCAGATAATCCCTACTTATCTCTATACAGGAATAGGAACCGGACTCCAATATTTCCATGAAATTAAAGAATGTGCCATACCTCTATTTGCCGATATCAGGTCTTGTTTTATACCTGAAGAAAACGTCAGTCCCTTTGTGGATTTAAAGGTCGGATATAGTGCCGTTCCCGGTAAAAGCGGAGACATTTCCGATGGCGGTTTCTTCTTGAATCCCACGCTTGGCTGCTCTTTTGTAATCAAGGATTTTATTGCCTTGAACGCCGGAATAGGATATACATTCGAATATGTCAATATTCCCGCAATTGATACACGAAAGGACATTGGAGGATTCTCCATAAGACTTGGCATCCAATTTTAGAGTATTAAAAAGGAATTCCTTCCCGGTCGGGATTAGGTAGGGTGTGGCCACAATGCTGTAAGCTCAAGGTAAATTGCATGGAATTGGTAGGAAGGTGTTGCAAAATTGAGACTTAATGCGAAATCGTAGGGACGCACCAACGTGTGCGTCCTCAAAGTGATAGATTATCAATCATTTGCAATAAGAGACGCGCACGTTGGCGCGTCCCTACGATGTTTATTGCGAATTTTGCAACACACTCCCCGATAGTTTTATTTATGTATGTCACCAGATGACGACGCGCTCGGCCTCGGGACGGAACATCGGTTGTCCCTCGGTCACACCGAACGCCTCGAAGAACGGCTGCAGGTTGCGCAGTGTCACGTTGACACGGTTGCGTCCGAGCGAGTGGACATCGCCTGTGGTCAGCGAACGGATTTCCTCGGGACGGATGTTGTTGGCCCATAGGTTGGCGTAGTTCATGTAGAACACCTGCATCGGGTCATATCCATCGATTTTGGCGGAATCGCTCTTGATATCCACACCCTTTTTCTTCTGTGAATCAAGGAACGCAGTCATAGCCACACGAAGGCCGCCCTGGTCGGCGATATTCTCGCCGAGTGTGTATTGACCATTGGCATGCAATCCGGGAAGAACCTCGACGGCGTCAAACTGCTCGACAAGTTTCTTGGTCTTGTCGCCGAACCTCTGCGCATCCTCGGCAGTCCACCATTCAACCATGTTGCCGTCGGCGTCAAAGTTACGTCCCTGGTCATCAAAGCCGTGGGTCATCTCATGGCCGATGACGACACCGATACCGCCGTAGTTCTCGGCGTCGGATGCATTGGGGTCAAAGAACGGTGCCTGGAGAATTGCCGCGGGGAACACTATTTCATTGGCGAGGGGGTTATAATAGGCATTTACCGTCTGCGGTGTCATGCCCCACTCGGTCTTGTCGACCGGCTTGCCCCATTTCTTGTAATATTCCTTCTGATGCCACATGCCCACGTTATGCATGTTCTCATAATAGGAAAGCGCGGGGTCAACCTCCATTGTCGAGTAATCCTTCCACTTGTCGGGATAACCGATTTTGACTGTGAACGCGTTGAGTTTTTTGAGGGCATTGAGTTTGGTCTCGTCGGTCATCCAGTCAAGGTTAAGGATGTGCTTGCCGAGAGCGGTACGAAGGTTCTCGACGAGTCCGAGCATGTATTCCTTGGAAGATTCGGGGAAATATTTCTCGACATATAGCTGACCGACAGCCTCGCCCATCGCTCCTTCGGTCGCGCCGAGCGCACGTTTCCAACGTGGACGCTGCTGCTGAACCCCGCTCATGACCTTGTTGAACTCAAATGCCGCATCGGCAAAGTCATCGCTAAGACGTCCGGCCGCCTGTGACACATATTTCCACAGATAATAGTCCTTGATTTCGCGGTCGGTGAGCGTTCCCATCAACTGATTGGCACGGTCAACCGATTTCAGTTCGGTCACAATAACCGTCTCGGGCGAGGGAATGCCCATAGTCTCTATGAAGAAGCGGTCCCAGTTGACATTGGGATAAAGTTCCTTCAGCTGCGCGAACGTGCGTGGATTGTACATTGCCGGGATGTTGCGGCTCTCCTCGCGAGTCCATGCCGAGTCAGCAAGGGCGGTCTCTATTTTCATCACATTGTTCATGATGCGCTTGGCTTCCTTGGCCTTGAAACCTGCGTTACGCATCTGATTGACGATTAACTTCTTATAAGCCTCGCGCACCTCCTTGTTACGCTTGTCGTCCTTGAGGTAGTAATCGCGGTCACCGAGTCCCATGCCGCCGCCACCGACATACATAGCATACACCTTGGAATTGGCGAGGTCCTCCTGCGGACCCGCGCTGAAGAACGGGCTCGCATAGTTGCCATGCATCCACAGGAACAAGTCCTCCATTCCTTCATGGGGCGTATTCTCGATTTTCTTCAGGTCGGCCTGAATAGGCTTCGCACCTTCGGCGTTACGACGCACCGAGTCCATCGCCTGATTATAGATTGTCGAAACCTTGAACGCCACCGAACCGGGCGCGGGGTTGGTCTTTCCAAGGTTCAACACAATTTCCTTCACACGGTTCTCCGACGAGTCGTTCAGGATGTTGAACTGCCCGTAACGCGCATGTTCAGGCGTCAGGGGATGGGCCTCCTCCCAACCTTTGTTCACATGTTGGTAAAAGTCAGTCCCCGCAGGGGTTGACGGGTCAAAATAAGCAGGATTGAGACTCTTGAGATGTTCCTGCGCCCCGGCACTCATGCCGACAGTCGCAATCATCGCAAAAGCGATTTTCATAGATTTCTTCATCTTTATATTGTTTTATCACACAAAGGTACACATAAAATCTAAATTATCAGGACTTCTTTCGGAATATATCCGGAATCGTAGTGACGCGCCACAATGCTGTTAACTTAAGGAATTTCATATTGTATAAATGATACCCTAAAGGCGATGTTTAAGGTAGGGTTCAGCCATGGCTGAACCGAAATGCCCACTTGAATCTGAAAATTCGTTTTAAATGATTCTTTCAGAAACATTTATCACTTATACTTCCTTCCGAGGGTTTCGCTTTGCTCAACCCTCGGCTATTCAAAAGAATTGTTTCACAATCCATTAACAACAAGTTTCCGACCGATTTTCGAGAGTTTTGCCCCCTCACATAAAATAAATCCTTACGACGGGCGATAAACAAGGGTCACGGAACGTTCAGGGCGCAAATAACGGCGCGCTACGTCTTGAATCATATCGCCCGTGACCGTGCGATATTCCGGCACCATCCGATTAATGTCCTCATCGTGCATCCGTGCCATGGCAAGCGACTGCGCCTTGGCGAGACAGTTCACCGAGCTAAATGTGAAATTACTGTCAAAGCGATTGAGCACGCGCTGCAACTCAAAATCAGTTATCCCTTTAGACGCAAGGTCAGACAACTGGCTCACAAGTATATCACGCGCACGTTCAATCGAAGCATCATCATCGGCGGTCAGGCGTGCGTTAACCATTATGAAACCCGGTTCTTCACTGCCCACAATCGAAGCGTCGGCCTCGGCAAACAACCGATTTTCCATCACCACATTGCGATATAACCGGGACGAGCGACCTGAAGCAAGGACATCCGTCACGAGGTCACACACCTTATAATCGGGATGGGAGTGCCCCGACATCGGGAATGCCATCACAAGCAACGGCTGCGGGACATCGGCACGGGCCTCACGATAACGCGAACCTTTGATTTCAGGCTCCTGCAAATAGCCCCGCGTGGCAATCTCGCGACGCGGAATATCCCCGAACCATTTTGAAACAAGTTCCTTTACACGTTCAAGACCGACATTCCCGGATATTGCGAGCACGGCATTGTTAGGGGCATAATGCCTGTAATAAAAATCACGCACATCCTCCATCGAGACACGCTCTATATGGGATATTTCCTTACCGATGGTCGGATAACGATAGGGATGAACCTTGTACACCAAATCGCGCAGATGATGCATCATGTCGCCGTAAGGGGTATTCAGGCACACCTGCTTGAATTCCTCGATAACGACATGACGCTGAACCTCAAGAGCCTTGGGCGAGAATGAAAGCGAAAGCATACGGTCACTTTCAAGCCACAACGCGGTCTCAAAGTTGACAGCCGGAAGCATGTCATAGAAATTAGTGAAATCATTGGAAGTCCAGGCGTTATTCCAACCGCCCGCGCGTTCGATTGCGCCATCAAAATCAGGGATATTGGCCGACCCTCCGAACATCAGATGCTCAAACAGATGAGCCATCCCTGTCAATTCCGGAGACTCGTCACGTGCCCCCACATCATAAAGCACATTGACCGCGACCATCGCGGTCGATGCATCTTCATTATGAATCACCCTCAACCCGTTAGGGAGAGAAAAACAGCTATAGGGTATCATGGTTAAATCAATTTGGAATGAGGAATTGGGAATTGGGAAATTTCGTAGGGACGCTTTTCAAAGCGTCCGTAGCGATTAGGAAATTATAAGGTGAAGTGAGTAAAATAAAGTTAATGGCAAGGACATTCCTAATTCCTAATTCCTAATTGACATAGATATTATCTTGATGTCCTCCACGGGGCGGTCGGCGGCATCGGTCGTGGCTTTTTCAATACGCTCGACGACATCCATCCCGTCTATGACCTGACCGAAAACCGTGTATGCGCCGTCAAGATGAGGAGTGCCACCCTCATTGACGTATGCCTACCGCATTTCTTCACTAATAGAGACCGGCGAAGCGTTCACTTGTTTTTCTGTTTCCTTTATCAGACGTTGACGCAATTGCTCAAGAGCCTCACGGTCTCCACTACGTTGAAGCATGGCGATTGAATCTCGTTCAGCGTCAACAAGTCCCTGAAACACATCCCGCTTCTGCTGCATACGCATCCGAGCCTCTATTTCGTCAAGCTGTCCCGCAGAGACCTTGTTGCCGGTTACTATGTAGAACTGTGAGCCACTTGAACGTTTACTGGGATTGACCGCATCACCCTGTCGTGCGGCTGCAAGTGCGCCACGGCGGTGAAAATGAGCCGGATATACGATTTCGGCATCAATCTGATAACCCGGCCCTCCGCTACCGAGACGTTTACCCGCAGGAGCGTTCTTTGAATCGGGATCGCCCGTCTGAACCATGAACTTGTCAATGACACGATGGAACAGCACGCCGTCATAGAAACCGTCCCCCACAAGTTTGAGAAAATTATCCTGATGCTTGGGCGTGTCACCGTACAACAACACCGTTATATCACCCAATGTGGTCTTTATTTCCACTTTTACATCTGTCCGTTTTTCAGTCATGTTCATCTTCCTTTCATTTTGTCCGTATGCCGATATATAGGTGAATATCGCAATCAACACCGGCATCATCCATGCCAGTGCTCGTTTCATATACCTGTAGCGTAAAGACGCTTGTAAATCCTACGGAAATTGTCATCGGTGGCGTTAAGTTCATCCACCCTGTCGGCATAGTCCGCGCCCCAAATTCCCTGAAGCAAATCGCCGATATAACGACGCTCCCTGTCCCGCGTGATTGCCGTCTCTATGAGTCTCGACACGTATGTTGCATAACGCTCACGGTCTATCGCGTTCAGGTAACGCGCCGCGCTCACCATGAACTGCCCGTTGTGGTCAACCCTTATGATGTTTTCCACAAGCTCGTCCATGATTTCATCGCACTCACCTATATGGTTGGCGATGTATTCATAGGTCAACAACCCATCGGGGTCTTTCCCAAGTTGCTTGCTTAATTCACTGTCCATTGTCAATATACTTTAGATGTTATTCTCCCTGTTCAGGAATCGGCTGTGACACAGGTGGCTGGTCGTGGGTGTCAACACTTGCGTCCACAGGCTCATGTCTCGGAGTCGGCTCGTCGGGCACGGTCTGCCGTTGGGGAGCCGTCTCCTGCACCGGCCTACGCACCGGCTTTGGCGACTGCGCCACAGGGACCACTGTCGCAACGGTATCAACCGGGATTAACGCCGAGTCCAATGCAGTGCTGTCTGATGCCGTCTCCAATGAATCAACAACCACCGCCACATCCTCCTGTCCCGCTGTGGAATCTCCGCCTTCTTTAGGCATCAGGTAAAAGACAACAGCCACGGCCAAGAGCAACGCAAAGGTGACGAGCAACAGGATGAGTTTGCCACGTTCATTACGACGATGTCTTTCTTCGGCTTCTTCCTCCGTCTCGACATACTCATACTCATTTTCATCTTCGGCTTCGCACTCATCAGCGACCATCCCGCTATCAGCCAACAGTTCCGGCGTCTCCTCCGATTCAGGCAGCGTGTCTTTGACACTGTCATCATTGTCAGTAACCGTGTCGGCCTCTTGGATGACAACATCATTCCCATCAGCAGCTTCTGCGACCTCTGCCTGCGGAGACACATTTTCAGTCGGTGACTCCTCCATGGGGACTTTGTCGTCATTCTTATCCACCGAAACCACCGCCTGATGCAAAGCATCGAACGCATCGGCAGCCTCCGTGACGTTTCCTTTATATGATTTGTTCAGATGGGTGGGATAACCGCATCCGGGACAAAAAATAGATTTGTCAGATATCTCCCGACCACACTCGTCACATTTTATCAATGCCATATCTCTTATTTAAATGTATAGGTAATCGTCCCACGCTGAGTCAACGGCCCATCGGTCGCAACCGAGAAGCGCGATTTCCTTGCGGCCTCCACACACGAATTACGCGCCGCCGAGTTAGCCGACACCGGGCCTTTGCCATTAGAGAATGTCGCGCGTGTCACACGGCCCTGACGGTCGACATCAACCGCGATGACGATTGTCCCGACGGTGTTCCCGGTCGGGGCCTGCCAGCTGGCAAGTGTACGACCTCCGAGATTAGCCCCGGGCGCACCCTTGGTCGCCCCGCTGTGGCTATTCCCGTCCGACTGTCCCGCAGACCCGTTTCCGTTTCCATCATTCCGGCTTGTGTTGCCGAACGCGCCCTTCAAACGCTCTGATGTCGTGCGTGAAATTTCCCTCTCACGCTTGGTCCGTTGTTCAGCCTCAAGCTCCTCCTTTGTCGGCCCTGTCTTGACCGGTGGCTCTTTCTTTTCAACCTTGGCCACCGACGGACGTTCCGATGTAAGGACAGGCGCAGGGTCGGCAACCTCGCCTGAATTGACAAGGTCCTCGGCCTGTGGTTGTTCCGGCTCGCTGTCCTCATGAGTCGATGATGACAATGTGTTATCCGTGGCAATCAACTCCGGGTTGTCACCGAGCATGACATACTCGCCACCGAACAGAATCTCCGCCGAATCAACAGGAGGCCATTGCCTCTCCTCGGGATGAGCGTCATAACGCATATATATCGACATCAGCAGTAATAGCAATGCGGCATGGAACACCACAGTACCTATAACTGCATACAGTCGTCTGCGCCGATTATCGTAGCTATCACTCATATTCAGGGTTCTACCGTTACAAGGGTGTTATCGCCACCATCGACAGGCATGGCCGACGACGGCGCAGGCTTCGTTGCAAGAACCATTTTCAGGTTGTTGCGGGCACCCATGTCAAGAATCTCAACGAGTTTACCGTAGGTGACCGTTTCATCGGCATATATCGCGATAAAATCCTCCGTTCCCTCTCTCGCCGCGGCCTCGGCATTACTTCGCAGGAACGCGAGCAGCTGTTCCTGTGCCACGGGTTGCGGCTCATCGCCTACGAACGACACATACAGCTGCATATCCTTGTCGATAAATACCCGTGTCGACGGCTTGATTGCCTTCTGTTCGCTACTTTGTGGCAGGTTGACCTCAAGCGCGGTAGGGAACACAAACGTGGATGTCACCATGAAAAAGATGAGCAGCAGGAAAATAACATCGGTCATCGATGCCATCGAGAACAGCTCAATCATGTTATGTTGACGTTTCAATGCCATGATAGAGAGTGTTATGCCGGTTCGTTCAACAAATCCATGAACTCCATCGTCTGCGACTCCAGACGGTTCATGATTGTATTGATGCGTGCCACAAGATAGTTATAGGCGAACAAGGCGATGACACCCACCACAAGTCCGGCTACGGTCGTTACAAGTGCCTCATATATACCCCCTGCGAGCACATCGATGTTGGCCGAAGAACCCGCGCTGGCGAGGTTGTGGAAAGCCTCGACCATACCCACTACAGTTCCGAGGAAACCGAGCATCGGCGCACCGGCGGCTGTCGTGGCGAGCCATGGCAGACTCTTGCCGAGCTCTGCCACCTCTATATTGCCTGTATTCTCGATTGTCACCAACACATCGCTCATCGGACGGCCTATACGGCTTATACCCTTGGCGACAAGACGTCCCGAAGGTGATTTGTCACTCCGGCACAGCTTCATCGCACTCTCTATCTCCCCGTCATGAATATAATCGCGTATCCTGTTCATGAACTGCGGGTCCTGTCGCGATGCCTTGCGCAGGGCGATGAACCGCTCGATAAACACATAAATGCACACCAATGAGAGCAGCGCGAGCGGTATCATTATAAAACCGCCTTTCACACACAGTTCCCACACCGAGAGTTCCTGCGCCACCGGGGCAGCTGTCGCCGTCGAAGCCACGCCTTGCACCTGGCCTAAGATTGAAAGTATAGTCATAATATTCTATTTAGAAGCTGTTTCTTAATTACATCAGGCACTCCTTATAACGCCTGATTGTCTCGGCCAGTCCGAGATAAAGCGCATCGGAAATTAACGAGTGACCTATGGAAACCTCATCGAGATAAGGGAGATGGGTATGGAAATATTTCAGGTTCTCCAACGACAGGTCGTGTCCGGCATTGACACCGAGACCCGATGCATGGGCTGCACGCGATGCCTCCACAAAGGGCGCGACAGCTTTCTCCGGGTCCGAGTGATACATGTCGGCATACGGTTTGGTGAACAGTTCCACCCGGTCAGCACCCGTCTTGGCGGCGAGTTTGATATTATCGGTGTCTGTCCCTACAAATATCGAGGCCCTGATTCCCGCCGCCTGAAGACGCTCAACCACCGATGTCAGGAAATCCATATTCGGGGCGACATCCCATCCCTCATGGGATGTCAGGTCTCCGGGCGCATCAGGCACAAGCGTAACCTGTTCAGGCTTGACCTTGAGCACCAAATCCATGAACTGTTCATCGGGATACCCCTCGATATTGAACTCAGTTTTCACCAACGGTCTCAACGCGAACACATCTTCATACAGGATATGACGCCTGTCAGGCCGGGGATGCACCGTAATCCCGTCAGCCCCGAAAGATTCACAATCACATGCCACCTTCTCCACATCGGGAAGATTCTCCCCCCGGGCGTTACGCAAAGTGGCGACCTTGTTTATATTTACGCTAAGATTTGTCATCTGTCAAAATTCAAAATCTTTTTCAATATAACTGTCGTTATATAAGTAGATAGAGGATATTGCAGAATTATTCGTACATTTGACCTCCGTCTTAAATACTTTCGACCGGCAAAATCCAAATAAATTTGGTTTTGCTCTCGACTTATTCGTATTTTTGCAACGGTTTCTGCTTTTCCGACTACAAAATTAGCAAGAATCTTCGGACAATCTCGCAATTATAGACAATATTTTGAAACTGACAGATGACATAACGGCACAAATCGCAGGACAGACGATAGTCCGGCCATTGTCGGAACGCGACATCCTCAACCGACTTTTCCTCAAGGTCGAGGACGCATCCACCATTGTCATCACATGCGACCCCTCCGATTACAGCGCATCGCGCATCGCCCGGGCGGTCGAGGACTGCGACGCCCATCTGCTGAACCTGAACGTTACAGCCGACAATCTGTCCGGTAATCATTTCATGACCGTCGAACTGCGCGTCAACCACCGCAACGGGGCATCGGTCGCACGTTCCCTTGAACGATACGGGTATTCAGTGGTGTCGGCCGAGTCCGGCGACAATCCCGACAACGACACTTTGCGCCGACGCGTCAACGAGCTGTTGCGTTACATCGACACCTGACACTCTCCCACCCTCACCTGACCATCAATCATCACAATGAACATAGCCGTATTCGGGAACGAACATCAACCATCCCACTGCCTACCCCGCATCAGGGTCCTCATTGAATCCCTCATCAAGGATAAACACACAATATCCGCCCCTCAAGGATTCCTGTCCTATCTGTCAAGACACAACGCACTCCCCGACGGAGTCTCACCGCTGACCCCTGAAACACCATGCGCCCACATCGCATTGAGCCTCGGGGGCGATGGTACATTCCTCAACACGGCACGCATCATCGGGGCGAGGCGCATCCCTATCTTAGGGGTCAACACGGGCCATCTCGGATACCTCGCCGAAGTCGACATAGACAATGCCGCCGGTTTCATCGCAAGGATAACGACCTTCGGTGGCGGAATCCCATGTTCCGAACGTTCAATGTTGGTGGTGGAAGGCATCGACACCGCAGACGACATTATGGATTTTCCATACGCGCTCAACGAGGTGGCGATTGTTCGCCAGGACTCAGCGTCCATGATATATGTGAATGTCAGAATCGACGGCCATGAACTCGCCGACTACCCCGGCGACGGCCTGATTATATCGACACCCACCGGCAGTACCGGATATAACCTTTCGGTCGGCGGCCCGATAGTCTCGCCGTCAGCCCCCGTATGGGCCATCTCCCCTATCGCGCCACACTCGCTTACAATGCGACCGCTCGTTGTGGATGATTCCACGCAACTGGAAATCACGGCACGCTGCCGCACCGGCTTTTTCCGCGTGAGCCTCGACGGCAGGTCAACCGTACTGCCGGTAAGTTCCACACTGCGTGTCGGCAAAGCACCCTTTCCCACGCTCATCGTCAGCAGCAATGCCAACTCATTCATCGACACATTGCGTTCCAAGCTATTATGGGGGTCGAGTCGCAAATGACAACAAGTCAAAAGACACTACATCATCCGACACTCGGCACAGTCCACATCACCGAACGGGCCAACGCCCGAAACATAATCATGCGTTGGAAACAGGAGACGGTTCATGTAACCGTCCGCCCCGGATGCCCGACAGAGGCCATTTCGGAAGCCATCGAGCGTAATATCCATCGCCTTGAAGCCACCAGACCCTCAACTGTCAGATTCAGCATCGGGCAGATACTCTCCCTTGACGGATTCTCTTTCAGGATTGAACAGTCGCCCCAATCCTCTCCCCGCCTTTCAGCGACATTCAGCAACGACGAAGCCTTGATTCTCGTGGGGAAAGATGTCGACATGGATTCCACCGAACTTACAAAGTCCATTTCACACCTTATGCTCGACATCGCACACAAGGTAGCGTGGCATCATCTGTCACCAATCGCAAAGGGCATTTCCGACCGACTCGGCATGACACCGTCAGGATGGAAAATCGTCCGGGGGACACGCAAACTCGGGCATTGCGACTCACGCCGTGTCATCGCATTGTCATCGGGCCTCCTTTTCCTGCCAGAGGAATTGCGACAATATGTCATCTGCCACGAAATCGCCCATCTCACCCAGATGAACCATTCACCCCGCTTCCACGCGCTTTGTGACGCCTATTGTCACACGATTCTCAAACAAAGCGCAGCCGGGCTTGAAGCCCGGCTGCGCAAATATCGTTGGCCTATACTACGATAAACATCCTCCTACCGCTTATTCACCCAATAGGCCTGCAAACGGTCGGCCTCGGCGGGGGTGATTGAAATGATTGCACCATGCTTGGGCGAAACCATGTTGTTGATTTTCATCTTGCCCTCGTTGAAATGGCCGAGCGGTGTGAATGTTTTGAAATCGGATGTCTCGCAGAACCCGAAATTATGGGGATTGATGCTGAAAATGTCATACATCAGCACCCATTTACCGTCATCGGCTCGTTTCCAAACATTAGGGGCCTCACATGCGCCCGGCTCGGTGTCGGCCCACATATCCACATACTTGTACCCTTTGTTGATTTTATCGGAGAACGCCATGCGTATACCACCGGGTTTCTCCTGGGCGACATACATCAGGCAGTATCGTCCATCGGGTGTAGGGGTTATGTCGGCGTCAAGAATCTGGACATCGGGATTGGGGTATTCAAACAATTGTTCGGGGCGTGTCTCGAGCGTTGTAAAATCATCATCGGTATAGGAATAATACAACTTGGTCTTGCCGTTGTCAAGACGCATGGTGTAGTACAGCATCATCTTTTTAGCCTCGGGGTCGTAGATTGTCTCCGGGGCCCATGCACAGCTGACATTGAGTTCAGGGAAACATTTATCGACATGCACCACCGAACGGGTCCAGTTCAACAAATCGTATGATTTCATCAACACAAATCCATGGTTGTTACCCCAGCTATGTTCCTCGGCGGGACGTTCCCACTGGGTGTCACGGAAACCTTTCTCCTTACCAAATATGTGCAGGTCGGTCATTGCGAGGTAGAAAGCACCGTCAGGGCCACGGTAGATGTGCGGGTCACGGATTCCCTTCTGTGTCGCGAGTGTATCACCACCCATGACCGGCCGACCACCGTTGACAGGCGTGAACTCATATCCGTCATGGCTTGTCGCCATGTAAAGACTGTGGGTGGAGTCATGATGGAATACAAACAGATAGGAGGTCATATCCTCCTGCCCCGGGACAACTGGCCCTGCTGTAACGGCAAACGACGACAGCACTCCTGTCGCGATTAATGCAAGTGTTTTCTTCATGTTTCTTTGTTTATGGATTAAAGAATATCAACATCGTAGGGACGCGCCAACGTGCGCGTCCTTTATTGCAGATGATTGATAATTTGTCATTTTGAGGACGCGTCCATTGACGCGTCCCTACGATTTCGCATTACGCCCTGGTTTTGCAACGCACTCTTTAGAGTATGTTGAATATCATCAGTCGATAATGTCAAAGCCGGTGTAACGGCGCAGACATTCGGGAACGACAATACCTTCGGATGTCTGGTTGTTCTCAAGAAGGGCTGCCATTATGCGTGGCAACGCGAGTGCCGAGCCGTTGAGGGTGTGGCACAGACGCGTTTTCTTGTCATCGGCGCGGTAACGACATTTCAGACGGTTGGCCTGATATGTCTCGAAATTAGATACCGATGACACCTCCAGCCAACGACCCTGCGCGGCTGAATAAACCTCGAAATCAAACGTTATGGCCGATGTGAAGCTCATGTCACCGCCACACAGACGCAGTATGTGCCACGGCAATCCGAGTTTTTCAAGCAACCCCTGCACGTGGTCTTTCATTTCCTCAAGCGCGGCATAGGAATCCTCGGGTTTCTCTATGCGGACGATTTCAACCTTGTCAAACTGATGCAGACGGTTGAGTCCACGCACATCCTTCCCGTAGCTGCCGGCCTCACGGCGGAAACATGCCGAGTAGGCACAATTTTTCACCGGTAGCTGGCTTTCGTTTAGAATTACATCACGATACAGGTTGGTGACGGGCACCTCGGCTGTGGGTATCAGATATAGATTGTCCTCATTGACATAGTACATCTGACCTTCCTTGTCGGGAAGCTGACCCGTGCCATACCCCGAAGCCTCATTGACGACGTAAGGCGGCTGGATTTCAAGATAACCGGCCTTACCTGCCTCGTCAAGGAAGAACTGGATGAGCGCACGCTGCAACCTCGCCCCCTTGCCGACATAGACGGGAAAACCTGCGCCGGTGATTTTAACACCGAGGTCAAAATCAATGATATTATATTTGCGGGCAAGCTCCCAGTGGGGCAACGCGTCCTCTCCGAGCGAAGGCATCTCGCCGCCTGTTTTCTCGACTATATTGTCCTCGGCGGTCTTGCCCGGGGGCACCATTTCACACGGGATATTGGGTATCGACAACAATATATTGCGGATTTCAGCCTCTGTCGCAGCCAATTCATCGGCTACGGTTTTCTGTTCCTCCTTCAGTGTGGCGACGGTGGCTTTGGCAGTCTCGGCCTCCTCACGACGGCCCTGCTTCATCAGCGCACCGATTTCAGCGGCGTATTTTTTCAACTCCGCTCCCTGATTGTCATTCTTCAACTGGCATTCGCGACGGCGGGTGTCAAGTTCAAGAACCCTATCTATCAACTCCTTGCCGTCAAAATTTTTCACCGCCAGACGTTCCACTATCATGGCGGGATTATCCTTGATTTGCTGTAATGTCAACATAATGAATAAATTAAAGATTGCTCAACAGTTCCTTGACCTTGGCCGACACGACACGCCCGTCGGCACGTCCTGCAAATGCCTTGGACGCGACACCCATGACCTTACCCATTTCCTTAGGCGAGGTTGCCCCGACCTGTGCGATAATCTTGCTGATTTCAGATGTGAGTTCCTCCTCACTAAGCTGTTTGGGAAGATATTCCTCAATTACCGCAGCCTCGGCGAGTTCATTATCACGGAGTTCCGGACGATTCTGTTCATCATATATCTGGGCGGTCTCACGACGCTGTTTCGACATCTTGGCGAGAATCTTGATTGCATTCTCATCGGAGAGCGTCCCGTCCCCGCCTTTGGCGGTCTTGGCCTCGAGAAACTCCTTCTTGATGCCACGCAAGGTCTCAAGGCGCACCTTTTCCTTAGCGAGCATAGCCGACTTGATATCGGCACTTATTCTGTCAAACAAATCCATAACTGTTACTTGAAATCGTTTTATTGATGCAAAATTACGATTTTATACCCACTTATCCCACCTCTATCCATTTTTTTTCATAACGGCATCAACCAAAAACAGAAAAACATTACAAATCATCAAAAATAATTCATATTTAGTTTTGATTTAATATTTTTTATTTATATTTGCCGAACATTTATCAACATCACTTACACATCAATCTAATTTGGTAATCTTATGAAAAAATTGTACTCTTTATTAGCGTCTGCCTTTATCGGTATCTGTGCTGTAAACGCTGCAAGTTTACAGCACAGCGTCTCGCGAGACGTGGCCCGACAGTTTTCAACACTTGATGACAAGGACATCCCCGCGTCCCGGTCCATCTCTTTTATAGAATTGGTAAAGAACCATCCACAATCAATAACCCCGGAATCATACGCACCATCCGAAGCCGTGGCTGACGACTGGCAGTCGATTGGTACAGGAACCTATCGCGAGGGATTGCTTTCAGTGTTCTCCGACATAGAGGACGGTTCCACCTACGAAATTGACATTCAGGAAAACAAAGCCGCTCCCGGCAACTATCGTCTGCTTCCTTATTCCAAAGGGCCGGCATCGGAACTGCTCGGACGTGCCGACAACACCAACTACATGTATATCGTCGCCACCGACCCCGAAAAAGCATATTTCAAAAATTTCAAAGCATTCAGCGCGTTTGAAATATCTCACCGTGTATCAGAGAACAATTGGGCACCGACATCTATCGCCGGTTACGGCACATTGAAAGACGGAATCTTCACAATCCCGGCAAACGGCGCAGCCGTAAAGGTTAGCGGAAACTGGACTGTATCCAACAAACAGGGTTCGTTCATGGTCGCTCTACCGGGGGCTGAAATCAAGGATTACAGCATCAAACTGCAATCAGAACTGTGCACCAACTCCGACACTCACACCATAACTATACAGACAGGAGCGGATGTCGCCCAGGTCGCGTATATGTGGGTGGAAGGCTACGCCACCTATTCAGCTAAAATAGGAAGCATAATCGCATTACAAGGCGATAAGATAGACCCTGCCAAAGACAAAATAATCGATTGCCCTGTCGCCGGTGAAAAACATGGTTTAAACTCTGTACTGGCAGTGTCCCTTGACGCAGCAGGTAATGTACAGGGCGGGGCGCATATCCAATTTTACATTAACAACGATGAAAACGACTC
The DNA here is from genome assembly GCA_947628305.1 of uncultured Muribaculaceae bacterium. GTDB lineage: Bacteria > Bacteroidota > Bacteroidia > Bacteroidales > Muribaculaceae > HGM05190. Next base: position 13,782 of record CANQZG010000010.1, on the reverse strand, counting down.
ATGGGCCTCGATAGGCACCGGCAAATACACCGATTGCGTGTACTCCAAGTCCTACAGTGACATCCCTGCCGAGACACTTGACGTCGAGGTACAGGAAAACAAGGCAACGAAAGGATATTATCGCATAGTCAATCCCTACAAAGGGCATTCGGCCAACACATTACCGACAACAGGGCATAACCACAACCACTACATATACATCAACGCCGTAGACCCTCAAGGCGTATATGTCGAATCGTCAGCTTTAGGCATGAAGACAGTATATGGCGAAGGTATGATATACTCTTTCACCGCCAATGACATCGAACTTGCTGACGAAGGCAAGGAGCAGGAAGCACTGGAACAGGCCAAGGCCGACGGCTACTGCGGGACATTGAGCGACAACACCATAACAATGCCCGCCGGCTCACTTCTATTGTCTGAAAGAGAATATAACGGTGGTGCATTCCTTAGTGTGGGAGGAAGCAACGGCGACACTAAGCCTGAGCTTCAACTGGTTCTCCCCGACCTATCAGGCATCGGCTCGATAATCACCGATGAATCCAACGCGCCCGCCGAGTATTTCAACCTACAGGGTGTCAGAATCGCGGAGCCACAGGCCGGCTCGCTCGTCATTAAACGTCAGGGCGACAAAGTCTCAAAAGTCATCGTCCGATAACATCCGTCATATCAATACAGAGGGGGGCCGTACATAATGTACGGCCCCCTATTTTTATACAGTTTTTAGAAACTGATTTCCTGTGCAAAATCGTAGGGACGGGGCGTGTCCCCGTCCGATAGAAGCGACTGACTTATTGTGGTTTATGATAGTGGACACGATACATCGTGTCCCTACGATTCCAATTTTGCTAGTTCAGCAACATCCTCCTATTCAGCGAGCAGGTCGGGTCGCAACCGACGTGTGCGTTCCAAGGCCTGTTCGTGACGCCATTCATCGATGCGGGCCTGATGACCCGAAAGCAATATAGACGGTACTTCCCACCCGTTATACACTGCCGGACGTGTATATACCGGCGGAGCGAGCAGATTGTCCTGGAAAGAGTCGCTCAATGCACTCTGTTCATCACCGATTGCGCCGGGAATCAGCCTCACAAGGGCATCGGTGATAATAACTGCCGGAATCTCGCCCCCTGTCAACACATAGTCCCCGACCGAAATCTCACGTGTCACCAAATGCTCACGTATGCGGTAATCCACCCCTTTGTAATGTCCGCAAAGGATGATTATATTATCCAGCATCGACATCGAGTTGGCGATGGGCTGGGTGAATGTCTCCCCGTCAGGCGACGTAAAAATCACCTCATCATAGTCACGCTCGGCTTTCAATGCCGAAATCGCACGGTCAACCGGCTCAATCTGCATCACCATCCCGGCCTCTCCACCAAAGGGGTAGTCATCGACCTTGCGATGTCTGGTGGTGGAGTAGTCGCGTAGATTATGCACGACAATCTCGGCGAGGCCTTTGTCACACGCCCTTTTCAATATAGAGCAATTGAGCGGCGACTCAATCATCTCGGGCAAAACGGTAAGTATATCTATCCTCATCGGTATTCGTTTCGATATTTATAATTGTTGCGCAAATCCTCAAACCTCCCGGGCGCAGACCTCAACGAGTGGTCATCGGCCATTATATTATAAGAGTGGCCTACAGCCTCCACATCTATACGTGAAGGCATCGCGTCCGAGACTTCAAACGCCAATGACGCGCACTTCACATCGAAGTCCCGTTCAAACGCCCTTACAACCGCCCGAGTCGCCCTCATCTTCCCCTCGGATGAATATCCGGCTATATGCGGCGTCGCTATCGATGACAGGTTCAACAAACCTAAGTCAATCGCAGGCTCGCCCTCCCAACAATCGATTACAGCCGCCCCAACAAGGCCATCGCGCAGCGAATCAACAAGCACAGGTGTATCCACGACACCCCCGCGTGCGGCATTGATGACAACGGGACGGTTAAGGCAACCGCTAAAGAAACGACGGCCCGCGAGATGATAGGTGGCGTCATCCCCATCCCGGGTAAGAGGCACGTGGAACGTCACGATATCGCTCTGTGCGGCGACAGTGTCGATACTGACAAATCCGCCCTCACCCTCACGCCGCGCACGTGGAGGGTCACAACGAAGCACATTCATCCCGGCGAGAGCGGCCCAGTGTTCGACAATACGCCCGACGTTCCCGACCCCGACAATCCCCATGGTCTTCCCAACAGGGTCGATATCGAGAGCATTCAATGCCGCAAATACATATTGCGCCACAGCCGGGGCATTACACCCCGGAGCGTTCACGACTTTTATCCCGCGCGCCCGGCAATACCCGAGGTCGATGTGGTCAGTCCCGATGGTCGCCGTAGCAATCCATTTCACCGATGAACCGTCAAGCAGAGCGGCGTCACAGCGGGTGCGGGTCCTGACTATCAACGCGTCGGCGTCCTTCACCGAGTCGCGTGTTATGGCTTCGGGGGACAGATAGACGACCTGTGCCACCCCATCCAGCACCCCGGATATATAAGGAATCTTATTTTCAATTACGACATTCATACAATGAAGCTGTTTAAAAATATCTGTTAAATAGAGGCGGATGATTTTTAGGGAATTTTGATTTAAGTCGCGGGAGCATAGCGAGCTATGAGACCAAGACGCGAATCAAAATTAACAAAAAGCAGCCGGACAATATTTATTTTATAAGGTGCTATAAAAAGCGGTTAAACATTAAATTAATCAACAAAGCTGCATGAATCATGTTTTCGATAGTCTCGCGTCTTTAAGCATCTTCGCCCCTTTGGCGCAGTCACGTAGCTCGCTACGCTCCCTTGCCTGCATGGGCGAAGCCATCTTAAATACGCGACCTCTATTTTAACATAGATTTTTAAACAGCTTCAATGATATTCCACACAAACATCCCGACAAAAAACGCCATGAAACCCAATATGACTATGTAACACACGCGTTTCCCCGAATTGATTTTGACGAAATGGCCAATCTGAAAAGCCAGGCAACAATACAGCAACGGTAGATAGAACGTCATGTTGGTGAAATCCACCCCTGTCATCACCACCGTGGCGAGCGACACAGCGAGCATGAAACCGTTCAACGCCCGCGTCCGGGAATTGTAGCTGAATATCTTCAGCACATTAGCCACCGACAACGACACGAGCGACACCGCCGTAAAAACGACATTCACCAGGAATGCCACACGCCCCCGGGATGGCAACGCCTCGTAGGCGACATCGAAATCAGGCATACGGAAATCACCGAGACTAATAAAACCGAATCCCCAGGCAATCCATAACGGGGTCAAGACTCCAAGCAACGCCGCAACAAATGTCTTAAACCGGAATATACGCATCTGCCCGCACCCTATCATCAATATGGGAAGATAAGCGACAAATCCGTACTGAAACATCGAGCATCCCGCAATGACGGCAAACGCAAGATATACAGGCTTCAACCGCCCCGGCTGATTGTAACTTCCATACAGCAACGCCGTGGCGACAAGCATCGCGACCACAAGCAGACATCCCCCGTAAAAATGACAGGAAACAATAGGCTCGGAACATAACATCAACGGATAGAAAGCCGCAAAGAGAAGCGACAGAGTACGCAACAGATTGAACCTACGGTTGAGATACACCATATAGGCCGCCGCCCCTATATTCAGTAGCATCGCGAGACACAGCGAGACAGATGTATCGGTCACCCAGTTATTGGGAGACAGGACACAGATGCCCTTGTCTCCTGAAAGCGGAGGGACACATCCGGCATTTGAAGCGTAAATAACGCCGAGCACCGCCGCCACCGTCAGCAACACAGCCGTCACACGCGACTTAAGAATCCGCGTTAACTGTATTTCTTTGGCTGTCATCAGGATATGTGGTTACGTTCTTTCAATTTATCAAACGTCTTTCTCTATCTTGAGCAGGTCCTGACCGATGTCACGTCGGAAATAACAGCCGTCAAAACCGATTTTTCTCGCCGAGGCATAGCTGCGGGCAAGGGCATCACCGATAGAGTCTCCGTAGGATGTGACCGCAATCACACGCCCCCCCGATGTCACAACATCACCATTCTCATTGATGGCCGTCCCCGCATGGAACAGAATCGAGTCGCTGACATCGCCCAACCCTGAAATGACTTTTCCTTTCTCATAGTTCCCCGGGTATCCGCCCGACACAAGCATGACCGTAGTGGCTGTGCGCGGGTCTATATCCAGCGGTTCATCCCCAAGGTCACCCTTGGCGGTCTTTTCAAGCAAGGTCACGAGGTCACCGTTGACACGCGGCATAACGACCTCGGTCTCAGGGTCGCCCATACGCACATTATATTCTATGACCATAGGCTCACCGCCGACATTAATCAGTCCGAGGAAGATGAAACCGCGATAAACAATCCCCTCCTCGCGCAGACCGTTGACTGTCGGCTCGATGATGCGGTCAACAACCTTTGACATGAAAGTCTCATCGGCGAAAGGCACAGGGCTGACCGCACCCATGCCACCGGTGTTCAACCCGGTATCACCCTCACCTATGCGTTTGTAATCCTTGGCGACCGGCAGGACACGGTATTCCTTGCCGTCGGTGAGGACAAACACCGAACACTCTATGCCGTCAAGGAACTCCTCGATGACAACGGTCGCCGACGATTTGCCAAACATACCGCCGAGCATGGCGTCAAGCTGCCGTTTGGCCTCATCGAGTTCATTGATAATCAACACGCCCTTGCCCGCGGCGAGACCGTCGGCCTTAAGCACGTATGGCGGTTTCATCAGGTCAAGGAATGCACGGCCCTGTGAGATATTGGCTGATGTCACGCTAAGATGACGCGCCGTGGGGATACCATGACGCTCCATGAACTTCTTGGCAAAATCCTTGCTCCCCTCGAGCTGTGCACCCGCCTTTGAAGGGCCGGCGACAAGCACTTTGCTTGCCTTGTCAGCGAAATAATCATATATCCCGGCGACAAGAGGGTCTTCGTTACCAACGACAATCATGTCGATTGCGTTTTCTTCACAAAAACGGGCGATTGCATCAAAATCGACAGGCGAGATATTGACATTTGTACCGTATATACCGGTCCCGCCATTGCCCGGTGCAATGAACAGACGACCGAGACGCGGACTTTGACTCATTTTCCAGGCAAGAGCCGATTCACGGCCACCGGAGCCGAGCAACAAAATATTCAGAGGGTGTTCCATTATTCGTCGTTTTTATCGTTATCCTTTTCTTTGTTACTGTTCTTGTCCCCGCGGTCTATCTTGGTTCGCCAACCATTGCGGGCGCGCATGAATGTGCCGTCAGCGGGAGGCAGCGATGGTTTCTTGCCTTTGATTGAGCGTATCGCCAGCGGATTCCTGCGCACCTGCAACGGGTTCTCGCTTTCAGCTTCGTTGGCAGGTTCTGCAAAGTCACGCCTCCCTTTGCCCTTGAACGAGGGGGCAAACTTGTCTCGCTTGGGGTAATCATCCCGGTCTCGCTTAGTAAATCCATCCCGGTCTCGCTTGAAAGAATCGCCCCTGTCTCGCTTGGCAAACGCGCCCTTTTCTGGTCGATAGCGTTCTTCCAGCCGGCTACGCCCCTGCGGTCTTTCCTTTCCGCCCTGTCCCTGACGACGGGCCTTGTCCTTCCACTCGCGGTCGCTAAGACGACGTGGTTTCTCACGTTCATCCTGTCGTTCGCCGGTCTTTATACTTCCACCGGCGGCCCTGAAGGCATTATACGCCCCTTCAAAGATGATGTATTCCCTCAACTGGCATTCAAGCGCACCATTGAGCACAGGCATCTTTGTTGACGGCGCGAGACCTATCTTATGGAAATATTCCTCATGGTATCCTATAATCCAGGCGTGATAGCCGGTGAACACTTTCTTAAGTTTCTCACCTATAAGAGCATACAGTCCCTCCATATCCTCAACGCCGATACGTTCGCCGTATGGCGGGTTAGTGACCAAAACACCGGGGACATCCGACTCAGGCGCGGCCTCCCAACGCATTAGCGGCTTCACCTCAAGGTCAATATATTTGGCAACGCCGGCTGATTTTATGTTACGACGGGCGATTTCAACCGCCTTTGGCGATATGTCCGCACCATATATCTTATGTTTAAACTCGCGTTCGGCCGAGTCATCGTTATATATACGGTCAAAAAGCTCTGCATCGAAGTCAGGCCAGTTTTCGAACGCAAAACCCTGACGGTAGACCCCAGGCATTATATTGGCTGCGATTAGCGCGGCCTCAACAAGGAATGTCCCCGAGCCGCACATCGGGTCGACCAAGGGGGAATCCCCGCGCCATCCGCTCTTGAGTATTATACCGGCGGCGAGCACCTCGTTAATCGGGGCCTCGGTCTGCGCCACACGATAGCCACGTTTATGCAGCGACTCGCCCGACGAGTCAAGCGAGATTGTCACACGTTCACCCGCGACATGAACATTAAGCATCACATCGGCATCCTGCAATCTGACCCCGGGACGTTTATCAGGGCCGTATTTATCCTTGAACCAATCGACTATCGCATCCTTTACACGGTATGTCACGAAACGGGAGTGGGAGAACTCGTCGCTATAGGCCACCGTGTCGATTGAAAATGTCTTGTCAAGGGACAGCACACGACTCCAGTCCATCTCCTTGGTCATCTCATACAGTTCATCGGTGTCATGGGCGATGAACTTATAGATGGGTTTAAGGATGCGCAAGGCTGTACGGCAGCACATGTTGGCCTTGTAAAGTGTCTCGAGTGTCCCCTCGAACGACACCATACGACGTCCCGGCTCGACATTCAACGCGCCGATACCACGCAATTCCTCGGCCAGGATATCCTCGAGACCCTGCATGGTCTTGGCAACCATCTCAAATTGTTCTTTCATTCTCTCCTCCATTATGTTTTATCATTTCTTTACAATCATCGTGGCAGCCTTGGCCTGAAGCACCCGCTCTCCCGGCGCGACATTCTCGGTAAGCCACACGTTACCGCCGATGACGGCACCGTCGCCCACCGTGACACGCCCTAGAATCGTCGCGTTGGCATATATCACCACATTGTCGCCAATTATGGGGTGGCGCGGCAGTCCCTTGACCGGGTCATCGTTCTCATCCTTCACAAAGCTGCGTGCGCCGAGCGTGACACCCTGATATATCTTGACGCCGTCCCCTATCACGGTTGTCGCGCCTATAACGATACCTGTGCCATGGTCAATCATGAACCCTTTCCCTATCGTGGCTGCGGGATGAATATCTATGCCGGTCTCGCCATGGGCTATTTCAGAAATCATGCGGGGAATGACCGGGATACCGAGTCTCACCATTTCATGGGCGATACGATAGGAACTTACAGCCCTGATTCCGGGATAACAATACAGCACCTCCTCGGGCATTGTCACGGCAGGGTCCCCGCGAAAAATCGCCTGCACGTCAGAGTCGAGCAGACCGCGTATATCACATAACCGTCCGATGAAACCCATGGCCTTTTCCCCGGCAAGACGTTCGATACCGTCCACGTCAAGGACGTTCTCGCACTCCTCGCCAAGACACAGTCCCGCGGTGAACTGATTAACCAGAAGCGCATGAAGCTGCTGGATGTTCAACAGCGTGTGAGCCTTGACATTCAGATGGTTTATATCACTCTCGCCAAAAAATCCTGGGAAAAGTATCGCGCGAGACAACGCAACGATTTTCTTAACACTGTCAACCGAGGGCAATGGCTCGCCATGCCATCTGATATGGCACACATTGCGCAGATTCTCCTGCGCCGACAATCGCTCCGATGTCTCGGCCATCAGCCGCTCTATTTCCCTATCGAGTGCCATCACTTCCAGTCTGTGTCGCAAAATTACAAAAATAAATCGGAACAGCGCACGTCATCCCGCCATTATTCCATAACATCACCAAGAGCCGCCAGCACCGCCACCGCCTGTGGCACCGCCACCAAAACTACCGCCGGAGAATCCACCGCCTCCGCCACCACCAAAGCCGCCGATACCACCGACAACGACAGGAGCGACAACCTTGGGGATGGTGTACCGCTGTTGAATGTTGTTCCCACAGTTACGACAAGTGTACACCCGCACCCCCTGTCCGTCGCGCACCGCCGTCGGGGCGATGACACGCCGGTCGGCACTAAGTGCGCACGCCCTTGCTCCGCAACGCGGGCACACGGTGTAGGCCGACGAACGGTTGACGTAAGGGATTATATCGGTTTCGTTGCAACGAGGGCACACCCACACGTCATAGTCCACCGAATCGAGACGTTCCTCCATGTCCTGCGCGGGGGTGAGATAATCGTTATCATGCACCTCGTCAATGAGCGTCATAGCCGTGGCGCAATTGGGACATTTATGAACGCCCCGGCGCAGCTTTTTCATCTTACGCGTGAACGGGATAAAGAAAACAAGACCCAGGCCAAGAGAAACGACCGTCAGAGCCAACATCACCGGTTTGCGGGACTCCAACACCATGTATTGCTCACGCTGTGGCAGACGACGAGCCGAACGAACCGTGGATATATAAACGACAAGCGCCAACAACAGGATGACACCTTCGGCATACATGAAAAACGTTGTGAAATCCATCTCGTCATCGATGCCATTCCCACTGCCGCGACGGGAATCATTGGCTATAGATGAACGCAACTCCTCGGCATAACGCCTGTCGGTGATTATACGTGCAAGCTCATCGACCCCGGCCGATACCCCCGCGTCATAATCACCCGCCTTGAAATGCGGTGCCATCCTGTCACGGATGATACGCCCGGCGATAATGTCGGGGACAACCCCTTCCATCCCGTAACCAGTCACAATCTCGGCGCGACGGTCGTTACGCGAGACGAGCAACAATAACCCGTTGTCATTGTCATTCTTCCCTATTTTCCATTTTTCAAACAACTTGACACCAAACTCGTGCGGGGTCAGCGACGGGTCCACCTTGTCAACCACGACCACAACCATCTCGGCGGTGGTGGCATCCCACACCCGGCCGATGGACGCGTCAAGGCTGTCAACCGTGGATTTCCCGAGAATCCCTGCCGGGTCTGACACATAACGCGACCGCGAATCCAGATGCACATTGGGGACTTCATCGACAGTCATGGCATTAATCACCGCACACGACAGCAATGACAGGACAACAAGGAAATATCGGTTCATATCAATTATTAATCTTGAGGCTCATTCCGTTCAGTTTTCTAAAAAGGTCGAGGGCATAGACATCGGTCATCCCAGAGATATGGTCTATGACAGCCTGCACCTTGCCATAAAGAGTCGGCGCATCAGTCTCATACTGACGCGGCACCTTCGACAGCAACAGCCGCGAATAGTTTAGATGCGGGTTGGTGACCGCATGTATCAGCTTTTCCAACAGGAATGTAATTATACGGTTACCGGCCAGTTCAATATCGACGACATCGCCCGCACAATAAATCTTCTCCCACGAAAGACGGCTGCATGCAGCGTAGGCCTCCCGCTCGCGCCCGGATATATGGTCAAGGAGCGAACCATGGAAATCACCGGCAAGAATCGCATCCTCATTGGCGACAAACGCATCGGCGCAACAATTGACGAGTGCCCCGATTACACACGAACGCAGATACACGATTTTCTCGTTAGGGTCATCGACACGTTCCATGTTACGCTCCATCCCGGCACGACGCTCCCCGTCAAAGAATCCGAGCATGAGAGGCAACACCTCGGCCGTCGTCAACAAGCCGAGTTTGTGCGCGTCCTCTATATCCATGACTTCGTAACATATATCGTCGGCGGCCTCCACAAGATATACCAACGGATGACGCGCATAACGCACCTCACCGTTCTCGCCGGGCCGTTCAAGCATCCCCAACTCACGGGCGACCTTGACAAAATCGTCCCGTTCCGAGTCAAAGAACCCGAACTTAGGCTTCACTCCGGCCAACCTTGACTCAAACGGATATTTGACAATCGATGCAAGGGTTGAATAGGTCATGGCGAACCCTCCGGGACGCCGTCCCTTGAATTGATGCGTCAACAGCCGGAACGCATTGGCGTTCCCCTCGAAGTTGACCAGGTCGGCCCACTGTGCATCGGTCAGGCTTTCACGCAACACAGCACCCTCACCCTCACTGAAAAAAGTAGAGATGGCTTTCTCGCCCGAATGCCCGAACGGAGGGTTCCCGAGGTCATGCGCAAGACATGCGGCCGCCACAATCTCGTCAATGGCGTCAAGACGTTCAACCCATTCCTCCGTGGCATACTTCTCCCGGAGACGCAGAGCGACCTCTCCCGCGAGCGAACGCCCCACGCATGCCACTTCCACACTATGGGTCAACCTGTTATGCACAAAGATACTCCCCGGCAACGGAAACACCTGTGTCTTGTTCTGCAACCGCCTGAACGGTGACGAGAAGACAAGACGGTCATAATCGCGTTGAAAATCACTGCGACAACTCCGCTTGGGGTCATGGTAATGCTCAAGACCGAACCGTTTATCACAGATTAGTCTCTCCCACCGCATTTTCTCAACAGCGTCACTCATCGGCATCTACAGTTTCATCCTCGGCCTGGCCCAGGTCGTCATATTTTTGGAAAAGGAAATCATTATAAGGGAAACGGGTCAAATGAACCTCCTTGGCCTTTTCATATATCTTCTCCTTTAGTTCATCGATGTTGACACCCCTCTTGGCCGAGATAAAGACACAATTGTCATTCATCCGTGACATCCACGAGGCTTTCAGCTCGTCAAGCGAGACATTTTCACGGGTCGCGGGCGTGAGGTCATCATCAGCCTTGGGTGTATAGGTGAACGCATCGATTTTGTTGAACACCATTATGACCGGTTTGTCAGCCCCGTCACACACCTCCCGGAGAGTCTTGTCGACAACTGCGATTTGCTCCTCGAAGTTAGGATGGGAGATGTCCACCACATGCACCAGCACATCGGCCTCGCGCACCTCGTCAAGGGTCGACTTGAAACTGTCAACAAGGTGAGTCGGGAGTTTGCGTATGAAACCCACCGTGTCGGTGAGCAACAGGGGCAGATTGTCTATTGTCACCTTGCGCACTGTCGTGTCGAGCGTGGCGAACAGCTTGTTCTCGGCGAACACGTCACTCTTGCTCAACAGGTTCATCAACGTCGACTTGCCGACATTGGTGTAACCCACCAGGGCGACACGTGTCAGCTTGCCACGGTTCTTGCGCTGAACAGCCTTCTGTTTATCGATTGACTTCAGTTCCTCTTTCAGCCGCGAGATTTTATCGAGAATAATACGGCGGTCGGTCTCAATCTGGGTTTCGCCGGGTCCACGCATGCCGATACCGCCACGCTGACGTTCAAGGTGAGTCCACATGCGCGTCAACCGGGGCAACAGATATTGATACTGGGCCAGTTCGACCTGCGTCTTGGCGTTTGCCGTCTGCGCCCTCTTGGCAAATATATCCAGAATCAGGCTCGTGCGGTCAAGAATCTTGACCTGAAGTTCCCGCTCGATGTTGCTGACTTGTTTGGATGTGAGGTCATCGTCAAAAATCGCCATACCCACCTCGTTCTCCTCGATGAACGACTTTATTTCGTCAAGTTTCCCCTTGCCCACAAACGTGCGCGGGTTGGGATAGTCGAGACGTTGCAGGAATTTCTTGACCGTCACCGCACCCGCCGTGTCGGCAAGGAACTCTAACTCGTCAAGGTATTCATTTGCCTTGGCCTCTCCCTGCTGCTGGGTGATAAGTCCGACGAGCACGGCCCGCTCCGATGTCTCTTTAGTGATTATTTCTTCCATACATCCTTCTTTTCAAGGTCGCGGCATGCCGCGACCCTACAATTATATTTAACACTCCGTGTGTTAAATCGTTGTGCAAACTTACTAATAATTAGAGATTATCTAAAATTTTCTCATCGGAATTTTTAAGAGCTATTTCGGAGGAGATTTTGAAGTACGAACGAGGATAATATCGAGATATTTGACGAGTGAGAACTTCAAAATTAACCCGAAAGAGCCTTGACAATCTCACATAAGCAAATAAAGATGGTCTTTTACGCGCTTTCCGCCCTTTGATTCGGTCATGATGCCCGCATCACTCCCTCGTTTTCATGACGGAAATCATAGTAAAACACCTACAAAAATTCGATGATAAAATTTAGATAATCTCTTAACAAAAAACGAAGCGTACCGGGACTATTACAGCCCGATGCGCCTTATTTTATATCAGAACGTGCCGATTACTTCTTGAAGAAGCGGTTGTACAGGCCCTGGAATCCCTGTCCATGGCGAGCCTCGTCCTTAGCCATCTCGTGAACAGTGTCATGGATTGCATCGAGGTTGAGCTCCTTGGCACGGCGGGCGATGCGCATCTTGTCCTCGTTAGCACCTGCCTCGGCAGCCATGCGCTTCTCAAGGTTGGTCTTGGTGTCCCACACACATTCGCCAAGAAGTTCAGCGAACTTAGAAGCGTGCTCTGCCTCCTCCCAAGCGTAACGCTTGAAGGCCTCGGCGATTTCGGGGTAACCCTCACGGTCGGCCTGACGCGACATTGCGAGATACATACCCACCTCGCCGCACTCACCGTTGAAATGAGCCGTCAGGTCCTCAATCATCTGTGCGTCACAACCTTTTGCCACACCGATTTCATGTTCGGTCACAAATGTGAGTTCGGCAGCCTCGTCAAGTTCCTTGAACTTGCTTGCGGGCGCACCGCATATAGGACACTTCTCGGGAGCGTGGTCGCCTTCATGAACATAACCGCATACTGTGCAGATGAATTTCTTTTTCATAATCGTCTTGATTGTAAATGGTGAAATATTATAATTAAGAGTATGTTGAGATTTAACAGTCAGAATTTTTATGCGGAGTCTTGGAATGATTTTGGCCATGCGACCGAGGGAGCGATGCGTGCATCGTGACCGAGGTAAAGGGACAAAAGCGTCCAAGAGACCGCATCAGGGACTCCTTGACGGCATCTTCCGGGCATTTCCGTGTCTCTCGCTCGTCATGTATCTCGATACACTCCTCGCTCGGAGACCCGGAACTGTCTCGAAACCTGCCTATAAAAATTCGACTGTTAAATCTCAACATACTCTAAAAATTGGTTTTCAGTTTTCCATGCAGTCCCGGCAAAAGCCGTGGTAATAGACGCTCGTCGACTTGGCCGTGAACCCCTGCGGGAGCATAACTGACTCGACCCCTACGGGCATATCCACGTCAAACACTTTCTGGCAGCCGGTGCAATGAAAATGGGCATGAGGTGTCAACGGATAATCATACCGTCGGCTCTCTCCGTCAACATCGACCGCCGACACCACCCCACAATCGACAAGAAGATTCAATGTCGAATAAACCGTGGTGCGCGAGAGCGTCGGTTTGTCAGCCAACAAATCACGGTAGATACAATCGGCCGTGGGATGCTCGCGCGTCTGCATCAGATAGCCGAGAATTGCTATACGTTGTGACGAGGGGTTCACCCCGTGACAACGCAATATATCGGTTATTTCAGCAGGACTCGCTTTCATTTCAGAATTGTACTAATTACAGTTTTAATTCCAGTACAAAATTAGTATAATAATTCCACCCTGCAAGCGCATTAAGCAAATTTAACTAAAAACCTCAAATTTCCGTATTTTTTACTATTGAGGGTATCGCAGAACTCTCGGAAATCTGTCGGAATCAGGTAGGTGCGGCCATGGCCGCACCGCAATATGTTGAGAGTCAACTATAATTCCCGACATGCGAAGGTGTTGCAAAATTGACGTTTTAGGCAGGGTGGACATTTTGTAGGATGAATTTTGCAATAAATCTCTCTAATGGACAAAAAGTAGGATAGATTCTCGTGA
>CANQZG010000009.1 GCA_947628305.1 uncultured Muribaculaceae bacterium | reverse complement strand
TTCAGGCGTTCTTCAAAACTACGTCTCATAAAAGACCCCTAAAAGTTATTTGTCTAACTTTTAGGGGTCAGTTCAAATGGCCGCCCGTCCTGCATTTATAATTTCAGAAGTTCATGCCGATACCGCCATAGAGGACATCGCGACATTTATACCCCACATGTCGGTTAAAATATCCATCCGATTCGCTTGTGTCGTATGACACGTAGTTGCTCATCGCCAGGTCGTAGGCCACCTTGGCGTAAAACCGTCCGCCACCGAAGTTATACCGTGCCCCGAAACGCCAACGCCATTTGCAACGGCGAAATATATTGTCCTCATCCGCCGCCCATTGTGCTTTGGTGTTGTGCTGGACGAAATATATGCCGAAAACCGGGCCGGTCTCGACCTCCAATGAGCCTGATGGTGCTTTGAATGACAAACCGACGGGGAGTGCCACCTGCATACCGAACTCGTTCAAATGCGATGGGTCATAGTCATGTTTACCATCGCCAGGCCCGTCAAGTACAAAATGATATATCCCATCATGCCTTTCATAATATAACGACAATGCAGGTCGAATCTGCAAAGCACGATACAGCCTCAAACGATACGACCCCTCAAGTTCCACACCCCAATAGCGCATATAATCCTGTGGTGCGGTATAAAAACCATAACTGACATCCTTGTCATATCCGCCAACGCCACCGTATGCGTTCACTCCGACCGAAATATTCCTCCCATCCTGCGGATTCTCCGCTTTCACTGCAAACACCACGCCTGCAATCGCAAGGCACAGCATCAATATTCTACACTTTCTCATGGCTATCTCCTTATTTATTGGGTTCTGCAACTAAAGTATTTGTCAACGAAAAAACCGTATTCGAGTTGGTAATTGTTGACCTATAATATCCGTCATCAACACCATTACCGCCCCAGTTCATATATACAAATCTGTCTGATACAGTTTGAAAATATTGTACATATTCCGGATAGATATCAGACATTGGACTCTCAACATAATATAATTTGTACTCGTTACCTTTAGTACTTTCTTTATACCCGGTGGCAAGCCATGCATGACCGTCCCCACTCTCTTTCTCGTTCCCGTACATTACAACCGGTTTTTTGTTTACCATTTCTGATACAACCGAATATATATTCGTTGTTTCACGATACAATAACGAATAGCCGAATGATTTCAACGCATCTAATCCATCCTGTCGAAGCGTCCCGCCGTTTTGTGTTTTAGCAGCTATCGCTATATCCCTGAGCAACCGAGCATTATACTGGTCACCGCGCCATGTGCTCATTAAACTCCAATTATAGTTTGCCGGATATTTATAATAATACATTAGTTGTCCAAATGCGACTGGCACACATCCTGCCGGCTCATTCTCTGGATAATACATATTAAATTCATTACGTTGTCCCCACTGTGTTTTAACAAAATTAGGCACATCAACCCGTCTCTCCGTCTCAAACTTTGCTACAAAGCAGAAACTTTCCCATCGTGGCTTCAATTCCTCACAGACACAAAGTTTGGCATTTTTCCATGTTTCTTCGCATAGTTGAGAATCATCACAGAACTGTTCTCCGGCCTTATAGAACCGCACCGCCCCTTCATCAATGGCTTGCATCATCGCGTCATCTATTCGTTGCAACCCTTCCGATTCATCATCCGGGTCTATCGGTGCCGCCCGGTTAATAACCGCTGGAGAGGTAAGGACAGTATTCCACACATCGACCGTTTTGAACAAAGAATCCTTGGGAAGCGACTCCCGGTATTTGATTTCATCCGAAATTTGTGAAATCCAAATATCAACGCCGTCAGGGATATCAAACCCATTGAATTTTCCTGTATCAGAAAAGGCGAGCACGGGGTTAAGTGCCTTTGTCGCACTGATTAGCTTAAAGCCTCCTCTATCATAATTTATAATATAGAATATATCCCGTCCTCCATCCTTATATGTAGTAATGGAATATGTGTCATTGACACGGGAACGCATTCTGCTTTTTGAGGAAGACAAGTCCCGATTTGCAATAGCCGAGGCTTCCTCAACAGAAGCCTCAAGAGAGAACTCTGAATCAGGATTAATTGATTCAATCACG
This sequence comes from uncultured Muribaculaceae bacterium, assembly GCA_947628305.1. Lineage (GTDB taxonomy): Bacteria > Bacteroidota > Bacteroidia > Bacteroidales > Muribaculaceae > HGM05190. Next base: position 134,161 of record CANQZG010000009.1, on the reverse strand, counting down.
GCACGATGTGAATCTCCGTCCATAATTACGGAATCCACCATTTCCTGCTGGGAGCATGCGACAAACATTAATGCGACCCCAATTAAAATCGGCAACTTTGTTTTCATGGCTTATTGGTTTAATGGTTCGGTTGCAATTTAAAGTTTTAGCAACGATTTAGCAATAATTTTAAGTTAAAAAAGTATAACAACAGGACGGGCGACCATTACAGGTCGCCCGTCCTGCATTTGTCAAGAAGATGAATGGCATTGACGGCAGAGAGACGACCGGGATTGGTCGTCTCTCTGTTGTCTCTCGGTGAGTGTTGCAAAACTGATGTTTTGTGCGAAATCGTAGGGACGGGGCGTTGCCCCGTCTGATAAATGCAATTGATTTATAGTGAGTTATGACGGCGGACACGACACGTCGTGTCCCTACGATTCCAACTTTGCGGGTTTTGCAACACCTTCCTCTTACTGTTTGCCGGAGGTTGCCACGGAACGGTCGATTTTAGATACGAGTCCCTGAAGCACCTTGCCCGGGCCGAGTTCGACGAACTCAACCGCGCCGTCGGCAATCATGTTCTGTACCGACTGTGTCCAGCGTACCGGGGCGGTGAGCTGTGCCACGAGGTTGGCCTTGATTTCGGCGGCATCGGTATGAGGCTTGGTGTCAACGTTCTGATAGACGGGGACTGACGGATTGTGGAACTCGGTTTTCTCGATTACCTCGGCAAGCTCGGCGCGTGCCGGCTCCATGCAGGGTGAATGGAATGCTCCACCGACCTTGAGTTTGAGGGCGCGTTTTGCTCCTGCCTCGAGAAGTTGCTTGCATGCCTCGTCGATGGCGGGTTCTTCGCCCGAAATCACGATTTGTCCGGGGCAGTTATAGTTGGCGCACACGACGACACCGTCGATGTCGTTGCATATTTCCTCGACTTTCTCATCGGGGAGGGCGAGCACTGTGGCCATTGTGGATGGTTTCATCTCGCATGCTTTCTGCATGGCCTGTGCACGCGCCGACACGAGGCGGAGACCGTCCTCAAAGCTAAGCGCACCGGCTGCGACAAGAGCCGAGAACTCGCCGAGCGAGTGGCCTGCGACCATCGACGGGTTGAAGTCATCGCCGAGTGTCTTGGCGAGAATCACTGAATGGAGGAATATGGCCGGCTGGGTCACCTTGGTCTGACGCAGGTCTTCGTCAGTCCCGGCAAACATGAGGTCGGTGATGCGGAATCCTAAGATTTCATTGGCTTTCTCAAACATCTCGCGGGCGGTGGCGTCGTTGTCATAAAGGTCTTTGCCCATGCCCACAAATTGTGCCCCCTGGCCGGGGAATACAAATGCTTTCATAATGATGTGGTCTTATAATATGTTATAATTGAGTGCAAAGGTACGAATTTTTGCTAAACCGTTGATGACTATTCGTGTGAAATAGCTAACTTTACATCTTGAACAATCTCTAAACCAACTATCAATGAATATTGAATGTCTTATCCCCTGTCTTTTTGGGGGACTCGGAACAGGTGAAATATTGCTTATCGCTTTTGTTGTCCTTTTGCTTTTCGGTGGAAAGAAAATACCCGAACTGATGAAGGGTCTCGGCAAGGGCGTGCGTGGTTTCAAGCAGGGCATGAATGAAATAACCGATGAAATCAACCGTCCCGATGATAGCGGGTCGGAGTCTAAAAAGGACTGACCGCCGGAGCGATGGGCAAGGAGGACGGTAATATTCCCGAAATGAGTTTCTGGGAGCACGTTGGTGCGCTCCGCAACGTGTTGTTGCGAGCCGCGCTTGTTGTTGTCGCCCTCACTGTGGTGTTCTTTGCATTGATGCCGCAGATTTTTGACACGGTGATTCTCGCCCCTACCCATGGCGATTTTGTGTTGTACCGTCTCTTTGAGCGGGTGACGGCCGGCTCATCGCTGTTGCCCGATTTTTCAAGCGAGGGCTTCAATGTCAAGTTAATCAATATACAGCTTGCATCGCAGTTCTTTATACACATCTCCACCTCGTTCTGGCTGGCGTTGGTGTTCGCTTTCCCGGTGGTGATTTACCTGTTGTGGGGATTTGTGTCTCCGGCTCTTTATGAAAACGAGAAACGCGGTGTGACCAAGGCGTTCATGCTTGGAAACCTGATGTTCTTCCTCGGGGTGTTGATGGGGTATTTTGTCGTGTTCCCGGTGACGTTGAGATTCCTGGCGGAGTATCAGGTCAGTGAACTTGTGCCCAATCAGATTTCTCTCGACTCCTATATGGACAACTTCATCGTCCTCATCCTTGTAATGGGCATTGTGTTTGAGCTGCCCCTGCTTGCGTGGCTACTCGGCAGGGCCGGGTTGTTGACGCGTGATTTTTTCGGACGTTTCCGCCGTCATGCCGTTGTGGTGTTGCTGATACTTGCCGCCGTCATAACGCCGACAGGCGACCCTTTCACGCTTATGGTAGTGTTCCTGCCTATTTACGGCTTGTGGGAGATGGGCGCGTGGCTTGTTCCCGCAACGTCGCGATAAAGGCCATCTCGCCTATCGCGAAATCCTTGTTGCGCCCGTCATCGAGCATCGGACGAAGGATTGTCTCGGCTTCATCGAGGAGGCCGAGGTCGATGTACACGTAGGCTTGACGCCGGTGGAGATAGTCGATGAACGTGTCCAGCCATGAAGAAGCCTTGTCTCTTTGGCTTTGGATGTTGTCAAGAATGTTCTCTATGACAATCCGTGCGCTGAAATGGTTCATGTCAATGAGGTTGTTGATACATTCCATTGTCCACAGCATGTTGTTGGATTGCAGCACCGCGTCGAGATAGAAAAACGCATCGCGGTACCGCTCCGTGCGGTTCATTATCACCCCAATCATGAAACACACCTCCAGGAATTGCTGACGGTCATCGTCAGTGAGCGTGTAGAATGAGTCCTGCATCAATTGGTAGGCATTGAGCAGCAACGGCAATGCGTCCTGGTATCGGCCTGTGTGGAAATATTTGCAGCCGTGGTACAGGCAGTACCCGAGGTCGGGACTCTCGCAATGCAGAATCATGCGCTGTTCATCGGAGAGCTTTTCAAGTTCTCCGGCCGCCGCTTTGTCGTGGGCGTCGGCAAGCATGAAGTCAAATTCCTGTTGCATGCGTTCCCCGTCATTGTCTATGGACATAACGGTGCATGCCGTCATCGCCTCTTGTCCGTTATGTCCCAGTGGGTTCTCCCGGGTCGGGGAGACGGCCGACAGCATCGCGGTCACTCGCAGCAGGCCTTTGTTATTTGATTCCACGTCGCGGTTGATTGCTATGGTGGCCTGTCGCGACCGATTGTCATTGTCAATGACATCGGCGGTTATTACATCGGTCTCGAGTGCCGGGTCGGTGTCAAATTCTTTGGCGGGGTGATATTGTGCGGAGTCTATCCATGTCGTCTTGTCATGTCTTGTCAATGTCTTTGCATTGCTGATAGACCTTACCGATGGGAAAAGGGAGCGGACGAGACCGTCCAATGTGATATCCTTGTCGGCGATTTCCGTTGCCGTGGTTTGCGGCTCGGTGGCGGTGTTGCCGTGTCTCTTTTCGTGGGAAAGGATGTCGAGGCGTATTTTTTCCAGGTGGTATGTGTCCAGTTCAATGTCGGTACCGGTGTCACGGGATGAGATGCTCTTGACCATGCTGCCGATGTCGGAGTTGAACTGGCGTTGCGCCATGAAACAGGATGTCATGGCATGACGCAGGTTGTCAGTGAAATCATCGGTGCGTCCTATCATGAGGGCGACAGTGATGGATACGCGCACCTTTCCGTCATCGGGGTCGGGATGGTAGGAGAATGCGTTGACAAATGATGTCTGCGTCATTCGGTTGCAGAGGAAACGTACCGGGTCGATGTATTCATCGTTCAGTTCGCATATCGTTGGGTAGGTCATCGACCCGAAGCGCGTGTCTCCGAGCAGGTCGATGAAGAAATTGCCACCCTGGAAGCTGAACTCGATATGGGTGTTGCCGTTTTCGGCGGTCTTGGAGGTGTACTCACACTGCAACGCGTCAAGCGATTGCCTGACAACATCGATGGCCGGGGGCAGTGTCATGCTGTCCCCGCTTTTCCGGCGTATGAAACGAAAAATATCCATGTGTCATGCAGTGTGATTGTCGGCAGAGGTTGTGCCCTTTATTTTGTTGCGCGTTTAGGGGCCTCGGGGTGTGAGTCGATTGTTTTCTTCACCTTGTCGAATATCTCGTCAATCGACCCGGTGCCGTTGATGGCGTGATACTTTTGTTCGGTGGTGTAATATTCCTTTAGCGGGCGGGTTGTCGAGTGATAGACATCGAGACGTTTGTTGATGGTCTCGAGGTTATCATCGGACCGTCCTGATTGTTGTCCGCGTTTGAGCAGTCGGTCAACCAACTCGTCTTCATCGACCTCCAGGCCTACGACGGCATGAACCTTTGAGCCGCGCTTGGCGAGCATCTCCTTTAACGCCTTGGCTTGTTCGATTGTTCGGGGGAAGCCGTCAAAAATCACTCCCTTGGAAGTCAGGGCGTTTTTGTCCAGTTCCTGCGCCAATATGTCTACCATCAGTTTGTCGGGAATCAGTTGTCCCTTTGAGATGTAGGCGTCGGCGATTTTGCCGAGTTTTGTGCCTTTGTTGATTTGGTCGCGCAGAAGTTCGCCTGTGGAGATATGATACAGGCCATATTCGTCAATAATACGGTCGCTCTGGGTGCCTTTGCCGCTGCCCGGAGCTCCAAAAATAACGAGGTTAAACATCTTAGAAATTATATATCCGTTTCTTTTAAGTTTAAGAGGTAATGGCTTATGGTTTATGGTTTATTATTGTGAGCCAATCGCTTAAACTATAAACGCTCAACCATAAACTATAACCCGGTCAGTCCTCGGCCTTTACCCAGATGTCGGGCAAGTTACGGGCAAGGCCGTCGAGGTCGAGTCCGTATCCGATTATGAAGTTGGAAGGGATTTCAAACCCTACATAGTCAGGTTTGACGTCCTTTTGTAATGCCTCGGGTTTGAACAGCAGTGTCGCGATTTTGATTTCGGCGGGGTTGCGCTTTTTCAGGTCATCGACGAGCTTGGCAATCGTGTTACCGGTGTCAACGATGTCTTCAACGACAACCACTGTGCGTCCCTCGATGTTTTCAGCCATCCCGAGCACTTCCTTTACAACTCCTGTCGAGCCTGTTCCCTCATAGCTTTTGAGCCTGATGAACGTGATTTCGGCATCGGTGTCTACATTCAGGAACAAGTCGGATGCAAAAGCAAAAGCGCCGTTCAAAACACACAGGAACAAAGGTGTTTTGCCGGCACAGTCGCTGGTTATCTGGGCGCCAAGTTCTTTAATACGCGCTTTTATGCGGTCATTTTCAATGTATGGCACAAATTCCAGGCCATTATAGCTTACTCGTTTCATTGCAAGGTAGGTTGGGCATGAGAAGTCATCTTGACTTATTGAAAAATATTAAAAACAGTCGTCATCTGTGAATTATTTCGAGACCTTTCCGTCATTCTTGGCCTGTTTTGGTGTTGTTTCGCGGTCACGATGCCCGCATCGCTCCCTTGAATCAGCCCCAAAACGTCCTCAAGAATGCCTGGAAATGTCAACGATTCAAAAGTCAAGATGACTTCTGATTAAAATTAGTGCAAAGTTATGAAAAAATATACTTTTTTATGTACCTTTGATGAGAAAAAAGAACCGAAATGAATGTTATGTCTCGCATATTGATGGCGTTGACGTTGTTTGTCATGGTGGCATCGTTCCCGTCATGCGCTGTGGAGAAACCCGCCGCCCGTCCATTGCGCAAGGTCAATGTGCTTGACCTTAGGATTATAAACAAAGGATGGGAGGACACGGCGCGTCCGTTCGGGCGTCTTCAGGCCTGGCTTGAGGACAGTGTGCGCGAGACCTTGTGGGAGCGTTCGCAGTGCAGTTCGGGAATCGCTGTGCGTTTTGCCACCAATTCGAGGCGTGTCGGCGTGAGATATCTGTTGCGGCTTAACACCCACATGCCCCACATGGCCGATACCGGATTGAAAGGGACTGACCTCTATATATTTGAGGAAGGAGAACCAAAGTTTCCCGGCGACTCGCGATGGCGTCATGTCAACACCAATCGACCAGGCTCTGAAAAGGACTCGAAGTGGAATGAGAAAATCTATGTAGAGAACCTTGACGGCAAGATGCATGACTACATGATTTATCTCCCGCTCTATGACGGTGTCGAGGAAATGTATGTGTTGGTCGAGGACAACGCTGTCGTCACTACAGGATTTGACCGTCTGATACGTCCCGAGAAGAAAATCGTGGCCTACGGCACGAGTATCCTTCAGGGCGGCTGTGCATCCCGTCCCGGCATGGCCGCGACCAATATTATATCGCGCGCCCTCAATTGTGAGGTGGTCAATCTCGGCATCAGTGGAGAGGGTAAGATGGATTTTGTGATGGCCCGCGCCATGGCGGCGATTCCTGATGTTGACTTGTTCCTGCTCGACCCTGTGCCTAACTCGACCGAGATGATGTGTGACACGCTCACCTACGATTTTGTAAACATCCTTCGCAAGGCACGTCCCGATGTGCCCATCGTGATGTTGGAAGGCCCATTGTACCCTTACGCACGCTATGATTCCTACTTCGGCGACTATCTTCCACGCAAGAACGCCGCTTTCCGTCGCAACTATGAGCGTCTCAAGGCCGAGAATCCGGCCAACCTATATTATGTTGACAATATCATGCTTGACGGTATCGAGGATGATGGCACAATCGACGGTATCCATCTGTCGGACCTCGGTTTCAAGCATTATGCCGACAAACTAATCCCGATTCTGAAACCACTGATAAAATAATGACCATGAAACGACTCTTTTTAGCATTTTTAGTCACAGTCATCTCATTTGGACTATTGTCGGCGGCATCGCCGTTGTCTTCCTCAATCTCAGGTACTGTCGCCGGTAAGACAGTCGCCGGCAAATGGTGGGTGGAGGATGGTACTTCCTACATAGGATACATCTACTACACGTCACAAGGCTCTAAAAGCAAACTGATGCTTCAGCTTGAATGGATTAACAGTACAGAGTTGATGCTTTCGGAATATTATAACGGGAGATATACGGGGAAGTTCCAGGGAACTTATAACTCGCGTAATGTTTATTCAGGGACATACACGCGTGCCGATGGCCGTAAATTCAGTTTCTCGCTTAACATTTCATCGAGGGCATTGGCCAATACCTATTACGAATTCTCTCATCCAGGTACATTCTGAAGTCATGGGTATTCGTTTTATCACCGGGACGCTCGCGTTAGGCGCGGTTGTCCCCGCTGTCATGTCGCAGGACAATCCTTTCCGTGATTTCAATGTGATTTATATCCTTGCCGATGACCTCGGTTATGGCGACATAGGCTGTTACGGACAGGAAAAAATCGAGACACCCAATATCGACCGTCTTGCCTCGCAGGGCATGCTTTTCACTGACCATTACTGCGGGACATCGGTCAGTGCGCCATCCCGTTCGGCTTTATTGACAGGCCTACATACAGGGCATACCCCCATCCGAGGGAATAAAGGCGGTGTGGGGCATGGTGCCAATGAGGGGCAACAACCTCTTCCTGAAGGCACCTACACGATTGCAAACGTGTTTCACGATGCAGGGTACAGGACAGGTGCGTTCGGTAAATGGGGGCTCGGTTATCCCGGCTCGGAGGCTGACCCCACCTTGATGGGTTTCGATGAATTCTATGGCTACAATTGTCAGGCGTTGGCCCATAAATATTATCAGGAATATATCTGGCATAACCGTGATACCGTGTGGCTGACCGGCAATGACCTTGTGAACAAGGTGCATTATGCGCCTGACACAATCCATGCACAGGCAATGAAATTTATATGCGATAACCGTGACGGTAAGTTTTTCGCGTTTCTGCCCTATATCCTCCCGCATGCCGAACTGATGCCACCCGATGATGACCTGATGAAGAAATATCGGGGGCGGTTTGACGAGAAACCGTTTGTGCGTAAGAATGGAATCGGGGATTACACGCCGCAGGGTCGTAGTCGCATCAAGTACAGTTCCCAGCCTGAACCTTACGCCGCGTTTGCGGCGATGGTCTCGCGCCTTGACCGCTATGTGGGTGACGTGATGGCATTGGTCGACAGTCTCGGAATCAGTGAAAAGACGGTGATTGTATTCACAAGCGACAATGGCCCTCATCGCGAGGGCGGTGCAAATCCTAAATTCTTTAAGAGCGCGGGGCCGTTCCGTGGCGGAAAGAAGGACTTGTGGGAGGGCGGAATACGTGCTCCGCTGATTGTGTCGTGTCCCGGACGAATCGCCCCGGGGAGTGTTTCGCGGCATGTCAGCGCGTTCTGGGATATGATGCCTACATTCGCCGAAATGACGGGGACGGAATTGCCCGTCAAGACCGATGGCATTTCAATCCTGCCGACATTGATGGACAAAGAGGGTCAACCCCGTCATGAATATCTCTATTGGGAGTTCCATGAACAGGGCGGTAAGATGGCTGTGCGTCTCGGTGATTGGAAAGGTGTCAGGTTGAATGTCATGAACGATGCCGATGCGAGGATTCAGCTATATGACCTCGTGACCGACCCGCACGAAGACAATGACGTGGCCGAAGCCCACCCCGATGTAGTCAAACGCATCGGCGCAATCATGCGTGAAGCGCACACTCCCTCGGTGTTGTTCCCCCTCGGCCTCGCCGACAATGATTAGTTGGACGGTTTCATCGTTATGCAATGGAAACGGACGGGGACGCGCCCCGTCCCTACGATGGACTGACGGTGGAAATGTGTTTGTGTGGCGGATGTGTCGATTGCATCGTAGGGGCGCGAAGTTTCGCGTCCGCCATTATGACAATAAATGTTCTATTTATTAAAAGAAACGGTATAGACGTTGTTCTCGCCGTCGATGACATAGAGTCTGTCTCCGTCCGATAATAGGTGTGACACGTTCCCCGTCGCGACATGCTCGATTTCGTCAGGCCCGTGTAACCGCCACAAGGCATCAGATGTGCCGAAGAAGATTCCTTGGGAGGTGATTGCCGCCGAGGTTATGTCAATCGGATGGGTGTGCAGGATGTTCCATTCGCCATCGATAAAGAGGGCGATGTGCCTTGTGGTCACGGTCACTATGTCACGGTCTATGCGGGCGAGTGTCACAACTGGCTCGTCCAGTCGTGAACCCCATAGCGATTTCTTATTTTTGAGACTTATCTCAAATAACTCTTTTTCGGGATGGTGAATGACGAATAGGGTGGTGTCGGATGCCGGCAAGATGGAAAATCCCTTGTCGGCGAACGTGATTCCGTCCATTGTGTCATCGGGTGTGTCCCATATTATTGATTTGTCTGAACGGAATACGAGATGATTGCCGATGACAGTGAACCCGTCGATTGTCACGGTGGAGTCTTTCAGTATGATTTCCTTGAAACGGTCGTTGCGGTCAGCGTCGAGGCCGACAATTCGGTTGCCGAGTGCGGCACATAATCCTTGGCCGGGAATAATCCCCACCGGCGTATCGCTGACATCGAACATCGCGCGGTCAAACAGCAGTTCGACCGTGGCGTTGCTCTCCTCTCCGCGCAGTGACAGGACGATACCAAGAAATAGTGCCAAGATAAGAGGGTGTTTCATTGTGAGGAGGGGTTGGATTGGGCTTTCTTTAACGCTTCGTTTATGTCTCTCATGGGGGTGCATCTGACAATCGCACCTTTAGCCGTAAATGCCAGCGGAACCGAACCTAATGAGAAACTTTGTTGGATTTGTTCATCTTTCCCCGATTTTGACAGGTTGCGTTTTCGTGAATATTTGTATCCGATTCCCCCGCTCCCGTTTACATGGGAAAAGCACACGCCGTCATACCACGGGACTTTAAAGACCGTGGTACCACCGATATTCCCTTCAATCAATGTGGCTTCGGCGTTTACCGATGCTGTGTGTTTTATACCTTTGGTCGATACCCTGCTCTCAAACTTGGCATTGGCTTTGACTTTAGGCCCGGCAACACCGCGTTCCCATCCCAAGGCTACTTTTTCGCTGACCCCTCCGAAATAGAATGTTTCGGTTTTCAACGAAGGTTTCTCCACCAGTGTCGTATTTGCCGATAGAGACGCTTTGGTCCCAATCTCTTGTTTCTTGGATTTGTCAGTGAGTATGTATGAATCTTTTCCTTTTTCCTTCTCCAAATTGTTTTCTCTAATTGTCTGCTTGTATTCGAGATAGTCTTTTTCTCCGGGTTTCACTTTCAGATTCCCGATTCCTGCATTTTCTGAAACTTTACCCTTGAACGGGGTGTAGGATGAGCCTATTTTCATGTTTGTGTCTGCTCCGAGAATTGTCATACCGGTTGTTTCGGCGTTGGCCGACAACGACACGCTTTCCAACGCGTTCTTGACGGAGTTGTCCTTTTCGGTGCGTGTCTCGATAGTGAGTTTCCCGCCGTCCTCATCGAGTTTAAGGATGCGGTTCTTGTCGAGCATGAGCATTTCGTATTGTTTGGTGTCAGGGTTATAGGACAGCTGAGGAAACACTCCGCCGTTTACGTCATAGATGACAGCCTTAATCATGTCGAACCGTTCGGAGGGTATGCGCTGCTCGATGTCACTCCATTGTTGCGGACTTGTGAGGAGCACGCGCGGTTCAGGCGTGGATTCCTTCAGGTTTGTCTCGGGTGCGGGGACGGAGTAAGGGAGATAAGTGACCTTGAGATTCTCACGCCAGTTTTCCCATGGTTGGGCATCGGCGGCCATCGTCGCCCACGGAATCGCGTGCGGGTCGAGGCGGAATCCGTCATCTTTGCGTTTAAGAGGACGCATGCGGTGGCGGTTGCCCGATATCGTTCCGTCCCCGAAGTTGTTGCCCATTCCCCGGCGCATGAGTCCCGATGCTGTATGGGTTCGGTCAAGGATGTCGGCCCCTTCGTGTGTGCGCCATTCGGCGGCATCCGATAGCCGTTGTGTCCGTGCTCCCTCGCGGATATATTCCGTTGCCGAGACCTCGGCTTTGATTTGCTGTCGGTGATGGAAATCCTCCTCGGCGCGGAGGCGTTCACGCTCCCGTTGACGTCGTGCCGCCTCGCGTTGTTGTTCGCGCCGTTCCTCAAGCCATGCACGGTGCTCATTGTCGCGCTGCCGTTGGCGTAATTCCTCCTGTTGCCGGCGCGAGTTTCCTTTGCGGTGGGGTGTTGTGCGTGGCGGGTCATTGGTGATTTGGATTCCTCCGCGTGGGGTCGATGTCAGTTTTTGTTGGTCGTTGTTAATTCCGGGAAGTATAGGATTCCATTCCCGGATGCGGCGGATTTGGTCTTCATATTGGTCGTTGATGCGTTTCAGGCCTTGGTTCAGCCGTTCCTGCCGTTCGCGACCCCATCCACCGTCGCCGTACAGTTCATTGTACCGGCGTTCCGCCTCGGCACTGGCTGCGTTGGACCACAGGAACTGTGCCGGGAGGGAAGCCGGGATGCACATTAATGCAATCGCTAATAATGTTTTCATAGTATTGTCAGAATCTGATGCTGGCGTTTAATCCGAGTGACTGGTTGAATGGGTCGACGCCGGGTTGAATCGACATCACTGCCTTGCGTTCGAGGCGCCGCATGTTTTCGCGGTTGAGTTCGGCCATGGCTGCACGGCGTTTCCCCACGCGGCTTGAATATATGAGACATGGCGGGATAATCATTGTCATCTCGCCCGTGAGCATCAAGATTATGCCACCGACAAGTTTGCCGTTGTTTATGGCTTTTGTGCCGTCGCTGTCATATATCTGATTGCCATTAGCATCTTTTTTTGAGATGTCACAGCACATTATTATTCCGCCAATCATCATGGCCGCGCCACCGACTTCACATGCCGCTGTCGGTATCCAGTATTTTGGCCGTTTCCATGAGAATTTTTCCCTGATTTCGTTGTAACGTGTCAGGTCGAGCGATGAAATGGGCGATACCGAGTGGATTTTCTCTTTTGAGTCGATGAAATACACTCCATCGGCGGACTCCCATTTTACAAAGCTGACTTTGCCTGAATAGGTGGGGCGTGGTTGGTAATAGTTCATCTGATTGACGTTGACCGAATATTTGTAATACTCGGCGTTGCCTTTCAACACCACGGGTGACACTTGGTCGAGTTGCAGGTTCAGTGCCGCGATTTTCTTGGATGACTGCGCCGTGCTGCTGAATAATCCATCAAGAAGTGTCGCGGTGATTTCGGTCGCGGCCGTCGCGGCGAGTTTGTCTCCGAACTTGCCTTTTGAAGCCGCGATGTTTCCGCGCATGTCGGCGCGGAATTTGCGGGTGGACTCAAACCCGGCTTTTGCGAACGTGGCATCACCACGGTTAAGTCTCTCGCTTCCGAATGAAGCCTCGATGTGTCCGTTGTAACCGCCTACATATTGAGATGTCTTTAGTGAGAATAAATCCCAATCCTCCTGTTGCGGAGTGTTGCCGGGAAAGTAGGGCAGATATATGCCGGTGTTCTTGTTGATGTCATTGATGTTGAGGGTTATGTAGGGGTAGTTGAGCATGTCCCCGTTGGCACTTTTGAGGTCATAACTGACCCAAGTGCCCCGCATCCGTTCGGCGAAGCGTTCGGGGTGGAGAACGTCGTCATATTCCTCGCGTAACTGTGCGATTGTGCCCTTGTATGTGTCGCCGGGAAGTTCGGATGAGAGCCGTTCATAGCTGTCGAGCGTTCTTTTCAGATTGTCGGTGTCGCCGCGCGTGGCATATATCTGTGCGAGTCCCTCGTAGGCCATCGGCATGTTGTCGGTGTCGTTCATCAACAGGACGGTCGTGCATGCCTGTTGCAGGGAATCCTCCTGTTGAGTCTCGGAGAAACGTACCATCTTGTCCTCGTAGTGGCGTGATAATGCCTTTCGGTTGATAGCCGTCGGTAGGTTGGATACATATATCGCTGTCCTGGTGGGTTGTGTGAATCTCATGGAGTCGGCGGCCCCGGTCTCGGTGCGGCTGATTGAGTCAATGGCATGGATGACTTGTTCGATAGTCGGTTGTTTGACTGTCTTGACGCGTTTCTTTTTGCGTGATGCGGCATCGGCGGTTGAGATTGTGAGGATTAACGCTGTAATGAAAATGACAGATTTGAACACATTTTTCATAATGATGTGATGATTTTTTCATGCCGTCGCCTTATCCTCCCTCGGTCGGCGGACTGGTTTGCCTGGATATAAAAAAGGTGTGAGGATTGTATTTCTGTCTTATCAGCAATTCAGGCCTTCGCAATGCCCTTCGAGATTGATAAGACAACAGCCCCACACCGATTGGCATTATACTTGACGCCCGTTGGGGGCAGGGTATAAGCTACCGATGCAGGTGCTATTGTCGTTTTATCCTCATCTCGTGGTTCAAAGTTGCGAAGTTTGAATTGCGAAGATAAAATGTCAATAACACCTTATATTAGAGATTGTCTAAATTTTTATCATTGAATTTTTGTAGGTGTTTTGCGATGATTTCCGTCATGAAGACGAGGGAGTGATGCGGGCATCATGACCGAGTCAAAGGGCGGAAAGCGCGTAAAACGCCGTTCTTATTCGTTTTAAAGGTTATCAAGGCTCTTTCGGGTCAATTTTTAAGTTCTCGCTCGTCAAATATTTCGATATTATCCTCGCTCGTCCTTCAAAATTCCCTCCGAAATAGCTCTTAAAAATTCTAATGAGAACCTTTAGCTCAATGAGCGTATGCTCATTAAAATTTTAGACAATCTCTTAAAATACTTGTGGAGCTGTCTCTACAGCCTCCTGTCAAGTTTCACGGCGAAGATACTGATAAATTGAATGCCAGCCAAATAAGAAGCTGTTAAAAAATCTCTTAAATAGAGGTCACGGCCTGATAGAAGAATATTGTCTCAAACATTCTCTTACAGTTTCAGTTTCAAGTCGGTCATGAAACCTTGCAGAGCCGGGTTCTCGCGCAACAGGTGTTCGAGTACCTGGCGTTCGTTCCATGTGTGGGGCGCGGCATCGCCTGTATTGATGTGCACTTCGATTGTGAAAAAATCGTTTTCCAGACCGTCACGCATAGCTTTCAGTATCCCCGGCAGCGATTGTTGTATCAGGTCGCGTTGCATCTCGTTCTCGACCGTGACAGTGTAAGTCTCGCCGTCCTTTTTGACAGGCATGGATGCCCGCATGGTGTTGATGAGGATGTGCTGGTGGGGGTTCTCCTTGATGAACCGCTGCCACAGGATGTAGAGCCGTTCGTCATTGAAGGGTTCGCGGCGTGACGGTTGCTGCGCTTTCGCGGCGGCTTTGGCCGATGATTGCTCGGGTTGTGTCGGCGATGAGTTGAGTGAGAGGGAAGGGCCTAATCGGTTGCGTGTCGGTCGTGTTTTTGAAGTCGGGTTTGAAGCCACGGAGGTGGGTTGCGCCACGGTGGGTGATTGTGCCTTGGCGGGCGTGATTGCAGCGGCAGGGTGGGGTGTCGGCACTGTCTGGCGCGGTGGGTTTTCCGGCTTTGTTTCTTGTGGAGCGGCCTGTGGTGTGGTGGTTGCCTGTGAGGGTGTGACGGCCTTATCTATAGGTTTCAACTGCCCCTCTCCTTGGCCGTCGTTACCGGGGGAGGGGCTGAGCGATTGGCATATCTTGGCGAGTGTGACCTCGACGAGGAATTGTTTGTTGGATGCCACGCGGTAGTTGAGGTCGGCATCGTTGCACAGGCACATCGCCCGATAGATGAAGTCGGGGGTACAGCGTGACGCCTCCCGCGCCATCGCGGTTTTCACATCATCGCTCGCCTCGAGTAACTGCAATGCCGCGGGGTCACGTGCGACCATGAGGTCGCGGAAATAGTCGGTCAGGCCGTTAAGAAAGAAATGGGAGTCAAATCCCTTGTCACGTATTTCCTTGTAGATGAGCCAGGAATCGAGAACTTTCCCGGAAATGAACGCTTCGAGAAGACGGTCATAATAGGCGTTGTCAAGGACGTTGAGATTGTCGATTGTAGCCTTGTAGGTGATGTTGCCGCGTGTGGAGGCCGCCACTTGGTCAAATATCGACAGGGCATCGCGCATCGCGCCGTCGGCTTTACGTGCGATGACGTTCAGCGCGGCAGGCTCGGCTGTGAACCCTTCGCTTGACGCCACATGTGACAGATGTTCCACCATATCCTGTGTCGAGATGCGGTTGAAGTCATATATCTGGCATCGTGAGAGGATTGTTGCGAGAATCTTGTGTTTCTCGGTTGTTGCGAGAATGAATATTACGTAGGATGGCGGTTCCTCGAGTGTTTTCAGAAACGCGTTGAAGGCGGCCTGTGAAAGCATGTGCACCTCATCGACGATGAACACGCGGTAGCGTCCGAGGGTGGGGGGCACCTGGGTCTGCTCAATCAGGGAGTGCATCGCGTCGACACCGTTGTTGGAGGCGGCGTCCAGCTCGATGACATTCATTGAGCTGCCGGAATTGAATGCACGGCATGATGCACACTCGTTGCATGCCTCGCCATCGGGAGTCAGGTGCTCGCAGTTGATGGTCTTTGCGAAGATGCGTGCGCATGAGGTCTTGCCGACACCGCGTGACCCGCAGAACAGATAGCTGTGGGCAAGCCGCTCGGTGGCGATGGCGTTCTTCAGCGTCGCCGTCAGGGCCTTCTGTCCCACGACCGAGGCAAAGGTCGCCGGGCGGTATTTCCGCGCTGATACTAAATAATTTTCCATCAAGGGGATTTGTTTCTCGGTTTGTGGTGTCTCGATGTCTGACACCTTTGTACCACAAAGATAACGGTTTTAGTTTTAGCGGGCAATAGCCCCGATGGTCTATAAGCAAAAAAAATTACTCGTCGTCCCGACGAATAATCTTCTTAACCTTAAATCTAATACCATGAAAAACACGATGCAAAAATAATGATATTATGTTATACAACACATAAATCATGAAAAAATATACGCATATTTAACGCTTTTTATCATTTGGTGCCCTAAAATCGGAAAAATGACCGCCGTTCCCCGACATCTGCGTCGAAGAACGGCGGTACTGTTGCGTTAATGATAAAAAGCTAAAATTCGAGAATTACTAATCACTTTGTTCACATTCATCAGTCCTGCCGTATTCATGCAGGGTTGACCAAATCAATCATTTTTACCTTTCTATTGATAAGACGTGATAAGACGCGGTTTGTGACATCGGGGTCTGATGTTTTAACGTTATTTGTTAAAGAGACGACCGATGTGTTAAAATAAGGCTCTTTTGATGAAAAAACATTGCGCACACCGATTGTCCCAACCGTTGTGCGCAGTGCTTTAACCAATTTTCAGTCGGGAAGGCGATGCTGTGGTGCATCGACCTTTCCCGTGTTCATTCGCATATAATATTTCGATTGTAAAATTAATATTGAAAACATTTGCCCGAAATACCCTAAAATGAGTAATTGTCGGCGGATATACACGTGCTGAGTAATTAATAGTGAGTATAGGACGATTTTTTGAGATATAAGGGGATGGTGTAATCAATAAAATTTCCTAAATTTGCGCTGAATACTTTAAATGGGAAAATATGCCAAAAAAATATATATTAATGTCAATGGCCGCCCTATTGATGACGGCATGCGGTCACCGCAATGAGTGGACTGTCAACGGCACAATCGAGGGTGCTGACGGAGAGACCATGATGATAGAGGCTTCGGATAACGGGAGATGGTACGCGCTCGACTCGGTCAAGCTCGATGAGTCGGGGAAATTCGCCTACAGTCATGCAGCCGCCGGTTACCCCGACATCTACCGTCTGCGCCTTGACGACAAGACATTGTATTTCCCTATCGACAGCATAGAGACAGTGAATGTCGTCTCCCGTGCCGACGCATTTGACTCGGAATACACCTTGGGCGGGACACCAGCGGCCGAGACGTTGATGGAGGTTGACCGGCGTGTGATGGCCGTGGTCAACAAAAATGGAATCAATGCCATCGCGAGCGATTCGCTTTTGAAGCGGGACCTCGGCGGGATGTTGCTCGGTGACCCTTCGGGCATTGTGGCCTACTACATTATAAATAAAAAAATAGGAGGGGTGTCAATTTACAATCCGGGCGACCCCAAGGACCTGCGTCTTATAGGTGCGGTCGCCAATGCGTTCACGCAGTTCCGCCCCAACGACCCCCGAACGGCCTATTTGAAGAATCTTTTCCTCTCCAACCGTGTCGCTACCCTTCCGCCGACCACGCCGAGGGACACCATGGTCGTTGACGAGGTGAAGATATTCGACATATCGCTCTATGACAACCTTGGGAAGAAGCACTCTCTTGAGGCACTTGCAAAGCAGGGTAAGGTTGTCATATTAAACTTTACTGTGTATGCCGACGAGGCTTCTCCAGCGTTTAACCGTGAACTCAACAAGATATATGAAAAGTATCACTCACAGGGACTTGAGATATTTCAGGTGTCGATTGACGAGGATGAATACCTGTGGCGTCAGTCGGCCAAGAATATACCGTGGATAACGGTTTACAATTCCCCGGCCGACGGCGCGAAGAACCTGATGCAGTACAACGTGACAGGTGTCCCCACCACCTACATCTTTAACCGCCAGGGTGAAATCGCCGAGCGCGTGGAGGATGTCACCCGTCTGTCCGACGCCGTCGCCCGCTACATGTAACGGTGGCGCATTGTCGCTGTGGATAGCATTGGGACGCTTTGAAAAGCGTCCCTACGAAGCGTCCCTGCAATGTGTTTAGGTTGTTAAAGTATCGATATGGGTGACAGGCATCAATTTAGGGCGAAATGGCATGATTATGAATGCGGGATATATTTTGTCACCGTGTGTACCGACAGCCACCGTCATTATTTTGGGAATATAGGTTCTGACGGTAATATGCATCTTTCTGCGATAGGGAAAATAATGGAGAGACATGTAAAGGAATTGTCTCTCCATTTCAATTTTGTAGAGGTGTGGAATTACGTGGTTATGCCTAACCACGTACATCTAATAGTTGTCATTGAAAAACCGGTAGGGACGCTTTTTAAAGCGTCCGCCGATAAACAGGCATTAAATCCCCTTGAGCCAAATTTAGGTTGCTTGCGTAATTCAGCACATGGTAGCGGTTGTGAAAATTTTCATTATAACTCACCGTTATCGGTCGTTGTCAGATGTTTAAAGGGTGGCATAACAAGATGGGCTAATAAATTAGGGCTCCTGTTCAAATGGCAGTCACGCTATCATGAACATATAATACGCAGTCATCAAGCATTTGATAAAATAATGAATTATATCGACACCAATGTTGAAAATTGGTGTCACGATTGTTTTAATGATTCGTAGAGTAATCTTTAGAGATGCTCGTACAGAAACTGCGGACGCTTTGAAAAGCGTCCTACAAAGGACCGTGCTGAATGCCCAAGTGCGTTTTAGACGCTAAGCATTGCCAGGCCGAGGAAGCCTGCCACCAGGACCAAGAGGATTATTATGCCGATAATCGAGATGATGAAGCCGGCTATGGCGAGTCCACGCGGAGCTTTGAACAGGCCGATGATGGAGAATACGAACCCGAGTACCCAAAGAATCCAGTCGAGCACGGGTACCCAACATAGGATTAGAGCCAAAAGAGCGCAGATGAATCCTGCCGTCCCGAGTCCGTTGGTCTTGGGGCGTTGGTAGTAGACTTGCTGTGGCGTAGGATTGCCGTAATTACCGTAGTTGTTGTATTGTTGTTGCATGTCGGTTGTGTTTTGGAGACTTCGGGGGCAAAAGTAATGATTAATCCGAGATTAAACGTTAAATATCTAAAATTTTTTGCAGCTTGAGGTGTCACGTGGGAACATGAGGCCTATTTAAGGGTGAAATAGAGCAATTTATATCATGGAAAAATTGTAACTTTGTGACGATTTTGTGCAAAGAAAGCAGAAAAATAAGAACAATACAATCTTTTATGTTAAATCCAATCAAGAAAACCATCGAGCTTCCTGACGGGCGTACAATCACCCTCGAGACAGGCAAACTTGCCAAGCAGGCCGATGGAGCGGTAGAACTGCGCATGGGCAACACGATGCTCCTCGCGACAGTTGTGACGGCCAAGGAGGCCGGTGAAGGGGTCGATTTCATGCCCCTTCAAGTTGAATACAAAGAGAAATTCTCGTCAAACGGACGTTTTCCCGGCGGTTTCCTTAAACGTGAAGGACGCGCGAGCGATTATGAAATCCTGACATCGCGTCTCGTTGACCGTGTACTGCGTCCGTTGTTCCCTGACAATTACCATGCTGACACGTTTGTAAACATAACCCTTTACTCGTCGGACGGTGTTGACATGCCTGACGCTCTTGCAGGATTGGCAGCATCCGCCGCCCTTGCCGTCAGTGATATCCCGTTCAACGGACCGATATCGGAGGTGCGCGTCGCACGCGTTAACGGTGAATTTGTTATAGACCCCACTTTTGAACAGTTGGAGAACGCCGACATGGAACTCATGGTCGGAGCGACCTACGACAATATAATGATGGTAGAGGGCGAGATGAACGAGGTTTCGGAGGCTGACCTCCTTGCCGCGCTTCGCACCGCCCATGACGCCATCAAGATTCAGTGCAAGGCTCAGCTTGAGCTTGCCGAGGCTGTCGGCTCGACAGTGAAACGTGAATACTGTCATGAGGTCAACGATGAAGACCTCCGCAAGGATGTGCATGACAAGTGCTATGACAAGGTATATGCCGTGGCGAAGACCGGCAGTGCCGACAAACATTGGCGTATAGATTCGTTCGAGGCGATTCTTAACGAATATATCGAGTCGATTCCCGAGGAGGAACGCGACGAGAAGACCCCGTTGGTGAAACGTTACTACCACGATGTGGAGAAAGAGGCAATGCGCCGTTGTGTGCTTGACGAGGGCATACGTCTCGATGGACGTAAGACAACCGAAATCCGCCCGATATGGTGTGAGGTAGGTTATCTTCCCGGCCCTCACGGTTCGGCTGTCTTCACCCGTGGCGAGACCCAGTCGCTTTCGACCGTGACACTCGGCACCAAACTCGACGAGAAGATTCTCGATGATGTGCTCAACCAGGGACGCGAACGTTTCCTGTTGCACTATAACTTCCCTCCCTTCTCTACCGGCGAGGCTCGTCCCGTTCGTGGCGTGGGTCGTCGCGAGGTAGGTCACGGCAATCTCGCCCACCGTGCGTTGAAGCGCATGTTCCCCGATGATTTCCCCTATGTATGCCGCATTGTGAGCGATATACTCGAGTCTAACGGCTCATCGTCCATGGCCACTGTCTGCGCCGGGACACTCGCGTTGCTTGATGCCGGCGTCAAGATGAAGAAACCCGTGGCAGGTATCGCGATGGGGTTGATTTCCGATGGCGAGAAATATGCGATACTTAGTGACATCCTCGGTGACGAGGACCACCTCGGAGACATGGACTTCAAGGTTACAGGCACACGTGACGGTATCACCGCGACACAGATGGATATCAAGTGTGACGGTCTGTCATACGAAATCCTTGAGCGTGCGCTTAACCAGGCACGTGACGGACGTTTTCACATTCTCGACAAAATAAACGAGACGATACCCGCTCCACGTGAGGACTACAAGCCTCATGTGCCTCGCATCGTGACGATGATTATACCCAAGGACCTCATCGGTGCCGTGATTGGCCCGGGTGGAAAGGTAATCCAGGGTATTCAGGAGGCCAGTGGAGCGACGGTCTCTATCGATGAAATCGACGAGGGCGGATACATTGAGGTCGCCGCTGCCAACAAGGCATCGATTGACAAGGCCATGGAGATGATTAACGCGATTGTCGAGCTTCCCGAGGAGGGCAAAGTGTACAAAGGACGCGTGCAGTCGATTCTCGACTTCGGGGCGTTCGTACAGTTTATGCCTAACCGAGACGGACTTCTCCACATCAGCGAGATTTCATGGGAACGCCTTGAAGACATGGCTGCATCAGGCCTGAAAGAGGGCGATGAAGTTGAGGTCAAACTCATTGAAATCGATAAAAAGACAGGCAAGTACCGTCTGTCGATGCGTGCGTTGCTTCCCAAGCCTGAAGGGTATGTGGAACGTGAACGCGCCCCGCGTGCACCCCGTGGCGACCGTGGCCCACGTCGCGAAGGCGGCGACCGCGGCCCGCGTCATGACCGTGGCCCACGCCGTTGATTTGTAATGAACAGTAATTAAAATGTCGGGCGATGAACCTTCAAAGTTCATCGCCCGATATTTTTTCGGTAGGTGCTGAAAAATTCAAGAATCAGCATCGTAGGAGCGTCCCTACAATTTCGCATTAAGTCTCAATCCCGTAACCGTACTGATTGTCGCTATGGGTTTCGGGTCAGAATGCAAGGATTGGGCGCAGGAGGTTGGCACCGCCCTTGGAGGTCTGCATGACGAGACCGTTGCGGAATTGGACGGTGTGAACCTGGCTGACATTGTATTCGGTGCTGGACCAATATACCCCGTCAAGAGGTGTGGCTTTGTCGATTTGGGCGATTTTGGTGTTGAGCAATGTCACGTTGGCGTTGTCGGGTGTTGATTCGTAGCCAAGGTCGCCGATGCTGCCGTCGGTCACGCCCGAACAAATCAGGGACACTTCCTTGATTGAGGGAATGTACCATCCGCTCGTTGATGCCGGAGCCTTGTAGGAGGACATTGTGCTTGATACATTGCTGCCGACGAGTACTTCGTAATCCCATCCATATTCTCCGTCATTGAAGGCATCGATGCCCATTGTATTATTGTAGCCGAGGATTTTGTTGAACGGACTGCTCATTGCCTCGGAGCGGGTCGCAATTGACTCGTAGTCGGTGTTGGCTGCAATCCATTCCCCGACGGTCATGTCGACCTCCATGTCGAAGTCTCCGTAGTTGTCCTGCCATTCGCATTGCTTTTGGGTCAGGCCCACTACAAGACCATGGGTGCAGCCGGGGTGTGCGGCCTTTAGCGCGGCGTCCTGCTCGGTGGGGTCGCCGATATAGAATATCACCCCGATTGGAGTCTTTGACGCGTCGAGAGTGGCGGAATAAGTCCCGTCGGAGTAAAAGAAGTCACCGACTGCCGGCCCGGTTGTCTTAGGGGCGAGTGATATTGACTTGATTTTGGACAGGTCAAGGTCAGCGTTATAGGATGAACCGACCGAGTAGGATGTCCCGTCGGCATTGGGTGAGAATGTCACATTGCCGTTGATTGTCACCGGGTCGCCGTTGACAGGCTCAATCTTGAATTGGGCCTGTGAAGTAAGTATGCCCCCCAGGGTTATGATGGTTAAGAACAGGAGCTTCTTCATTTTTTGATAAATTTAATTGATGAATTGTTTATGGAGAGAATATACATGCCTGGTTCAAGTGACGAGATGTCTATGCGGTCATTGTATTCGGTAAGCCTTGTCTGTAGTACTGTCCGGCCGTTTGTCGCCGTTATGCGGGCCTCTGCGCCGGGTGCGCCTGTGATTGTTATTGAATTGCTCACGTGGTCGGGCATGATTGTCATGCCGTTGCCGCCTAAGGTCGAGCCTATTGATGATAGTTCACGTTTGGTAAAGGTCGCTGATTTGACGCCGGTGATGTTGTCAGTAGGCGTCTTTTTCATTACCGTAAAAGATTCGGCGTTGTCGGCTGCGACAAGGCATTCAACGTCGCTTATCGCGACTTCGATGCCTGAGTCGGTTATCAGGACCCATTGTTGGGCGGTGTCGGCTGTGGCTGCACAGAACCAGGCCAGCATCGGGAATAGAAGTAAAAGTTTCTTCATGTGTTGTAATTAATTATGTAAATAGAAAAAGCTGTGTCATGACTATGGCGCAGCTTGTGATAAGTCTTTTGTCGGAGGTGTGGCTATTTCGTCGCTACCTTGTTGTAGCGAGCGTTCAGACCATCGATGATTTCCTTGGTGATATCGAGGTCGGGGTTGAAGTATACGCCCGCGGCTTTGAACAGGATTGCGTCATAACCCTTGGTCTTGTTGTACTGCTTGATGAAGTTCTCGACTGAGTCGTTTAGCTGAAGTTGCTGCTGGGCGAGTTCTTGCTCGGTGGTGCGCTGCAGGTTGTCGATATAGACGGCTGCATCCTGCTGCATCTTGTTGTATTTGGCCATGTCGGCGTTGTAGCTTTCTTCGCTCAGGTAGCCGTTGGAACGCATCTTCTGCTCGATTGACGCGCCGAACTTTTGGATTTCATTGCCCTTGGCGTTGCGGGCGTTGTCAATCTTGCTGATTGCGCGGAGCGATGCTTCCTTGAAGTCTTTGGCGAGGTTGTAATGTGCGCTTACCGAATCTCCGTCGATGTATCGTATGTTGGGAAGGCTCTTTGTCTCGGTCTTTTCCGCGGTTGCAGCGGCTTTATTATCGGCGGCTTCGTCCGCGTTGCCTGAACAAGCTGCTATAGTTGAGGCGGCAAGCGCGATTATAGCGAAGATTGCTGATTTTTTCATGTCAGGAATAAATGTAATTAAAGTTTTTATGTTCTTTGTTAAATTATTATTCGTTGTGGGAACACCCTATACCGCGTCGACGGAGTTCCGGCACATCGTGTGCGTGACCCGACGGAAATCTACCTCCTTTGACAAACAGCACTTTGACACCCAGCAATAAGAATGCGAAGGCGATTAGCATAATGGACAGAATGGCAGTTTTCATGTATAAAATGCGCTTTTACACTGCAAATATAGGAAACGTCGCGAAATTATTTGCTATATGTAAATTTTATTTTGTAACTTAGTGTGCGATTATTTCAAAATTTAACATTATTTTCCAATTCGGAATCAAATTGAACTAATAATAAAGAAACTATGACAATCAAAGACCTGCAACCGGCGTTGGTGTTCTCGATTTTTGATGAAATCACCAAGGTGCCGCGCCCCTCTAAAAAGGAGGGGAAGATACGTCAATATCTTCTTGATTTTGCCGCAAAACACGATATTCTGGTCAAGACCGACAAGGTTGGTAACGTTGTGATGACAAAGGCTGCAACCCCCGGGCATGAAGATGCGCCCACGGTTATTCTTCAGGCTCACATGGACATGGTGTGCGAGTCCAACGACAAGTCGTTTGACTTCGACAATACCCCCATCACCACAGTCGTTGACGGCGAATGGCTGCGTGCCGAGGGCACGACGCTTGGCGCGGACAACGGTATCGGCATGGCCGCCGCGCTTGCGGCCCTTGTCGATGACACCCTTGTACACGGGCCACTCGAAGCTCTTTTCACGGTTGATGAGGAGACGGGCCTCACCGGTGCCAACAACCTTGGCGAGGGCATGATTTCAGGCTCGATGTTGCTTAACCTCGACTCGGAGGATGATGCCGAAATCTTCGTGGGATGCGCCGGCGGTGTGGATACCACATGTCTGTTCTCTTATAACCGCTCTTTCGCGCCGACCGATTATATGTATTTCAAGGTCAGCATTGAGAAAGGACAGGGTGGCCATTCGGGCGGAGACATCCATCTTGGACGTGCCAACGCCAACAAGCTGCTGGCACGCTTCCTCTTTAGTCTCACCGAAAAACATGATGTGTCGGTGTCGGAAATCGACGGCGGTAACCTGCGCAACGCCATTCCCCGTGCTGCACATGCTGTGTTCGGGGTGCACACTTCGCGTAAGGAAAAGGTGGTGACACGTCTCAACGAATTTATCGCCGAGGTGCAGAACGAGTATGCCGGTCTTGAACCGACACTTGAAATCAAGATTGAGAGCGTCGAGACACCTGAATTCTGTGTTGATTCGGCTACATCGCTCAACCTCATACGCGCCCTTTACAGCGCACCTCACGGCGTTATATCAATGAGCCGTGACATCGAGGGTCTAGTGGAGACATCGACCAACCTTGCATCGGTCAAGATGCAGCCTGACAACAAAATCCTGGTGACTACGAGTCAGCGAAGCTCGGTTGAGTCCCGCAAATGGGACATCGCCCGTCAGGTCGAGGCTCTGTTTGAACTCGCAGGGGCCGAGGTTACACACGGTGACGGATATCCCGGTTGGGCACCCAACATGAAATCGCCCATCATGGAAATCGCTCGCGACGCCTACAAGGAACTCTATGGAATCACCCCCGCAATAAAGGCCATTCATGCCGGTCTCGAATGTGGTCTGTTCTTGGAGAAATACCCTCACCTTGACATGGTGTCGTTCGGGCCGACATTGCAGGGCGTCCATTCCCCGTCGGAAAGAATGCACATTCCGGCTGTCGAACGTTTCTGGCAGCAATTGCGCCTGACGCTCACTAAGGTCGCTGACCTCAAGAAGTGAGTTGGCTGAACATACTCTCATAATAATTATAATAATACTCGTTGTAGGGTTGTGTCGGACTGGCACAACCCTACGTTTTTGCCGTTTCGTCCAATTTTTGTAAATTTGTCAACCTAAAGATGATAGTCATGAAAAAACATCTCCTCACAGTCATTGCTGCTGTTTATGCGTTCTTGTCGTTGTCGGCGACGGAGCCTGTTGAAACCGATTCACTGCAATCAGTGGTTGAAGCCGAAGATGAGACAGTTCCTGATGTAATCAAGAGATTGACCGAGGAGGATTATCGCGAAGTGGCCGATGAACTCGGCGTGGAGGTGGCCGCAATCAAGGCCGTTGTCGATATAGAGGCCGGAAGGTCGCATGAGGGTTTTTCCGCACCAGGAGTGCCGTTGGTGAATTTTGACCTGTCGATGTTCCGCCGTTTTGCCGGGAAAAGAGGCATAAATCTGTCGAAATACCGCAGGAGCCATCCCTCGGTGTTCAGCCGTTCGGCACGAGGTTCACAGGCGGCGGTGTACAAGAGATTACAGGCGGCAAGGACAATCGATAACACAACGGCAATCGAAGGTACATTCTGGGGTATGTTCCAGATTGGCGGGTTCAACTGGAAGAAATGTGGCGCGAAAGATATAAACGAGTTTGTCGAATTGATGAGCCGCTCTGAACGCGACCAATTGGAACTCTTTGCGCGGTTTATAACCAACTCGGGGCTTCTTCCTCACCTAAAAAATAAAAACTGGGCAGCGTTTGCCCGCGGCTATAATGGCCCGTCCTACGCCTCCCGTGGCTATCACACCCGCATGGCCTCGGCCTACGCCCGCCACAAATCCGCCGAGAAGTGATGATATTAAAAACATTGTTGAAGAGTCTAATAAAAGAGGGAGTGGGTTCACTTGATAAAGTTGGGCTTGTTCCGAATGTTGTAGTGGTTAGAATGGATGGGGGGATTTGTTCACAGATGCATTTCTATCTTGTTGGTGAGATGCTTAAGCGTCGTGGATGTGATGTCCGTTTCGACCTGTCTTGGTTTAGGGAATGTGGGAAGGATATGGACGGACGGTTTGCTCGGAATTATGATTTGGAGCGGGCGTTTCCATGTCTGGAAGTTAAAAAAGCCTCTCCATTGTTGTGTCGATTGTTAAAAATCGGGTTTATGTATCACAATGATTATTTTGGGATTCAGGAGTCATCGATGGATTGGATGGAGATTGTCGGGCCGGCATATATGGATGGTTACTACCGTGATTCGGAAGAAATGTATTCAACGGTGTTCAAACAGGTCTTTAGGGCGGATGATTCGGTGCTTGATAAGGATAATCTTAAATTGTTGAATGAAATTATATCGGCAAATAAGGCTGGAAGTGCTGTCGCGGTTCATGTCCGTAGGGGCGATTTATCATCGTTTGTCAAGGCATACGGAGCCCCTGCATCCATGGTATATTTTAAGAAGTCGGTTGAGTATGTGCGCAGAATAAGTGGCGAGGCTAAATTTTTTATTTTTTCAGATGAGTCGGATTGGTGTCGAAATGAATTGTCAGAGTCGTTTGGGGATGCCGATTTTAAGATATGTGATATAAATGGGTCAGAAAAAGGTTATTGTGACATGATATTGATGTCACATTGCCGTCATCATATAACGAGTCAAGGGTCTCTTGGCAAATACGCTGCCATGCTGCGCAACGAAAGGTTGTGTGACGGTCTGGTGTTGTTACCTCCCAATGAGCCATCAAGGGAATGGCTTTCGCGTTTTAATAACTGTAAAATTGTAAATTAGTCTTGTGGCGGCATCATCGGGGGAGAATAGTTATAAAAACATCTTGAAGGGCACATCGGTGTTCGGAGGGGTTCAGGCTTTTCAGATTTTGATTAATCTGATTCGAGGGAAATTCGTGGCTCTTTTCCTCGGGCCTGCGGGGATGGGCGTGTCAAGTCTGTTTAACATCGCTTCCACCACTGTGCAACAGTTTGCGTCATTAGGCCTGAATCTTTCTATCGTCAAGGAGGTTGCCTCTATAAAAGATGACTCTTTGAAACTGTCAACTGTGTTTTCAGTGGCGAGGACTCTGGTGTTGATGTCGGCTATTGCCGGGGCGGTGTTCTGTGTCCTGTTTTCATCGATATTGAGCGGATGGACGTTTGGGAACGGAGGTTACTGGCCCGATTTCATGTTGGTCGGTTGTGTGGTGTTCTTTGCGATACTTGGTGGCGGGGAACTATCATTGTTGCAGGGATTGCATGCCGTTAAACAATTGTCCCGGGCATCGGTGGTCGGGGCATCGGTGGGATTGTGTGTCGGCGTTCCGTTATACTATTTTTATGGAACGGATGGGATTGTTCCGGCGATGTTGGCCCTGTCGTTATCGATGTACCTGTTTTATCGCTATTCGGTGGGACGGACTTGTCAGGTGGCCGTTGTAAGGTTCAGTTGGAATGAGCATCGTCCGATTGTCAAGGGATTGGTCTCTTTAGGTTTGGTCATGATGGTAAGCAGCCTTTTGGGGACAGTCTGCACCTATTTGTTGAACTTGTTTATAAGGGTTACCGGTGATATGAATGATGTTGGGTTCTATCAGGCCGCCAATTCGATAACGGCACAGTATTCGGGTCTTGTATTCGCCGCTATGTCGCTGGATTATTTCCCACGTCTGTCGGCGGTGGCTGAGGATAACATCATGGTGCGGAAACTTGTCAACCGGCAGACTGAACTTGTGTCATGGGTGTTGACACCTTTGGTCATATTGCTTTTCATTGTGGCCTCGGTTGTCGTGACTATATTGCTTAGCCGGGATTTTGAAACCATTGTTCCGCTTGTACGCTGGATGGGGCTTGGAGTGCTTATTAAGGCGTTGAGTTATCCTATGGGGTATATCGCTTTTGCCAAGGGGGATAAACGTTTGTTCTTTTGGCTTGAAGGTATGGCGGGGAATTTATTGTTCTTAGGCCTTGGCTGTGTATTCTTCAATATTTACGGCATAATCGGGCTCGGAGTGTCGATGACCGTGAGCGCGGCGGTGGCGTATGTCGCATACATGTTTATAACCTATTGCCGTTATTCATGTTATATGTCGCGTGGTGTCACAATCAACGCTGTTGTCGCGTTGTCGCTTGCGGGCGGTGCTTTTGTGGGTGCGGTTTTAGCCGATGATTTTTGGGGTTTAATCGTGGATTCATTGCTGCTTGTCGTTTCGGTAACGGTGTCTTTCTTGAACCTGAAACGCAAATGGAGGGTCAATGACCTTTGATGCCCAAAATATTGCGTTTGCACCATACGCTTATACGCCACAATGGTTTGAATGAACTTAGGAGTATAAGGATTTTTGTTTTTTTGCCTAACGGGAGGTTTGATGACGAGACAAAATCTATAAAAGTCCTCCTGTTGTGTGGATTCAGGGCATAGAACGCCTGTGAGAATACAAAATGCAGGTTTTTGCAGTAATACTCATTTAACTCCTGTCGAGGGATATTGTATTTATGTTCCAGATATCGGTTTAGTCTGATTGTCCCTAAATAAAAGCAAAAGGTTTTATCATAATCCCGGTCGGATGAGATTGAATCGTGCCCGATGCTGTAATTTAAAGTGTTATCAGGGAGAAATGCGATATCCCCTTTACTGCAGAGAGCAGCCTCGAGTTGAATGTCCTCACATGTGAACTCTTTATTGCGGAACATGGAGGTGTCTTCCCTGTATGCCTCCATAATCATGTCCCTCCGATACATGGCTGTGCATGAATGAATGATGACGGGCACGTCTCGGCGAAGTATGTGTAACAATAGTTCCTTTCCGTCCATTAAAGGTTGACGGAAAGGAGCGAGTCGACTTTTGGGGTCGGATGGTGTTATATTCCCGGTAGAGGTGTCGTAATAATTCCAGTCGGTGTGTACAAGGCTGATTCCTGGGCTTGACTCCATGACGGCTACTTGTTTCTGTAGTTTGCACGGGTCAGTCCACCAGTCATCACCGGCGCAATCGGCTATATATCTGCCCCGGCATTCAAGGAGACAGTCAAAATAGTTGTCGACAATTCCTTTGTTGGGATTGTTGGCTGACAGTCTTATCATGCCGGGATATGACTTGGCATATTCGCGGCATATTTTGAGCGTGTTGTCGGTTGAACAATCCTCCCCGATAATAATCTCTATATCGAAGTCCCGCTCTTGTGCGAGGATTGAATCAAGGGTGCGGCTTATCGTGTCCTCTTGATTATAGGTCGTGACTATGACAGAGACTAATGGAGTTGCCATGGAATGTCAATCAAGGGCATGTTTTTTGCCGGCGAGCATACCGCAGGCTGCCTGGATGTCCTCGCCGCGTGAGGCGCGTATGGTCGCGGTGATATTGAACGCGTTGAGACGGTCGCGGAAGGCCTCCATGACGGCGGTCGTAGGCGGTTGTCCGTCAAAGCCGTCGAAAGCATGGAATCGGATTAGGTTGACACGGCAGTGCATCCCGTTCAGCAAACGGGCGAGTGCGTCGGCATGACGTTGGTCGTCATTGACGCCCCGCCATAAGATATATTCAATCGAGAGCCGCCGTTGGTGGGCGAAGTCATACCGTCGCAAGAGTTTAAGCACGTCAATAATCGGGTAGGCGCGCTCTATGGGCATTAATCCGGCACGTTCGCTTGGAAATGGAGAGTGGACGCTAATCGCGATGTGCACTTGTGTCTTGTCGAGCAATTCCTTTAGTTCGCGGGTTTTGCCGATTGATGAGACTGTAATGCGCCGTGGACTCCATGCCAGGCCCCATTTTGCGGTCAAAATCTCGATTGCGTCCATGACGGCGGGGAGATTGTCGGTCGGCTCGCCCATACCCATGAAAACGATGTTGGTGAGATTTTCGCTTTCGGGAATCGACAATACTTGATTGATAATCGCCGAGGATGTCAGTTGACCGTGGAACCCGTTACGCCCGGTCATGCAGAATTGACAGTTCATCCTGCATCCGGCTTGGGATGACACACATAGGGTGGCGCGTTCCCGGTCGGGAATGTATACGCTTTCGATGTCCCGTCCACCGGTGCCGTTGAACAGATATTTCACAGTTCCGTCCTTAGAGCGGGACTCGGCCTTGGGCAATTCTCGTCCGACCGTATACAGTTCAGAAAGGCGTTCTCTTGCTGCCTTTGATAGATTGGTCATGGAGTCAATCGTAGTGACACGTTTTGCATATAACCAGTCGGCCATCTGTTTGGCAGTGAACACAGGCATACCGGCCTCTTTGACAATTTCAGTGAGGCCATCAAGGGTCAGTCCTACGAGCGGACGGCGGTCGTTATTCAGTGGATGAGGTGTCAATGATTTAATTTGTGAATATTTAGGGACAAAAATACTAATAATTGTCGCATTTTGTATTGAATTAACATCGGTTTATCGGTTTTGTTATGGTTTTTTAACCCTTATGTAGATGGTCGCTATTGTTTTTATGGAATTAAAATGCTTATCTTTGCGATGCCTATAAAACATAAAAATAGCTTGTAGTTACAGTAAAAATCATCAGTGCTTACTTTCTTAACGTAGTATCGCTTACCGGCAGAATAACACTTTTACTATACTCATTTTAATTTTCAATGTTTGGAGGCCTCGATGTCTGATGTGACGCTGCCATCTGTTATGGTGCGATGAATGTGTCGCAGCCAAGGCAATATATACGATAAAGGATAATTATATACTTGAATTTTGGTTATGAGGGAGGTGCATTTCTGTGAAGAAGTGCACTTTCGCTGTCTATAGTTTTGGATTGTAATGGAAAACTGGTTATATTTGTCAGGTATAGAAAACAGTATATCGATATATGACCGAGAATGATAGTGGCAGAATCAAGCAGATTGTGTTGTTTACTGAAACGTTCCCATTCGGAGGTGTCACAGAGAAAGCATTTGTACAACCGGAGATAGATGCTTTATCTCGAAATTTTGATAAAGTTTACATTCTTCCACTTATTAGGGAGAATGGCCCTTTTTTGCTTCCTGAAAATGTGGTTGTTAGTTCTTGCTTGACAAAACATCCGTCGATTATCGAAAAATTGTTTTACCTGTTTAACCCGATTACATTGATACGATTGGCGCAGGACTTACCTCAATGCGGGAACAGTGTTTCATCGGTAAGAAAATCCATGGCATATTCGGTATATACTTTGTTTTTTGAACGAAAAATCAGGAAATTCATTAAAGATGAAAATATAGACACGGATAACACTGTATTCTATACATTTTGGTTTAATTTTTTAACCTCCTCTCTTGCACGGATAAAAGAACTGAACTTCATCGTCACCCGGGCCCATGGATATGATATATACGAAAATGTCAGTGCGTTTTTAAGCCGGAAATGGCGTCGGGAGGCTTTTAGTCGCCTTACGGCTTGTTTCCCTTGTTCTGAAAATGGCAGTTTTTATCTGCGAGGGATATATCCTGAATTTGCCGACAAAATAGCGACCAGATATCTTGGCAGCATATTACCGCCTAAAGAATGTAATCCTGATTCTGAAAATCCAGAGGTGTTCACTTTTTTGAGCTGTGCACGTCTTTCACCTGAAAAAGGAGTGCTTCGCCAGGTGGAGTTCATAAAAGAATTTGCCAATAGAAACCGGGATATTGTCATTGAGTGGATTCATATAGGCGATGGCCCACAACGGGCGTTGATTGATGATGCATTGATTGATGTGCCTGGAAACCTCAAGATGGAGTTTCTTGGAGCGATTTCAAATGAGAATGTACACTGTATATATCAATCAAAACATATTGATTTATTTGTGTTGATGAGTTATTCCGAAGGTCTCCCGATAAGTATTTGTGAGGCAATGAGCTACGGAGTGCCGGTGATGGCGACTGATGTGGGAGGGGTCTCGGAGATAGTTAATGATGAATCGGGTATATTGCTATCCGTTAGTCCCGATAAGGATGAGTTTTGTAGGAGACTTTCGGAATCCATTACATCCCTTGCCGGAAAAAGAGAGATTGCACGTTCTCAATGGAAAGACAAATTTTGTGCGGTACGTCTTCGTGAGGCCTTTTCTGAGGAATTGTATGGGATAATAAAAGAGCCCCGGACTCGTTGACACGGGGCGGGGCCGAGGAGGTTTCTACACTTTGGGTTCTTGGCTTTTTAATAACGCCAGCAAAATGCCTTCTCTTGCCTATAATAACATCCTGATGTGCTAATGGTTCACATTTGAAAAATAAGACGGCCCCCCCGATTGGAGTGGCCGTCGCATTATAGTGAGAGGGTGTATTAGTCGGCGAACTTGGCCTTGAGGAACTCGCGGTTGAGGCGGGCGATGTTGCTCAAGGGGATGTTCTTGGGGCATTCGGCCGCGCATGCGCCGGTGTTGGTGCAGTTGCCGAAGCCGAGCTCATCCATCTTCTTCACCATTGCGCGGGCGCGACGTTTGCGTTCAACCTGGCCTTGGGGAAGGAGCGCGAACTGGCTGACCTTGGCCGATACAAACAGCATTGCCGAGCCGTTCTTGCAGGCTGCGACGCATGCGCCACAGCCGATACAGGTCGCGGAGTCCATTGCGACATCGGCTATCTCTTTCGAGATTGGGGTGTCGTTGGCATCGGGTGCGCCGCCACAGTTGAACGACACGTAGCCGCCCGCCTGCTGGATTTTGTCGAACGCGTTGCGGTCAACGGTGAGATCGCGTATCACGGGGAAAGCGGCCGAACGCCAAGGCTCGATTGTTATGGTGTCGCCGTCCTTGAACTTGCGCATGTGCAACTGGCATGTGGTGATTCCCTGTACCGGGCCATGGGGATGTCCGTTGATGTAGAGGGAGCACATTCCGCAGATGCCTTCGCGGCAGTCGTTGTCGAATACCACAGGCTCCTCGCCCTGCTCGACGAGTTGCTGGTTGAGCATGTCAAGCATCTCGAGGAAGCTGCTGCCTGTCGAGACGTTGTCGAGATGATAGTTGACGAACTGTCCTTTCTCTTTGGGACCACGTTGACGCCAAATCTTCAAATTTACGCTTATTGTTGTTTCCATTATAATGCTTTTTAATTTGGGCTATGCCGGTGAGACACGGAGTTATGTCACATCGGCAGTCGCGTGGTTGGTCTTACGATTTGTAGTTACGGGTTTGTACTTGGATTTCTTCGTATTTAAGCGGTTCTTTGAGAAGAATCGGCTTTTCGTTCTCGCCGGTGTATTTCCAGCAGGAGACATACATGTAATCCTTGTCGTTGCGTTGTGCCTCGCCGTCGGCGGTCTGGTATTCCTCGCGGAAGTGTGCACCGCAGGACTCGTTACGGTTGAGGGCGTCAATCGCCATCATGCGTGACATTTCGAGGAAATCCTCGAGACGCAATGCCTTCTCAAGTTCGGTGTTGAGGTCATCGGCACTGCCGACGATGCGGAGGTCAGTGTAGAATTCTTTGCGCACTTCCTCCAATTTTTCGATAGCCTTGACGAGGCTTTGGAGTGTGCGGCCCATGCCCACAAGGTCCCACATTATGTGACCCAGGCGTTTGTGAATCTGGTCAGGCGACTTGGTACCCTTTATGTTCATGAGTTTGTTGATGCGTTCGCGCACCTCTTTCTCGACTTTGTCAAACTCGGGGTCGTCAGTACCCGGATGCTTGACCTTGATTTGGTCGCTGAGATAGTTCTGCATCGTGTAGGGGAGCACGAAGTAGCCGTCGGCGAGACCCTGCATGAGAGCCGATGCGCCAAGACGGTTTGCGCCGTGGTCCGAGAAGTTGCATTCACCGATTGCGAAGAGACCCTTGATTGAGGTCTGCAACTCGTAGTCAACCCAAATACCGCCCATTGTATAGTGGCTGGCGGGGAATATCATCATCGGGGTCTCGTAGGGGTTGTCATCCGAAATCATTTGGTACATGTCGAAAAGGTTGCCGTAGCGGTCACGTACGACATCCTCGCCGAGACGGTCGATAGCATATTTGAAGTCGAGGTAAACGGCATTGCCTGTACCGACACCGTAACCGGCGTCGCAACGTTCCTTGGCTGCGCGTGAAGCGATGTCACGGGGGCAAAGGTTACCGAATGCCGGGTAGCGGCGTTCCAGGTAGAAGTCGCGGTCTTCGTCGGGGATATCGGTCGGTTTCTTCTTGCCGGCGCGGATGGCCTCGGCGTCCTCCTTTTTCTTGGGGACCCAGATACGTCCGTCGTTACGGAGCGACTCCGACATGAGTGTCAGTTTCGACTGGTCTTCACCATGGACAGGGATACATGTCGGGTGAATCTGTGTGAAAGCGAGGTTGGCGAGATATGCGCCGCGACGGAATGCCTGGATGGCTGCGGAGCCGTTGCAACCCATTGCGTTGGTCGAGAGGAAGAATGCACGGCCGTAACCGCCGGTGGCGAGGACCACAGCATGTGCGGCGTAACGTTCAAGTTCGCCGGTGACGAGGTTACGTACGATGATACCGCGTGCGCGTCCGTCGATGATGACGAGGTCGAGCATCTCGCGACGGTTGAATGATTTCACCGTGCCTTTCTGAATCTGACGGTTAAGTGATGCGTATGCACCGAGGAGCAACTGCTGGCCGGTCTGTCCTTTGGCGTAGAATGTACGTGACACCTGTGCGCCGCCGAATGAACGGTTGGCAAGGAGACCACCGTATTCGCGGGCGAAAGGTACGCCCTGCTGTACGCATTGGTCGATGATATTGTTGGACACTTCTGCGAGACGGTATACATTAGCCTCGCGAGAGCGGAAGTCACCGCCCTTTACTGTGTCATAGAACAGACGGTATACCGAGTCGCCGTCGTTCTGATAGTCCTTGGCGGCGTTGATACCTCCCTGGGCCGCAATCGAGTGCGCGCGACGGGGGCTGTCCTGGATGCAGAAATTGAGGACGTTGAATCCGAGTTCGCCAAGGGTTGATGCCGCTGATGCGCCGGCAAGGCCGGTACCCACGACGATGATGTCGAGGTTGCGCTTGTTGGCGGGATTGACAAGTTTCTGATGAGCCTTGTAGTTGGTCCATTTCTGTGCGACAGGGCCTTCAGGTATCTTGGAGTCAATCTGATATTCAGGTAGCTTGGAGGACTCGATGTCGGCGAAATCCTTCATTATGGGGGTAGAGTCAATCATACCCTCTATATTTTTTAAATCAGCCATATCTGTGATTGCTTGGATTGGTTAAGGTTAGTTATTGATTTCGACCGTCTCAACCTCGGTGACTTCTTCGGCAACGACGGCGGTGTTAGGGCATGAGGCGCATGATGCTGCGGCGCATGCGGGGTCGCATTTGCCACAATCGGCGCAGTTGGCCGGTGTACACTGTGCGTTGCCGCATGTGTTTTCGCCACAAGTAGCCTTTTGGCATGCGTTGGGGCATTCAACAGCCTGAGTACAACCTGCCTTTTCGGGGCATGCTCCACAAAGCTCGCTGTTGAACTCATTGTATTGTTCCTGAAGCGCGGGGCATTTGATGTAGGTCTCGTTGTGGGCCTGTACAGTGAACACGACCGCCTGTGCGATAAAGAGAGCGACTACAATCGTGGTCCACCAGTTGCCGATACATTTTAGACGGGGCATCCATGTGTCATTATCCCATCCCACACTCTGCATCATTGACCAGAAACCGTGGGTGATATGGAACCAAAGGGCGATGAAACCGATGATGTAGATTACCGGGGTGTACCACTGGCTGAACGCGATGTGGATGAACATCGTGCCTGACTGGGGTGCGACCACGCCACCGTCATATTCAACGGGCGTATGGCAGATTTCGGCCAGCTGCATCTTGGCCCAGAACTGAATCAGGTGAATCACCAGGAACGCGAGAATCACGATGCCGAGCACGAGCATGTTTTTCGACGCCCATTCCACCTGCTTGGGACGCGAGGTGACGGCATAACGGTCATTGCCACGGGCCTTGCGGTTCTGAAGCGTCAACCACACAGCGTAGATGATGTGGATGATGAACAGCAGCGCGAGGCCGGCCGAAGCGATAAGGGCATACCAGTTGGCGCCCAGGAATGCGCACACAGCGTTATAAGCCGACGGCCAGAAAAGGGCAACGCCGTTCATCAACGCATGGAACGTTACAAATAGGACAAGGCATGCGCCGGTCAGAGCCATGACGAATTTCCTGCCTATAGATGAGCAAGTTAACCACATAGTAGTTTAGGTGTTTTAATTATTAATTGGTTAAAGTTGTTAAACAAAGGAAGATTTTTGCAAATTTAGTGCAAAAATCTTCCCGCAGCAACTAATTGCTGAAATATTTCTTTAAAGATATTAGAAGTTGTATCCGAGAGTGATTGATACGAGGTTTTCGTGGAATGTGTATCCGTCATTCTTGTTCATGTTGACAAGGCCGAACGCACCGCTGACACTGCCGTAGTAGTTCCCGAATGTCACGCCGGCACCGACACGCCACAGGCAGTCTATGCGACTCATGCCTCCGTCATCATATATTGTCCCGGACTCGCTGACATTCCCTGATTTCAGATGTAGTTTACCAGTGAAACCTACTTCAAGTTCGGGACCGGTGAAAACCGATACCTTGGCATCGGGAGTGAAATCAAAATGGTATCCTGCCATCACTGGTATGCGCATTCCGAATTTGCGGATTGATGCGCTTGATGCTTTTAGTTCGTCTTTGAATAACTTGCTGAGTGAATAGGTGTTGTAATACAGGTTCAATCCCGGTTCGATGTAGAAATTGGCAACAACGGGTGCATTGTATATACCGCCGATTGAGAATCCAACTCCGTTGTCGTATGTGTCGATTCCTATACCGCTGTATTTTACATCACCGGGACAGCTGATGTCGAGTGATGCACGCACACCCCAGTAGCCATGGTTGTCAGGGTTGTTCAACAGTGTTTCCTGCGCGTGTGTCCCGATGAAACAGCACGCCGCCATTACGATTGTCAGTAATTTTTTCATAGTCGTAAACGTGTTAAATAAAAATGGGATTTGGCAAATATACACATATTTGCCAAATCCACATCATCTTGATTCTGTTTTTTATTGACTATTTTACCGGAATGGTTATACGGGCCGGTTTCAGTCCGGGGGCGGAGACTTGCAATGTGACATTCCCGGGGGTGTCGCCACTTTGCACAATCGTGGTGAGGCGTCCCTTGAACGCATGCATGCGTGGTAGGTGGAATAGGTCGAGGCATGTCGCGTCACCGTTGGCCGATGCACGGTATTCACCTTGGCCTGTAACTTTGAAATTCAGCATGCGTGAGTCATCGGGGCAGACGTTACCGTCCTTGTCTACCACCGAGACGGTGATATATGCCAAGTCATCTCCGTCGGCCTTGAGGATGTCACGGCTTGATGACAGCATGACGGTGTAAGGTTTCCCGGCGGTCTTTATGACTTTTTCTTCAGCGGGTTTCCCGGTTGAATCGTATGCGATGACTTTGATTTCGCCGGGTTGGTACACCGCGTCCATCCACATCAGACGGTAACGGCGCAACAGGGCGAGCGAGTCGGTTGACGCTGCCGCCTGGTCGGCTGTCAGTTTACGTTGACGACCCTGGCTTACTCCGTTTATGAACAGTTCGGCTTCGGGATAATCGGTATAAACCATTACCGGGGTTACCTTACCTTCACGTCCCGGCCATGTCCAGTGGGGGAGGACATGCAGGGTGTGTTTGTCGCGGTTCCAGACACTGCGGAACAACCAGTAGCGGTCTTTGGGGATGGATGCCAGGTCGATTATTCCGAACAGGGAGCTGTGGCTGGGCCATGCGTCGGTGTTATAGGGAGACGGTTCGCCGAGGTAATCGAAACCTGTCCACACGAACTGTCCCATTGTCCACGGGTAGTCATCGGCGAGGGCGAAGTCAACGTCGGGGATATTGGACCATGCGCAATGTTCCGTGTCATAGCCTGTCGACTGATGGTCGGGGTACATGGCCGTGCCCACCTTGACGGGGAATTTATATACCCCGCGGGAACTGACCGTGGAGCCGGTCTCTGAACCGAGCACCAGTTTGCGCGGATGCTGGTCGTATGTCTCCTTGTACCGTGCCGTGCGGTAATTCAGACCGGGAATCTCGATGAGCGAGGCGAAGCCGTTCCCGAGGACGCATGTCACCTGGTCCATCCCGCATGTGACAGGACGTGTGGGGTCTTCGCGGTGACATATATCCTGAAGCATCGTAGCCACCTTGTACCCTTCATCGCTGCACTGGGTGGGTACTTCGTTACCAATCGACCACATCACGACCGATGGATTGTTGCGGTAATGGTGTAGCATGTTCACCATGTCTCGCTCGGCCCATTCGTTGAAGAATCGATGATAGCCGTTCTCGCATTTGGCTATATCCCATTCATCGAACGGCTCTACCATGACCATCAGTCCCATTTCGTCACATAGTTCCACAAGTTCGGGGGCGGGCATGTTGTGGGTGGTGCGCACGGCGTCACATCCCATCTCTTTCAGTAGTGTCAGCTGATGACGCAGGGCCGATGTATTGACCGCGGCACCCAACGGGCCGAGGTCGTGGTGATTGCATACCCCTTGAAACTTGCGTAGTTTCCCGTTGAGAAAGAATCCTCGTTCAGGAATCACCTCGATTGAACGTATGCCGAAACGGGTGTCGTAGGTGTCTACGAGCCTGTTGTTTTCATCATATATGCGAGTCTTGGCGGTGTACAGCAATGGAGTCTCAGGCGACCACCGCTGCGGGGTGGTTACCTCGAAATTTTGCTCTATGGGCAATCCATGGTTGACTTTACCTTGGGTGGTGCGTGTCGCGACAACCTTTCCCTGCGGGGAGATTATATCGGTGACTATCTTGAGTTCACTGTCCCCGGCGTTTTCTACCGATGTCAGCAGTTTTACTGTGGCATATTCATCAGTGACATGGGGTGTCGTGATGTGTGTTCCCCACACCGGCACATGAATAGGGTCGGTCGTGACGAGGTGCACATTGCGGTAGAGTCCCGCACCGGGATACCATCGCGATGAGAACGGTTTGTTCTCAAGTCTGAC
This sequence comes from uncultured Muribaculaceae bacterium, assembly GCA_947628305.1. Lineage (GTDB taxonomy): Bacteria > Bacteroidota > Bacteroidia > Bacteroidales > Muribaculaceae > HGM05190. The sequence goes on along the minus strand of CANQZG010000009.1, from coordinate 95,080 downwards.
GGCCAGGGTGTTGTTTTTGCCGTCGGCGGTCAGGTAGGGCGTGACATCGAGATGGAACGAGTTGTACCCGAACGGCCATGAACCGGCCTCTTGGCCGTTGACCCATACGCGGGCCTCGCTCATCGCGCCGTCAAAGACCAGTGTCGCGTTTTTCCCTTGGGGGACATCAAATGTCGTGCGATACCACCCTGTACCCATGTAAGGCAGACCGCCCGAACGCCCGGTCTTGAGCGTGGCACGTGTCTCGCCGTCCTGTGTCACGGCCACTTTCTGGAGGTCGTGCTTGCGGTCGAATGGGCCGTATATCGCCCAGTCATGCGGCACGGTGACTTTTTGCCACCGCGAGTCGTCATACACGGCGTTGCGAGAAAGCGAATCGTCATTTTGTGTAAATTTCCAGCCGTGGCGCAGCAGGGACTCATTACGAGAGGCCATGACGTGTAGACACGTCATGGCACATATAACTGCGGATATGAGGATTTGTCGGTGGTTCATAGTGTTATTTTACCTTTCAATGGTAGTGTCGCCGATGAGTTGCCTACGGAAATTTCAAATTCTCCGGGTTCGATTACAAAGTCATGGCTGTCGATATCATAGAAACTGAACGCTTCGGGTTCAAGAATGATTTCCACACGGCGTGTCTCTCCCGGTGCAAGTTCGACTTTCTCGAATCCTTTCAGTTCCTTGACAGGTCGGGGTACTGAACATTCGGTGTCGGTCACGTACACCTGGGCGACCTCGGCAGCACGCTGTTTACCTGTGTTCTTGATGTTGAAAGTCACCTTAACCTTGTTTTCGCCGGCCGGGGATAATTCAAGGCCGTCAAACTCAAATGTCGAGTAACTCAATCCGTAACCGAACGGGTAGAGCGGGGTTTTTCCCTCGCGGTCATATCCACGGTAGCCACCGAATACACCTTCACGGTATTCCACGTGATTGCATTCACGGGTGTTGGTTGAGCGGGTCTTTTTACGGTTGGTGTGATAGTTCTTGAAGGAGGGGTTATCGGCGAGGACTCGGTCGTAGGTTATGGGCAGTTTGCCTGACGGTGAGATTTTGCCTGTCAGAATCTCGGCGAGGGCCGTTCCTCCTTCCTGTCCCGGATACCATGCCATCACAATCGCTTTGGCGTCATCAATCCACTTGGAGAGGTCAACGGCCCCGCCCGCATTGATAACCACGGTGAGGTTGGGGTTGATGGCCGCGATATCCTTGATGAATTTTTCCTGATAGGCCGGCAAGGCAAAATTGCGGTCAAACCCTTCTCCCTCAACATCGCCTGTGAAACCTGTGCACAACACTACATTGTCGGCGCGTGAGAGTTCTTTTCGCAATGTCTCCCGGTCAAGGCTTTTCATCGATAGGCGCACTGTAGCGTCGGATATATTGTCGAAATATTCAACGCGGAGACGGTAGGTCTCGCCCTTTTTCACATCAAATTCGACTTGGCGTTCGCTGAATGAGTGGTTGCCCCAGTCACCGGCAACCTGTCGGTTGTTTACAAACAGCCGATAACCGTCATCGCCACCGATTGTGATTTTCAGTGTCTCGTCCTTGTCGGGGGTGTACACGCCTGTCCACCGTGCCGAGAAATGGTCATCGGGCATACCCGCCATGGGGGCGGCGCTTTTCCAGTTGAAATCGACACGCGGGTCGGTGCGCGTTGAGAACGGGGTGCCTTCCATTTTCTGGTTGGTGAAATATTCGCCCTTGAACCCATGTTCCTTTTTGGTTTCATCGGTGAACACCATGGGTATCACGTCCACATATAGACGGCTGTCATCCAGCACGACAGTGTTTTTTCTCGCTTTTTTCATCGCACGTGAAAGCGGGGTGATTGAGAATGCTTTCACTGTGCCGCTGCCTCCGCCTGATACAATGGTGTCGGCGTTAGGCCCGAGGATGACGGTGCGGCCTTTCAATGGCAGTGTCTTTGCATCATTTTTCAGGAGTACTATACCTTCCCTTGCCGTTACAAGTGCGGTTTCGCGTGACGGAGCGTAATCATGGGAGATGGATGAATCCTTGGCTTCGCGGTCGAGGAGGCCGAAAGCGATGAACGTCTGTAAAAGATGCGCTACCTTGTCATCGATGGTTTTCATTGTCACCCGTCCGTTGGCAAGGGCGTCACGCAGCAATGAGTCGGTGTAATGTACGGCTTTGGGCATCTCAAGGTCGAGACCCGAGTTGGCGGCGTTGACGGTTGAGTAGACAGATGTCCAGTCACTCATCAACAGGCCTTTGAATCCCCATTGATTGCGCAGGACATCGGTGTTCAGCCAATGGTTTTCGGTGGCATGTACGCCATTTATGAGGTTATAACAGTCCATGACCGCGCCTACGCCGGCTTTCTTTACAGCTTTGCGGAATGCGGGGAAATAGATTTCATTGAGAGTGCGCTCATCGACATCGCTGCTGACATGATGGCGGCTCCATTCCTGATTGTTGGCGGCGAAATGCTTGATGGTGGCGATGACACCGCGTGACTGCACGCCGTCAATGTAATTTGCGGCGATTTCCGATGTCAGGTAGGGGTCCTCACCCATGTATTCATAGTTGCGTCCGCACAGCGGGGAACGGTAGATATTCACACCCGGGCCGAGCAATATCGACACGCCACGGGCGCGTGCATCGTCGCCCAGGCTACGGCCGTAACGGTTGATGAGGTCGCGGTTCCATGTCGCTGCGGCGAGTATGCCTGACGGATAAAGTGTGCTCCCCTTGCAATGGTTGCGTATTCCCTGCGGACCGTCGGCAAGCAGTATGCGCGGTATGCCGAGACGTTCGATTGGACGTAGGGAGAATGATGTCTCGCCCGAGAGATAGGATATTTTCTCGTCAAGAGTCATCTTTGACACGAGTTCGCGTGCACGTTTCTCGTGTTCAGGAGTTATAGTCACCGCGTTTGCCACGGATACAACTCCGACAGTCAAGGCTAATATAATGGATTTCAGTTTCATCAGTCTGTAAGGTTTAGGGTTAATTTTTTACCGTTCACAATGACATGATATTCGCCGGCCTCGAGGAAACGTTTGCCGTCTCCGTCGATGAAGCTAAGGTCACGCCATGGGTCGATTGTGAATGTATAGGTCGCTGTCTCGCCGGGGGCAATGCTTTTCTTTTCAAAGTATTTCAGTTCCTTGACGGGACGGGTGATTGTCGAATAGGGGTCGGCGATGAACCACAGGACGGTCTCGTCACCCTTCATGTCGCCGGTATTGGTTACAGGGACTGTCACCTTGATTTTGTCACCGCGCTTGAAGTCGGTCTTTGATGCCGTGGGCTCTCCGTAGCTGAATGTGGTGTAGCTTAATCCGTGGCCGAACGGGTACATAGGCTCACTTGTTATATCTTGATAGAACCCTTGGTGATAACGTCCACTTTTACGACGGTTGTAATAGATGGGAATCTGTCCGGTGGTGTAGGGGAATGTCATGGCGAGTTTACCCGACGGGTTGATGCGCCCTGACAGTATTCCGGCGAGGGCATCGGCACCGTTTATACCCGGTTGCCATGCCTCTACAATCGCGTTGGCGATTGGTTCAAGGCGACAAAGTTCAAGCGGACGGCCATTGTTGAGGACAAGGACAATGGGTTTCCCGGCCTTGGCGACCTCCATTGCGAGTTCCTCCTGCAGTGCGGGGAGGGCGATTGATGCACGTGATGCGTTCTCTCCGCTCCATGTAATCATCTCTCCGAGACACAATACCACTACATCGGCCTTGCGTGCGTTTTCTAACGCCTCTTTGAAGCCGGAACGGTCATTACCGCGCATCGAACATCCTCGGGCGTATGTGATTGTAGCATCTTTACCAAATTCGCGCACTATGCCGTCATAGATTATGTCTACGTCGGTCGTGTCGCCGTGTCCGCACCAAGAGCCGAGCATGTCCCACTTGTTCTTGGCCATCGGGCCTATGACGGCGATATTCTTTTTCCCGCGTAAGGGGAGCACCGATGTACTGTCGTTCTTTAGTAGCACCATTGATTCGGCTGCGAGTTGTCCGGCGGTCTTTAAAGACGACGGGCGCAGGAATCGGTCGGGGACATCGGGTGTATAGGGTTTCTCGAACAGGCCGAGACGGAATTTCACACGCAGGACGCGACGCACGGCGTCATCGATTGTCTCCTGTGACACCTTGCCCTCCTTGACGAGGTCGGCGAGATGACGGTCGTAGGCATGGCTCATCATGTCCACCTCGAGGCCGGCGTTGAGCGCACGCATGGCCGCCTCTTTCTTGTCGGCGGCATGCCCTTGGTTAATCAGTTGCTCGATAGCCCCCCAGTCGCTGACGATGAAACCGTCATGACGCCAACGGTTCTTTAGTATGTCGGTCATGATGTAACGGTTGGCCGAACCGGGAATACCGCTTATGTTGTTGAATGAACTCATCAGGGTTGCGGCCCCCGCTTTCACGCACGCCTCATAGGGGATGAGATAGGTGTCCCAAAGGGTCTGTGGGGAGATTTCGGTATATACATAGTCGCGGCCGGCTTCAGATGCGCCGTAGCCTACATAATGTTTTAGACAGGCGGCTATCGATGTGGAGTCGGCGAGGCTCTTGCCTTGGTAGCCACGCACTGATGCCGCGCCGAAGACGGCGTTGGCATACGGGTCTTCGCCATATCCTTCGGCGACACGTCCCCAACGTGGGTCGTGTGCTACGTCAATCATGGGTGAATAAGTCCAGTCAACACCCGACATGCGGGCCTCCTGTGCCGTGACGGCGCATGCTTTCTCCACAAGGGCGGGATTCCATGAACAGGCCTGCGCGAGTGATATCGGGTAGACGGTCCTGAAGCCGTGGATGGCATCATAACCGAACACGATGGGTATGCCCAGTCGTGTATTTTCGATAGCCGTGCGCTGTACGGCGTTGCGCAACGCCGGGTCTGTGCCGTAAAATATCAGCGAACCGATTTCACCGGGGATATTCTTGGTGACCTCGCCCACATTGTTGATGTTGTTGTTTCGCCCGATGATATACTGGTTGAGTTGCATGACTTTCTCGTCGAGGTTCATGCGTGAGAGCAAATCGGCGATGCGTATCTCTATGGGTGCGTTGGCATCCTTATAGACAATGGTGGCAGGTTTTATATGACCAAGGTCGGTAACCTTGTCAGGTGTCAGGACGGCGGCATGGGCTGCCTCCTGTGCAACTTTTTTCAGGTCGGGGTTCATGCCGGCGGGGGCGTAGGTGTTCCCGATGACATTTTTCCCGAACAGTTTCTCATACCATGCGCATGCGGCTGTATAACGGCCGAATGTCTTGTCAAGGTGGTATCCGTCGCAGTTGAGATTGTCTCCGGCGAATGATGTGCGGGCGTTCTGTATCGCTGTTCCCGCCGGGATGATTGTCTTTATACCGTTGGCCTTGGATGCACGGTTCGTGGCGTCGACAATGGCGTTGAACATCGTTTTCTGGTCACGGTTGTAATTTTTGAATCCTGAATGGTTGGCGTTCTCCTGGTAGGCCCATGTGCGGTGCATTATGATTTTGGCTTTCTTCGGGCCGTTGGCTTTGACATACTTCATCAGTTCGGGCAGCCATGCGGCGTATGTCTCATATTGCCCGGAGAACGGACTTGCCTGCTGGACACTGATGTAGTCCCAGTTGTCATCGTTCAGTGCCTCCTTGAGCGTGAACTTCGTCTTTTCGTGCCTTACACCGTCTTTACCGATTTTGCGGTAGGTGTATTCGGGTTTATTGTCACGTGAGTTCTTGACATGACGTTCGAGTGAACATCCTCCGATGTACATATTCCCGACAATCGCGGTGTCGCCGTCGGCGAGTGCAAGTTCATGTAGATTTTGCTCTATGGCGTCACGTGAAAAACTGTTTCCGATTGCAAGAATGCGGATAGTACGCCCTGCCGCCGCAAGGTTTAGTTGCAGGACAAGTAGCAGGACAAATGTAAGTAATTGGCGCATTGTGATATGATTAAGGTATTTAATTGTTTTACTCTTTGACACTTAACGCATCCTCGTTGCGTTTTTTCCGATAGAAGTCGTGCATGATGTACCATGCTTTCTTACGTTCGCCACGGTCTGATACAAGTCCCTTGCGGTTCCATCCGTCCTGATTGGTAGGGTGAAAACGGAAAGGCGAACGGAAGTCGAACAGAATCCATGGCGATACCCCGGCGAGATTAGGGATGTTCTGCATCATGCGAAGGTTGTCGCGGTAGAGACGCGCCTGGTAGTCCTCGCTCCAGGATGACACTACATCCTCGCTGCCTGACTGCCCTGCAAGTGCCTCGCCTCCGAACTCCGAGATAATCAGCGGTTTGTCGGCGTTCACGTCCCATACGGCCTCGGACGGGTCGAGAGGCCACGGGTGATACCATCCCATGTATTTGTTGACGGCGACGACATCAAGATTCTCGGTGAACGGGTCGTTCATTGTGAAGACTTGACGGCCTTTGTCAAACTCGACAAGGTCGAATGCCGCCACATAGAGGCGAGTGGTGTCAATGTCGCGTCCTGTCGCGAGAAGCGATTTCAGGAAATCATCCCGTTCAGGCGACGGTTTTGTCTCGTTGGCGACACCCCAGAAACCGACGGCGCAGCGGTTCTTGTCGCGCTGAATCATCTCGGTCAGCATTTTCTGTGCTTTCTCGCGGGTGGTGTCGTCGGTGAAGTCAATCCCTTGCCATATAGGGATTTCCTGCCATAATATAATACCCATCTTCTCGGCCATGCGCACGGTGTATTCGTTCTGCGGGTAATGGGCGAGGCGTATCATGTTGACACCCAGGTCGCGTGCCTCGTTGAGCAGCATTGTGGCATCGCCCTTGGAGAATGCTCGTCCCATGCGTTGGGGTATTTCCTCGTGGAACGATACGCAGCGCATGAACTGCGGTTGGCCGTTGACGAGAATCTTTGTCCCGTCGACGTTGATGTTTCGGAATCCGATTTCCTCGTTCACACGGTCATCACCGGCTGTGATTGTGACATCATATAGCTTTGGCGAGTCGGGTGACCACCGTTTCAGGTTCTTGGCCTTGAATGTCGTGGATGCGTTACCTTTGGCATCGGTGGTGAGTTCCACTTTCTTTTTTAATTCGGGGATATCGAGGGTGACCTTTACACCCGCTTTCGGTTCTGACAAAGTTATGTCGGCGTGTATTACATCGGGACTGTTCTTGTCGAGTTGGATGAAATAGTCATCAATGTAAAGGTCGGGGAGGTCGATTAGCATAACGTCACGGGTTATGCCACCATAGTTCCACCAGTCAAAGGCGAGGGCGGGGATGGCGTCCTTGGTACGGCGGTTGTTCACTTCTGCGACGAGGAAGTTCTCACCGTCAAGAAGCAAGTCGGTCACATCGGCCTGGAACGGGGTGAACCCGCCCTCGTGTGACAGTATCTTCTTGCCGTTCAGATATATGTTGACGCGGTAGCTGGCCGCACCGAAATGCAGAATCGTCCTGCGTCCTTTCTTTTTTGTTACAGTGAATGGTTTGCCGTACCACACCGTCCCTTCGTAATATTTCAATTCGGGGGACTGGGAGTTCCAGTCACCGGGGACGTTCAGGCGCAGACCGTTCTTAAAGGAGTATTCATAGAAATCGGTGTTGCCTTGCGGGGTTCGGTTCTCATACACTTTCATGCGCTCGCCCTGGTCATACAGGTCTACAATCGCATCCCATTTGCCGTTTAGGAGTCTATAATCACGGCCGTAAACGTTGGTGAGCAGCTTGGCCGACAATGCCGGCATAATGAAGATGGCTGCCAATAAGACGATTAAGGTTCTTTTCATGATGTTATTTTGTGGTATTGGAGCAGTTTTTCAAAAAATTCATGACCCATCGCCAAATGGCGGCATGTTGCTCGGCGTAGGCGAAATGTTCCGATGTCTCGGTTATCATAAGTTCTTTCGGGGCGTCGATTACATTGTAGACTGAATAGGTCGTGGTGGGCGGGCACACCATGTCGTTGTAACCGAACGTATAGAATCCCGGGACTTTGACATCGCGTGCGAAACTTGACACATCAAAGTAGGCGAGCGTGTTGATGACTTCGGGGGTATGATACTTCTTGTCTTTTAGGGTATGTGGCCACCCTCCGGCACGTCCCTTGGTGTACCCGGCCATGTCGCTCATCGCGGGGTAATACGATACAAGGGCGTTGACACGAGGGTCGATGCTGGCTGTGATGATTGACAGTCCGCCGCCCTGGCTTCCGCCGAATGTCGCGAGGTAACCGTTGAACTGCGGCAACTGTTCGATGAAATCTATAGCGCGTACACACCCGGTTATGACACGTTTGTAATAGAACCGTTCGCGGTCATTGATATTGAAAGAGTGGTATCCTTTCAATGCTCCGTTGTACAGGCGGTGGTAGACATCGCCCGGCAAGTTGACGGGCATGCCGTGGATGCCGAGTTCAAGAATTATGAACCCTTTGGAAGCGCGGTCAACCTCGCCGTTGTAGGCGCGGATTCCGGCTCCGGGAAGTTTCAGAATGGCCGGATAGCGACCGTCGCCCTTAGGGACACAGAGCATTCCGTACATGCGTGACGCCCAGTCATTGTTGGCAAATGATACATGGTACACATCGACCTTGTCAGTGCATTTTTCGGGGACAAGTGTCATCACCGGCTCAAGCGGCCATTTCCGCGCCTTGGTGATAGTGCTGTCCCAGAATTGTTTGAAGTCGGCGGGACGTACTGTCACGGGCTGTAGTTTCTCGGGGGAGAAACCTACGGTCGCCCGCCCTTCATAATCCCGGCCGTTCTCTTTCAAGAACACACGGCAACGCATGAATCCCGGCGTTTTCATTGTCCCCGCCTTGATTGAGGCATGTCCGTTCTTTAGCTTGACAGTGCCTTTTTTCATGGGTGACATCATGTCCTGGGATATTTCATAACGCACCTCTGCGTCACCGTAAGGGACGTTGCATTTTGTCAGGGAGATATTGAATGTTACATCCTTTCCGGGAACGGTGTTCCATTCCCCCGAGGAAGGATAGACCGAAACCTTGTATTGCTGTTCGGCGGGTTGTGCCATCATCATGGCCGATGTCAGCATGGCACATAGTAAAAGGTGGATTCTTGACAGTTTCATGGTTGTTATTTTGAAATGGTATAACGGTAGAGGGCGAAGCTGTTGGGTTTTTCAAGCGAGACTTTCAACCCTCCGTCCTGTGATGACTTGGTATTGGATGATTTTCCGTTACCGAGCACGTGAGTCAGTTTGACTTTGTGTCCTGCGGGAAGCCATGTGTCGATTGTTGATTCTTTGTTTGGGCTCAACTCGCGGTAAACCAACAGAAACCCTGAATCGGGGGAGGTGATTGACTGGAACCCGGTCCATGAACGGCCTGACGGCTCCTGCCCGATTGGGAGGATTGTCCCGTTGTGAAATTCGTGCATTATTTCGCGGTAACCTTTGACGATAGGCGAGATTTCAAATGCCTCCTCCGGGAGATTGGATGCCTCCATCCATGCAAGCGGCTGTCCCGCCATGGCGGTGGCGAATATATAGTCAAACCCGTAGTTGCCGGGGGCGAAGGTATCATCGGGATATTTGTCGGCATTGCGCCATTTGTTGAGGAACTCGACTTGTAGACGCTCGGCGGGGACATATCGTGACAGCTGCCAAACGTTGCGCAGTGTGCGGTAGGGATAATAGTTGCCCCAGTCGGTATATCGGTTTTCAAGGAATATGTTTCCGTATTCCGAGAACAGATGATACCCTCCCCGGCGGCTTGCCGTGGCGTCGAGATTGAACATCACGGCGTTGTCGGTATCGGCGAGGACACGGTCAAACAACCTGCGCAGATTTTCCTCTCCACGCTTGGTCGCGATTGTTAGTCCGTCTATTTTGAACATCCTGATGCCGTATTTCTTGTAAAGGCCTACGATTGTCGCGGCATCTTTCTCCCAGTCGGCGAAATCGTTCTGTACGCTCGGATTGAACCAAAGACCTATTTCGATGCCTAGTTCCTTGCCACGTTCAACGATTGGCGTTAGTCCTCGGGGATATTTCACGCTGTCAGGAGTCCAGTAACCTTCGTTGCGCCATATATCTTTGAACGAGCCTTTGGCTACGGCTGAATTGGGGCTTTTACCTGCCTGCCATCCATCGTCAATCTGGAAAAGCGATATGCCGAGGCGTGCGGCTTTGTCAAGTTCAGCGAGACAGAAAGCCTCGTTGACCTTGGCATCCTGGGAGCGGTCGCCCCACGTGTTCATCATCACCATCTCGTCACGGTCGGCGAGCAGATGACGGTCTTTCTTGCGATATTCGCGCAGTGATTGCAGGGCCGATAGTTCGCCCTCCCCGAATGTGCATAATGTGACGGTGTAGGCTGTAGTCCACTTGTCGGGAGTGACATCGGAGTCTGCGAGGCCGAGACCTGTCACCATGAAATCGCCGAAATCCGAGATAAAATCGGCGTTACGGTAGGCGAGCTGTACGCTTGAACAGGGAGCCTCCTTGACAAAGATGAAACCGCCGTCACGTTCACCATCGCTGACAAACAGGAGATTGCCTCGGTGATTGACCTTTCGGTAGGATATGAAATCTTTCGCCTCGACAAGGTTGTCATGCCAGTCGGTGATATCGCGGAACTCGACGGCACGTCCGTGCCAGTGGTTCCCCTTTAGCTGCATGCGGTCAAGGACGGCAGTGACAGGCTTGGATTTCATGTCGGCTGCATGCTCGATGTTCTTGCGGTCGGCCGCGCTTACATCGGCGTTGGACGCATCGCCGTTCATTGTCCCGCGCAGGCGTGTCGCGCACGTGATTGCCGGGGTGTTGTCGTATACGCTGTAGATTCTCTCGACATCAAGGTCTCCCAGTCGGTAGCTGACAGTCGTGACAAGTGATTTAGGCTTGATTGCATTGGCAGGGACTTCGGTGACATTTACCCTGGCCTCCGTGGCCTTGTGACGGTTTATGGTGAAGTCAGGATTCTTGGCGAGCGTGTTTAACTTCTTTCCCGACAGTTTGTCGGTCACGCTCAATGTGACAAGGTTGCCGTTGTTCCACCGGAACGCGCGCTCGATGCGTGAGTTGCCTATGAGCAGAGTGTCCCCGCGCATTATCGAGTAGCAATCGGAGGAAGCTGAAAGGCTTGTGGATACGGTTAAAAGGCAAGCGGATATAATCAGTGTCTTTTTCATTTACCGTTATCTTTAGTCATGAATGCGCGTGGAACAGGCAGGAGATTGTTGGCGCAGTTGAATTTCTGGTTGTCGGGGAGTGTGGATGCGTCTTTTCCCGCCCCTTGTTTCATCATTGCGGTGAGTTCGGGCAGATGATAGCGGTAGATGTCGCGCGGTGATGCCGAGTGTTTCTTGCACAGGGACGCTGCCATGCCGACAACCTCGCCCATCATGCCTGTGGTGCGCATTACACGCACTGTGCCGAGGGCGACGTGGGTGACACTGATGTTACGGCCTGCCATGAACAGGTTGTCGATATTGCGTGAATAGAGACAACGATAGGGGATTGCACATGGATGGATATAACGGTGTATCGTCGCAGCCTTGAACTCACGTCCGGGGAAATTGACACTGTTTATTGAGTCGGGGAAGTGCAGGTCGATGCTCCACGATGCGGCGAATGATGCATCCTCGTGGGCGACATTCTTGTCGATGTCGTCCTGTTTGAATATATAGTCGCCGAGCAGTCGGCGTGATTCACGTTTTCCGGCTATGTAGGCCACCCATTCAAGGTCGCGGTTAATGAATTTCTTGTTGTCTTTCAGATGGTTCTTGAGATAACTCCAGTTGGAGAACACCACGAGCATCCCGTAGTCACGGACGGTCTCGGCCTGGGTGATTTGGTTTAGGTTCATGCCTGTCTCCCATTTCCATTCACCCATGGTGACACGTTCGCAGTTCTTGTCGTTGAATTCGATGCCATAGTTGAATTCGGGGAACCGTGTCGCTTTTTTGCCCTTGGTGGTGTACCATTGGATTGACGCGCCCATTACGAGGCTGTCGGGTTGTTCGGGCGCGAGCGATTCGCAGTACATGTCACGGCTTTCGCGCCCCATGAGATAGTCGGCTCCGGCGAGATAACCGATAGTGCCATCGCCGGTGCAGTCACTGAACAGCGGAGCTTTCAGTGTGATTTCGTTATTGTTCTCGATATTGCGTATGGTGACACTCTCGATTTTGTTACCGTTGCATTTTACGTCAGTGGCACGGTAACATGGATATAGTGTCACGAGTGGCTCGGCTGCGATGAACGAGTCCTTTTTCTCGTCCTCATAATAGTCGGCCGGTTGGGCGTTGCCTTTGCGCGAATGGCCAAATTCGCGAATCATGCGACCCAGGCCCTTGTTGGGGCCGAGTTCGATGTGACCTCCGAGGTGGACACGCACTTCGGCGCTGTTGTTACCCCCGAGGACGGGGCGGTCATTGACGAGTGCGACGCGTGAGCCGTTGCGGGCGGCGGTCACGGCGGCACACATTCCGGCGATACCACCGCCAATGACAACGAGGTCATATTCCTCTACAGGTGCCTTTGTTGTGTCGAGACCCAGCATGCGTCGTCTCATTGAGACCAGTTCTTTGCCTCCGTCAGGGAGTTTGACCGAATTGTCGGTCGTGAGGTAGATGGCGTCACACCGGCCGTTGAACCCGGTAAGGTCATGCAGTGAAATTGTCGTCTTGCCTTTTGATAATTTTACATCTCCGGCTTTTTGCCATTGCCATGAATCTCCCTTTGAGCCGAGTTGGGTTGGCAGTTTTTGTTTCCCGACTTTTATCTGAAATTTGCCCGGGCCTTCTCCTTTATACCATGGCGATGTCCAGTTGAAGGTGCGTACATAGACGTTGTAACGTCCCGTCTCGGGTATGTCGACGGTTGTCGTTGCATCGGCTACAGGATTGCCGAGACCGTGGGCCATGATATAGGACGACCCCATGTTGTCGATGAATTGCTGGTCAACGACCCATCCGCCTTTGTCGGTGAATGACTCGGTCTCTACCCAGATGTCGGCGGCATTTGCGGCCATGCTTGCGGCCAATAATGTGCAATAAATGAGGAATCGCATGGTGGTTAAGGATTGATTGGTGTGATAATATAGGGACGCGCACGTAGGCGCGTCCCTACTTTCCATACAAAGATAGTTAAATTATTTTACAGTCACGTCATGGAGTTTGAGCCAGCCTTCGCCGGTGATGTCGCCCTTGGCAGAAATGTACAGGCCGATGGAGTTATCCTTGGTGGTGTCAACGAGACCGACGGCCCAAATGTATTCGCCCGGTGTTACATCGCCCATGTTGAAATTGAAGTTATAGGTCGAGGGTTTGCCCTTAATCCACTCGTTGAGGCAAGGTTTCTCGTCAACATAGACCTTGACGGGTTGCTTGGTCGACTGGTCAAGAAGCGCGAAAGCGACTTTGTATTTCTGATTCCACTGCGGGATGTTGGTGGGGCAGTAACCCCAGCCGAGGTTGCTCCAACGGTGGGTGATTGACACATTTGCGCCTGATGAGGGATGCATCGGAAGGGAGATTTTGTCGGGATAGAGACGGTAGCCGCCCTCGGCGATGAATTCCTCCACGAGGTTATAGGCATCGTTGAACCATGACGCGGTTTCGCCTGTCACGATGTCGCTTGAGTAACGGAAGTCCATCATGTTGACATTGGCGCCCTTGGCTTCGTTATATTCACCGTAACGCACATCCCTGTAGTCGTTATAGCCGTCACCCTTGATTGAACTGCCATGCGAGCTTTTCACCCAGCCGCCCTCGGCGATGATAGGACGTTCGTAGCGGTGTGCGGCCGCAAAATTTCGTTCCCAAGTGGTATAATAACTCTTCATGCCGAACGCATCGTGGCGCAGTGAATATCCTTTCTCGATGAGTTTGAGAAGAATCGGTTCGGTGCGGGCGTCGACGACATCGGTGAAACCGCCTGTCATCATCAGGCAACGGTGATAGTTGATGACAACGGGGACTTTGGTCAAATGGCGCGTGTACACGTCCGAAATCCAGTCGACGACAGCCTCACGTGGCTCGGCGTTACCGGTGGAGTAAATCGCAGTGTGGGATTCGCCCCATTTGCCAAGGCCGAAACCGCTGATGAACATCGTCACATCAGGGTCATTGTACTTGGCTGCGAAATCTTTGATAAACACTTCGAACTTCTCCTGGAAGATGGGGTCGTCGGGGTAGGGTGACCACACCTGTACCGAGCCGGTTGTGCTCATGTAACCCTGGGCACCGGCCTCTTTTACATAGTCAGGGGTGAAATTGTCGTGCTTGTCCTGGCTGTCGACGATGAAACAGAATGCAAGTTTCATGTTGCGCTCCTTGGCACCGTCTACAAGCATCTTGAAACGTTTGGCCGGCTTGGAGTTGACCTCTCCTTCGTTCCAGATGTATTTCCCCTCTTCAGGGTTGAAATAAGACCACGCGGCGCGGATGAAAAGAACGTTGGAGTAGTCCGAGACTTTCACTTTCCCCACGGATGAAGTGAAGTTGTCATAGTCCTCCCAGAACGAGTCGGCGAGACCGTCGCCGAGGCCGGCATACATTACCCAGCCTGTGAACGGGTTGCGGAGCATCTTGTAGCGTTCGGGTTTGATGTTGATAATCTCGTTCCCTTCGGCATCCCAGTTATTCGTCTCGACGGCGGGGGCGTCGTCATCGGAGCAAGATGCTCCGATGACTGCCACTGCCATTGATGCTAACAGGACGCATGTCCTGTTTTTTATTGATTGCATATAGCTTGTCTTTAACATGGATTTCATTATTTGTTGTCAAAGATGACGGTTAGTTTTTCAATATCGACGCACACGTAGGTACAGTTCTCAGGTACGCAGAAGTAGGCGTAACGGTTATCGCTCTGACCTGCCACGAGTTCATACTGCTGGCCGTTTGTCACAGACAGATATTCACGTTTCACCAGTCGCTTGGCCGGAAGATTTGAGCCGAATGCATAGACGTTGTTCTCGATGCTTGATACGAGGAAGTTCAATGCGCCCTGGGCTGTTGCCTTTGACCACTCATCGACTGAGCCGCTGCGCGGAATGGCTTCTCCGTGGTAGACAAATACCTTGGGATTGGCGAGTGACTGTTTCAGCTTGAATTTGGACTGGAATCCAGCCTTGAGGTCGCTGTCATGTGCGGCAGCGTTGAATCCGCCCCACATCCACAGTTCGGTCACCTCCTGGGTGTAAGGATTTATTTTGTCGACAGTGTTGTTATAGGATACCACAGCGTTCTTCAGGTCGGTTGACGGAGAATAGATTGTCACGGTGCGGTTCTCAAGGTCTACGACAACACGATAGGTCGCGTCGGCGGGAATTTCCCAGTAGGCACTGCCTGTGCCGGCTTCGGTCGCCACCTGGTTGAAGTCGTGGGCCTGACCGTCATGTATGTCATGGTTTCCGGCTTCCTTGGGAACAATCGAGATTGCCTTGGTTTCGTTGAATTCGATGGGCATATACAGTTTGCCGGCCTTGAGTTCGCCGCGCCATGCATAGAGCAGGTCGTTCTCCATCGTGCGTTCGATTTCGATGTCAGTGCCACCGGTTGCTGCGCCGGACATGAACAGACGGTCAATCTCGATGACGCTTCCTGCGGGTACAATCTTGACGGTGCGCTTGTTGAGGTCAACGGTTACGCGGTAGTTATCATCCTCGGGTATCACCCAGTAGTTGGCCTTGGCGGCATCAACCATGACTGCCTCCATGTCATCTGACGAGATGGCCGCATCGGGCTGCGCGGGAGACACGGCATTGGTCTCGTCTCCATAGTTGACGGGGAAGTTGACCTTGCCGGCCATCAGCTTGCCGTTCCAGGTATATACCATGGGATTGGCCGAGGTCGCTGTGAGCTCGATGTTTTCGTCACCGACAGCCGTTCCTCCGATGAACAGTTTGTCGGCAAGGAACTGTTTGGGACCGTAAGTCTTGATTCTGACTGATGCGGTGGCGATGTCGGGCACTATCGTGCGCGGGCCTTCGAAGGAGGCGGTTACTGATAGGTTCAGTGAGTATACCGAACTTGTCAGCAGTCCGAAGTGGTCGATGAGCATCTCCTGTAGTTCACGGTTGGTGTATTCGCGGCGGAACACCTCATCGTCCTCATACTCCTTGATTGACGGCGACTTGCTGCCGCTTGCGTCAATCTGATATTGATAGGTGGTTATGTATTCGTTGCCGTATTCGTGGGCACGGTTCCATTCGATTGTGAGGGCGACCGCATCGGGATTGCTCTCATCGAGAACTACATATTCGCTCGATGTGCCGAGCTGAATTACAGACTGGTTGCGCGAGTAGGAGTTGTCTATCTCCTCATCGCCACAGGCTGTGACGGTCGCGACGCACATCATTGCAGCCACAACCTTGGCGCAACCGTTTAATATGCTATGTTTCATTTTGAGTTTCATTGATAATGATTAATAACCTGGGTTGTTGGTGAGGTTGGGGCAGAGCTGACGGTCGTAGGTGGGAATCGGCCACAGCATCTGATGTGCGGGGAACACTCGTTTTGCACCGAGTCCGCAGAGCCCCGCGTTGTATAATGCCGAGAAGTCGGCGAGGCCGTCCTCGTCAATCTGCGGTGTCATGCCCCAGAGCCAAAGGTCTTTCTTGACGACTTTCTCAAGGCAGTCTGACGGTTGTAGATTGATGTAATTGTAGCCGTTGAGGGCCTTTTCAGCAAGATTCCAACGTATCAAGTCCATATAGCGGAGTCCTTCGTTGGCAAGTTCCATACGGCGTTCGATACGGACAGCCTTGCGCATGGTGGCCTGGTCGCCCATCTCTACCGCCGGATACATCGTGGTGTTGGCGGCCTGGAGTCCGTATGCGCGTGCGCGGACGGTATTGATTGCGTTCACGACGCTCTCGTCAATCTGGTTAAGCTCGATTTTTGCCTCGGCATACATCAGCAGCACGTCGGCATAACGCATTATCATGTAGTCACGCTCGACTTTCTTGCCGTTCTCGGTCCAGGAAGCATCGATGCCTTTTTTCCATATAAGGCCGTTGAACGATGCGTACTGGGCGACGGCGCGGTTGTCCTGGTTGGACTGCATCTTGCCGGTGGTGTAGTTCATCACCTGTTTAACATCGGGACGGGGATTGTATTCAAATCCACAGTGTTCCGTCCCGAACTCGACGATTGTCATCGTGCATCGCGGGTCGCGGTTCTCGAACGGGTTGCGGGGATTGAAAAGCGAAGACTCGTCGATGGGTAGTCCGTCGGTGCAGAGGTAGGCGGCGAGCAGGTCCCATGATGGGTTGTCGGAACCGTAACCGCCGGCGTTACGAGGCAGACCGTTGTTGACATACCATGCGTCAAGAATCACGTCATCGACAATCGAGCGGGGGATGACGAAGATTTTTTCGGGGTTCTCCTTTGTGCTCTGCAGGAATAGTTTGCCGTAATCGGGTTCGAGTGAGTATATGCCGAGGTCCATACATGCCTTGGCCGACTTGGCCGCTGTCTCGTAATCGCCGAAATAGAGGGCGAAACGGGCTTTCATGGCAAGTGCCGCTCCCTTGGTGAAGTGTACGGCTGCCGTTCCATAGTCTACGGGAAGATATTCGATGGCTTTGTCAAAGTCCTCGTATGCGAGTTTGCGAACCTCCTCTTTGGGCATGCGGGTCTTCTGCGTGGCCTCCGAGATAGTCTCGAGTCCGGTCATATAGGGCACGTCGCCGTAGTAACATGTCAGTTCGGCATACTTGCATGCACGGGCGAAATATGCCTCGCCGACATAACGGTTCAGCTTCGAGGGCGCAACCTTACCCTCGGCCCTGTGATAGTTGTTGAGAAGTGAGTTGGCTCGGGCGATGAGTTTATAACTCTGCTGCCAGAGGCTGTAGACCTCCCACTGTTGACCGTTGAGAGTCCCGTCAAGCACGGTGCCGTTGCTTCCCGGGTTACGGTTTTGGTTACGGTAGGTGAAGTTGTCGGTCCATTGTTCCGAGCCTTCGAGCGGCTGGTTCCAGTAGCCGAGAATATAGAACTCGTTCACGGCCATCTCAAGTTCGGTCTCGTTGGAGTACCATGACGCGCTGTTGCCCTGAGCTTTCGGCTCGAGGTCCATGCTCTCGCATGATGAAAGCATGATACCGAGTGCCGCGAGTGTATATATTGATTTTTTCATTGATTTCATCGTTTTTAGAATTTCAAGTTAACGCCTACGACAAGTGAAGTGGTGATAGGATATGCGCTGACGCCCATCTCAGGGTCCCATCCCTTGGGATAGTTGTCAATCGAGAAAAGGTCGGATGCGCTGAAATAGATGCGTGCCTTCTGTATGCTCGCCTTGCGGGTCCATTGCCCGGGAAGGGTGTAACCTAAGGTGACGTTTTTCAGACGGAAGTAGCGTCCGTCGAATATCCAAAAATCGGATGTGGCATAGTTGTTGCCTTTGGTCGTGTTGGTGAGACGGGGATACTCTGCCGCGAGGTTCTCTGCCGCAGTGTTGAACACACTCCAGTATTTACCCTCTAAGATGGCGGGGATATTACCATAGTTGTTGCGGAGCGGTTCGACCATGGCGCGGTCGAGATAGGCGTTCTGTTTGCCGATTCCCTGGAATGCCACGGAGAGGTCGATGCCTTTCCATGAGCCGTGAAGTGTACCGCCGTACTGGAAGCGGGGGAGTGAGTTGCCGAGCGGCACACGGTCATATTCGGGCGAGATGATGCCGTCGGGCACTCCGTCAGGGCCTGAGATGTCGCGGTACTTGAGGTCACCGACAGTCACGGTGTTGTTGAGGCGGGCCGAGTTGGCTACTTCCTCCTGGGTCTGATAGATGCCGTCGCAGACGTAGCCGTACCATGCGTTGAACAGTTCGCCGGCGCGTTTGACCTTGCCGCCGCTGATGATGTCGGAATTGTTGAGGTAGTCAACCTTTGATATGAAGTCTGACAGATTGAATGTCACGCCGTAGGTGAAATCTCCTGCGCGGTCGTTCCAGCTGAGTTCGATGTCATATCCGTGGGTCGACATCTTGCCGGCGTTGGTGTTGGGGTTGTTGTAACCCATGGTGTAGGGAATCTGGATTGCAAGGAGCATGTCGGTTGTCTTCTTCCAGTAGTAGTCGGCTGTCAGTCGCAGACGGCTGTTAAGGAAGTGTACGTCAAGGCCGAGGTCGGTCGATGTGGTCGTCTCCCATGAGATATCTTCGACGGCGAGGACGCGGATTGAACCGGTCTTGTTTGACACAACTTCGCCGTTCTGGTAGAAGTGGCCGTTGCCGAATGTCATCAGGGACATGTAGGGGAAGTAGGAACTGCCGATACGTTCGTTTCCTAATTTACCCCACGACCCGCGCAGTTTGAGGAACGAGAGCACGTCGGCGCCGATGTTCTCCATGAATTTCTCCTTGGTGACAACCCAGCCTGCCGAGAACGATGGGAATGTGCCCCATCGATAGTTCTTGGCGAAACGGGACGAGCCGTCACGACGGACATTGGCCTGGAAAAGGTAGCGGTCGTCAAATGAGTAGAGGACACGGCCGAAGAATGAGTTGGATGTGTAACGTGTGCCTGTGCCAGAGTTGTCCATGAAACCTTCGGGGCCGATGTTCAGGTAGGGGTACTCGGTGAGGTCATACTGGTCGCGGGCGGCGGTCAGATTTTCACTGCTCATGATATAGTTCTCGTAACCGGCCATGACGGTGAGGTCATGTTTGCCGAACGTGCGCATGTAGTTGGCGATGACCTGTGAGGTGATGTGCCAGTTGTCATTACGGGTCTCTCCAAGGCGGTTTGTGGCCCATTGTGAACCGTTGCCCTCCATGAAGCCGCCGACTGCATTTATGTCATCCTTCAAGGTATAACTTACGGCCATGCGGAACGCTTTCTGTTTGGAATAATTGATAAACGGCGATACAATACCTTGGATGCTGAATCCCTTGAACGGCTTGATTGTCAACGATGCCTTACCGCCGACCTGGGTGCTGCGTGAGGTGCTTGTGCCACCGCTTCGCAGTAGTGCGTAGGGGTTTGCGCCCGATTTTCCATCGGCATATCCGCCGTTTTCCCACACAGCCGGATAAATGGCCGGCATCAAGCGCATGTCGCCGAAGGGAGAGTAGTTGGGGGTCTGGTTTTTGGCGTTGCGGATGTTCACGTCGAGGCTCGCACTCACATATTTGTTGATTGTGAAGTCGTTGTTGCTGCGGAACATGAACCGATGGAACGTGCGGTCGTCATAGAGACCGTCAACCTCATCGTATGAGAGTGATGCCTGTGACTTGACCGCCTTGTTGCCACCCGACAGCGAGATAGTGTGGGTCATACGAGGGGCCGAGTCCTTCATCATCATCCCTTTCCAGTCGGTGATAGGGTAGTTGTCGGGGTCGGTGGCGTTGTAGTTGACCCAGTTCTTGACCTGGTCAGAGGTATACTGCTGGAAATATCCCGCCCCGGGGTTGTCATTGTAGAGAAGCTCGTTGTACATCTCGAGATAACGGGTCACACCCACCATGGTGGGTTGTTTGGTGGGGATTTCCCAGCCGAACTCGCCCGTGTAGCTAAGGCTTAACGATGACTCGTCGCCACGTTTGGTGGTGATGAGGATGACACCCGCGGCGGCCTTTGAACCGTAGATTGAAGCGGCGGCGGCGTCTTTCAGCACCGAGATGCTCTCGACATCATTGGTGTTGACATAGTCGATGTTGTCACAGGGGACACCGTCGACGATGATTAACGGGCTTGAGTCGCCGATTGTCGTGACACCTCGCACGTGTATCGAGCCGGCCGATGCACCGGGGGCGTTGTTGTCACGGCGCACCATGAGTCCCGAGACAGCACCCTGAAGGGCGGTTGAGAGTGTCGTGGTCTTTTTGGAGGCGAGGTCCTCGCCTTTGACCGCCGCTACCGCGCCGGTCAAATCCTTCTTCTTAACAGCACCGTAACCGATGACGACAACTTCGTCGAGTGTATTGTTGTTGTCGGTCATCTCGATTTTGAGATTGTCATTATTGATGTCAATCTCCTTGGGGTTGTAACCGATGTAGGAGACGACGAGTTTCTGACCCTTGCGTGCCGATATGCTGAAATTACCGTCAAGGTCAGTGACGGCGGTTTCATTGGTGCCCTTGAGTTTCACGGTCGCACCAATCATCGGGTCGCCGTTCTCATCGAGAATCTGGCCTGTCACTTTGGCCGCGCTTGTAGGGGTTGCGGCCTTGGCGTTTCCCGTGGATATTGTCACCTGACGTCCGGAGATTTTATAGTTCAGGCCCGCCTTGTTGCACAGTTCGGCCAGAATCGCATCCATCTTCTTGTCCTTGAGTTGGATGCTGACAGGTGTCGATAGTTTCTGTTTCACGCCGTCGGCGTACATGAACACATAACTGGAGTTTTTCTCAATGTAGTTGAGAACTTCTTTAACCGTAGAATCGGTAGCCTTCATGGTATAGAGGCCTGTGTTGTTGTCCTGTGTCATCGTCGGCGATGCCGCGGCTGACACGGGAGCGAACATGACAAGTCCCATCACGCATAGCGACCCCAGTCGGGTGCGCCATTGCTGACAATGCGATGTCTTATTCGTCATCATAAGGGTAATTAAAAGTTTTTATGGTTGGTAAATGATTGATTATTTCACTGTGATTTTGCCTGCCGGTAGCCATCCGTTCACGAGACGGGCGCGGTCGACTGCGATTTCCAGTCCGGGTCGGTTGCCCTTGGTGGTGTCAACGAGTGCGACCGCCCAGGTGTATTGGCCTTTCCTGACATCCGACAGGTCGATTTGGGTGACGCATTCGGTCGCGTTCTCGCGAAGCCATTTGGAAAGGTCGCTTGCAGTGTCGACTGTTACCTTTACAGGGTTTCCGTCATTGTCGAGGAGGGCGACACCAACCTTGAATTTCTGGTTCCATTGCGGGAGGTTGGTGGGGCAGTATCCCCAACCCATGTTGTTCCAGCGGCTTGTGACCTTGACATTCTGTCCTTTCTTGGCCTTGGCGGGGGTCGATACCATGTCGGGGTAGAGACGGTAGCCGCCTTCGGCGACAAATTTCTTTACGAGGGGGAACGCCTCCTCAAACCATGAACGGGTCTCGTCATTGATGCGCAGGTCCATCATGTTGACTCGGGCCTCGGCCGAGGCTTCATACTCGCCTCGGCGTACATCCTCGGCATGGCCTTCGCGGTATTGGCCCGACGGGTCACGCCAGTATCGGTGATGTGCCCCTGTAATCCATCCGCCCTCCATGATGATGGGGCGGCGGAAGTTCCATTTGCGGGCCATCTCCTTTTCCCAGTCTTGATAGTATCCTGTCATGCCGAACGCGTCATGGCGGAGCGAAAAGCCGTGGTCGGCGGCGATGGTGATGAGTTCCTCGGCATCGGCGGGGACTGAACCCCATCCGTCATCGGCGGGGTCGCCGAGCATACGGTGATAGTGTATCACCATGGGGACATGCTTGAAACAATCTTCGGCAAGGTTCATGACCCAGTCAAACACTTTACGCTTGTTGCGGTTGTCCTTGTAAATCATCGAGTGGGACTCGCCCCATTTACCGAGTGAATAGGCATCGATGAACTCGAATTTTTCAGGGTCGTCAAACTCCTTGGCGAACGCATGCAGGAACTTGGCGTATTTTTCTTGGAACACGGGGTCATCGGGGTAGGGCGACAGGTTGTGTCCCGGGTTCTTGGGGTCGTAATAACCCTCGGCTCCGGCGTCGAATACATATTGAGGCGTGTTCTGACCCTGGTCACGTCCATCGATGACGATGCGGAACGCGATTTTAAGTCCGCGGTCGAGGACACTTTGGATTAGCTTCATCAGGCGTGAATCGGGGTCATTCCAGATGTATTTTCCCTCCTCGGGTTCGAATGACACCCAGCTTGTGCGCATATAGGCGCATGAAGCGTAGTCCGACACTCTGACAGGAGAGGTCTCCCCTGCGGCTTTCATTGAGTCGTAGCCTTTTTCAGTCCAGAAATTTTCGTCCCAGTTGCGACCCATGTACATCACCCAGCCGTTGAGCGGGTTACGCAGCACGCGTGTGCTGTCGGGTTCGTAACGGTTGACGGTCATCCCGCCATTGGCGGCGGTAAGCGACATCCATGTTAGGACACCGGTTAGGAATAATGTAATAAATCGCAGGTTTGCAATGCGTTGCGTCATATCGGTTATCTGTTTAAGGTATTTACTTCAGGGCATAACATTGGCCGTCGGAGTCAAGGTGGCTTCGATGAATGTTAAAAATTAAGGATGAAATTTAGTGTCCTTCCTGTCTACTTTATTTCATGGCATCATTCTTTAAGATGATGCGGTTTCCTTCCTTGGTGATTTTCATGGGCACAATGTTGTCGATTGACTGCAAAACCTGGTCGATGCTGTCGTGCAGGTCGAGTTTGCCGTAGATGCGGCTGCGGCTCAATGCGCGGTCACACGAAATCTCTATTCCGTAGTGTTCGCTGAGCTTGCGGGTGACGGTTGTCATTGACTCGCCGTGGAGACACAACAATCCGTCAATCCACGAGGTGTAGTCGCCGGTGTCGACGCGGGTGAGCGAGGTCACTTCGCCGTTGGTGATGCCGAGCATGTCGTTGGGACGCATCTTCACCGACTTGTCTTTGCCGGTGAGGACCTCGACAGCACCCTCGACGAGCACCACCGATGCGGTGGAGTCGCTCGTGTTGGCGATGTTGAACCTTGTGCCGAGCACCTTCACGTCAAAACCTGTCGATTCCACCACAAAAGGGTGTTCCTTGTCTTTGGCGACCTCAAGATAGACCTCGCCAAAGGCGTAGATGCGACGTTCCGCTCCCTCAAACCGCTCCGGGTAGAGGACGCGGGTGTTGGCGTTGGCTATCAGGCGTGAACCGTCAGGGAGTGTCACTTCCTGGCGTTTACCCTTGCCGACAATCAACTCGGTGTAACCGGCCTCGGCCACCTCGGCCTGTGTCGCGTGACGCAAATCGACATTGCTACGGTTGATGAAACTGATTCCCACCGCGACAATGACGGCGATACATGCCGCCACCGATGCCCAACCTGTAATCGCCCGTCTCAGACGGGCGCGGCGCAATGCTGCTTCGCGCTGAATTTTCTCATGCACGAGGCTCTTGATTCGCGTGTTGTCGACGGGCTGTAGCCGACACGCGTGCAACAGCCGTTCAAGCTGTCGTTCATGAGCCTTGGGGGCATCTGGGTTGTCGTAATGGTTTTCGTTCATCTCGGTTTGTGCCGTTTCTATAATTTATGACGCAGAAACGGAAGGATTATATAGGTTTAATTTGGTCTTTTTTAGTTAAAAATATCAATGGGAAGTGTTAAAGCGATGAGTGTCAATATCTTCTTCAATGCCTCCATTGCATAACCCACATGGTAATTGACTGTGGCAACCGAAATCTGTAACATTTCGGCTATTTCCTTGTAGGGACGGCAATCGATTTTGGCAAGGAAGAATACATGACGGCACTTTGGGGGCAGGGATTCAATCGCGCGGTTGAGCGAGTCGATTTCCTCGCGTGAAATCATTGCCTCATCGGGGGCGTCGAGTGGAGAGATTCTGAAACTCTCGATTTCATCGAGCGATATCCCCTCCGGGATTGTCGACTCGTGTCGCAATGTTGACACAGCCTTGTGATATGTGACAGTGCGTAACCATGCTTTCATAGACTCAATCTCAAGCAGCCCTTTTCTGTTTTTCCACACCTCAAGGAACACATCGCTGACAACCTCCTCGGTCAGCTGGTGATTGCCGAGGATGCCGTAGGCATAGTGGTAGAGTGCCGATGAACACTCGTCCATGAAAGTGTCAAACGCCTGTTCGTCTCCTTTTGATATACGATATATGGTATTCGCCTCCATTAGGCCACGAGATTAGGTCAGGAAAGTAGATTATACACTATTACGGGTCAAATTTAAGAAAAATAATTGTTAACATCCAAACCGATATTGTTAAAATCGCTTCTTCGTAGCCTACAAAGATACAAACAGCTTCTAATATCCCGCGTTCTATTCCCGGAGCCGGATATATATTGTCGTAGGGACGCGCCAACGAGCGCGTCCTCCATTACAAATAGCTGACAATCAGCAATTCCATCGGACGCGAACGTAGTCGCGTCCCTACGATGCCAATATGCGAGTTCTGCAACACCCTCCGCCGTTGAAGTGAGGTTGAATGCTCCATGGTACGGAGGATGTTGCAGAACTGGGTAGGGTGCTGCTACTGCAGCACCGCATGACGGGAATTATCATTGATTATCAATCTATTGCGGTGCGGCCATGGCCGCACCCTACCCAATTGATTGTCCGTTCCCCAAAAAAAATCAAAGGGACGCTGTCGGCAGCGTCCCTTTGACCGAATGTTTAGGTGTAATACCACTTTCTAACCTAATAAATAATAGTTTCTTATCTCATTACCTTAAAAATTGTATCCTGGGCTTTGACGATGTAGAGTCCTGCGGGCATTGCGCCGAGGTCGATTGACGATGCCGGCGAGGTCTTCACGGTTGCGCCGTTGATATTGTAGACCGTTACAACGCCTTCTACACCTTCAATGGCGTATACTCCTGCACCGAGGTTGACGAGACGTGCGTTGCTGTCATCGGCGATTGAGGTGATGATATTGGTTGTGATGTTATCCTTGGAGACAGCGTATGCGCCCGGGGTCACTTGGCCGACACGTTCGTTGCCGAGTTGGTCGGTTGTCAGGTCAAGTCCTGCGGGGAGTCCCCATGAAGTTACAGCTGCTGTAACTTCTTCGCCGGTTGCACCGGCAAAGAATGTATTAGGCTTAATCACCCCTTCGGCGGTCAATGCGTTTGACCCGAAAATCGCTGCGTAGTTATATTCTGCGCCCTGTTTGTCGGTATCTTTCCAGCCGAGGTTTTTGGTCGGGGTGGTCGCGAGGTCGCGTATGCCGCTTATGAAGTTGTAACCGCCTGTCTCGAAGCTGAATTTGGGGCTTTCGGTTTCGCCGTTGAATGCGATGGCGTCGGTTGTCTCGTATTTGCTTGCGATGATTGTGTTAACGAGCTTGATGCTTGCGGTTTGTGTCGTTGAAATCTGTGCGCCACCTGATACAGTTTTGTTGCCCGCGATTGTCGAATTGATGATGTTTAAGACAGGGGAGAATGTGTCACCGGCACCGTTTGTATATATCGCGCTACCCCAGGTGTCGGATTCGTTGTTTGTCAGGGTACAGTTGATAATGTTCAATTGTTTGCCCTGGGCGAGATAAATCGCACCGCCGTTACGGCCGCTGTCCTCCACATCGGTTTTGGACAGAGTGTTGTTATAGAACGCGCAGTCATAAAATGTAGTGATGCCTTTTGTCGCATTATCGCTACGCAAACGGACGGCACCGCCACGTGATATACCGCTGTTGTCATGTATGTTACAATGGTTGAATGTCACGAAACTGCGGCGAAGGTGTATTGCTGCGCCACCGAGAAGACCGGTGGCCTTATTCCCGTAAAAATTGCAATTCTCGACTGTTACATTGTAGCTGTTGTCAACGAATAAAGCACCCGGGCCTGTTACGCCATTTACTTCGTGTTGCCCATCGCTATTGGTTTCCGATGCAGTATAAGCACATGTGAAATCGATGTTTTTGATTAAAGCTGGCTGTTGTGGTGAGGATGCTGCAGAGGTCTGTGTCTGTATACGGACGATACATGATAGGTCTCCTTCGCTCGCAACACCATCGCCGTTTACATCGCCTGAGAAGACTGTGCGCTCGCCGGTTTCTGCTCCGATAAGATTTGCCGCTGTTTTATATGAGACGAGCAGGGTCTTGTTGAAATTGTATTTACCACCGGCGAAATTGTAAGTGTCGCCTGTTTTGTTGGTGGTGACTTTGGTCTGGAGTTCTTCGACTCCTAATGCGTTTTCCCAGGATGAGCCGTCCTTTGTTCCGGCACCTTCGGGGGTTACATAGTAGGTTGCTGCAAAAGCAGGTGTTACGGATGCAATTGCCGTTAATGAAATGAGTAGATGTTTAATTTTCATGCTATTATGTTTTGTTGGTTTATTAAATCCAGGTCGTTAGAAGTGGTTTCTATAACTAATGACGCATCCCCGTGAAATATCTATAGGTCACCCCATGAAATTTTTTCAAAAAATGTGTGTTGGTAGGGCGCGGAACCACCACCCTACCATATTCGCCGTGTTCTGTTGTCGTGAGGGTGTTGCAAAATTGACGTTTTATGAGAAATCGTAGGGACGCGTCAACGGACGCGTCCGAGGAAATTGCAGATTGTCAGCTATTTGTAATATAGGGACGCGCACGTTGGCGCGTCCCTACGATGTTTATTGCGAGTTTTGCAACACCCTCACGGACTGTATGATTGCGTCGCAATCATCCCCATGGCTATTCCTAATGATTGCGACAACCTATTGAATAATTGATATCATTATTTGAATCGGAAGGTTCAATTATGGAAAATATTTTGCACTATTCCTTAATTCCGTTTAGATGCAGCATGAATTTTGCAAGTTGAATACATGCCGTATGAACCATTGTAATCATAGGTGGTAATGTTTCCACTGCGCTTTATTGAGAAAGTCCCATCTGACTTAAAATCATTACCAGACCAGGAACCTACTCCTATGTACTTATAGAAGCCAGTTCCATCTGTGACTGTATAAGAACCGGTATACCAGTCGTCTATTCCATCATAATAAGGGGTGGAATATATAATGTAAAATCCGGTAGGTTTGATTAGGCCGTTTGGGCCAAAAAATATAAATGTCTTATTGTTTGAATCTCCAGACCCGGTTGCATGATGAACAGAAGATTGGATTTTTACAATCTCATAATAAATTCCGTTTACATACATATAGTTGCTAAAAGGCGCTGTTTTATAATCAAATGTTGCTTTATCCTCATGGTTCACGTTGTTCAATTCAAATATTACCCTATCGCCATCCAGCAGTGTCAAGCATTGGTCATTGTTGCTGAATTGAAAATCGTATTCGCTGTATAGTTTAGATTTGCCTGGCTCATAAAGAAGAATTTGATTATCGTCTACCTTATAATTATATACAGATAGATTCTTACCATCTTTGTAGGAACTGGTGCCATCTGCCCCCATCATATACATTTCTCCGTTGCTAAAAAAGCCAATGTCTTTTTTAGAGCACCTCCAATTCCCAATAAGTTTTTTTGAATTTTTACTATTTGTGTCAGATGAATTCTTAAATTCAATGGGAACTTGATTTTCAGATATTCTTGTCAGCATTAACTCTCCGTCATTTTGGGAAGTGATGGTTAATGTGTTTTGGGTTAATCGATTAACAGAATAGTTTGTTGAAGATAAAATTAAGAACTTTAGGGTGCCATTATAGTTCCATGTGCCGATTTTTTTAGAATCATAATAGCGTTTGTTTTGATTGTTAAGATTATATTTTACAAAAGATTTATCGCTATTCAGACTTAAAATGATTTCTTTATTAGAGTCAATCCAATGTCCATAATATGCGGACACCGTACTGGCACTGATGGCTTCTTCGTCATTTGGGTCAATGATTATAAATTCAGGAGAATCCGGCTCATCATTCTTGTCGGTACAAGATGCGATAGTGAGAAATCCAAAGAAAATGATTCCGAAAGGTATTATGAGTTTTTTCATGAGAAGATGCTATTTTAGCGTGAATACTTGTGTGTGAATATATTTTCCGAAATTGATGTTCTTGGTATAGTGATGTACCTGGTATTTACCGTCTTCATATCGGATTGCCCTTACCGCCGACCCGTCATTAAGAATATACATTGGCATTGGAACGTCTCCGTTGTAGGTTAGTACTGTGACTGTCCTGATATTGGGTGAGAGGGTGTATGATTTACCGCTTCCGTCCTTATATCTGTATGAGAAACCGTCACTTTTGACGGTGAATGTCGATTCTCCGGGATTATAGGTTGTCAAACCGTCAGGACCTGACATTACAATCAAATGTGACGTTATCGAATACTTCTTGGAATTTGCGAAGAATGATTTGGTGACTTCACTGAACGTTGACATTTGTGCCATGGATTGAGATGGCAGACAAGATAATATTATGGCAGTCAGTGCATACAATACAAATTTCTTTGACATGATTTATTGATTTAGAGTGTTATTTTTATAGCTTTCAGTAATTTGTGATACATTTTGTAGTCTCTGTGGAATAGCTGCCCCCGGGATAGTTTATGGTGCAGCGGACGTAGTAGGATGTTCCTGGTTTTAATCCTGTTATTGTGGCTTTTATGTATTTCCCGGAAACGGAGGCCGATGTTTTGTTGTTTGGGGTGGCAGTCCCGTATGATAGGCTTGCACTGTTGACAGTGCCGCTGTAAATGTAGTATGATACTGTCAATGAGTTTTTTGTCGCTGTGAAATCATAAAAACCGACATCGGGTTTTTCTTGTGAGGGCCCTCCTCCACTGCCTGTCGTCCCTCCATCTACATTTTGATAGGTCGTCTTGTAAAAAGTCCAAGTTTCTCCATAACTATCAACAAGTTTCATTGCTGTGGCAGTCGGGAATGATACTTCGACATCAATCATTGACCCGAATACATTCCCAAACGCTCCAGCCTCGGAAGCATCTATCCCACAAGCGGGAGAGTTGACGTAGTACGTGTTGAGGCAATCGAGCCGACCGTCTTTGTTCACGTAGTAGTATCCGTATCCCCCGAACCCCGAAATATAGAATCGATAAAAGTTTGGGTGAGATTCACTGTAAGGTGTGCCGGAAAATGATATTATACTTTTACCCCACCTGTTGTAATTGGTGACATTGTATATATGTGTTGTAGATGAAAGTATCCATGAAGTGTTATGTAAGTTGCCATATATCCATTGATGTTCAGGATTGATTTCGGTTGACGAGGGTTCATCGTCGCCATCGCAAGATGAAATAATCATCGTAGAGATAATGACTAAGAAAAAAAATGCTGATTTTCTAAGGTGATTCATGTCAATAATAAATGCTTTAGTTCGTAGTTGTGTCTATGGGCGTATTATTTTAAGACATGGACGTGGCGTGACATTGTCTTTTTGCATTTGGGGCAGTAGACATTCTCGTTACCACTGACACCGTAGGTGGGCAGGTATTCAATGACCTCGGTCTTGTGTCTCTCGTTGCAACTGTGCCCTCGGCTTGAACTGCCGCCCGGGCCACTCATGACATACATGCGCCCGTTCTCGTCATATACGACTGTCACGCCATATTTGGTGGTGGAACTTTGCACCGTGTATCCCTTGCCTCCGCAACCGCGACAACGCCCGCTGCCGAAACATGCCCCGCATCTTTGCATTCCCATGCCATACCAGTATTGGCCGCCTGTTCCCTTACACACCTGGCACATACCCGTCCCCTGGCAATTGTAGCAACCGAAAAGGGTCTCCGAAGTGAGACGTCCGTCCTCGTGCAGGGTTGTCCTCATGATGCTGTTATACATTTGCATTTCCCATGTCTTGGGCAGGTCGTATGCCACCGTCTGCGCATTTAACGGCAATGTAACGCATGTCAATGCGATGACAACCGGTAGGATGATATATTTCTTCATGATTGGTAAAATTAAAGAATGTAAATGTAGGTAATAAAAGATGGCGTAATTAAGCGTTAAAATCAATTTTAGCGATGAAGTGATTACAACACAATACTCAAATCGTTTAAACTATCAACACAGATATCAATGTAGTCATTGTCATCCACTGAGAATGCTTCGTATGAACATATATGGGAGGATGATTTCTTTTTAAATCCGGCGTTACGAAAGGCTGATGCAATTTTTTCGGCATTGTCGAGTGCGATGTCACGTAATCGTTCTTTTTGGACGTAATCTAAATTGATGGTATCGTAATGTACTTGGTTGCCGTCATCATCAAAGCTAATCCAAAGCGATAGATTTACTCCTGCGATATTGATGGTTGAAGGATTGGTGATTATGAAAAAATATCCTCCGCTGAATTCAGCTGGTTCTTTAGTATAACCGTATCCTTTTTGTTTGAGGAAGCGTTCAAATTTCAGGTGGTTGATTTCGCGGATGTCTTCAGGGAGTCCCAATGGGTGCAGGAATAGGTTGACCAGTCGGGTATATTCAGCCGATTTTGGAGTCATAGCGGTCGTTGTGTTGTTTTTTGTTGTGGTCGTTGCGGTGGACGTTGTTGCACCTGACTTGTTCCATTTGAGTTTTTTAAGAGCGGCGATTAGTTTGTCATATTGTGTCTGATGGTATTCTTGCGTGCGTGACGCCCATTTTTTTCCGTCCGATTGGGAATATAGATACATACCCGTCAGTAGTTCTTGGACTGAATAAATGTCACCTGAGGATATGTCTAGACAGAGAGCGCATTGCTCTTTGTCTAGAAGTATCCTATTGCCTAAATTGATTATGTCGCCGGTTTCATACAACGGCACCTCGGTGTCGGTGGAATTGAACGATATGTTTTTGATTCGTTTTATGGTTGTCGCTATGCCGTTGGCATTGATTTTGACCTCTGACACTGCGACTTTCACGTTGTTGTCGACGATTGTGAATTTAATCCTATAGGCATTATTGGGGTCGCTTCGGTCTCTTAACATTGTCGCATCCCTGTTTTTGACAGTGTAATGGAATACATAGTCCAGTGTAAAGGTTTCGGCATTGCAGGCTATGATTGTTGCCAATAATATTATTAGTATCGATATTTTCTTCATGCTGAAGTGTTTAAATGAGCTATAAATCATCACAAAGGTATAACGAAAATTAAAAATTACCCCCCCGATTGTTAATAATAAATAATGTATTAAGATTAAAAGTTAATTAGTGTTGAATGTATTGGTCGGCGATATAAAAAGCGGTGTCGCGCCCGTGAGGGGTGCGACACCGCATAGGTATAGTGGAAGTTAGTCGTTGCCTGTGGGTTACATCTCGATGTGGTTTACATCGATGATTTCAGACGCCTCGCTGAAGATGTCGTCGATGTCGTCCTTGCCGCCGACAACGAGACGGTCATATTCGCGCAGACCTGTACCGGCGGGAATCAGGTGACCGCAGATGACGTTCTCTTTCATGCCCTCGAGTGTATCGACCTTGCCGTTGATGGCAGCCTCGTTGAGCACCTTGGTGGTCTCCTGGAACGATGCGGCCGACATGAAGCTCGATGTCTGGAGTGCGGCGCGGGTGATACCCTGCAGGATTTGCTCCGATGTCGCGGGGACAGCGTCACGCACCTGGATGAGCTTGAGGTCGCGGCGTTTCAGTGCCGAGTTCTCGTCGCGCAGCTTGCGGGCTGTGATAATCATGCCCGGCTTGACATTCTCGCTGTCACCTGCATCGGTGACAACCTTCTTGCCCCAGATGCGGTCGTTCTCGTCCATGAAGGCGCGTTTGTCGACAATCTGCTGCTCGAGGAAGCATGTGTCGCCCGGGTCGAGGATGTTGACCTTGCGCATCATCTGGCGTACAATCACCTCGAAGTGTTTGTCGTTGATTTTCACGCCTTGCATGCGGTACACGTCCTGAACTTCGTTGACGATGTATTCCTGAACGGCTGTCGGGCCCATGATGTTGAGGATGTCGGCGGGTGTGATTGCGCCGTCCGACAGCGGTGTGCCGGCACGCACGTAGTCGTTCTCCTGTACAAGTATCTGCTTGGAGAGGGGCACGAGATATTTCTTGACCTCGCCGAGTTTGGAGGTCACTGAAATCTCGCGGTTGCCACGCTTCACCTTGCCGAATGTCACCTCGCCGTCGATTTCCGACACAATGGCGGGGTTGGACGGGTTACGTGCCTCGAACAGCTCGGTCACACGGGGGAGACCGCCGGTGATGTCACCGGCGTTACCGGTGGCACGTGGGATTTTGACGAAGATTTCGCCGGGACGGAGTTCCGCGCCGTCGTCCACCATGAGATGCGCTCCCACGGGGAGGGCGTAGGTTTTCAATACCTGGCCGTTCTTGTCGATAATCTGTGCCTCGGGGACTTCGCCCTTGACCTTGGACTCGATGATGATTTTCTCGCTAAGGTCGGTCTGGTCGTCATAATCGGTGCGGAACGTACCGTTCTCGACGAGGTTGACATATTTGACCTTACCGCCGACCTCACTGACGATGACAGCGTTGAACGGGTCCCATTCACAGATGACATCGCCCTGTTTCACCGTGTCGCCGTCGCTGAAGAACAGCTTGGCGCCGTAGGGGATATTGGCGTTGGTGTACATCATCTTGGTCTTGGGGTCCATGATGCGCATCTCGGCGAGACGACCGATGACCACCTCGACGTTGCGTCCGTTAGCATCCTTCTCGTCGGTCTTGACTGTGCGGAGTTCCTCGATTTCAAGGACACCGTCATAGCGTGACGTCAGGTTGGAGACGGCTGCGATATTTGATGCGACACCACCGACGTGGAATGTACGCAGTGTCAGCTGTGTACCAGGCTCGCCGATTGACTGGGCGGCAATCACGCCGACAGCCTCGCCTTTCTGCACGAGACGGTTGTTTGACAGGTTGCGGCCATAGCACTTGGCGCACACGCCGTGCTTGGATTCGCAGGTGAGCACCGAGCGGATTTCGACCGATTCGATGGGGGAGGCGTTGATGCGGTCGGCGGCTGCATCGTTGATTTCCTCGCCGGCTGCGACAATGATTTCGCCTGTGGTGGGGTCGACGATGTCGTGGACCGATACACGGCCGAGGATGCGTTCGCCGAGCGATGCGACAACCTCGTCGTTGTTCTTGATTTCGGTGCATACGAGTCCGCGGAGCGTACCGCAGTCCTCCTCGCGGATAATCACGTCATGCGCCACATCGACAAGACGGCGGGTCAGGTAACCTGCGTCGGCTGTCTTCAATGCGGTGTCGGCAAGACCCTTACGTGCACCGTGGGTAGAGATGAAGTATTCGAGCACCGACAGACCCTCCTTGAAGTTGGCGAGAATCGGGTTCTCGATAATCTGACCGCCTTCGGCACCGCTCTTTTGCGGTTTCGCCATAAGACCACGCATACCCGAGAGCTGACGAATCTGGTCCTTTGAACCACGTGCGCCCGAGTCGAGCATCATGTACACAGGGTTGAACCCTTGCTGGTCCTCTGAAATCTGTTTCATCAGAGTGCTGGCGAGACGCGAGTTGACATGCGTCCAGATGTCGATAATCTGATTGTAGCGTTCGTTGTTGGTGATGAACCCCATCGAGTAGTTGTTCATCACTTCCTGAACCTGCTCGTAACCTTCGTTTACATATTCCTCTTTCTCCTTGGGGATAATCACGTCGCCGAGGTTGAACGACAGGCCTCCCTTGAACGCCATGTAGTAACCGAGGTTCTTGATGTCGTCAAGGAACTGTGCCGAGCGTGGGATACCGCAGTTCTTGATAACCTTGGAAATGATTGTACGTAACGATTTCTTTGAAAGGATTTCGTTGACGTAGCCGATTTCCTTGGGGACATACTGGTTGACGAGTACACGGCCCACCGAGGTGTTCTCTACGAGATGCTTGATGGGGTTGCCGTTTTCATCGATGTCATCGACTACAATCGAGACGGGGGCATGGAGTGTCACCTTGCCTTCGTTGTATGCGATTTCGGCTTCTTCAGGACCGTAGAACTTCAATCCTTCGCCCTTGTCGCCCTTGCGGAGCTTGGTGATATAGTAGAGACCGAGCACCATGTCCTGTGAAGGCACGGTGATAGGTGCACCGTTGGCCGGGTTGAGGATGTTGTGTGCGCCGAGCATCAGCATCTGTGCCTCGAGGACGGCCTCGTTACCGAGAGGCAAATGCACGGCCATCTGGTCACCGTCGAAGTCGGCGTTGAACGCGGTACATGCAAGCGGGTGCAGCTGTATGGCCTTGCCCTCAATCATCTTTGGCTGGAATGCCTGGATGCCGAGACGGTGAAGTGTCGGGGCACGGTTGAGCAGCACGGGATGGCCTTTCATCACGTGTTCAAGGATGTCCCATACGACCGGTTCCTTGCGGTCGACAATCTTCTTGGCCGATTTGACGGTCTTTACGATACCGCGTTCGATGAGTTTGCGGATGACGAACGGCTTGTAAAGTTCGGCGGCCATATTCTTGGGGATGCCGCATTCGTGCATCTTCAATTCAGGGCCTACGACAATAACCGAACGGGCCGAGTAGTCGACACGTTTACCCAACAGGTTTTGACGGAAACGTCCCTGTTTGCCCTTGAGGCTGTCTGACAGTGATTTCAAGGGGCGGTTAGCCTCGGTCTTTACGGCCGATGACTTGCGTGAGTTGTCGAGAAGTGAGTCAACGGCCTCCTGGAGCATACGTTTCTCGTTGCGGAGAATCACCTCGGGAGCCTTGATTTCAATAAGGCGTTTTAGTCGGTTGTTTCTGATAATCACACGGCGGTAAAGGTCGTTGAGGTCGCTGGTTGCGAAACGGCCACCGTCGAGTGGGACGAGCGGACGCAGTTCCGGCGGAATCACGGGAACGGCCTGGAGTATCATCCATTCGGGTTTGTTGCGTCCACGTGACGCACGGAATGATTCAACGACCTGAAGGCGTTTCAACGCCTCGGTCTTGCGCTGTTGCGAGCCGTCGGTGTCGGCCTGGTGGCGCAGTTCGTAGCTGAGGTTGTCGAGGTCAAGGCCCTGCAACAGGTCATAGATGGCCTCGGCACCCATCTTGGCGATGAATTTATTGGGGTCGCTGTCATCGAGAAGCTGGTTCTCGCGGGGGAGTTTCTCGAGGATGTCAAAATATTCCTCCTCGGTGAGCAGGTCAAGTTTCTCGACCCCCTCGACCTCACCCGGCTGGATGACAACGTAACGTTCATAATAGATTACCGAGTCGAGTTTCTTGGAGGGAAGACCGAGCAGATAACCGATTTTGTTGGGGAGAGAGCGGAAATACCAGATGTGGGCGACGGGAACGACAAGTTTGATGTGACCCATGCGTTCACGGCGCACCTTTTTCTCTGTGACTTCGACACCGCAACGGTCGCAGACGATGCCTTTGTAACGGATGCGCTTGTATTTCCCGCAATGGCATTCATAGTCCTTTACAGGGCCGAAGATGCGCTCGCAGAAAAGGCCGTCGCGTTCAGGCTTATACGTGCGATAGTTGATGGTCTCGGGCTTCAACACCTCACCGCTTGATTTTTCAAGAATCTCCTCGGGCGATGCGAGGCCGATTGAAATCTTGGAAAACCCGGTTTTTATTTTGTTGTCTTTTCTAAAAGCCATTGAAAAATGATGTTTAAGTAACTGTTCAAAATTAAACGATATTACTATCTCTAAGTAACCCTCATTCTTTATCTTTCATACTCTCTGCGTTTTATTTCGGTAAAAATCAATGCTTTCATCGGTCGTTTATATCTATAAACTCCCTTTTCAATCATCGATTTTCCCTCGAAATAAATTTCGCATATAGTATAAATTAATTATGAACAGTTACTTAGTTTATGTTGTCATTGTCATGACAGGGGTAAATGCCCCGGTCATGACAATGAGATTGTTAAGTTATTGTTCCAGATTGATGCTCAAGCCGAGGCCGCGGAGCTCGTGTAGAAGCACGTTGAGTGATTCGGGGATGCCTGGGACGGGCATATTGTCGCCCTTGACAATCGCTTCGTAGGCCTTGCTGCGCCCGTTGACATCGTCACTCTTGATGGTGAGAATCTCCTGAAGGATGTGGGCTGCGCCGAATGCCTCGAGTGCCCATACCTCCATCTCTCCGAAACGCTGACCGCCGAACTGGGCTTTACCGCCGAGCGGCTGCTGGGTGATAAGCGAGTACGGGCCGATTGAACGGGCGTGCATCTTGTCCTCGACCATGTGACCGAGTTTGAGCATGTAGATTACACCCACGGTCGCCGGCTGGTCAAAACGCTCGCCAGTGCCGCCGTCATACAGATAGGTCTTGCCGTAGCGGGGAAGGCCTGCCTTGTCGGTCCATTCATTGAGGTCGTCGAGTGTCGCACCGTCGAAAATCGGAGTGGCGAATTTCTCGCCGAGCTCGCGGCCTGCCCATCCGAGTACGGTCTCGAAAATCTGTCCGAGGTTCATACGTGAAGGCACACCCAGCGGGTTCAGCACGATGTCGACGGGGGTACCGTCGGCAAGGAACGGCATGTCCTCCTGGCGGACGATGCGTGACACGATACCCTTGTTACCGTGACGTCCCGCCATCTTGTCACCCACGCTGATTTTACGTTTCTTGGCGATGTAGACCTTGGCCATCTGCATGATGCCCGAGGGGAGTTCGTCACCAATCGAGATGTCAAATTTCTTACGGCGCAGTTCGGCGTCGATTTCCTTTGACTTGCGCAGGTAGTTGACGATTGTGGCGCGAATCAGGTCGTTCTTATGTGCATCGGCCGTCCATTTGCTGAGGTTGACCGTGTCATAGTCGATTTCCTTTAGCGTCCCGGCTGTGAATTTCGCTCCCTTGGGGATGATTTCAGTGCCGAGGAAGTCCTTGACGCCCTGGGATGTCTTGCCGTTTGTAAGCGTCATCAGTTTGTTGACGAGGACATCCTTGAGAGCGTTGAGCTTGTCTTCATACTCCTCGTCAAGTTTCGGGAGTTGAGCGTTCGCGCTCTTGGATTTTTTCTTCTTCTGTGCACGCGAGAACAGATTGGTGCCGATAACGACGCCTTTCAATGACGGTGAGGCCTTTAACGATGCGTCCTTGACATCGCCGGCCTTGTCACCGAAAATCGCGCGGAGAAGCTTCTCCTCGGGGGTGGGGTCGCTCTCGCCCTTGGGCGTGATTTTACCAATCATTATGTCGCCGGGGACAACATGCGCCCCGACACGTATGATACCGCGTTCGTCGAGGTCCTTGGTGGCATCCTCGCTGACGTTGGGGATGTCGGATGTCAGTTCCTCCATGCCTCGCTTGGTCTCGCGTACTTCGAGAGAGTATTCATCGATGTGTACCGAGGTGAGTATGTCCTCGCGCACCACGCGCTCGTTGAGCACGATGGCGTCCTCGTAGTTGTAACCTTTCCATGGCATGAACGCCACTTTAAGGTTGCGGCCGAGCGCGAGTTCACCGTTCTCGGTAGAGTAACCCTCGGTGAGGATTTCGCCGGCTGTCACACGCTGACCTTTCTCGCATATCGGGCGAAGGTCAATCGATGTGCTCTGGTTGGTCTTGCGGAACTTGGGTATGTGATATTCCTTGACTGCGTCCTCGAATGCCACAAATTCCTCCTCCTCGGTGCGGTCATAACGGATGCGGATGACGGTTGCGTCCACAAACTCGATGACACCGTCGCCCTCGGCGGTAATCTGTGTGCGGCTGTCGCGGATGAGCTGTCCTTCGAGACCCGTGCCGACAATAGGAGATTCGCTGCGCAACAAGGGCACTGCCTGGCGCATCATGTTCGACCCCATCAACGCACGGTTGGCGTCGTCATGTTCAAGGAACGGGATGAGCGAGGCGGCGATTGAGGCAATCTGTGTCGGTGACACGTCCATCAGTTCCACGTCCTGTGGCGGCACGATGGGGAAGTCGGCGTCAAGACGGGCCTTGACACGGTCACGGACAAACGAGCCGTCTTCCTTAAGCGGGGCGTTGCCCTGGGCAATCACTTTGCCCTCCTCGATTTCGGCTGTGAGGTATACGACCTCGTCGTTGTTGAGGTTGACCTTTGAATCAGCCACCTTGCGGTAAGGGGTCTCGATAAACCCGAGGTCATTGATTTTGGCGTAAACGCACAGAGACGAGATAAGACCGATGTTAGGGCCTTCAGGTGTCTCGATTGGGCAGAGACGACCGTAGTGGGTGTAGTGCACGTCACGTACCTCGAAACCGGCGCGTTCACGTGACAGACCGCCGGGGCCGAGGGCCGACATACGGCGTTTGTGGGTCATCTCGGCCAACGGGTTGGTTTGGTCCATGAACTGCGACAGCGCATTGGTGCCGAAGAACGTGTTGATGACCGATGAGATTGTCTTGGCGTTGATGAGGTCAATTGGGGTGAACACCTCGTTGTCACGGACGTTCATGCGTTCGCGGATTGTGCGTGACATACGGGCGAGACCCACGCCGAACTGGTTGTAGAGCTGTTCGCCCACGGTGCGTACGCGACGGTTGCTCAAGTGGTCGATGTCATCGACATCAGCCTTGGAGTTAATCAACTCAATAAGGTGCTTGATGATGGCTATGATGTCCTCTTTGGTTAGCACCTTGACATCCATCGGGATACCGAGGTCGAGTTTTTTGTTGATACGGTAGCGGCCTACGTCGCCGAGGTCGTAACGTTTCTCCGAGAAGAACAGGTTGGTGATGACCTCGCGTGCGCTGGCATCGTCCGGCGGCTCGGCGTTGCGCAGCTGCCGGTAGATATATTGTATGGCCTCCTTTTCAGAGTTGGAGGTGTCCTTTTGCAGTGTGTTGAAGATAATTGAGTAATCGCTCGTGTTGGCGTCCTCTTTGTGAAGAAGGATTGTGGCTACGCCTGAATCGAGTATATCCTGGATATTCTCCTCCTCAAGGATGGTCTCGCGGTCCATGATGACCTCGTTACGCTCGATGGAGACAACCTCGCCGGTATCCTCGTCGACAAAGTCCTCGACCCATGTCTTGAGGATGCGTGCGGCGAGTTTACGTCCCACGGCCTTCTTGAGGTTGGTCTTGTTGACCTTCATTTCCTCGGCGAGACCGAAGATTTCGATGATGTCCTTGTCACTTTCGAGACCAATCGCACGCAGGAGTGTCGTCACAGGGAGCTTTTTCTTGCGGTCGATGTAGGCATACATCACGTTGTTGATGTCAGTCGCGAATTCAATCCAGCTTCCGCGGAACGGGATTATACGCGCCGAGTACAGTTTGGTGCCGTTGGCGTGGGTGCTCTGTCCGAAGAACACGCCCGGTGAGCGGTGGAGCTGTGATACGACGACGCGTTCCGCACCGTTGATGACAAACGTTCCCTTTTCGGTCATGTAGGGAATCGGGCCGAGATATACATCCTGGATAACAGTTGCGAAATCCTCGTGGTCAGGGTCGGTGCAATACAGTTTCAGCTTAGCTTTCAGCGGTACACTGTAGGACAGGCCGCGTTCAAGACACTCCTCGATGGTGTAACGCGGGGGGTCTATGTAGTAATCTAAGAATTCGAGTACGAAATTATTGCGGGTGTCGGCAATTGGGAAATTTTCGGAAAAGACCTTGTAAAGTCCCTCGTTATTTCGTTTTTCCGGTGGCGTGTCGAGTTGCAGGAAGTCCTTGAATGATTTCAGCTGCACCTCGAGAAAGTCGGGATAGGGGAGAGGGTTCTTTACCGACGCAAAATTTACACGGGGTTTATTGGTTGTAACTGACATCTAAAAATTAATAACGTTAAAAGGAGAAACTCAAATTGGATTATAGCACAAAAAGGTTAAGAATCAACTGTTAAGGTGATTCTTAACCTATTTACCTGAAAATCAGGCAATATTATTTGAGCTCAACTTCAGCGCCGGCCTCTTCGAGCTGTTTCTTGAGACCTTCAGCGTCGGCTTTGGCAACGCCTTCCTTGATTACGCTGGGTGCGCCGTCAACCATTTCTTTGGCTTCCTTGAGGCCAAGGCCGGTGAGCTCCTTAACGAGCTTAACGACTGCGAGCTTGCTTGCGCCGGCTGCCTTGAGGACTACGTCGAACGAAGTCTTTTCCTCAGCGGCGGGAGCACCTGCGGCGGGACCGGCTGCTACTGCTACAGCTGCAGCTGCAGGTTCGATGCCATATTCGTCTTTGAGTATCTGAGCAAGTTCGTTTACTTCTTTAACTGAGAGGTTAACTAATTGTTCTGCAAAAGCTTTTAAATCTGCCATTTTTGTATGATTTTATTTGATTATTTTTTCTGATTGGATTAATCACTTGGTTAGTCTTCCTTCTTTGAAAGGGTTTCAAGAATGCCGTGGAGTTTGTTACCACCGGAAGAAAGAGCGGAGATAACATTCTTGGCGGGCGACTGGAGAAGGGCGATGACATCGGCGATGAGTTCGTTCTTGCTCTTGATTGCAACAAGAGTGTCGAGTTGGTCGGCACCGACATATATGGTTTCTTCAACATACGCCGCCTTGAAACGGGGCAATGTGCTATCCTTCTTGGTCAACTCCTTGATGAGCTTTGCGGGGGCGTTGCCCACGTTGGAGCACAGTATTGAAGTGGGACCTTCGAGCGAAGAATACAATTCGGAATAATCGCCTTCAAGCGATTCAAGAGCCTTGTGAAGCAAGGTGTTCTTGACAACCATCAGCTTGATGTCGGCCTTGGCGCAGGCACGGCGCAGGTCTGATGTCTTAGCGGCGTCGAGACCTGCGGTCTCGGCCAGGTAGAAGCAGCTGTAACCTTTGATGGTCTCAGCGATGCGGTCTATAACGATAGCTTTATCTTCCTTTTTCATTGTTACACTGGGTTTAATGGTTAGTCATCGATTGACTTAGAGTCAACCTTAACACCGGGACTCATTGTGCTCGAAAGATAAATACTCTTGATATAGGTACCCTTGGCGGTTGCAGGTTTCAATTTAATCAAGGTGTTGATAAATTCTCGTGCGTTCTCCTTCATCTGCTCGGGAGTGAACGATACTTTACCAATCGATGAGTGAACGATACCGTTCTTGTCTACCTTGAAGTCAATCTTACCTTTCTTGACTTCCTCGACTGCCTTGGCGACGTCATTTGTCACTGTTCCGCTCTTGGGGTTAGGCATAAGGCCACGCGGGCCAAGTACACGTCCCAGTGCGCCTATCTTAGGCATCACCGCGGGTTGGGTGATAATCACGTCAATGTCAGTCCAGCCACCTTTTATTTTGGCGATATATTCGTCAAGACCTACATAATCGGCACCGGCTGCCTTTGCGGCCGCCTCGGCGTCGGGATTGCAGAGCACAAGCACCTTTACTTGTTTTCCTGTTCCGTGGGGCAGTGTCACGACACCGCGCACCATCTGATTAGCCTTGCGGGGGTCAACGCCGAGACGCACGTCGATGTCAAATGAAGCGTCAAACTTGGTGTAAGTGATTTCTTTCACTTTCTCTGCCGCCTCACCGAGCGTGTAGGCCTTCCCAGCTTCAATCTTTTCCAGGGCTAACTTTTGGTTCTTTGTAAGTTTACTCATTGTTTCAATTGAAGTTTATTAATTATTTTCAGGGAATGCTCCTTTTACGGTGATACCCATGCTTCTGGCTGTACCGGCAACCATACGCATTGCCGATTCTACGGTAAAACAGTTCAAATCCGGCATCTTGTCTTCAGCGATTGCCTTTACCTGTTCCCAGGTGACCTCGGCCACTTTATTACGGTTGGGCTGTGCCGAGCCGCTTTTGAGTTTGGTCGCTTCCAGCAACTGGATTGCAACGGGAGGGGTCTTGACAATGAAGTCAAAGCTCTTGTCGGTGTAATAGGTAATTACGACCGGAAGGACTTTGCCAGCCTTGTCCTGGGTACGGGCATTGAATTGCTTGCAAAACTCCATGATGTTGATGCC
Source organism: uncultured Muribaculaceae bacterium (assembly GCA_947628305.1). GTDB lineage: Bacteria > Bacteroidota > Bacteroidia > Bacteroidales > Muribaculaceae > HGM05190. Next base: position 52,763 of record CANQZG010000009.1, on the reverse strand, counting down.
CTTAGAACCCAGCGCGGGACCTACTGGCGGCGATGGATTCGCTGCTCCACCTTTAATCTGCAATTTGATCTGTCCAGCAATTTCTTTAGCCATGATAAATCTTAATTTAGATATTGTTGATAAGTGCGTTCCTAAGGAATTCCAACTGACGGCTTGGCCTCGTAACCGGCCTCTCATTCACTGAAATCGCGACGCGGGCAATGATGGTGGAAGCTGCCTGGCGCGCCGTGATTGTCTTCAATTGAAACTATGTTGTCCTTATTCCCGCTCTACTTGTGAATTCTCCAGTTCCAAAGGTGTCTTGCGACCAAATATCTTGACCATCACCTTCAGTTTCTTTTTCTCCTTGTTGACCTCCTCGATTATTCCCGAGAAGTCTTTGAACGGACCGAAATTAACTTTAACGGTCTCGCCGACTATATAGTCGTTACCGTCCTCGGTCATGTCAATAAGTTCATCGGCCTTCCCGAGCATGCGCTTTACCTCAATCTCGCGTAGCGGTTCAGGCATCGCGCTTTTGTCTTTCCCTTTCAGGAAATCGATTACATTGGTCGTGTTGCGAAGTTCGTTCATGACTTCGCCGTTGAGAATAGCCTCGATGAAAACATAACCGCTGTAAAGGTTTTTCTCCTTGATGACTTTCTTGCCGTTACGCACGGTCATCACCTTCTCGGTCGGAATCAGCACCTGAAACAACGAATTGCCAAGGTCAGTGTTGCGTATGGCCGCATCAAGCACTTCCTTGACTTTAGCTTCTTTCCCTGAAATGGCACGCAGGACGTACCATGCTTTTCTCTGTTCAGCCATTGGAAAAATAGGGTGGTGTTAAATTATTGTCCGAGACCGTATATCAGGTGCATCAGTGCATCGACAACCTGGTCCATAATCAAGATGATTACCGCAATGATGAGAGAGGCGATGAGCACGATAATCGAGCTTTTAATCAATTGACCTTTTGTTGGCCAAGAAGTCTTATATCGCAATTCGGTATAAGACTCCTGGATATCGGTTATAAGTTTTAGTTTTTTCATCTTTATTGTTTTGGCACGGGACGAGAGACTCGAACTCCCGACACCCGGTTTTGGAGACCGGTGCTCTACCAACTGAGCTAGTCCCGTATTTTATAATCGGCCCGTGCCTTGAGGTTGATTCCGTTGGCACGGAACCGATTATTTATTTTCAGTGACCAGGACTGTGTTGGTTACAGTCCTGCGTGACCTTTGATTAGTCGAGGATGTCGGTAATCTGACCTGAACCTACGGTACGGCCACCTTCGCGGATAGCGAAACGGAGACCCTTGTCGCATGCTACAGGGTTGATGAGGTCAACAGTGATTTCCACATTGTCACCGGGCATTACCATTTCTACACCTTCGGGGAGGGTGATTTCACCTGTCACGTCAAGTGTACGGATGTAGAACTGGGGACGGTAGTGGTTGTGGAAAGGAGTGTGACGGCCACCTTCCTCTTTCTTGAGGATATAAACCGAAGCCTTGAACTTGCTGTGGGGTTTAACAACGCCCGGATGGCAGATAACCATACCACGCTTGATTTCTTTCTTGTCGATACCACGGAGAAGGAGACCTACGTTGTCACCAGCCTCGCCCTGGTCGAGGAGCTTGCGGAACATCTCGACACCGGTAACGACTGACTTCATGTCAGCACCGAGACCCATGATTTGTACTTCGTCGCCAACTTTGACGATACCGGTCTCGATACGGCCGGTGGCAACAGTACCACGACCTGTGATTGAGAACACGTCCTCGACAGGCATCAAGAAAGGTTTGTCGATATCGCGGGGAGGCAGAGGAATCCAGTTGTCAACGGCATCCATGAGTTCCATGACTTTAGCTTCCCATTCGGGTTCGCCGTTGAGTGCGCCGAGTGCAGAACCGCGGATGATAGGAGTGTTGTCGCCGTCGTAGTCGTAGGATGACAGAAGGTCACGCATCTCCATTTCAACGAGTTCAAACATCTCTTCGTCGTCAACCATGTCGCATTTGTTAAGGAACACAACGATACGGGGCACGTTCACCTGACGGGCGAGAAGGATGTGCTCGCGGGTCTGGGGCATGGGGCCGTCGGTTGCGGCAACTACGATAATCGCACCGTCCATCTGGGCAGCACCGGTTACCATGTTCTTCACATAGTCGGCGTGTCCCGGGCAGTCAACGTGAGCATAGTGGCGGTTAGCGGTCTCGTATTCAACGTGAGCGGTGTTGATGGTGATACCACGCTCTTTTTCTTCGGGGGCGTTGTCAATCTGGTCGAATGACTTAACCTCTGAAAGACCTTTTTCAGCGAGCACCTTGGTGATAGCTGCGGTCAAAGTGGTTTTACCGTGGTCGACGTGACCGATGGTACCGATGTTAACATGCGGTTTGGTTCTTTCGAATTTCTCTTTAGCCATAACTTTGCTATTTATAGAATTAAATGATTTCTTTCTAACAAAACGACACGATAGCGCACAAGATACACCACCGAAGTCGCTTTTTATTCGATTTCTCTTTTGAGCCGATGGCGGGATTTGAACCCGCGACCTCTTCCTTACCAAGGAAGTGCTCTACCCCTGAGCTACATTGGCGATTGTTGTCTTGGAGCGGAAGACGAGGCTCAAACTCGCGACCCTCAGCTTGGAAGGCTGATGCTCTATCAACTGAGCTACTTCCGCATTGTTGTGGGCGAAGATGGATTCGAACCACCGAAGGTATAAACCAGCAGATTTACAGTCTGCCCCATTTGGCCACTCTGGTATTCGCCCGTAGCGACCGCAGGTGCGGTCGCCTGTTGGAGCCTCTTGTCGGATTCGAACCAACGACCCCGAGATTACAAATCACGTGCTCTGGCCAACTGAGCTAAAGAGGCATTTTGGAGTTCAATAAGTTTATTGTGCTCTTTCGTTTGAGCCCTTTCGGGTCAAAAGCGATGCAAAATTACGAACATTTTTTTAAACCACCAAACTTTCGCGCTTTATTTTTGTTGTAAAAGTTTATTAAATGGTGTGATGTTGATGAGAAGTATCTACAATGAGCTGCCTTGAAGACGATTATTCAAGGTTGTCGCTGTTGTCGGGTTGGGTGTACCAACGTGAATACATCAGGTAGTTATGTGCGATTTTTTGGTTTAACTCCTTTGACTGGGCGGGGTCAACCATCTTGATGAATCTAGCCGGTGCGCCGCCCCACATTTCGTTAGGGCCGATTTGGGTGCGTGAAAGCACGACGGAGCCGGCGGCCACGAGCGCGCCTTCCCCCACCACGGCGTCGTCCATAACGAGCGCGCCCATTCCAATCAGGGCATAGTCATGAATCTTTGCGCCATGGATTGTAACATTATGGCCGATAGAGACATCGTTGCCAATCTCAATTGTTGACTTTTTATATAAGGTGTGAAGGACTGAACCGTCCTGGATGTTGACACGGTCGCCTATCGTGATTGTGTTGACATCGCCGCGTAGGACTGTGTTGAACCATACGCTGCATTCGTCACCCATGGTGACATCTCCGACAATCGTTGCGTTCTCGGCGATAAAACAGTCTTGTCCTATTTTAGGGGTGAAGCCACGGACTGGAATTATATATGGCATATCTATATATTATTAATGTGTTGTCTTTATCGGGATAATGGAGCGGTGTGCATTTCGAGCCATGACTTTTCACGGACATCGAGCAGGGGGGATAAATGTTCACGCACTTGGGTGTGATAGTTATTGACCCAGTCGATTTCGGCGTCACTCATGATGGACGTGTCAAAAAGCGAGAGGTCGAACGGGAACAGGGTGAGTGTCTCGAAACGGAGGAATTCGCCGAATTCGGTCGTGAATGCGGGTACGGTGAGCATCAGGTTTTCGCAACGGATTCCGTACATGCCGGTACGGTAGAGACCGGGTTCGTTGGATGTCACCATGCCGATGGCGAGCGGTGCGGTGTTATCAAGGAGGCTGATGCGTTGCGGCCCCTCGTGCACATTCAGGAAATGGCCGACACCGTGCCCCGTGCCATGGAGGTAGGTCTTGCCTTCTTGCCATAGGTATTGCCGTGCGAGACAGTCGATTTGTCCCCCACGTGTGCCTTTGGGGAAGATGGCTGTCGCGAGAGCGATGTGCCCTTTCATGACAAGGGTGAAGTCATGGCGTTGTTCATCGGTGGGCGTTCCTATTGCGATGGTGCGTGTTATATCGGTGGTCCCGTCGAGATAGTTGGCTCCGGAATCGATTAGCAGCAGATTGTCGCCTTCGATGGTTGCATCGGTCTTCTTGTTGGCTGAATAATGCACTATTGCGCCGTGTGCGCCCCATCCTGCGATTGTGTCGAAACTTTGGTCGAAATATAATTCCTGACGGCTGCGGTGCTTTGTCAATATGGTTGCGATGCCGGTTTCTGTCAGGCATCGTTTGTCGGTGATTGCATCCTCTATTTCCATGAACGCTTTCACAAGGGCGACCCCGTCGCGCACCATGGCGTTGCGTATTCCTTTGACCTGTGTGTCATTCTTTATGGACTTGGGACCGGCCACAGGGGATGTCCCTGTCACGGCGCGTCGGCCAAGGATGGGAAGTAGCGCGCCAGCCGATTGTGTGACACTCACGAGGACGCGTCGGTCATCGGGGATATTGCGGAGGAACGGCTCTACGGCATCGTAAGGCGCGGTGGTGATTCCGGCCTGTGATAAGTATTCGATGATTTCGGGAGTGACCTTGCGTTCGTTGACAAAAAGAGTCGAGCCTTCATGGGAGAGATAAAGGAATGCCATGGCGACCGGGTTGCTTTCAACGTCTGACGAACGGATGTTGAGCGTCCACGCGATTTCATCGAGGACCGAAATGAACACAGCGTCAGCCCCCTGGGTGTGAACGTTCTTCATTACTTCGGCTATTTTATCGCTTGCGCTTCTCCCCACAAATTTTTCCTCGTGGATGAATATCTTGTCATCGGGCAGCGAGGGGCGTTCGGGCCACATTTTGTCGGACACGTTGAAACTCACGTCAAGGTTGATGCCTTTTTTGCCGAGATTGCCACGCAATTCATCGGTGTCGTTTATCGAGAACAGCATGCCGTCTATGCCGACTGTTTTCCCTTCGCCGAGACTCCCGGTTAGGTAATCGGCGATGGATGGAGTATCCTCGACTCCCTCTTTCATCAGGGCGATGTCAGTCCCGTGGAGTTGGTCGGCGGCCTGTAGGAAATAACGTGAATCAGTCCACAACGCGGCATCGTCTTGAGTGACGACCAATGTTCCGGCCGAACCTGTGAACCCTGACAGGAAGCGGCGCAATTGCCAGTGCCCCGCGAGGTATTCGCTGTGGTGAGGGTCACTTTGGGGGATGATGACGGCATCTATGCCGTGGCTTTTCATTTCGTCGCGAAGACGGGCGATGCGTTGTCTGATTTCTTGTTTCATGATTGCAAATTTACAAACAATCGTCAATAAATCAAAAATGACGCCCGTTATTTGCCGGACGCCATTTTTTGATTTATTGAATGTCGTTTGGTCGCGTTATTTTTTACCCTTTTTCTTCTTGGATTTAGCGTCCTTTGATTCCAACGGGCATGCGGTCTTGCATTTGCAAGGGCCGTTCAGCTCGATGAGTTCCTGGCTCTGTTCGGGGAAGTTGGTGGTGATGAAGTCCACGCCACGGTCGATGCACCACTGCATGTCGTCCTTCTCATTGACAGTCCACACGTTCACTTTCATCCCGAGGTCCTGGGCTTGGCGAATCCATTCGGGGTGAGCTTTCAATGCCTTGAGACTGTAGTCAATGCCGGCACCACCCATCTCTTTGACCTGGGCAGGGATATAATCGCCGGTTAAATAGTAGACTTCAGTGCCTTTGGGGGCGAATTTAATGAAGTTCTGGAAACCCTCCTTTGAGAATGTGATGTAATCGGTGCGGTCCTGCAATCCATATTTCTTCACCATGTCGACGATAGCTTTCACGGCTCTTTTGTCGCGTGCGCGGCTGTCATGGGTCTTCATTTCGAGAACAAGGCGTACCGGCAGTTTCTGTGCGGCCTTGAGATATTCCTCAAGAGTCGGGAGGTTTTCGCCGTTGTCAAGTTTCACGGCGCATATCTTTGATGCACGGTCTTTGTGCATGTTCGCGCCCTTGAATTTGGCATCATGATTGACAACAAGAACGCTGTCGGCGGTCATCCACACGTCAAACTCCGATGCGTAACATTTCACGGAGTCAGCTTTTACCAATGAACGGATTGAGTTCTGTGCCGAACCGGCGGTTTCCCAGTAGCCGCGATGGGCGATTACTTTTGGGGGGCATGCTGCATTGACAGCCGAAGCCGTGACTAACGCGCCGGCCACGAATGAAAGGAATTTTTTCATTAATATTAATTTAAACGGTTAATGTCAGGTATGTTTAATTACAAAATAAGTGTATCTGATATTGTCAGGCGCTGCAAAAATAGCGTAAAAATTCGACATAATAAAAGGGTTTGTTAATTTTTTAACAAACCCTTTTAGAGTATGTTTACTTTTATATCAGCGGAATCAGATGTTGTATTCGATGACGACTTTCCTGGAGACGGATGTCGGGGCGACGGTCACTGTCTTGCAGCCGTGCTTGGGGTCGGTCCCTACCTTGGCCTTCTTTCCGTTCACCTTGACGGTAACGCCGTCCTTGAGCGCGGGGAGTTGAAGAGTATAGGCACGGGTCTTGACCTGTCCGTTGTAGCCACCTTCGGCAGGATGTACCGTGACGGTGGCCTTGCCTCCGGTCTGGGTATATTGCAGACGCGTAGTGGCGAATCCGCCGTTCTCGTAGTCGCGGCTTATGCCGTCGTCCTCATAGAGTGTATAGGTGTTGTCGGTGTCACCGGCCGCGGGGTAGACTCTCATTACGAGATTCTTCAGCGGTTCCGATGCCGGACGCGGGGTGTAAGGCTGCATCGGGAGAATCCATCCGCCACGGACATAAAGAGGGAATTCATCGAGGGATTTCTCTATGGAGAGGGTCTGTCCGCCGTCGACCTTGCCGTGGTTGAAGTAGTCATACCATACCTCCCCTTTGGGGAACCACACTGTCTGTGCCGCCACCTTGTCGTCCCCTTTGCCGGGTGAGGTGATGGGGGCGGCGAGCAGGATGTCGCCGAATGTGAACTGCTGGGGTTGCTTGAACGACTCTTTGTCGTGGCCGTAGTCGATGTACATCGGACGGTTCAGGGGTATCATTGTCGAGTGTACCTGCCACACGCTTGAGTAGACGTAGGGCATCAGTTCCGAACGGAAATGATACATCTTTCTCATCGCCTTGGTCTCTTTGTCGCCACTTATCCACGGACGACGGTCGAGTTTGGCGTCCTTGGTGGAGTGGACGCGCAGGGCGGCGGTCAAAGCCGAGAACTGTGTCCAGCGGACGGTCAGCTCGGGGTTGGGTATGCCACGGAAACCGCCGGTGTCATGAATCCAATAATAGCAGCCCCCGTTACCGCTTGCAGCGGTCAGTTTGACCTCGAAGGCGAGCATGGGCCAGTTGGCCTGGGCGTCACCCGAGAACTGCACGGGGTGACGGTGGTCGCCCCATCCGGCCCAACGGCTGTAGCCGACACCGCGTTTGTTGTCGCGTTTGGTGTCATTGAAATACAGGGCATTGAGCCATGCGAGTGTCGAGGTGCTGTGTCCGGGTACCTTCTGGTAAAGATAATTCTGTTGCCAGTCGAGCCACCAGAAGTCTACACCCATGTTTTCATGGGGTCGGTGGGCATAGTCGAAGAATTTTGTCATGTAGTTCCTGTCGGCAGGGTCAAACAACGGCACTTTGTCACCTTTATGTCCGAGGGCATTGACAAATTCGTTGTAATTGTACTCATGTGGACGGATGCCGTCATGCGGGTGGTCGTTGAGAGAGACCGTGATGCCACGGGCATGGACCGAGTCGATAAGAGCCTGGGGGTCGGGGATGAGTTTTTTGTTCCAGGTATAGCCGTTCCAGTTGAGATGGCCGTTGTGACCCGTCCCGGTTGTGGCGTCGTTGGTGTGCCATCCCATGTCCATCACGAGGTTGTCGATGGGGAAATCGTTCTTGTCATACCCGTTGATGATGTCGAGGAATTCATCGGTGGTGTAGTCCCAGTAACGGCAGTACCACACGCCGTGGATATATTTTCGTGTCATGGGCACTTTCCCGCTGATTGCGCCGAGGCTGGCGAGGGCGGCCTTGTAGTCATTGCCGTAGACAAAGCAGTACTGGTCCTGGATATGGTTCTTGTTGTTGCGGGGTTTCAACCAGCCGTCAACAAGGAGGTCCTTGTTCTCGTCATCGATGACATACCAACCCTCGGGGCGTAGCAGACCCTCGTCCATCGGGATTTCCTTGGTGCAGCGGTCGAGGGTCTCTACCGGGCCGCCGAGGTTGTTTCGGCCGATAGGATGGTTGCGGTTGGTGAATTTCTTCTCCTTGCCGTTCAGAGTGTAGTACACAAGCAGGTTGGAGGTCGAGAACGGGAAGCCGTCATCCTTGAAGCGGATGCGCAGTGCCGGGGTGGTGATTTCATACCATTCGCCGTCGATTTTCTTGACATCAATCTTGTCGGTGTCGAGCATGCTCTCACGGTCGTAGGCGAACATCGTAGGTTCGTCAATGAACTTTGCATCACGGGCATATTCCAGGCGGAGCAGCGTCGGCGTGATGATTGACAGGCGGTTGTTGCCGAATACCAACGGATTGGCCGCCGGTTTTTCAGCCATTGCCGTCAGTCCCGATAATGAAATCAGGACTGCGGCGAGACTTTTGAAGATTCTGTGCATTCGTGGTTTATGTTAGGGATTAATTTGTGAAGTCATCTTGACTTATTGAAAAATATTAAAAACAGTCGTCATCTGTGAATTATTTCGAGACCTTTCCGTCATTCTTGGCCTGTTTTGGGGTTGTTTCGCGGTCACGATGCCCGCATCGCTCCCTTGAATCAACCCCAAAACGTCCTCAAGAATGGCTGGAAATGCCAACGATTCAAAAGTCAAGATGACTTCTGTTTTGCAAATTTAACAAAATTTTGTCAGAAAGCACCTTATTTATTATCCAATGACGATGTGTACACATTCCCGAATGGGTCGGTTGCACGCACGGTTACGTTTTTCCACGAGGATGCCGGCTTGTACAGGAACATGTGGTCGTTATAGTTTTCAGGTGCTGACCCGCCGTGGTTGGCGTCAAGAACACCGTCCTCGTTGACCTGTAGATGGATGCGCGGGTCCCAGCATGGGCGTGCGGCTGTGGGGACGAGACGGTCGGAGTCGCTGAGTGTAGTCCATGCACCGTCGTCCTCCTGGATTTCAACGGTCCATGTCGAGTGCCATGCGAAGATGTTGACAAGGATTTTGTCGTAAGGGTCTCCGGCCTTTGCGTCCTTCTGCCACATCACAGCCTCCGACGGCGGATAGATTTCCATCTGGTAGTCACGGGGCGTGGCCGCGCCACGATAGTATTTGTCGACAAGACGGTTGCCGTTGAACTTGAGGACGGCGTATCCACGCGGCGAGCCGTCGTTGCACAACGGATACCAGTAGGCACCCATTACCGCGCCGAATGTTGTCTCGGTGATGTTGTCGGCAATCGTGGTGGTGAAGTTGTTGTGGGTGTGGCCCGACAATATCTGCACCTCCTTGAAATCTTTCACGAGGTCATACAACGCTTGGTTGTTGGTCAACTGCGTGCTGCGGTTACGGCGTTTGGTGGGAATGTGCACGCCTATTATAATCATCTTGTCCTTGCTGACGTAGGAAAGGTCTTCTTCAAGCCAGTCGAGTTGCGCCTGTGTGATAGTCCCGGAGTAGTCGTTACGTCCATCGACACCACGGTACAGGACATCGTCGAGGACGACGAGGTGACAGTCGCCGATGTTGACGGAGTAATAGGTCGGGCCGAGTGCGTTGCGATAGTCCCTGTCGCTCTCGGTATCGTTTTTTATGCCCTCGTTGTGGTCATGGTTGCCGATTACGTTGAATGTCGGAATCAAGGTCTTGGCGACCTGGGTCTTATAGGTCTCGAACAGCGAGGGTGTGTTCCACACGATGTCACCCACATTGATGCCGTAGGTGTTATTGGTTAGCGTCTGTGTGAAATCAAGGATTTGCGGCATGACAACATTGGAATAGTCGTTTACGTCTCCGTTGCCAATTTGAACGTCGGCCATTGTGAACAGAGTCCATTCGGTCTTCTTGTTGCATGAACGCAACTGGAAGTCACGTTGGATAATTGCGTCATTGGAGAAATCCAGCGTTTTGTAAAACTTTGGGTGTCCGTTGAATACGGGTACCTCGCAATCCTCCGGGACTGAAATGAATACGTGTTGGCGACCGGTGGTGTACATTTGGTACTCACCGTTGGCGTCGGTTGTCATCACGGTGATTCCATCGCTCACCACGACACCCTCGCGGGGTACCCCGTCGACCGTCACGCGGCCGACGAGGTTTTTCCCGAACTGGTGTTGGATAGTCAGTTTGTCGTTGTCGCCCCCGGTGCGTACGGCTTCGACATTGTCGTCGCACGACACCATGGTGAATATCGCAAGGGAGACGGCTATATAATTTAGGAATTTCATTATTTATGGTTTATGGGTTAAGGTTTATAGTTTAGTAGCCGGGATTTTGCTCGATGAGGGTGTTGCCCGCGATGGCCGACGAGGGAATCGGGAAACGGTTCCTGGTGGGGTCTGTCGGTTCGTGTGTCCACCATCTTTCAGTTGTGAACAGGCCCAGACGTATGAGGTCGGTGCGACGGCGTCCTTCGCCGAGGAACTCAATCTGCCATTCGTCAGCGAGACGGTAGATGTCAAATGACGACGGTACCGGGTTAGGGTCGTTTCCACCCTCGAAATTACGTTTGCGCACCTGGTTCAGGAGGTCGGCCGCGCCCTTTTTGTCATTTTTGCGCCATTTGCATTCGGCGAGTATGTAATAGACCTCGGTGAGACGCATGCAGGGGAAGTCGGGGTTCCAGAGCAGGTCTTTGTCGGCCATATTGGGAATCGGCATCTTTACAAGACGCACGCCCGAAGCCTCCGAACCCTCCATCATGTCACTCTTGGTGCCGGTGACATTGACGTAGTCGACGAGTACGATATCCTTGCCGGCCATGTCTTTCTGACCCTTGGCGGTCTCGCCTGTATAGGGGTTTTTCTGAAGTCCGACGCAGAACATGCCTTCATATTTCTTGTTGCCGTGGTACACGTATGGCTTCTTGCGGAGGTCCTTGTCGTGATACTTCTCGTAGGATTTGCCGAGCTTGTCGTCATAGACACCGCTTGTGGCCGATTCACGAGAGGGTGACAGCTGGAAGCCGTTGTAACGTGATGCCGGGAAAGGACAGTTGAAATACAGGTCGGCCTGGTGGTTGTAGAAATAGCGGTAGTACCAGTTGTATTCCATCTTGGAGTTCTGGGAGGGGACATACCATATCGCCTCGGGCGACACATCGTTGTCGAAGCAGTGAGGACCGTACCAGGTCGGGTCGAGTTGGTAAGGGCCATACACACCATCGATGATGTCCTGCGCGATTTTGGACGCGTCGTTGTAACGGTCCTCACCGATGTAAGCCTCGGCGTTGAAATAGAGCTGGGCGAGCATCAATGCGGCGGCCGCCTGTTTGATGTACCCGTCCTGACTCTCGGTCAGGGTTTTCTTCTGCGTCAGATTGGGTATGGCCTCTTTGAGGAGTTTCTCGATGTGGTCGAAGGTCTCCTTGTCGGTTGAACGTGCGCAGGGGGCATCGTTGTTGGAGTGATATATCGACAGACCGCCGAAGAAATCGAGACCACGCATGTAATAATAGGCCTTTATTGCATTGAGTTGGTTCAGATGGTCGGCCTTGACCGCGTCGTTGAGACCGATGGCGTTGTAGTTGACGCCCGCGAGGTCATCGTATGCCTCGAGTGTACGGGCGATTGCGCTCATCGTGCCGGTGTAGGTGTTCTCCACGAATCGGTCATTGGGCATCCATGTGTGTTCGTGGAGACGGATATACTCGCCGTTGTTGTAGAAGTCGTTGCCACGGGTGGGGCATACCATCTCGTCGGTGGTGAGTTCCTGTAGATACCAGCGGTCAGTCCCGAGGTACCATTTCCAGTGGGTGAAGGGACGGCAAAGTATCGCGTAGGTGTTCTCGGGGCACGTGATGAACGTGTCAGGTGTCACGCTGGAGTAGAATTTCTCGTCCAGGTCACAGGAGTTCAATGCCACCGTGCCGAGAATCGCTATTGCTGCATATTTTAATTTCATGTCTTTATTCAGTGTTTAATCAGAGTGAGAGATTTGTTAGAAAGTAAGTTGCATGCCGAATGTCCATCGGATGGTCTGCGGGTACATGTTGGATGAACTGCGTACATACTCGACGCCCGGGAACAGTCCGTTGACATTGACCTCGGGATTGTATCCCTTGTATTTTGTCCACATCGCTACGTCACGGGCGGTGACATAGAATCGTGCGCGGGTCAGGTATTTGTTCCATTTGGAAGTATTGAGGGTGTAACCTGCCGTGATGGCGTCGATTTTCAGGAACGAGCCGTCGCTGAGGAAGTAGTCTGAAGTGATGCGCGAGTCATTGATTTCCTTGTTGTCGGTATAGGCGATTTTAAGTACATTCTCCTGGGACGCGCTCTTGAGCCCGTGGTAGAGGTTGACCTGGCTGAACACATCATAGTCGAGCCATGAACGCAGACTGATGCCGAGGTCGAAGTTGCGGTAGCTGAAGTTGTTATCCCATGAGAGAATCACCTTGGGGACACCGTTGCCGACGAAATGCTTGTTGACATCGGTCGTGTTACCCTCGGCGGGGACGATGTTGTTGTCCTTGTCATAGATTAGCCACTTGCCGTTTTCGTCAAGGCCGGCGTGCTTGAACAGCCAGAATTGGCCGAGTGTCGAACCGTTGAGAAGTTTGCCGGTGTAACCCATCGAGGCGGGCATGGCGTCGCTCAACAGGAATGAGTCGCTGTCGCCGAGGTTCTTGATTTTGGTCGTGTTGTGTGACACTCTCGCGGTTGATGTCCAGTCGAAATCTTTCATCTGGAAGATGTTGCCTGTCAGTTCAAACTCCCATCCCGTGTTGGTAAGGCTGCCTATGTTCTTCATCACGGTGTCATAGACCATGGGCGGAACGGGTGCGGCCACCTCAAACAGCATGTCATCGACCTGACGGTGATACCAGTCAAATTTCCCGTAGATGCGGTTGTTGAGGAACGCGAAGTCAAGACCCACGTTGAACTCTTTCTTTTCCTCCCATTTCAGGTCAGGGTTGATGTTCTTGGTTGAGCCGTAACCGGGTTGCCATATACCGTTGGTGGGGTACATGTCATTGGCCTTGTAGGTGCGCACGGTGTATCCGCTGCCGAAGTCGTTGTTACCGGTGACACCGTAACCGGCGCGTATTTTCAGGTCGCTGACCCATGTGAGGTCTCTCATGAAATCCTCGTTGCTGATGCGCCACCCGCCGGAGATTGACCAGAAGTTACCCCAACGGTTGTTCTTACCGAACTTGGAGCTGCCCTCGCGACGGTAGCTGACCGTCGCCATGTAGCGGTCATTGTAGGAGTAGTTGCCACGCCCGAAGAACGAAATCAGTCGTTGGCGCGGGTCTTTATTGGAGTCCATGGTCGCCTGTCCGTCGCTTAGGTCGGTGCCTGCGCTCATGTCCCACGGGCCGATTCCGTCAACGGTGAAGTTGGCGTTGCTCATCTCGAAGCTCTCGCCGTTGGTCTCGTAGAACGACCATCCGGCGACCGCGTCGACACGGTGGACGGTGTTGAACTCACGCAGGAATGATGCGTATGCCTCGAATGACTTGTTGATGGACTTGTCAAACGAATGGCTTGCCCTGCCGCGTTTGCCCGAGGTTATGCTTTCGCGGTGTTTTTGGTTGTAATAGGTATAATTCTGATACTGGCGTTGGTCGATGCCCATCGTACCCTGGATAGAGAGACCGCGCATGATGTTGAATTTCAGTGTCGCGTCGCCAAGAAGCCATTGGTCTTTGCCGCTGTAATCCTTGTACATGATGTCGGCCACCGGGTTCCATGACGAGCCGCCCACGCCAATGGCGTTTACATTGTAGTCGTTAGGGTTGTTGGGATTCATCAAAGGTATCGTGGGATTCAGCTGTATTGCCTGTTGGAAAGTATAGGAGCCGTTTCGGCGGTCGCGGTCGGCCTGACGGAACTGTGCCTTAAGGGCTATTTCCATGCGGCCGTCCCACATCGTGTAACGTCCGTTGAGACGTGCCGAGTAGTCCTGACGACCGTCGCCGATTACGATACCCTTCTGGTCCTGGTACATCAATGACGAGTAGAGTTGAAGGTTCTGTGTCCCGCCCGAGATTGTCAGGACGTGACGCTGTGAGAGGGGGTTGTCGCGGGTGAGCTGTTTGTACCAGTCGGTGTCGTAGCCGTAGTCCTGTCCGATGCCGTATTCTACATATTCCTGTGACGAAAGGAGGTCGAGGTGCTTGCGCACGCTCTCAACCGACAGTTCGGCTGTATAGTTGATTTGGGTCTTGCCCTCTTTGGCTTTCTTGGTGGTGACGAGGATAACGCCCGCCGCTGCGCGTGTACCGTAGATTGCTCCTGCCGATGCGTCCTTGAGCACGTCGATTGACTCGACATCCTCTTGGTTGATAGCGCGGAGGTCACCACCGGGAACGCCGTCAATGACGACAAGAGGGCCTTGTCCGGCGTTGACCGATGCCACGCCACGCAATTGGTAACCATTGGATGCGTTGGGAGAGGAACTGCCGCTTATGGTGAGACCCGAGACCTTTCCTTGGAGGGCGGTCGCGATTGTCGAGCCACCGAGCCCGGTCATGAGTTGGTCGCCATTGATGGAGGTGATTGACGAGGTTACACGTTTCTTCTCCATAGTGCCGTAGCCGACAACGACAATGTCGTCGAGGACAGTTGAGTTCTCGGTCAGGACGATGTCATAGTGGTTCTTGCCATCCACGACCTTGACGGTCTCGGGGTTATAACCGATTGAGGAAACGCGCAGTACGTTGCCCGGTTTGGCGGCGATTGTGAATTTGCCGTCAAAATCGGCCGAGGTACCCTCTTTCGAGCCTTCGACGATGATGGTCGCGCCAATCATCGGTTCGCCGGTGGTGTCGGTGACCGTCCCGGTCACCTGAGCGCGGGCGGTTACCGCGCTCAGGGACAGGAGGCATAGTGTAATCAAGCCAAATATACGGTTGATACCTTTAGGCTTATTTGCTTTATGTTTCATGTTAGGTTGTTCTGTTACTTGGTTTCGATTCGTGTTATTTTAAGGTCGTCCATGAACCAGCGGTAGTATCCCGATACTGCTCCATTGGAATTTTTGATTACCTCGGTCGCGCCAAGGGCGATTTTGGTGTCCTTTGTGACACCGCGGAGGGTCACTTTCATTGTCGTCCATTGCCAGGGGCGTGTCTTGTCGGTGTTGGCCGGGAGCGCGATGTCGGCACTGTACTTGCGTGCAGGGTTGTCCGAGGTCACAGTCCCGCCGTCAATGTTCCCATCCCCTTCGATAGCCACGGCAAGGACTGTCTTGTCTGTCCCGTTGGGGGTGGCGCGGAAGGTTAGTTCTACATCGGCATATCGTCCGGCTGCGATTGGGAGGCCGTCTTTAAGTTGTAACGCGGTCTGTTTGCCGCCGGCGTTGAACTTAAGGTAGCCGTCCATGGCGTAGATGGTTTTCGCCCCGGCGTTGAGGTCGATGTACTTGCCGTTGAACGACGAGAGTACGTCAGAGAATCCGTTGCCTTTGAAATCCCAGGTGTAGATGTTGCGTGCGTTGTTGGGTGCGCCGCCGTTTATGTTGCTTACCTGGTCGGAGCCGCCCTCTACCCATGAGAAGTCATCGTTATAGTATACATATCCCACGGGTTGACTGTCGGGGCGCAATGCCATGTTGCCCATCTGCTCGGCCTCTATTGTAGCGGTGAGTCCGCTTGTGGAAGTCAGGGTGATGATACCTTGACGGGCGTCGCCGTCATTGCTTTCGGCAGTCACTGTGATTTCGGTCTCTCCGGGTTGTCCCATTTCCGGTGTCACTGTGAGCCAGGCGGGTTTGTCGGCGATGCGCCAGTTCTCGACGGCGTTCACGGTCAATTTGGCCGTGGTTCCGTCGGCGGATGATACACCGTTGGCAAACGAGACTTTTGTCTGGCTTATCGTGAATGCTTTCTCGCTTTGTGTCACAGTGACATTGCGTGTCAGGCTGCCGGAGGTAAATGCAATTTTTGCTGTTCGTTCGACACCGCTGTCATTCACCGTGACCGAGAATGTAATCAACTCTTGTCCACCTTTGCCCGAAACGGCTGATGGTGTGAGCCAGTCACATCCTGCCGGAATCTGTAGTGTCCATTCGTTATTGGTATCAACGGTCACCGCCGGGGTCTCGCCTGTCTCGGTCGTGCCGAGTATGGTCAGCGAGAGTGTGGCGGGGGTGAGTTTGAGAACGTCGGTCTTGGGCTGTTGTGTGACACGGAGCTGCTCGGTCTTTCCGCTCATGAGCGATATCTCGATGAAGCCGGTGCGTTCCTCGCCGGTGAGATTTTCCTCGGCGGTGACGAACAGTGTGTAACTCCCACGGTCGCCCGATTCGTGTGACAGGCCGAGCCAGGGGTCTTTTTGTGATACTTTCCACGCTTCGTTCGCCCCGAAATCGAATGTGCCTGATTCTCCTGAATCGGTCAGGCCATCGTAGGCGAGGGTGAAGTTGCGTTCCGACACCTTTATATAAGAGTCGGGGTTCTTGTCGTCATCACAACCTGTCAGTGCCGTCATTGATGTCCCGGCGATGAGAATGGCCGCGATGAAGATATTGTTGAATTTTGTTTTCATTTTTAAGATATGGTGTTAAATGCCTATTCTTTCGATTTTAAGGTCGTCGAGATACCAACGGAATGTACCTTGGTTATTGATGTTGTCCTTGACGTAGGTTACGTCGCCTATTATAATCTTGGTGTTTGATGAGACGCCACTGATGTTGACGCTCACCTCGCTCCAGGTGTAACTGTCGGATGTGATGGGAAGCACCTGGCTGACCATTCTTGACCCTGCGGTCTCCCCGCCCTCGATAGTGCCGTCGCCCTCGATGCCCACAACAATCTGGATTTTGTCGGAACCGTGGCGTGCTCCCTTGAAGCTGACCTTGACATTGGAGGTCTTGCCCGGCTCGATACCATTATCCTTGATGGCGATTGCGGTTATGGTGTTGGTCTTGTCAAACTTGATGAAGCCTTTCATCGTATAGACTGTCTTGGCGTTGGAGTTGAGGTCGTCATATGATTTCTGGAATGTCGGGAGTGGGTCGGTGAACCCGTTGCCCTTGTAGTCCCAGGTGTAGATGTTGCGGGCATCCCCTGCTGCCTTGTCGGCGATGGCATCGGTACCGCCTACACACCATTCAAAATCATCGTAGAAGTAGACAAATCCTGCCTCTTTGCCGTCATCGGTATTCAACGCGAGTGTCTGTTTCACGGTTATAGTCTCGGAAAGGGAGGCGGAGGTCACTGTAAGATGCCCTTCTCTCACCGCGCCTGAATTGTTTGGTTGGGCGAGAATCGTGAGCGTGGCCCAGCCTTGTCCCGTTGGTTTCTCGACTGAGAGCCAGTCGCTGTCGCTGGTGACGTTGTAGCCTTTGTTGGCGGTGACATTGACGGTGGCCGGATTGCCGTTTGACAGATTCCCGTCCCGGATGATTTCCACCCGGTTTTTGTCCACCTTGAGCCGTGGTAGAGCGTCATCGGCGGTGTCATCCATCGAGCATGATGTCATGAAGCCTACCGCGATGAACATGGCCGTGAATACACGGAAAATTCGATTGTTCATTGATGTTTTAGATAATTGTAGATTGGTTAAAAGTGAAAAGAGAAACTGGATTGAAAAGGAAGAATTTGGGGAGCGGTGCAGTTGTCAGGGCACAGGAATAGCCGTACATATAATACATACTTATATAAGTGTATAGATATAGTATAAATTGAATTTGGCTGTTGTTTATAGATTGGCTTGTGTTGCCCCTTTGGGTTGTGCTACGGAACGGTTAGGGGCTTGCATTCCGCATTTTTTCCTATGTTGGCGTAGGAATGTGTTAATTGAAGGGAGTCATATAGAATTATGTATTTGATGTTGAGATTTTGGTTGTAATATATTATATAAATTTGGTAAAATTTTCATAACGAAACCATTTGAGTTTCATGACGCAACAAAATTAGGCGAATAAATACACTCCGCCAAATATAGGTAGTTAATAATGATTTTAAATTTTTAAAATGCAATAAAACGGACGGAGGACATCAATGAGATGCTTCGTATGTGTGTGGTCAAGAGATGTGGTTGTCCTCCTTGAGGTCGACGATTTTCAGTTCGACTCCGATGTCCTCTATGGCGCGGGCAATGCGTTCAGGGATGTTTGAATCGGTTATGATTATGTCTACATCGGATATATTGGCGATTTTACTGAACCCACGACGGCGGAATTTGGACGAGTCGGCCAACACTATTGTCTTTTGGGCCGTCCTCATCATGACTTTGTTCAGGTCGGCCTCGCGGATGTCAGTTGTGGTGATGCCGAAGTTAAGGTCTATTCCGTCGACCCCGATGAAAAGTTTGCTGCATGAGAATTCGGCGAGTGGGCTTTCGGCATATTTGCCTACGACCGAGAGCGAACTGGTGCGCACGGTGCCGCCGAGCTGTACGACATCTATTGATTCGTCAGTACCCAACAGTTCCGAGACTTTCAGGGATGCCGATATCACAGTGAGTCGATGTATTGGCTTGATGCAACGGGCCATGGCCGTGACTGTGGTGCCTGAGGCGATTATGATTGAATCGTCCTTGGTAATCAACGATGCCGCGCATTTCCCTATCAATTCTTTTTCTTTCCTGGCCAGTTTGTCTTTCTCGTTGATTGAACGGTTGTTTATATACGGGTCGATGAGTATCGCTTTTCCATGACTGCGGTACAGTTTGTTTTCCCGTTCAAGTTCTGACAAATCCTTGCGTATGGTAACGGCCGACACGTCCAACAGCATCGATAGGTTCGATACCGGGATTGATTCGTGTCTCATCAGTGTGTCTATAATCAGGCTATGTCGTTCTTCTTTAGTCATGGCGGTTGCAAATGTACGAATTTTTTTCCATTTAATCATTGGTGATTCCATGGCGGATATGTGGATTTTATATGTTTTACAACATAAGTTTCGTTATGAAAACGCCCGTAGAAGTCTATTTGTTAGTCGGAGTGTGAATTTTGGTGCGATATAATCTGTTGGATAATAGTCTGTTGTGTATGAATGTTGCGAAAAAGCAATATTAATACTGTAATAATATTTGCTTTTTAAATAAAACATTTGTACTTTTGTTGTGAAAACTACGCCTTGTAAAGGTCGTAAAATGCATTTACTATTAAATGGCTTATAAGCCTTGACAACACATGGATAAGAAACACTGCAAAAAGCATTATGACGTCATTGTCATAGGCGCGGGTGCGACCGGTGCGGGGACTGCGCGGGACTGTGCGATGCGCGGTCTCTCGACATTGCTCGTTGAACGCTTCGATTTTACAGCGGGTGCGACCGGCAGAAACCACGGACTGCTTCATAGCGGGGCGCGTTACGCGGTGACCGACAGGGAGTCGGCGACGGAGTGTATAAAAGAGAACATGATTCTGCGCAAAATCGCACGCCATTGCGTCGAGGAGACCGGTGGTCTCTTTGTGACATTGCCTGAGGATGACCTGGAATATCAAAAAAAGTTTGTCGAGTCGTGCCGATTATCGGGCATAGACGCCGAGGTGATTGACCCGGCGGAGGCGTTGAGGCTTGAACCGGCAGTCAACCCCGATATAATAGGGGCTGTCAAGGTGCCCGACGGGGCGGTTGACCCGTTCCGCCTGACTACAGCCAATGCAATCAGCGCACGCCAGCATGGCGCTGACATACTCACCTATCATGAGGTCGTTGACCTCCCGGTTTCAAACGGGCGTGTCACCGGTGTGGAACTCCTTGACCGTCATACCGGGGAGCGACTTGTCGTTGATGCGTCGCTCGTCATAAACGCCGGGGGTATATGGGGGCATCTTATCGCCAAAAAGGTCGGGGTGACAATCAATATGTTCCCGGCCAAGGGTGCGCTTCTGATTTTCGGGCACAGAGTCAATAACACGGTAATCAATCGATGCCGCAAGCCGGCCGATGCCGACATTCTTGTGCCGGGCGACACGATTTCGCTCATAGGCACGACATCGAGCCGTGTGCCGTTTGACCAGGTCGACAATATGGATGTGACGCAGGAGGAGGTTGATGTGTTGTTGCGTGAGGGTGTCAAGATTGCGCCGTCGCTCGCTTACACACGCATCCTTCGCGCGTATGCCGGTGTGCGCCCGTTGGTGGCATCGGATGATGACCCTTCGGGCCGTACAATCAGCCGTGGCATTGTCTGTCTTGACCATGCGACACGAGACGGACTCGAGGGATTCATAACAATCACAGGGGGCAAGCTGATGACCTATCGACTCATGGCCGAATGGGCCACCGACATGGCGTGTCGCAAATTGGGCCATACCGGAGTGTGCCGTACGGCCGAGACGCCTCTTCCCGGTTCGGAGGAGAATGTCGGTGAGGACAAGCCGAGGAAGTCCCACATAATAGAGATGAGTACCGACCAGCTCGCGGCCCAGGGCCGTCACGGGTCGTTGAGCTCTGAAATCGAATATAAGAGTGACACCGATGATGCCCTTGTGTGTGAGTGCGAGGAGGTGTCAGTCGGTGAAATCAAGTATGCAATCGATAAACTCCATGTTAATAATCTGGTAAACCTGCGTCGTCGCACCCGTCTGGGCATGGGTACGTGCCAGGGAGGGTTGTGCGCGTGTCGTGCCGCCGCGATACTCGGCAATGAACTTGGCAAACGGGACGAGGCGTTGTGTGACCTTGCATCGTTTGTCAATGAGAGATGGAAGGGGATGATGCCTGTGGCATGGGGGCAGACCCTTGTCGAGGCACAGTTCACCTCATGGATGTATGAGGGAGTGTGCGGTCTTGAACCTTGTAAGGACAATATAAAAGAAACTCATCAGCAATGAAATATAACAGTATCATAATAGGCGGTGGCTTGAGCGGCCTTTTGGCCGGGATACGTCTTGCTAAGGCAGGGCAGAAAGTCGCGATAATATCCTCGGGTCAGAGCGCGCTTCATTTCAGCTCCGGCTCTTTCGGGTTGCTCGGTTCGGTCGATGGCCATAGTGTGACCAACCCGGTCGAGGGGATTAAAAATCTCCCCGCCGTTCATCCTTATTCCAAGGTGGGTGCGGAAAAAGTCATATCACACGCCGCCGAGGTGAAAAATCTTCTCTCGGAGGCGGGGTTGACATTCAAGGGGGACGCGACAGCCAACCATTATCATCTCACACCGATAGGGCGTTGCCGTCCGGCATGGCTTACTCTTGACGATTATGCCACTTGCGAAGACCTTGCTGCCATCAAATGGAAAAAGGTTGCGATTATAAACTTTAAAGGGTATCTTGACTTTTATCCTGAATTCATTGCCGATGAATTGAAGAAGAAAGGAATTGTAAGCGTGAGTTATACCCTCTCGCTTCCCGACCTTGAGCGTCTGCGCAAAAGTTCATCGGAAATGCGTGCCACGGCGATTGCCAAATACCTTAAAGGCGACAACCTTGACCTATTTGCGACCGAGATAAACCGGGTGTTGACACCTGACATTGATATGGTGTTGATTCCTGCGGTTGTCGGGCTTGACTCGGAGAAACCTCTTGTGGACTTGCGTTCTAAGGTTAAGGCTCCGTTGTCATGTGTGCCTGTTATCCCGATGTCGGTTGGCGGGTTGCGTTGCCAGATGGCTCTGCGGCGTTATTTTGAATCCCTTGGCGGTGTTTATTTCCTTGGAGACAGTGTCAGCAGCGGTTATATGAAGGCTGCACGTATGGTCTCGGTCGAGACTGTGAATCTTGCACCGGTCAGCTTGTTCGCCGATAATTTCATTCTCGCCACCGGTAGCTTTTTCAGCCATGGCCTTGTCGCCGAACCTCACAAAGTGGTTGAACCTGTGTTTAACCTTGATGTCAGGGTGCCTTCCGACCGTGATGAATGGTTTAGGAAAAATCTTTTCGAGGCGCAACCTTTCATGGAGTTCGGAGTGGACACCGACCCGCAGTTCCGTGTCAAGAAAGATGGCAAGGTTATTGAGAATGTTTATGCGGCCGGAGCGATTCTCGGCGGATGCAATCCGCTGAAAGAGGAGTCGGGCGCGGGTGTGGCTACGGTGACCGCGCTTGAGGTCGCCGACCTAATATTGAATCAAAAATGATGGCAGGAGCGATGGAATACCAGGTAAAGAATATAAGTCCCAATAATTTTGAACAGTGCATAAAATGTACAATATGTACGGCCTATTGTCCTGTTCTTGCGGTTAACCCCGATTATCCCGGGCCTAAGCAGGCCGGTCCTGACGGTGAACGTTACCGTCTGAAGAACCCCGAGTTCTATGACAAGGCGTTGAAATATTGCTTGAATTGTAAGCGGTGTGAAGTGGCGTGTCCATCCAATGTCAAAATCGGAGACATCATCCAGATGGCCCGTCTCGACTATGACAAGAAGCCGGTGCCGCTGCGTGACTGGACGCTCGCCAACACCGACTTTGTCGGCTCGATGGCGACAAAGATGGCACCGATTGTCAACACTGTGCTCAAGATGCCTATTGTGAAGAAGGCGATGGATGTCACTATCGGTGTTGACAGTCACCGTCAATTTCCGGCATACGCGGGGCGTACGTTTGAGTCATGGATGAAGAAAAAAGCCCCCGACCAGAGCGTGTATGCCCGTCAGGTGTCCTATTTTCACGGATGTTATGTAAACTATAACTATCCCAAATTGGGACAGGACTTCGTTAAGGTAATGAACGCTATCGGCTATGGGGTGCGTCTCCTTGAAAAGGAGAAGTGCTGCGGTGTGGCCAAAATCGCCAATCGTCTTGTCAAGGAGGCCAAGCGTGATGCCGAGCTGAACATCAACTCGATACGCAAGGCCGTCATGGAAGGGCATGCTCCGGTGGTGGGAACAAGCTCGACTTGCATCTTCACGATGCGTGATGAATACCCCCATCTCCTGGGGGTTGATAATTCAGACGTGCGCGAGGATATATTAATCGCCACCGCATGGCTGTACCGTCTGATGGAGACCGAGGGCGTGAAACTTGTGTTCCGTCCCGATTACAAGGCACGGATAACCTATCACACTCCATGTCACATGCAGAAACTCGGATGGACAATCTACTCGGTGTCATTGCTTAAGAGCATCCCCGGTGTGGATTTTGTGCCTATTGAATCCCAGTGTTGTGGCATTGCCGGGACTTACGGCTTCAAGAAAGAGAATTATGCCTATTCCCAGGCCATCGGTAAAGACCTTTTTGAGCATATAAAGGAGGCTAACGTTGATTTTGTGGCCACCGACTGCGAGACGTGCAAGTGGCAGATTGAGATGAGCACAGGCGTGCCGGTATATAATCCTATCTCGGTTATCGCCGATGCGCTCGATGTGGAGGCCACACGCCGTGCCAACGGCCTGGTGTGACCCCGATATGGATTTCTCTTGCATCAGGGACGCGGCCATGTCGCGTCCGTTGCTGTAAATTGGCAGAAATTATTAACTTTGTAAATTAATACCAATCACAGAAACATATTCTTTTCGCAATGGCTAAAGAAAACATCTATGCAGGCTGGAAACCTGAAGTTGTCAAGCAATTCAAGAGCTGGCAGCTGCGTACAATTCTCGTGTCCATGATTGGGTACGCCATCTATTATTTTGTACGTAAGAACTTCTCCATCGCCATGCCGGGGCTTACGGCACAGTATGGCATCTCCAACACGAGTTTCGGTATCGTAATAGGTATCGGCTCTTTGATTTACGGACTGTCGCGTTTTATCAACGGTTTTGTTGTCGATAAATACAGCGCACGCGCTGTCATGGCAATCGGCCTGCTGTTGTGTGCGGCCTCCAACTTCGCGTTCGGTTTCGGGGTGAACATCAGTTCATGGATTACAGGCGTGGATGCCGGCCCTGATTTTATCAACATGCTTGTGCTCGTGATGGCCGTGACAATCATACTCAACCAGTTGTTCCAAGGGGTGGGTTACCCTCCGTGTGCGCGTCTGTTGCCGTCGTGGATTCATCCGTCGGAACTCGCCACCAAGATGTCAATCTGGAATACATCCCATTCGATAGGCGCCGCGCTCGCTGTGGTCGTGTGCGGTTACATCATGGGCACGATGGGGCGTGACCTTAGTGCCGACCCTGAAATAATCAACCGCATTGCCTCCAACCTGAATCTTGACCCGTCTGTCGCCAAGAATATGGAGACAATCAAGAATTATGCGATGCACTGGGACGCATGGAAATGGTGTTTCTGGTTGCCCGGCTGTCTCGCGATTCTTGGCGCTGCATGGCTATATTTCGGATTGCGTGACGACCCCCGTTCGGTCGGCCTTCCTGAACTCCCGGGAACAAATACGGGTAAAAAGGAAACCAAGGACGGCAAGTCGCCGTCACGCGGCAAGTTCCTCAAGGCGATGGTGTGGACTAACCGTTGGATATGGACGCTCTGCATCGCCAATGTCTTTGTATATGTTATGCGTATGGGTATTCTTGACTGGGGTCCTAAGTTCCTCACCGAGGCACGCCACATGTCAATCGAGGATGCCGCATGGTCAGTCGGCGCGTTTGAAATCTTTGCAATCGTTGGCACTATCTTTGCCGGATGGGCTACCGACCACATTTTCAAGGGTAAGGCTCATCGCATGTGTTTCGTCTGCATGTCATGCGCCGTGGCTTTTATGGCTATTTTCATCTTGTTCCCCGAACTTCCAATGATTGTCTCGATTGTCATGCTCGCAATGGCCGGTTTCTTTATCTACGGCCCGCAGGCCCTAATCGGGATTGCCTCGGCCAACCATGCCACTAAGGAAGCCTCGGCCACAGCCAACGGTCTCGCCGGTATATTCGGTTACGTTGGTTCATTCCTGTCGGCTATCGGTATTGGTATCGTAGCCGACCACTGGGGATGGAACATGGTGTTCTATATTATTATAGGTGTCGGTGTGCTTGGCGCGATTACTTTCGTGTCAATGTGGCTGGCTCCGCGTGACGGATATGAACGAAGCAACAAGTTCTATGCCCAGCAGGAGAAAGACCAGGCGATTGTCAATGAATTGAACAATGAGAAAAACGACCTTTCTAATTTCTAAAAATGATTAAGACCGACCGTTATATCACACCTATGTCCCGGGAGGAACTTCTCGGGGCATGCGCTAAAATAAAACATGTCGCCCTCGACATGGACGGGACTATATATATGGGTTCGACCCTGTTCCCGTTCACCAAGAAATTCCTTCAGTCACTGACTGACAATGGAATCGGCTATTCGTTCCTGACCAATAACCCGACACGCAGCATCGCCGATTATCTTGCCAAGCTGTCGAAATTGGGAATCGAGGCCGACCGTGAACAGATGTACACCACCGCTGTGGCGACAATAGACTATATCCACGCGACAATGCCCGAGGCTCGTCGTCTGTATGTGGTCGGGACACCGAGCATGATAAAGGAATTTGAGAGCGCGGGGTTTGAAATGGCGGCAATCGATGCCGCCGACCGTCCTGATGCCCTTGTGGTGGCATTTGACACGACTCTCGATTATCCCAAGCTGTGCCATGCCTCATGGTGGGCGTCGCAAGGGATTCCTTACATTGCCACGAACCCTGACCGTGTGTGCCCCACCGACCAGCCCACTGTGCTCGTTGACTGTGGCTCGTTATGCAAGTGTATCGAGCATGCGACAGGGCGTGAGCCTGACATTGTAATCGGCAAACCCAACCCCGACATGCTTTCGGGAATCCGTTTCCTCCACAACCTGCAGGCCGATGAAATCGCGATGTGCGGCGACCGCATATATACCGATGTAGCGATGGCACGTAACGCCGGTGCGCTTGGTGTCCTCGTTCTTTCAGGGGAGACTACACTTGATACGGCGATGAATTCTGACCCGATGCCTGCGATTACAGCAGAGAATATCGAGGCTTTCGGCGAACTGTTGCTTGACGCACATAAACGATAGATATTAGTAATGAATAGAATACTGAATAGAATATTTGCTGTCTCGCTGGCGGTGTTCATGGCTTCTGCGGTTGCCACGGCCGAGATTGTCAAGGTCGACACCAAGTCGTCATCGATGGTCCTTGACGCGACAAAAGGGAAGAAACTGAAACATCTGTATTACGGCGCAAACATAACCGATGCCGATGCTTCTTCGCTAAAATCGGCGGGGGCGGCCAATCGTGACGCCTATCCCGACTATGGCCTTATAACAGTGCCGGAAACGGCGTTGAGCGCGGTTCACAGTGACGGGAACATGACACTCGACCTACGTGTCGATGGTGTCGAGCACCGCAAGGACGGGAAGGGAGACCTCACCGTCATAAGGCTTAAAGATGCCTACTATCCTTTCACGGTGAATGTCAATTACCGCACATATCCCGATGCCGATGTCATGGAGACATGGACTGATATTTTACATGGGGAAAAGGGGACGGTTAAGTTGACACGTTTCGCCTCGGGGTATATCCCCGTGCGTTATGGCAATGTATGGTTGTCCAATCTTTATGGCGCATGGGGTAACGAGACTCATGTAGATGCGCAGCCGCTCGCCCACGGGATGAAAGTCATCAAGAATCGTGACGGTGTGCGCAACTCCCACTTCGCTCACAGTGAAGTGATGTTCTCTCTTGACGGCAAACCGCAGGAGAACACGGGGCGTACAATCGGCGCGGCACTGTGTTACAGTGGTAATTATAAACTGCGTATCGACACCGACGCGAGCGACTATCATCATTTCTTTGCCGGAATCAATGAGGAGGACTCGCCCTATAATCTTAAGAAAGGCGAGGTGTTTACAACCCCTGTCCTTGCGTTGAGTTACAGCAATGACGGCCTTAGTGGAGTCAGCCGTAATTTCCACCGTTGGGCGAGAAACCACCGTATGGCTCATGGCAATGAGTTACGCAAGATATTGCTCAACAGCTGGGAAGGTGTTTATTTTGACATCAACGAGGCCGGGATGGACAAGATGATGGAGGATATCGCCTCGATGGGAGGTGAATTGTTCGTTATGGATGACGGATGGTTCGGAGTCAAATATCCCCGCGACAATGACAAGGTCGGTCTCGGTGACTGGCGCGTGGATAAGCGCAAACTGCCTAACGGTATCGATGGACTTATAAAGTCGGCACGCAAGCATGGCGTGAAATTCGGTATATGGATTGAGCCGGAGATGGTTAATGTCAAGAGCGAGCTGTTTGAGAAACATCCCGAATATGTGGTGAAGGCCGCCAATCGTGAACCGAAGTACGGACGTGGTGGAGGTCAGATGGTTCTCGACCTCGGGAATCCGGCCGTCCAGGATATTGTATTCACGATTGTCGATACACTGATGACCAAATATCCCGATATAGATTACATCAAATGGGATGCCAACATGTCGCAATTGAACCATGGCTCGCAATATCTGTCGGCCGACAATCAGAGCCACCTGTTCATCGACTATCACAAGGGGCTTGCAAAAAACCTTGACCGTATACGGGCCAAATACCCCGATGTCACAATCCAGGCTTGCGCCGGAGGTGGGGGTCGTGCCAACTATGGTGTACTGCCTTGGTTTGATGAGTTTTGGGTGAGTGACAACACCGATGCACTGCAGCGTGTGTATATCCAGTGGGGTACATCCTACTTTTATCCCGCTGTCGCTATGGCCTCGCATATCAGTGCCACTCCCAATCATCAGACCCATCGTGTGACTCCGTTGAAATATCGCATAGATGTCGCGATGAGCGGCCGTCTCGGTATGGAAATACAGCCACAGAACATGACGGAAGAAGAAAAGGCTCTTTGTCGTAAGGCTATCGAGGAGTATAAATCCATCCGTCCCGTCGTCCAGCAAGGCGATATCTACCGTTTGCTGTCACCCTACGACAATCAGGGTGCGGCGTCATTGATGTATACGTCGCCCGAAAAAGACCGCGCCGTGTTCTTTTGGTGGAAGACCGAGGCGTTCCGCAACAAGCAATATCCGCGTGTGCCTATGGCAGGACTCGACCCCGACAAGACCTATCGGGTGACGGAGTTGAACCGCATAGACAATAAGCCGATGAAATTTGAGGGCAAGACGTTTACCGGGCGTTTCCTGATGGATAACGGACTCGAGATGCCTGTCAATCATTCGGTGGATAACAGCCAACGCAACGAGTGGGCCAGTCGTGTACTCCTTCTTGAAGCGGTCAAATAGAGCCTGTGTAACGCACGGTTATAAAATATTGAGTTGAAGGGCCGACCCGGAACAATCTTGAATGCCGGACGCCAACAACCCAGATTATTTCTCCGTTACGGGTCAGGATTTTGGGTCGGCTCTTTTCAACGAGCGAGATGTGAGCGTCATTGAATATGTCGCTCACTTTTTTTGTCCCTTTCATCCCGAATGGTGACAGACGGTCGCCCGGGCGCATGGTGCGTAGTTCGAATTGCGGGTCTCCGTCAAGTATGCTTGCATCGAAATAGGCGGTCATCGGGTCTCGTCCCGGATTGAATGCGCCGACTGGCTCGGTCATCATTGAAAATGGGTGGGAATCGAGTCGCACGATGATAGATTCCTGTCGTTCATCTTGTGTTGTAGGGATTAAACGTCCACGGTCGAGCAGATAGGTTGTCAGGGGGGTATGGAAGAATTTCCCTGACTTGTGGGATGAGCGCAGGATGTCATCGGCCAGTGATGCGTCCGCGCCATTGTCGCGCATGAATTCGTTGAGCAGATTTGCAGCCATGGGTTCGTTGGCGATAAGCGATGCGATGTCGATTACGCCGTCATCATCGGTATACATGCGACGCTTTTCGTCCACAAGTGAGCGGAATAGAGTGTATGTGTCTGATAAATTGGTGATTGTCGTTGAAATCGCTGTCGCTCCGTTGGGAAATTGATTGTAAATCGCGGGTAACACAATGTTGCGTAGACGATTTCGCAGATACTCGCTTTCAAGGTTGGTGCTGTCGGTGACATACTTCAGTCCCAAGGATGAAAGATAGGACTCTACATCCTCACGTGTGATGTCGAGCATAGGCCGTATGATATGGCCGTTGCGTGGGTTCATGGCTTTTAGTCCCGCTAATCCGGTGCCCCTTAATAGGTTCAGGAAGAATGTCTCGATGTTGTCGTCTCGGTGATGTGCCACGGCCACAGCCTCGGCTTTTTCGCTGTCAAGGAGTTTGCGGAACCAGTCGTAACGCAGGGAGCGGCATGCCATTTCGGTTGATTCGCCTGTCATCTTTTTCCGCTCGTCGATATCGAAATGAATCAGGCGGAAATCGGCGTTCAACATCTCGGCGGTCTTGCGTGCATGGCGTTCGTCACGGTCGCTTTCATCACCGCGTAAATGGAAATTGCAGTGTGCGGCCACGCAATCATATCCTAACTCGGTCAAGGCCGCAAGCAGCGCGACAGAGTCTGCTCCTCCGCTAAGGGCGACAATGACTCGTGTCCCCGGTGAGAGGAGACTGTTACGCTTGATTGAATCGGCGACTGATGAAAGGAGTCTGTGGCTCATTTCTTGGTTTTTCGTGTGATTGAGCCGTCATCGGCTATGGTGATTGGCGTGGATGGGAAATCGGACAGGGTGAGGGCACGCATGTTCTTGGACACGGCATTGTTCTTGTCGATGCGCGGGCCTATGCCTTTCTGTTGAATGAACGAGTGTATTTTCCCGGAGATGAATCGGCCTGAAGCGTCAGTGTCGACTGTTACCACGGGGGCGTGTCCGCTGATTCCGTTGAGATTCACGCGATAAGGTGTGCAGAAGTTACCGAGACTGTACATGATGAAACGGTCTTTGTAAAGTTCGACCGCACGGGTGACATGTGGCCCGTGTCCGTAGACGATGTCGGCACCGGCATCGATTGCCGTGTGGGCAAACTTCTCTACATTTCCACGGTTTTCGCCGAAACAAGTCTCGGAGGCGTGAGGGACATGGGTGAAACGTGGGCCTTCCCCGCCTCCGTGGAACGAGACTACTACGATGTCACATTTCCTGTCAAGGTCTCCGACAACGCGCTTAACCTCCTCCATGTCGTGGATGCTCAATGTGCCACGGTTGTGGCCGAAAGCGGCGAATCCCACTTTTTTGCCTCGCTTCTCGATGATTGCGGTCTCGCAGCGTCCGCGCAACCCGGCGTACTTTATTCCTGCGCCGCCAAGTGTTTTCTCGGTGGATGCGATACCGGCCGCCCCGAAATCATTGATATGGTTGTTGGCTATCCCCATGAAGTCCATGTCTGCGTCTGTGAGGTTGTTTACGTATGCGGTGGGGGTGCGGAACGCGTAACAGATGCTTGGGTCGCTGCATCGTTTCACCGTCCCGCCATTGTCGAGAAGTGTCCCTTCAAGGTTGCCGGCGGCAATATCGGCCTGGGATAATACGGCTTTTACGTCCTTGAACAGTTGTGCGCCGTCATTGGCCGGGAGATATGCGCCCTTGGGTGTTTCGGGATAGTTTGTGCCCATCATTATGTCGCCCGTGAATGCAAATTTCATCGGGGTCTGTGCCTGTGAGCCTATACAGGCTACCAAGGTCAAAAGTATTGAAAGGATTTTTTTCATAGTGTAATTATTTTTGTGTGAGAGACAGTATATCGAGACCCGAGGGGGACTGGTATACACGTAGACCGAACTCGTGTACCGTGGCGATTATATGGTCAAGTATGTCGGCCTGTACTTGCTCGTAGGGTCGCCATGAGGTCTCGGTGGTGAACAGATAGATTTCAACAGGAAGACCGTGTTGGGTGGGTTGCAATTCCCGTACCATCCATATCAGCTGCCCCGCGGCTGTCGAGTCGGGGGTGATATGTCCCGGAGGTGACAGCAACGCTGTCGGCACGGTGGTGATGTAATGTTCAAGATATTTGCGGAACAATGTTATGTTGGCCTGACGTGTCGATAGGTCGATACCTTCGGCCCAAGGCTCTGAAGCGAACTGTTCAAGCTCCTGTGGCTGGATGAAGCCGATTGAATTGAGGTCGATTGACAGTGAACGCATGATGCGTCGGCCACCGCTCTCCTGCATCCCGCGCCAGTTTTGGAACGCATCGCTGACGAGAGAGTATGGCGGTATGGTGACAATCGACATGTCATAGTTCTGGACTTTTACGGTCGTTAGCGTTACGTCAATCACTATCCCGTTCGCGCCGTATTTCGGTGCTGAAATCCAGTCGCCGGTGCGCAACATGTTGTTGGTCGTCAGTTTAACCCCGGCTACGACACCAAGTATCGAATCCTTGAAAATCAACATCAATACGGCCGCCGATGCACCGATTCCCGACAGTATGAATGTGATGTTACGGTCGGTTATGATGCTGACAATCAGGATGACACCTATGATAATGGCGATTATTTGAAGCATCTGCCTTACCCCTTTCAGGGAATCGACAGGGGTGTTCTTGTTCTCGCATATTATATCATAGAGCGCGTTGAGGGTTCGGTATACAAGGATGACGCTCGCGACAATGTTGAGTATCCGGCAGCATTTGAGTGCAACTGTTTTCCAAAGAGGGTAGAGCGACAGGGTATCAGGAAGGGTAATCGTCAGCAGTATTGCCGTGATGAGTCCTCCCGCCGCATGTAACATTTTGGGCGATAGTAGTTTGTCATCCCATGTCGCGGCCGTATGCCGGGCGAACCTGATTAGGATATGGGCCACTGGACGTGTTATTATGCGGTACACGACCCATGCAAGAACCAACACGCCACAGGCGAGCATGAAAGCCGATACCGACTTCAGATGCTCCTGTGGCATGCCAATGTTTTCAAGCCATTGTTGCGCCGTGAGAATATAACGCCCCATGCGTCATTGTTTTTTCAATGACCACTCATAGCCGTCCTTGGTGTCCTTGATGTCAAAACCGATTTCACCGAGGCGGTCGCGTATAAGGTCGCTCGTTGCCCAGTCCTTCGCAGCCTTGGCCTTGGAGCGCATTTCAAGGAGCAATTCAACGGCGTCCTCAAATGGTTTCATCGCCTTCGCGTCGGTCGCTCCCTCCAGTATTCCCGGCTTTATGCCGAGGATTTCGATAAGGAATGTATCGAAAACGTCTTTAAGTTCATCGATGTCGGCCTGGGTCACCTTGGCGTTGCCGTCCTTGACCTGGTTAATCATCTTGACTCCGTCAAACAGATGGGCGATGACAACAGGGGTGTTGAGGTCATCGTCCATTGCCTCATAGCATCTTGCGCGCAGCTGTGACACATCGATTGTGGAGTCGGCTGATGCGGTCAGTTCCTGAAGTCGGTGGTAGCCGTCGAGGATACGGGCGAGGGCTTTTTCCGCTGCTTGTAACGCCTCGTTGCTGAAATCGACTGTACCGCGGTAGTGTGCCTGGAGGATGAAGAACCTTATCGTCATAGGCGAGTAGGCCTTCTCCAGCAACGGATGGCTGCCGGTGAAGAATTCATCGAGCGTGATGAAATTGCCCAGTGACTTGCCCATCTTCTTGCCGTTGATGGTAATCATGTTGTTGTGAAGCCAATAACCGACGGTCTCATGTCCGTTATGGGCTACCGATTGGGCGATTTCGCACTCGTGGTGGGGGAACATGAGGTCCATGCCTCCGCCGTGTATGTCAAACCGTTCGCCGAGATATTTCTCCGACATAGTCGAGCATTCGAGATGCCATCCGGGGAACCCGTCGCTCCATGGCGAAGGCCATCGCATGATGTGCTCGGGCGCGGCCTTTTTCCATAACGCGAAATCGGCGGGGTTGTGTTTCTCCTCCTGCCCGTCGAGAGTGCGGGTTGTTGACAACAGTTCATCGATATTGCGTCCTGACAGTTTGCCGTAGGGGTGGGAGCTGTTGTATTTGGGTATGTCGAAATATACCGAGCCGTTTGATTCGTAGGCATATCCCGCGTCAAGTATGCGCTTGATGTACTCGATTTGCTCGATGATGTGGCCTGACGCATGCGGCTCAATCGAAGGGGGAAGCACGTTCAACGCTTCCATGGCCTTGTGGTATCGGCCGAGGTAATATTGCACCACCTCCATAGGCTCAAGCTGCTCGAGACGCGCTTTCTTGGCTATTTTGTCCTCACCGTCGTCGGCATCGTGTTCCAGGTGTCCCACGTCGGTGATATTGCGCACATAGCGAACTTTGTATCCTTTGTGGCGCAGATAGCGGAAAAGAATGTCGAACGTTATTGCCGGGCGCGCATGTCCCAAGTGCCCGTCGCCATAGACGGTCGGGCCGCAGACATACATCCCGACGCTTCCCTCGTGCAACGGGACGAATTCCTGTTTTGTACGCGTCAGTGTGTTGTATAATGTCAGTGACATGTCGTATTGGAATGCTGTCCTTTAAACTTTTAACTCTAAACTCTAAACTATCATCACGCCTTCCCGCCGGTCATGAACGGATTGGGTATGCCACCCTGTTGGCCGTTGTTGTTCTTGGGGAGTTTACGCTCGATTTCACCGAATGTCTGTTCATATTTCTTGACATTGTCGCTAAGGGCGAACAGCAGATTCTTGGCGTTTTCGGGTGTCATGATTATGCGGCTCTGTACCTTGGCCTGGGGCATGTTGGGTGCCACGGCGATAAAGTCGATGAAAAACTCGTTGCCGGTGTGAGAGATGACGGCGAGATTGGCGTAATGTCCGTTAGCCACTTCAGGTGTCAGTTCGATTTTTATTTCGTTTTGTTTGTTTTCTGCCATGATTGTAAGTTTTTATTTCTTGAATATGAATTTTGTTTGCTTGAGGTTTGAGTTGGCGACATGGAGGGTGATGCCCCGGCATGTCGGAAGTTCCCAGACGGGGGAGATGTCAAACGATGCATAGAACGTGCGCTGGAAATTGTCGGTTTCCTCATTGAGTTGATGGAGAAGGTAAACGTCAGGATAGGGGTCTCCGAATGTTTCCGGGTCTCCGACAAGGCGGTATTTACGCGGCTCCTTGGTGTAGACGAGGCGTGTCTGTAGGTTGATATATTTTCCCGACCGCCATGCAGCGAGGAGATATACCTTGTCGCGGTCCCATTCAGGGAAATCGGCGATGCTCTCCTCGGTGTTGATTGTACCGTTGTTGATTGAAGCCAGCGAATAGAGACGGATGTCGTCAGAGACGAATGCTTTCCCATGGACGGGTTGGTAGGCGATATATATCCGTTTGCCCGGTTCTATGCGCTTGTCGTCGAGTGTACCGTTGGCACGTAATGTGACTTCGGGGGTGTCATCGACCTGATTGAACGTGAACACGGCCTGTCCGTTGTCATTGCCGGTGAATGTCACGATGTCATAAAGTGTGGCCGTGACTTCCCCGTCGTAGGTGTTGTCGTTGACACTGCATGATGAGAACGCCATGATGAATACAGGCAGGATTAGTGATATTATGTTCCTTAAAGTCCTCATGATGCGGTATTTGTTTCACGGTTAATCGAGATGCCGGATATGCGGCCGTCACGCATGTTGACGACACGGTCGCAACCTGCGGCCAGTGATGCGTCATGGGTGACTATGACAAATGTCTGTCCCATCTCGTCCCGCAGTTTGAAAAACAGGTTGTGAAGTTCCTCGCGGTTGTGGGAATCGAGACTTCCCGACGGTTCATCGGCGAGAATCACCCCCGGACGGTTGAGGAGGGCGCGTGCCACGGCGGCGCGTTGTCGCTCACCTCCCGACAGTTCGGCGGGACGGTGGCGCAGACGTTCACTCAATCCCAGGTAATCAAGAAGCTCGGCGGCACGGTGTTCGGCTTTGGAGCGTGACTCCCCTGCGATTAGAGCGGGCATCGATACATTCTCGACCATGGTGAATTCGGGCAACAATTGATGGAATTGGAAGATGAAGCCGATGTTACGGTTACGGAATCGCGACAGTTTTGCCCCGGAGAGACATGTGACATCTACACCGTTGTAGGAGACAGTGCCGTTGTCGGGGCGTTCAAGTGTGCCGGCAATCTGCAACAATGTGGTCTTGCCCGCGCCGCTCGGCCCCACTATTGACAGGATTTCGCCGTCGTTGATGTCGAGCGAAATCTTGTCAAGCACCTGTAGCTTGTCGTAGGACTTGGATATGTCGCGGATTTCAATCATCAGATAGACAGCCGTCTAAGCGTGTTGAGCAAATCTCGGTTGATTGGCTTGTCGTTCTTGATTGCCTTGGAGAAGGGGACGTACACAATCTCATCGTTGCGTATGCCAATCATGACGTTACGTTGGTCTTCGAGCAGGGCGTCCATCGCTGCCGCTCCCATGCGGGATGCAAGTATGCGGTCGTGGGCGGTCGGCGAGCCACCGCGCTGGAGGTGTCCCAGGATTGACACGCGCACATCGTACCCCGGGTATTCGTTCTTGACACGTTCGGCCATGCCCATCGCGCCCCCCGTCACAGGACTCTCGGCGACGAGTACGATTGAAGAGTTCTTGCTCTTGCGGAATCCGTTCTGAATAAGTTCGGCCAACTGGTCGACCTCGGTCGAGATTTCGGGGATAATGGCGGCCTCCGCCCCTGATGCAATCGCACCGTTGAGAGCGAGGAATCCCGCGTCGCGTCCCATGACCTCGATGAAAAACAGTCGCTCATGGCTTGTAGCCGTGTCGCGTATTTTGTCGACACACTGCATGATGGTGTTGAGGGCGGTGTCGTAGCCTATTGTCGTGTCGGTGCCGAAAAGGTCGTTGTCGATTGTACCGGGTAACCCGATTATAGGAAAATTGTATTCGTTGGCAAATATTCGCGCACCGGTCAGTGAGCCGTCGCCACCGATGACTACAAGGGCGTCGATGCCGTGGCGCTTGATGTTGTCAAATGCGAGTTGGCGTCCTTCGGGGGTCTGGAATTCCTTGCAACGGGCGGTTTTCAGAATAGTGCCGCCCATCTGTATGATATTCGATACATTCTGGGTCTTGAAATCCACTATTTCATCGGTTATGAGGCCACGGTAGCCTCGATAGATTCCCTTGACCTTACATCCGCTGTAGATTGCCGAACGAGTGACGGCGCGTATCGCTGCATTCATGCCGGGGGCGTCACCGCCGGAGGTCAAAATGCCTACACATTTTATCTCTGCCATTACGATTCAGTGTTATCATTATATAATCTCTTGCAAACTTACGCAAAATTTGCGACATATCACCATATAAATAAACAAATAAAGTGTGAGGCCGAAACTTCACACTCTCGATATATCTTAGGTGGCAGGTTGTTACAGAGTGGATTCCCGGTAGGATACTTTTTCAGTCGCAATGTCATACTCCAGCATCGAGTCGGTGAGCAGCAAGGTGTACTCCCTTGGGGTGCGACTCATTTTATAGACAAGTGTAGTTGCTGTGATTTCCTGTAGGTATCGGTACAGCGGGGACGGAAGTTCATCCAGGACAAGGACTTCAGGCAATGGGACTCCACGGCCACTGATTTCGGTCCACGCACCATCGCGGTCAAATTTAAGGACGGCCCCGTTCTTTATTTCAACGGTCTGGTTACCGTCTGCATCGGTATTGTAGGATTTTATGTCGCTCCCGGGATAATATTCTGTCACAAATTGAGAGACAGATGATGGTAATTGTTCCCATACTGAATCGTTGCATGCGCCAAGCAGGAGTATAGTCCAGAAAATCGTGGTCAATAGTGCAGTCCGCCGTTTCATCGTTAGGAGTCGTTTACGTTGATTATACTTTTATAACAACTTAACGCTCCCTAAAGTTTGTTCAGTCAGTCAGTCGGTTTCAATGTTTTTGATTGACTTGCACAGTGACGATGAAATTTTTCCGTCAAGGAGTTTTCCAAGCATTCTGCCGTTGTGCAAGTCGGTACCTATAAACGAGTACATTCCGTTTTTAAGTAACCATTTCATGCGACGATGTGCCTCATCGCCGTACATTCCGATAGCCGAGGGCAGATTCATCTGCAATTTTACATCCATAGCGACCAACTGTCTGTAGTCTTCATCAGACATGTATCGGTATCGTTCAGGGTGTGCAAGGATGGGGAAGTATCCTGCGCTCTTGATGCGGGAAAGAAGTCCGTATAAATCCATCGGAGGCTCGATGTAGGAGGTCTCGACAAGAAGATGGTTCCCATTTATGGGTAACAGGTCGTTTTGGGAGAGACGTTCTTCAAACAGCACGTCAAGCATGTTCTCTGACGCAAGGTTAAGTCCGATAGGCCCGTTATAGGCGTTTTGTAGTTCAGCGAAACGTTCTCGCAGATGGTCGGTGGAGTTCGGGATGTCTTCCATTATGTGTGGCGTGAGCCATACTGACTTAACACCAATCCCCTCATAGCGTTCAAGGATTTCAAGTGATTTCTCAATGTCACGCACGCCGTCGTCAACACCGGGAAGGATGTGGGAATGCCAGTCGGTATATCCGTTAAGTATACCGCTCTCGCCAATCTTGTATTTGCGTTCAAACAATGGCCACATCACATTCTGTCAGTCATCATTACCACCGCCATAGCTTGCATAGTAGCCGTATCCTCCTTTTCTTCCATATCCGTATCCGTATGAGTACCCTTTACCGCCGTAACGATGATTGGAGACCTCTGTGCCGTTCAATACAAGCGTGAGGTTCTTGAATCGGTCGGTGCGGTACATTTTCTCCAGTTCGGGCAACAGGCTCCGTTCAAAGATACCGGCACGTAGAATGAAGATAGTGCGGTCAAACATTGGTGATAGCAATTGCGTGTCGGCGACTATGTCAATCGGAGGACAATCGACAAATATGTAATCATATCGTTCTCTCATATAGTCAATCAACTCCCTCATGGCGGGTTGGTCTATCAACTCTGAGGGATTAGACGGAATAGCCCCCACCGGTATAATCCTGAATGAACTATATTTCTCATTGTAAGTAACCGGGAGTTCGTCCATGTCACTGACTGCTCCGTTCAGGAAATCAGCTAAACCTTTATTGGTCTTAGGTAAATGGGCCGATACTGAATGGCGGCGTAAGTCACCATCTATCAACAGCACGCGTTTGCCCTTTAATGCCAATGCGATTGCTATGTTTATTGATATAATGGATTTACCTGAACCGGCATTGAACGATGTTATGCCTATCACGTTACAGGACTGTGCCGAATTATGTGTCATGAATTCGATGTTGGTCCTAAGCACACGGAATGCCTCGTTTATGTAGTTACGGTTTCCGGCCTTGACCACAATCTGGGATTCACCGCCCTCGTCGATGTGACGTCCAAGGTTCTTGCGGTGTTTACGACCGCCAAACTGCGGAATTTCACCGATTATGGGTATTGTTAGTTTTTCTATGTCTTTACGTCCTCTTACCGTGGTGTTCATCTGCATCCTGACAAACAATAATATTGCCGGAATGAGCATTCCGATGACAAATGAGATGAGTAATATCTGCATTTTCTTCGGCGCAACCGGTTTCAAGCTGCCGGTGGGGGGGGACAACAGCCGTGTGTTGAACGCCGAGAATGTACGGGACAGTTCATTCTCCTCTCGCTTTTGCAACAGGAATAGGTACAGTGCTTCTTTCACTTTCTGTTCACGTCCGACGGCAAGGAGATATTTCTCCTGATTGGGGTTGGCGGCGATTTGTGCGTATGTATGTTGCTCATCACGCTCCACATTTTTTATCTGCGTCCCTAAGTCAACAATCAGGTTATCCACCGATACGTTGATAGCTTTGCGCATATCGGCCAGCGACTGGTCGAGGTCGACGACTAATGGATTGGATTCGCTGCTGTTGGAAACCAATGTGTTGCGTTGCATCTGCAATTCGTTGTAGTCGGCAATCTGTTTTTCAAGTCCCTGGCTCTCCATCCCCGAGTTGGCCGGGAGCAGCCGATTGTTATTGGCCGTGTTCCCAAGATAACTCTTTATGTAACGGGCCATGGCAAGACGGTTGTTTAGTTGCAGAATCATGTTGCTTGCCTCTCTGGTGTGGGTCAGGAACAACTGTGAGGCCGCCTGGACATCGGGCACGAGGTTCTCGCTTTTGTAGGTCGAAATATCAGCATCCACTTGTCCAAGTTCCTGTTCAATCACGCCAAGACGGTCGGTGATGAATGCTGAGGTGACACGTGTCACCTCATTGCGTTCTTCCACCCAATCCTGTTTGTAGACATCAATGATTGTGTTGATTATGTCGACTGCGCGTTGTGGGCACACGTCCTTGAAAGAGATGTCTATTACAGTGCCGTCCTCATCGGTCATCTCGACGCCGAGCCGCAATGATAGTTCTTCGGCCGTGGAATAGACATTGGTGCGATGAACATTGATTGAAGTCGACTCGCCTTTACGCATGTAGGCGTTATATTCAGGCATTGGGGTTACAATCACTTTGCCGGCAGGGGTTTGAACCGCTTGGTTCAGCTTGGCTTTTACGACTGTGTCGCCATCTTCGCTCTCTCCGTATGTGAAGTGGGATAGTTCAACGCGGTTTCCATCGAGCAACTTGACTTTTAGTGATGCGCTATAGTCGTCAGGTATGTTAAGGAACGTCACCTTTATCGGCAATGTGTTGCCATAAAGGGTACGGGCATAGAAAGTGCCGGGGATTGTATAGTTGACATCGAGTGATAGTTTCTTGATGGTCTGCAACAGGGTCGTCGGAGACATGAGTGTTACCATCTCGTTATATACGTTGGCGTTGGTATTTCCTACCCCGAGTTCCGAAAACATGTTGGCCACGTCAGATGATATGCTCGTTGATTTTGAGTCGTCTTTTATCAATAGTGATGCGGTACGCAGGTATACCGGTGGCGTGCGCAGAATATACAGCACACCCAACCCCAGGACTATTATCAGGGATAGTATAAACCACTTCCAATTGGCAAGAAACAAGGTTAATAAATCCTTGATTTGGATAGAGTCTTCTTCAGGCTGTTCCACTTGCATATTTCCGTTTTCCGATGCCATAGAGATAACAGGTGTGATGGTTATTTAAATATCAGCACTGCGACCGAGGTCAGCAACGATGCCACCGAAACCCAGAATGACGCGTTGAGCACGTTGTTCCCGTTGACAGTTGTCTGACGTTTCTTGAAAGAGTTAGGCTCGACATAGACTATGTCGTTGGGTTGCAGATAGAACACAGGGGATTTTATCAGTTTTTCACCATCGGTCAGATTAACGCGATAGGCTGTCTGTGTGCCATCGTCTGACGGGCGTATGACAAGTACGTTCTCGCGTTGTCCCTGTATCGTGAGGTCTCCGGCCATCGCGAGGGCCTCAAGGATTGTCAGTCGGTCACGGTTTATGTCATAACGCCCCGGTGAGGTAACCTCACCCATAATGGAAATGCCGGTGCTGATGAACTCAACGGTCACAACCGGGTCTTTCACATAATTGCCTGCGACCAGTCTTTTCTTGATGTCTGATGCAAGTTGTGAGCGCGTCATCCCCGCGACATGAATCTTGCCTATGACGGGGAAATCGATATTGCCGTCGGGGTCTACGGTATAATATGATATACCTTCGTTGCTGCTGATGTAATTGCGTGTGGCTGTTGCCCCTGAATTGGACTGCGTGCCAACCCGGCGTGACGTTATAGGCAGGTTGAACAGGTCTGCGAGACTTCCGTCCTTGGAATTGACTATAATCGACAGCTTGTCATCAGGCTGCACTACGATTGGCTTGGCCTGTTGGACTGTGATTACCTCCCCGTCGGCCAAATCAGGGAAGTATGCGATATTTTTAGGGGTTGAGCAGGAGCTGAACAATCCCGTTATACCCAACAAAATCAACAATAATCGAGATAGGCGCATAAATTTAATTTCTGGTTATAATAATGACGCGTCATCACATAGTTATCCCATGCAGAATAACGATATTTTTCGCGACAAAATTAATACATTTTACCATACTTCACAAACGTTTTAACAATATTATCCCTAATTTTGTGTATCCATTTAATCACATGTTGTGTTACTCTCATAAGTAGCTGTTCATAATTAATTTATATCGTATGCGAGATTTATTTCGAGGGAAAATCTATGGTTGAAAAGGGAGTTTATAGATATAAACGACCGATGAAAGCATAGATTTTAACCGAAATAAAGCCGCAGAGGGTATAAAAGATAAAACATGAATGTTACTTAGAGATAATAATATTGTTTAATTTTGAACAGTTACTTGGTAATATGAATTTATCTGCCGATATGACTGAAATACATCCTTGGTCTCCATTTGTCCCGATGAATGCCAAAGTGCTGATAATGGGGACATTCCCGCCTAAGCCATCGCGGTGGTCTATGAACTTCTATTATCCTAACCGACAGAATGATTTCTGGCGGATAATGGGACTTGTATTTTACAACGACCCTTTCATCTTTTGGGATGAGGCCGAAAAACGCTTCAATCTTGAGCGTATAAAACGATTCCTTGACGACAAAGGGATTGCATTGAATGACACTGGGCATGAGGTGCGCAGGTTACGTGACAATGCCTCTGACAAGTTCCTGGAAATTGTCAGGCCTGTCGATTTGGGCGCGTTGCTCGCTGATATGCCCGGTTGTAATGTGATTGCGACTACGGGGGAAAAGGCAGCCGGCGTGATTGCGCAGCTTACGGGGACTGATGTGCCGCGAATGGGCGAGGAGAAAGATGCGATATGGACTGACGGCCGTCGACTCCGTATTTTCAGGATGCCGTCGA
The DNA here is from genome assembly GCA_947628305.1 of uncultured Muribaculaceae bacterium. Lineage (GTDB taxonomy): Bacteria > Bacteroidota > Bacteroidia > Bacteroidales > Muribaculaceae > HGM05190. The sequence continues at coordinate 11,064 of CANQZG010000009.1, read as the reverse complement.
CGTCGCGTGCTTATCCGCTTGCGATTGCAAGGAAGGCCGATTATTACCGTTCGCTGTTTGATGCGGCCGGCGTTTTGTAATTTTTATTGACATACAAATTTGCAGCGAGAGTCAAAAGATTGTAACTTTGTACTTCTTATAATCACATTATTTACTCATGCTTGACTTCATCCAACTATCTATAATCGATGCATCAGGTATATTCCAGTGGGTTATCGACAATGCCGGGTATGGCCTTGTGTTTATGTTGATGACAATTGAAAGTTCATTTATTCCTTTCCCATCGGAAGTCGTGGTGCCCCCGGCGGCCTATCTCGCTACGACCAAGGGTGACATGAACCTGTTTATCGTCGTGCTTGTCGCGACTGCCGGGGCGATTGCCGGGGCGTTAATCAACTACTATCTGTCGGTGTGGATTGGTCGTCCACTCGTTTACCGCTTCGCCAACAGCCGTCTCGGCCATGCTTGCCTGATTGACGAGTCCAAGGTTGACAAGGCCGAACGCTACTTTGACCGTCATGGCGCGGTCTCCACCTTTATAGGACGTCTGATTCCCGCTGTGCGCCAGCTGATTTCGATTCCTGCCGGCCTGGCGAGGATGAACGTTGTGAAATTTGTGGTTTTCACCGGGCTTGGCGCGTTGATATGGAACGCTGTGCTCGCTTTTCTCGGATGGTGGCTCGGAAAGACCGTCCCGTTGGACGAGCTGTTTGAAAAGGTGGAACAATATAATGACTACCTGACATACGCAGGACTGGCGATAGGTGTCGTGTGCCTTGCGATTATACTCTGGAACGCTTTCAAACCACGTAAAAATACCGTTGAGTCATGACACATATCGCTCCATCGCTACTCGCAGCCGACTTCTTGAACCTGTCACAGGAGGTTGAAATGGTTAACTCCTCCGATGCAAGTTTTCTGCATCTTGATGTCATGGACGGAGTGTTTGTCCCCAATATATCATTCGGTTTCCCGGTGATGGACGCTGTCGCACGGATTTCAACAAAGTCGCTCGATGTGCATCTAATGATTGTCGAGCCACAGAAATGGGTGTCCCGCGTCAGGGATACGGGCGCGGAGTTCATGAACTTTCATTGGGAGGCATGCACCCACGTTCACCGCACTGTGGAGCAAATCAAGACGGCGGGGATGAAGGCTGCCGTGACGCTGTGTCCGGCCACCCCGGTAATGCTTTTGAAAGATATTATCACGGAACTCGACATGGTCTTGCTGATGTCGGTCAATCCGGGTTTCGGCGGACAACGATTCATCCCTCACACCCTCAAGAAGGTAAAAGAACTCCGCGCTCTGATTAAAGAGACAGGGTCGCACGCTCTCATCGAGGTTGACGGTGGTGTCGACCTTGAGACCGCACCGCTCCTTGTCGATGCCGGCACGGACATACTTGTCGCCGGGAGTCATGTGTTCGGCTCGTCCGACCCCCGAGAAGCGATTTCAAGGTTGCATTCCCTGTAAACCATAAACTAAAATACCCCATAAACTTTATTCCCTTGATGAACCTCAACGATATAGAAACCAAGACGTACAATCCCGACGAAATAGACGGCGGTCTCAATGAGGCCACGGCTGCGACCCCACCTCGTCGTCGCATAAAGAAGGGCGGTCAGTGCCGCCATGACAAAAAAGGCGTTGACAAAAAAACGACTGCCGACGATGGCGAGAAGCAATCATTTTTCAACTCTATCACTGACAGGCGTATTTCAATTTTTACCGGTATAGTGTTGTTGCTCGCGGCGGCCTATATAACCATTGTCGCTATCAGTTATTACGCCCACGGCGGTGACGACCAGAGCATAGTGACAAGTATGGGGTTGGACGAAATGTCGGGACAGGCGTCACAAATCAAGAACACAGGGGGCCCCTTTGGGGCATGGCTCTCTGACCTGCTTTTCTCGAAATGGCTTGGTGTAGGCTCTTTCATCCTGGTGTTCTATATGTTTGCTTTAGGGTTACAGTTGTTGAAGGTGCATCGTTTCAAGTTCTGGTCCCTGACATCCAGGTCGCTCGTGTCGGCCATCGCTACATCGGTGGTGCTCGGTTTCGTAAACATCTATGTCCCTTCCCATTTCTATTGGGGCGGACAACACGGTTTTGTCCTTAACTGTCAGTTGATTGAACTGTCAGGGGTATGGGGCGCGCTGGTTGTCAACCTGCTTCTCATCTCACTCGTGATATTGTTGTATTTCAATGACCTGAAGGCTTTTTATGATGCGTATCGCCGTAAGATGGAACAACATCGGGCCGCCCGTTTGGAGCGTGAACGCATCGAGGAGGCCATGCGTCAGGAAAAACTCGCACGTCAGGCGCAGTTGAAAAAGGAGAAAGAGAAAAAGGAAGAAGCCGATGCTACGATAGAAGATAGAGCGGATGTTTCGGATACCATCGGTCGTAGGGACAAGGCTGATGAGGATGAGCCGTTCACGTTTGATGAGCCGTTGGAAGAATCGCCGGATGCAGAGGATGATGATTCGTCAATCGTAGATGAGGACGTGGATGACACCTCCCTTTCTGTTTCAACCGAGGCGACCGATGACCCGCCAATCGATATTGACCGCCCAACAATAGATGCTGCCGAGACAATCACGACCGATGTATATGACCCGACAGCCGAACTCTCGCGTTACCGTTTCCCTACACTCGACCTGCTGATTGACCGTGGGGACACCGATGCCGATGTGGACATGAACGAGCAGGACGAGAACAAGGAACGAATAACCAAGACCCTCAATGACTTCGGAATCGCGATTTCGCGCATAAAGGCGACTGTCGGCCCGACTGTAACCTTGTATGAAATCATCCCTGCCGAGGGGGTGCGCATCGCCAAAATAAAACGTCTTGAGGACGATATAGCCCTGAACCTGTCGGCTCTCGGCATACGCATCATCGCCCCGATTCCCGGTAAAGGGACAATCGGTATCGAGGTTCCCAACAAGAACCCGCAGACTGTGTCTATACGCTCGATTATCGGCTCGCGAAAGTTCCAGGAATGTCGCATGGAACTCCCCATGGCTCTTGGATGTACAATTTCAAATGAGGTGTTTATCGCCGACCTTTGCAAGATGCCTCATCTTCTTGTGGCCGGAGCGACCGGTATGGGTAAGTCTGTTGGGCTAAACACGATTATCACCTCCTTATTATATAAGAAGCATCCTGCCGAACTGAAATTTGTCCTGATTGACCCCAAGATGGTCGAGTTCAGCCTCTATTCCAAACTGGAGAGACATTATCTTGCCAAATTACCTGATGAGGAGGAAGCGATTATAACTAATGTGAACAAGGCGGTCGCCACGCTCAACTCGCTATGTGTCGAGATGGACAATCGATATTCATTGTTGAAACTCGCGGGGGCGCGTAACATCAAGGAGTATAACACCAAGTTCATCAATCGTACGCTAAACCCCGAGAAGGGTCACCGCTATATGCCTTACATCGTTGTGATTGTCGATGAGTTCGCTGATTTAATAATGCAGGTGGGCAAGGAAGTGGAGACCCCGATTGCCCGTATCGCGCAGAAGGCGCGTGCCATAGGTATGCACATGATACTTGCGACGCAACGCCCGTCGACCAACGTCATCACGGGCGTAATCAAGGCCAACTTCCCCGGCCGTGTCGCTTTCAGGGTGTTCCAGATGGTGGACTCCCGCACGATTCTCGACCGTCCGGGCGCAAATCAACTCATCGGCCGCGGGGATATGTTGTTCTCGACAGGCGGTAACATCGAGCGCGTGCAATGTGCGTTCATCGATACGCCCGAGGTGGATGCAATCTGTGACAGCATCGCCGAGCAGGTCGGCTACCCGTGTCCCTACGAGTTGCCGGAGTATGTCGCCGAGGAGAGCGAAGGGGGTTCGATGGCAAGTCTCACTGACCGCGACTCGTTGTTTGAGGAGGCGGCACGCCTTGTCATCACATCGGGTCAGGCCTCGACATCATCGTTGCAGCGGCGGTATTCAATCGGCTACAACCGCGCGGGCAAAATCATGGACCAGATGGAGGCCGCGGGCATCGTCGGGCCGTCACAGGGAGGGAAACCGCGCCAGGTGTTGATTGACCAGTTGCAGCTTGACCGTCTGCTTGAGATGTGACATCCAACATTTGTTCTGTAGAAATTGTTATCACATTGATGAAAAAGATACTGTTTACACTTTGCCTGTTCCTTGGCATGGCGGCCTCCATGACGGCCGCGGAATCGGCTACCGCGCTTCTTGACCGTGCGGCCAACCATTACCGTGCGGCCAAGTCAATCACCGCAGGATACACCATGAGTGCCGATGGCTCGGCTACAGCCGGGTCTATTACCGTATCGGGTACTCGTTTTTACATTACATCACCCGACATGACGGTGTGGTATGACGGAAAGACCCAGTGGAGTTATTCTCCGGCAATCAATGAGGTGAATATAACAGAGCCGACGGCCGAGGAACTTCAGCAGGTCAATCCGTTCGCAATCATACAGGCGTTCCGTCGTGCCTACAAGGCAAGTTATATGGGGAAGGCCAACGGTGTGACCAAGCAGGTGCAGCTGACCGCATTGAACCCGCGTGATGAAATCCGTAAGGCAATTGTGACAATGAATACATCCACCCTGTTCCCGGCATCGATTGTCCTGACTATGGCCGGGAACAAGACAATCACCATAAAAGTGTCCTCGGCTCGTGTCGGGGCGACCCTTCCCATGTCGACATTCCGGTTTGAGAAGAAAAAAGCACCCAAGGCTCAGGTCGTGGATTTGAGATAGAAGTTTAACGTTTAGAGTTTAGAGTTATGGACGAAATAAAGACAAAATGCCTGATAATAGGCTCGGGGCCTGCCGGATTCACGGCGGCGATATATGCATCACGTGCCAATCTTTCGCCCCTCATGTATGAGGGACATCAACCCGGCGGCCAGCTTACCACCACAACCGAGGTGGAGAATTTCCCCGGTTATCCCGATGGCACTACAGGCCCTGAATTGATGGAGGATTTCCGTAATCAGGCCGTTAAATTCGGTGCCGAGATCAAGGATGGTCTCGTGACAGAGGTCGATTTCAGCAAACGGCCGTTTGTCGCAAAGACGTCCGATGGAAATATTGTCTATGCCGACACTATAATAATATCGACAGGGGCGACCGCCCGCTACCTTGGCCTTGATGATGAAAAGAAGTATATGGGGCTTGGGGTGTCGGCGTGCGCGACATGTGACGGATTCTTCTATCGTGGCAAGAGGGTCGCTGTCGTGGGTGGCGGTGACACTGCCTGTGAGGAGGCGTTGTACCTTAGCAACATAGCCGCCGATGTGTTCCTCATTGTACGCAAGGATTATCTCCGTGCCTCCAAGGTAATGCAACGTCGCGTCCTTGACAAGGCGAATATAAATGTATTGTTCAATACCAACACCGTAGGCCTTTACGGAGACGATGCCCTTGAAGGGGCGCATCTTGTCGAAGGCCTGGGCACTGACAACGAGCAGCGGTTTGACCTGCCGGTCGACGGCTTCTTCCTTGCGATAGGGCATACGCCCAACACCGCTGTTTTCACCCCGGCGATAGAGGTCGATGAAGCAGGTTATATCAAGACGCAGGGCGATACCACCGCCACCAATATCCCCGGCGTGTTTGCCGCGGGCGATGTCGCCGACCCCCGTTACCGACAGGCCATCACCGCTGCCGGCATGGGATGCAAGGCCGCGCTTGATGTCGAGCGTTTCCTTGCCGAGAGTGAGTGACGTTCGGTGCGGGTTAAAAATAAATGGGACGGTCGTTAACGACCGTCCCATTTATTTTTATGTTATTGTCCTGCTACTTGCAGGAGGTGACGGGCATTTTCTCTATTCGGCGTTCATGCCGGCCACCGTCAAATGGTGTCTCAAGGAATGTCTCCACGACTGAAATCGCTGTCGCGGGGTCGATGAAACGTGCGGGCAGCACGACAAAGTTGGCGTTGTTGTGATGACGTGCCAACGAAGCGATTTCGGTGTTCCAGCACAGGGCGGCGCGTATCAGCTGATGCTTGTTGAGCGTCATGCCGATGCCGTTGCCTGTGCCGCATATCGCGATGCCGGGGTAACAGCGGCCTTCCTCCACGGCAAGCGCGGCGGGATGGGCATAGTCGGGATAGTCGCAACTCTCGGAGCTGAATGTACCGAAGTCCTCATATTCCACTCCTTGGACATCGAGGTATCCCTCGATGATGCTTTTCAGTTCGTATCCGGCGTGGTCGCTGCATATAGCGAGTTTCTTCCCTGGGATTAATATTGATGACATATTACTTAGAAATGATGTTTTCAGTGGATGCCTGGGCCGGGAATGTGCGTTCCTGCGCCATGTCGATGTCCATGTTGACCCACCAACGGGAGGGGATGCAACGCCATGCGGCACAGAGCAGACGCCACCGCCAGTCGACGGTCGCGACGCGCTTGCCCCGGATGATTGCAAGCTCGATGAGCGGGGCGGCATAGTCGAGGGTCATCAGCAACGGATAGTCGCGTGATTCATCAAGTATGGGGGTGCGTATGAACCCCGGTCGTATGTCAGTGAACTTGACGTTGACACGTTGTTTGTGGGCGAGTTGCTCCAGTGCCTCGATATAGGTGCGCTGGAAGCGTTTGGATGCGCTGTATGACGCTGCGACACCGATTCCCTTTGTGGATGCGACCGAACTGATGAACGCGATGCGGCCCGGTGCGTCATTGGCCGTGTCGCGGTAGTAACGGTAGGCGGCAGTGACGATGCGTGCGAACCCCACGACGTTGGTTTCCAGTGTCCTGACTTCGCGGGACAATTGCAATTCCGGGTTCTGGAAGCCGACACCTGACGCAAACAGCAACACGTCCATGCCGTTCATGCGCTCGATTAGTCGGTAGAACCGTTCCACGCAATCGTTGGCGGTGACATCCATGGTTTCATAGACAACGTTGTCGGGATGCTTCTCCTGTAGTTCTTTCAACGGTTCTTCGCGTCTTGCGGCGACACCCACGCGCCATCCCATTAGGGCGAAATCTTCGGCGACACGGCGGCCGATGCCAGATGATGCGCCTATTATCAGTATATTCTTCATGATTTGTCTACTTTTTTTCTGATTCAACCACCGGGACTATGGTTTTGTTCAGCGGGATGGTGTACATGATTGAAAATCCGCCGGTTATCGAGGAATTGCGTTTACCGTACCCGGGGATGTACATCGATTGGCCATACTCCGCCTTGCTTTCATGGAGAATCGAGTGGTACTTTATGTTCCAACCCATGGATATAGGCCCTGCGATTTTGACCTTGATTCCGAATACGATTTCAAGATAGGCCGCCGTTGAGCTTTGTTTGGGGATGCTTAGGCTGGAACTCTCGTCCCAGTAGTCGCCCGAGAGGGAGAAGTGGGGGATTTCGTAGTTGTAATGGGTGAAACCGAGCCTAAGGCCGCCGAGCAACTGGTAGTCGGGGTTGGAATTGTAGAAGAAGTTATAGTTCGCGCCGAGTTTGAAATAGGGGGCGACAGGACTTTTGAACGTATAGTTGCCACCGCTCGGGGTGTCGTTGATTGTTCCGAGGCCAAGTTCGATGATTGGTTTGTAGCGGTTGTGGATGCTAAGTTCGGCCCATACGTCAAACAGTCCGTATTTCTGACCGAACGCTCTCATCAGCGGGTCCCATAGATTCACACCCGCGACCACGGCATGCCACAGCGGGTATTGCATCTTGGGCACTGTCTTGATTGCGGTCGAGTCGATGAATTCCGTCCCTGTCACGGTGTCCACGAGGACGATATTCCCTTGGGCGTCGGTGATTTCGGCGAGACGGCTGCGGTCTATTTTTTTTGTGGTCTCCGGACGTTTCGGGTTGGTCACGGGGTCTGACGGAGTGACCGGGGTCACGCGTCTCTGTGCCGTGGCGTCTGGAACTGCCATCGCCAGCATTATCATCGCGCCGAGCGATATCATGATATTGCGTAGAAGTGTCCTCATTGTTCAGGGTCAGGTTCTTCCTGTGTCACGCGGAAATAGATGTGAATCTGTTGCACGGCCAGGTTGGTGATTAGAGAATCGACGATTTTGACGGAATCAATGAGATGGGTCGTGTGGCTCATGCGGGTCAGGTTGTAACGGAACATCGCCCCGCACTCCTCGCTTGCGAAATAGGGCCGTGACGTGTATTCAAACGACAGTGTGTCGTTCAATCTTTCATCGTCAAGGCCTTTCTGCGCGTAATGGATGAAGAATGATGTCGACGGTTGTGTCGAGCGGAACGGCAGATATATTTCGGTCAGTTTCATCCCGGCCTTGTACAGCAGCGAATCATCAGGCGCGCCAACGCCCCCCACGTCAATCGAGTCGATGGAGACGGCGCGTCCTGTCGCGCTGTCATACAACCCTGCGAGCGGCAGGCTGTTCTGATTCTCGAGACAGCCTGATGTATTGCAGCTTGAGACAATGACGGCTGCCGTTATCGCCGCTATGACCGATGTCAGAATTTTCCCCATTTCACGATATCATCGATAGGCTTACGTTTCTTCTCGGGGCGCACGGAACCTTCGGCGGGAAATCCGAGCGGGATTATGGCGACAGGTTCGATTTCGGGAGGCAGTCCCAGTCCCTCGCTCACCGTCGGTCGGTCGAAATTGCACACCCAGCAGGTGCCGAGGCCGAATGTGGTGGCCGCGAGACATATATGTTCAACGGCTATGGCTACATCGACATCGGTGTGGTCTTTGCCGTCGGCGCGATGCCATGCCTCGGAGTGGTTTCCGCATGCGACGATGTAAACGGGTGCACTGTTGAACCAGTCGCGGCCGTAGGATGACACAAGGGCGTCGCGCTCCTCGCCGTCCTCCACGACGATGAACACCCATGGCTGTCGGTTGCATGCCGACGGGGCGAGCCGTGCCGTGTCGAGAATCGTGCGTATCATCTCGGTCGCGACCGGCCTTGGTGAATAGTCGCGGCATGAATATCGTTCGTTTATGAGGCTGTAAAACCGCGGGAATACGTTGAAATTTTCCATCAGTCGGTAATGTTTAGTTCGCTTTCTATTTCGTAGGAATTGCGGCGCGTGGAGTTGCGCACGACAAGTTCGCCGATGAACCCGGTCAGGAACAGCTGTGTGCCGAGTATCATCATGACGAGGGAGAGATAGAAGTAAGGTGAGTCGGTGACCAGTGTGTAATGGTTTCCGGCGTGCATGTTGTACAGTTTGGTCAGGCCGACAATCGCCACCGCGATGAACCCGAGGATGAACATCAGCGAGCCGAGCAACCCGAAGAAGTGCATCGGTTTCGCTCCGAATTTACCCGTGAACCACAGTGTGGCCAGGTCGAGGTAGCCGTTGACAAATCGGTCAAGTCCGAACTTTGTCTTGCCGTATTTCCTCGCCTGGTGGTGCACTACCTTCTCGCCTATGCGGTTGAACCCCGCGTTCTTGGCGAGATAGGGTATGTATCGGTGCATGTCGCCGTACACTTCGATGTGTTTCACCACCTTGTTACGGTAGGCCTTGAGTCCGCAGTTGAAGTCGTGGAGATTGTGTATGCCGCTCACCTTGCGGGCCGTTGCGTTGAACAGCTTGGTCGGGATGGTCTTTGACAGCGGGTCATACCGTTTCTGTTTCCACCCCGACACGAGGTCATACCGTTCCTCGGTTATCATGCGGTACAGTCCCGGGATTTCATCGGGACTGTCCTGTAGGTCGGCGTCCATCGTGATTACGACATCGCCCTTTGCATGGCGGAAACCTGTGTTCAACGCCGGCGACTTGCCGTAGTTACGCCTGAACGATACCCCCTTGATGGCAGGGTTGCGCTCGGCGAGGGTGTTGATTACCTCCCAGGAGTCATCGGTGCTACCGTCGTTGATGAACAGGATTTCATAACTGAAATTGTTCTCGGCCATGACACGTTCAATCCAGGCCGTCAGCTCCGGGAGCGATTCAGCCTCGTTATATAAAGGGATTACTACCGATATGTCCATCTTATAATTATATATTGTTGTTTTTAGTTCGGGGTAGGCCCATGGCTTTCACTATCACGCCGATGATGAGCGAGAGCACCGAGCCGCTGAGTATTGCCAGCATTATTGTGGTTATACTGAATATTATAGGTGTGACGGGTTGCACTTTGTGGGCTTCGGCCTCGCGTGACACGCGCACGATTTCCTGCATCCCAGGGTCGTCGGACTGCGCCATCACATCGACAAACATCGTCCAGACCCTGTGCAGATAGTCCGGCTCAATCCAGCGCATGTAGATGAACATCAGGAATGCGGCCAGCAGCGACCCGCAGGCGAATGTCACTATACCGTGCATCCACAGGGCCGACACCGTGAGCCGTCCCCGCTCCTTGATGAAATACCGTCGCAGATAGAAATATGTCACGGCGGGAACGCCCAGCATCATCAGCGATGACACGAGGTTTGCGCCCGGGATGTATTGTGAGAATATCCCGCTGAAAAACATCACGGTGAGGTATGCGCCGAACGTCAGCCCGTCGTCGCCACCGCGTTTATAAGGTGATTGAATCTCCTGGTTTACCATATTTCTTGGCAAAGATACGAATAAGTCGAGAGAAAAGAGCAAGCTCGCTTGAACTTTTCCGAGCGTGAGTATCTTCGACGGAGTCAAAGATACGGATAAGAGAGCGCAAAGCAAAATTTATTTTGGGTTTGCCGAGCGGAAGTATCTTAGGCATCGTAGGGACGCGCCAACGAGCGCGTCCTCAAAGGGGTAGATTATCAATCATTTGCATCGTAAGGAGTTTCATCGTCTAAATAATATCCTAAAGGCGATATCTACGGTAGGGCAATTTTTCGGAGTTTTGCAACACCCTCTATATTACAAATAGCTGACAATCTGCAATTCCCTCGGACGCGTCCGTTGACGCGTCCCTACGATTTCTCATAAAATGTCAATTTTGCAACACCCTCTTTTAGGCGATGGTTGCGGTTCTGTCAATGGGCCGCACCGTACCATTCGGTCGTTATCATTCCTGTCGTAGGGACGCGCCAACGTGAAGTGCCCCCCAAAAGTTGGACATGTTAAACACTATCCAGTTATAGAAAGAGTTCGGTATTGAACCGGACTCT
>CANQZG010000008.1 GCA_947628305.1 uncultured Muribaculaceae bacterium | reverse complement strand
TTATCTCGGAAACGAATCGGACCCGACGTGGGGCAACGGAAGGCAAACGTCCTACGATTTCATCTTCCGTTGCTTCTTCTATGCACATGAATTGTATCCTAACGGAACAGATGGCGTTTTGTGGACCAACGGATTTATGGAGGAAGCTGTTTCAATCGCGTATCGGTACGAATGGGACACGCGATTGATGCGATACGTGACCGGGCATTTCGTCGGCAATACTTGGACGCCATACACCACAATCAATTGGACTGAAGAAAATAAGAATTTTAACGGCTTTCTTCCGTCGCTAAATCAAGAGACCTCAAAGAAGCTCATAGAAGTCGCAGATGAAATTTTGCATGCCGCACTCACGGATGCAGACCACATAAGCGGAAGAATCAAAAACGAAAACCCTGATATCGGGGAAACTGATAATTACGGCATCTATCTCAAATTTGGTAGAGACGTCCATGTGCTTCGGCGTCTGGACACCGGGTCTTTAACAGATAGCAGTAAAACCCCGCAAGACCTGTTCCTGTACGCGGTCAACGAAACCCCGCCGCCGCCGGAAGAAAAGTACAATATCTACCTGTATAAGAAAGACGCTGATACCAACGAAAACCTGTCCGGAGCAAGGTTTGAACTGTATAAAGATAACAAACTTTATACTGAGGACCCCTACAAAACCACCAACAGTAGCGGCTACGCCAGTTGGACAGAACTTCCCGCCGGTAACTACTACGTCAAGGAAACGTCCGCTCCGTCCGGCTACGAACTGAACAATGCACAGATAGATATTTCGTTCCCGAACGGTACGAATAAAAGCGTAAGCAGATCCTACACCCTGACATATTCCGGCAACGACGCCAACGTCACCGTATACGAATCTAAATCGAAAGGCAACCTTAAAATCAAGAAGGTCGACATCAAGGACAAACCGATTTCAGGCGTCACCTTTGGCGTGTACAGCAGAAGCGGCAATCCGTCGACAAATACCAGCCTTATCACAACTGCAACGACCGACTCGACCGGCTACGCCACATTCACGGACCTCGCGCCGGGAACCTATTACCTGCATGAACTATCGGCACCTTCCGGCTATAAATTTGACACGAACAAAGAATATACCGGGACCGTTGTCAGCGGTACGACCAAAGAAGCAAACGGAGGTAACGCGGTCGAGAACCCGCCGTATTCGTATTCGATTCATATCCAAAAAACGAAAGCCGGTGGCTCGGACGGGGTGAACGGGCTTGAAGGAGCGAGATTTGCACTATACAAAAAGATAGGGAACGATTGGATTTTTCAGAGCACGAAAACCTCCGATTTCAATGGCGACATCTATTGGAGCGACTTGACAGAAGGCGATTACCAATACTTCGAGAGGGAAGCTCCAAGAGAATATGAACTTGACCCGACGCCACACTATGTTTCCTTCCCGAAGGACGGCGACGGCAAAGGCAACTATACAAAATACAACGTCGATAATTCCCCGGTAGCCTACTGGAAGCCGCAGGTCGAGAAAAAATTGACCAGATCCTTCGACACGGCAGGCGAGCCGGAAAGCAATTTCGGCGAGTTCAGTTTCGTCCTGAAAAAAAAGAACGGTAGCGGTTGGGACGATATTGACCACAAGTCCATCGTCGGTTCCGGGACCGTCACATTCAACGAAATCACATACGGCTGGTCGGACGAAGGAACGCATATATACCGCGTGTATGAGGAAAAAGGCAATAACGAAAGAGTTTCCTATGACGACCATTATGTGGAGTTCACGGTGACGGTGACCCGTCACTATGGGTCCGGGTTCAATGACGTTAACACCTTAACCGTATCGACAAGCGTATCGAGCAACCAACACCCCGCGAGCGCATCAGATAAGGAAAAGACCACTTTCACCAACTACGTCCCCGACGGGACTTGGACGCCGACCGCTCAAAAGGTGCTGATCGGACGCAAGCTGACCGACAAAGAGTTCACTTTCACGCTGGAGGAAAACGTCAGCGGAACGTGGAAGACGTTGCAGACCAAGCAGAATACTGCAGACGGAACGGTTCCGTTTGAGGAAATCTACTACACGCTTGCAAACGTCGGTACGCACACCTACCGCATCAGTGAAGTCAAAGGGTCCGATTCAACGGTCATCTATGACGTGCATACCGTGGAGTTTAAGGTCAGCGTGACCTACGATAGGAAAAACGGCACAGCGCTGACGATAACGGAAAGCGCCTCAAGTCCCATGTCGATTAAATATTCGTATACGGGTTCAGGACTTCACGCAACGAGCATATCAGCAGAAACAACGTATGAAGATTATAGTATACCCGCTATACAGCTCACGCGAACAATCACGTATAGCGACACCAATCAGGTAGTAACGGATACCATCACCGTTCCTGCCCACCGCACCAATACGATGATACGTCCGGCAAGTCTTGTAGTTTTCGCATTACAAGCTAAAAATTATGTATTCAATGAGGACCCTGTGCTGGACGCTAAAAACTTCCAATGGACATGGTATTCTAATTCAACGAACAAATACCAGTCTGCTTCCGAGTACTTGGCAGACAATCCGTCGATTGCCTACTTCACATACAATCCTTCTGATACAACTATAAGAGCATCGTCGTCTATCACCAGAAACGGAATGATCGGCACGCTTACTGTATTCACCAACTACGTCCCGGTCAAGATCGAGATCGAAAAAGACGACCCGAACGGACATACGCTCGCGGGTGCGGAGTTCTGCTTGCAATGGTCGGAGGATGGAAAATCGTGGGCGAACGTCAAGTACACCGCTGAAATCGAAAAAGGCGGTTGCGAAAACGCGGACGTCGTTGACGGGAAACTGACGACGGGTAGTGACGGCAAAATTGCCTACGAACGGCTCTATCCGGGACTGCACTACCGCCTGACGGAAACCAAAGCGCCGAGCGGGATGCAGCTGCTTGCCGAAAGCGCATACGAAGGGGTTCTGCCGCCGGATATGGACGTGACCGATCCGGAGACGCTCGTATCGTTGCGCGTCGTGAACCAGCCGGTCTTCACGCTCCCCGCGACGGGAGGACACGGATTCTGGAACGCGGCGCTTGCCGTTCCGCTGCTCTGTGTCAGCATCGCCATTATCGGACTGGCGTTAGGAGGTGGATCGTTCAAAAAGAAAAAACAAAAGTAAGCCCCACCGCCACCTGACAACAAAAAAACACGTCGAAAGACGAAAAGAAAGGAAAGAAAACATGAAAAACAAGCGATTCCACAAACTCTTTGCAGGCGTCCTTGCGTTCGCGCTCGGACTGTCGGCACTTGCGCTCCCGGCATTCGCCGCGACCGTCGATGAAGCGACGATCGACACGGGCGCAAAAGCGTCCCTCACGATCTACAAGTACGACTTCACGCAAGCCCAAAAGGACGGCGTGTGGGACGTCGACAGTTTCGTATCGACGGGCTACAAGGAAAGCTACGTCGAAAACGCGCTCGGCGGCACGGAGGCGACGAAGGTCGGCGACACGGATAACGTGAGCGACCTCGGCAACGGTCAGACCTCGAACGGCTACGCCATCAAAGGCGTCGAGTTCACCATCAAAAATGTCGCGGAAATCACGACCTTCTCCGCCGTTGTTGACGGCAAGAACGAAACCGAAGTCCTGTACGGTTTTGACAAGTCTGCCGCCGCAGACCTGCTGACCGCGATCGGTCTCGGTAACGGTCACAATGCATTCGAGCATGCGTCGCTCGATAAAGACCTCTCTACCAGCAAGTGGTACTACACTGCCGATGCCCTGAACAAAGCTCTGTCGGACACCGCCGCCAACAACCCGACCGAACTTCGCGACGCTCTCGAGAAGTTCATCAAAGGCGGCATCACGATGCCGCTGACGGACGCGGACGGTTACACCAAGGCGGACAACCTTTCCGTCGGTCTGTACCTCGTCGTTGAGACGAAAGTCCCGGAAATGGTCACCAACACCACCGCTCCGTTCTTCGTGTCTCTGCCTATGACCACTGTTGACGGCGACGCCAACAAGAACTCGTCCAACCCTGACGGCGGTCACGAATGGAATTACGACGTGGTCGTGTACCCGAAGAATGAAACCGGTATCCCGACGCTGGAAAAGACCCTGCGTGAAAAGAAAGAAGACACCGGTCACAACGAAGGCTCTTCCGCCATCGACGACGGTTACGAGCACAACACCACCGCGTCCTCCGGCGACGTCATCGAGTACCAGATCATCACCACTCTGCCGAGCATCACTTCGCAGGCGACCGCTCTGTCTGAATACAGCTTTGTGGATACGCTCTCGAAGGGTCTTACCTACAACGAGGACGTTACGCTGACGTTCTTCTCCGACAAGGACTGCAAGAAGGAAGTCGATGTGTGGAAGACCAATTCCGGCGAATTTACCGCGGCGTTTACGCACAACGATGCAGGCGACTCGACCATGAAGATCGTGATCACCGAAGCGGGTCTTGCGAAGATCAACGGTTATGCAAACACTTCCAGCAACGTCAACAACAAGTCCACTGCTCCGAACACCAAGTACACGAGCTACTCCAACTACACGCTTCGTATTACCTACACCGCTACGCTTGACGCGAACGCCACCACGGTCCTCGGCGAAGCTGGCAACAAGAACGAAGTCGTTATGACTTGGAGACGTTCTTCCACCGAATACTTCGACACCCTGAATGACGACTGCCATGTCTATACCTTCGGTATCGACCTGACGAAGACCTTCTCTGACCAGAACAGCGAAGCCGCTGACGCTGACTTCGCGCATGTCAAGTTCAAGCTCCGTAACGTCTCTGACTCTTACTGGGTCACCGCTGACCTGCAGAGCGACGGCATCTACTACGTCACCGGTCACGTTGACACGGAAGAAGCCGGAACGACCTTCATCCCGCAGACTGTCAGCAACCGCCACGGTATCATCCTGATCCGCGGTCTGGAAGACGACACCTACGAGCTGACCGAGATCGAGACGGCTAACGGTTACACCCTTCTGAAGGACAAGATCACCGTCGTCATCACGAAGGACTTCGAGGGCGAAGAATGCGACGTCTACACGCACGATACTCTCGGCGTCACGCAGAACGATTCCCGCTACGACGCGGCTTCCGTGAAGGGTTCCGTCGATCCGCTGACCAACATTCCGCAGGCGCCGCTCTCTCACCAGATGATGCAGGCGAAGGCGACTGTTGATACCAACGAAGTCACCATGCAGGCGGACGGCGACTCCGAAAACGGTATCGTCACGCTGACGGTGGTCAACCGTCCCGGCTTTGAACTGCCGCCTACCGGCGAGCGTTCGATGCTTCTCTTCACGGTCATCGGCGCTTCGCTGATGGTCGCGTCCGCGATGCTGATCGTCATCGTCGCGAAGAAAAAGAAGAATCAGGACAACGCGTAAATCAAGCATTCGTTACAACGAATAACTGACGCAAGCGCCGCCGTAGGGGAAGACCTTTGCGGCGGCGCTTCCCAATAAGGAGAACCGGACAATATGAAAAAGAAGATCATTATCATCATCGCCGCAGTCCTTCTGTTCCTGCTCGCCGCGTGTATGGTCGCGTACCCGCTCTTCTCGAACTGGTACATCGAAAAGCATGCCGCGCAGCTCGAGCTCGAATATCTCGAACAAGTCGAAAAGACAGACGACGAAGAACTGCGGAAAGCCCTCGAAGCCGCACAGGCGTACAACGAAAAGATACGTCCCGGCGTTGAGGACGCCTATAGCGTCGACGCGCTCCACAGCGCCGTTGAAGACTACGCAAACCTGCTTAACCTCACCGGCAACGGACTTATGGGCTACGTGGAAGTGCCAAAAATCGGCGTCAAGCTGCCCATCTACCACGGTACCGCGGCGGACGTCCTGCAAAACGGCGTCGGTCACTTGCTCGGAAGCTCTCTTCCGGTCGGCGGTCCGTCTACCCACAGTATCCTTTCCGCACATTCCGGCGCGACCAGCAAGCTGTTCACCGACCTTGACCAAATGGAAGTCGGCGACACCTTTCAGCTGAAGGTCCTCGGCGAGATCCTGACCTATCGCGTCGATCAGATAAAAGTCGTCCTTCCGGAGGACACCGACGAGCTCGGCGTCATCGCGGACCGGGACCTCTGCACCCTCTCTACATGCACGCCCTTCGGCGTCAACTCGCACAGGCTTCTCGTACGCGGCGAACGCATCGAGACGCCTGAAGAAGAAGAGATCGCGGAAGAAGCGCCGCAGCAGGCGCCGTCGACATGGAGCACCATGTACATCCGCGCCCTCGTCATCGGCGTCAGCGCCGCCATCCTCGTCGGCGTCATCATCTTCGTCATCCTGCGCGTGAGGAGGCGGAAGAAGTCGTGATCAGACGCATCTTCATCTGTCTTTTTGTCATCCTCTTCGTCGCGGGCTTGGCGACGTTCCTCTACCCGCAGATCAGCGGCATCGTCGTCGACAAGCAAACGGTGAACCGCACCGAAGCAGTCATTCAATGGCTCCAAGAAGCGCGCAACGAACACGTCGACGGCGACGACGTCTCTCTGACCGAAAGCGAAGAACCGTACTACCCGATCGAAGCGCCGCAACATCACCTGACCCTATGGCGCGAAGCACGCCGCTACAACGCTACGCTGTGGGCGAACAAGCAGTCGGGACTGCAGGACCCATGGTCCTATGAGGAACCCAGCTTCACGCTTGGCACCTACGGACTCGAAAACGAAGCCTTCGGCATCATTCGCATCCCGACTATCGACGTGGAACTGCCGATCTACCTCGGCGCAAGCTACGAACATCTGACCTACGGCGCAACGCACATGAGCCACACTTCCCTGCCCATCGGCGGCGTCAACACCAATTGCGTCATCGCGGGGCACCGCGGCTGGAAAGGCGGTACCTTCTTCCGACATCTCGAAAACGTACAAGTCGGCGACCCGGTAGAGATCGAAAACCTTTGGGGCACCCTTCACTATAGCGTAATCGAAACCGAAATCATCTACCCGTCCGAAATCGACAAACTGCTGATCCGTGACGGCGAAGACCGCCTGACGCTGTTCACCTGCACGAAAAACGGCAAGCAACGCCTTGTCGTCTACTGTATCAGAAACAGCGACGAAGTCGTATGATACCGTTTCCGAACAAACAACCTGAACTTTCGCGAAATGAAACAAAAAAAGAAAAGAGAAGTAAACCGTCATCATGAGAACAATTGCTTTTCGTATTCTCGCCGCGATATTTGCAACAATTTTCATTCTATCCTGCTGCACCGCCGCGGCGATCGCCGACACGACCACCCCGGTCAAACGCATCGGCGACGTCGACGGCAACGGCGACGTCAATGCATTCGACTACATGTTCGTCAAACGCTACTGTCTTCGTACATACAAGCCGGTCAACATCGACTACGAAGTCTGGGACGTCAACAGAGACAACGACATCAACGCGATAGACTATATGATGATCAAGCGGCACGTCCTCGGCACATTCCGTCTGCCGGAATATTCGATCGCCGAGCCGCCTGTCGAAAATCCGCCGCCGTCTATACCGCCCGTTGACCCGGCGCCGACGACGCCCGTTGCGAACCCGCAACCGGAAATGCCGGATGAATACGATCCCGCGTGCGTCGACATGTGGAACGCCGTCAACCATGCGCGCGTAGAAAACGGTGCAAGCGAGCTCGTCTATCGCTGGGACCTGCAGGAAGCCGCCGACATCCGTGCGAAAGAGATCGTCGAGAAATTCGACCACATCCGCCCGGACGGACGCCCTCCGCACAGCGTCATTTACGACATGGGCTACACCGGCTTCTGTGGTGAGTGTCTGACGATGGGCACCTTCGACGCCTACGGTGCCGTCCGTGGGTGGTTCACTTCTACGCCCCACCGTAATATCATCCTGTGGTCGACTATGACCGGCATGATTTGCGGACACTACTTCGACGGCGACAGGACCAACTACTGGGTGCTGATCCTCGTCGAAACCCCCTACAAGCCGAAAAAAAAGTAAGCACACATACACCAAAGCAAAGGAGAAGAAAACATGAACAAGCACACGTTTTGTAGACTTTTCGCCATCGTGCTGACGCTTCTGCTTGCGTTGACCGCCGCCGTGTCCGTTCTTGCGGAACCGGAAGGCACAGTCGACCAAGATAATCTCGAAGTCGTCATTCACAACAACGAAGGTCTGCCCGCCATGTCGGCGGAACAGTTCAAAGTGTACCAGCTCTTCACCGGTTCCCCCGCACACGAAGGCGGTATCCCCAGCGATGATTCCTCTGCGGCGTCCGAATGGGAAGCCGACCAATGGAACAACTGGACGCTTGCCGACGTCCAATGGGGCGCCAGCATCAAAGGCGAGGGCTATGACCACAGCACGGAACTGCTTAAGAAACTGACCTCGCTGACACAGGAAGACGACGCTTGGGCGTACTTCGAGGGCGTCAACGCCTTTGAAGGCGTCGATACCGCCGCGAAGCTCGCGGAAGTCCTCGCCGCGCACAAAGAGAACGACTTCCTGCAGAAGTTCGCCGACATCGTCGCGAACATCGACCTGAAGCCCATCGAGTGCCCCTGTGCCGTGTCCAACGTCGAAGAACATCCCGAAAAGGACTCGCTGACGTTCACCATCCCGGACACCGGCTACTATCTCTTCGTCGAAGTTGACCCCGCCGGACCGGACGAACAGGACGCGACCTCCGAGTACATCCTCGCGGTCGTCGGCAATCAGGAGATCAACCTGAAAGCGTCCGTCCCGACGGTCGATAAGGACATCGTCGACGGCGAGCACGGAGAAAAAGGCGACGTCGCAGGCGTCGGCGACTATGTGCAGTTCAAACTGACTGGCACGCTTCCGAAAAACTACGCCGACTATGATGTCTACAAGTACATTTTCCACGATACTCTCTCCGCGGGGCTCACCTACGTCGAACCCTCCGACAAGCACCCGCTGGTCGTCACCGTGTATCCGTCCGTGACGGACGCCGACAAGAAAACCAACGGCATTGAATTAAAGACCAACAACTACACGATCTCCGCACCGGGCACCGAAGCGAACGAAGAGGATAAATGCAGCATCGAAGTATCGTTCAACGATCTGAAACTTCTCTCCAACGACAGCAAACCCGTCAGCGTCACTTCTGATTCCGTCTTCACGATCACCTACTACGCGCAGATCAACGAAAACGCTGTCATCGGCGATACCGGCAACGCAAACGTCGTAGAACTGGAATACTCCAACAATCCCCACTTCGAAGGCACCGGCACGACCAATGATAAGGAGACCCGCACGTATTCCTTCGGTCTTGACTTGACCAAAACCGGTTCGGATAAGCCCGAAGGTCTTCCGGGCGCAGGCTTCGTGCTGAAAACCGACGACGGACGTTACGCCAAATTCAAAGATCAGTACATGCTGACCAAGACCGTCGACGGAAAGAAGACGATCTCCTTCGTAGACGTCATCCCCGAGCCGCTTCCCGAATACACCGTCGCGTCCGGTCCTATCCGTCGTGTCGTCGGCTGGACCAGCGACACCTCTTCGCCGTCTACCACGGAAGTCGCCGCACGCGTCGAACACTATACGAACGAGAAGAAAGCATTTGACAAAGCATCCGATGACGAACGCGCCGAGACCGGTTCCGCCTACAAGAAACTGAAAGAAGCACGCGACGCGCTGAACGACTATCTGCTCGTCTCCGGCGACGACGGTAAGATCCCCGACGTGTACGGTCTCGACGAAGGCGCCTACGACCTGCAAGAGGTCATCGTGCCGAACGGCTATAACACCATCGAGTCCTTTGACCTTACTATCGAAGCCGACATCGACGAGAACGGCGTCCTGCAAAGCGTGACCTACACGCATAACGGCAAGTCCACCACCTACAAGGACACCTATCAAGAAGATGTACCCGAAGGCAACACGTCTGAAAATCTGACCATGCACTTCGCCGCAGGTCTGATGCAGGAAACGCTGGTCAACCAGAAATCACCGTTCCTGCCCTTCACCGGCGGCATCGGTACCACCATCTTCTACGTATGCGGCGTCCTCCTGATCGGCGGCGCTGTCGCCTACCTGATCGTTACGTCGAAAAAGAACAAAAAGAACGCGGCAAAATAACCGTGTGTATTGCGCGGCGGGAGAGAGCAGCGGCTCTCTCCGCGACGCCGCGGCATCTCGCCATATGGGGCATGACCCTGACGGCGGGTCCTTTCTGGCGCAGGCGGAGACACATCCGCCTGCGTATCTTTTTTTTGCCGTCCGCCCATGACGTGTGAAAAAATCTGTCCTGCGATTTTCTGCCGAAAATCCGGGACCCTCTTAAAACGTATTACTTTCAGAAAGGAAACATGCATTATGACTCGTTACGTTTACGTAATTTCTTACGAATCCCGCTACAACAAGGACCAGCGCATTTACCTGCAGACATCCCCGAAACGCCGCGGAGTCGTTGACATCAACAACGCCCATCACTACACCTGTCTTACGAATGCGCTGAAAGAAATGCAGTCCATCAAGCTGGGCAACCCGCGCGTTGAAAAGCATGAGCTTTGCATCGCCGCGCTGCCGCTGGAAATCATCGACGCATAACAGAAAGGAGAACACGACCTATGCACAACTACAAGTACGCTGTCTGCCGGGAATGGAACCGGACCGACTGTCTCTACCGCGTGGACGCCGCCGAAGAAGGCGAGACGCTTCATACGGTCGCCTTCATTAACCGCCTGACCGGCGTCGTCACCTACGTCGATCCGTCCGACGAAGAAAACGCAAAGCTGAAGCAGACCATCCAGCCCGTCCTCGACGACCTCGACGCCGTCGTTTCTGTCGAAGACCAACAGGACACCGCGACACTGCGCTGTCACACAGACGCCGGAGAACTACTCCTGCAGTTCGAACAAGGCAAACGCACAGGCGCACCCTACGATGCCGCCTACATCAGCTTCGTGCCGACTGATTGCGGCGGCGAACAATTCGACCTGCTTGCCGCGAAGATCCTCGACGAGAACGCCCCCGGCAACAGCTGGTGTGAACAATGCGTTTACTTGAACGGCTGGGATCAGCCGTGGAAGGAAGACCCGACCTACTGGGCGTACGTCCTCGACGAAGACTTCCGCCACGCCGCCCAAATCGACTGACGCCGAAATCACATAGAAAGGAACGCACCATGCAAGACAAACACAAGAAGCATATCCGGACAGGCACATGGCTGCTCTGTGTCTGTGATACCGAGCGCTGCGGCGAGACCGTACGGGTCGAAAGTGAAGGAGGCGCTCTCTGCCTGCCTGACTGCAACGGCATCTCCTGCAGCCTGCCGCTGTCCGCGTTCGCGTCGGACGACGGCGTCATCGAAGACTTCGTCGTCATTGACGACCCGACGCGTCCGCTGTCGTACGCACGCGCCGCGGAACGCTATCAAAAGCTCGACCTGACATGCATTGAGCGAAACCGCTTTGTCGACCCGAACGACCTGTCGCTCGAACAGATCGCACGCCTCCGCGCCCTCGGTTACGACGACCTGTACCCATACGAGGACAAAGTCCTCGTCGCCGAACCCGACGTCATCTATGCCGACTGCGACGACGAGACCGATAACCCCGCCGAGTACGTCTGGGGCAACGACGCCGAAGAACGTCTTTCAATGTTCCTCAAACCGGCAAACCACTATCTCGTCTACGCGCGAGGCGTCAACTGGACCGGCGAGGACGGATTCCGCTTCACATCCTCGCGAGCGTCCGCCGTGTACCGCAACTACGAAGCGTCCATCTATCCGCGAAGCGCATCGTCAAACGGAAAAGTGTTGCTCTGTCGTGAATACAGCCACGACGTCCCCACAGGCTCTCAGACGTTCTTTGTTGCGTTGACCGACTCGGAATATGACCGACTCTCTGAACGCGACTGTAGAGCCGCTAAACGCTTCGTAGGCGACCTTATCAAACGATTACACTGATATGCCTCTCGCATTACAACAAAAAGGACTGTCTTCCGACAGCCCTTCTTTTTTTTGTTTCGACCCGAGATGTCCTATGCGTCATTTTCCGGCGCATCTTCGCCGGATCCGTCGTCCGCGATGCCTTCCGTCGCTTTTCGTGCTTCCTCTTCGAGGATCTTCGCGCATCTGTCCAGATGGAACTCCGTCAGCTCCGCATATCCGGGGCTGGATTCGAACCGCCGGATCATTTCGTCGAATTTCTCGTCGTAATTCTCTTCCGTAATGCCGCGGATCGGGATCGCCGCAGCAAGCACGTCGTCGAACGTCACGAAAACCAAAAAGTAAAACGGGCTTTTATCGCCGAGAGCCTTTTCGATCCCTCCATGATAATAGAACAACTCATTTGACGACAGGTCTTGGTACTGATCGTCTTCATCAAACGTACAGATATATTTCTTGCCCTTGTAGGAAGCGCTCATGTCATACATAACGCCTGCCATAAAATCACGACCTTTCCCTTCTCTTACAGATAGTATACCACGAATCATAACATAAATCAATAGATTTCTCGTATTTTTTTCAACTTTTTTTCGTTATCGTTCTTTTTCCCCGTACACGGTCCTGAAGCCGATACGCAAGCGTATCCGGGTAGTTTTTTGCCGAAGACCGTGTACGGGGTTTTCGGTGCATAGTGTGCGCTCCTGCTATATCGTTCTTATGCGCCACATAAGGACAACCCCCAAAAAGAACCCATGGGCATCCGCCTGTGGGTTCTTTTTTTTATTGATCCCCGGCGTTCGCCGAGGCGTTCGTAAGGCGTTCCGCCTTATCCGCCGCCAAGAACAGAGCCGCTGTAATACCCACCCAGCAGACGACCTGCAGCAGCAGGCAAAGCCATGTACCCATGAAATCCGGCACGATAAGTCCCGCCGCAAGATACGACGCCACGTTATATACGACATGTGCGAGAACCGACAGATACAGCTTTCCCGTATACTCATAGATCCCCGCACACAGCAGACCCATCAGGAACGCCGGAATGATATGCACAAGCGTTCCGTGCGCGAACGCAAAGGCGCCTGCCGACAGCATCGCCCCGACGAATTTCGGAAGCGACGTCCGACGCAGGGACCCGTACATCGTGCCGCGGAAAAGAGCTTCTTCGGCGATCGGTGCAAGAAGCACCGTGACAAGCATTGTGACCGCTTGACTCGTCAACGACATCTCTTCGCGCCCCTGCGTATATACGTCAAACAGCACGTCGCCGAACGCGTCATAGATAGCGCTCGCCAACAGCGACATCGACACGTAGAACGCGACTACCAGCACGCACCCTGCTGATACCGACCACAGACTCGTACGAGCCTGCCGCGTCGGCATCAGCGACAACCACGCGACAGAGCCGACGCCGATCACCGTCAGCAGAACGTCCATGACGACCGTCGCGGGCAACGGTCCGATGAAGTAAGCGAGATACGTCGCCGAGATATACACGACGCCGAACACCATAGGAGCCAGCACCGCGACGATCCACAGATGCTCCTGCAGGTAACGCCTCACCATACGACCGTCCCTTCCATCTGATACGACGTCGTCTGCTTATACGTGTTCATGTTGATCGTACCGAGGATCTCCATCACAGACGACGGTTGCGCGTCAGGACTGTTTTCTTCCTCGCCCGCCTGATTCCAGCACAGGATACGCACGCCGCCCGGAAGCGTGATGCGCAGATGCTGTCCTTCCGTCCCGATATGATCGAACTGTGCGAACATCGTGTCGAACCGCGCGAGGATGACCGGCTCTTCGAACGCTTCACCGAACGGCTTCAACGACGCCTTATCCCATACGTATTCCGCCATCGTATGCACATCCAGCGGAGCGCACCCGTCGAGACCGATGACGGCGTCATACGCCGGACGCTGTTCCGACGGACGCCTTGCGTCCGCCTCTTCCTGCACCCTCCGGTACAGAGCCTCCAGCGCTTCCGGACCGCATCGCACGGCGACACCGCAGGCGCCTTCGTGACCGGCGGCTTCAAAGCTGTCGTCATGCGCGCCGTTGATGACCGTCAGCAACGGGAACCATTCCGGTGCACGCGCGGACCCGAACAGACCGTCGCGGTCCGGTCGGAGCAGCACCGTAGGCTCGCCCGATTCCTGCATCAGCCGCATCGCCACAAGCCCCGCAAGTCCCGCGGGCACGTCCGCGACGTACACGTACGGCGCGTACGGATTGATCTCGTCATGGATCGCGTCGAGATGCCGCTCGACCATCGCCTTGCGCTGGTCGTTCAAAGCGATCAGCTCCGCGACGCGGATCTCCTGATCTGTCCCGAAGAACACCGCGAACGCTTTCTCCATCGAAGACCCCGTGCGCTTGACCGCGTTGAACGCGGGCGCCATGTAATAGCCGAAGAACTTCTCGTCGATGTCGTCGGGACAACTGATCTTACCGAGCTCCTGAAACGCCTTCAGCACGAAAAACAGCCCCTGAAACGCCAGCGTGTATTGCTCACAGGCATTCATGGAACGAATATACGAAAAATCGCCCTCTGAATACGTGCTTCTGCAGATCGCCACGGCGTCCCGCACAAGCTGTCTGTTTTCATACAGCATCGGCATATTATCGGCAACGGTACCGATACCCGCAAACACGCGCAGACGCGCGATTTGTTCCTTCTGCAGGACCGTACCGTACTGCTGTGTATAATCGTTCAGGACCTGCCAGAACACGAACGCGCCGCAGATCCCTTTGTGTTCATACTCGTCGCCGGTCTGCATCGGGTTTATCGTGACGGATGCGTCCGCGGGGGCGTCCGCGACCGCATGATGATCCGTGACCAGCACTTCAAGCCCGTGCGCGACCGCGTACGAGATCGCCTCCGAGCACCCGGACCCGACGTCGCATGTAAGGATCGCTTTCGCGTCAGGATACTGCTTGCGGATCTTATCAATATCCGATGCGTCGAACCCGTACGAACGCGTCGCATCGGGAATATACAACGAAGCGCGGAAACCAAGCTCGCACAACGCAGCGAACCCGAGAGTACCCGCCATAATGCCGTCCATATCAAAGTCCGGCAGGATCACGACATGGGCGTCCTCTGCGCGAAGCGCCGCCAACCGCTCCGACATAGTGTCTATGCGAAGCATCGGCGTCGTCGATACGCTTTCGATTTCGCGCAGATAATTGCCATCGTAACCTCTGTTTTTCAGAATTTCTTGCATCAAAATTCCGGGCATTCATGAAATCTCCTTTCTGTTCCTTATTGCTATTATAGCACGAATATACACAGAAATCAATACCTTTTCAAAAATTCATGAAAAAAAAAAAAATTACGTGTGATCCTCACACGCATACGTTTCTTTCCCTGCGGAAAGAAACGGTCCGGGGTCCCTGCCCCGTCCCTCCCGTCGCGTATCCGCGCCGCACGCCCGCGCGCATGCGCGTGCGTTTTTCTTTGCCGCTTGCCCGCGGCATATCGCCGCAAAAGAAACAGACCTTCGCGGGAACAGTCCGTGGGGACTGTTCCGGGTATCACCAAAAAGATTGTCATTGTGAAGCGCAAACAACGCTCACACAACTCACAGAATAAATCAGAAAGGAGGCGCTCGTTATGTACGACACGATGACAGAAAGAGAGTTCAACGAACTCGTCACCTATATGCGCTTCCTGTACCCGAACTGGGACAACCTGTCTTACGACAGAAAAAAGTATTATGCTTCTCGCGCAGGGTATAACTACCACGAACGCGTCACCCGTGCGCCCCGCGTCAATGTAAAGCATTTCCGCGGCAGCGCGGAAGCAAACGAGAGAGCTATGCTTCGCTGGGAGAACAGCATGTTTGAACGCTATCCGACCTTCCGTATTCTCGGAAGCTCTGAAAACATGGAGTTCCCCACCCCGTTCACGATGGAGTTCGACCTCGCGGTCACGTATTCCATCTGAAAGAATTGCTATCCCGACAGGCTCTGAAACAGCCTTCTGATACTGTACAGTGCGCAGGCGGGCGTCTTACGACGCCTGCCATTTTTTTTTTTATTTTCTTCTTGCCGCACGCGGCAACGGGTAGCTTTTCGAGAACCTGTTCCTGCAAAACCGCACGCAGACACGGAACAGACTTCAAAAACTTCTCGAAAATCCCTCTTGATTTTCAGAAAGAAATCAAGTATAATCTAAATAGGACGTCAAACACAAATGAAAGGAAAAACAAAACAGAAATGAACGCTATTTTTTATGATATTGAATCCCTTAACAATATCTTCACACTATGTCTTTTCGACCGCCGCCGCAACAACCTTCGCGTATATTACTTATGCGACGACGACGCGCTCAACCCGACGCGCAACGACTTCAAAGCTATCTATCAGAGGATCTTCGACAAAAACAAGAACGTCAACAGGTCTTGCGTCGACGGCTACTGCAACTTCGACCTGCGCGATCTTCGCACCGCCGGTGCGAACGAAGAGCTTGCGAAGATCTTCGGCTTGACCGATGCGGAGTATATCAACGACCCGAGCGCGAAGTCCCGCTACGATCCCCGGTTCCGCATCAAGTGCGATACCGACACGGATTACGACGAAGAAGTGCATCCGTATCTTGCGGGATACAACTCCTACAATTACGATACGACGATGCTGGCGCTGTATCTCTACGAGAGCTTCCCCGTCGCGCCCGACGGAAAATCCGCGTCGTTCCAGCGCACCACGGCGGCGCTCATGCGCAAATACAACGACGCGCTGTTCACCGACGCGTTCAAAGGCAATATGCCTTCGTTCCTGACCTACAAATGGGATCCGCACGACAAGAAGTACGTCTTCGACAACTACGACAGCGACAAAGCGCTGATCCGCAAGAACATGATCCTTTCCGGCAGGCACCTCGACGTCGCACGTCTCAACGAAAAGCAACAGCGCGTCGGATTGAAACGCTTGCTCGGTATGATGGGGTACCAGATCCTCGAATCAGACAAGCTACACGGCAACACCACCCGCATCGCCGATAAAGCGGAACTCTTCGACCTGCTCGCATACAATGCATCCGACGTCATCAACCTGTATTGGCTGTCGCTGGAGCCCATCTATCAGGGACAATTCGCGTTGAAGAAAGGACTGCTGAACAGCTATCCCGAATTGATCTACGATAAGAAAAAGAACGCTTACGAACCCGACGTCCGTCCGCAAAGCGTCCGTCGCGACCGTCTGACCGTCGACTCTTCGTCCGCTCAGTTCGCAACAAAAACTCTCTGTCCGTACGGGCACCTGACCGACATCGAGACCGTCAGCTTCCTGTATCCGACGAAAGCAAAAGCCGCCGAACTCGGCATCCCGCAGGTAGACGTCCTTGAAGAAACCAAGAAGTTTTTCTACGCAAACTTCCCGCAGCCGGAATGCCGCGCCAAATTCGACGTCGTCTACAACTACTATGCCGCCATTCGCGGCAAGAACTTTAACGACAGCAAGAACTATCAAGCCGACTTCGGCGACGAACAGACCATCGCGGCGCCGCTCTCTCTCGACAGCATACCGAAAGCCGACCTGTGCGTCCCCTACTACGACAAGGACGGAAAACCGACGAGTTGCTTCGTGGTCTTCTCTACAGGCGGCATCCACGGCGCCGAGTACAACAAAGAGCTCTACGAAGCCGACCGCGCCGCGTACGAAGCCGTCATGGGACGCATGCACGAAGCGCAAGTGCTGTTCCCGAACCCTGTCGACCTGAAAAAAGCGAAGAAAGTAACGCTGTCCGACGGCGAAACCTACCCCGCGTCGACCTTCCTGAAATCCGGCTCGACGCTGAAGCATGCCGAATGGAAGAACATCCGCGAACCGGTCCTCTTTCAAAAGGACGAAAGCGGCTCGACGAAACTCAACAAGAAATACGTCTACACGTCCGCCGACGAAGCCAACCACGAGGACTTCACGTCTTACTATCCGAACCTGCTTCGCATGATGGAAGCGTTCTACAACGAAGAGCTCGGCGAAGACCGCTACGCGAAGATCTTCTTCCAGAAACAAGAGTACGGTAAACTCATGAAAGACAGGAACAAATCCGAAGAAGAACGTGCTCTCTACTCCGTTCTTCGCGAAGGTACAAAGCTGATCCTCAACTCCGCATCCGGCGCAGGCGATACCGCGTTCGAATCCAACATCCGCATGAACAACCGCATCATCTCCATGCGGATCATCGGACAGCTCTTCAGCTACCGCATCGGGCAGGCGCAGGCGATCGCCGGTGCGAAAGTCACGTCGACGAACACCGACGGACTGTATTCCGTCCTCGAATCGACGCTGAACAACGCCATTCTGGACCGCGAAGCGAACGCCATCGGCGTCGCCATCGAGCCGGAACCGATCTATCTCGTATCCAAGGACAGCAATAACCGTCTGGAGTACGATCCCGCGGAAAACAAAATCGTATCCGCATCCGGCGGCTCTATCGGTTGCCGCAAAGGACCGACGCCGACGAAATCCCTGTCGCACCCTGCCGTCCTCGATTGGGCTACGGCGGAATACCTGCTCGCCGCCGCCCGCGGCGAAGACGGGCTTTCCCTCTCCGCGCCCTTCGACGACAGGAAAGGCATGGAGATCCTGCTCCGTGCCGAAGACGAATTCAAAGGCGTCAAATGGCTGACGATGATGCAGAACGTCATCGCAAGCTCCGTCGGGTCCATCACGTACGTCTACGGACTCGTCCCCGGCGACCGTCACGTCGTCCCGCACGTCCTGCAGCACTATAACCGCGTGTTCATCATGAAAGACGGAACCCCGAACACGCTCTACCTCCGTGCCGCCGTCGCACGGAAGATCACCCCGGCGATGCGCCGGAAACGGGAAGCCGACGGCAATCCCGCGCAGAATTTCGAGCCGGTCGCCTACGAGGTACTCACGCGCAACGGCGTCGACCGTCCGCCGAACGACTGCGACGTCACCAGCAAGAAGGTCACGAACGTCGAAGAGAACTGGAACATGTATATCTGCAATCAGGATCTGCACAACCTGACCGACAGCGAACGGACCTTCATCGAAGACAACGTCGACCTCGACAAGTACCTGCAGCTCATGCGCGACTCTTTCACGAAAAACTGGAAGAACCATGTCCCCGGCGAAATCGTCGAAGACGCCGACGAAGGGGAACCCGCATAAGCGGATTCCCCTTATAAAAAACCGTAGAAAGGAACAAACGTCATGCGTATCATTCAACCCTCTCACGAGATCCTCAACGTCGACGAGAACCCCCTGCTCGCCATCGAAAAAGCCGGACGGCTCTGCTACAAATCCGAAGCGAACGTCACGGCGGATTCCGCCGAGAAATTCGTCGCCAAACTGCTGGAAAACCGCCACCTTGCGATGCTGGAGCACGCTACCGTGTACATCCGACTGGACAAGGACGCCTACGAAGACCTCTCCCGCGCGCCGTCCAAGGACACAAGATACCTCGTGCTGACGCGCTCGATAACGCCGTCCGGCGACTGCTATGTCGCGTCCGGCAACGTCCGCGCATGGTATGAGCTGATCGACCGCAAAAGCCGCTACGGGTCCCCCTATGCAAGCGTCTACTACGTCCTGCAGTTGATACTCGAACGGTATCTGCCAACGGTATTCGCATCCTGCAACACCGACCGCGTCTCTACATGCGTCGGCGCGGCTCTCGCCTCGGACGACGACTTCCGCAACAAGCAATTTGAAGCGTATACCGCACGCGGCATCCGCGTGCTGACCGAAGCACAGCTTTGCGACCTTCTGGCAAACGATTCCTACGCGCTGATGGAACACCACCGCATTTCCGTCAAGTTCGTCTGCGACCGAGGCGTATCCCACGAGTTCGTCCGTCACCGCGACGCGTCCTTCGCACAGGAAAGCACGCGCTACTGCAACTACACCAAGGACAAATTCGATGAAGAGATCACCGTGATCGAACCGTTCTTCTTCAAAAACGACAGAGAGAAGTACAAACAATGGAAATGCGCCTGTCAGGTCGCCGAACTGACCTACTTCGCATTGATCGCAGGCGGTGCGTCGCCGCAGGAAGCGCGAAGTGTTCTGCCGAACAGCCTGAAAACAGAACTGCTGATCACCGCTACCGAAAACGAATGGCAGCACATCTGCGCGCTTCGCGCCAAAGGCACGACCGGCGCGCCGCACCCGCAGATGAAAGAGGTCATGGAACCCTGCTACAGAGAGCTTGTCGAGCTCACCAACCATCGCATTATTTAACAGAAAGGAGACGCCGTCATGGGAAAGCCTGAAGGCATCGTAGAAAACTATTTCGTTGCACAATGCGCCCGTCTCGGCGTCTTTCAAACCAAAATCGTCTCGCCGGGACGGCGGGGCATGCCCGACCGCGTCGCCGTCAAAAACGGCGTCACGGTATGGGTCGAAATGAAAGCAAAGGACGGACATCCGTCCGCCCAGCAAAAACTTCGTATCAAAGAATTGACCGAACACGGCGCCATCGCCGTGTTCGCCTACTCAAAAGCAGACATAGATCAAATTTTGCATACTTATTTCTCTGACGAAGCATCCGCATCCGAACGGTAACAAGGCATATTCATGCCTCCGGGACTCATTCCAAAAAGAAGAAAAAGAAAACGAAAGGATTCCTTGTTTTATGCAAATCCCCTATGAACGTCTGAAAGAGATTCTGCAAACTTACATCACGAACGACGCGGCATACGCCGAAACAGAATACGTTCGTGACGTCCTCTTCGACGTGTGCGGATGCACACCCGAAGAAATCAAAGAGCTCGGCTTCGAGTATCTGCTGAACGACGACGACACATAAGCAAACTTCAACACAGAATCATCATATCAAAAGAAAGGACGCACACAAAATGAGTACAATTCCCGTCAGCCGTAAATACGGCTTAAATCCCTCTATACCCGTATGCTTCTGGTGCGGCAAGGAAAAGAATGAGATCGCACTTCTCGGACCGAACAAGGCGACAAGACTTGTAAAAGACAAGCACGGCAACCTTATCCGCAGAGCCTACGGCGAAGACCGCGAAGCGCCTCGGCACTGCGTCATCGACTATGAACCATGTGACGAATGCCGTCAAGCGATGGAACAGGGGATCACCCTCCTCGCCACATCGACGTTACCGTCGCTGGACGGCGCCGCGCCTGTCATGAAAGACGAATGCGGACACGACGTCTATCCATACCCGTGGTACGTCGTCCTCACGGAAGACGCCGTCGGACGCCTTTTCACAAAATCTATCGCAGAAGAAATACTTGCGAAACGCAAAGCGTTCGTCCCGGTCGAGATCATCCAAGCGTTGACGGACGCAAGCAAAAAGGCGCCGGAGGACAAGTCATGAGCGTCCTTCGTTACTTCCTGTGCGAGCGCATCGAGCACGACGTCAGTATCTCAAAAGCCTACACGACGTTAGCCGACGCGTATGAAGAAATGAAAAAACGCTTCGAGCATACCGTAAACGGTCGCTCCTGTCAGAATTTCATCAACTTCACCGACGCATACGTCATTACGAACCGCGGTGAGATCGACTGGCACATCGAACCGATGATCATCTCTCTGAACGCCAACGAGATCGCAAGCCTGCAAGCATAAAAAAAAACGAAAGGAAACATCACTATGATGAACACATACCCGATCTGTGAACCGGCGGCGCTGTACATCGACAAATCGCTCGCGCCGTATATCATCCTCGCATCCGACCGCTACAACAACACCGTGCCGGAAGAAGTACAACTGCTTCTCGACATCGGCAAATTCAATGAAATCGCACAGAGTCGCGGCGAAACTGACTATACGATCCGGCAGGCGATCCAAGACCATCCGGACGAGCCGCGCCTGAAACAGTATCAGCCGGAAGACGCATCCATCGCCGTCCTGATGCCCGACGATTACTTCAACACGGGCGTCCTGATGGACGCGATCGGAGACATCGACGCCGACTGGATCACCGCGAGCGAGTTCACCGGCGACATCAACACCTACGAAGCGCATACCGTCGCGGACTGCATCCTGCAATATCTGGTCGACGAACCTATCGTGTACCTGATCCCGTCCGAAGAAGCGACCTACTTCAGACACGCCCCGTACAAGAACCTCGACGAGCTGTTGGCAGAATACCGCTACAGACTTATCGATGCGGGTGTCGACCTGCCGGACGGCTTCAACCTTCGTCGCCTCGTCTGCAACATCGAAGGCACGTATATCGCGTGACCGGAAAGGAACACCGCTATGGCAAAGGAACCCGTACGCATTTTCGTCAACGAACTCGTCCTCGAAATCACGCAACGATGCAACATGCATTGTCAGCACTGTATTCGGGGCGAAGCCCGGAACAAAGACATCGCGCCGCAGATCATCACGCAACTGCTGAAGACGGCGCGCATTTACAGCGTCACCTTCAGCGGCGGCGAACCGGCTTTGAACGTACCCGCCATCCGCGATTACTTCAACAAAGCCAAGAAATACAACAACTATCCGTCACACTTCTACGTCGTCACGAACGGTTCCGTCAACCAGCGTCAGCTTGCGCATACTCTGCTCGACGCCTACGGCGAATGCGAAGAACAGGAAATGTGCGGTCTCGTCGTATCCAAGGATATGTTCCACGACAAGGCGAAACAGAACGCAGCCTACTTCGCAGGCTTGGCGTTCTACGATCCGAACGACCATTCGCATCCGTTGAATGAGAGCTTCCCCGAATGGGTCATCAACGACGGCACAGCCAATGAGACCGGCTGGGGCTATCGTCCGCCGCATCCGCTGACGACCCGCTTTGACGATATTATAGAGTACGTCACCAACGACGCCGAAGCGATCTGTATCGACACGCTCTACGTGACCGCCGACGGATACGTCGTGTCCGATTGCGACGCGTCCTACGAACGCATGGACGAAGAGCACATCTGCCGCGTCAGCGACCTGCCGGAGCTCGCCCGCGATTGCCTTGACCGGCATAAAGCCGAAAAAAACCGCTTGTCCTATGCGGACCGGCGGCGCACCGTCCTGCAAGCGGCAAATCCGACTTGACAAATACGCCGGGACGGTGTAAACTATCATCGCAGCCTGTGAAGCCGTGACCAAATAATCGGGGCGATTCGCCATATGAATGCGCTTCTTGACAGCCCGCCCGGTGGCGCACGGCTTCAGGCATATAAGAAGGCGCCTTCACGGACGCCTTCCCCCAACATATAAAAAGAAAGGACGTGTCCTATGGAAATCAGCGTTATCATACGCGCCGACGCCTACGATAAAGACAACGACAAGTACGACCCGCTCCTGCAGGCGGATATAACCGTCGACGAAAGCGTTGCAAAAAACGAATTGAGACAATATCTCAATCAATTCGTCGCCGAGATCAAGCGCAAAATCGCCGAAGAAAAATCGAAAACAGCAAACGAACAGCATTATGACTGGGTCAAGATAAAAATCGAACCCTGCGACGTTGACCTTGCATGCGAAACCGACGCATGCGTCTACAACCACAACGGCTACTGCCGCTACGCTGCCGTCTTCAATGCCGCGCCGAACATCACCGAAGACGAAGGCTGTACCGTCGGCATCGTAAAAGAATCAACTTCATAGAAAGGAGCGCTTTAACATGAACGAACCGCTTTACGCGGAGGTCCGCAACAACTACACATTCAGCCCCCAAGACGAATCCGATGGATTGCTTGCCGGTATCACCATCGACGGCTGGAAAACTGCCGACGACTCCGAAGAAGGCGTCGTCATCGCCGCCGTCCTGCTTTCCCGCCACGGCGACATCATCGTCGACTGGCACGACAACAGCGCTCGCCAACAGAAAAACGTCCTCGACGCTATCAAGGAAGCCAAAGCGCGCCTGCGGGACTATTCCCTGCCGGAAAGCGATTACAAGTATGCCTGCGTCGTCACCGGTGAAATTCACGGCGTCGTAGACGCGAAAACATTCTCCGACGCCGGAGAAAAAGTCAACTGGATTTGCAAAGAAGCAAAACTCGGCGTCCTCCGCCGTCCAACGATACTGGAGACGACCGTCGAGCTGATAGACATGAAATTGCCCAAAACACGAGGCATGCTGTACTGCTATCATGTTCGCCTGCGCGGCGTCGTCAAAGGCTCCATTCCCGGCGATACCGAAGCAGAAGCAAAGCAGAACGTCTTCGAAGAAGTCATACACTTTGACTACGGCAGACTGGATCACGCCCGGGTCGGTCCTATCGCCGTATTCCCGCAGCGCAAACAAACTGACAAATAAACCAAAAGGAGACTCGCCGTGAAGCCGAGAGTGAAAACCTGCATCGTCATCGATAGCGAACAGTACTGGGAGATCGCCGGACGTGCCTGCAACGCAAGTTCCCCCGGCGCATGCGTCGAAACCGGCATCGACCCGCATGACGAACTGCCGGAAGTCCGCAAAAGCCTTGCGCGTCATTTCGGCGTCAAGCATGTACAAAGCGTCCACAGCGATTACCGCGGCAACTTCTGGCTCGTCATCGACGACGAATCCGCAAAGCGTCTGGTCGCTCCGCGACAGGATGCGCCGACGTCCCTCGGCGACCCATCGACGCTGATCAACCAAGTCGACCGCCACGCGCGTCTCGTTGCGAAAGCATACCTGAACGCGATCGTCGAAGACGAAAACGTCGACGAAGCCAGACGGAAGCTCGTCGATCTGCTGATCGCATGCCCGCCCGAAGCCGCTTACACCGAAACGGACGCCTACAAGGCAAACCTGCTTCTTGCCGAAGCGAACACCGACGCACGCGTCAGACGCGAGCTCTTCGAGCCGCTTTCCCATAGCACGTTCGTCGAACAAGGAGCCGCCGCGATCGCCATCGTCAAGGAAGAACTGCAGAAATGCAACATTCCTGCCTGCCTTCCGTTCTACCTCGGCGACGAGAAGAACGATGACGACGGCGTCCCCTGCTACCGCACGGACGCGTGTAAAACCGCATATTGCCCGTTCCGTACGAACAGAAAGGAGGCGTCGTCATGATGCAAGAAACAGGGCATTACCTGCTCCCGCGCGATCACGTCGAACCGCGCTACGACGTTCTTATCAGCACCCTGTTCGGCGACACGCCCGTCTACGAATACTTCCAGAACAAGACTCGCATGGCGATCCTTGCGGAAGCCTTGAGCGACTGGTTCGCGTTCGAGGCGTTTTACTTCAAGATGTCGGTCGCGTACGAAGACGCGCTTGACACCATCGTCAACCTGATCATCGACAACGCCGCGTGTCCGAAAGAGAAATACGAAACCTACCTCGACACGAACATCCTCTGCATCATCATGGCGTACAACCAATGCAAGCCCACGAAAGCCGACTTCGACACGGTCGACGCTGTCTGCGAAGACGTCCGACGCCGCATCATGCGGACAAAGCTCGTCAACGACTACGCAAAGGAAATTCCGCAGGACAGCCCGAAGATCCAACGTAAAAAGCGCGAAGAGATCAAGTGGAACGTCGAAAGCATCATCAAGGACGCCTTCAAGCGCTACGATGTGTTCTCACGCAAATATGCCTGCCGTCCCTATTACGTACAGCCCGTCTCGCACGCCCACGACTACAAACGATACGATTCCGCGTATCCATGCTACTGCATGGAGCACGACCAAAAGTGCCCCAATGACGACTGCCCGTATAAACAAAAATACGGCAAACTGCTTCAACGCCTTGCCGCCGTCAACGACGACGGCGCGTAAATCAATCATTACAGAAAGGACACCACACCATGCTTGACTACAAGATCGCTCTCGCTCTCAACGCTGAAACCGTTGAAAAGCTGAAAAAGGGCGAAGACAAAGACATCATTCTCGAACGCGAACAGAAAGGCATGATCCGCACGGTATGCACGCCTGACGGCGACTACAAGATCCTACTGTGGGACTGGGAACCGGACATGCGCCTCGACGACCGCTACACACACCTGCTGCAGAGCATCGAAAACATTCGTCACGCTCTCGTAGAGATCAACGACGAAGGCGACATCTTCTACAACGTCGAACAGGAAGATGAAGACGGCATCGACGGCGTGTTCGAAGACATCCTCGGCTACCGGACGCAGATCACCCTCTGGGGCGACCCCGACAACGTCATTCTCTGACGAAAGGAGCGGAAATGTATGAATATCCCGCATCTCAACGATCCGCCGGGGCGTCCCGTTCCGACGTCCGACTACCGCATCACCTTCAATGAAAACCACTATTTCCAGCCCGGTGAAAACTGTCTGATTCGCGCCTACGCGTACGACGACGGCGGAGACGGCGTCTGCAGGATCAACGCATCCTATCTCTACCCCGTAGACATTCTGCTTACGAAGCGCGACGCGACCGACGCCGACGGCGTCTTCCATGCGGACGCGTTCCTCGACCTGCTGGACGAGCGGGGCGAACACTACGTGTGCGAGAACACGGCAGACGACACCGCTTTCGCAACATTCAACACCTACTGGAACAGCAGTGAGCCTATGAACGCCGACGAGCTGATCGCATGGGCGTCCGACCACATCCTATGAAAGGAGACTGTACCATGTCTGAAGAATCTACCCGTCCATGCGTCTACCGTTATATCCTGTCCGAAACCATCGGCAGAGAGATCAGCGTTCCCGAAGTTTACGTCACCTATGAGAATGCCTATGCGGAAATGCGTCGGCGGTATCTCGCCGTCACCGACGCCGCAGTAGACGACGATACGATCGAACCGAACTACGTCAGCGACAACGGCGAACTGCTGCCGGACAGCGCCTACGCTGAAACGGCAAACCACGACGACATCGACTGGAAAATCGAACGCGTGCCGGTCTTCCTCACCAACGACGAACGTGAAACGTGGAAGAGGTGACGCATATGGACGTCTACGCGCTCGCCATCGAAGAACTCGCCCTCTCGGATGCTGTAACAGTCAGCTGTAAATCCGACCGCACCGCGGTCAGATACCGGGACGAGATCAACAGGCGCCTGCAGACCGCAGGCGCCGCCTTCCGCGTTGTCCTCGATGACGACAAACGCACGCTGTGCGTACAGCCGAACAAAGGAGGAAAATCCGATGCGAAACCTTAACGAAAACAACCTTGAAGCCTGCTTTCGCATCAAAAACGCGCTATACGGCTTCATCGTCATGACCCATACGAAATTCGACGCGTGCGACCGTGCGTCGCATCCCGGCGACTGGCACAGCGCCATCGCGGAGATATACCGCGCCGTCGCCGACTTCTTCGGCGTAGACGAAGTGACGGACATCGTGCCTGACGGCAAAGATAACCAGATCATCTTCTTTAAGGACGTATCCGTCGCCCGACACCTGCCGAAAGACACCTTCGAGGATTTCTGCGACCGTGTCACCCGCGAGCAGAACGCTGCCGCGTTCCGCCTCCTGCAAGCGTTGATCGCAGGGACCTCCGAAACGGAAATTCAAAAAGCGCTCCTCGACGTCGTCGTCGCAGTATGCGCCGATAAAAATGATCTCGGCGAACTCGGCGAAAAGTATTTCACAAAAGAACACGTCATGATCCCCAATCGCCTTGACGCCATCCTGCACGACATCCGACAGCGCATCGGGGTACACATCTCTATCGAAGGCGAAGACGTTCCGATGCAAATCATCCTCGCATCCGTCTATACCTGCATGCTGCGGTACGACGTCCCGCCGTGCATCCCCTACTTCGCCGTCAAAGACGACGGCACCCGC
Source organism: uncultured Muribaculaceae bacterium (assembly GCA_947628305.1). Lineage (GTDB taxonomy): Bacteria > Bacteroidota > Bacteroidia > Bacteroidales > Muribaculaceae > HGM05190. The sequence continues at coordinate 123,419 of CANQZG010000008.1, read as the reverse complement.
AAGCCGTGCTACGCCGTCGGACGATGCCGTCAGAGGCACTGCACCTGCCCGAATTAAAAAAAGAAAGAAGGGAAACAATGAAGGTATACCCGAAATACCCTTGTACAACAACAGACAGACCTTATCAAGACGACGCCTTCGACGCGTTTGCCCTGCAGCGCAACCACGAGATTCGCGAACAAGTCCTCGACATCGTCGTCACGATCGCAAAACATGATACCAAAGGCGCGACGGAACAGATCCGACGGCTGGTCAAGTCCGTCTCTTGCGAACAAAGACAAGCGCAAGGCAAATACGAAATCACATGCGACGCCGAAAAACTCTACAGCAAGATCCGACAGACACTCGAAGAATTCCTGCCGTCGTGTCCGTATTTCCGACAGGTATCCGAAGCGGCGGACCCCGACAAAGTCAACTGGGAACGCTTCCGGGAACACTTCGCCGAAGAACCGCAGCCGATCGACGGCGTCATTCCGATGTCAAGCCTTGAACGCACATGGAACATCATCACGTTGCTTCCGAAGCATAACGATAAACCTATCTGTCGCCCGTACTTCTCCGTCACGGACGCAACATGTCCTGACACGACCGTCGCGCCGGACAGTCCGTCGTACTTCCGGAACGACTACTCCAAAGGCTGCCCGTGCTTCTGTGTCGACAAAGAAGCGTTCGATACATGCAGAACGAACACCAACCCGCGTATCGTATCGGTACGCTGTCCATACAAACTTCTCATGCGAGAAAGAAAGGAAGGATCCTCATGATCACAAAGCAAATGATCGCCGACGGACTTGCAAAGCATCTCGTTCAACTCGTAACCGACCCGAACGAAGGCGCCGGGACTGTCTGTCAAATCGGAGAATGGTGGTTCTATTTCGACACCGACGAAGCGCCGAATCTGGAGCCCGACGCATACGTGTCGAACGTCTCTATAGCAGACATCGTCGACAAGATTTTCGATACCCTGCAGGATTTCAAGACGGACGACACATTTAAGGACGAATACGACTACTACGAAGCTGTTCTGTCCGAAGGACTTGCTTCCTGACACCCCGACAATCATTACCGAAAGGAGTCACGCTCTATGATGACCCGCCTGATCAAACATCCGCACTATTGCACACGCATCTATCCGTTCGTCAAACTTCCACCGAACAATAACGGCATTGTCGCGTCTATGCTCAAAGCAAAGCACATCAAACTGCCGAAGCAAAACGCCGAGGCGCTGCCCGACGAAGAACGCGATGCATACGACAAGCAAGCGGACGCCGCCGTTCGCGAATTCCAAGCGTTCGAGAACGTCTGCATCGAAGAAGGCGAAGCCCGCATCAGACTTGCGCGTCAAGTCATCCGCGACGCTATCCTCAACAAACCTGAAGACGCGCTGCAGCACATCGCCGAAATGGTCAGCCACATGGACTGTACCAAGCAGATATGCAAAATGCCGTATCGAAAAAAACAGAAGCTCTGTACAGACATCTACTGCGACCTGCTTGCGTATATCCCAAAGCAGTACTGGTTCCGGCATTACGTCTCATTGTTCCGGGAACAGAAAGACGTCGAACTGTCCGACGAGCAGGAACGCGACCTGAACTACAAGATCGCATACGACCTGAACGGCGCCGAGATCTGGGACATCTACACGTCTCGCATGCGGATGTACGGCGTCGACGTCTGCTTTCCCTTCTTCTCGGTCGACGATAAACAGCATTGTGCGTCCCTCAACCTGCGACATCGACAGCTCTATGCGGCAAACAAAACCGACGGCGAAGAATGGGCAAAATGGACCTATTCGAACTACGAATACGGCATCCCATGCTACCTCGCCAAACCGCACGATACCACACACTGCGACGTCACCGACTGCCCTTATCGCAAGCAAATCAGAGCCGCGAACCGCGTCGCGAAAAAGTCGGCGGAATGCCGGGAAAAAAGCTAAAATCTCTTGATTTTTGCAATACTTTATGCTATAATGAGTATATCACGAAAAGAAAGGAGACATCCTCATGACAATCATCAAACGGGACGGTCGCGAAGTCTCGTTCGACACAAACCGCATCACGGAGGCGATCAAGAAAGCTATCCGTGCCGTAGACGGTCGCATTACCGCGAACAGCAAGCTGCTCGCCGAGAATATCGCCTGCGAGATCGAGCGCGAATGTGCCGAACAAGGACGCGTGTTTAACGTCGAACAGATCCAAGACATGGTCGAAGACAAACTGATGTCATCCGACCGCAAAGACGTCGCGCGCGCCTACATCACCTACCGAAACGAACGGACGCGAGAACGTGAGAAGACCTCGTCGCTGATGAAACAAATCGGCGAAAAACTCCTCGCGACGAACGTCCAGAACCAGAACGCCAACCTTGACGAACGGTCCTTCGGCGGGCGCATGGGCGAAGCCCGAAGTCTTGTCGCGAAAGAGTACGCGTTGACGAATCTCGTGTCGAAAATGGCGCGAAAGCACCATGACAACAACGAGATCTACATCCACGACCTCGATTCCTACGCCGTCGGACTTCACAACTGTCTCACCGTACCCCTCGACAGACTTCTTGCCGAAGGGTTCACCACGCGTCAAACCGACGTCCGACCCGCCGGGTCAGTCAAGTCGGCGATGCAGCTCGTCGCGGTACTTTTCCAATTGCAGAGCCTCTGCCAGTTCGGAGGCGTCGCGGCATCCCACCTCGACTGGACAATGGTGCCTTACGTCCGCAAGTCCTTCGCGAAACACTTCAAAGTCGGCATGAAATTCATCGCAAACCAGCCCGACTTCAAGATTTCAGACACGACGCGAAGCATCACCGATCCGCTCTACTGCAACCAGCCTGACGTCTACCGTTACGCCATCGAGCAGACAAACGAAGAGGTCAAGCAGGCGACCGAAGCGATGTTCCACAACCTTAATGTTGGGGCGACCTTGCAGTAATGCAGGGAACATAGCTGCCTAAACAGGGAAACTCTCTCATTCGAGACGATCCTGTGCTAAACCCGTCTGTGACGGGCAACGCCGAACGACTATTCACATCCAACGTGGAGTAGAGCCAAGTGGCTCGAAACGGCAGCCCCCCATGCCCATTCGCATGGGGTGAAGATATAGTCTGACCATCTGTCGAAAGACAGAGAAGTTCATAAGAGAACTGCATGAAAGTAACGACTTCATGTGAACATAACGCAACACGCTTCAAAGTAGGTCCGGAGACCAACTTCCCTTCAGCTCCATCAATTTCGGCACGTGTACTCTGCCGGAAGGCAGGATGATCATCAAGGCGATCCTTGAAACGTCCATCGAAGGACTCGGTTCGCTGCACACGACCAGCATCTTCCCGTGCCAGATCTTCAAGATGAAGAGCGGCGTCAACCGCTACCCCGGCGACCCGAACTACGACCTGTTTCTGCTCGCCCTGCGGTCCACCGCACAGCGTCTGTATCCGAACTACGCAAACGTAGACTGGAGCGGCAACGCAGGCTACGACCCGACGAACCCCGCAACGGAGTTTGCCACGATGGGTAAGTGTAACTGCAGCCCATCTAAAATCGCTTGAACCTCGCCCGAGGGTGTCCCGCTATCGCGGGGCTAACGGTTAGGGCTCTATCTTCACGGCAGTATTGATAGAGTTGAGACCGTGCTAAACAGTCTAAAGGAATTGATAGCAGCATGTATATATACCGGATTATAAATAAACAAAACGGAAAAATCTATATCGGTCAAACGATTCGACCTGTCAAGCAGCGTCTGCAAAGACACAACAACAAATACAACAACCGAATTTCCTTCCATTCGCTATGCCTCGCGCGTACTAAATCTGAATAGAAATCTCATTCAAAAAACAAACGAAAACGTATTCACTGTAGACAAATATCAATTTACCCTTTTAGACTGAAATGTGTATCGACTATCCCTGATGAATGTAAGGGAGTAGAGTATGAGATAGGCACATACTCCAAGCAGGCGACTACTCGTCCAAACGGACGAAAGATAATATAGTCAGTGCTGTCAGTGATGACAGAAATCCTATGTGCAGAACTGCCAACGGATACGACATCAACGGACTCGGTCAGCTCAAAGACGGACGCGGAAACATCTGCCCCGTCACGATCATCCTTCCGACCGTCGCCATGTACACGAAGCAAGCCCTCGAAGAGAACGGCGTCGACGTTGCACAGGCGTCCGATGATGTCATTATCGACGCGTTCCTGAAGACGCTCGACCCCTACATCAACGACGCCAAAGAAATGCTCCTCGAACGCTTCAACCATATCGCATCCCAGCCGCCGTCATCCGCGCCGTTCATGTACCAGAACGGATGCATGGAGGGCTTCGACGGCAAGACGACTCTTTCGGCGCTCAAGCACGGCACGCTCGCTCTGGGACAGTTAGGTCTTGCAGAATGTCTGCAGATCCTGCTCGGATGCGACCACACCGACCCCCGCGGCATGACTGCGGCGAAACGCATCGAACAGCTTTTCAAAGACCGCTGTGCCGAGTATAAGAAACAGTATCGCTTAAATTTTGGGGTATATTACACACCTGCAGAGAATCTTTGCTATACTGCTATGCAGAAGTTCAAAGACCGCTGGGGCGTCATCCCCGACGTCTCCGACAAAGAGTTCTTCACGAACTCTACGCACGTGCCCGTCTGGAAAGAGATCGACCCGTTTGAAAAGATCAACATCGAATCTCAACTTGCCGGATACGCATCCGCGGGAGAAATCTGCTATGTAGAGCTCGACGCGACCGCCAAGAACAACCTCGGCGCGCTCGAGACGCTCGTCAACTACGCGATGGACAAGGATATACCGTATTTTGCCATCAACGTGCCGAACGACACTTGCATGGACTGCGGCTACACCGACGAAATCGCGAACACGTGCCCCGTGTGCGGAAGCAATAACATCCGCCGCCTGCGCCGTGTCACCGGGTTATCCAACGAATCGCCACGGAAATGCCCGACAATTATCGTAAATTCTACGAAAACTGTAGAAGTTTCCTGAACCGGACTCCCATCAGGGGTCAGAAGTAAAATCATAATTCAGGAGGCATCAAGAGATGCAATCAAATGCAAACCTTGAGTTCAGAAAGATACCCTCGCTCAACTTCCTCTACGAAGTCAACGAAAACGGCGCCATCTTCCGCAACGTCAAGTCGAAAAAACAATGCCAAATCAGACTTGACGAAACGGCAAACCGATACGTCGCTTCGGTGCGTCTCGGCGGACGCGGACCGCACGCGCGAATCGTACACATTCCGATCTGCAACGCAGTCGCGGAATGCTGGCTCGGACCCCGCTCTGCCGGATACAAGACCGAACACCGCGACGACAATGAACACAACAACGACTACCGTAATCTGCGGTACGTCGCCGAAGGCGAACGGACCGCCGAACAGAAAAAGCCCGTCTCGCTCTGCCGTGACGGCGAAATCGTTGCGTTCGAGTCCTACGCCGCATGTGCACGATGGCTTTCAAAGAAGATCCCGAACGTCTCTTACGAGACTATTCGACAGAAACTGAAAGCAAAACGCAAATGCGTTTTCGGGTACACCTTAAAGTATCTTTCTGAATGCAGAGACTGTACACGATAGCCTTACGGGGCAAGAAACAGTCCACTTAACCGTGATTTAACGGGCGATTATCTCACCGCATTCAACAAAGGAAAACAGCAGGAAGTACAGATGCGCTACCAGCACACCAAGAAATCGGCTGTATTCCATCCATCCCTGAAGCAACAAGGCTTCGACACTTAACAGAACGGGCAGTCGCCGACCGCGGCTGCCCTCTCTACGCGGACGTGGCGCAACTGGAAGACGCAACTTTTTCCCTCATGACAATACTTCTGTAAAGTACGCATCTGTTTCCATGTTGTCAAAACCTCCATTCTTTCGTTATCTGCAGGTTCGAATCCTGCCGTCCGCACCAAAACGTCGAAGCCTTTGCGCTTCTTTTCACAACCCGTACGCTGAAACTCTATAAAAAAGGAACGGTGACAAGAAATGCACTACGCGTACATCATCAATCACGACATCGCCAACGGCACAGGCTTCCGCGTATCCCTGTTTGTCACCGGCTGTCGCAACAGATGCCCCGGCTGTTTCAACAGCGAGCTCTGGGATTTTTCCGTCGGCATCCCCTTCGACGAAGCCGTCGAAGATTCCGTCATAGACCTTTTGCGCGACGCAAAGGTCGAAGGGCTGACGCTCCTCGGCGGCGAACCTCTGGAGCCGGAGAACCAACCGGCGATCCTGCACCTGCTTCGACGCGTCAAGACAGAACTCCCAAGCAAGACCATATGGCTATACACCGGGCGCGTCATACACTTCGAGGACGGAAAGCCGTTCATCGGCGCATGGTTCGCCGACGAACATGACATAGCCGATACTCAGCTCATTCCCGACATCCTGTCGCTATGCGACGTCGTCGTGGACGGACCCTTCCTACAGGAAGTCAAAGCAACTGCCCTTTTCCGGGGAAGCGCGAACCAACGACTGATCGACATGCCTGCTTCCCTGCAAAAAGGAGACGTCATCATGTGGTGTCCGAAAGACCCCATGAACATCATATAGAAAAAAATCGCTGAAGCGATCGGGGATATTTTTGAACGGGAAATATCCTCTGCAAAAAACCTTCCGCGACTTCGCGGATGCTCTCATGCCCGTCATCGACGCATTTCAGCACACGAACAATTGAAAGGAGAAAACAACTATGCCTCTGATCCCGAACGTCATTGAAAGGACATCCAACGGCGAACGCGCTTACGATCTCTTCTCGCGTTTGCTCAACGACCGCATCATCATGCTTCAGGAAGAAATCACCGACACAACCGCCGCCGTCATCTGCGCACAGCTCCTGTATCTCGAATCGCAGGACGCCGACAAGGACATCTGCCTGTACATCAACAGCCCCGGAGGGTCTGTCTCGGCAGGTCTCGCCATCTACGACACGATGAACTTCATCAAGCCTGACGTGTCCACCATTTGCATCGGCATGGCGGCGTCCATGGGCGCCTTCCTGCTCTCTTCCGGCGCGAAAGGCAAGCGCATCTGTCTGCCGAACGCCGAAGTCATGATCCATCAGCCCCTCGGCGGCGCTCAAGGACAAGCCTCCGACATCCTGATCCAAGCGAACCACATCATACGGACCAAGGAACGTCTGCAGTCCATTCTCGCAAGAAATTGCGACAAGAACGTAGACGAAATCGAGAAAGCCTGCGACCGCGACCATTGGCTGACGGCTACATCGGCGCTCAACTTCGGCATCATCGACAAAATCATCGAGAAACGATGAAGAAAGGAGCGATGCGATGGAACAGGATTATCTCTGCAAATTCGCAGAAATCTCCCTGAACATAGCCAACGTCGTTGACCGGCAAGGTGCGAACGGTAACTGCAGCCTCGCCGACAGTCTCGGCATGGGCTATCGGGCATTGAGCTCCTACCTGCGGCAAGGCGTCAAAGCCATCGTCGATATACAGGAACGCTGCACCGGCGCTCAAGAAAGAGCACAGCTCGCGGAAATATCCGAGCAAAGCGCACGGTACTTCCTCAAGGACATATTCGGCGACGAAGAAATAGACTCCGTATCCGACGATGACAAAAACAAAATCAAAGAGTTTGTCTCCACGCTGCTCAACAGCGAAGACGACGACCAGCCCTAAAAGGAGTACCGCAAATGAACAATCGCCCAAATCCGATACCGAGCGTTGACGACGAGCCGCAGAGCCGCACCGTCCGTCTCGGCTTCACCTTCGAACGTCCGGTCACGACAAAAGAGGCTGCCGACATTCTGAACGAATGGCTGAAAAACAACGACATCACCCCGGAAAAGGTGGCGCTGCTCGGCAATATCGGCATCAAATACGCCGAACCGCAGCCGCGCCTCGGCGTCAACGACCGTGACCCGAACGGGTACGGACCCCGTTGAAAACTGCCGAACAAAAGGATAAAATCATGCCAAACGATAATAAAGCACTCACAGAAGTCGTCTCCAAATTGACCGCACAGATGCACCGCATCAGACGCGAACACGCAACCGTGCGCAACTTTGCCGACGTCCACAATGTTCCCGCACCGGAACGGGAGGCATACCTTGTCGGCTACGAAGCCGCGCTTCGGTATGCCCTCAAATATCTGCGCCCTCTCGTTCCGCGTCAGGAACAAACAACCGTCACATCGACTAAAGGAGGTCATCAGCCGTGACACCCGCGACCATATCAATCCCTCTGCCTCACCTGAAGGGCAAACTGCAGATCAGCATCGGCGACGAAGAAGGCTCCTGCCCCGGAGTCTACCTCGCATTTCTTCACGACGATAAGACCAAACCGGAAGTCCCTCTCGTCATCGTCGAATCCGACATCGAAGACCCGTCGCATGCTCTGACAACATATGTCTATTCCGCAAGCGAACACGGCGAAGCGACGGCGTCCTACGACTGCTACCCGCTCAACAGAAAGGAAAACGCAACATGAAAGCTGTATTTCACATCACCTACACGGTCACCGGGCAAACCGAACTGACGTTGCCGGACGACGTCGACGTGACCGACCCCATCGCTGTGCACGTCTATATCCTCGATCACTGGAGAGATGTTCGGCTACCGCCTTATCCGCAGTACGTTCCCGACTCGGATACGCTCGACGAGACCTTCCCGATCACCGTCACCGACTAAACAATCACAATACGAAAGGAGCCATTCACTATGATCGTTATCTGTTACCGTGAAAACGGGGAACAACGCTACGATTGCGTCGATTCCATCGACCGTTTCACAGCACAGCACCCGAACGCCGAACGCACATACGTCTTCACCGGCGACGGCGTCATCAACAACGCCCAGATGTACCGCTTATCCGAAAATCTCGCCTACGACAAAGAAAAATACGGCATCGACAGCACCGACATCGGGCGTTCTTTCTACAACAGCCGCGGCGAGAAGTGCACCATCCTCGGCATCAAGCCGACGCGCTATAAGTACCCGGTGACCTTCTACAACGAGGCTGAAGAGTCGATCCGCAAGTGCTCTGCGAATTTCATCCGCAAAGCCTTGGCGGACAGCCCGCTTTACGCCGCGGCAACGCCGTGAAAGGAGGAAACAAATGTCATCCCGTCATCTGCTATATTGCGGTGCAAAAGATTTCCACGGTTCCGTCGACGTGACCGATCCCTGCTACAACAAGGACGTCTGGTGCCGCCTCGATCACCTCGAGGTCGCCGACGGGACCTTCCTCTGCATCGCGTACACCAGCAAGCACTGGTATCCGAGCCCGGAAGCGAACGCCGAAAAGAAACGCATCTACTATACCAATGTCGACCGCATCGGCATTTACCACATCGGTCTTGTCGGCGACAGGATCGCCGACGCGCACCGAAACACAGACTATATCGGTTCCATCGGCGTCGATTCCGGTCTCGCAGGATTCTTCCACGACAAACCCGACGACTTCAATATACGAAAACGCAGTGATGTCGCCAAGGCATACGGCAACGTGTTCTTCTGCGACAGCGGATTCTTCTCTACGTCGGGCTACGGCGACGGCTACTACGACGTCTATGGCACGTTTGAGTCGAACACCAAGAAAATCATCGCGCTGGAGATCGACTTCGCCGACTACAGCAAATCATCCGAACAGGAGGCATGACAAATGGTCATCATCATCAACGGCAAAGGCGCGTCCGGCAAGGACGCGCTGATCCAAACGCTCGGCAAAACCGTCGAAATCGACGACGGCGAACACGTCGTCTATAACCTCTCGACGATCACACCGATCAAACGCCTCGCGCGCGTCGGCGGCTGGGACGACGATAAATCGGAAAAGGGACGCAAGCTCCTGTCCGACCTGAAGCGGCTCTTTACCGAATACAACGACTATCCGCTGACGACCATCCTCAACGACGTCGCATGGTGCAGCGAGAACGTCGAAGCAGAACCCGTCTTCTTTGTGCACTGCAGAGAGCCGAACGAGATCGCCAAAGTAACCCGCGCGTTCCGCGACAAGTCCTTCCGCGTCGCGACGTTGCTCGTGAAGCGCCCTTCTTTACAAGGCACCGTCTACGGCAACGCGTCCGACGACAACGTAGAGTACTACCCCTACGACGTCATCTTCGTCAACGACAAAGAAGGCGCCGACGGCATCCCGCAAGAGACTGCCGAAAAATTCGCCGCGGTCGTACGCGACCTGTACAGGTCCGCGACGTAACCGCGAAAGGAGGGTATCATGCCCGCACCCGCTCTGAAAGATTATCAGAAAGTCGCGCAACAATGGGTCTTCGATCATCCCTATTGCGGACTGTTCATGCAGGTCGGCACAGGCAAGACGCTGGTCGTCCTTGACAGCCTTTACAAGATGAACCCGAGGCACCACGTCTTGATCATCGCGCCGAAAAGCATCGCCCGCTCCACATGGGTGGACGAGATCAAGAAATGGAACTACCCGTTCCGCACCAAGTCGCTGCTCGTCGACGAACGCGGACGCGACATCCCGCCCGCAAAACGGCATCAGATGTACGCCGACACGCTGACGGAAAAGCCGACGCTCTACTTCATCAATCGTGAAAAGATCCCCGACCTCGTCGACCACCTGCCGGTATACAACGGCAAGCGCGTATGGTCCTTCGGTACCGTCATCATCGACGAAAGCCAAGGCTTCAAGAACTACGCGTCGGTGCGCTTCAAGAAGCTCAAAGAGATCCGTCCCGTCTGTCAGCGCGTCATCCTGCTGACGGGCACGCCCGTCCCGCGGGACCTCATGGACCTCTGGTCGCAGATGTACCTGCTGGACCAAGGCGATCGCCTCGGCAGGAACATCACGGCATACCGCAACAGGTGGTTCGAGCCGGGGATCATCGTCGACAACCACCCTGTCAACTGGCAACCGCGCTACGGCGCGGAGAAAGAGATCTACGACGCCATCGGCGACGTCGTCATCTCGATGACGAACCAGTCGCTGAACCTGCCGCCGTTGACCGTCAACGACCTATACTACCATATGTCGCAAAAGGAACGACTGCAGTACCGCGACCTGATGAAGCAGTACGTCCTGACCCTCTCCGACGGCACCATTATCGAAGCCGCGAACAGCGGCGTCCTGTTCAACAAACTGGCGCAGATGGCGTCCGGCGCGCTCTATAAGCCGCTCGACCCGAACGCACACGGCAAGCGTGAATTTGAACGCATCCACGCGGGCAAGCTGGAGCTTGCGGCATACATCGTCGACAACACCGACGACAACGTCATCATCGCCTACCACTACGAGTCCGATAAAGAACTGCTGATCGAGTACTTCACCAAGCGCGGCTGTAAGCCCGCCGTCCTCGACGGCACGCCGGAAATGATCGCCGCGTGGAACGCAAAGAAGATCCCCATCCTGCTTCTTCAGCCCGCGTCCTGCGGACACGGATTAAATATCCAGCAGGGCGGGCACACGCTGATCTGGTACTCGCTGACGCCGACCTACGAAGAATACGAACAAACCATCGGACGTCTGCAGCGCAACGGGCAAACCGAACCGGTCACCGTGTGGCGTCTTATGACGAGCAACACCGTTGACACGCGCATCGCGAAGATCCTCGAAAAAAAGCATATCACGCACGACGAGCTCATGTACGCCGAGCGCGCCGCCGTCAAAGACGCGATCGCTGACGCGGAGAGCGACGACTACTGAATCCTTCCTTGAAAGCCGGGACGCCGTCTTCTCTTTACGGAAAAGAAAAGAAAGCGCCCGCGCTTTCGAGAATCTTTACAAGGTCTTTTCCAACGGCTGTCGCCACGCCGCACAGCGGCGCACACGGCAAAACTTTTTACGTCAAACCACTTGATTTTTCAAGAAGTTTATGCTATAATACTTCCAGCAGACAACAGGCATATCTCTCACGGCGCGCGCGGACTGACTGCCGTCCGCCCTTCGCACACGCCAAAACAAGACAGTCAAAAAATAGCATCCTAAAGGAGACTTTCATCATGGCAAAAAACAAAACCGTAACGACAAATGACCTCACCCCGGGCGTAGAGTTCTACGTTGAAGGAACCGTCACCTATTCGCGCCTCGCATCTCTGATCGATGGCGAAGAACTGAAGGAGAAGCAACGGCGATACAAGAACTGTCCGCCCAGACCGCATACGCACATTTCGCTTACGAATGCGCGTGTGAAGTGCAAGGACCCGCAGCATCAGACCCCGGAAGAAATTTACGCCGCGGAAACCATCCTGTTCGTCAGCATGAATCGAGACACGAACCAATCCGAATGGCGCGTCAATTTCGACAACAAGAGCAAATTCCTGCCGCGCATCTTCGTACAGAACGACCAGAACAAGAAGATCTACGACGAAGTCCGGCTCGAAAAGGAACTCGACAAAGGGCTTCATGTCACGCTCGGCTTTAGCGCCTACAAAACCCAACAGAACAACGGCGTACGCCTCGATACCGTACTGGTCCACGAACCGTTGCGGTACTATAGCAACGACATCGTGTCGAAGCTCGAACAGATGGGTCTGACCGTCAACAGTCTGCCCGATGAAGAGCCGGACGATGCGGCTCCCGCCGAAACCGAAGCACCCGCGACGGCGACTGCAGAGAATCCGTTCTCCAAGCCTGTCGCAAACGAGACGCCCAACGCGTCTTCCGCTCCGAGTCCGTACGCGGACGCCTACGACGTAGTCGGACCGGGCGTCGTGTACAACGGCGACGACAAGTATTGAGCCGCTGACGTCATACGATACTTCCATCCGTATAAAACGCTGAATGCCTGCTGTCTGAAACTGTGAATCAATAACGCATGGGGGCGGACGCAAGGTCCGTCCCCTTTTGCATCTCAACGAGAGGGACCCGATCGTGTCAAAACTGAAACGCATCAGCGCCGAAGCGCTATGCCTCGGCATCCTCCTGATCCTGCTGTACCTCGTCAACATCTGCCTCGGCATCGTCGTCGTCAACGGAGACTCCATGGAGCCGAGCCTGCACAACGGCAGTATCATTCTGATCCGAAAAATCGCAATCGCTCCCGCCGCAGGCGACGTCGTCGTATTCCACGACGACAGCGACAGGCGACTCGTCAAGCGTGTTATCGCGACCGCGCACGACGTCGTAGACGTCGAAGACGGACGCGTTACCGTCAACGGAGAACCGCTCGACGAACCATACCTCAACGCCGCGGCGACGCCCGCCGAAGACGCCTTCCCGATCACCGTCGAAGACGGCGGCGTGTTCGTCCTCGGCGATAACCGTGAAAACAGCGCGGACTCCCGCACGTTCGGCGCCGTATCCGTCGACGCCATTGAGGGGATCTGCATTCTCATACTGAAAAAATAACCTCTGAAAGGAGAGATCCTATGCCTACCATCCGGGAAGCACAACAGAAGCTGCGCGCACTCCCCGAACAGCCGAAAGAGCGCCCCGTCATCAATCATCTGTCGAAGTACGTCACGCCGCAAAGCGTTCTCTTCGAACGCGACGCAGGCGTTTGCGGCGATAAGATCCCCGACGGATACGTCGTGTTCACCGCATTCGGCGTCGAGTTCCTCGTCAAACAGACGCTTCTGAAAAATCCCAACGTCATGTGGCACGCGAGCGTGCGCAAATTCCTCGAAGACCTTGCCGACCGGCACAAGAACAGAACCATGTATGTCTGTGTCAACGCACAGCACGACGTGTGCGTCTGTAGCGCCCTCTCAGCGCGATTTTACGAAGAGGAAAGGTTCCGTATCGACGGCACCGAAATCGTCGCGGAGAAAGGCGTATACGACGCCCACAACAGTCAGGACGTCAAATGGCTTCTCAACCTCGTCGAACGCTTCAAGAAGCAACGCGTCATGTTGATCTCCGAGAACGACCTGCCAGTCGACCTCAACATCCGCAACAACAACGCGCCGTTTGTCGGGCACTGCCCGGAATGACCGAACAGGAGGGATCCGTCATGACATCCGTTGAACGAAACTTCCAGCCGCGTAACTGCATCACGCCGGACACGCAACTGAAGCCCGGTCAAGTATTCTTCGCAGACATCCCTCTGGGGGACTGCGACCGTACGCTGAAGTACATCGGCGTCCACCCGTGGCTGATTCTGCGTGCCGACGGCGAATGCGTCGAGGCAGTTCTCTGTTCCACAGGCAACGACCCCCGGCGGCATAAATACAACGCGAATAAAGAGATAGAACTGCTCGCGAGCAACCGGCACGACTACATGGCTGGGAACTACAACCTGCCGCCTTCTTCACAGTATCCGCCGTTCAGCCGCGACCCGTCCCACACGACCATCGTGCAGACGGAAAACCGCCACATGATCCCCTACGTCGAACTCTTCCGCGAACAAGCGCGGCTTGCCGCCGACGGGCAAACGCTCGTCGAAGAAGAACTGTCGCGTATCACGCGGCTGTCCGACCGGGCGCAGACCTACGCGCGCGACCCTTACGGGTATCTCGCCGACGAAGACCGCGACTGGAGCGTCGATGCATACGTCGCCGCGGAAGCCGTAAAAAAAGAACGCCGCAGGCAACACGCTGCGCAATTTCCGACCGAGCAAGCGCAGCAGGAACGGCACGAAGAGATTCTGCCGTAAGGATCCGCAAAAAAAAAAAAAGAAGTAAAAAAAGAAAGGACAGGCGTCATGCCGAACATTCTTGACCAACCGTTTATCCCAAGCATTGCCGATAACCGACGCTGGACGGTTTCCGACGCAAAAGACAAGAAGCCCATGGACATGCGGCGCCTGTTATTCAGTGACACAAAGCCATGCGGCGCAAAATATCAAGACGAACGCTCGCTGTGCTCCCTGTCGGAAATCGCACAAAGAGCAAACATATTACTTGATCGTCCTGTCTATAGTCACTTGTCACTGCCGCTGACTTACTACTGCAAAGCCGTCGAAACAAAATTCTGCATCCTTGACATCGAAAAGACATGTCCCGACGATGTTCGCCAGCGACTGCTGAAAATGCCGTACCTGTACGGCGAACGATCGTCGTCCGGCAAAGGGATCCATCTGCTGTTCCCGTTGCCGAAGCATTATCTCGACTACAGCGCGGCGATGCAGAAACCGGCGCTCAAAGAAGAACACCGATGGTATGAGATCCTGTTGAATCATTACAGCATCTTTACCGTCAACATGCTCGATCCGCCGTCGAACCCAAACGGCGCCGAGAGCTTCGACGAACTCTTTTACGAACTGGCGGCACAAGCAAAAGAAGTGCACGCCGTCGCCGTCGACCTTGCGAAATTCGGTCCGAACGTCGCGGAACCCATCAAAGACGCCCTCATTCGCAACCTTGTCACCTACGGAAAAACCTACAAGAGGACCCCGGCGGATTTCCACAACGACATGTCGACCTATGAGTTTGGCGTCATCGGCTACCTGTACGCACGTCTGAAATACCTGACGCGAAATCAAAAGGACAAGTACACGGCGAACGACAAGATATGGCTTCTATACGAAGCCGTCAAACAGACGCTGCCGCACAGATCGAAGCACGACGAGATACGCAACGGACTTCCGTATCTATTGTCGGAGACAAAAACATGCGTCGCACGCAACGAACAGGCAGAAATCGACAAACAAGCAGAAACGAAAGGAGGCGGTAAAGCATGATACGACAGCCGCTCGCGGACGCCGTGCGCCCGAAAACCTTCGACGAACTCGTCGGGCAGGAACACCTATTCGGTCCGGACGGGATCGTCCGCCGCATGCTGAACAGCGGAAAACTCTCGTCCATGATCTTCTACGGACCGCCCGGATGCGGCAAGACTACCGCCGCCTGTCTGATAGCAGACGCTGCCGGTATGCCCATCCGCAAAATGAACGCCATTGAAAACGGCGTCACGGACATCAAGCAAGCCGTCGCCGATCATAAAGGCGAAACCGTTCTGGTCTATCTGGACGAGATTCAATACTTCAACAAGAAACAGCAGCAAAGCCTGCTTCCCTTTGTCGAAGACGGCAGCATCCTGCTGATTGCATCCACCACGGATAACCCGTGGTTCTGCTGCCAAGACGCCCTTCGTTCGCGATGCTACACCTTTGCGTTCAAGTCCGTCGACAAAGCCTCTATCGCCGCACGCCTGCACGACATAACCGCCGCGCAAAACATCCGCGACGAGCAGCTCGACCCGGAAGTCCTGCCGCGCATCGCCCGCGCCGCCGCCGGAGACGTCCGTTCCGCCGTCAACCTGCTCGAACTTATCATCGACAAGATACGCGAGATGCCGGAGCCGTTCTGCTTTACAACAAACGACCTGAACGCACTCGCTCCGACAGGTCGCGGACTCGGCTTCGACGCCGACGCGGACGTCCATTACGACCTGCTCGGCGGACTGCAGAAGTCCATCCGCGGGTCCGACCCGGACGGTGCCTTATACTACCTCGCACGGCTTCTGCTGGGAGGCGACATCCTGTCCGCCTGCAGACGCCTGCTCGTCATCGCAAGCGAGGACGTCGGCATGGCGATGCCGCAGGCGCCGCTGATCACCTATGCATGCACGGAAGCGGCAAAGCAACTGGGCATGCCCGAAGCGGCGATCCCGCTCGGACACGCCGCCGTGTTCCTCGCGACCGCGCCGAAGTCCAACAGCACGCATATCGCGTACGGAAAGGTCGAAGCGGACATCAAAGCCGGACTGGGCGTCAACATCCCGACGCACCTGCGCAGTCCGCTCTTCAAAGGATACCTGTACCCGCACGACTTTCCGAACGCATGGGTCGCCCAGCAATACCTGCCCGACGACTTGAAAAACAAACAGTACTACGCGTTCGGCGCCAACAGCACCGAACAGCGGCTCAAAGCCTACTGGCAACAAATCAAAGGAGAACGATCATGACGATCGCAACGCTTATTCATTTACAGACCTTCCTTCACGTCGCTATGCTTCTGTTCGCCGCAATCGTCGTGCTCCTCGGCGTCATACGCCTGCTGCAACGCAACAAGAAACGCCCGACGAAACGTGCCAACATCACCTTCGGCGTCACGACGGGACTGACCCTGCTGATCGCCCTCGGCGTCATCTGCTCGCACGTCTTCCTCGACGTAGCGATGAAGCATGGGCTCTACGACAACGCGACGACGCTGTCCGAGGCGTTCCAAGGCATCCGCCTGTCCCCTGCCGAGGACGTCCTTCCGAGCGACCTTGACGACACGCTCGTCGTGTACTATCGCTTCGGCTGCGACGAATGCGAAGCGCTTCATGACACGATTCAGGAGCACATCGACGCATTCGAACGCGAGACCGGCACGCGGATCTACTGGGTCTCCACACGTTCCGAGCAGGGCAAATACCTGCGCACCGAATGCCCCGTGGCAAACCTGACCGTACCGTCATTCCTGTATATCCGAACGCATAACGCCTTCGGCGAATCTCAATTCTATATCGAGAACCTCTATTTCAGAGATCCCGACGGAACGCACTTCTTCCCGGACGCTTGGGACAAGATCATAGACATTCGCGATCAGTACACCGACGGCGTCAAATTCCAAAACTGACAGAAAGGAGCTACCGCTCATGTTGCAGACCATTTGCATCAAACAGGAAGACTACGTCTACCTGAAGAAAATATCCCGCGCAAAACATCCGACATACGATCCGAACAAGTCGGAACTGATGCGCAACTGCCGCGACGACCGCGGCAAATACGAAATCGACAAAACGCTCACGGACTTCGGCGTCGCTTACCTCATTGAGAGTCTGCAGACAGGCATGAAGCATCGCTTCCGCCGCGCCATCCGCACAGCCGACTGGCGAAAGCATACGTTCGGCGACGGCGTCACCTATCCCATCCTCGAAAACCAAACGCTTTCGATGACCGTCACGGACACGGGAGACGAACTGCAGTTCAGCATCAACCGGAAATGGACGGCGACAAAACAGACCTTAACGCGTTTTCGCGTCTGGTACTGTGAAATGGGCGTCGAGCTGATCCGCAACCGCAAACCGCTCTACGCGGACGGTAAACGCATCGACACCGAAGAAGAACTCAAAGCGCTCTTCAACGAATAACGAAAGGACAAACCACATATGAAACTCATACTTGTCGGCAAATCCGCCACGGGCAAAGACACCGTCGCGACCGCCCTCAACGAAGCCTACGGCTATCGCCGCGCCGAAAGCTACACGACGCGACCCAAGCGCACGCCTGACGAACGAGGACATCACTTCGTCGAATCCGCCGAAGGATACGCCGCCGTCGCGCCCGTGAAGATACAAGGATACGACTACTTCCTCACGAAAGAAGAGATCGACAAGTCCGACGTCATCATCGTCGAGCCTTCCGGCATAGACGCCGTCTGCAAAGCCGTCCCGACCGAAGCCGTCTACGTCGTCTACCTGAAAGCCGACCGGGAAGCGCGCAAAGAACAATTCCTGCGGCGCGACCCGGAGAACGGCGAAACGACGTTCGAACAGCGCGACAAAGAAGACGCCGAACGGTTCGCCGAGCTGGAACGATTCATCGAGCATACCGACGAACGCTTCCTGTGCAGCAACGCCGCCGCGATCGTTAGCCTTGAGAATCACTACGACGAAGACTCTCTGCTGCAGATCGTCGCGACCATCCGCAACGCGTTTGTCCGTCACGATAACATGCGCCGCATCGTCGACGACCTTCTCAGAGAAGAAACGCTCGTCGCCGACTACAAAGGCGATACCGGCGACGAGATCCGCATCAGACATACAGACGACGGCATCGTGTGCGGCGCCCCGACGGACGTGTTCTCCGCCATCTGCTTAAGCAACGAAAGCAACAGAGCGAACATCTGCGAGATGTGGCTGAACAGCCATCACGAACCGTTCGCCTCGGCGACCGACGCATAGCGCACGCAACGATTCCCCATGTAAAATCCCGCCCGATCGGGCGGGACGATTTTTTATATGCCTACGACAGAGGCGACCGTCGTCACAACGACGACGGCGCAAGCCGTAAACACCACAACGTCGAAGATCCCCTCCGATCGTTGCCCGGTGCGATATAAGCGGAACACATGCCGCTTCTTCACCCGCGCTCCGTTCGGATACGTCCGATACCGCGACAACGGATAGAACCAGCAGATACCGCCGTAAGAAAACGCATCGAAGATCAAGTGCAGCGCATATCCGGCAAACAAATAAAAACCCACCTGCACAAAGCACGCAAACGCATAACACAGGGCAAGCGCCCAGATCGTATGCGTCCACGTTCGATGCTCAAAGGGTAAATGAAAGACACGACCGATCATCGAGCTTTTCGTGTCGCAATCAGGCAACAGCGTCCCCAAGACAAACAAGAACGCCGCAAGCGTCCACCAGAGCCACATCGGGGACATATGATCCCCTTGCAGAAACTCCGCGACGACATAAAAGAACTCGCCGAACGCCTGATTGAACGCTGACGCGTCAGGATACTGACAGGAACGCCACAACAAACTTCCGGTCGCAACAGCGACCGATGCGTTGCACAACAGATGGCTTTTACCTGTCATAAACCGGACTCCTTCTATATAGGGTATTAACAGTATACCACAAAATGGATCCAATTGCAATAGTTTTGAAAAAGTTTTTGCCCGTATCGTGAAAACGGACAAAAACCGGGAAACTCATTGACGTTCTTTCTCTTATATCGAGAAAGCGCTGTTTTACAAAAAAAAAAACTATAAAAAAAGCAAAGGAGCCATCACTATGACGCAAACCCAAGAACAGACCTTGACCACAGAAGACGAATGCCTGCAGGCGCGTATTCGGGAATACGAAGAAGAAGCCCTGAACGCCTACGACCTGCTTGACGCCTTCTTCGTTCGGAACGGCACAGCCGTCCGCGCCTCCGCTCCGGCGACCGCCGCCGCAAACTAAACAAGAAAGGACCGTAAAGAAAATGCTTTTCAACCAAGACTTGACCGACGTCGTCAACAACTGTCTCGATAACAATCTGATCCCGATGCTTCTGGGCGAACCGGGCATCGGCAAATCCTCGTGGCTGGAAGCCCTCGCGACTTCCCGGCACACCAAGTGCTTCACACTTGCCTGCAACCAGCTCGCCGACAAAGCCGACCTCACCGGCGCACGCCTCGTGCCGATCACCGACAAGGACGGGAACGTCGTGGACTACAAGCAGGAGTTCTACCCGCACGCAGTCATCCACAACGCCATCGAGTACGCCCTCGAGAACCCGCGCGAAACGCCGATCCTATTCCTTGACGAACTGAACAGGACTACGCCTGACGTCACCTCTGAAGCGCTGTCCATACCGACGATGCGGAGCATCGGCAATAAAAAGCTGCCGTCGAACCTGAAGGTCGTCATCGCGGGCAACGACAAGGGCAACATTACAGCGCTGGACACCGCAAGCGTCTCTCGTTTCGTCCTGTTCCACGTAAGACCCGACATCGACACCTTCCTCGGTCTCGATCAGAACCTGAATCCGTTCGTCCGCAAGGTGCTGGAGCAGCATCCGAACCTGCTCTTCTGCAAGACAGCAGCCGTTGCCGATAACGGAAAGAAGGACGACGATGAAGACGACGATCAGGATCTTTCCATCGAGGACATCATCGACGACGGCGATGAAATGAACCAGATCACAACGCCGAGAACCATCACGGGCGTATCCCGTTGGCTGAACCAATGCACGCAAGAACAACTGCTCGCATGGACCAGCAACACATACCAGCGCGACGGCGAAGACGTATCCCTTCTGCAGGAGATCCTCGAAGGGTTCGTCGGCAAAACCCAGTTCACAATGCTTTTGCTCGCCGAGATCGCATCCGGCGTCATGACGCTCGGGTCGACGTCCGCACAAGTCAGCGTCGGCAAGCCGACCTGCTACGACGAGTTCAAAGCGTGCTCCGACATGACCGTCCTCAACGCATTCATCGAGAACATGTCTGAAAACGAAAAGTCCGGCACGCTTCTCTACCTGCTGTACGAAAAGCAGGACAACGTGGCGTTCATCCGCGCGCTCGCGCCGCATATCGAGACGATCACGCCTTCCGACATGAAAGTGCTGATGAAGCTCTCTTCGGAAGACAAGCTCGACGCGCAGAACGTCCAAACGCTTATCGCAAGCAAAACGCACATCGCCGAAACGCTTGACGTCGTCTTATCCGTCAACGCCTGACGGCAAACGCAACGCTTCCCCTCGCCCGACGCGAGGGGAAGCAACAAAATCTAACCGGAAAGGAGTCACGCTATGAACATCTCCAATCAAAAGCCCGTCGACCTCTCGCCGATCTACCGGGACGTCTACACCAAGGACTTCGATCCGCACGGACTCGTCAAGTCGACCATCGTCGCGCCGCTGTTCACGCCCCTCGTCGCATCCGCGAACGTCATCATGAGCACAAACGGGCATACGATCACAGACGACGAGATCGTGCAGTACGTCTTCGACTGTTGCGACGACGCGTTCCTCGCCGCCCCGCAGACGGCGCTGAAAACGATCCTCGCAAAGACGCTCGTCAGCTTCGACGATAAGACGAACCTCTCCATGCGCGAGCTCTTCGCCATCCAATCCGCTGTCAAAGCCGGACTCGACGAGCCCGACGGCAACACCATCTACACGCCCAGCACGGACGTGATCCCCGTCGCAAAGAAATTCCTTGCGGGACAGACCACCTACGATGAATGGTTCGCTACCATGGCGTATTATACGCGAAGCGAAACGCTCGCGTTCTACTTCTCGTGCGAAAACACATTCGAAGACTTCAAAGCATGGCTGACCAAACAGCACGCCATGATGTCCGCCGTCCTGCCGCAGGACACCAACACGCTCGTCGGACAGTTCCTGTCGTTAAGCCTGAAAGGGCTTACCGAATCGCTGAAGCTCCGCAACGATTCCAACAGCAACAACGACCCCAGCAGTTTCGCGCGCTATATCGTCGCGAGCCTGATGGACTACACGCGCGTCGTATCCGGCGCCGAGTTCGGCTGCATGCCGTTCGACGTAGGACAGCTCTTCATCCCCGAAAACCTCGTTTTCATCAACGTCGAGCGACACGCCAAGGCGACGGCGAAAGAGATCGCCGACGAATGGAGCCTGATCAAGCAGGCGGCGCAAATGCCCATCAAGATGGTATCCAACAAGAAGCTGCAGCGCCTCACCGCAAAGATCCGCAGCCTGAACAAGATCAAGCAGGCGGCGGCGCTCGCATCGCGCAAAACGACCGATGACGCCATTCGCGCGGCGAACCTGCGGTTCCGCAAAACAGCGCCGACCACCGCGGACCTTACCCGTTACGTCCGGCGCGTCATATCCAAGATGGAAACCGTCGCGAAATCCGAAAACAGCTATAAATCCGTCAAAATGTCGTTTCAGCGTCCGAACCGGCGCGATCCCGACGACTTCAACAAGATGGGCAAAATGGTATCCGTCAAATACAAGCCGGACATCCACTTGTACGTCGACACCAGCGGATCCATCTCCGAACGGAACTATCAGGACGCTATCAAAGCCTGCATCATCATGGCAAAGAAACTGAACGTCAACCTGTACTTCAACTCTTTCAGCCATATCATGAGTCAGACGACGCACCTGCGCGTCCGTGACAAAAGCATCGAAGCCGTCTACCGCGAGTTCCAGCGCATCCCGAAAGTATCCGGCGGCACGGATTACGAACAGATCTGGAACTTCATCGAAGCGAACCCGAAACGCAAAAGAGAGCTGTCGCTTCTCATTACGGACTTCGAGTACACCGCGCCGAACCACTCGTTCAAGCATCCGATCAACCTGTACTACGCGCCCTGCTCGCACATGAACTACGATACGATCAAACAATGTGCCGAAGACTTCTGCAGGTCGATGATGGCAAACGATCCGAAAGTTCGCAAACACCTCCTGTTCTAACCGGACAGGAGGCGTCTCTTTCCTACGCGTCGCCCCGACGCAAGGACTACGGCATTTTTGCCCGCGCCGCGCCCCGGGCAAAAATACGGGGTGACCTTTGAAAACGTCTGTCCCGTCAGACAGAACGAAATTCGATTTTTACATAGAAATACAGCAGAAAGGACGATACACACTATGGCACTTAACGACTTCTCCGGCGGAAACAGCGGCAACGGTTTCCCGCCCGGAACTCCCACAGGAACGCCCGGAAGCGGAACCCCCTTCGATCATGCAGGCGGCGACGCCATCGACCCGATGGACTTCCTGATCAGCTACAACGCGAAGTTCGCTTCCGGCAACGCGATCCTTTTCCGTGACGCCGTCATCAAACAGCTTGAATCCGTACTGATCGGCAAATTCAAACCAAACGCGCTCCTGATCGGCGAAGCGGGCGTCGGCAAGACAAAAATCGTAGAAGATCTTGCCCGCCGCATCGCGACGGACGATCCGCTCCTGCCGAACAAACTGCAGAACATGCAGATCTTCGAACTGCCGCTGTCAAACGTCGTCGCAGGCTCGTCCTTCGTCGGACAGCTGGAAGAAAAAGTCAAAGCCGTCGTCGACTTCGCGACCGACCCCGACAACCATGTGATCCTCTTCGTCGACGAGATCCACCAACTCGTCGGCGACAATCAGATCTACGGCAAGATCGCGCAGATCCTCAAGCCGTCCCTTGCGCGCGGCGACATCCGCGTCATCGGCGCGACGACCGTACAGGAAGCCAAGAACCTCATGAACGACCCTGCATTCAACCGCCGGTTCACGCGCATCCTCGTCGACGAACTCACAAACGAGCAGACAGTCGAGGTCCTGAAGACCATGAAGAACAGCTTCTTCACGCACTACGCGAACCGCATCGCGCTCGACGACAACACGTTCGAAACCGTCGTACGCATGGCAAACAGCTTCGGCACGGCGGGCAACCACCGCCCCGACAACGCCATCACCCTGCTCGACAGAGCCTGCGCCGACGCGATCCTGAAGCGCAAAGAACAGGAAGAAGCCGCAAAGAAAGACCCCGCGCTAAAAGCCGCGCTCGCTTCGATACCGCTGATCCCCATCACCGAAGCACGCATCCGGCAGACGGCGCTCCGTCTGCTGACCGGAAACGCCAAGAAAGAAACAACCGACCTCGACGAGCTCCGTCAACGGCTCTCTTCCATCAAAGGACAAGACCACGTCGTGAACCTGCTTATTGAGAAGGTCCGGCGCATCGACGGAAATCTCTTCCCAAAGAAAAAGCCTGTCAGCATGGTCTTTGCGGGCGCCTCCGGCGTCGGCAAAACAGAGATCTGCAAGATTCTTGCGGACGTCCTCACCGGCAACAAGCCGATCATGCTGAACATGACGGAATATCACTCTTCGGCGTCCATCAATCGCATCATCGGTTCCCCGGCGGGCTACGTCGGCTCAGACAGCAACGCGGAGCTTCCCTTTGACTGCCTCGAAACGAACCCGTATCAAGTCATCCTGCTCGACGAGTTCGAAAAGTGCGACCCGTCCGTTCAGGCGCTCTTCATGTCGGCTCTTGAAGAAGGCATCATCAAAACCAACAAAGGCAAGACGATCGACTTCTCGAAGTCCATCATCATCGCCACCACCAACGCGTCGCACACGAACAAGTCCGCAAGCATCGGCTTCACGTCTTCCAAAGGCGAAAACCTGCAGTCTACGGTCAACGACCTCTCGAAGAGCTTCCGCACGGAACTGATCGGACGCTTTGGCACCATCGTCACCTTCAATGACATGACCGAGGACGTCTACCGCGAGATCCTGCAAAGCATCTACGCGGAGGAATCCGCCCGCATCCGTGCGGAAAACAGCCGCGTAACGCTTCCGGCGATCATCCCGGACGACGCCGTGGACGAACTCGTCAAAGAAAACTACGTGCCGAAACTCGGCGCGCGTTCCGCACGCTCTGCCGTTGAGAAATTCATCGAAAAAGAAGTCTACGGCACCGTCATCTGACAACAATAGAACAGGAGAGTAAACAGTATGCCTATCAAACTGAACGACCTCGTCGCAAACGCGACGACCGTCAAAAAGACTTATACGCCGAAGTTCTTCTCCGGCGACCTGACCGGCAACGGCAAAAAGACCGGTCTGCTGAACGAGAACCTGAACCCGCTCGCCGTCGTCCAATCCGGCGTGAACATCTACAATCCGTACACCACGAACATCTACGGCAAGCGCACGACGTCGAACAACGGCTGTGTCGTCAAGCACATCAACGTCAATCTGGAACCGATCTACTGCAACGGCGCGCGCATCGACCCGCCCGACCCGGGCAACAGCGTTACCGTCGCGACCTACAGCGCGGTCGCCGCGCTTCCCGCGATCAACGTGATCTGCTCTGTCGAACCGGAGTGCATCGTCATCGAAGAGACCAAGGCGCAGAACGGCGCCAACCGCCGCACATTCGTCGGCTATCTTCGCAAACTGTACTTCCAAGAAGTTGGCAACACAAATCAGCAGTACGTCATCGGGAAGAACGCCTTCGTCCAAAAGATCGGCAACCCCGCCGATCCGCAGGAAATCGCCAATCTGTTCAACAGCGGTGTCGCGCTGATATACAATGCGCACAGGGCGCCTTATCGCACCAGTCATGACGACCGGAAAGCCTATGACGATTATCTCACCGACTACAATCTCTACAACGAGATCTGCAGGCTGTCCGAACGCTGGCAGACGACGATCGACAAAGACATCGGATACGCCATCGAAGAAGCAAAGACGGACTTCAACATGTGCGTCACGCTCGGCGAAACGATATTCCCGGCGATGGAAAACTATCAAGTGCCGCTGGAGATCTACCGCAAGATCTACGATCATATCAAGCGCGAACTCCCGGCAACCGAGGCGACCCGTCTCTGCAAATCCAACATGAACCTGCTCCTTTCGGACACGCTGGAGAACCTCTCGAAGAACAAATCGAAGATCCAGACGTTCACGCCGGAAACCGACCCGAAGAAGCTCCCCGCCGGATTCCGGAAGCTGTCCCGCGAACAGCAGAACGCCGTATCAACGGCGGAACCCCTCGTGCTGGTACAGGCAGGCGCAGGATGCGGCAAAAGCCACACCATCATGCAGAGAATGGACTTTATGATCACATCCGGCGTCAACCGCGACGACATCACCGTCCTTTCCTTCACGAACGCCGCCGCGGACAACATCACCAATCGCAACCCCGGCGTCCACTCGATGACCATCGCAACGATGATCCACACGATCTACAGCGTGAATTTCCCGTTGCACCGCCTGTGCGGACTGACGACGCTGGACAACCAGATCAGCATCCTCTATCCGACCACACGGACCGATGTCGTCGACAAGTTCCAGTCCATCATCCGCGAGATGCAGTTCGACGAAAAAGCCGGGTACACCCGCATGAACAACTTCATCGAAGAGCACTACGACGAAGTCATCGACATTCTGAACAAGACGCAAATGACCACGCTCGCGCTGGAAATCATCATCTGCTATCAGAAGATCGGCGAACTGCAGGAACCGGACAACGTCCGCTCCAAGTACCTGATCCTCGACGAAGTACAGGATAACTCGATCTTTGAGTTCATCTACACGCTGAAATACGTCGACAAGCACAACGAAAGCCTGTTCATCGTAGGCGACTGCAGTCAGACGCTCTACGCGTTCCGCGCCGCGAACCCGATGGCGATGAACATCCTCGAAAGCTCCGGCGTCTTCGCGACCTACCCGCTCCAGATCAACTTCCGTTCGAACCAAGAGATCCTCGACTTCGCCAACGTCATGCTTCGCAACATCGAGGCGAATCAATTCGCCAACATCCAACTGCAGGCGAACTCGCTTGCGAACGTCACCGAGCAATCCTTCCGCGACAAGGTCCATCTGCACTACGAACAGCTGTCGAAGATCGGCGACTGGGACGAAGCGATGGGACCGAGTCTTGCGAAGAACGCCAAGGCGTTCATCGACGCCAAGCTCGCCGCAGGCGAACAGGTCGCTTTCCTCGCCTTCACCCGCAACAACGTCTATAAGATCCAGAAGACCCTGCAGACGATATATCCGGGAAAGAAAATCGTCACGCTCGTTCCGGAAAAGCAATACGACAGCGCCATCTTCACGACATTCATCCGCAAATACTGGGACGAGATCCGGTTCGCACCCGCGGCAAACAGCATGGTAACGATCGCGCACGCCATCACGAACCGCCTGCCGTATCTCGTAAGAGATTCCGCGAAGGCGCTTCCGTTCGCACAGAAAATGCTCGGCGATTGGCAAACCAAGTATATCGTCCCCGTTACCAGCTGGTACCATCAGTACGATAACGGACAGATCTCCGCACGCGACTTCTTTGATAACATCAAAGAAACGCTGATTGACTTCGAAATCAGCGTCAACGCGGTCCACCAAGCCCTTCTGTCCGCCCGCAACGCGGAACAGAAAACGTCTGATGAAGTCAAGGACGCAAACTTCATCCTGTCCACCATTCACTCCGCGAAGGGACTTGAGTTCCAGAACACCGTCGTCATCTACCGAAACGACAGCGCGATGTCCGAAGAGGACAAGCGTATGTACTACGTAGCCCTGACGCGCGCGATGAAATCGGAATTCGTCCTCGCGTACGGCACGCTGAAGAACCCGCAAATCGAAGCGGACTACAAGACGGTCGTAAGCGAACTTCGCGCAAAAGCGATCGCCGCAAGCAAAGTACAGCCCTGACACGCGGCAGCATTACGGTTGGCACACGCCAGCCGTAATGCCTCGGCGCCGTTCCGGCGCCCGGGTCTTCCTATAGACAAAAACGGGAAGGAAGTACATCATGCTACATCTGACAAAAGGCAACAAAGCCGTACTCCGCTACGCCGTCCTCTGGTGCTTCACCAAGACGCTGTGGCTTTCCGAACTCGTCGGTTTCTTCGGGATCCTCGGAACCGCCGGAGCGCTCGAGTGCTTTACCATCTCATGGACGCACGCGTTAGTCCAATGCGTCCTGATCGCCGCGTCCATGCTCTTCGTCGGTTTCCTGATCATCGTCTTTGAGACCGTCCTGCCGCACGTCCGCCGCAAAACGGCAAAAATCGTCAACGCCGAAGAAAACCGCAAAGCGCCTCGGACGCAGAACGTCCACGCGTGACCCGAAAAAGAACCGCCCTCGCACACCGAGGACGGTCTTTTTTTTTTCATATACATACTGTGACGGTCTCTCGCCGCGCAGAATGCCCGCTGTGCGATTTTTCGTCGAAATCTATATCCGAAATAATCCGACGCGAATTTTCGCACAGCGAGGCTCTGACGGTGTCAGCGACGTGCTACCACACGACCGACGACGCCGAAAACGCACAAGCCGACGCCTGCGACGAGTAGTCCGGCGAACGTCTGCCGCCATAACAGCAGATACAATCCGGCGGCGAACCCCGCCGCGGCGATCAGCGCAGACAGCGTCACGGCGATCTTTCCGGACGGTTTCATACGCGCTTCGCCATTTCGGCGCGCACCTTGACGTTCATCGAATGCGCCGCCGAGAACTTAAACACGAAATGATTCGCAACATCGCCCCTATGTCCTTCCGTCGTAAACCCGATCGGGTGTCCTTTATTTTCAAGCACGTAAAAATGTCCGAAACCGTGCCACGTGACCGTATTCCCGGCAAGCGTTTGATCGACGATCTCTTCAACAAGCGCCTTGGACATCGCGCGCACAGCATTTTCCGAAAAGCCCGTCTTCGATGCGACCTTGGCTACGATTTGCGAATATGTGACCCGATTCTGTTGATCCACGTGAGATCTCTACCCCTTTCCTTGCGGCGTATTCCGATGCGAATACGCTTCCGCTTTTTTTTTTCTATTATACCACAAACAAATTGAAAAATCAATAACTTTTCAAAAAATTCCAAGAAAAAAAGACTCCCGCGAAGTCGCGGAAGTCTCTCTTGTACGTCCCGTATCAGAAATCCGGCGAACCGTCGCCGTCGAGGTCCATGCCGGTCGTCGCGGCGAAATCCGCGGCGGTTTCCGTCGAAACAGACTTGCCGCCCTTACCCGCGGACGAACCCTGTTGACGCATGAACCGCATCATCGACATCCGTTGAGACGTCTGTGCCATGGTGTTGACAGCTTGTCCCGCGGCTTTGCTTGCGGTATGCCCGATGCCATGCTCCTCTTCGACAGGATTGTACTGCGAGTTTTTGTCTTCCGCAGAGAACATATCCGAAAACAGACCGCTGATCGCTTCCGCGACCGCGCCGCGGGTCTTTGCCGAAAGACTCTTTGCACCGTTGTTTTGAGATTCCATGCTTCATCGCTCCTTTCACCGCGTCAATGCGGCAGTAAATCATCGAGGTCTTTACCAAAGGCGTCGTCCATCTCTTCCGGCTTCGTCACCCCGTCGTCATAGACGCTGCGAATGACCGGTTCCCGGTCGAGACGGATCTGGGACGCCTTCTTACGCAACGCCGCCGCGCGCGCGTCATCCGCCTTATCTGGCGTCAACGCGGCGACCGCCGACGCAGCCGCCGCCGCCCGCACGGCATCCTTCTTCACCTGTGCAGCCATCGCGCGGTTCTCCTGCTGACGGCGGAACTTCCGCATCGCGGTAGTTTCGTCCCTGTCGAGGACCGTCTCGGCTTCCATCTCTTCGCGGATCTCTACGTTGTGCTCTTCCGTTTCGAGATGGTCCTTATCGTCAGGTCTGTCCGGCGCATTCCGGCGCTGGTCTTCGACATACGCCTCATACTCGTCCGAGCCGAGCGCCAAAGACATCTGCCCCTTATTCTCCGACGGGTCCCATGTGTCCTTTCGGTTATTGAACCGATCCTTACGACTCCTTTTTGCCATATCAGATACCCCTTTCAAAGAATTTCAATTCAAATCAAGCCCCGTGTCATCGGGCGACGGTTCCTCCGGCGCGTCCTGATCCGACAGCTCCAGCCGATACCTGCGGCGTGGAGGACGCGGCGGCGGATTGTCCTTCGGCTTCTTCGGCGCCTCGCCGTCCTTCGCCCGCGCGTCCGGACCGTAGATACGGTCAGCCAAGTCCGGATTGTTCCGACGAAGCCGCTCAAGAAATGCCTGATTAAACGCTTCGGACTCCCACGGATACGGCTCTCTGCCGTCCCGCTCCGGATTATGCACGTCGAATACCGACGCGAGATGCCCGAACATATCCTTTTCGATCTTCGCCTTCGCTTCCTCGAACTTCGCCTCGGCGCCGTTCGGAAAGTCGTCCTTGAACGCCTGTCGGCGAGCCGCCATGCGATCGTCGTCGTAATGCCGCGAAAGCGCGTCGGCGAACCTTGCGCCGTTCCCTCCCGCGTCCGTCAAATCGGACGCGATCATATCGACGCTCGCGTTGACATGGTCGTCGACGGACCGCGGCGGGCGCAAATGGAACGTCCCCGTATACGGTTTTCCGGTCGGCGTCATATACGCGCCGTTGAACGTCGCATATTCCGTCGTCACGGGTCCGTCCTTAGTCATCGTCGTCTCGTACTCTTGCTCGACTTTCGGGCGATACCCGCCGTAGCAAGTCTCCGTGAACATCGCGTTGACGGACGGATCCTTTGACGCAAGCATCGCGACGGACATCCGGAAATTCCTCGATACATCCTGCAGGTCGCAGCCGTCCGCCTGTGCCTGCCGATACAGCGACTCGACGGCGGAATCATAATCTTCCATGATCTGCTTCATGTCCGCGTCCGGCTTTCGCATATCCTCATACGCTCGCTTTGCGAACCCGATATGCGTCAACGCCGTCGACTTCGGCGACAGCGGCATCCTGCCGCCGTTGATCTGCCGGATCAAGCTATCCCGGCGCCTCTGCTTCGACGGCGACAGCTCTTTTCCGGTGCGTGCCTGCCAGTCGTCCAGCTTTGCCAGCTGTTTTTCCGCCTTCCGGCGGTCATGCTGTGCGCCGTATTCCTTGACCTGTGCGCGAAATTGCTTCGAACAGAGATACGCGCCGAGGAACATCCCGCCCGCGCGTGTGATCGTATCGGCGTTGATCCCTTCCGCGAACGGCGCCACGCACGAATACATCAGCTGCATGTGATAAAATTGCGTCAGCGCGTTGACGCGGCGAGGTTTATCCGCTTCATTCAGCCGCGCCGTCCTCTGCACGTGCTCCACGTAATCCGCATCCACGCGCTCCAGACGATCCTGCACGTCGTGGTACTGTTCGTCCAGCTCTTCGGCGGTGTACGCGTCCTCAAACGCAAGCGTCTTCCTCTTCGTCATCGCCTGCCACCTCCGAAATCGCCGTCGTCATCATCCTCTTCGACCCACTCGTCGAAATCATAGCTCGGGTCGCCCGACACGCCGTTCTCGATGCTGTTCACCATACGAGACCGCTTTCCCGACGTGTGCTGCACATCTTCGTGAGCCTTATCCCTGACAGGGTCCTTCGGCGCTTCCTTCGGCGGCATATTTGCCGCGGGCTTGCTGTAATCCACCCCGGCGGGCGGTGCGAACGATTGCCGCAGCGCGTTGATGCGCTCCTGTGTCTTTTGTTTCTCATATTCCGTATAGCCCTTCACCGACAGCTTCGCCCCGAACGGGATCACCTCGCGGCGGGCATACATGTCCGCATGCAGCGCCGTCAGCATATCCGCATGGGCGTCCTCTTCCTCGCGCAAGTCCCGTTCCAAATCTGCAACGGTCCCATGAGAGGGAAAATCTTTTCCAACATGCGCGGGCAATCTCTCAAATACGACCTTATCGGGGTCGTACCCGGCGTCGGACAATCTCTGCCGGACGTCCATCACCGCAAACGCCTGCTCGTCAAGCGACGACCCTTCATCGGACCATCCGGCAAACTCTTCGCCGATAGCGCGCTCGATATGCGATTGCTCGACGATATTCGGTCCGGCGTCCTTGACGCCGTTCCGACGCTGTTCGAGGTATCGGTCGCAGAGCGCCCTCCAGTCGCGGTCCCTCGCGTACGCCTCGTCCTCTTCTTCGTATGCCGAAGAGATCAAGTACTTATCAACATCCGAAAATGCCATTCTAAACACTCCCCTTTTCATAAATTATTGCGGACAGGTCGGTGCTTCCGCACCGTCCGACCCTCCGAAACTGTTCGGCAGATCCTCGCTCTTCAGCGCCGAAGTGTCGACGCGCTTCACCGTCGGCGCCGCAGACGACGTCTTTACCTTCGGCTTGAACGCCTCCTGCGTATCCGCAGTCGCGATCTTCTTCACGCTGTCCCCGCGCTCCGCAGCGTCGACATTTGCACGAACCGCATTCGGCATATACCGGGCGCTCTGGTCGCCCTCAAACAGGCTTCGCCCGTGCTCCATCGCGTCATACAGGACGTCCCGACTGCCGCTGTACGCCATCTGATCCATAATAGACCTGCTGTTACACGCCTCGATGTCCGCTACGCGACCGTCGCTTCCGTACTTCGCCATAACTGCCGCCACACGCTCAACGTCGTCGGGATTGACCTTGACGCCCAGCCCGTGCTTGCTCGTGTACAGATTCATCATCTGTTGCTTCCACTCGTCCGGCGTAGCCTGCCGACCGTCAGCCGCGACGCTGAACTTCATGTTACCGTGCTCGTCGGGCTTCTCTTCCAACAGACGTCCGCGCCAGTGCGCCCGCACGGGACCCTGCAGCAGATCATACATACGGTACGCCGTGTCCTTGTCCTCATGCTTCAACTGCAGAAGCGCCTGCGTCACCGGGTGCGTCAGATGCAGGATCTCCGCCTCGACGCCGCAGTTGCGGAACGCCTCGGTGCCCCTGTGCTGATACCGCCCCGCGATGCCCGTGCCGCAGGATTTCGTTGCGGTACAGACCTGCGAGTTCATATCATCCTCACGCGTCGAACGCGTATGCCCGAGATCCTTAACGGATCCCGGAAGAATGCGCCCGTCGGCGTCCGTCTCACAATCGACGCCGTAGAACTTCGCAAACTTCAGGATCTTCCCGTGACTGCCCTTCGTACCGTGATCGACCATCGCCTGCATGGACTCAATGACCTGCTGCGGCGACCCAATGCGAAGGATCTCCTTACAACTCGCCGACGCATAGCAGGCGCGGTAATGCTCGCTCAATTGATCCACCAGTTCCTGATTCGCCGTGCGCTTCGCCGCGGGCGACATATCCGACGCGTCGATCTCATTCGCTCTCTGACGGATCGCTTCATACGCTTCCGCAAGCTCCGGCATGTGATGATGCGCCGATGCGACGTCAAGCCCCGTTTCAAGATTGATGTCGTACGTACCGTCCTCGCGTTTATATTCCTTATTTAGAAGTGCCGCCGCAAGCGAAAACTTCCGCGCCGCTTCCTTCTGTGCCGAAGGCGTATGCAGGACCATAATGCCGACCGTATCACCGTCGAAGTCCCCTTCGAACCGCGGCGCGATCGCCGGGTTCACGGCGACGCCCTGAATATCGTCGGCGGCTTCCACATGCGTCCACATAATACCGCTCTCGGACAGCACGGGGTCGCGCACCATCAGCACGCCGTCGCCGTCCTTCAGACCCATGACCTCCATCTTATCGCGGCACATACGGATCCGATCCAGCGGAAGCGACGTGTCTTCGCACCAGACCAGCGTCGCCGAGTTCGGCACCTGTGCCGACAGGATCCCGTCACGCACCATGTTCTTCTTGGAAGACAGGCACCGCTGATCGAGCTTCTGGCAGAGACTGTCGTAAGAACTCTGCGCCGCCTGCTGATACCGTTCCATCTCTTTCTTATCGCCGAGCTCTTTCGCCCTCTGATAACGGATAGCGCTTTCAAAGATCTGCAGATAGGACGTCGTATAACTGTGCAGGCTGGTCGTCCCGTCATTCAAGTCCTGCTCCGCGCGCAAATGCGACGACAGAACCGGCAGAACATACGAATCATCATGCCCGTGGAGCGTCCGTTCCGTAGACGCATCCTCATGCCGATGCGCCGTGTAGGTCGTGATCGAGCCATCCTTGTTGCGTCGCTGGACCTGCCACTCGAGCTTCTGATAATTGACATTGATCGTCTGATTCTCTACGAACTTATCGATCGGACAACCGTTCGGGTAATGCAGCTGAAACGGCACTTCCATGAAGCCGCCTCGATTCGAGATCATCCTGCCGAACGCCTGCTTCATCCCGCCGACGTTCAGTACTTTATCCACCGACCCGGACGCGTTGTTGCGCTCCGTGTACATCAGTTCCGGCATCATGAACACCGAGCGCTTTTCCCCGGCGTGCGCTGTATACTGCGACCGGAACTCGCCCGTCTCGGAAATATCGCCGCCGAACGCGATGACGACGTCACGGAAATTGCGCAGCTTCCCGGCGTTACTGCCGTAGAACTCGCGCATGATCGCCGGACAATCCATCGCCGTGATGGACATCCCCATCTGCGCGCCCGCCTTGCGTCCTTTCCCGGGCGTATAGGACGGATCATACACGTTCGACTTCTTATCCGCCGACAAGTGCGTCACGATAAAGCGCATCTCGCCAACGGCTTCCCCGAGGTCTTCCCCGTCGGGTCCGACCAGACGGGAAACCTCGCCGGACTGCATCTCGCGGACCGACCCGGCGTTGAACCGGCTGACGCCCGAGAACGGCGCGCCGACGACTGCCAGATCGGGATTATTCCGAAACAGCTTGACAGCCTCGCTCAGGTTCTGCTCCTTCGCCTCCTCGGGGTCCATTTCCGGATCGACGACCACGGAAATGACGCCCTTGTTGCCATGCATATCCGAGATCTTATCGCCTTTCTGCAACGGACGGATCAATCCGTTCGGCAAACGGATCTGATTCGCTTCCGCGAACGCACTGCTGACGATGAACCCGTCGTTGCTGTTCAGCCCGTCCAACGTCACCAGCGCGACCTTCGACGGCTTCGTGATGCTTGACGCCTTGATGGCGTTCATAGACGTCATCAACAGACGATCCCACGGATCGAACTCGGCAAAACGGAACGCGTCATGCTTCATCAACGGCACGGCGTCGCCCTTATCGGACGGCTTCATCGACCCGTCGGGCAATACTTCCGTGCCTTCGCACAGATACCGCGTCATGCCCTGCTCCATGCCCGAAGAGGTCATCGTCTTATCGAAATACCCGTTGCCTTCCTCCGAAAGCAACGCCATATTGCGCCGCCCGGACGCGTCGTAGGCGCTATAGAAGTTATCGTTGATGATGTCGCCCGGTTGCGCATACTGGTTCGCACGATAGTCCGCGTTGACCGTAGACCCTTCGCGGAACATGCCGTCGTACTTCACGCGACGCGCCTCGGTCTGAATAATTGCGTTGCGCAGCGCGTCGTCCATGCCCTCTTCCGTCGTCTGCTCGACCCAATCCAGCGGATGCCGTTCGCCGTACATGTGCCGGTACGTGCTGTTCAGCACGGCGGGCGAACCGACCTCGGCGTCCGTCAGCATCAGGTCGCCGCGGAGCGTGTGCGCGATCTCGTCGTGCAGGATCTGTTCATACCCGCGCAGACGTGTCCTTTGCTCCAGCGTCTGTCCGGCGGTAGACGCGCCGGTCACGACCGACGCTTCGTATCCCGGCACGAACAAGTAATTATCCGTACCGGCAAACTGCGTCTCGATCATACCGTCCTCTCGGGGAATAAACACCTGACCGATTTCCCCCTCGAACGTCTTCTTATTCGGATTCCCCTTGCTGTCCGTCACGTTCCGCCCGGTGATCCTGCTCGCGGTATAATGCACGATGCCCTGTGCATCCATCAGTACCGCCTCGTCGTCCAGCTCGCAGCCGGACTCACGGATCGTTGAGGCGATCTTCTCAAACGTCCGCTTTACAAACGGACTCTCCGACTTGCACATCGGCAAAGCCGTCGACGGGTCGAACTTGATCAGATTATCCTTGACGTATGACGTGTAGTAATGATTCCCGCGCAATGCTTCGGCAGGAATATCGCACGCGCGGAGCACGCGGATCATGTTCCGCTCATTCGAGAACATGCTGTATGCCGACGACATATACTGACTGACGCGCGTCGGATCGAACCGCAGACCTTCCGCGTCCGGCTCAAACGTACCGATGAAATAATCCAGATTATCCGCCATGTGCTGACGGACCTTCTCCTCGGGCGTTCCCTCATAAGTCGGAACATCACGCAGCGATACCGCCTCGGCGACGTCGTCGTCGCTCTCGTCCAGCCCTTCCAGATACGCATCATACTTCGCGCCGGGGTGATACACCTCCAGCGGTTCCTTCGAGGTCAGAATATCCCAGTAACCCCTCTGTACGGACGCGACGACCTCGTCGCCGCTGAAATCAAACGCGTAATCTTCATCGTCTTTATGCTCCGCCGCCGCGGCGATCAACTCGTCCAGCCGCACATCCTGTGCGAACGCATCCCGCGCCGACGACACGGCGTCCTTCAGATACTGTTCCGCGGCGGACGGGGTACTGAAATGGACCAGCTCGCGCCCGCGCTGATAATCCGCATGAAGCAAAACGCTGTAGCGCTCGTTCGACGGCAGAGCGCCGATGAAATACGACGCGTTCTGTGCCGAATGGTAAGACTGATTCACACGCACGGACGCAAAGCGCTTCTCGCCGTTCGTCCAGCGCTGACGGCGCGACAGGACGTCCGTCGCTTCGCCGACGTTCGCGCTGTCGTCCCAGCGGCGCACCGAATGCCCCATCGCGTATTGCAGCAAATCAAAACACTCCTGTGCATTCCGCGGCGTATACCCTTCGGTCAACCGCACGTCTTGCGCGACAGGCTTATTCGTCATATACCGATACACGATCCCGTTATCGTATACGCGTCCGATATACGCTTCGTTATCCCGCGTATCCGCGATGCGGACGCTGGTGCGCGTCCCCGTGATGCGGGCGCGCAGCTGTCCGGGATTATCGTCGGCGAGGATCTCATAAGAGATTCCGTTTTCCTTCATCAGGCGAAGCAGTCCGGCGCTCTTCCGAAGCGCCTGAAGGGACATGAATTTCGTCTCGTCGTCTTCCCCGGCGCGTTCCATCCACGCAGACGCCGTCTCGTACTCTTCCTGCGACATATACGGCGCAAGCATTGACGCGCCGGACTTATCCGCAGACGAAAGCAAACGCAGACGCGTGCTCCACGGATCGTGTCCGTTCGCGGTCTGCAGTCCGCGAGCCGTCTGCAGCGGGACCGTCGACGGATCGATCTCGGCAGGCGTCTGCCTGTCGGTCATAATATCGCCGCGTCTCGCGAAAAGCAACTGCGATCCGTTCCGCATGAACGCGTCCCGGAGCGCATGCGCGGGGTCGTACGGCGACAGCGGAACGACGGGGTCCGCGAACGTCGTCGCCCCGTCGCGAGATCCCGAAGCGGACGCGATGCCGGTAAACCGGGAAAACGTCCCGACGGCATCCGTATAATCCGCGTCGGTAAACGCCGACGCGCCGTCCGGACCGAACGCTTCGCGAAGCGCCGAGAACATCGCCGTCTTGTTCGCCGTGGCGACCGTCACGGAATTTTGTTCAAGAGCTTTCCCGACAGCCGTGCGCAACGCGCGCGCCTGCGACGTCGTCAACGGCTCCCCGCCGTTTTCCGCACGGTATTTTCCTAAATTCGTTACGGCTCTGTAATAGACGTACTCATTGAAATAGCGCAACGTAACGCTCATGCGATTTCTCCCCCTATACAAAACGAACCGGAGCGTACCTTCCGTGCGCTCCGGCGTAAAGAGAACCAACTTGAAAACACAAGCCCGTACGCGTCCGCCGACGCAAGGAAGATGGTTTTTCTTTCTTGCTTCTATTATAGCACGGACCGCGTGAAAAGTCAAGACCTGAATGTATTTTTATCAAAATTTTTCCATGAGCATTTCACGATAGTACCGAGAGAAGGTCTATGGCTGTGAAAGCATACGAAGCGGTAACGCCCTGCGCGTCTTCTTCCAGCGCTACGGTCCCGGAAGCGTCTCCCGCGGCAAACGGGACCGTACAATAACGCACCGCGTCGGCGTCGAACGAAGGCGCCGCGCCCAGAAGCATCTCGATGCGCTGCCGGAACAACGACAGAACTTCCTCTTCGGCGTCTTCCCCGGACGCATAGCCGACGGAATCCGACACAGACACGCAGGCACGACCGTCAATATCCGTTACCGTGACCGTCATCACGGGGGAATGTGCGTTGTCAACATTCGCGGGGCAATTCCGGAAAGAAGCCGAGAGCGTACGCACAAGACCTCCCTCCTCTTCTTCCGAAGGGATTTCCTGATACGCATACGACAGCGGCTTGGTCAGGCGATACTCTGCGGCGGACAGGCGGAACAGTCCGTCAAAAGCGGTGCCCGAACGAAGCGCGGTCGACCCTGCCGACGCGAAAGACACGTCCGTATTTTCAGACAAAAGCGTCTGCAGGTCGTCAATGACGGAAACGTATCCGCCGTCGTAATGCTCGAACACGTCCACGGAAACCCAATCGGTATCTTCGTCAAACATCGACGCGACGCCCTGCAAAGACTCGACCGACACCTGCATCGTTACGTTGATACGACCGTCCCCGGCGTCCGTCACCGTGCGGATCAGCGCGTATATATCATCCCCCACGGCGACCGTCTCATACAGACACCCGGGGGCGATCTCGCCGCCATCCTCATTCAAGCCGTCCTTATCGGCACCGTACGCCAATACCTCTGCAAGGTCTTGAGGAAAATACGCCGACAGAAACGACGCGATCGTCTCTTGCGTTACTGCGTCCTGCGAAGTTTCCTGCGTTCCTGCGGCGGTTTCGACGCCGTAAAATTCAACGCCGACGGCGGCGAAGCTGTTTTCGATCATGGACGTATCCCAATACGTTGAAAGGCGGAAATCGTCGAAAGCTCCGTCTCCGCGTCTGCCGACGAGGAAATCATGCACGATATACGACGTAAAAACGCCGTCCGCGTATGTCTCCGACAGTCCTTCTTCGTAATACGCATCGCGCAACTCAAACACGCCGTTCAGCCATGCGTCGTCCTTGAACCGGTCGACTGCGTACGTCTCGGCGTCAAGCGCCGTCGTTGCAAGCGGCGTGACCGACCCGGAAGGCTTGACCGGATAGTACAGCCGATACGACGTCGCCGACAGCTCCGGCTTCGCATACGCATGCACCTCCCAGCCGTCCCTGCCGACGCCCTTGTCCGCGGCGTCCTCCGACGACGCGCTGCTTGTCTCGAACGCCGACAGCCGATCACCGCACCCGCACAACAGCAGGACGCACGCGACCAACAGCGGCAGTACTCTTCTGCACATCCTTTTTTTTTCCTCCTCTCAAATCACATCGTTCAAGCGGTCTTTCAGCATCGAATGCCTGTCTGCCGACGGCGTCAGAATGCACCGATCCAACGCTTCCTTGGAACCGATGATCTCCATGCACGACTTGGCGCGCGTCAGCGCGGTGTATACAAGATTTCTGCTTGCAAACCCTCCGGGCGTCGACAGCAGACGCCGCGGACTGACGTAAAGGACCGTGTCGTACTCGCACCCCTGCGCCTTATGGACCGTCATCGCGTACGCTAACGCGACATGCTCAAAGAAGTCCTCGGTCACCCGCGCGATGCGTCCGTCGTCAAGTCCAATCGTCACCGCAAGCAGACAATTGCCGTCGGCGGGCGTAAAGTCCAGCACGACGCCGCAATCCCCGTTGCACACGCCGCTGTCCCTGTCTACGACAGGCTTCATCAGATCGAACGTCGGCACGGCGTCGGGATTGACCATGCACTCCCTGTCGACGTAAAAATACTCGATACTGTCGCAATTCTTCGTCAGCATCACGCGGTCGCCTACGCGAACGGTCGTCCGGTTCTCTTCGCTCTCGCGATAGAACAACCCCGGAACGCTCGCGCCCCGCGTATCGCAACGCGTCCTCGCCATAGGATACCCCGGGGAAGGGACAGCCGTAAAAACCGCCTGCCGGGACGGATTCAGAAGATCCTGCAGCGTGATGTTCAACGCTCTGACGCCCACGGGTCCCTTATTCACGGGCGACAGCACCGCGACGTCTTTCAAATCGTTCTGCAGCAGCGCCGTCTTATAAAAATTCAGCACGTATTTCAGCGACGCCTCGTCGTCGCCCGTCGGGACCAATACGGACTCGATAGCCCCGTCCGATGTCAACGCGGACTTCAGACGGACGTCCCCGGCACGCACACGGTCGGCGTTCTCTGCGATCGACGGCGCATCCGTCCGCAGATTCGCCGTCAAAGACGCCACAGGCGTCATTCCCGACGTAAGAATATCCCGGAACGGACACCCGACGTCCACGGGCGGCAACTGATCGACGTCGCCGACCAGCGTCAGCGTCGCCCGCGACCCGTCGCGGCGATACGCCTGCATGTGTATCATCAACTGCCCCATGTCGTCCGTCGACACCATGGATGCCTCGTCGACGATGAAATGCTCCACCGACGAGAACATATACTTGTTGGCATTCGCGATCTGCAAAAACTTTGCGATCGTATACACGGGCAGGTCCATATCACGGCACACGCGCAACTGCCGCAGACGGCGGACCGCCTTGCCGGTAGGCGCGAGCAGCACCGTCGCGCCGACATGCGAACGAAGCGATGCGGACGACACAACATGACGCGTCCGGAACACATAAGCGAGGCAATCAATGGCAAACGTCTTTCCGCGACCGGGTCCGCCGGTGATGCACGACAGACCGTTCATCGCCGCCGTACGCA
This sequence comes from uncultured Muribaculaceae bacterium, assembly GCA_947628305.1. GTDB lineage: Bacteria > Bacteroidota > Bacteroidia > Bacteroidales > Muribaculaceae > HGM05190. Next base: position 82,997 of record CANQZG010000008.1, on the reverse strand, counting down.
CGGCGTTCCGCTGTTCGTCCGTCAACAATTTACCGCGGGAGCCTTCGTAGCAGACGATCGCCGTCGAAGGATCCGACGCCAACGGCACAAGATGACTTTCATTGACGAACGTCGTGATGCGCAGCTCGTTGATATACGTGTCGGAACGATACAGATGGTTCTCGCCCTTCTCGACGCGCAAGGTCAACAGCGACGCCTTCTTCGCGCAAGCGTTGCGGATCATGTCCGCGAACGCGACCCTGTCGCACTGCAGACCCAGTAATTCCGTCGTTCGTTCATACAGCGACGTAAAAACGTCGTTCTCCGACAGATTCAGATATGTATCCCCGTTCAGCAAGTCTTTCATGACATAGACAATGCCGTTCCCGATGCGTTCCGGCGCGTCGGGACGCATATGCAACGCCTGCAGGGCGATGCCGTCGGCGATCTTGAACGGAACACCGGCGTCCAGCAGTCGATACGGATCCTCTTGAATGATATTGACGACGTTTCCCCGGTACGACCGCAGGATACGCCCTAAATACTTCTCCGACAGTGTGGGCAGCGTCTGCTGAAGATACTGCTCGACGTTCCGCATGCGCATGCCGTCAACGATGTCCCGCATCAGATCCTTTGACAAGCCCGCCTTGGTCCTTACGCCATCCGGATCTTCCAGAATCTTACGCAACAGCATATTGCCGTATGCCGTATACATACGCACAGCCTCGACGCGACCGACACGCGGAAACCGCCTGCCGGAAAGAAACGTGATAATGCCGTTGTAGTCGTCAACGTCCAGAAGCACTTGAGAACAAGCCACCTGTTCATACCCGTTCGACATCGTCAGCTTTCCCTTGACCAGCAGATAACAATCCGTAGCGACGGAATCCGCGCAGACGCCTGTCAAACGAAACCGATCATGCGGATACTCATAGATCGTCGCAAAACAGCCGAACCATCCGTCCGGCTTCTGCCCGCCGCGGAACATCTGCTGTACCCGCACGCGCATATACCCGCGGGCAAGCAGGGATTCGACTTTCTTCAACATAACAGTTCCGTTCACAAAAAGCCCTCTCATATCCAATTCTTTTTACGCATCTATTATAACACAAACGCGCACAAAAATCAATAGATTTCCAGAAAAAAAATGCGTCAATGCGCATTTTTTTTCACAATATCGACGCGCAAGTCTTACGCATCGAGCACGACCGTCAGGTGCGGCAGCAACGCCTCCAGCACGTCGATGAACATCGCCGAGACATAGCACACGCCGGTGCTCCCGACCTTCTCGACGGCGACCGTCGACAGCGTCTCGTCCAGCATGACGTATGCGATCTGCACGGTATGCCCGCCGATAGTCTGCTCGCGCATCTCGTCGCCGACCTGCCCGAACAGATTCTCGATCTCGGCTTCGTCGATGAACATCATATAGGCGCCTTCCTGTCCGACGGCATCCGTAAAATAAATTTTCGAATCCGCCATACGCATCGTCAATCCGCCGACGCCATCCAGCGTCACGACCAGCGTATCCCCCGTTCCGACGGACAGCCGAAGGCTGTCGCCGGACGGCTTCAACGCGCATCCGGCGCAAACCCCCGCCACGCACACAAGAGCGCACAGCCACAGCAGAACCCGCTTCAATACTCGCATGCCGCGTCCGTCCTTTCAACGCCCGAGAAGTCTACCGACGGCGCATGTACTCCAGCAGACACACCGACGGCTTCCTTGGCGAGTCTGTCCGCCATCTCGTTGCCCTCGATCCCCGTGTGTGCCTGCGCGTGTACAAAGCGGATCTGCATGCCGTCCGCCCGCGCGTCCAGCACGGAGGCGGCATACCGTTGCGTGTACGCGTTGCCCGCCTTCCACGAGCCGTTCGCCCACGACGCGATACCCATGTAGTCATGAATGATCGTCAGATCATCGTAGCGGCGTTCCCGCGCAAGCTCAACGGCGCGCGTCGCGCCCGCGACTTCTCCGGCGACATTCCGCTGTTTGCAGAACTCTTTGTCGGACACGGTCCCCAGCACCAACATCTGCACACGCGTGCCGTCGGAACGCAGCGGACCGTAGAGGAACCCGCCGTAGCCCGCGACGCCGGTATTCGGATTATAGGAACCGTCTACGAACGCATAAGGCGTATCGGGGACCTTGATCTCAGCGGGCTTCGGCTTCGGGTCGTAACCGTCCTTGCCTAAAAAAGCGGTCGCCTCGACTTCCGTAGCAAATCCCTTGTAAATCACGCCGGGAACGCCTTTGACCACGGCTTCGCATGCCGTCCACGACGAATAAATACCGACCTTCGTCGGATCCGGATGCTTCTGCACCGCATAAAACGTATTCTTTGCCATACGACATCACCTTTCTATACATCCATTATAACACAAACCGATGCAAAAATCAAGAGATACCGTGAAAATTCAGCGGATCTTCTTCCGATTTTCTTCCGAAAACGCCGAACGCACGACCGAAGTCGTGCGCCCAGCATGGAGGTAATATTAGGTAGACAGACAAACAAACCTTAAGCCTTGCCGAGCTTCGCTTTCAGCACGGCAAGTTTCTCTTCGACGGACGGGTCCCCGGCGGTACCGGCATACTTCGCCAGCAGCTCGGCGTCTTCGTCCTTCATGGCGGAATCCTCATAATCCGCCATCGCCTCCGCGGACAGACGCTCCTTCTCGGCTTTCTCGGCAAGACGGTCAAACGTCTCAAACGCGTTCGCGTTGATGGCGCCGGAAATCTTCGAAGTCTTCTTCGTAGCGTCGGCGATCGCCATATCCGCCTTGATCTCTGCCGCCTTGGATTCCATCCCGGCGATACCGTCTTTGAGCTCCTGCAGCTTCCTGCGCAGGTCGTCGGCGTTCTTGCGCATCGTCAGATAGCGCGCGTCCGCCTTGGACACACTGGCGTCAAGCTCCGCCGCCTTGGTGAGCGCCTGACGAGCGTCGTCGTCGTTGCCCGCCGCGACCGCTCTCTCGGCGACCGTCTCATACTGTGCCTTTTCGGCTTTCACCTTCTGCAGGTCGGCAAGAGCCTTCTTCTCGGCGGTAAACACCTCGGAAGACGCCTTGATGCTCTCGGCGTATTCCTTCTTTGCCTCGATGATAGTCTGGTCGATCAGCTCCGCCGGGTCTTCGAAGCGGTCCAGAAGTGAATTGACCTTGGATTTACAAATGAGAGAAATCCTTTCAAAAATGGTTGCCATGATTATATCTCCTTTTCAAATTCGAATTACGGAACATTGTATTTGTCCTTCAGCGGATCGCCGTCGGATGACGAACCGAGGTCCTTCCCGAGAATCTCCGCATCGGCTTCCGCCTGTTCCACGCGCAATTTCTTGCGGCGGATCACGAACCAGACAACAAGCGCAACAACTGCCACGCACGAAAGCACGATAACGATCGTCTTCACGTTTGACGACTGGACTTTGTCCACCGTCATGATCTTATCGCCGGTTTCGGAGATCGCACGCGCGAGGAACGCTTCGTCCGTCAAGCTGTCGTCGGTATAATACCGTTCAAGATGATCGAGCAGGATCTCACGCGCTTCCGGATCCATGACCGTCTCCGCGTCTTTTCCCGCGTAACAGCCGAAGCCCCAATCATAATCGCCCGAGACGACGCCGCTGTTATCGAATATGCCGATGACAAGATGTCCGCCGTCGGGCATCACGTCGTCATACACGTCCTTCAGATAGTTCGTAAATTCACTATCCGTCGGGCATCCGTTCACGTCGGGGATCGACTCGACGATGACGACGTACGGCTGCACGCCGGTCACGTCGTAGAAATGCTCCAGACCCTGCTTGAGGACCGACGTATTATTGATCCAGCGATCGCTCATATGCTCTTCGTACCAGACGTCGATCTCTCCGCACGCGCTTGCGGAAAGAGGATGACGCTCAAGCGTCGACCTCGGCTCCGCATCCGCGCTCCCGGAAGAGCTGCACCCGCGAGCGAGCATGAAAATGAACAGCAGCGTAAAGCAGATGATGAACACCGACACGCACCCAAGCGGACGCGTGTAGACCGTCCGCGTATACGGAACGCCGTGGCGGTAATACGTGCGCGTGTACGGACGCCCGCGCCAACCGGATCGGGATCCGCCGTGCGATGCGCGGGACGTATGCGAAGAGCGCGTAGAAGACGATGACGAATACCCTCTGCTGTGCCCGCCGGAAGAAGAATGCATATGCGAGCTTCCGCCGCCGTGCGAAGAGGAACCGCCGCTGTGACCGCCGCCTCTGCTCATATCCGTACCGCCTTACCGTTCGTCGCCGAAGGCTTGATCGCGATGCTCCCGGACGCGTTCGCCGACGGATTTCCCGAGGTCTTTCTCGACCTGCGCCTGCTTGCGCGACACTTCTTTCGTGACCTTACTGCGCGGCTCGTCGTCGCAGCAGTCGTCCGTGAGCTTTTCCTGCTCACGCGCCGATGTGTTCACGGGCATAGCCGCGCCGATACCGAGCGCTTCCCCGGCGACGCCGAGGGCGGACACCGCGGACGCGATGTCCGACGGCATAAAGATCTTGGTAGCCCTGCCGTCGGCGACGTCCTTCAACGCGCCGATGCCTTTCCAGCGTAAGGCGTTCTCGCTGATGTTCGCCGCGGACAGCTTCCGCACGCCTTCCGCTTCCGCGTCGTACACGAGCTGGATACTGCGGGCGCGACCTTCGGCGAGAGCCACCTGTGCGTCCCTCTCGGCTTCCGCCGCGAGGATCTTCGCCTCTTTATCGCCTTTTGCACGGGTGACGGCGGCTTCCTGATGCGCCTGCGCTTCCAGCACCGTCTGACGGCGTTCACGCTCCGCGCGCATCTGCTTCGTCATGACCTCTTCGATCTCATGCGGCGGCTGAATGGTCTTGATCTCAACGCGGACGACCTTGATGCCCCACTCGTCGGTCGCGGCGTCAAGCACCGCTTCCATCTTGGAGTTGATCTGCTCGCGGGACGTCAGCGTCTGGTCGAGTTCCATATCGCCGATGATCGAACGAAGCGTCGTCGCGGCGAGATTCTGCAGACCACTGATGGGATTCTCGATACCGTAAACATAAAGCTGGGGATTGAAGACCTTCGCGTAAACGACCGAGTCGATAGACATCGTGACGTTATCTTTCGTGATGACCGCCTGCGGCGGAAAATCAAGGACTTGTTCCTTCAACGATACGCGGGATACGACCTTTTCGATAAAAGGCATCTTGATATACAATCCCGCATGCTTGATCCCCGAAAACTTGCCGAGACGTTCCAGCACTTCGCAGTGCGCCTGCGGCACGATACGAATGTTGCGGATAATGATCACGGCGACCGCTACGACAAGGATCAGCACGAAAAGAATGCTTGTGGAAATCACTTTACATCGTCTCCTTCTTCAAACAGATCTTCACCGATCGGCGTCATATCAATATGATCCATGCGCACGCGTACGCGCGGGGAATCCTTCAGACCTTTCCTGTCGGCGTCCGCGACGGCGTTGTCCAGCAATTCCAGCGCGCTCGTCAACGTCTTCCTGCGTTCCTGCAGTTGTTCGCGACAGGTCAGCAGGCGCCGCTGCCGATCCTCCGTTTCATAAAACATCTTTTCCGCGTCGCCGAGGCGTTCGTTACAGATATTCAGTTCCAACAGCAGACCCTCTTTGGTATACTCCTTCGTGAACGTCTTCCCCGAACGATCACAGGGACAGTCGTCGGGGTCGTCGTCGAGAGAAAACAGATCGAAATCGTTCTCTTCGTCCTTCCGTTCCGACGGATCCGTCGGGGTTTTTTGTTTCAGGCGTTGCCGCAAAAGAATTGACGACGCGGCAACCGCCGTGGCGCCGCCTGCGATCAAACCGATCAAAACACGTTTTCTCATAAGTACCACTCCATTTCGATCTCATACGAAACGGCAAGCTGACGAAAGCGCCGTCCGCACATGTTCTGATAAGAGTATAACACAAATGTCAGCAAAAATCAATAGGTTTTCGGAAAAAAATTTCTAAAAAATACGAAAAACCGTTGCGATCCGCTCTGATGCGTATACAGGCGCCGTTCCCCCGGCGCCCCCGAAAAACACGAAGAGGAAAAGAGGGGGTGGAGCCGCGCCGCACACCTGTGTTTTTCTCTTAAACAAACCACCTGAACAAACCCCAAAAAACCCTTGGGAGACAACGATTTCGTCTGTACCTTTTTCACAAAAAAGGTACAACATACGCATAAAAAAGTACCGTCTGTACTTTTTTTTTTTCATAAAAAAGGTACAACATACCTCTGAAAAAGTACCGTCTGTACCTTTTGTACCTTTTGTACCTTTTTTGATTTCACGAAAAGGTACAAAAAAAAGGTGTCAAAAAGCCTTGGTATATCTATATTTTTTTCTAAAAAATACTGTATGTACCTTTTGTACCTTTTTTTTTAGAGTTACACCTCATGTGCGCATGCACACGCGATTCATAATATCTATTATTAAATCATATAATATAAGCACGCGCCCCCGCACACGCACACGCACATATATATGGGTTTGAAAAAAAAAGGTACAAAAGGTACAAGCCCTTTTTTTTCACCAAAAACCCTTGGGAGACAACGATTTTGTCTGTACCTTTTTTTTTTTGAAAAAAGGTACAAGTCTCTTTTTTGCAGAACCGCATGCACGCCCAAACAGAAAAAAAAGGTACAACGATTCTCCAAAAAAGGTACAAAGAGGTACAGCGGCGTTCCGAAAAAAGGTACAGGCATTTCCCCGCCCGACCTCGCGTCATAAAAAAGAAAGGGCGGAGCCTATGCTCTACCCTTCTTCTTCGTCGTCTTCATCGCTTGCTGCGATATACAGCCCTGACGGCACGACGCGCTGCACTCCCGCGTAATTATCCCGTAACGGCGGCAGACACAACTTATCCGTATCATGTCCGGCGTAATTCGGATTGAACCATTCCTTCAGATTGTACCGTGCGATCAACGGCTCCGGACCGTTCATGCGGTCCTTCGACCGGATCTTCGCCTGTGGACTGCCGCATGCCCACGACGAATTTCCGTGTAATGCATGCATCAGGTCCATCACGAACGTATTCCGTCCCTGCATCTGCCCGGACGGCGACGCCTCCCGGAACCATGCCTTATATAGATCATACAGGAACGTATACGGAAGCAGATCCCAGCGCAACTGCGGGAACACGTCGCTGACGAATTGCCTGACAGGATCGTTGTACTCGCGATACTCGGACAACAGCCTGACGCATGCCGCCGGTTCGGGCAAGTCATAGTAATCCATATTCAGCACCTTTGCCACGACGTATTCCAGCACGTCCTGCCTGCGCAGATACTCGTCCTTGATATACTTCCGCTCCTGCCCCGTGAAGCATTTCGAGAACGGAACCACCAGCTGCCGCCTGTAAAACGACTCGGACTTATCCTTGACGCGGGGCAGCTCGTTGACGCACTGCACCATCATGCCGCGGAACATATACGAAACGGAATTTTTGAACTTTCGATTGATCAGAATGCTGTCCCCTGTGATGATCGCCTTCAGGTTCGCTGCTTTGTCAATGAACACGCCCACGTCGTTCTCGTCCGTGATGATCGCCGATACCCGCGTCAGACCTTCGAGAATAAACTCCTTCGAGAAATCCGACAGCGGAATGGATGTATACGCTTTCTCACCGAGAATATTCTTCATCAACGCGCACAGCGTCCCTTTCCCGTTGTTTCCGGTCTCGGAATAAAACCATGCGGCTTTATTCCATGAGACGAACGGTCGCAGCGTGGCGCCAATGAGCTTCCACAGCAGTTCCACGACGTTCGGATCGTCCGACAGACCCTGCATCCAGCTTTCGACGTCCCAATCCGTTCCGTCGTCGGCGTTATGTAGCGTCGGATTGACCGCAAGCGGATTGTAGCCGACCGCCGCCTTCGCAATAAAGACGTATTCCGGCGAAAACGGCAGAAGCGTTTTCGACGCGTAATCGAACACCCCGTTCGCGAGAGGAACGAAGTCGCGATTATCCGTGCGCTTCACGACAGGCGACTCGTCGTGCAGGATCTGCATGACCCGCGCCAAGTCCCGCTCCGTGATATTATACGAATATGCTTTCGCGATCTGCCGGAACTTCGCTTCGTCGGAAACATAAATCCCCTCGGACTCCCCGCTCGGCGCGTAATACGCGAGCAGCGTCTGGTCCGTCATGGCTCTGCCGCCGGACGCAGCGAGCATGTCGATATTAACGACGTGATAGCACGCCATAATGATGTCCGCGATCTGCGCCGCCGTAAGCGCCGTCAGCAACTGCCATTTCTGTCCTCTGGGGCGCGACGCGTTCTCGATTTCCAGCACCGCGTTGACTTGTTCCAGTAAGTCCGCCGCGACGACCGTTTCGTCGGGCGGGTTCGCCGTATCCAATGCGGACAGATATGTCTGCGTGACTTCCCGAATGGTAGCGTCTCTTGTTCTTGCCATAGCACAACGCCCCTTTCGTCAGCTCTTTTCGGCTTTCTTTTTGCACGCTTCTATGTATTCCGTTACCTGTTGCTCCGTATACCGGCGCTGTCCCGACGGAAATACGTACGCGGGCTTCAACAGCCCTTGTGCGTCCCACCGGCGAAGCGTCTGACAGCTGACGCCGATCCGCTTTGCGAACGCGTCGATGCGCATGGTCTTGACGTTATTCTGCTTGCCTTCCATTTTTCATATCCCTTTCTGACCGCGTGAGCGGCTCTCTGTTGCGTTTTTCCGTCTCGTGGTATAACTTTATCAATTTTCGATTAAAATCTCTCTCGCGCCGTCTGACGATGTCTTGAACGGTCTCTGCCGTCCTTTCCCGCATACGCACCCGTACGCACGCCTACACGCGCGCGTGCGCGTACTATGCTTGCGGCGTCGCGGCGTCCGTCCGGATGCCCTGCATGTAACGCGTCCGTCCGAAGATGTCCTGTGCGATGATCTCGGGATTCTGTTTCGCCGAATGGATATACGCATAGCCCCGCCGGTTGCAGAGATCCCGTGCCGAGTGATACAACGCGTGATGCAGGATGTACTTCGTGAGAAACACGCAGCATTCCGCCGTGACGGGAATGTCGTCGGGTTTGTTCGCAAACGTCGCGTTCGGGAATTTTTGCCGCAGCTTCTCAAACGTCCTCTCGACGCGTCCGTTCGCGGGCGGCGATACGATAAAGACAATTTTCGACGTGTATTCCAGCGTCGTGTCCGGCGCGCGCTCCGCGCTGTCCTCTGCCGCGTCTTCTTCGATGCGCGACGCTTCCTCGAGAGCCCTGATACGTTCTCTCGCGCTCTCAAGCGTCTTCAGTGCGTTTTTAGCCGTTCGACGTGCATCCGTCAACTTTTCCGCGTATTCTTTCTTACAGACGCGTACGCTTTGTCTGACGATGCTTTCCTGCTTCGTTTCCAGCTCGCGCAACTGCTTCTCTAATTCCGCGATACGGCTCTTATACACAGTCTCGTCGGCTTTCGCCTTGGCTTCTACCGCGTCTTTTTTCTTGGAGAGCTTATCCGCCGTGCGCGTCAACCTGTCCATCTGCTTTTGCTGTTCCGGAAGCAGGATAGCGCCGTTCCGAAGATCCTTCTGTTTGACGACATCCATCGCGAACTCATAGAAGCGGATCCATGCGATATTGAAATAGAGCTTCATATACAGCATGCTCTCGGACGCGTCCCGCGGCAGACCGCAGATGCAGAAACTCTCTTCGGTCACGTCCTCGTAACGGATGAACATCGTGTGCAGGAAATGCAGAGCCGCGTCCCGGCGTACCGCGGGGATGATCATATAAAACAGGCGATCGTCCTTAATTTGCGCATGTATCGCGGCGGCGACCTCTTTGCGTGCCGTCTTCAGATTATACGGTATTGCATACATCATAGGCAACAGATTAAAACGCCAATCCATGCTTTCTTTTCCGAGAAACGCCCCCATGCCTTCCGTAGCGAACAGCGTATTGAAGAAATCCCGTGTGGCTTCCGCCACGACCACCGACGGCGACGTACCGTTTAATTTCGTCAATCCCTGCTCTTCGATGAACGCGGCGATCGTCGCATCCATCTTGTCGCAATAGCGTGCGAACCTCGAAGAATCGGCAAACCCCTCATAAAACATAAAACCGCTGTTCCATGCGATCGCCCGGGGCGTCAACTCTTGCGGAATATTTTTTTTGGGAACACTGTTGATCAACATATACTTGAAACCTCTTTTCTTATACTTTCTTACTCATATTGTATCATACTTATACAACTTTGTCAATAGGATTTCGAAAAAAAAAGTGGTTTTTCACCACTTTTTTCACGGAATGCCGTCGTTAATTTACGGGTTCACGCTCTTCGACAGAGCCGACGCCGAACGGAACCGCACGACGCGGCGCGCGGGCACCTGAATCGGTTCCTTCGTCTGCAGATTCATCGCCGTGCGAGGCGCGCAATCCTTGACGAGGAACGTACCGAACCCGTGCAGCTGCACCGAGTCGCCCGCTTCCAGCGCCTCCTTGATGTACGCGATGACCGTTCCGGCGGCTCTCTGCGCCGCCGCCTTGGACTTGAAGTCCTTTGCGTTCCGTTCGTACAGAGCGTCCGAAAGGTCCGCCATGCTTTTGACTGCCATGTTTACAACTCCTTTTGTGAATTTTTTATCGAAAGCGCCGATGCGCTACCGAACGCGTTCAATGACCGCGTTAACGTCGCGAAGCCCGATAACGAACTTCGACGAAACGTCGCCCGCAAACGTCCTGATGTGATACTTCCGGCTGTCTTCGAACAATTTTTGCGCCACCCGGGCATTGCCGAAACCGGACGTCCGCATTTGCTCCGTGAAGTACTTCTGCAGCGGCGCCCAGACCGCTTCGTCCACCGTGAACTTGTTCGCGGCGGCGTACTTCTTGAAGATCATGCACAGCTCGCGCGCCGTGAACGGCGTAAAGTGAAGCGTCTGCCGGACCAGCCCTTCCAGACCCGGATTCGCGCGGCACACATAGTCGATCTCTTCGGACGTACCCGCGAACACGACGGTCAGATCGTCCTCATGCTCGCTCATAGCCTGCTGAAGCACCGTGAACGCTTCGTTTGCGAACGAATCGTCCGCTTCGGGATTACACAGCGCGGCGACCTCGTCGATAAACAGGACGCCGCCGAGAGAGTACTGTACGACCGCCTGCACGCGCCGTCCCGTCTGTCCGACGTAGATACCGCGCAGGAAATCGCCCGTGACGGACACATAGCGGTTATCTCGAATGCATCCCAACTGATACAGATACCCGGTAACGACCGGCATAACGGACGTCTTTCCCGTTCCCGGGGGACCGACAAAGAACAGATTCCCGACGGGCTGTCCCTCTCCGTAAAAGTCCGCCTGTGCCTTAATGTGTTCGAGCTCGTCCTTGACCTTTTCCAGACCGATAAACCCTTTAAGCGCCTTTTCCGGCTCCGACGCGCCGTCCCTGTCATGCCGTTTCAATTCCGCCGTCGTGATAATGCTCTCGTCCATATCGGACGCGCCGACGAAATTGCGCGTGTCGTTCGCCGTCTCCGCCGCTCTGTCGGCAAGCCACAGACGGACGTCCGCCTCGGTGATGCGGGACTCCTGATCCTTCGTGTTGACGCCCGACATACAGTTATCGGCATGATAATCCATGATGGCATCCACGGCGTTCCGCGCCGTACGCGCGTTACCGAAATGCGGCAGGCTCTTTTCGATCGCGAACTGCTGACGCACCAGCTTTTCCGCCGCCTCGTCCACGACATAGGCTTTCCCGTGCGTGTATTTGTCGACGAACAGCATGAAGATCTGCCACAGTTCGTCGACCGTATAGTCGTCGAAATAGATGCGATACTTGATGCGCGACGCGAAGCCTTCGTTCATATTGAGCAGACGGTTCATCTGATCGGAATACCCCGCGAAGATCACGACGAAATCCTTTCTGTTGTCCTCCATCGCCTTCAGAAGCACGCCGACGGCTTCGCCCGCCGTTGCGTTGTTCTTATCGTACAGCAAATATGCCTCGTCGATGAACAGCACGCCGCCCATGGCGTACTGAACGATCGCCGCGGTACGCTCGCCGGTCTGCCCGACATAAGGCGACTTTAAGTAATCGCCGTCGATCTCAACGCATTTATTCTCTTTGATATAGCCGAAATCATAGAGGATCCGCGTAACGATGCGCGCCGTGACCGTCTTTCCGGTGCCCGCCGCGCCCAGAAACGCGATGTGTTGTCCGCCTCCGGCGTTGCTGGAACCGTAAAACGAAATGCGGTTTTTCATGCGTTTAAGCTGGTCTTTTACGGATTCCATCCCGACCATCTCGGCGAGTTCCGCCTCGGCGTCTTCCGACCCCGAAAAGGTCTTCGACGCAATGTCCGGCGGAAGATTCGGATTATTTGCCGCCGTCTTTTCTTCGTCGGACGTTGGCTCATACGGCTTTTGCGTATTCGGCGCGTCGCCGGTATATTCGGATTTCTGATACGGCACATCGAACAGGACGCTCTTAAATCGCGTCCGCAAGCCGTACTTGCGCAAATGCGCGTCCACCGACTCGCATGCTTCGCTAAACGTCATATCCGAATAATCCTGCCACAGCTTGTGCAGCTGCTCGACGCAAAAACTGTTGCGATACTTCGGCGGCACCCATCGCACCTGATCCGTGATCAGCTCTTCAAGCGCCGACAGCTTACGCGAAAGCGATTTCCATTTCATCAGCATATGCATGAACGCGCACGCCCAGACGAACGCGATGACGCCCAGCCCGAGCAATACCGTCGGCAGGATCACGCCGACAGCCGACGCGCCAGCCTCGCCGAAACCGTCCCGGAACAGCCTGTACACGAATAGCACGATATACAGAACGGGCAGAACGGCAAACCACCCGAGGCGGCGCTTCAGCGCGTGCACGGCGAGCCGTTTCGCGCCTCCCGGCGGCTTCTTATAGAACGTCCGCTTCATATCCTCATGCTTATACGCGTCAAGCTCCTTTTCCGTCAGCCGCGGGTCCTTTCTGTGATGGAACAGCGACAGCAACGCGTAAGCGTACTCTTCATACTGCGCGACAGGTTCTTTCAGTTCGCCGCAGAGTTCGAACCAATCGTCCCACGCACGAACCTCCGTGATCATTTCCAGTTCCCCACCTTTTTGCTCAAAATCCCGACGTATTTCCGGTCGGCGCCCTGCACGACGACGACCGTTCCGTTCCGCTCCAAGAATCCGGCGTATTCCGGTGAAGCGAACAGATCCGAAAAGACCGTATCCGCGGGCAGTTCCATACCGAACGGCGTCCGCAACGTCTTCGGCAAGTCGATGCCGGTCTTCTGCAGCGACAGCACCGGACGTGCATGCCCCGACGACAACTTGCAGACGACTTGCTTGATCGTCACGTCGTCGACGTATCCGACGATGCGCCCGCCCTTATCGACCACCGGCGCGAAGTCCGTCCCCTGCCGCAACGACCACGCGCATGCCGCCGACGTATCCGCCGACAAAGGCAGCGCGCGGATTTTTTTCGCGAGCTTCCCGACGGTGTCTCTCGCCGCGGCGACCGCCTGCACGTGCGCCTTCAGAAACTTCAGCATCGGCTCCGTAACGCCTACGTACGCGTCGGCGTCGGAATGATGCTGCGCGTAATTGCGCATCCGGCGACAGAGCGACATATGGTCCTGCTCTTCCGTAGAAAGTTTACTTTCGTATGACAGAACCGTCGCGTCCGCGCCGTATACCTGCCGCACCATTTCTTCAAGACGCTTATACGTCTCCAGAAATTCCGTTACCGGAACGTATTTTGTTTTCGTCGCCATTTCAGCTACCTCAATTTTTCTATGTATTTGTTACCTTCGCGTCTATTATAGCACAAACCTACACAAAAATCAATAGGTTTTCGCGAAAAAAATTGAAAAAAGAAACACAAGGAGAGGGCGTTTCCGTCCTCCCCTTGCCGTTGCGTCACGACAGTCGACGAACGACCGCCGCCTCAAACCGCCCGCGTGCGAAATCCCAGTGATCAAGCGATACAAGGAACCGATAGAACTCGTCGGTAACGACGAACGTCGAGAGTTGCGCGACGTCCTCCTCGGTGACCTTTTCGCCGACGCTGTAGATCGTACCGTTTTTCAGACTTTCCTGCACGGACTTCAAGCCCTCCGACGATTCGCTTCCGCGAACGATATACGGTTTGCCCTCGGTCGAGTACAGCTGCCCGTCCCTGACCGAGAAATTCGTCTTGTCGCTGAACAGATCGCCCTTGATCTCCTTAAAGACCTCAAGGAACGTAACGTCCATCGCGTGCGACACGATGCCGTTCTTGACAAGATCTTCTCTTCTCACCAGTCCGTTTGCATACGTATGCGCGAACCGGTCGTCGTACTGTTTTTGCGCCTCTGCCGTAGCCGTCTTCTGTTCTTCGTTGTCGAAGTCCTCATAGCCTTCGTCTACGACCTCCACGGTGCCTTCTCCCTCTTCTTCGTCCGCCGCGGCGTCCGAAGCGATCCAGCGGTCGATCATTTCCATGATTTCCGCCGAGTAGTTATCGGGATCCAACCGGGAGATCTGATAGTCGTCGTAGCCGTAGGCGTTCTTGAAGATCGTCTTGCACTCTTCCGCGCGGTACGCCTGCTCCAGACGCTTATCCAGCATCTTGATGAAGTCCGGCTGATTCTGCCTTACGTCGAAATCCTTCGCCGAAGACAACGTCGGGATCGTCTGCAGACTGTACTCATGCCCCGGATGAATGATGGTATCCTTGAACAGTCGCCAGCTCATAGGCATAATAGTTTCGTTTCTGTTCAGGATCGGCATGTCGCCTGCTCTGAACACGATGGAGTTCCGTTCCGGAAGGAACGCAAAATCGTTGTACTTCAGGACCGACGTCTGCTGCACAGACACGGTCATAGACACCTTGCCCTCGTTCGGCAGGAGCAGGCGCTCCTTATCCTTCGTGACAGTCAGGCTGTCCTGATGTACTTCATGCGTCTGACCCGACATCTTGACAAGCGTGTCGATCATCGAGTCATCGGTGGATTTCAAAAAGACAATATTATTTGTATTGCCCTGCACAATCTTATCTACCGAATTAGAAACCCTATGCTGTATCAAAATTAGTTCAACTGTTCGTTTGAAAACTAATTTTGTCAACACTTTCGCCACATCGTCCAACTTGTGACTACCGCCATTACAGCGGTTCCTCGACTATACGTTAAGGTCTACCGAATAACCGGCGATTCCCCCGGGTATTTTTCGAATCGGCATTGTGGACTTCCGACCCTACGGGGACGCAATCCCCCAGTCTGTAAGCGTTCCATCGCATCTCTGCAAAGGATTCGCAACTGAACTTGCCCTTGTTGCTGACGGTTTAGCGCAAACATTGTCTGCTTTGTATTTCAGCCTGCCGTCATCCTGTTCTGTTCTTTCTGCTTTCGCCGCATCTCGCGCTCGCGGTCTCCCGCCACGCTGTAGCCGAACAGGCTCTTAAGGCATTTCCCAGTTTTAACTCCCGTAATAGTACCCACCCATTACAGATAGGCAGCGACTCGGTTTGTAGATAAAACCATTACGCCATAGACATCTCGCAACTGCTGGAGCGTCTGTAAAATAAGTGTGAACTGCTGCTCCTGACCAAGTCCAATGGACAACATCGTTTGAAAATCAGCAATTCCGTGTCCTTCTGACTGCAAGTTCGATTATATATTTTTCTTCCTTTCACTTGTTCGCAACACAAGCTCTGTGTTATTTCACAGCACTCCCATTACAGGACGTGTCGAGACTATATGTCAATCCCGATAAATCGGGACCATCCATTTTTCGCGCACGGCATCAGCTTCCGCCGCTAACAAGGACGCAATCCTTTAGTCGTTGAGCGTTATCCGGCTCTTACGCTACGGACATTCGCAACCAAACAGACCCTTGTTGATGACGACGTAGGACCCTTTCGAGCTTTTATTTCACCATATCGTCATTTCACTACTTTTTTCTGCTTTCGCAACCGTCACGCCTGCCCTTTCGAGCTACGTTGTGGCTAATGAACTCTTCAGGTCTTTACTGGTTTTAACAGATGATAGTATGCACACCGTTACCGGTTTGCACAGGGTTTTGCAATCAGCTTTTCCCCAATTCACAATTTCGTTTCAACGGTTCGCAACACCGCCTCCGCGTTACCTCGCGGCACTCCCATTACAGGTCGTGTTCAGACTATGCGTCAAACTTATCACAAGTAATAAGTCCACATATTTTTCGCGCACGGCATCAGCTTCCGCCGCTAACGGGGACTCCCTATCCCCCAGTCGTTGAGCGTTATCCGGCTCTTACGCTACGGACATTCGCAACTAAACTGACCCTTGTCTACGACGACGTAGCTCACTTTAATACAAAGTGATTTGTTTTCAGCCTATCATCATCCTGCAACTTCTTTCCGCTTTCGCTCCATCACGCTTGCCCTTTCGGGCTACGTTGTGGCATGCAGGCTCTTCAGGTCTTTCCATAGTTTTAACTTGTGTAGGTACACACCAGTCACCCGATGTGCAGGACGTTGTCATTATGACAAATCAAACTGTTTCGAGCCATTTCTTAAAATCAGCCAAATCATTATCCCAAAACACAAGATAATTGATATGATTCTTCATAGCGGTTTTCCGTTTTCTCAAATCATCATAAGTCCAGATATAAATTGCTCTCTTGTACATAGGTTTGGACTCTTGCGCTTTGTCAAATAACGTCTGCAACTTCTGTAAATCATTTTCATCATGTTCATCAAACCAGTGACCACAATGCAACCATGTAGCATTGAGCTCAATAAACAAATCCAAAGACTTAATATAAAAATCACACGCATACGGATAACGAGCATCTTTATTATACTGCGATTCAACATCATCTTCGCCAAATTTTCTGACAAGCAACGCGTATGCCATGCGTTCAGGCTTTGAACTGTTAATTGTTCCACGTGCCTTTTTTGTCTCAATGATTTTCTGTTGGACTTCTTCCGCACTCAACAATTCCTTCAGACGCTTACGTGCATCTTCAGACTGCCAGTAATACGGAACACCGTATCGCTCCATGCTCGTTGCTTGTATTTTAGCTTTTACATCAGCAGATAACATACGTTTACTACGCGCTGCACGTTCTTCTTCAGTGGAAAACATATCGTGCAACCGTTGTTTACCGTCGTCACTTTGTGTCCAATGCTTTGCTCCGTAATGCATACATGATGTTTTTGCATAATGCTGACGAGCTTCTTCGCTACGTGCTCGCCTTGACATCTCTGCACGATATTCTTCCGATGCACAACGCTCTTTAGCAGTCACTACACCAACATCACTTTCCGCCCACGTTTTTGCTCCAAACCGCTGTTCGCAAGTATTTGCGGCTTTTTTTCGGGCGCCCTTTGACCACGGACCCTTACCGTTTGCATACAATGCTTGCGCCTGTTTGCTTCCGGCAAATGTAGTAGCTCCGTATTTTTGCAAATTCGTTTGTCTGCGTTTTGCTTTTGCTTCTGCAGACATCGGCTTTCTACAGCCAGCTAATGTACGCTCTCTGGCACATACAGGACAATCTCCACCTTGCAAATGGTAAGAGGGCGTTCTCGTATATTCGCCGTGTTCAGGGCAAATAATCGTAACTGGCGTACTTTGATTCACATAAGTTACTTTGGAATAATCATACTTATTCCCATAAATTTCTTTGGCTCGATTCAAAAATGTTTCTTTTTGATAGCGCATATAATCACAGCTTTCATATCATCTACTCTACTGTAATTATACCACAAGCATTTCAATTTGTCAATACATTATCCAACATAAACCTCGTCTTATAAAGCACAATGACCCCGGCTTTCGCCGTATTTCAACGCTTATCATGTAAGCGGGAATAGACTATCTTTCCACGCAGTATCTGCGTGCTCGGCGCTTCGAACGGTAACTCAACTTCCGCCCTACTGGTCTCTCGACCATAGTCGTTACACCCTTTTCGCAAAAAAGTTTTGCGAACACGGCACGGTATTACCTGCTATCCACTATTGTGGACCGTAGGGTCTCTTAATCAGCGGCTTCGTCAGCACCTTTCGGTGCTACTGTCATTATCTCCTTGTAAGGCTTGAATAACTGTCTTATTCAACTGATACCGTTAGCCTGCTTATTTCTAAACAGACACCCATGAGTAATGTGGTTCACACGAGATGCCCCGTCATATGTTTCATTTCAATATGCTTTCAGCTGCAATTCGTCGGTTTCAAGCCATTGCTTGAAGTCAGACAAATCGTTTTTCCAAAACACTGCATAATTAAGATTATTTTCGATTGCGATCTTGCGCTTTCTTACGTCACGGTCAGTCCACGTAACAATAGCCTCACGGTAATATGTGCTCGATACTGCCTTCACTGACCATTCTTCCAGCTTTATTAAGTCCAATTCAGAACACTGACTGAACCAATGGCTGCCGTGTGACCAATGGGCATTAAGTTCAATGAACAAATCCAAAGATCTAACATAAAAATCACACACAAACGGATAACGCAGATCAGCTTTATGCTGATGAATCACATCATCAACTCCAAATTTGGCTGTCAACATTGCGTACATTCGCATTTCCGACTTAGAAGAATTTACAGTATGATTTTTCTTCTTCGTTTGATAAATCTTATCCTGAACAACCTTTGTTCTCGTCGGAAATTCAACGCCATATCGAGTTAATGAAGTAACTCTCGTTTTTTCCTGAACTTCATCAGAAGAAATGATCTCACGCATTTTACCACGGAACTGAGGATCAGATTTAATTTTAGAAATCATTTCTTTGCCTAACTGACTATCAAGAAAACGCGGAGCGCCATATCGCTTTATACAAGTGCTTGCCGTCTTTGCTCTTTGTGCATCAGACCAATCATGAACGCCTTTGTGATTTTCAGACTTCAAACCACAAAGCCTGCATCCATTGCCGCGGATATGAGAATCCGCTTTCTGTGTAAATAAACCATGCACCGGACAAATAATCTCAACATCAGTGCGCTGATTTACATACACTGTACGACTGTAATCGTACTTATCACCGTGAACTGCCCTTGCTCTGGCTATCCATTCATCTGTTGTCATGCCCCTGGACTTACGAGAAGATTCTGCAAGATGCCTCCTATGTTCATCAGACCATTCTCTCGCACATTTCGGGCAGCCATTGCCGGATAAATGACTGGACGGCAACTGCTCGAACACTCCATGCTTCGGACAGATAACTTCAACCTTCGTTCGGGAATTAACATAGACCACTTTCGTGTAATCGTACTTATTACCATGCAGTTGTCTTGCTTTACTGATAAAATCGTTCGTATCGAATTTCTTTCCCATACGAACATTATAGCACATCAAAACAAAAATTTCAAGGCTTCTGATTCGCCTTCGTCATATATGACGAATCGAAGTTCAAATCGACGAGCTGTTTAATAAGAATCAGCACCAATTTCGCATATTTCCAATATGTTACCGTACGGCTCTTTATCCGTACTTCTATGTCATTACAACATAGTTCAGAATACATTTTTGCCACAGGCTCTGCACCTGTACTGTCCGACAGCGGAGACTCGTGAACAGATTATATTCCATAGTATCTCAACTATGGTTTCACCGCCTACTCGTTGCGCCTGACAAAGCCGTTATTCTTTGCCTTCGGTCTCGGGTTAGGGCATGACCCCTTTTCCCGCTTCATTCTCCACTCATACTCCGTAGTCTACTTGACAGTTTCACTACGGACGACTACACTTGACAAATACTTTTTACCGATAGGCTTCAAGCCATGCTCTCGCATCACTTAAATCCTGTTTCCAAAACACAAAATAATTCAAATGATTTTTTTCAGCGATTGCTCGTTTGTGTAAATCACGAACAGTCCACATATCAATCGCCTGCTGATAGTAATAAGAACCTTTTTGCAAAGCCCTTCTTTTCCATTCAGCCAACAAAGCCACATCATCTGGATTCGTTTCGTCAAACCAATGAGCGCCATGTGTCCAACTCGCATTTAATTCAACAAACATATTCAAAGACTTAATATAAAAATCACAATGAAAAGGGTATCGCGCTTCATCAAAATATTGTCGAACAATATCTTCGCAACCAAAAACATCACATAACAATCCATACAATGTTTCTTCGGGTTTTGATGTATTAAAAGTACCATTACGACGTTTCGTAGCCCATGCTTTTTCATTCACACCGGGAATCAATGCTGCTGCATGTACACCATATTTATCAATAAGTCCTTGCCGTGCATTATGCTGATGTTCAACATCAAGCATACTTTCTTGCAATTTTTTTCGACCTTCCTCGGTTTTCATGTAATGGTCAACACCGTACTTTGCAATATACCCATCTACCACTCTCTGCTTAACTGCTTCAGACGACATCATTGTGTGCAACACATATTTGCCTTCATCGCTTTGTGCCCACGAAGGGACACCATAACGATTCAAACACGTCTGTTTTATCTTTGTCTGCACATCAGAATCACTGATAATATCATGCAGACGTTGCCGTCCTTCTACAGATTCAGAATAAGTCTTTGTTCCGTACCGTCTCAGACAAGTCTGTCGAACTTTTGCTTTCACAGATTCTTTCCGCATTACATTATTTTCACCACGTCGCTTCTGTCCTGCTTCAATCGCAGCGCACTGCGGGCAATTCTGTTTCAATACAACATGACAATGCGGTGTCTGATAAAATTCCCCATGAATCGGGCAAACGATACATACCTTTTCATCGGTTCGCGTATATACGACTTTCGAATAATCATATTTATCACCGTGTACTTTAATCGCTCGTTCTATAAATACTTCACAACCGACTCTCGTACGGTTTTTACCACAGACTTTACAGCCTTGTCCGACAAGATGCTTATTCGGTGTCTGCTCAAATACCCCGTGAACAGGACAAACAATTTTGACCTTTTCGTTCGACTTGTGATACTCAACCAGACTATAATCGTAATAATCACCATGAATCTCTTTTGCTTTTACTACAAAATCTGCTTGTGTTTTGATTCGTGCCATAATATTATTTCTCCTCGAAACAAGATACTGACCATGTCCTCAATATCATTATAGCACAATTTTACATATTTATCAAGACCTCAATCAAATGCGGAGGCGTGATCATAAACACGATTTTAGGCTTCTCCGTGTATCGAATCGCAGTCTGCACGATCACACGGATGTCCACCATTTCGCGCTTTGCATCACTTTCCGGGTGCTGGATCTTTTCTTCCTTGAAAGTAGTATGTCCGAGCACGTATTTCGTCGTGCCGTCCGCCTGCTTCTTCGGAACGAGCTCTTCGAGCACGCCGTCGCGAATGATCTTCTCACCGAGGACGGGGTCCTTCACATACCGACGCGCATCCAATGACATCTGATACATCTTCGTAAAGCGGAAGTAGAACACCCTTGCCAGCACGCCGGTCTGGGGATTCAGGATCTCCAGCTTCACGTAAGCGGTATCCTTTGCGTATTTTCCTTTGAAGTAATAATTTGCCCACCCGGCGCGCTGGATCATATCTTCATGCTCGAAGCCTTTCCCGAGCGGCTTCGTGAACGTGTCGTCTTCATACGACATCCACTTCGCCTGCATTCCTACAAGATTGTACTTCTTGATGAAGTCGCTGTGCAGCCGCACGCCGAACCGCCGCGGGAACGAAAGCGAACCCATATCGGCGTTCATCGAAGGCGTGCCGGACGTCAGCGTCGAGATCGTCGGATCGGTAAAGAAGCTCATAGCCGTGATAGCGATGCCGTACACCGACGCGAGCATCTTCTCCGCGCCGCCCATGGAACGGAGCGAAGCGTCCGCTTCGTTGACGCGCGTGCGCATCGTGTTGCGCGGAAGAGCGTTCGTTGCGTTGAAGTAAAGCGTCAACAGGTCGACGTCAGGCTTATCTTCCCAGAGTACCGATTGGGCTTCCGCCCTCTCCTGCAGCTCCGCGAGATCCCATTCGTCCATATCGTCGAACTCGCCGTTCTTCATCTTCTGCTGGAACACCGCCGCGGGATTCCGCCGCCGCTTTGCCGTCAGCTGTACGAACAGCTGATAGGCATTATACAGCGTCACATGCGCCCACAACTCGTCAAGTTTCGCGTTCAGCGTCTTATCGGGCATGCCGGTCTCTTGCGCCTTTACGCGGAGCTCTCGCTCCTCTTCCATATAAAAGTCGATAAGACCGTACGCCGCACGTTTGAAAGCATTGTTCGCCGCGTTTGGCCAGACGGGATCCTCCCCTCCGTCCAACGGGAAAAATACATTTGCAATGTTTTCAACGTACATCGCCATTTTGGTAAAGTCGCCTTCGCGCGCCGCCTGATACGCTAAATGCAGAGGATTGTAAACGTCCGTCTTCATCGAGTTGATCAGGTTAAACTGTACCGGCGTGTAGCCGCGCACGGTAGCGGCGACGTAATTCTTCACGAGAAGCTCGCCCTTCGGGTCGTTGACCACGATATTGTTGGGCTCCTTCTCGCGCATCCAGAGGTCTAAAAGAGGCTCAATATATGTTTGACAATTATCTTCAGGTCTGTTCGCAACGCAGACCCCGACGCATCATGCGTCTGCTCGTGCTTTCACACGAAGTTGAGAGTACTTCTTCGTCTTGCAGAAGCAAGACGGTGCATTTTTCTTCCGCCCTACGCTTGCGGTTTTACTCTCCCACAAAGAGATACTCGTTGAACCTCCCGCTTTGGCTAACGCCTTTAGCGAAGTGGCTGCTAAACTGCCATTGTTGTCGTTCGTTACGGCTTACGCCTACCGAACATCCGCGCTTCTTTGTTTCTGCTTTCGCTTCTTCCGCTTACCGTTTCCGGTTTCGGCTTACGCATCGCGCGGCTTTAGGCTTTCAAAGCAATTAACGCACAGGAACTGCTCGTCACCGGGCAGCCCGGGTCAAGTTACCCTTACCGGCGCGCGTAATAGCCAAAACCATGGTGTTCACAGGCGCCGTATCAACAATATAGAGCCCTCCGGGGCGCCCGACCTCGTAGTCGGGGATCTCGCAGTCCGCGTTGACGAGATCTGCCACAGTCTCATACTTTCCGAGCTTGTCGCGATTTTTTCCACCCGGATTGTATTTGATGCGCGTCAGATCAAACGCCCGCCGAAGAGCCTTATCCTTCGGCACGCCGCTTGCGGTGAAAAGCTCTTCGCGGAACTCTTCGTCGAACAGCGGCATGGACGTGAACTGCTTTTCGCCCTCCGCGTCAAGTTCGTAATCCCCCTTGTAGCGTTCCACCGTCGTGCCGTCTTCAGCGACCACATCCGTTTTCAATCGCCGCGGGATCTGTACATCCTTGATGCCTTTATTGGTGACGCCGATATGCGCGATGATGGACGAGGGTTGGATCGACATATGCCCCGCCTTATCCGGAAAGAAATCATACTTATCCAGCATTTCATCCACCGTCTGCAACCAGACGTCCTCGACGTGATCGTTCTTCACGTCCTTTTCCGCGATCTGTGCGTCGTACAATTTCTTGAACTTCACATACAGAAGCGCGAACGCGATCCCACCGGCGACCAGCGTGAGCAACACGCTTGCAACGCTCGGCAGGAACGCCTGCCCGAAGGACATCCCTCCCCCGGACGATGCGATCGGAGGCGGTCCCGTGTGCCGGGTACCGTCTTCCCAGATGCACACCTGACGCTGTGCCTCGGCGTCATAGATCCAATGATAGCTCTGCGACGACGTGCTGATCGACCCCAGCGCCGCGAAGCCCCACCTTGCCAGCGACACAACGGAATAGGTCAACAACATCACCAGAACCGTCAGGATAATAACGCCGACGAGATACGGTGTAAACGTCGGCGGGCGTTCCCGCTTCGACCGTTTCAGGTCCTGTTCGCCGCGAATATCGCGGTAACGGAACGAGTCCGTATTCGGCTGGTCCCGAATAGCATCATAGTTGTTGTACTCTTTTTTTGCCATTCTTTTTCTCCTTTCTGAAGATTTGTTTCTATGTCAAAACCGCCCGCGCCCGCAAAGGCTTTCGCCCATACAAGCGCGGGCGACCATGACCGCGTCAATCCTCGGTGTCTTCTTCGCCGCCGTCCTGTGCCAGCTTCTTTTCAAGCATAGGTCCCGCACCGCCATACTCGGCGCCGTATGACCCGTCGTCGACAAGGTTCGCGAAGTCGTCGTCGTATGCCCCTTCGTCACCGGCGTCGTAGCCCAGCGTGTCATACGCGTTGCGCATCTGTTCCAAGTCGGCGCGATGCCGTTCGCGATTCTCCTGCATCAGCTGCCGCAGCTGCTGATAGCGCGCGTCTTCCTCTTCCAACCGACGATGGTACTCCTCGGTCAACACCTGCATGATGTCGCTGATGCGATAATCCAGCAGCTTCCCCGCCTCTTCGCGGCGACGCTCCAGCAACTGCCGACGCTGTTCCTGATACCCCGCCTCGATGCGGTTATACGCGGCGGCATTCAGCGCCGCAAGCTGTGCCGCATGCTGTCGACCGTACATATTATCGTACTGCTGCTTCGCCGCGGCGACGGCGTTCTCGACGTACTGCTCACGCTTTTTCGCATAAGCCGCCTCCAGTTCCGCCTTCTGCTTCTCGATCTCTTCGGACACGCTGTCGAGATACTCGTCGCGCTTCGCATCCAGCTTCCTCAAACGCTTCCCGTAAGCCGTCTGCGGGTCGTTCATATCCAGCATCCGCTGGATGTCCTCGCACGATCTCGCGACGAGATTAAAATAGTCTTCCCGCAGACGCGACACCGTGTTCTCGCGCATCCGCGCAAGCTCCAAGTTCGCGTCCTTTGCGGACATCCGCAGGTAACTCCCCTGCCACTCCTCGTCGTAATCCTCGGAGAGAGCAGGCGGAGGCGTCGTATGCGCGAATTGCGCGTCGAACGGCGCCGACGTCACTTCCAGACCGAGCTCGTCCGAGTAAAACCGGCGTGACACCGCCGCGCGCACCTGCGACTCGTCGACGTCCTCTTTATAGACAGGTCCTTCGGCAGACTTTTCCGACGTCTCCTCGACAGGCTCTTCCGTATCCTCTTCGGGATCCGCTTCATCCGGCGGCGCGTCGGGAATATCATCATACGTAACTTCCGTATCGGCTGTCGTATCGACATCCTCGCCGCCGTCGAACGGCGTATCCTCGTCGTTCGATTCCGTCGGCAATTCCGACGGCGTCTCTTTCGCACTGTCCTCTGCCGTGTCCTCTTCTGTATCTTCTTTTTCTTCTTCTTCGATCCCGAGGACTTCCGCCAGAGTCAAGTCTTCCATCGCCACCGACAGCGCCTGCGGGAGCGTCAGCTCCCAGTCCGTCGCCTGAACGGCGCCGTCGTTGCTGACGGTCGCCAAAATATACGTAGCCGCGCGCAGGAAGCCGTACTCGTCCATTCCCGACAGCGTTTCGAACGTCGGAATGAACAGGATCTTGCCGGTATCCAACAATTCCGGCGTCATATACACCTGAAGCGTATCGTTCTTGATACACTCCAAGAATTGTCCCTTGTCAGGGTCCGACCGGGACGCTTTCTTATCCAATCCGCCGATGCGCTCTACCGGCAGCAACAGCCCCGCGTACAGCATTTCGCCGTCGACACGCACCTGAAACCGCGACGCCTCACGGAACAGCAGCAGCGCCGTCTCCGGCACCGACTCGTCGATCAGCTTCGCAAGTCCTTCGTTTTCAGCCATTTCCTACAACCGTTCCTTTCAAGTCATTTCTTCGGCACGATACGTGCCTTCACCGTAACGTACGCCGTCGACTGCAGCTGGGTCTTGTTCCTGTACGCCATCTGTCCGCCCACGTCGACCGTGATCGCCTTGATGCCGGGGTTCTCATTGATAAACCTCGCAACGACCGCCGTAACGTCCGTCTCCAACCGCGTGATAATGGCGCGGGCGCCGCCCGAATCCGAGTCCGTGTCCAGCCGGTCCTTGACCAGATAATCTACGACGTCCTTACTGAACTGCGCGTCGATCCCGTGGATCTTGCGCAGCTTCGCCTTCAACGAATACAGCTTCTTTTGCGTGATCGCGATCTGCGTCGCCTCGGACAACGGCTGGAACGGCACGATGGCGTCGACACGCCCGAGCAGTTCCGGCGGGAACTTATTGCTGCCGGTCGTCGTGGTCAGCGATTCGCGAATCAACTTGTGATACTTCTGCATCGACTTCCCGGAGCCTTTATCATCGACGTTGTATTGCGCGATAATTTTATATACCTCCGACCCTGCGTTGGTCGTCATGATGATATAGCAGTTCTTGAATGACACTTCCCTGCCGTTCGCATTCATCAGCCGCGCATCGTCCAGTACCTGCAGCAGCAGGCGCGTGCATTCCGCACATGCTTTTTCGACCTCGTCCAGCAACAGGATGCAGAACGGTCTCTGCCAGATCCGGTCCGTCAGCTCTTTGCGGAACCGCTCCAGCGAGTCCGCGTTCGCGTACTCGGACATATCGAACCGCACCAATGCGCGGGGATCGTTGAACAGAATATCCGCCAACGCCTTCGACGTTTCCGTCTTACCGGTACCCGTACTTCCCGAGAACAGCAGACAGCCCATCGGGCGATCTTTATCATTCAGGTCCGCAACGCACACCTGCAAGTAATCCTCGATCGTCCGCGTCGCGAATTCCTGCGACAGCACCCGTTCGTCCAGCCGCTTCCGTATCGTCGACGCGTCCACCCGAAACGCTACGTTGACGCCTTCCTGCTGATAGATCATGTCCGCAAGCAGCTTCCTGTCGATCGGCACGCCTTCCAAGCGATGCCATCCGACCATCGCGTCGAGGATCAGGATCGACTTCCGCGGCTGTGAGTTCGACGGGATATAACGGTTCGTGTACTCGTAGATCAACTCAAACATCGAGTCGTCCGGGAACTGATCTTCCACGCCGTACCGGCGCGCCATCCCGCGCAGGATCGCGCAGACGGTCGCCTTATCGGGTTCCGCCAAATTGATCCGCTGCAAGCGTTCCACCAGCGGCTGGTTCGGAGCGATGTACTGAATGAACTCCGCGAACGTCGTCGCGGCGATCACGCGAATGCCTCGCGTGCCCGAATCCGCCAACAGCGGCTTCAACGCTTCGACCGCCGCGGGCGACAGCTGCACCACCTGATGGAACTCGTCGATAAACAGAACGATTTCAGCGCCCTCTTCCGTGCGGTACCGCGCGGTCTCGTCAAACAGCATCTTCAACGTAGCCGCCATCTGATTGACGTCCGTAGTGACGTCCGCGATCATCCGCGCGAGGTCCACTTCAAGGTAGATCCGCTCCGCATCCGCCAGCATCGTACCCTGCACAAGCGCCGTCTTACCGGACCCCGCGGGAGCCAGCAGCATGACGTTGGAGATCTCCGGGCGCTGCATCGCCGCCTGTATCTGCCGGATCTCTTTCTCGCGCCCTACGATCGGACGCTCCGGCGGCTTGACCGGATTCGTATACGTATTCAGCGTAGGATACTTATCTCTCTGCTCTTCCTTTTCCAGCACGTGAACGACGCTCCTTTCCGAAAATTGCCGACAGCAGGAACTTCGGGTCCAGCTCGACCAGACCGTCGCTCATGTCCGCTTCACTTCGCACGTATTTCGCGAGCACGTCCGTCGCGACGGACGTGACGAGACAAACGATCGGACCGACGGCTAAAATCAGCCCGTAGCGCAACAGCGCGTGCCACTCCGACGCGTAGATCGACGCGCCGATGCCGACGACGCCGTAACCGACCGCGATAAACAGAAACACCCGCAGGATCCACGTCAGACCCTGCAAGATCGTATGCAACAGCAACGCCGTAGAACGATGGATATACAACGGCTTCAAATAACCGCCTCCTTTTCAGCCCTCTCTATCAACATTATAACACAAACTGCAACAAAAATCAATAGGTTTCAAGAAAAACCTTGAAAAAAAAATTCTTGTATCGACGCCGATAAAAAAGAAACGCCGGGGAAATCCCCGACGCTTCTTGTCAGCTTCAAATGAGATCGTTTTCAGGTGTTCTTCCCATAAAGTTCTCCCGCGTCCGTCAACGTGGCATACGTTCCTGTTACGTTATCTGTTTGAAGGTTCCTGATGAAAACATCTCCGCGCCGTTCTGCACGGCGCAAGTTTCGGAATTATTCCCCGACAGCCGGTCCGTCAGTTTCCGTCTGAACCTCATTCTCCACTGCAGGCTCCGCCTCGGCGATCTTTTCCTTGGGCGGATACTTCGCGTTCAGAGCCTCACGCAGCTTTGCGCTGCCTTCCTTCGCCTGCTCAAGACACTTCACGCTGTCGAACGGCTTCGCAGCCGGCTCCAGCGATTGCGTGTTGATGACAAGGACGCCGTCGCGCGGGATCAGCTGTGCCTTAAACGCGGCATAGACGCGACCTTCGTCTTCGAAGGTATGGATCTTCCCCTTTGCGTCGGGTTGCTGACCCATATTCAGCATCGCTTCGACCTGCGACTTGGCATACAGGACGCTGGAACCGACGTGCTCTTTACCGTCTTTGCCTTGGAATTTCTTCACGCTCAAACGGTTGTCTTTGTCCGCGATGGAACCCGGACGGTCGACGAGCTCTTTGATCCCCGCCTTGGTGATGCCCTGATGATTCATGTGCGCCTCGACGGGGATATTCTTCGCCGTCTCGAACGCTTCCTTTGAGAAGGAGACATAAACGTCATACTTGCGCGTCTTGCCTCCGGCTCCGCGAATGTTAGCCATACTTTTTTCCTCCTGTAACAATTACATATTACAAGAAGCACATGAGGCATAATACAGATTTGCGTTCGTGTCCAGCCGGTGCCTGCAGGTCTGACGGAACCTGAAAACCGATTCTTCGGACTGCAGTCCGAAGTCCGCACAAGACCAAACTCTAAAACTGAATACGCATCGAGCCCCTTGTTGCATACAGTATAGCACGATCAAACAGATTTGTCAATACCTTTTGCAAAAAATCGGAAAAATTTTCCGAAACCTACAAATCTGATCAAAGTGCATACGCGGTGACCCACCAGAAAATATACCATGACAGGTCTACCGCGCCGAGACAGAGCGCCACGACGCCATGCTTCAGCGTGATCAGAGCATCCTTCTCCGGCAGCGCCATGACGACCTTTCCGTCGCGCTTCTTATAGAAGAACACCCGGACATGAGACCCGTCGGAAAGCGTATCGTCGCGTTTCTTGTAATACGGCGTCCAGCCGGTCTCCCCTTCGTCCGTCTTGATACAGTACGTCGGAAACGCGCCGTCCGACGACTTCTGGATCGTCCCTTCGGCGCTTTCCCAGCGCCGCGGCAAAGAGATCTTAATGACGACATACAAACCGAATGCCGTCAGCAAAATGCCTAACCATAAGCATGCCCACATACGCTTACTCCTCCATCGTCAGCGAAACAGCCTGTACCGTCTGCTTCACCGCATCTTTCAGCAATCTGTCATAATCCACATCCAGACGCACCGTCCGGCGCATCCGCTTGGTCCCCTGTTCCGCGGGTCTCACCGACTGCAGGACAGGCGACCCGCGCATCCTGTCGGCGGTCTCCCGCATCGCCGTAATATCACGTTCCGGCAGCGCCGACACGGCGTCTTCCTGACCGGACCCGACGAGGTACGCCTTCGCTGCTTCGAACAGACGAGCCCGCTCGTCGGTCGCTTCGCAGAACGCGTCGATATTCCGCTTCGACACCATCAGATCATGGCTCCAGTCGTAGCCGAGATGATGAATATCCAGAGCCTTTACCTCGTCGAACGCATACGGCTTCTGCTTCGACACGCCGTGACCGTCGAACGTCAAGCCGTCGTCGGCAAGACGATCCTTGAACGCCTTCTCCATCGTGCCGTAGCGCTCCTCCATCAATTCCAGCCGACGTTCGATCGTCGAAGGCGACGTCGCGACGTAACGCCCGCCGTGCATGCCGTAGACCTTGCGACCGTATTCTTCGGCGGTATCCGCCCGCATCCGGCGGATCGACTTATCCTCGTACATCTGCCGCAATTTCTGCTGACGCTTTCTGTATGCGATCAACTGTTCGAATTCGTCCTCGTAATCGTCCGACGGCGGCAAAAACTTCAACAGATGCTGATACTTACACATCAGCTTTGCATTGTATTCTTCTTCATATGCGAAGAAATCCCGCATCGGCTTCGAGTCGACGGACGCGTTCGCGGAGCTGTCGTAATCTTCCTTTGCGTTCCGCCACTTGTGCATTTCCTTTTTATGATGCTGGAGGCGGGACGAGTAGGAACGGAGCTTAAAGCCAAACTCCATCATCGGGTCCGACGCCGCCTGCGACGCCAAGTCGTCGTAGTCCATCGCCATCATGGACAGCATCGGCGTCTTGACCGACATCTGCCGCGGGGACACCTGCTTCAGGACCGAATAGACACCGTTCATGCAGTCTCTCACGACACGCTCTTGTCCTTCCCGGACAAGTTCGCGGTACCCGCGAAGCCCCAGACCCTCGTTCCGGGCTCTGCGGCTGGCGTATCGTTCGATCCCGCGAACGGTCTCTCCGTAACCGGAGCCGGGTTCCTGCAGGATCTCATTAACGTAATCCCGCACGATCTGGTTCGGCTTCCGCATTTCCTTGCGATTCGTGTCCGCGCGCCACAGGCGCTTGTCCACCGGCAGCGTCGCGATCAGGAACTGCGGCACGCCCTGCTCGTCCATCATCTGATGCGTGAATTTCTTGATAAAGCAGACGGCGTTGCGCTTATCGTGACCGATATTCGACGTCATCATATGGATCTTCTGCTGCTGTTCGAGGAACGAGTCGATGCCGTAGCGCAACTGCCGCTTCGACGCCGCGGAGATCTTTCCTTTTTGCGTTCCGTCCGGGGCAAGCGTACCCCGTCCGCGATCGACCATAGCCAAATGACAATGCACATGCTTGGTATCGACCTGAATGACGCCGACATACTGCAGATCATCATAAGCGCACCCCATGCGGCGCATGCCGTTCATGATCGCCATACGAAGTTTCATCTGGTCGAGATTCCCCCGGTAATCCCCTTTCTTACGAAAGACGAAATCGGGACTGACGATACCGTATTTGCGCAAGTAGTCTTCATCGAATGACAACACGGTCTTCATAACGGTCTTTCCGTTATCGTAATTCTTCTGAATATCCTTCGACGCCTCTTTCAGAGCCTTATCCGAAAGAGAGATCGAACCGTACCCGAACGCTACCCCGGCGTTCTTTTGAGAAGCCCGCATGCTTTTCTTGATGTCGGGGACCGAGTCCAGCGTCTCCGCCGCCGTCTTGCGCGCCATATAGCGCGTGATATACGATTCCGTATCCTCCAGCCGTACCGGCGTCAGATCCTCGGTCGCCTTATCGCGACCCATATACCGCGTGACGTATTCCCCCGGCGTATTCCCGCGGGAACCCTTCGACACGCCGCCCTTGTTCGTAAACTCGCTGACCACCACGATCGACTGCTTCAACGCCATACCGCGCACCTCCTTAAAAAGACAACCGCCGCGAGCGTTCCCGCCCGCGGCAGTCCGCTGCCTTAAAACATATCCGTACTGTTGTACTCTACGACGAACATATCCAGAAGAAGTCGTCCACCGTCGGACGTCCGCCAATGATAAATGCGCGGAATACCCTCTTCGGCGTCATCTTCGAACAGAACACTCTTGACGCACCACGGCAAGCCGATCTCTTCGAGCAACGCCTTCCCCGCAAGCGCGTCCGGGTCCGTCGCGACTTCCACGCCGTTGATGCACACGTCCGTAGCGTCCTCATACGCAAGCGTGAACCCCGCCATATAATCAAAGAACTTCGCGTCGGGGTCAAGCTCCATCGGCGTTCCCGGGCGTCTGTACCACGTCGCGCTGTCGCCGATGGCGCAATCCGTCGGCATCGACTCCATGCCGTTCAACGCAAGGAACTCTCCGACCGTCATATCGCCGCCGATCTCGACGGCGTGATCCTGACCGTTCTCTTTCCACGACAACGTGAAAGGCATCTCTACGACGTTCTCGCCGTCGACGAGATAACCGGTATGGTCCACCTTTTCAGCCTTGTTGCTGACGATCGTACCGTCCGGCAGCATCGCGAACTGCTCCGGACCTTCAGAGACTTCCGCTTTCGACGGACTTTCCGAAGACGTCGCCTCTGACGTGCTTTGCACAGACGATGCGACCGACGACGTCTCTTCGGGTTCCGACGACGCACACCCGGCGCAAAGCAGGAACGCCGCAAGCAGGACCGTAAAAATTTTCAGCACACTTCTCATTTTCAAAGACTCCTTTTCTTACTGAAAGATCGAATTGATTTTTGCGCGCACCAGCACGTATAACTGTTCATCCGATACCTCGCGCACATTATAAAGCTGTTCCAGCGCGTCCGGAGGAAACGGATTTTTCAACCCGAAGTCTTTGAGCGTCGCGAGACTTGCGGCAACGGCTTTTCGCCTCTCTTTCGTCGCTTTCTCGCATGCTCTGTCGACCTCTGCAACATTGTCGTAAACACGAAGTCCGTCTTGCACATGCACCCCGGTACGACACAACGGCAACGCTTCGGGAAGGATCAAAATCATATACACGAACCGTGAAGTCAACGACGGCGCCTTCCGAAGCAGGTCGTCGACGGCTTCCTTCGATACATTCTTGCCGCGCAGGTCCGCGAACACGACGTCGCCCGTCTGCGCCTTATCGACGACCCCGATCGGATGCCCTGCCGTAATGACCTGCGTACCGTTCCGGCGCGTCTGCTCCAGATATGCCGCGACTTCCATGAATGCGTCCTTCCGCAACACATGCTGACGGGACTTCCCGCCCGGAGGTTCCCGGAACGGCGTCCACTCCGTCGGATAAACATGCGACCTCGACGTCAGCTTGAAAAACAACACCTTTGCCGCGTCCTCTGCCGACATCCAACTTTTGACGGACAACCCTCGATTGAACGCGTACAGCGCGTCATAATAAGGTTCCCATCCTTTGGTGTCCCCGTGATATGCCGCCTGTAAGTCTTCAAACGCGCGCCACACATCATGCGGATTAAACGCGATCTGCAGGTACCACTCCGACCATACCGTCGTCGCGCACGACACGGCGTACCGCCGCGGAGCGATCGCGAACATCGCGTCGCCTGCCGTGAAGTACGGCTCGATCCATTTATGTACCGTAAAGTCCGTAGGAGGGATCATCGCCGCAAGCACCGCTCTGTCGTGCTTCGACGCAACCGAAAGCAAAGACTGCATGCGAACTCCCTCCCATCAAATATACCCGTCGTCCGGCGCCAGCGGCTCTTCCTCGACGACCGGTTCGGGCTTCGCCGTCGCGAGCTCTTCCGCAAGCCTGTCCGCCGCAGCCTTCTTGCGACGGCGTTCTTCGGCGAGCTTCTGTGCCGCAAGCTCTTCGGGCGTCTTTTCGGACGTCTCTTCTTCATCCGCCTCGGCGACCGGCTCTACGGTGCGTTTCGCGACCGTCGCCTCATACAGCCGCTCTTCGACCTGCTTATCCGTCTCCGGCTCTTCATCCAAAGAAAACATCTCTTCCGGCGGTTCCGCCTCGACGACTTCTTCAACCTCGTTGTGTATAGGCGCCGCGTTCTTCACGAACGCGGGCGACGGCTCGAAATAACTGCCCAAGCGATACCCCGACTCGACCTGATCCGTTACGCAGTTCGTCAGGTCGCCGAAATCCACGACCACCAGCGGCGGATTATCGCCGTCGTATTCCTTCGCCGCATCCGGCGGCAAAATCAACAGACGATCGATAGGCATCGGAAGCTCTTCAAACGATGCCCCCGTAAAGATGCTCGGCACATCCGGCGGCGTTGTAGAGAAATAGCCTTTATCGACAAGCTCCTTCAACTCGTCGTCGCTGAACTGATAGCGATAGATGATCTCCGTCCCGGACGTCCCGAACGTCACGCCGTCGATGCCGTACGGCATCTTCGGCGCATCCTCGGCGAACTTCGCAGAACGTACAGCGCCGACCAAAAGCAGATACGGGCGAAAATTCTCCTCCGATCCTTTTTGCATCAGATACGCTTCGGAAAACCGCGCCGTAATCAGCGCGGGAACGCCGCGATACTCCCGCACGCCCTTCTGCTCTTTGCTCCAGACAGAGATCTGTTGTGCAAGCGGGCTTTCCGCCGAGATCCCGTAGATGTTCACTTCTTCGCCCCCTCTGCAGGATTGACCTTATCGAACTTTTCCATCGCCGCTCCGGCGACACGCTTTGCCGTGCGCACCAGCTGACGCGTCGCCTGCCAGCAAAGCAGATTCAGCGTCGCACAGGCGCACAATGCCGGGATAAACCAGAGCGCCGCCACCGTGTACGGCGCCACGCGCTCGTCGATCTCCGTGACCGCGTTCGCGCCGCCCGCAAGTCCAAACAGGAAGCTATTCAGCGACGGCATGACGTACGCGTACAGAGCATACCACATGATCCCCGTCAGCAGCACCGCGATGACCGTCAACAGGAGTCCGACAAGCGCCTGATACGTCCTGCGGCGCACCTTGAAACTTCTTTTCATAAAAATGTCCTCTCGTTGCGTCCGTTTTTGCGAAATCTATTGATTTCTGTGTATATTCTACCACAAAACGAAGCCTATGTCAATAGGTTTCCGCAAAAAAGTCGCAAAAAAATTCAAGTCAGCAAGTCGATAACGAACAGGTCCGTAATGTTCCCGTCGGCGTCCGTCACAGCGGTGAACGCGTCGGTAAGAACATACGAGCTTCCGTTCGCACCGAGCGACCGGAACGTCACTTCCCCGAAATACCGATACGTCAACCCGGAGCATCCCGTGCAGTACAGCTGACAATGACCAAACTCAATGCGCATCTTGTGACCGTCGATCAAGTTGTACTCGGGATCCGACTCGGACACTTTCATTTCCGGGAACACATCTGTCAGGAACTGCCCCTTCGGATCGAACCCGTATGACCCCACCAGCGTCGCCCGCATCGCGGTGTATTCCTCGAAGTTGTGCCACGTGAACGCGACGCCGAACACCTCGTCGAACAACTCCGCGTCCTGATTCAATCGTCTTTCCGACACGCCCGCGACATCCGCGAGCACCTGTACGCGCACTTGTGTGTTCTCGATCTCTTTTGCCTGTATCTTGTTCTCCACATCGGCGACCTCCCGCGCGATGTCGTCATGTTCGTTCTGTGCCGCCCGATACGACGCCGCCGCGGCGATGACGGCAAGGATACTGATGAAAAGAACGACTGCCGCGATGATTTTCTTTACCATGCCGACGCCTCGCTTCCGTCATTTCCTTCGGTCACACCCGACGCGTCATCCGTTCCGGACGCTTCCTCCGAAGGTTCTTCGGATGCATCAGGCGTGACCTCGACGCCGTCATTCACGATCGAATGCTCTTGGATCTCCCGCATCCACGCGGCGCCGTACGTCGTAATGTGGTGATCGTTCGCGAACGTAAACCGAAACATTCCGTTCGCGGCTTCATAGACGCCCGTCGCGTACGCGACGATCATGTCGTCCGACTCCCGGCGGCAAAGCCACAGGCAGTCGATGGTATCATGCGTAAACGAGAACGTCGTCATGAACTCCCACGACGAACGCACGCCCGTCAGCGGATCCCTTCCGGCGAACCACGCGGCGCCGTTCTCATATGTCGAAGGGAAATACGCAGGCACGACCGAGAGGACGCCCCGGATCGCATCCCAGTCGGGCTGTTGTCCGACCCAACGGGCGTCCCACTCAAGCGCATGCGCTGTATTGATGGCGTCGGCAACCGCTGTTCCGGCTTCCTTCGCCGAGTACGTCATTTGGCGGATATACTCCGTGTCGTATTTCGAATCGCCCATCATGAGTAGCTCCGCCTTTTTATCCAACAGAGAGTCCCGAAGCGTATTGTTCTCTTCCGCCTGACTGCTTGCCTCAAAGAACCAAAAACCCGCCAAAGCCACCAAGGCGGCTGACGCAAGCAGAAAGACCCATCCGAGCAAGCCGAAGCGTTGCTTCTGTTTCGCTTCCTTCTTCTCTGTCATTGTAGGAAACACTCCTCTCGCAAAAATTTATGCCGCGTTTTCCGGCGCGCCGTAGCGCACCAGATCCCGGTACTCGTAATTCTGTTCCGGAGCCGTGCAGCGGAACACCAGCACGCCTTCCCCTTCCAACAGAGCCGACGGCATGCTCCACTTCGCCAGATGCGGGTATTCCCGTTTATCCGACCCGGTCTTCGCCGCCCGCACAAGTTCCTTATCGGCATACACCTGATACCGTTCGTCGGAAAGCTCTTCGGGACCGATCCCGACGACCTCCAGCACCGTTCCGTTGCCGACATACATATACGTACACTTCGCAATGCCGAGCGCGTTATGCTCGACCAGCACGTCGCCGGGTTGCAGCAGCGCCTCGCGCTTTTCCGCCGTGTCGTAATCCGCCGTGCCGCCGTCAGCCATAATATCCGCGATCTGCGACCACCGCGACGACGACTGATAGTAGCGAAGCTGATCTGAAAGACCCATAGGGATCGACGTGTCATAACCGGACACGATATAGGCGTATCCGACGGCGCCCCAGTCTGCCGAGAAATTCATGCCCAGATCGTACATCGGGTCGCCGACGATGTCATTCAGAGTCTTGACGATATAATCGTACGCGATCGTCGGTTCCTTTGCCGCGTCATCCTCGTCGAGATCCGCCGGATGCGAATACGTGATCGCAACGGTCGCGGGCGTCGTCAAATTCCACGTCGCCGTGTCCATGCCGCAGTTCGTATAACCGGACTGGATCGCCCCGAGCGTCGCGATATTGCCGCCCGACACGACGCGCCCGACGACGCCTTCCGCCCATTCGTTATCGAGATCCGTCAGCAGAGCGTCGTCCTTACACTTCCTGCTGAGCGAGACGGCGATCTCGCACCGGCGCGCGATCACATCCGCGCGGTCGTCACCGCCCGCGAGATACCGCGCCGGACGCTCGTACGTGCCGAGGAACAGCGTCGTCGCATAACAGATGCGCAGCTCTTCATCGGTCAACCCGTCGTCCCACCAGCCGATGGCGATATTGCTGTAATCAATATCCTCTTCAACATTCCCGATGCCGTCCGCTTCCAGCGCTTCCGGATCGTATTCTTCCGTAAAGAACATCACTTTAACAGGATACTCCACCAGATACGACATTTGCGCCGCAACCGTGAACCAGTCATAGACATCATCGTCATTCAGAGCCATCCTGTCATTCGACAGCGGATCCGAGTAGCCTTCGAAATTCGTCAACGCGTCGGAGTTATCATAACAGTAATCCAGAAACGCCGACCGATAAGTCGTGAACTGAAACAGTCCGATGCCGTACGCGTACGTATCCGCACGCCGCGTGACGCGGACGTATTCCGTCTGATCCTGAAGACGGAACCGTCCCAGATCCTGCACGGTATACGTGAACGGACTGTTCCAGACTCTTTCGCGTCGATAAGTCTTCATGTCGTCTTCAAAGACATTCCCCATCGTGACGCCCAGCGGGTCATCCTGCACATAAAGCGGGTCAAGCTCCGACAGCGCGTACGCGTTGCCGAGGACGCCGTAGATATACGCGTCGTCCTGTGCGCCAGCGGGCAGCTTGTCGCTCTTCATGAACGCCGCGACCTGCTTGATAACGACCTCCTGCTGATCGGAAAGACTGGAAACGGGGTCGTTCGTGAACGCTTCTTTCAGTTTTCCCCATGTACTCTTTTCGACCTCTGAACAGCCTACGCTGAAGACGATCCCTTTGTCTGTCGCAAGCATATTCTGCAGCTCGTCGTCATAGCGCAGCGCCGCGACGCCGAAAATGATACCTACGATACAGATCCCTACGGATATGACTCCGACGACGACCGATTGTATCGTTGACAGCGTCATACCTACGACGGAGCCTACGAACGAGCCTACGGCGGAAAACACCGTACAGATACCGCTCCAGACCCACATGATGACGCCGAGCAGCCAGCACACCGCCTGCGCGATGATCTGGATCAGCGACATGAGCAACATATAAATGAACTGTGCAAACGCATAGATCAACTTGATGATAAGGATCTTCGGCGCGAGAAACGCGACGACGTTCGACGTCGCGTTGACGCCCTGCTGGGCGATCTTCTTGCCCATGCTGTCCTTGTCTTTTTTATCGGCGTTCTCTTTGTCCGCCTTTTCCTTCTCTTCTTCCTTTTGCTCCTCGGCTTCCTCTTCGGCGAGCGACTTCTCTTTCCCGTCAGGATCTTCTTCGTCCTCTTTATCCTTCTTCTCGTCGTCCTTCTCGTCCTTGTCGTCTTTTTTATCGTCTTTCTTACCGGAGCCTTCGTCGGAATCCTCGTCGTCCTCTTTTTCGCCGTCTTTCTCGGCGTCCTTCTCTTTGCCCTCGTCCTCTTCCGTACTGTCCAGACCGAGCTTATCCTTCGCGCTCTCTTTATCGTCCGCCTCGGGCGGCTGTTCGGAAGTCTTCTGCCCGAGCACCGTCGGCACAAGGTCCTTCACGGTCCCGGCAAGAGCCTTCGCGTTATCCGCGGACAGGATCTTCTGCGGCTTCTTCAGATCGATTTCTCCGCCGTGGTCCGCGAACGAACCGACGACGCGCACACCGGCGCCTACCGCCGCGGTAGTCGGCTCGGGCACGCGCGTAGCGACGTCCCCGGCTTTCTGCACCGTACGATTATTCAGAGCGCCCGTCAAGTCGCCCGACAACAGATCTTTACCGACCTTACCGACGTCGTTCCTGACGCCTTTCAAACCGATGTCCTTGGCGTCTTTAATGTCCTTCGGCGTCACGATCGGCGCCCCTGCGCCGCTCGCGGCGCTCCCCGCCGCGCTCGTCATCGCCTCCGCCTTCGACGCCGCGTCCGCGGCGCCGTCCGCAGCCTGTCCCGCGTCGGACATCTTACTCGCGATCTCGGACGCCTTGTCCATGCCGTCCTTGGCGCCTTCGGCGTCCTCGGCGGCGTTCTTCAAGCCATCCTTCGCGTCGCTCTTGTCGTCCTTCCCGGCGTCGGCGTCCTTCGCGTCCTTCTTATCGTCGTCCTCGTCGTCTGCCCGGTCCACCTTATCCTTGTCCTCGTCGGAGTCGTCCTTACCGTTTTTATCACGGTCTTTTCCGTCGTCCGACGGATCGTTCTCTTCGGAACGCTCCTCGGCGTCCTTCTTGGACTCCTCTTCGTTTTGTTCGGGCTTTTCACGTTCATCACGCGCCGCATTCCCCGATGTATTCTGCGCGCCGTGTAACGGCACGCTTACGCCATCCGAGGCGGGACCCCCGGTCGTGACTTCAGGTCCCCGTGACATCGACGAAGACGTCTTGCCCCCGCCGGACGTCGACGAGGAAACGCCCACCTGAAAGCCGTCGTCGAACGCTTCATTTGGCAACTGCTTACGGCGTCTCTTATGCTTCGACATACAGATACCCCCTTATTTTGAAAGCCAAAGGTTGCTGTCATCCGCGTTGACGGAGAAAGACGTGACGATATTCGTCAAGTTCCTCTCCAGCACCAGCAGGGCACGCAGATCCGTACGTTCATAGCGCACCTTCAGCATATAATAGTCATTCCATGCCTGCGTCAGGTTTTCGATCTCTTTATTGATACTGTTCAGCGTACTGTCGTCCAGATCGTTCTCATAGACGAACTCGGTACCGTTATGATAATACCACTTCATTTCCGCAAACGACAGCGACGTGCTGTACGGCATCTGATCCATATCCCGCAGATAGACGCCCACGCTCTTATCGCCGCGCAACGCGTCGAGATACCCGTCGTGAATATTTCCGTTATACCAGTCAAAGTCAAACCCGCCGGGGACCACATAATCCGTAATCAAACGATAATCCAGCTCCGAACTGTTCGGCGGAATGATCTCACCCGCGTTCGGATGCCCTTCCGGATAGAGATAATTCTCTTTATCCGAACGCGTCAGCAACTGTCCGTCGAAATAAACGTCAAGATGATCGCCGCGGATCTGTTCCGGAACATCCTGCACCGCGATGTCAAGATCTTCCAGACGCTTCGTGTATTCCGTGATACGGTCGAACATCACCTGCATCTGCGCAAGGTCTTCCGTCAAAGCCGTGCGAGCATCGATTTCATCCTGTTCCAGTTGTGCCAAAGAGTAAATCTCCAGCGCCGTCGGAGCGCGATCCTCTTCGAGGAACGGCGCGCTGATGACCTCTTGCCGCGTCACGCCGGGATTGATAATGACCGCGAACTGATCATTCTCGGCGAACGTCTTATCCAGCGTCGACGACGGTTCCACTTTCGTATTGCCGACAAGGTTTCTGTCCATGCGGACAATGATCTGCAGGCACTGCAGCGGGAAACCCGCCGCGTCATGCAAAAGGATCCCGAAGTACCCGGACGTCCCGAGCATATAGATCGCCGCCTTCGGATTCGACTTTACCGGTTCGTATTCCTCAAGCGTCTTATCGACGCCGGTCACCAGCAGACGATACTTATTCGTATCCGTAGATACGTATTCCATAGAGTCGTCCTTGAACTTCATCAGCAGAAAGATTTTAGTCTTTTCCGCATTCTCAAAGACACCGGCGATCTCTCCGGCTGTTTCCGTCAGCGACGACTTGAACGACGTCGTATAGCAGATAACGCTTTCGAATGTTTCGTTCTCGGACGCCTTATGCAGACAGAACCCGCTGACGGTCAACGTAAGCAAAAGAATCGTCAGGACGAGAAACAAGATCCCGAACCGTTCGATCCGGTAATGACTTCCCAATCGCAACTTCTGCTTGATTTTATCAAAACGCCCTTTTTTCTGCAGTTCTTCCGCATCTTTCGGTTGCTTCATCATGCCCACGTCCTTTCATCGAAAAAATTCACGCAACAGAAACCCCCCCCCCCCCTCCTTTAGGCGCGGGGAGGAGTTGCGTGTCCTCCTCTCTGTTAATAGATTGTTAAAATGTTGCAATAAGGTTAACCTTTCGGTCTTTGCCGAAGAGTCGATTTTCGCGCCGCCTAAAGTACGCAAATCAAAATAACCACTCGATCTTCTTCCAAAAACGAAGCACTCCGTTCCCTTAAAACGAACACGGTCAAACAGTCTGTACCCATACACATACTTAGTGGCTTGATTTGCCTTCCGACAGCCTCCCTTGGAAATCGTAGCCTTGTGAAGCTGACGATTCCTCGACCTCACACGTTTGCAATATAACCAATCAGATACGGGCTTCGCTGTCGGATGACCTGCGATACACAGAGCATCTACACAATGAGTTTTCTCCAAACCGTAATGGATGCGTGTGTTTTTTGTTATATAACCATAGGTCATCCGGACGTTTGGGTATATAGCTTTGAGTCCTTCGTAAAATGCCCAGCGCATAATACCCATAAACGCAGCGTCTCGGAACGACCGTCCTCTGCGTATGTTCATCTTGACCTGTCCTGCGTGATATGCCTTGTGACACGTCTCGCATAGAGTCACAAGGTTGTTCGGAGCGTTGCCTCCGGTTTTTCTGCTTTCGATATGATGAACATTCAGAATATTATCCTTGGACTTACCGTGGCAACACTGACATTCATGATCGTCTCGCCACAGGACATATTCTCGAACATTCCAGAAATCAAGCTGGTCGCCTTTTTGATACTCTACGCCGGAAATGTCGTGGTTCTTGATTTTCTGAATATCGAATGACGCAGCCTCTATGACAATGTCTTTGATAGGCAGAACCTTGTGCACAAAATTCACAGCGGATATATGTGCGTTTATTTTCGCCTCTACAGATGGGGCAAGCCACCCCTTGTTCTTGCTATGGACTCTGTTGTTAAACCTTTGCTTGCGATAACGAGTTTTCCGATTTCTTCTTGCCCTGCGGAACTCTCTACGCGTTGATAGTTTCTCAACAATGTCGTTGCGAAGAACTACTTCCGCAGCAAAAAGCTCTTTCTCCTCGGTTGATGCAGACAACCCTATAGTCTTGCTCCCAGCATCTACTCCGAGAGTTGCAGGATGTATATACCCATTCTTTCTACTATTCAAACGAATGGTGAATGGCGCTCGTCTTACGACGGTAGCCTTACTTTGTTTTAACAGGAGGCGTACCTTGCGGTAGTCTTCTGTTGGGTCTAACGGTTTCCCAAGAGCGCTTAGTACATACACCACGCCCTGTACGCCTCCTTTCTAAAAGTTTGGCGACTAGAATATAGAAAGTCGTCCACCCTCCGAAGAGGATGTAAGGTGTCCTTCCCCAAGGTTATCCGAAGGTTTTTCGTATGCAACACCGTCCCTACCTCGCAGGACTGTTTAATCACATACCGCAGAGCGGAAAACTAGAACACACATTCGCCGGTGCCTATATATTCTCCGATAACGTAGCCTTTGTCTCAAGGCTTAGGGTAGTCAGCTCAGGCTTGCATCCGTTTCACAAGCCCCCGGCTTTAGCCGTGAGGTCGCTGACGTTGTTTTTATGGCAAAATCCCCCGGCAACAAGCATCCGAGCATCCACGGAAACCCGCCGCCGGGGGATTACGCTACGCGACTATCGGTTTATTCACCGGGGCAGAATTGCATTGATGACTTCACCGTTGCCGAGTCCTTCGACAGCACCGCCGACATTTTCAGCCAACTGGGTGAGCCACACGATACCGCCGACCATAAACAGACCGCCGACAATCAGAAGTCCGACGCAGATAAACCAATTGGTCTGCACTTTGCCGTGTCCGATAAGCCCTTTTGCAATTTGCCAACCGGCAACGACGATCATCACCAGCCCCAACAGGCTGATAAACGCACCGCCGATGGTCGACAACGACGACTTCGCGTTGTTGAAAAATTCCGTGAACGAGAACGCCACCGGAGTCCCGATGATTGCAAGACTGTTAACCATACTGCTTCCTCCTTTGCAAGATTCTACCCTATGTGAAGCGCGGAGGCGGACGCCGGATGCTGTAGCCCTTTCCTCTGCCG
Source organism: uncultured Muribaculaceae bacterium (assembly GCA_947628305.1). Taxonomy (GTDB): domain Bacteria; phylum Bacteroidota; class Bacteroidia; order Bacteroidales; family Muribaculaceae; genus HGM05190. Next base: position 40,237 of record CANQZG010000008.1, on the reverse strand, counting down.
CTACCTTTATTATAGCACACACTTTGCAAAAAGTCAAGAGATTTTCATGCAAAAACCTTTTGATTTTTGTGCGACTTTTTAACGTACCCGGGCGTCGCCGTCACTCACTCGCCGGGTCTCTTATTCAAGATCCGCTGGACCTCGTCCTCAACGCGTCTCTCGTCTGCCCGACGACGTTCCGCCGCGGACTGCCTCTGCTGATTCATCATCTGTGCCGCGACCATTGCCGCCGCCATATTGCGCCCGTATCCGGCGTCGGACACGCCGCCCATCATGTTGATGGTCGCCGCGGTAGAAAGCCCGTTCGCGACTGCCTGCCCGGTCTGCCCCATGTGCGACAGGATCGCCGCCGCCGCGAATTGCTTCATCGCCCGCTGACGCGGGTTCGCACGCGTGCGCGTCACCGATGCGTTCGCCCCGGCTTGCGTCGGACGCGTACGCGGCGTCGAATTCGCTCCGGCGTTATTCCCGGTATTGTTCCCGTACGCTCCGTTGGCGCTATTTCCGGCAGGATTGCCGTAAGAGCCTCCGTTGCGTCCGTTGCCGTTCCCGTAAGAACTGCCGCCGTAGTTGCCTCCGGCGTTGCTTCCGCGTCCACCGGCAGAAGTACCGTTGACGCGTCCGTTTGCAGAGCGCCCGTTACCGTTCCCGTAAGAGCCGCCACCCGAAGAACCGTTAACACGTCCGTTCGCAGAGCGTCCGTTGGCGTTGTCGCCGTAAGAATGCCCGTTAGCGTTGTCGCCGTAGTTACTTCCGGCGTTGCCGCCGACATTCCTCGACGGATCTACGTTGGCGTTCCCGTAAGAGTCGCCGCCTGAAGTACCGTTGACGTGTCCGTTTGCAGAGCGCCCGTTGGCGTTGCCGTAAGCGCCGCCACCCGAAGAACCGTTGACACGTCCGGCATTACCGGTATTCCCGGCAGGACGACCATTGACGCGACCGCTTCCGCCGGAAGGACGATCAGCACGAACGTCGCCGCCGTGCTCTGCAGAACGACTGCTGTCGCGTCTGCCGTACGACCCGCCCGAGCCGTTCACGCCACCGGTATTCCCGCCGACGTTGCGCTGCGAGTCACGAGTATATTGCTGCGCACCCTGTGCGCCCTGCTCCCCGCGCGCCTCCGTGCGCGTACGTCTGGTCTCGACATTCTCCTGCACGTTCTCACGCACCGTTTCCCGGACGGTCTCCTGACGCGTCCTGTTGTTGCGATCGCCCGCATCGCGCGTTCTGTCGTATTGTACCTCGGGCACATACATGCGTGACCGACGAGCTTCTCTGACGGCGTCCTTCTGTGCCGCGTCCGCCTTGCACGTATGGTGAGCCGTGTGCGCGGCTCCCGCCGCGTTCTCGACCGTCCCAAGCGATTCGTGGACGACCTTTTGACCAACTGACGTAGACGTCCGCACCACGGTATCCTTCGCCGTCCGCGCCGCGTTCCGCGTCGCGTCGGCGGTATTCCGCACCGTGTTGCGTCCGGCGTCGGCTACATTCCGCACGGTCTGACGACCGGTATCCGCCGCGTTCTGGACCGTTCTCGACGCACCCATCGCGACATTATGCGACGCCTGCATGACGGCGGCTTTCGTCCGCGCCTTACCCGTCAACGCTTCCGCATGGAAATTACCCGATGCGTCTACCGCCTGCGGGAACTGTTGTTTCATTTTCGCCGCGAAGGCTCTGTCGCGTTCCTCATAGACAGTCGCCCGAGCCTGTGCGCGGGCATTGTCCGCGGTGACCCGCGTCGTTTGCCGCGCCGTGTCCGCGTTCTCCCTTGCTGCCGACCGCCGCGAGTCCGCTTTGGTTCGCGTCTCGGTCTGCCGCGTCTCATATTGCGTCTGCCGCTCTTCGATAACGCGTTCCGCGGCGACACGCTTGTTACGCACGTTCGTCTGCATTTTTCCGTCAGACGACGCCTCGGCGCGTTCCGCGTCGGCAAGCCGTTGCGCGGACTTTGCCTTCTCGGCATGCTTCTGATGCGACTCGTTCTCACGTGCCGCCTGTACCGTCTGCGCAGCTTTTACTTCCGCCGCTTCACGGCGATGCAGAGCGCGATTTTCCGCTTTCGTATACGGCGTACCGTCCTCATGAACTCTCGCGGCGTCTTCTTCCTGACGCAACGCCTTTACGCGCCTCGCTTCGTCCTTCGACGCCTGCCGTTCGGACCGTTCCGCCGCCTTCTCGGCGGACCGATACGCGTTGCGTTCCGCCTTCGTTGCCGGAGTGCCGTCCTCATGGACCAGCTTTCCGTTCGCGTCCTTCATAACGCCGGGAACCAACGGAGCCTGCCTGTTTTGTACGCCTTCAGCGACACCATTTGCGACCGCGTCCTTCGACGCCTCGGCGCTCTTAACAGATGCTCTGCCGCCCGCCTCGGCGTCCTTCCCGGGCTCGCCTTCTTCGCCTTTAGCGCCGTCGCCGCCGCGACCACCCTTGCCGGGTTCCCCGACGCGGACTGCTTCAGGCTCGCGTTCGACGTTCTTATCAGAGGTCGTTTCAGCGCTCTTCGACGGTTCATGATTGACATCCTTTTCAACGTCCGTTTCCTGCTTTGCTTCAGGCTCGCGTTCGACGTTCTTATCAGAGGTCGTTTCAGCGCTCTTCGACGGTTCATGATTGACATCCTTTTCAACGTCCGTTTCCTGCTTTGCTTCAGGCTCGCGTTCGACGTTCTTATCAGAGGTCGCCTCGGCACTCTTTGAAGCCTCTTTCTGCAGGACAGGCTCCGCGACGCCGTCGCGCTCCTTGTTCGTATCCTTGCTCGCGCTCGCGTCCTTTGCGGACTCCTTCGCAGAACTGTCGCTGGTGTCCTTTTCAAGGCGTTTCTCGTTTTCGGTATCCCTCTCGGGTTGCCCCTTCGCGCGTTGTGCCCGGACGATCCTGTTCACGTCTGCGTTATCGAGGTTGACAGGCTTCGTGTACGTTCCGCGTTCCGGCATGCGTTCGTCGTCTTCCGCGACGGCGTCCGTGTCATGCATCCGCGCCACGTCCGCATCGTTGATGTCGACAGGACCCGACGACTCGTCCACGGATGTCTCGTCGCCCTCTTCCGTGTGCTGGTCCGTCTCGGTGTTCGTCTCGTTGACGACGTCCCCGCCTTGCGTGATATTGCGCGGCGCAGAGGCGCCCGCAAGACTGCCCGCCTGCACGACATCCCGCGCGATCTCTTGCGCCCGGGTATCCCCGTCCGTGTGCGACACTTGCGACGTGACGTCTCCTTCGATCTCGTCACCGGCTTGTGCGCCGTTCGGATCAACGCTTCCTTCGCCGTCCTCGCCGTCGCCCTCTTCGTCCTGTTGTGCCTGTTCTTCCGAGCCGTCGCCCGTACCGACAGGCGCGCGCGCAGGATCCGATGTGTCCGTGCTTGCGGACTTCTCGAACGCAGACCCGCCGCTGTCGCCGCCGGTACCGACGTCAAGCGCATGTGCCATAGCGCCTGCCGCAAGAGCGTTCGACGCGAGATTGCCGAGCATACCCGGCTGTTTCGGCAGCTCGCTTGCAGAACCCGGAGCTACGCCGACGACCTGCTCCACGATGCGCGCCGCCTCTTCGTCGACGGCTTTCACGACCTGCTTACGCAGCTTGATCGCCATGATCGTGAACACGATCTCAATAATAATGGACACAAGCAGGACCGCGACGGCAAGGATATAACTGCCGACCGCCATCGGCGTTCCCTGTACGACGATGCTTGCGGTATCGTCGACGTCACGCCCGGACATGACGTTCGTGATCGGCGACGCGATAATGTGCGGGATCTGCATGAAAATCGCCGTGATGAACGAGTACAGGAACAGCGTCACCATAATCTCGATCATCATCATGACCGTCCATGCGATGACACGGGCGATCGACTTCATCGCGCCCAACGCCGCGAACGGCACCTGCAGAAGGATCTTGATGCCGCGCTTGATGTTCCCCATCAGAATGCCGATGCCGTACAGCAGACCGAGGATCGCGATGCACCACAGCATAACGCACCCGTTCAACCAATACATGAAGCGGATCATGCCGGTACCGATCATATTGACCTGATAATGCTGCCGCATAACGAACAGCGACGCGGCGTTCGAAGGCGAATAACAGGTCAACGACTTGCTTTCAAAATAGGTGTTTAAGTAATTATATGTGCCAAGCTGGGACATGTAATCGTTGGCATAGAAGGTTATAAGCACGCGACGACTGCCGCGACCATGTGCGACCCAGTTAATATTCGAATGCAGCGTACCATGAACAAGATTTTTCATGTTACTCGGAACACTGGTCTGCGTTACGAACGCCTTAAATACGGTCAAATCATCGCGTTTATCATCATTTTTATCATCTTTAGCGGCACCGGCGTCAAAGAATGAGAACAGTCCATACTCGTCATTCTCTTCATAAGAATCCTCAGGGTCATACTCCCCGTACCGCACACGCCGCAATCCGGCAAACAGCCGCGCGGTCTCTGCATTTGCGGAACCTATATCGTAATTTGTCTTAACAGCCGACTCGAACTCGCTTGCGGAGATCTTGTCCGAGAACATATAGCGATTGATCAGACTGATGCATTGGTCGAACCCGGAATCCGAGAATGTCGCCCCGCCTTGTGCGGCGCCGTAATCGCTGTCACCCAAAGTAGAATGCGACCCGGACATCGTATACGACGGATTCGACACATACGGGACCGCATCATCCGCCCAGTTCTGATCCCAGCAATAATTCTGCAGGTTCGTGTAAGCCATATTCAGGTTGACCGTATTCGGATCCGGATCATAGTCGAAACCCAAATTGTTCGCCAGCTTCATCGGCTCGAACCCTTTTGAGTCTTTCCCATAGACGAACGCATTGAAATCAAAGAACGTCGACCCTGTGATCTCCACCGCGGCGGAAGCCGAGGTGGTCACATTGTCCAACTGCTCCAGACATGCGCTGTACACCGCCGCCAACAGCGGAATGCCGATAGCGATAAACAGCAGACGGATCACGATCTTCTTGAACTGACTCTTTGCCTTCGCCGTATTGCGCAAAACCAATAACGTAAACGCAAACAACGCGATAAACACAGGCAGAATAACTGCCAAGGATAACCCCGCTATAGCGTCGTACAGATCCGAGATCATCGTGACCAGCGTACTGCCGAAGCCGGAGTTCGGCGCGTCCATCGACGCAAAACTGCTGAACGTCGCGACCGTCTTGAACAGCGAGAATGGGTTCAACAGGTTCAATATGAACATGACCGCCTTGAAAACGGCATCGACGATAAACGCAACGATGAACGCCAAGAAGAACAACGCCCCGCTCGTAATGCGAATGACGCCGAGTGACGACCCGGCGGTATCGTCGAAGCCCATCATATACAGACCGCGCCCGAAGATGGCATACTGAATGAACGCATGCTGCGGCGACTCTCCCGTCTTATTCACGTTCGGAAGATCGAAAAGCATCTTATACGTATACGACGTGGACGTCCCGGACGCAAGCGTCTGGATAAAGCCCCAGAAGCCGTTGCCGTCGCCCGCATCGTAATACCCGAGGAACGACCCGGCGGTGCCCGCCGAGACATCATGCATCAGATCTCTCGCCTGTTTGACATGCCACCATTTTGCGATACCGGATTTTTCGACATTTTTGTCCTCATGATTCCCCGTCTGCTCGTTATAATCAGGAGAAGTCACGTAACCGGTCACCTGTGCGAATGCCGACGCACAGGAATAGAACGACAAAGTGCTTTGGTCGTCGGGAGTATCGTCGTCGTCCGCATACGCGGGACGCATCGCGACCTCATGCGACGCCAAAGCAAACGCGCCAAGGACCGTAAGCACCGTTGCCAGCAAAAGCAACAGCGACACGGTCGTTACGGAAAGACTTTTCAGGCGTTTCACCGGATCATACCCGCCTTTCTTCCCGTGATGCCCAAGGTCAGATCCTGCTTGAACACCACGTTATCAACGCCGCGGCGAATATACGAGATATTTTCCCCTTTCGCCGTGATCAGCTTCGTCAAGTCCGGCGGGATCTGCTGATTGATGCGCGTCGTATAGTCCTTCACTTGCGCATCGGTCATGTTGCCGAAAATCAGATAGTCCGCCTTATCATACATACAGAAATCCCTGTCAAGGAGCATCTTATCGATATTATTGTAAAGATAGCATACGCGCGCGCCCTTCGCGTAGATCCGTTCGAACTGCAGGTTCACGTACTCTTTAATGGTCTTGTCGAGATTTTCCGCTCCGTGAATAATGACGGAATCCCCTTTCGACAGTTTCCCGACGGCGAACGCGATGACATTGACGAACTGCGCCATCGCGACGCCCTTATCGCGCGCCAGCAGCGACGAAAAGTCATAAATGACGCGCCTGCTGTCGCGAATGTTATCGACGGCGTCCGACGTGATCGTCTCGAACAGGTCGCCGTTGTTGTCCAGCAGATTCTGAAACGTCGTCCGAAGCACGTTCAACGCGTGCTGTTCCTCTTCGTCATGATTCTCCGCCGTCAGCGCCGCCTTATACGCCGTATTCAAATACCCTACGAACTCCGACAGCTTCGGCACGTCAGCGTGCGGAATATTCAACACGCGCAGACGATCGCGATGCTTCTTCGCATCCGCGAACCACATGCCTCGATCAATATAGAACTTCGTCGCGATACGCTGAAGAGATCCGCGGATGATCGACCGATCCGAATCCGTCGGCACATACGCCTGCTCCGCCATCAGGACCAGCTTCGTCAACTGTGACGGAAACACCGAAAGCTCCTCTTCGGGCTCGCCGAACATCTCAAACATATTCATGTCGCCGCGGTTCATATTGACCCGCGTCGTCAACGAATCGAATTTCGGACCGAGCTTATCGAGGTCGGTGCCGTCCATGATCAGATGCACAACGCGATGGTTATGAAGCATACAGCTTTGACTCATTTTACTGCCCCAGAGCGCCGTGATATACTGCCGCCCCAGCAGTTCATGATAGCCTTCGTTTGCGACGATACAATGATGCCTGTAACCGTCTACGTCGAAAAGAACGGCGGAATTATTGACGTCGCCGAGCATAAACCCGACGTATTCCCCGTTGTTGTCTTCGATGCCGTGTGTCACGAGAGAATACGACCCGGCAAGCTCCGTGCTCGTAAAATAAAACCCATGCCCCATCTTGCTGTCGTTCGGACGGAACAGCTCGGACAGCTCCCGGCGCTGTTCCCCGGCGTAAGGCGCCGCGGACAACGTCGCGAACCGATCCGTGTAAAGCCGTTCAATCGCCGCGACCGCAAAATCGAGATCCGCAAGCGTGGGCGCCTTTACGAGCAGCCGATACTGCGCATGCATGTACGCCGCGCCGTTGGTAAGCTCTTGCGCGATCGTCTGATAATCTTCGATCCGGCGGCGAGCCTTGCCGCGCGTCGTGTTGGTGCCCGACGCCTGATTCGCCCGCTCGTTCGTCGACGCGATGCCTTCCGCGCGCGTCTGGTGTTCCGCCAGCCACCGCTCCGACATCCGATGCACCTGCTCGAACGAAATGGTCGTGACGTTCCCCTGCATCCCGGAAGGGATACGATTGATGCCCCAGAAATAACCGAAATTATCGACGGCGCCTTCCGTATGGAAGAACGATAAAATAGACGCGTACCCGTCGTCGATCTGGAAATAGTCGCTGTGAAAGACATACTTTTCGCGCGGCTTGATGGCGGCGAGATCAGGGTATGCCTTAAAGCTCCGCCGCAGCTTATCTGCCTTCTGCTTCCGCTTCCGCTTGGACACGGTCTGCTCCGGCGCCTTCACAGGCGTCTGCTCTTGCGGCATTTTCAGCTTTTTCTTCTTTTTCGCCGCTTTCGCTTCCGCCTTTTCGGCTTTCGCGGCGGCTTTCTCCTGCGATTTCTCGTCGTGCTTCTTCTTGCCCATCTCTCTCGCCTCCCCTCTTTCGGTCTTTTATGATACGTTCTGACCCGTCTCCGTGGGATCCTTCACGTTGCTCTTCGACATATCGATAATGATCTGCTGTTGATAGATCGCCCGGAGAACTTCGTGAATATCTTCGCGATACAGCGGAACGCACTGCTTGATCATATACGACGACCCTTCCACCTCTGACTGCAGGACGTTCTTCGCCTGCAGCAGCAGCTCTTGGTTGTTCGCCTTCAGGTATACATATTGATGGATGCTGTGAAACGTATCGCCGACATACTTGCAAAGAACATTAAACTGCTCTTCCGCGCAGGCGATCAGGTCCGGGTCGTTCGTATCCAGATCATCATAGAGCTTCTTCAGGTTCGCGATCTGCCGGTAGACCTTTTGCGCTTCCTTCATCGTGATATATCCGAGCTCTACGTTCGAATCGAACTTGCGATAGAACGTATCGACGCGGTCGATGATGGCGTTGCGGTCGCCCTCAAACAGAAGCACCGACGCGGACCCCGTCACGCGATACATAAAGCCGCACGAACCGTCGCTCCACTCGATCATACCGTTATCGCGTATCTTGTTGATGCCGCAAATCTGGTAGAACGGCGTCGCGTTGCTGGTCGTACGTGTATTGACCTTACGCGCCGTCTTCGACGTATATCGTGCCGCCGTCGGGATCAGACTGAAATTCATGCGCTTCGTCTTATCGAACTTCAAAAGCAGGACCGTCAGCCCGACCCACACGAGAACGAACGGAATAAGAATATACCAAGGCGACTCGCCGATGAACGTCTTCAGCAAGATGTACATCAGGATCAATACCGATACGACGTACCCGAGAAGCACCTTCACGGGCATCGGGTGCATGGACATACCGTCTTTACTGGAAAGAACGATCTCCGTATCCGCGTACGACGTATTCAAGTCAGCCGGAATTTTATACGTTTCTTTTGCCATACACCCTCACCCGCCTTTCGTTACGAAAATATCTTATTCGCCGAGATCCCCGGTCTCCTTGACAGGCTCTGCGACAGGGAACTTCTCCTGCACCTGTCCGCCGTGACCGAACTGCTCTTCGAGCTGCTTATACAGATACGTCTCCACTTCCCCGGGTGTATACGACGCCGTAGTCCCGTCGCGGTCCGTGCGAAGCACGACCTGTCCGTGCTCGTCCAATGCCGACGGCACATCAATGCGGACGCGACCCTTCGGGACGCCTTCGCTCGACACAGCCGACGCCGGGACCGTCCAGACGCCGAACACCGGGTCAGAACCATTGCGCGCCGCCGGGTTCGGCAGGACGACGTCATACGTATTCGGATCACCCTCCGCGGAAGTATACACGCCGATACTGCTGAAGCTCCCCGACTTCATGCGGAACCGACTCGGCGCATGCCCGTGCAGCGGCATCGTCGGCAGAGAAGGACCGATGTCGCGCCCCGCGTGCGCCAGTGCCTCGGCTTCCGATCCGTAGATCCGCTTGGCGTCCAGCTTCCGTCCTTCACCATCGTAGGTCTCCTTGATCGGGATCCCGTTGGCGTCCTTCGAAGAGTAATACCGACGCATCAGCGACCCGTCGCTGTCATACTCGCGGCGATCCTCTTTGATGCCCGCCATCGTACGCCGGGACAGATTCTCTTCCCCGACGAAATGCCACCGGCGCACATAATTCCGCACGCCTTCGCCGTCGAACGTCGTCGAAGAGATCTCCTGCAGACCGAACCCGCGCTCAACGCGCTCATGGTCGTTGCCCGCAGGCTCGCCGATGTGATACGCCGACTGCATCGCGTGCGACGTCCCGCTGAAGACCTGCTCGTACGCGTACGACGGCGTACCGTCCTGCTCGTACTCACACCAGCAGTACCGGTCGTGAGACGCCGTCGAAATCAGCCGTCCGCTCGAGTAGTTATCGCACTGCGTGAACGTATCCGGCACCGAGAACGCAAGATCCTGAATATCCTGTTCCAGCTGCGGCGTCATATCGCCCTCATAGCGCATATGCATCGACTCGGAGCCGTCCTCCCGCCACGTGTACTTCTCATACCGATACGTATCCCCGATGCGTTCAAACGACGCCGTATCCCGGCGACGACCCTCGCTGTCGACAGTCTCATACCAGAACGACCCGTCCGGCGCCTGCAGACGCGTACGCGTCCTGTCGCCGTCCTGACCGACCTGCCCGACCGTCTTCTGCACACGGTCCCCCGACAGCTTCGGCGACGGCGTCCATGTACCGGTGACCGGCGACCACGGACAGGTCGCGGTACCCGGATCAAATTCCTGCTTCAATTCCTTTGCCATGGCAAACTCCCCCTTTTGATTTTCTTACCTGCTTCTATTATAGCACAAAACAACGGAAAAATCAAGAGGTCGAATGCAAGTTCTTCAACGGATTTTTCAAACGGATCAGCACGCGGATATAAAGGATCGCGAGCTTCCTGTCGCTGTTCTCCGCCGTGTAATAGACCCCGTGCGGATCTTCGACGGCGAGCACCGCGCGCGTGTTCAGTTTGCTTCCGTTCACGACGGTCCCGTCGGGAGCATGCTGCAGCGCGCCCCGATACCGCTTCGTCGGCGACGCCGCGGGGTCAGTCTCCTGCCTGCCGGACGTGTAACCCAACACAGTGAACTGTTCGGGGCAGTACTTCGTCAGAAACGACACGGGCACGCCCATGACGCCGTCGTAGTCGCACGGGATGTCCGCCACATGAGCAACGTCGATCGCGTCGTAATTATCGTATTTCGGATACCGTGCCGGGTCGTACCTCGCAGACAAACGCAAAGGCGTCTGCCTCTTATGGTGGTCCAAATTCGTAAACCACAACGTATTCCCGAATCGCTTCTGTTCGCCGAACGGCGTGATGAACGCCTTCGGCGAGCCGTACCCGAGCCACACACGGTCATCCCGTATGAACGGAAAAAAATTCTTACAGGGGATCGCGTTGACGGCGCCGATGATCAAGAACTTCTTTTCATATTTCAGCAACAGCGCAACGAACTCTTGAAACAAGCTGAACGGACAATTGGTCACGACGATGTCGCACGCCTGCAGCGCGTCGATGCATTCCGTACTGCGAAAATCCCCGTCGCCGTTCAAGAGCGTCCGCGTTCCGATGCGCACATCGGCGTCGTTTCCTCCCTCGTACTCCGTCAGATATACAGGCGTGTCCTTCGCGTAATATGTAGCCGTCAATTTCCGCAAACCAAGCTCGGCAAAGTGTTCGTGAAAGTATTTCCAGAAGTTACTCCGCGACGGATCATCGCAATTGCACAGCACGGTTTTTCCGCAGAAGGCTTTTGCATAATGTTGCACTTCGTCCTCAATATCGCACAGGCGCGTATAAAATTCATCATTTTTCGCCGCTTTTGCGGCATGCAACGGAATGCACTTCTCACCCATACACCTATGGCATCCTTTCCTATAGACTGACGGAAACGGAATTCCTGTCGCAATCGATAGAGATTTCCAATGCTTCGTTCATCCAGCTGATCTGATTCCGCGGCAACCGACGGATCTCTTTGAAATATGTATCGAAATGATCCCCCTCGGAATACCCGCAGAGCAAATAATGGATCGTCTTATCCACCCACACGTCGATGAAACCCGAGAAAACACACGGAAAGAACCGCGTCTTGCCCTTTCGGATCCGATACAACCATTCGGATACGTCGGCACAATCCGCCATGTCCAATGCGATCAGATAATTCAAATGCGGATGACCATTCTGCAACGTCAATGTCATTGAAACCACTCCTTTCGATTCGTATAGCTCTTCGTCGTGCGACCGCCGCCGAGGAGCCTGTGCGCATGCGCGTCGCAGGCGACGTTATTCGCGACGTCGTCAAGATATGCCATGCGGTCCGCGTACCGCCAGAGGTCTTCGAAGTCCTTCTCGGCGAACGCCTCGCGCTTCCCCGCGAATTGCTTCGCGACGCGCTTCGAGCTGTAGCCGCGCAGGGACGCCTGCGTGATAAATTCGTCACGTGTCATAATGTCACTCCCTTTCACGCCACGCCCACGACCTGTTTCGTCTTCTGAACCATCTCGTCCTTATACTTCACCACATCCCGCACCACCATCTTCTCGATGGCGCGGATATAGCGACTCATGAACTCCCAGTCCGGGACATACCCGTCCGGGTGCCAAGTCTTCGCAGGGTCGATGACAGGATTGTTCGCGGCATCGGTGCAGATGGGGAGTGGTACAGTCAAATCACGCTTGAAATGCTTATTGATTTCATCACCAAACGCCACATATTTTGACTTGCAAACCCGGCTCAATGCTTCCGTAAAATAAACTTTTGCTTCGGTCGTCACGCCATCGGGAAGTCCGATTACACCGACATTTTGACCTGTATAGTACGGTTTCTCCTGCAAAAAGCAGGAACCAATAGAACCGCCAAAAGCAAGCGTAATTGTGCCAGCAGAAAACGGCATCGTGCCTTCGACAACATCAACAAAATCGGAAATGCCATTATTCGTTGCTGTACGCGATACAAAATTCACTGATGGGAACTTATAAGTCATCTTGTTTTTGTCAAACTTATTGCCGTAATCAAGAATGGCAATATCCCTCAACAAAAACGACTTCATCTCTTTCCGAAGCCCAGCAGCAGCCGCTGAATCCGACCCTTCGTCACGCCGGAAACCAGAGAGAGAGAGCACTTCCCGGTCCTCGTCCGTCAGCTCATAATCGTTCAGCCCCGTCGCCACCAGATACTGCTCCAGCTCGGCGATACGCTCCTGCTCCAGCTCGGCGATACGCTCCTGCATGTAGTCCCAGTCGGGCGTGCCGGAGGGTGTGACGGGGAGGGAAATCTGCAAATCCTGCTTTTTCAAATCACTGCTGGAAAGCTGTTCGCCGTATGAATAATGTTTTTGAGCAAAAACTTTATTCAAAACGGATGTCAGATATAAGCCAATGGCTTCCGTAAACTCACGGTCCTTCAGCTTCAAACAGTGAACCTTCATTTCCAAACTCGCCTTATACGGATGATAGAAAGCATTTCCAAAGAAATTCACTGAAATAAAATTCTCTGCATGCCGGGCATCCGAATTTCCTTCGGTATCGTAATACCCCAAAATGCCGTTGTTATCACTCCGCACCGAGATACGCGGGATATTGCCTTCTGGCACTTCTTTGATTTTCAAGAGAGAACCTGTTGAAATATCAAAAAGTTCCCCAATCCGAAACTGCTTATACTGTACCGGCATTCCCGCTCACCTCCCCGCGCATCAGGCATCCGACCTTCCAAGCCAGATAATCCGCCACGGTCTTCTTGAAATCCTCTTCCGTCGGAATCGTGTCGATTTTCTTATGCTGGGCAAACGTCCAATCGTTCCCGTCCAGCCCGATGGTGTCCTCGATATAACATCCGTTCTCCTTCGTGTAGTACGACGTATTCGGCTTCTTGCCGAGCACCAGCGCCTCAACCTCGGCGTAGCGGTCAGCCGCATGGTCGGTGTCCCGCAGGTTCACCTCCTGCGTCGATTTCTTGCGGTTCTGGCGCGAGTATCCGTCGTTCGTGAAATCAATAAATTTCACGATGTCGTCCTCTTCATGCGGGCGGTTGACCTGAAACACATACACCGCCGTCTGCACGCTCGCCTTGCCGGAGAATAATTTATCAGGCATGTGTATCGACGCCAGAAGCGTATTGTCCTTCAGGATACGCTTCGTATATTCTCCGCCCTGCCCAGCCCCAGCGTTCTCCTGTATTAGGATTGCGGCATAACCGTTGTGCATGCAGGACAGCGCCTCCTCAACGAAATTAAAGCCTTTACCGGGCGCGGAATACGGGGGATTTAACAGAAACACGTTCGCGTCAAAGAACCCATTCCACTTGTGTGAGTCCCCGCAGATAAGGCTTGACGAGCCGTCGCCCATTAGAATCATGTTCAACACGGCGAGCAGGTACACGTTGCCGAGTATCTCGATACCGAGCAACTGTTCCTCCTTGATGTGCTTGATTTTCGCCGCAAGCTCGTCCTCGTCCTTGATGCGCTCCCGGGCATCGCGTATCATGATGTCCATGGCGGACACCAAGAACCCGGCGGAGCCCATCGCCTTGTCCCATACGAGCGAGTCCATGTTCGTCCGGCAGAGCCGTGCCATGAACGACGTCACGTACCGGGGCGTCAGGACAACGTCGTTATAGGCGTCATTCTCAAGACCGGTCCAGTCGCTCAACCGGTTCAGAATCAGCCCCGCAAAATCCAGATGGAACTGTGACGTCAAATGCGGGATGACCTCGTATTTTACCTGCCGATACAGCTCGCTCAAGATACTGACGCCGTTATGCGGCATCCACAGGTCTTTCCGGTTGAACACGTTCTGCAGGAGGCTGATAATCATGTCGAGCTTTTCCTTCGCACACCGTTTGCTGTCAAGGAAAGCCCGCACACGGTTCAGAATCACAACGCCGTCATGGTTCCCTCCGACCGTATTGCCTTTGAAATCCGCAGATTCCAGCGCGGCGACGCCGTCCGCGGGAAGTCCCGCCATGATAAGACCGCAGAACAGATACAGTTTCTCGTTCGTGTCGAGCAGGTTCTTCATTTTGTCGTCTTCGTAAATCGCCTGATGAATCCTCTGCACGCTTGCTTCCAGCCTGCTTTCCACGCGCCTCTTCGCCGATTCCCGTTCAGCGTCCGAAAGCATAAAGTCGTCGAAAATCTCGTAGAGTTTATGCACGTTAGCCTGTTTCAACAGGACAAGGTCGTTATCCAGTTTCTCGACATGGACCGGGACCGTGCCGTTCCCACGGGACATATAATACGCCTTGCACTCCGTTACAGATATGCCGCCATGACTGTCGTCGCCGTAACCGTTCATCCCGATAACGAGGACTTCGTCGTACGCGTCTGAATATGTAAGGATTGCAGAACCATAGTGCATCGCGCCGTTCACGGCAAATTGCGTCACAGCCCTCGGGTCGTCGGAAAGAAAACCGTCCTTGTCGATTTTTTCCAGCTTCCCCTCGGTCCCCTTGACCTCCATCATGACGGGCACCCTGCGACCCCTACCATCGTCAAGCAGGGCTTTGATGTCAGGATAATTCCGTCCGGACCCGCCGGACTTGGACTCCGCCTCTTGTAAAGCTCTGCCGATACTCTGATTGACGTCTTCGGTTTTCGTATAAAAACGGACCCCCAGACTTCTCAAGGTCTGTTTGTAAAAGTCCTCAACGCGTTCCTCAACGCTCGACATATAACATCACCTCCACGACAAGTGTCTCAATGATTGCTCTTTGAGCCGTTGCACTCCTTGCACAGCATCTGGAGGTTGGAATACTCCGTATGCCCGCCCTTGCTCCACGGCACGATATGGTCGCCGTCCATCTCGTCAAACTCGAAATGCTTCCCGCACTTCGGACAGATGCCGCCCTGTTCTTCGTACTTGCGCCGCTTTTCTTTCGGCGAAAAAGCGCGGATATTCAGGTACTTCTCTTTCCCGTAAAGCAGGTACGGATAGATACCCTTCTGGTTCGTCACGTCCTCGTCCTGCAGCAGAGCCTGAATCTTATCTTCCATCTCGTCCGGGTCGTACCGGTTCTTTCCGAAGTCGGCATAGAACACGCCCCAAGGCTGTCCACGGAGCAGCTTCGCCCTACCGGCGTCGTGGTTCTTAAACGTCCTGAAGACCCAGTCCGTGACGGTCTGGAAATACGTCCACAGCGGCATCGCCGTCGGGTCGTTCTGATGGATAGCCATGTACTCCTCGACGCTCTCCACGCCGTCCGCATGAGCCGCCCATCCGATGACCGTCTCCAGATAATCCTGCCGGATAGGCGCCCCGGACATATAGTCCTGCGCTATCTGGTACGCCGGACAGCCCGTCTTCGAGAAATACTTTTTGGCGTCCGACAGCCACGGACCGTGATAAATGGCGTTGCGCATTTCCTGCTCCGTGAGCTTCTCCCCGGCGATATTGATGACCTTAAACCACGCCAGCTTTTCCGCTTCCGTGCCCTCGCAGATGTAGACCATCAGCGTAGAGTTCATAAACAGGTCGTACGCCGCCTTGTCCGTCGCCTGCAGATTGTGGATATACCTGTAATCGACGCTGAACCCGCCGTGTGCGTACTGACACAGCGAGATAGTCCTCTGCTGCCCGTCCATACACTCGTAAGTCCCGTCCGGGCAGAGCGACCAGTACATGACGTTCAGCGGCAGCTCGTTGAGCACGGACTGAATAACGGCGTCGCGCTGCTTGTCTTTATAGATAAACTCGCGCTGATACGGCGGGCGGATATTCAAGCGTCCGCCGTACCCGACGACGCCGTGAGTCTCGTCGTCGATGTACCCGTCAACGACGTCTCGAATGGGAATCTCTTCAAGATGGATTTTCATTGTTCTACGCCTCCTAATAATATTTGCTCTCGATTTATAGCTACCGCATCCGAACTAAAACTCTCGCATATTTTTTCTGTCCGCCTACCGACGTGTCTTTCGAGAGGTCCATACATCCGTTTATCGGCATGCTCTGTACAAAAAATACATTCAACGTCGCCTGCGAATCAAAATTCGTGCATACGTCGGCTTCCCGTGAATTTTGCCCTCCGCATTTTTGATGACACCGGGCAGTGCCGTGCTCGCTCGGAAGAACAGATTCAGCGTCGTCTGATAAGCACTCGCACATATGTCTTGTGACCATTGATTCTGCAATCGTTGACAAGTCCGTTCTGCAGGTTCGTTGCATTGACGAAGAACGTCTCGACTCTCTCTCTCTCTCTCGGCAAGAGCAATCTTGACCAGCTCCGGTCGAGCGCAAATATACTCGGCAAAGAACTTCATGTCCGCCGTTGTATCGCTACGCGAGCATACCGACTCTTTCCGTCGCTGCAAATCGTCTGCTTCGCACCCGTAATCAGACCCATCAACGCCGTCGAACAAGGACTCGAAAGTACGGTTGAACTCTCTCTCTCTCTCTCTGGTGAAGACTAAATCTTTGCCGTCATCGCCCTTACGGAACGAGACGATTTCAAACTGCTCCGGGCAATACTTATCCAAAAACGAAATCGGCACCCCCATGACGCCGTCATAATCGCAGGGAATATCAACAGTTTTATCGACATTGATGGCGTCGTAGTTATCGTACTTCGGGAACCGTTCCGGTTCATCGGCATAGCGACGGAAAAGAGTCAAAGGTTCGTGGCGCTTCGGGTGGTCAAGATTCGTATACCAGCGCACGCCAACGACGCGGACATATTTGTTACCGTATTCGTCCTGTCTAAACGATGGGCTCCGCGTATCGTAATAATCAGGGACACGGAACTCTCTATCGCCAGAATGAATACTCATTCCCATCCACACTTCATTATTTTTCAGTAAAGGAAAGAACTCTTTATACGTAATGGCGTTGATATTCCCAATAATAATAAACTTCTTCTCACACTCTACGAGTTGTGCAACATACTCCCTGAACAGCGAGAACGGCGGGTTCGTCACCACAATATCGCACTCTTTTAATAACTCGATGCATTCGTCGCTACGGAAATCACCGTTCTGCATCAAGTCCGTCCGAACGCCCGCTTCAATATTATAATCGTCTCCGCCTTCGTATTCGAGCTTATATGTAGGAGCTTCCGGGTTGTAATGTGTTGCAATCAATTTCTTCAACCCGAGAAACCCGAAATTCAGGTGGAAATATCTCCAGAAGTTGCTCCATGTCGGGTCGTCACAGTTGCAAAAGATGACTTTTCCGCGGAAATGTTCCCGGTAGTGAGCCATCTCTTTCTCAATATCCGTGAGTTGCGTATAGAACTCGTCGTTCTTCGCCGCTTTCGCGGCATGCAAATTGCTATTTTTCGCCATAGCGAACCTCTTTCCAATACACATTCTTGTCGTCCAAAAAAGAACCGGCAGAAGACCCGATCGAGCACGTCCAAGCCTTCTGCCGCACGCTTACAGCGACAGCGTGCCGAACACGCCGCCGGGGATCGTCAGAAGAGACGTCGTGAACGCCATAACAGCCATTCCGATGGACGCCGACGCATACAGCAAACGATCCCAGAACGCCATATCGGTGGTAGCGATGCCAACGCCGATCAGATACAGCGCCGCCGGGAACAGCGCGATCAGCGCGTTCCAGAAGACTTGCATCGACACCGTCGACACGCCGAACAGCACCGGCAGCGACACACCGGCGAACAGATGCAGCATCGTTAGAACAAGAAACCCTGCCGCCGACGCGGCGATCCAGCAAAGACTTCCTACCATACGCTTTTGCATGGCCATGACAAAGATCCTCTCTTTCGTATTCTTTTTCTCAGCGTCTCCGATTCGGGAAATGCGGCACGATCCGCATGCGTCCCTCTTCCTCTTCATACGTAACGGGCACGTCGAAGGTGTTCCCCTTCTTCGACACACAGCCGACCAACTCGACCGTATGCCCCGACTCAAGCAGGAGCTTTTCGTCCTCGGTGAACTTATGCCCGCACCACTCGTCCGGCACGCCGAGCTTCCGCGGCGCAAACCCGACCGACTCAATGTGAACATACTTGCTGCGATCGTTCGGTCCGACCAGCTTCGCCACGACGCCGTAAGACTTGCCCGTCTTCTGACTCACCAGCCCCGAGATCTCGATCTCCTCGCCCTCGCAGAGCAAAGCGCACTCGGCGTCGTCGAGGCGTCTGCCGCGAAATTCCCGGCGGAACCGCACAGGTTCCCCGTTCCACGTACCTTCGTAAAGTTCCAAATCTGCCATTGTAATTCGTCTCCTTTTTATCGTTTATTCA
This sequence comes from uncultured Muribaculaceae bacterium, assembly GCA_947628305.1. Taxonomy (GTDB): domain Bacteria; phylum Bacteroidota; class Bacteroidia; order Bacteroidales; family Muribaculaceae; genus HGM05190. The sequence goes on along the minus strand of CANQZG010000008.1, from coordinate 21,625 downwards.
ATGCAAATCCGACGTACGAAACGCCGTTATACGTCTGGTTCGCGAGCTTTCCCTGCGCGGTATACGTCGAACCCGTTCTCGCGGAGACCGCCTCGAACGAGATCTCTTTCCCGGCAAGAAGGTCAGCGACCTCGGCGTCCGTGAACATATGCCCGCTGAAAACCCGCTTAAACCGCACCTGCTTGCCCTTCCACTTCCCGGTGACGTAATCCCCGGAAGAGGTCTGCCTGCGTTCGGTGCCGTCATTGTTGAGGTACCCCGAAAGAACGAATGTCACGTACGTCCTGCCCGACTTCGCGATCTTTTCCCCGAGGGAACCTCTGCAGGCGAACGTACCGTTGCTTCCCTTTGCGTCAAGGACCTGAACCTCTTTCCCCGCGCACAAGTCGCGGCACTCGTCGTCGGTGAACCTGTGTCCGAAATACGTGCGGACGAACGACACGGGCTTACCCTTCCACGTTCCGTCGTAGCGTTCCGGTTCATCCGTCGGCGCTGTCGGGATGCCCATCGACGCGCGCATCTCCACGGCGTTCTTCTTCATCACGTCGATGTCGTCGAGGACCAGCTGCTGCACTTCGTGCAGACAGACGTCCGGGGACTTCTTCCCGTCCGCCACCGCGCGCATATCCGCTTCGAGGCTTTCGGTGAGCTTCAGGTCGCCGATGTGCGTCCCCGGCAGGAGCCGATAGCTCATTTCCCCGAACTGTGTCATGGAGATCTTCCCGCGTGTGTCCGCAAGAAGCGGGCACTTCGGGTCCCCGGTGACGTCCGCGTACGTACTCGTCCGCGTCGCGCCGGTGCCGACGTCGTGCTTTTCAAGCTGTGCCATCAGCCACTTCATCGTCGGCGTAGGAGGCTTCTTGTTCACGCCTTCGGCGACGAACGGCGTCGCCGTCGTGCCGATCCCCGTCGCGTTCTCGTCTTCGGGCGGTTCCGCGTCTTCGTCGAAGACCTGCTTCCAGCCCATCTTCTTCGGAACCTGCGCCGAGCCGACGAAATCGGGATACTTCGTCACGTGCCCTTTTTGGGACTCGTACTCGTAATCTTCTGCAAGCATAGCCAAATAATTATGTGCCAGAAGAACGTAGATCTCTTTCGCTCCGGGACCGTATTGGGTCAAATCGTCCAGACGCTTCGGTACGTTCGGACCGGGGCGGTTCGCGCCGTGCGCTCCGCCGTTCTTCACATGCGTAGCCCTCGGCGTCCGATGCGTCAGCAGCTTCGCGTCTACGCCTACAAGTGCCGCTATCGCGTCTACCTTCGGCAGCAGTTCATTGAACTGCTCCGGCGTGATCACTTTGTCTTCGGTACGCGGATAAGACACCACCTGCGACTCATACATCTTCTGATACGTCGCCAGCACCTGCTTCGACTTCAGACCCTTCGCCGCAAGACGTGCGGAGAGCGTCGCGAGGTCGATCAGCCGGGGAGGAGGCGTCTTCATCAACTTCGTCTCGTCCTTCGTTACCGGAGAAGGCGCGTAGGTCCGCGGGACTTTATCCTTCGCGTCGAAGGTCGGCTCCTTCTTGCTCGTATAGACAACGCCGTTCTCGTCCTTGAACTTGTTCGAGTAGAACGGAACCGGCTTATATTCGGCGAGTGCCTTTAATCCGTCTCCGACGATTTGAACCATCGCCGACTTGAGACGCCCCTGCCGGAGCTGTCCGTCGCCGAATCGCATCCCTGCGCAAATCGTCGCGATGCGCGTCCACTGCATCGAGAGCCAGTCCCACCGCGCGCGGTAGTACGCCATCAGGTATTCCCGGTCCCTCAGAAGATCGGGAACGACCTTCCTGTCGCGAAACGCCTTCTGGATCGACGCGGGCGCTTCATCGGCGAAATACATGCGCGAGAACTTTTTCGGGCGCAGACGCAAGCCGAGCATGATCTCCGCACCGAGCAGGAACCCCTCCCCCGACGGGTCGACGTCGCAGGCGATGACCAGCTCGTCGCACCCCTTCAACGTCGCCTCGATCGCCTTCAGCGTAGGCGCCGCATCGGAGTTCTTCTTGTATTTCCAACGTATATCCCGTTCATCCCACGGAAGATTCGTAAGGCTCCACACGCCGTATTTCGACGCGAGCGTCGGATCTACCTGTGTCTTCGGGTCTTCGAACTCGTACAAATGCCCTCTCGCGGCGGCGATCACGAAGCTCTCGCCATTGTACGTCCCCTTGAACGAACTGTTCGCGCCGAGGGCTTTCGCGAAATTCCGTTGCGCCGACGGCTTCTCACAAAGGATCCCGATCATGCGTTCGCGACCGCCTTTCCGAGGACTCGCCGGACGAAGATGTGATGCGATTGCGCATAGTCGATCTCCTTCCGCATCCCCGCGGTGATAACGTCGCCGAACACCCAGATCTCCGAGCACAGCGACAACCAGAACAACCCCTCGCACATGCCGAGGTCGCGCTCTTCCGGCACATCGTTGTTCAGGAACCGTGTGAAGTACGCATGCGGCGCGTACGGGATCGCACCCATGCGCACCGCGTAGCGGCAATACCGCTCCGCCTTCTTTCGATTCTCTTCAACATTCCCGCGCAAGGGACTGCAGATATAAACGCGTTTCAAACCGAACCATCCTCTCGTTCTTTATTTTTCCTTCTTGGTGAACATGAACATGCTGTCGTACGCCTCGGGGTCCGCTTCGTCCGGATCTACGTTGTAGTAAAAATACACGGTCCCGTCGGTGAAATCCAGCGCGTTCCCGAAAAGACTGTTGATGCGTCTGTTGACTTCCGGCTCATTCTCTTTATCCAGATACACGCGAAGGTCTACCGTGATCGACTCCGTGCGGAACATCTCCCGCGCTTCCGCGGACGTCCATTGACGCGACGGCTTCCCGTCAAACGTCAGCGCGTACGCGATCGTACACTTGGTAAGTCCTCTTGTGACACAGCTCTCAAACAAAGCGCTGATGGCGTCGCGCATATCCAGCACGAACGCGGTGTCCGTAACATATCCGCCGTCGGTGACCCAGCAGTAGATCACGTCGCCGGACGGCAGCCTTGCCGTTGCAAAGAACTCTTCATCGCCGTCCTGCTTGACGACAGTATCGAACGCCGCGTCGTCGATGCCGTAGCGCGCCGACAAATACTCCGACAGGAACGCCTGCTTATCCGCCTGCGACAGCTCTTCGAACGTCGGCTCTTCACCGCCTTTCGCCAAACCGCACGCCGACAGCAACAGCGTCAAAGTCAACAGCGCCACGGCGACGCGTCTCATGCCGCGTCCTCGGCGGCAAGCGCCTCGGCGGGCACTCGGATCGTTACGTCGACGTCGCAGCGTATATCGGTCAGCTCAACGATCACCTTCGGCATCGTGATGGACAGGTTCGACCCGTCGTCCTCAAAGAGGTCCTCGTGACCGAGCGCCTCGCCGACCAGCTTCTCAAACACCTTCGCCATCGCCTTGGTCTCGTCCAGACGGATCGCCTTCAGATCATGCGTCTTCTTATCGAACGTGTAGGCGACCTCGACAGGCGGCAGGTCTTCGATCGTAAAGTCGAAGCCGCTGTCGTCAAACACGCCGCCCATCAGCTCTACCGCGTCCGAGATGCGCATCGTGCCGTTGACGATATAATCGTCGCCGACGGTATCCAGCGACAGATCATGCAGCAGCTGTGCGGCGGACGCCCACGACAGCACGGACCCGGAATAGTTCTCCGAGGTCGTGACGGTCCATCCCGCGTCGCCTTCGTTTGAATACGTCTTCATCGTATCTCCTTCGGCGACAGCGTATGTCTCGATCGACGTCGTCTCGGACTCTCCGTCGGTCGCCGACGTCGTCGAACCCTTCAGGTGAGACGCGTCACGGACCGCCTCGACGGTCGCTTCCGTGTGCGACGTCGTGACGGACGTCACGCCGAACATGCTCATGGACATCTCCATGTCCAAGGTCATCGTTCCGGTCATGGACTCGACGGACGCGCCGTCAAGCAGGTCCATGATGTCCGGCTCCTTCGCGCCGCACCCGGCAAGCAGCCCCGCCGACAGTGCCAACGTCAATAGGATCGCAAAAAGTCGTTTCAGCATTTTTCAAGTCTCCGTTTCATCGTATTGTTCTTCCGTGTCTGGTTTTATCTTCGTTTTTGGACAGCTTCCCGTATTTCCGCATCGTGTCGACCAAGTCCATCACGCCCTCTTCCAGCATATCGACGTCGGACGGCGACGGCGCATCCTCCTGCCGGAAGCCCGCGCGGTCGAAGATCACGTAAGCCGTTGCGAGCTCCAGCTCGCGGACCGTATCGGACAGCCGCGCCAAGCGTTCCCCGATGTCGTTCAGCCGCTCGTAGAGGTCCGTGACGGACGCATTCTTGCGCTTCGCCGCAAGCTGCCGCGACAGATCGCGGATCTCTTTCGGTATGTCGGGCGCCGTCGACAGATCGATGTCAGCCTGTGCCAGCACGTACGCCGCCAGCGCCTTCCCCATCGCGGGTCGCTCTTGAAACAGCCCTTGCGCATATGTCGCGATGGACGCCGGGAAGTCACGGATCTGCACGATGTCCCCGCGCGCTCGCGGACCGCTGTACTTCAGCGGTCGCCTCGGCGCGTCCTTCGGCAGCTCTTCCCGCGACGGCTCCCCGGATGTCTCTTCCGGTCCTTCAGAAGGTTCTTCCAAAGGCGCTTCCCCGGCGGACTCTTCCGTACCGTTCAACAGCGCCTGCTCCAGCGCCGCCGTACGGGCGGTATTGATGCGCCGTTCTTCTTCGCGTTCCTGCCGCGCCTTATCCAGCGCGTCAAGGACGTCGCCCTCGTCGTCGTCGGGGATGCTCCAGTCGTACTTCCGGTTCATTCCGCATCAACCGTTACTGAAAACTTATAAAAAGTCATAAAATAAACTTTTCTGTTCCATTCCTTTTTCAACATGTCCACTTTTGATATGACAAGTCATTATCTACTCGTGTTTGATATGACACTCCGAAGGCGTAAATTCCCGACTAACGCATCGGTACACATTATCAACATTTATTTTGGCTATGCTGTTAATCTGTAATTCATTAGATTAACACTTGCCTGATAGTCTCTGTCAATGGTGAATCCACATACAGAACAATGATAAACTCTATCAGACAATTTCAGGTCTTTCTTGATGTTTCCACAGCAGGAACACATTTTACTTGACGGGTAAAATCTGTCCGCTGTCACAAACTCAATATTGTGCCAACGACACTTATATTCCATCTGCCTGTAAAATTCATAAAAACATTGTTCCTGAACTGCTCTTGACAAGTGCCTGTTCTTCATCATGCCTTGCACATTCAAGTATTCCAAAACAATAAACCTTGGCTTTCGGCTTATGATTTCAGAAGTCACAGAATGTAGATAGTTGTGACGAATATTTGTTAATCGGTGATTCAATTTCAAAAGTTTTCTTTCACTTTTTACAATATTGCGTGTTTTACAGTAACATTCTCCTTTCTTGTTTTTTGAGTATTTCTTTGATACTCTGCGTTGCAATCTACGCTTTTTCTTTTTTAGTTTTCTGACGTTTGCGGTCTTGTTAATGTTTGGATAAACATTCGTATCAGAACAAATTGCTAAGTTTTTGACGCCAATATCAATTCCAATTCCTTGACTGTCTGGCTTTTCCTGTGATGCCTCACAATCAATGCCAACGCAAATCCACCAATTCAAACCGTCAAAAGTGATTCTTGGATTGGAGTATTTTGCATCAATAGGGATTCTGTCAGACTCTGCCAACTTGACAAGATTGAACTTCTGCTTGTTCTTCTTTCGGCTTGTTGTCAGCTTTTCTAATTTTACGTGAGTAGACATAAAACTGATTTTGGAAGTATCAGCATAAAAAGACGGTCTGAATTTTTTTCTGCTCTTGAATTTTGGAAATCTTGTAATGCCTTTGAAAAAGTTCTGGTATGCTGTACAAGCATCTTTGATAGCTTGCTTTGTGATATTATTGCTGTAATCGTTCAGCCACGCATATTCCGGTTGCGTTTTCAACTTTGTAAAAATTCTACGAAGTTCATAATGAGAAAGAAATGGCTTTCCAGCTTCATAATTTGCTTTTTCATAGCCTAAAGCCCAATTATACGCAAATCTTGCTATTCCTGCACATTCAAACAACTTTGTTTTCTGCTTATTGTTTGGGAGAAGCATGACTTTGATTGTCTTAATCATTTTCTGTAAGCTCTTTTATCATTTTTTTTTAGCTTTATCTGCACGTTTTCCTTGTAATTTACAGCTGAACACGGTAATAATCTGTACTAAATATAAAAATATTTTAACTGTTAATCTCCCTCCGGAACAGAATATCGCCCTTGCGGACGAACACGTTCGCCGCGTCCAGCGTCACCTGCACCATCGCCCCTTCGGGCGCTTCGTCGAAGGTCCTGCTGAACTGTCCGATAGACACGATGCGCGCTTTATCCGTCGTAGAGAACCCGTCCCAGACGAACACCTCGTCGCCGACACGGAGAGAACCCCTCGCGACCGTCCCGGTCACGACGACGTCCTTGCGTCCCATACGGAACACTCGCTTGACCAGCATGTGCGCGGCGGACGTCGGCAGAGAGAACTTCAACGGCTCCACCTCGGGACGCGGCGCGGGCTCCGGACCGCGGAACCGTTCCTGCTGCTCCCGATAGATGCGTTTCATGCGTCCTTTATCGGCTTCCTTTTCCGCCCGCTTCGCGGCGATCTCCTCTTCGGTCTTCTTATGGAACAGTCCCATACCGCTACACCTCTCCGTCTTCCGCTTCCAGCAGATAGTTATCCCCGCGCGTCAGCTCCAGCAGCGAGTCGAACCCGGACACGGTAACGTCCTCGAGACTCTTCACGTTGGACGACAGCACGGTAATGACGTCGATCAACTGATTCAGACGCTGTATTTCCAGCTCGGGAAGGTCATAATCATTGTTCTCACGGCGGATCGCCGCCGCGATCGCCTCCCCGAGATATTCATTGATGCTCACTTCCCGCTTCGCCGCCCAGTACTTCAACCGTTCAAACGAATCGTCGTCCAACGTGACCGTAACGCGATGCGACATCTGTACAGCACTTCCTTTCAACGATTACAGTATAGCATAAAACGCAACAAAAATCAATAGGTTTTCGAAAAATTTTTTCAAAAAATTACGAAAGAGGCGTATCCGCCTCTTATACAAGCGCGTCGACAACGCGCCAACGAACGCCACGACATCGGTACAAACTCCATGTGTTGAATATCGGATCCATGCGTAAAGCTATAAACTTCATCTTCCGTATGGGACGGACTTCGTCCGTCCTCCATGCTGTGAACAGCATGCGGGTAACCTCAAAAAAGTACGTAAAGGAGAACACACTATGAACACTCGTAACTTTGGTATCGTCGAGGGTCGTCTGACCCGCAACCCCGTCATCCTTCCGAACAGGGACGGCTCTCTGAAAGTCAAACTGACCGTCGCGGCGCAGGACAACTACACCGGCAAGGACGGCAAGCGCGGAACGCAGTTCATCGGTCTTGACGCGTTCGTGCGCGCCGACAAAGCCGAGACGTCCGTCTTCAACGCGATGCACGAAGGCGACCTCGTCTGCCTGCACTACACCGTGAAGACGAACAACTACACGGACAAGTCCGGCAAGGAAGTCTACGACCAGACGCTGCTCGTGCAGGAAGTGGACCTCCGCGAAAGCAAGACCGTCACGGACGCGCGGCAGGCGCGCAAGAGCGCCGAGGAGACCGGCGCCCCCGTGACCGCGATGGACGAAGAGAAAGCTCCGTTCTGACGCAAGAGAAAAGCGACCCCGCAACGGGTCGCTTTCTTTTTTACCAGATGTACGGCAGGTCCTCGAGCGGACCGTCGGTGTACACCACCATGTCCTTCCCGGCGGTCATCGCAAGGATGTGCTCGCAATCCGCCGACAGGTACCAAGTCACTGGTCCGCAGATCTCGTCCTCGCCGACCGAAATGCACACCTTCCCGGTATCCGACGCGTACACGCGCCGGTACTCGGTGAGATAAGCGCGAAGGCTCTCTTCGGACTCCAGCGTCGTGCCGTCGAACAGATACCCCCAGCGCGTCAGCACGTCGCAGATAAAGCCGTAATTCCGCAGCACCGTTTCCCGCGCGGTCACGGAGAGGGCGTCGATGTCGGCGTCCTCGTCGAACGGCACGCCGTACTGCATCGCGACGGCGTCGTTGAGGTAGTCGATCGAGTTCAGATGCACCTGCACGATGTCGCCGTCGGCATCCGCCGCGGAGCCCATCACGCGGGACCGCCGCACGGGACTTTCCGCGTACGCGTCCGCGTCGAACAACAGGATCCCGCCGTCGAACGACGCCTCGGGCATCTGGAACAGCACGTTCCCCCCGCGGACGTCCCAGACCTTCAGGTCGCCGGTGCTCTTCTCGCTGAGCGTCTCGGTATCGAACCCCATGTCGTCCAGTACAAGACGGAACCCGTCGTCGTAATCGACGACGAACAGCAGGGACGCATCCGTCAGCGTGAACGACACGGGCAGACGCGACGTGCCGTCATGCCCGACGATCTGTTCGGGCGTCGCGGGGTGCAGCAGCGAAAGCGGTAAAATGACCGTCTCGTTGCGGAATCCCTCTTCGGTATCGGCGGGGACCATCATCTTACGTTGGACCGCATACGGATCCTCCGCAGGGGTCAGTGCAGGCGCCTCCTCGGACGTCAGCATCGCGGACGAAGCCGCAAACATGTCCGTCGCAGACGTCTCGGAAGGATCCGCGGCAGATACCGCGGAGGAAGACGGCGCGACAGAGGAAACGCTCTCTTCACCGCCGCCGCATGATACAAACGCCGCTGCAAGCAGCGCGGTGAAAAGCGCCGCCGGAATGACGCGAAAATATCGAAGCATCGTTTATTCTCCTTTCGTTACGGGAACTTCTTCGTGCAAAAGACGATACAATTGCCCTATGATCTCGTTACGTTCTTTATCGTGAAACTCCATGACATACGTGTCCGTTTCGGTCACAATATCCAATTCAAATGCTTTGGATACGGTCCCGCCGTGACCCGCAAGATAAAGGCTTGTATCATCACATATCTTGAAAATCTGATCGGCGACATCCAAAAGATCATCATCGTTCAATCTGATCGGTCCTACGCTTTCGCGCAGATAGGCATAATATTGTTTGTACAGATCATTGCTGTCCTCCAGAACCGGACCGGTAAGCGGCGCACCGGGAAACAATTCTATTTTCGTAAGGTACATTCTTACGGTAAACGTCAGCTTCGGCTCGTCCTTCGTCTCAAACGTAAACACGTCGGTGTCGCCGTCCTTCGACGTTTCAAGCAGAGTGGCGAACTTTTCGTATTTCCACAATTTTTGTTTCTTGTCCAGATCATAATTGTAGAACAGCCCGAACGAACAACCTGTACACAGCAGGACGATGCACAGAACGAGCGCCGTCAGCGTCAGTTGTTTTGCAAGCCGCAACATTTTTCTTCGCCGCCTTTCGCGCCTATTATAGCACAAAACGGCGCATTTGTCAAGAGAACGAAAAAAAAAACTCTCCGACAACGACGCTCGGAGAGTCCAAATGGAAGGAAACGACGTTCCCGGCATACCTCGCCCGGGTTCCCGCCGCGACGACCGGAGAAGCCGGACAACTTCACCGTCGAGCGGGCAATTCAGACGCCGCCGCAGCGCCTTTCGACAAGCACGAACCTTTACGGCGAGCCGTAGAAGACCGGCAAAGAAGGAGGCGAAAGACGCCTATGCCGCAAGTATCCATGCCGACAATGACGACCCGTCCGCATGCGCGGAACGGTTCCCGCTTACGCGGGCATTCGGTTCGGACGCGCCCCGCCCTACCCGTAAGAAAACGAGAGGAGGTTTCTTACGAAGTCCATTATAACAGATGCGGGAGTGTTTGTCAAGAGGTTTTTGAATTTTTTTTCAAAAAAATTTCGACGCGCGCCCCCGTACTCTTTTTACCGTTTCGTCTCGGCGACCTTCTCGGCGATCAGATAAAGACCCTCGCGGTTCAGGTAACGGCTGTAGCGGCTGTCCAAGTAGAGCACCGGATAGCCCAGCCCGCCGGACATCGACTTCGACGTCTCGATCAGCATCGGGTACAGGACGTCCTTGATGGGGCTCGCCCCGCCGCCGTAGACGTAAATGACCTCGGCGTAGGAGCCCGCTCTGCCCATAACCTTGATGAAGCTCTGGCAGAGCTCCTGTGAGAACCCTTTGACTTCCTCGGCGACCGCCGCAAGCGCCGCCGTATGACGGGCTTTGTTCAGCGCGTTCGGCTCCGACTGAATGAACTCGGAGAGCGCCTTACGGTTGCCGAACAGGAATCTCGGAGACAGGCGTTCGACAGCGCGGTCGAGCACGGTCCCGTAACCCTTTGACAGCGTTACGGACGCGTCCGCGTTGAATTTTCCGTTCTGGAAGACCGGGAAATTGACCGTGCCCTCTCCGATGTCGACGCCGATGGTGTTCTTTGCGGCAAGGACGTCCGCGGCGGTGACGCCTTCGAGCGGCTCGCCGTTCCTGCGCGCCTCCGCGAGCATAGAGTTCATCAGCGGCTCGCCCTTGTTGATGATAGCGTACTGCGCCGACTCGCCCTCGGCAAGCACCTGCACGTCCGTCACGGTGATCTCAAAACGGACCGGATGTTCGAAATTGTGGATACAGACCATGTGCGTGCACTGCTTCAGGTCTGACGCGTACTTCTTGCGGAGCGTCTTGTACTCAGAGATCGGCAGAGCCAACCCGAGGCTCGCCTCGACCTTTACGGTCTCTTCGGGCAGGCATCCGTTCTCGGTGAAATAGACCTGCAGCGCCTTGCCCGCGAGACAGCCGAGAATGAGGATAGCCGAAAGCGGCTGGTTCGCCTTTGACAGCACGCTGTTCACGTCGAACTCGTCGAGGCTGTTGCCCGAGGACACGCCGCGGGAACCGAACAGGCGGTGGATGCTGTCCTTCACGAGAGGCGTATCGAACGACGCCTCCATCTCGTTGAAGATGTTGTCGACCGTACCGCGTACGGCTTCCCCCATGATCTTCAGGTCCGCCGGGTTCGTCTCATACGCGACGCCCGAAATAAAGTCGATGGAGCTGGGCTTCTCTCCGGCGCCCGTGGACGCGGAACCCTTTACGTAACCGTTGCCGATGTCAAGACCGGCGATGATGTTGATGCTCATATTGTTGTTCTCCTTTTATCAAGCGATCGTTCAGAAAAACGCGGACGGGTCTACGAACCCGTCGTCGTCGGACTGCCGGGGCGGCGCCTTCGGCGGTTGCGTCTCCCAACGCGGCTGCACGTCCTCTTCCATTGTAGTCGTCTTTGGTTTTTGTTCGTACGCCTCCTCGACGTCCTCGTCCTTCGGCGGACGCCCCCGACGCGGCAACTGTTCCACTTCGGAGCATGTCACGTCGGCGTAACCGTTGCGGCGTATCGCGTCGCGGATCAGCTGACGGATCGAATACGACTGATTCTGTTGCGCTTCTATCCATCGCAATACGGACACGTCTTCCGCGGGTACCGTCAGACGAAATCTCTTTGCTTCTGCCATACTTGCTTCGTTCCTTTCTGTTCTTTTGTTGCTTCTATTATAGCACAAAACGAGCCCGTTGTCAACCCCTTTTTGGCACTTTTTTGGGTATTATCCCAAAAAATTCACTTTTTCAGTACCGAAACATGCCCTTTAACGGTACTGTTGCATTTTTCTGTGCCAAAAAGGGGCTGTAACAGGGTCACGCATCGTCCGCCGACGGATCGTCGTCGTCCGGTGCGGCGACGTAGCAACTCCGCCGGATCAAACCTCTGTGACGACCATTCTGCGGAGGGATGCCGAGCTTATCGTGATCGGTACCCGAGTAATTCGGGTTGTACCAATCCTTCAGACCATACTCCACGGTCAACGGTTCCGATCTCTGCATACAGGCGGAAGCGCGACGGCAATTGGCGTTCGAAGGCAACGCTACCCAGTTCGGATCGGTATCCGTCAGCAGAGAAATGTCATGAACGAACGTGTTGCGGGACACCGCGGACCCGGAAGGCGCGTTGCGCTGGAACCACGCGCGATACAGCGCGTACAACCACGTATACGGAAGCAGGTCCCAAACGCACAAAGGAAGGATCTCGTCGGCAAACTGCCGGATCGGATCGTTGTATTCTTTGTAATAGTTCAACGCCTGCCGACACGCCGCCGGTTCCGAAAATTTCGTATAGTCCATGTTCAGGACCTTGAACGCGACATACTCCAATACGTCCCTGCGCGCAAGATAGTCGTTCTTGATGTACTTCTTTTCTTGCCCCGTAAACGACTTCTCAAACGGCACGAACAGCTGACGGCGATAGAAAGAGTCCGAACGGTCCTTGATGCGGGGAAGCTCGTTCAGGCACTGCACCATAATGCCGTTGAAACGATAAGCGATAGGCGCCTTGAATTTGCGATTGATCTGAATGACGTCGCCCGTAATGACGGCTTTCAGGTTCGCCGCTTTGTCCACGAAGACGCCTACGTCGTTTTCGTCGACGATGATAGCGTTTGCCGACACGAGCGGCTCCAGCATGAAATCCTTTGAGAAATCCGAAAGAGGGATAGACGCGTACGCGTGTTCCCCCAAAAGGTTGCGCATCAGCGTACAGAGCGTCCCTTTACCGTTGCTTCCCGTTTCGGAATAGAACCAGACGGACTTATCCCAATGTGCATTCGGACGCAATACGGACCCAACGACTTCCCACAGAAGGTTTGCCACTTCCGGGTCGTCCGTCAGCTCGCGCATCCAGCTTTCGACGTCCCAGTCGGACCCGTCGGCGTTGTTATGCAGCGTTACGTTCTGCGCGACCGGGTTATAATTCACATGCGACTTGACCGTAAAGACATAACGGGGTGAAAACGGCATCAGCGTCTTCGTATCGTAATCGAACACGCCGTTGTTCATCGCGACGAGGTTGCGCGCGGACGTACGCTCCCGGCGCGGCGCATAAACGTAAAGCCAACGGACGATCTCGTCGACGTCCTTCTGAGACACAAGGCTGTTGTAGCGGGAGATCTCGCCGCGCAAGCGAGCCGTATCCGTCACATATGTACCGGCGTCTTCCCCGTCTTCGACGTATACGCCGATCAGGTCATAGGACGGATCCTGCTGCAGTCCCGCCGCCGCGATACGGATCACGTTGCCGCAATAAGACAGCAGCCGCGCGACCTGCACATTGAACAGCGTTTGAGGCATTTGCCATTTCTGCCCTTTCGGCAGCGAAGCGTTTTCAATATCGAACAGAGCGCATGTCTGGGAAAGCAGATCTGCTTCCATGGTTTCCGGCGAAGGTAAATTGTCAATGTCAAGCGACGCAAGATAGGCTTCCGTGACGTCGTTGACAGAAGCGGATTTCGTAGCCGCCATATATTATGCCTCCTTCTTTGATGGAAACCGCTCCCGTCAGACGCGACTATCCGTATGCTTCCATTTTTGATGCGCCTTGAAATACTGCTGTGCCTGCTCCTCGGTGTAAAACACGGTGCCGTCCCGATCATAGTACTTGGGGACCAGCCGCTTGTTGCGCTCCCATTTGCGAAGCGTCAGCGTGGCGACGCCGATGCGCTGCGCAAACTCGGTGCGGGAAAAGACGATCTCCCCGGCGATGCACCGCGTGATGACCAGCGGAGGCTTCCCTTCGCGGCTTACGGCGAAAAATCCGTCATTGTGCATGTACCCGGCGAAATGCTTTTCGTCGATCTCAACTTTCTGTCCTCTCATTTGTACGGTTCCTCTCTATAGGTTTGTTTCGGTCTTTCCTTACCGAACGCCTTTATTATACATCAAAAAGATACGATTGTCAATACCTTTTATAAAAAAAATTGCAAAATTGATTTTTTTTTTCGAACGAGTTCGATTCGATCCTGTAAACAGGATCCGGGTAAGACCTAAAAAGAAAGGATCGGAAACATGAAAGACTTTTTCGGATATACGGACATCAATGCATACTTCGAGGCGTGCGCGCAGACCGTGCGCGACGATGAAGCGCAGCGCCGCAAAGAGTTCTTCGAAGCGCTCGGAAAGAAAGACGACGGACGCCTGTCCCCCGTCATGACCCGGGAAGAGTTCTATACGTTCATTGAGGACAGGCACGTCACCGACGACGACCTTCCGGAAAATGCTCGATGCGTAGAGGTCTTCTACGAGTTCTTGGCATACGAGACCGTCGTATACCTGTACTGCTTCGACAACGCGGCGGTATACGTCAATACGTATTACGTCGGAGATTGAGCCTGCGGGCTCGATCTTTTTTTTTCTTGAGAAATGTTGCCGGAAGCGACAGCCCGCGGCGGTCCCCTCTCGAAAAACACGGCAGGGAAGGCGGGGTATGTGGTCTAAATTTCGAAATTCTTTGGCACACTTTTTTTTCAAGCCCTTTTGACCCTTGGCACACTTTTTCAAAAAGTGTGCCACAAGTGTGCCAGAAAGTGTGCCAAATGAAATCGTTGTCTCCCAAGGCTTTTTTATTAAAAAATACTGTTAATATATATATGGCACACTTTTTTTTATATCCCCCTACGTATACGCATTTATTTTGTTTCATTGAGATTATATGATTTAATATATAATCTCTATTCCGCACGCATGCACATGCGCATGCACACACATGAGAGAGTTTTGAAAAAAAGTGTGCCACGTGTGTTTTAGGGTAACTTTTCCGAAAAACCGTTGGTATACCTACGTTTTTTGTGTCCCAAAACTGAAAAAAAAAAGTGTGCCGAAGAAAAAAAAATGTGCCAAGGATTTAGCGGTACAGATTGCCTATTTTTTTGAGGCATAATATGCATCTCTTTTCTCTCTCTAAACCATAACCGGAGACTTGCCGCCGCAACAGGCTCCAAGATCTGCAACAGGCAAATGCCGCCTTACTGCTCCCAACGCTTGCTTTTTGGCATTTCTTTTGGCAATTCTCAATGCGGCAAGCCGCATTCGGGTCAATCCTTGAGGTTCGGAAGAACCTCTTCACGACGATCCCGTCGGACAGATCACAAAAAAAAAAAAGGAGAAACAAAACAATGAAAACCATGTACGCAACCAAGTATGTCAACGCGCCCGAAGCATTCGCATGCCCCTACGCCGTCGGCGTCACGAACAAGGACGCCCAAGCCGCGATCGTCAAAGCCTATAACGAAACCAAAGGCGAACTGTTCATCGTCGACCTGAAGCTGACGCGTTGGCAGGATCCGAACAACAATCAGCTCGAAGAAGACGCGATCGAAGTGCTCGCGGGCGGCGTCCGGATCGGCTATATCTCGCGCGTCGCCATCGGCAAAGTCAAGCTGTATATGTCGCGTAAGATGCCTGAAAATTCCATCAGAAGCGCCCGTCCCGACACATGCCTTGCGCGTATCTACTTCAACAAGCACGCGGGCGTGTACGGCGTCGCGCTGTATGCGCACGCCTATCCGACGAACAAGCAGTACTACACCGTCATGAACATCCTTCGCACCAAACAGGCGGACGAGTACCAAAAACTGCTTGCGGCGATGCCGAAAGAACAAGCCAAGAAAGAGTTCGATCGGTTTCTCGTCGATAAGCTCCCGCTGATCGACAGAAACACCTTCTCGCGGTGGATCGGACACAACATGTAAGCGCACACGCGCAGCCTTATTTTCCCCGGCGGAGAGGCTGTTGCCCAGCAGGGCGGCAGTCTCTCTTTTTCCAATCATTCGTCAAAAATGCCTCTCTCGCGCTCTGAAACGGCTCGGAAGACACGAAAACGTATTTCCCTGTCAACCTACCGTTCGGCGTAAAAACGCGCCATAACGCCTCTGAGAGGCTCATACGCCATTTTACAAAGGAGTGTACGCCATGTGGTATTTGATCCGGCATAAAGCTACAGGACGCTATGTAAGCGGGACCGAGTTCGCCTACGACCCGGCGGAGAACCGGCAGATCCTCTCGGACGAAAAGCATCCGCCGATGCTCTTCGCGAAGGATCGTATCGGATTGGAACTGCTTCGCAGGAACGTCGACAGGAACGCCTTCGAGGTCGTTCGCGCGGACGTCGCGCCCGCGGAAGTCGTAGAGATCGACTTCGGATCGCGTCGATAAGATCAGCAAAGGAGATATGCGCCTATGAAGAAATTCGTCCCGTACGAAAAATTGTCCAAGAAAGCGAAACGCATCGAGGACAACAAGCGCCGCGGCAGCTGGAACGGCGTCAACCCCGTCACGAAGCGCGCCAAGAACCCGAACGCGTACGACCGCGCCTCGTTCAAGCGTGACAGCAAGAAGTATGCCGCGGTCTGACCGCGCCGCGGAACCGTCCCGAAGGACGGTTTTTTTTTTTCGCGCATTCTTGTCGTCGTCATTCCGACATAAGGATCCGACGTTCTGATGGCGTCGCGGGCGCCGCCATGAAATGCCTTCGGCATTCGGGCAGTTTTTTGAAGAGAAGTCACGTATCGTAGCTTAAGCGGAAAAGCATCCGGCGTTCCGTCCACAGAGGTTCGAATCCTTACAGGTGGGTCGCGGGCGACAGGCGCTACGGCGCGACGCACGGAAGTTGCAGGCTTCGAGCCCTGCCGACACGTGACGTCTCTTCGGATACTGAAAACAGAAAGGACAATGAAACCATGAAAAACAAAGCCATCCGTATCTACGCTTCCCAACTTCTCGAAGAGGCTACTTACAAAGCCGACACCGCATGCGAAAAGCCTGAGAACGATCCCGCGGGCGACATCCTCGCCGCCGAAGCGACTGTTCTCTATGAGATCTCATGTCAGCTCGACGCGATGTCCCGCCGCTCGCTTCGCGGACGCTTCAACGACGCCGTGATGCGGCTTGCGCTTCGTCTCACCCGGTTCGCGAACGACCGTAATACCTCTGACGCCGCACAGAACGCCCGCTGATAAAAATTCGTCAACGGATACACAAAGAACTACCCCCGGAAGAAAACGTCGCATACAGCGCCTCTGACGTGCTCTGAAACGATACGTCCCCTTCCGGGGATCCCCTCTCTCAATTTTTTCGAAAAGGAGGATCGACATGGTCAAACGCTTTTTCGGACTTGTTTTCCGCGTCCTCAAAAAGGTCCTTGCATGGGGCATATGGACGGCGCTGCTCGTCGGCGGCATCTGTTGCGTCTGTCTGCCGGAGGCGATGCGTCGGCAGGTCCCTCTCTTCGTACCCGTCTTTGCGTTCCTGTTGTGCATCGCGGGGATCGACTACCACATTTTCCGCAGACGAAACCGCTGACGCACACGGCGGCAGCGCATCCGTTCTTCGCGCCGTAATGTTGTGAACAACATTCGGGTATCATCAAAAAAGCAATTTCAGGAGGTTCCGCTATGCTTTATTGCGTCACAAACTACTATGGCAAACGTCCCTACGTCGGTCAGACCGACGCCCGCTTCGAATGCAGATGGAACAAAGACCTCCGCGCGTACGCGCACGACTTCGGCGACGTGCACCCGAAGAAGATCGTCAAGCTCTACGAAAACGAGACGAACGGATGGACGTACGGATTCGTCGCCGAGGACGAAGCCGGAAACGTCTACGTATCCTTCCAGAACTCGATCGTCGGCGCGGACTGGTACCGCGGACAGCCCGTTATCGCGTACTGCAGAACGCATGGCATCCCGTGGAACATCCTGTAAAGACCGCTCTCAAGTCCTGCCCTGACGGGCGGGACTTCTTTTTTGTTTCCGTTCCAGCCGGTTGCGACCGAGGGGAGCCGCTTCGCGGGTCGCTTTGAAAAGCGACCGGGGAGTCCTTTGGAAGTGGATATACATGTGGTTTCTTTGTGATTCACTGTCAGAACTCCTTTTTTTGAAAATTGTTGCATGTGCTTTGAACGGTGAAGCCTGCAACAATTTTTTTTTTTACCGTCTTGCGCTATTTCATCTAAACCGTATGTCGTTTCGTCAGCGATGCCGCGCCTCTGGGCGCGTTTTTTTTGTCTTTTGCGGCGCGTGCCGCGTCGCGGAACCCGTACCGGGCGCGAAGGCGTCCTTACGCGGACGCCGAAGTCGAAAAGCCGACAAGACCATCGCATCAGGGGCGTATTCCGCGACGTTCGCCAAGGCAAACGTCTGCCGCGAACCGCATACGCCGTTCGCAACAAAGCGCTTACGCGCCCCCGTAGCCTGCCCAAGCCTTACTTAGTTGCTTTCTTTCGCTTCGCGTCGAGGTATCCGTCAAGGCAAACCGCCGTGACGGACGCGCCCGCAAGGGGCACATCAAGGGGCTTGTCCCCCGCGGTTATGTCACTGCGATACCGCGTAGACCCAGCCGCGTGCCGGTCGGCGCATCCCGCCGACAATATATCGCTGTCGCGTCCCGCGAAAGAGCCGGTGCATCTCCCGGCAGATGCCCTCGTCTCTTTGCCGCCCGTCGCGTATGCTCGGAGCAGGGAATTGCCCGAGCAGTCGCACCGGCGAACTTACTTACAGTAATCTCTGCGACGGTGCCCTTCCGAGGGCGGATCAGACATCGCGCGCACCCCGTGCGCGATCCCGGCACGTCTTCGACGGCGCTCACCGAGATACTCTCTGCGGCGCCCTCTCAAAATGATCGCTTCCGTGACCGCGGCAACGTACGCCTACGGCAGCGCATGGCGACGTCGGCGAGGTCTTTTGCCGCCCGTTTTCGGGCGAAAAAAGCCCACAAGTGACCCGCCGTCGCCCACAAAAGTCCGAATTTTGCCCAAAAAATAACCCTCTCGGTCTTTTGCCCGCAAATCGGTCTCTAACGGTACCGTTTGAGTACCCTTTTGCGGACCCTTTAGTGCCTGTTCCGTTCCACGTACCTCTACGACGCCCTAAAAGAGCCCCTTTTCGGTACTTCGTACCGTCACAGGCACGGGGCACAGCCCCAAATCAGTCCCCAAAGCGGTCCATGACCGCGTTCGCTTCGTAACAACGCGCGACGGGCATATTCCCGCCGTCAGGTCGGCGACAGAACCCGGCTGCAATCCGTTCGCTACGGATTCATCCGGTCCGAGGAACGCCTTCCTGCCGACCCCTCGACTTCGTCATCGGGAGTGTACCGGCGTCCGTTCCCCGTTCGCTACGGCGCATGCGGACGCCGCCACAGACGCTCTCGTTCCCGAACATCGTCGTAGAACGTACGGGGTGTTTCCGTGGAAACATCCCTTCCGTTCTCCGTCGAAAAGCCGTACCGGGACCTTCGCCCTCTCTTCGCTTGTCGACTGCCGCGTTCGCTACGCGTCATCGCCCGCGCTCTCGTTCGGAATCCGTTTGTTGCTATGCGATGACGGCATTTTCGACTCTGACACGCTTGTGTAATTTCGCAACAAGCGCTTCGCAACAGCGTGTCATACGCTCGCTTCGCTTCGCAACGAAAATGCCTTCACCGGCGTTCGAAAAAGACAATTTCGCAACCTGTGTTGCGAAATTACACAAAATCAGTATCTTTTTTTCACGCCTTCGCAACAGGCGCGCAGCGCCTATTTGCAACAACTTTCCCGCTTTGACGCCTTACGCGTCAACGATGCGGGAAAAAAGAAGAAAAGGGCATAAGCGGCGCTTACACGAATTTTTGCGGCAAACTCTGTCGGCGAAGTCCGCCGACGGCGGTCTTGTCGACATCGCCGCCTACGGCGTCATCCGCAAAATTCGTGGTCGGCATAGCCGACGGCGCTTGCCGTTCCGGAACAGTCCCCCGGACTGATTCCTTCCCGGCAACTTTTCGCGGCGGGCGTCCCGCGAAAAGCGCTACACGGGCGCACCGACCCGCGCAAACAGTCCCCCGGACTGCTTTTCACGTGTCTCTCGCCCTGCCCTCGAACAGTCCCCCGGACTGTTCTTCGGATGCCCTCTCCGTCGCGTACCCGCGACGTCCGCCCGACCGTCCCCCGGACGGATCGGTCGATACCGCCGGTGCGTACCGCTCCGACGGCACCCACTCGAAACCGCAAGCGTGAACTGCCTTGCAGTCTCGCCGATGCGTTTTCGAAGAAATGATTCCCCGAATCATTTCCAAAAGCCGTTCCGCCG
Source organism: uncultured Muribaculaceae bacterium (assembly GCA_947628305.1). GTDB lineage: Bacteria > Bacteroidota > Bacteroidia > Bacteroidales > Muribaculaceae > HGM05190. The sequence continues at coordinate 1,700 of CANQZG010000008.1, read as the reverse complement.
CGTAACAACAAAAAGCCTGCCGCGGAACGGGCGAAAGCGTCTTTCGCCGGGTAATTTTCCGTACAGATTTGAAAACATAGAAAGGAGACCGAACATGAAGAGAGACTACCTGAAAGAACTCAAGGAGCACCTGCTCAATACCGAGCCTTCCGTGTTCCAGCAGACCGCGCAGGGAACCATTGAAACGATACTTGCCGACGAAGATACCGTGAAGGCGTTGCTTGACCTTTACCGGCAGAACATCGACGAGTACGGTTCCACCCCGGAAGGTGCCTACGTGGACACCGTCCATACGGTCCTCGGGATCAGACTGTATTTGCGCCCATAAGGGCGCCATCCCCCGCACGCCCCTGAAGAGGGGCGATTTTTTTTCCAGCCGCTACGCGAATTGTTTCACGTGAAACGCTTTGTATGTCAGGGGGATCGCATGATAGTGTATCCACACGGGATTGCATTTTTTTTCTACTTTGCGAGGGATGGGGCTACGAGAGGTTTTTTTCACGGATACGGGCGCGGGTGGCTACGCATCAGACTCCTACGTTTGGCTTTGCGCCCGTATCGTATGCCCGGGACAACATGGCAAATCATGTGCGCGCACATGTTCTACTATCGGGTCGGTTGTTGCCACAATTGTCCCTTGATCTACTATAGCAGGTACGAAACGGGAGAATTTGGCGCGCACCGATTTGCCCGAGCCATTTCATGGCTCCGGGTACATTCAAAAAGTGACCTTTTTGGGAAATCTTACGATTTCTCTCGGTGCACGTCGTGTCGCGCTCACGCGCGGCAATAGCCGCGTTTCCCCGCGGCGGTACGGACGACGAACTAACCGAAGAGGGCGCATACAGTAATACGAAAGGAGACGCACATGCAGGCAAACCGTACAAGCGACGCGGATGACATCCGCACCGAACATTCCCCGCAAGAGATTCTCGGCTTCCTGAAGTCTATGGCGATTTTGTACAAAAATGATACGAAAAAAGCCAGCCTTTACAGCGATGCGGCGACCTACGTCGCAAGTCTGCTTTCCTCGATCGATTCTTCCGAAAAAATTCCGAAAAATTTTCCGAAACCTATTGACAAATGAACAGATTTATGCTACAATAGGCTCATGGAAACAAACGGGTCGAAAGAACCGTATCAAAGAAAGAATCAACTGCCGCAACGGCAAAACAGAAAGGACCGAGAAAACAAACAAGCGTTACGCGATTTTCGCGTAAACAGGACGCGTCGGGCGCGACACACCCGAAGATGCGAGAAATATCCCATGTGAGTGCAACGGATATTGCCTACAATCGAATCAACGCGAGCAAGCGACATTCGGCGTAAGATGAACCGAATAACGCGCCACGACCCGAAACGGTTACCCGGCGAGCGCGCCACTTTGCAGAAATTGCAAAGGGATACCCTTCATCGTTCTCAAAGAACAACCCGAACGTAAATCCGGCTGTGAAAAGGCGGGCGCTTACTCGACAGGGTAACGAATGCTTGATTGATATACCTATAACTATATCGCGAGCATCAGTCTTGGGCGAGAATCCATCCGCGTTCGCCGTGGGAGTGTCAAAAAAAAACTACTACATTCAAAGGAGAGCATGGATATGAAGAAAAGAATGATTCTCGCGTTGGTGCTGGTGCTTGCGATGCTGTGCATGGCGTGCGCACACGACGCGGACGAAGGAACGGGCGCGGCTTCCGGG
>CANQZG010000007.1 GCA_947628305.1 uncultured Muribaculaceae bacterium | reverse complement strand
CTGGTGGACACGGGAAACTCCTATCAGGGCTTGTGCGAGATGATCCGGCGCAAGACAAACGGGGCGGACGGCGTGTATTTCACCTACACGGAGGAGAAACCGATTTCGTTCAACCCGTTCTACACCGATGATTACGTGTTCGACGTGGAGAAGAAGGACAGCATCAAGACGCTGCTGCTGACGCTCTGGAAATCGGAGGACGACAAAGTAACGAAGACGGAAAGCGGCGAACTGGGCAGTGCGGTGAACGCCTATATCAAGCGTATCAGGGCTGACAGGAGCATCGTCCCCTCGTTCAACACTTTCTACGAGTATATGCGCGACGACTACCGCCGCGAACTGGCGGAACGTGAGATAAAGGTGGAGAAGTCAGACTTCAACATCGACAATATGCTCACCACCATGCGGCAGTATTACCGGGGCGGACGCTACGACTTCCTGCTCAACTCCACGGAGAACATCGACCTGCTCGGCAAGCGGTTCATTGTCTTCGAGATTGACAGTATTAAGGAAAATCGCGAGCTTTTCCCGGTCGTGACCATCATCATCATGGAAGCCTTCATCAACAAGATGCGCCGTCTGAAAGGCGTGCGCAAACAACTGATAGTGGAAGAGGCTTGGAAGGCTCTCTCTTCGGCAAATATGGCTGAGTACCTGCGCTATATGTACAAAACCGTGCGCAAGTATTACGGTGAGGCAATCGTGGTGACACAGGAGGTGGACGACATCATTTCCTCGCCCGTGGTCAAGGAGAGTATCATCAATAACTCCGACTGCAAGATACTTCTCGACCAGCGGAAGTACATGAACAAGTTTGATGCCATACAATCCCTGTTGGGTCTGACGGAGAAGGAGAAGTCGCAGATACTCTCCATCAACATGGCGAACAATCCGTCAAGGTTCTACAAAGAGGTATGGATTGGACTGGGTGGCACACAGTCGGCGGTCTATGCCACAGAGGTTAGCGCGGAGGAGTATTTGGTGCGCCCGTAAAGGGAATTTGACGAATGTCGCTTTGGCAAGCGACTGGGCAAGTGTTTAAAATGCCCATTAACAACCGCTAACCGGAGGGGAAAACCCCACAAGGGAACATAGCACGTTGGTAAAGCCATAAGTCAGCCAACTGTCAGGCTGCGACCGAATGGCAAGTTAAAATGATAGATATGAGGATAAAGCCTGCATTGGTTGAACGATAGTCCGAGCAGTCGTATCCTTGGGCAATGACGGAAGACAGTTGAATAATTCTTCGGAATTATACCGTTATGTTGCGGTACTACACTGATGACACGTAGCAGGAGTAGCATAAACTTACCGCAAGGCAACTACCATAAGTAGTAAAGGACGAAAGTCGTATCCGACAATCTATCGAGCCAAATAGTCGTCAAATTTCTAAACGGGGATTGCCTAAACCGGAAAGCCAGTTGTAGGGCTATGGGGTCTGCCCCTGAATATCCGGCATGGCAACGGAGCTTCCATAGTAGTCTGAGCAGGGTAACGCCTTGTACATGGCGAAGGGGAGCAGCTAATTAAGTTTAACAATTTAAAGGAAGATGTGAGAGACATGAGAAATCCAGAAAATGTGTTGAACAGTCTGAGTAAACACAGCGGTAACTTGAACTATAAGTTTGAGCGGCTGTATAGAGTGCTGTTTAACGAGGAAATGTTTTATGTAGCCTATCAGAATATTTACAGCAAGACAGGCAACATGACGGCAGGAGCCGATGGTAAAACCATTGACGGAATGAGTATTGACCGAGTTGAACAACTGATTGGCAGTCTTAAAAATGAGACTTATCAGCCTAATCCGTCCAAAAGGACGTACATACCTAAGAAAAACGGGAAAAAACGTCCGCTTGGCATACCCTCTTTTGATGATAAGCTGGTACAGGAAGTAGTCAGAATGATACTTGAAGCAATCTATGAAGGTAGTTTTGAACATACTTCACATGGGTTTCGTCCCAAACGAAGTTGTCATACTGCTCTTATAGATATACAAAAGACATTCACTGCCGTGAAATGGTTTATTGAAGGCGATATTAAAGGATTCTTCGACAATATCAATCATGACGTACTGATTAATATTCTTCGGGAACGTATCGCCGACGAGAGATTTTTGCGGCTTATCAGAAAATTCCTGAATGCCGGATATGTGGAAGACTGGGTATTTCATAGAACGTACAGTGGAACTCCGCAAGGCGGGATTATCAGCCCAATACTGGCTAACATCTACCTTGACAAGTTCGACAAGTACATCAAGGAATACATCAATCGGTTCAATAAAGGGGTAACAAGAAAAGGCGACGCTCGATACAAGCTCTACGAACAGCGAAGATACCGACTGGCAAAGAAACTAAAGAATGAGAAAGATGTAAAGGTAAGGAAACAGATGACCGCCGAAATTAAGCGGCTACGAGAAGAACGGAACAACTATCCGGCACGTAATGAAATGGACAGCAGTATCAAACGGTTAAAATACGTGAGATACGCAGATGACTTTCTGATTGGAATTACCGGTAATCTTGAAGACTGCAAAACAGTAAAAGAGGATATTAAGAATTATTTGAATGAAGCTCTTAAACTGGAACTGTCAGACGAAAAGACACTGATAACCAATGCGCAGAAACCAGCGAAATTTCTCGGATATGACGTATTTATACGTAGGTGTAACGATTTACGTAAGGATAAGTACGGTAAAACGGTTCGTGCATTCGGACACAAGCCTGTATTGTACCTGAATTTTGAAACGATGCGGAAGAAACTCTTTGATTATAAAGCCGCAAGAATCGCGGTCGTCAATGGCAAAGAGGTTTGGAAATCCATCGTCAGAACGTACATGCTGAACTTGGATGACTTGGAAATAGTCAGTCAGTTCAATGCCGAAATCCGAGGGTTCTATAATTATTACTCAATAGCCAATAACAGCTATGTCATCAATTCTTTCTATCACATTATGTCATACAGCATGTATAAGGTATTTGCGAACAAATACAAATCATCTGTAAAGAAAATACTTCTGAAATATAAAAAGAACAAGTTTTTCCAAGTGGCATATGAAAATAGCAAGGGTAAGACACTTTACCAATCATTTTATCATGATGGTTTCAAACGCAAAAAGGTTGCAGGGAATATTTACTGTGACACTATTCCACGGACAGTTTCCATAACAGGTGGACGTAACAGCCTTATGGAAAGGCTGAAGCTCCAAGTTTGCGAATTATGCGGTGCTACCGATAAACTCGAAATGCATCACGTTCGCAAACTTAAAGACCTGAAAGGTAAATCCGACTGGGAAAAGAAAATGATAGCTCGAAGACGAAAAACTTTGGCTGTCTGCTCAAAGTGTCATGCAAAAATAGACCCCGACCGAAGAATCAGACTGAATTAATTAGTGGAGAGCCGGATACAGGGAGACTTGTAAGTCCGGTTCGGAGGCGAGTACTCGGAAACCTACCATAGAAATATGACAAGGCGCTGGGTGCTTAGCCTACGCGTACACCACTGAGGAAACGGAGAAGGTGGAGGTGTACCGTCTGGCGGAGCAGCTGGGCGGCGACATCGAAGCCGCCATCCGACAGCTTGCCGAAAGGAGGAGAAAAAAGGAATAAGTAAAAACCGATTCATCAACTAAAAAAGAAAATGCGTATGAGTATATCAAGAACGAAAATGCTGCAAGTCAGCAAGTGTTTAATCGGGCTGGCGGTCATGGTGCTGCAATCCTGCGATGTAGCAGACAACCGCCGTGACCTGCTTTGCGGGAACTGGGAAAGCGTGGAGGGCAAGCCCGACGTGCTTATCTACAAGGAGGGCGAAGCCTATAAGGTGACGGTGTTCAAGCGTAGCGGTCTGCGCCGTAAGCTGAAACCGGAAACTTATCTCTTGCAGGAGGAGAACGGCAACCTGTTCATGAACACCGGATTCCGTATCGACGTGTCCTACAACGAAGCGACGGGCATCCTGACCTTCTCGCCCAACGGGGACTATGTGCGCGTGAACCCGAAACCTGACCATCCGATAAATGAACAATAAGTAATGAAATCCACTAAAATCCAAAGTAACATGAGAATAAGAATAACACTTATTATCTGCCTGTGCCTGTTTGCAGTCGGCAGGGCAAGCGCACAGTGGGCGGTGATAGACCCGTCCAACATCGCGCAGAGCATCGTGAACACCTCCAAGAACGTGGTACACACTTCCACGACCGCCCAAAATATGATAAAAAATTTTCAAGAGACGGTGAAGATTTACGAGCAGGGTAAGAAGTATTACGACGCACTGAAATCCGTGAACAATCTGGTCAAGGACGCCCGGAAGGTGCAGCAGACCATCCTGATGGTGGGTGACATCACCGACACCTATGTAACCAGTTTCCAGAAGATGATGCGTGACGACAACTTCACGGTGGAGGAACTCGGAGCCATCGCTTTTGGCTACACCAAGTTATTGGAGGAATCCAACGACGTGCTAACGGAACTGAAGAACGTGGTGAACATCACCACGCTCTCCATGACGGACAAGGAACGCATGGACGTGGTGGAGCGCTGCTACTCCAAGATGAAGCGTTATCGCAACCTCGTGAGCTACTACACCAACAAGAACATCAGCGTGAGCTACCTGCGAGCAAAGAAGAAAAACGACCTCGACCGCATCATGGGGCTGTACGGAAATGCCAACGAAAGATACTGGTAGCCTATGGACTTCGACAATCTTCACCAGATTCTGCGCTCCCTCTACGAGCAGATGATGCCGCTGTGCGAGGACATGGCGGGCGTGGCGAAAGGCATCGCCGGGCTGGGCGCGTTGTTCTACATTGCCTACCGAGTATGGCAGTCGTTGGCGAGAGCCGAACCGATAGACGTGTTCCCCATGCTGCGCCCGTTTGCGATAGGCTTGTGCATCATGTTCTTTCCGACGGTGGTACTGGGTACGATAAACAGCATCATGTCGCCCGTCGTGCAGGGTACGGCAAAGATGCTGGAGGCGGAAACGCTCGACATGAACCAGTACCGTGAGCAGAAGGACAAACTGGAATACGAGGCGATGATGCGCAACCCCGAAACCGCCTACCTCGTGTCGAACGAGGAGTTTGACAAACAGCTGGAGGAACTGGGCTGGTCGCCCGGCGACATGGTGACGATGGCGGGGATGTACATCGAGCGCGGGATGTACAACATGAAGAAGGGCATCCGCGACTTCTTCCGCGAGATACTGGAACTGATGTTCCAAGCCGCCGCCCTCGTGATAGACACCATCCGCACGTTCTTCCTCGTGGTGCTAGCGATACTCGGTCCGATAGCCTTCGCCATATCGGTATGGGACGGCTTCCAAAGCACGCTCACGCAGTGGATATGCCGCTACATACAGGTCTATCTGTGGCTGCCCGTGTCGGATATGTTCAGCACCATACTGGCGAAGATACAGGTGCTGATGCTGCAAAGCGACATCGAGCGTATGCAGGCTGACCCGAACTTCTCGCTGGATTCGAGCGACGGGGTGTACATCGTCTTCATGATAATCGGCATCATCGGCTACTTCACCATCCCCACGGTGGCGGGCTGGATTATCCAAGCCGGAGGTATGGGAAGCTACGGTCGCAACGTGAACCAGACGGCAGGACGAGCCGGAAGCATGGCGGGCAGCGTGGCGGGTGCAGCCGCAGGCAACATGGTCGGACGTGCCGGAAAACTGCTGAAATAATCAACTGACAATTAAAAATGAATAAACAACAATGGAATTTAAGTCACTCAAAAACATCGAATCATCGTTCAGGCAGATACGCCTGTTCGGTATCGTCTTCCTCTCGCTGTGCGCCGTGATAACGGTATGGAGCGTGTGGAGTTCCTACCGCTTCGCGGAGCGGCAACGGGAAAAGATTTACGTGCTGGACAACGGCAAGTCGCTGATGCTGGCTCTCTCGCAGGACTTGTCGCAGAACCGTCCGGCGGAGGCAAGGGAACACGTGCGCCGCTTCCACGAGCTGTTCTTCACGCTCTCGCCCGAAAAGAGCGCGATAGAGCATAACGTGAAACGCGCCCTGCTATTAGCGGACAAAAGCGTGTACAACTACTATTCGGACTTTGCCGAGAAAGGGTACTACAACCGCATCATTGCCGGGAACATCAACCAAGTGCTGAAGGTGGACAGCGTGGTATGCGACTTCAACGGTTATCCCTACCGTGCCGTGACCTACGCCACGCAGAAAATCATCCGGCAGAGCAACGTTACCGAGCGCAGCCTCGTGACGACGTGCCGCCTCTTGAACTCGTCCCGTTCGGACGATAATCCCAACGGTTTCACCATCGAGGGATTCACCATTATCGAGAACAAGGATTTACAAACCATTAAAAGGTAACGGATATGAAGAGAATCAGGAAATCATTTTGGCGTGCGTACTGGAAGCTCCACGACAAAAAGAAAATGCTGGTGGCAAGACTCAAAGGCTATCTGGACGGTTTGCCTCCGAAGACACGCAAACGCATCGTGCTGACGATGCTCGCTGCCTTCGCGCTGCTTGCCCTCTACACCTTCGGCAAAGCCGTTTATGACATCGGCAGGAATGACGGCAACCGGATAGTAACAGACCATGCCGGACAGGTGGAACTGTCCGTAAAACCGGAAAACAATCATAATGTAATACCTTATTTATATGGAACAGACGAAGAATGAACCTAAAAACGAGAACAAGGCGGTTCCCGACAACGGGAAACCGAAAAAGGAGCGCAAGCCGCTGAGCGAAGCCCAAAGGCTGAAACGTCAGAAAATGATAGTGCTGCCCGCTATGGTGCTGGTATTTATCGGGGCTATGTGGCTGATATTCGCCCCGGCTTCCGACAAGGAGCAGCAACCGGGAACGGGTGGTTACAATATCGAAATGCCCGACGCTGACAAGGCGAACCGTCAGATCATCGGCGACAAGGCGAAAGCCTACGAGCAGGGGGCGATGGAGGAACGGCAAGAGAACCGCAGCCGCGCCATGCAGGAACTGGGCGATATGTTCGACCGAGAGGTGGCGGAAACGGACGGCGGCAGGGACTTCGACCTTGCCAATCCCGGAAATGCGGAAGATGCAACAGCAACATCATCCGCTCCGAAAACCATCCAATCATCCGCAGCCGCCTACCGCGACCTCAATGCCACGCTCGGCAACTTCTATGAGCAGCCGAAGAACGACAATGAGGAAATGGACGAACTGTTGGAGCGCATCGCCTCGCTGGAATCGGAATTGGAAAGCGAGAAGGGCAAGGCGTCCGCTATGGATGACCAAGTGGCACTCATGGAGAAGTCTTACGAGCTGGCGGCGAAGTACATGGGCGGTCAGAACGGTACACAGCCACCTGTCGGACAGGGGGCAGAGCCTTACTCCGTGCAGAAAGCCGGAAAACACACGGCAGCACCCGTCAGGCAGGCGGCGCATCAGGTGGTGTCCTCGCTCTCACAGCCGATGAGCAACGCCGAGTTTGTCGACTCCTTCTCGCAAGAGCGTAACCGCAGTTTCAATACGGCGGTGGGGGTCACGACTGTATCGGACAAGAACACCATATCGGCGTGCGTCTATGGGGCGCAGAGTGTGACTGACGGGCAGGCGGTAAGATTACGGCTGCTGGAGCCGATGGCAGTGGCGGACAAAATCATACCCCGCAATGCAGTGGTAGTAGGCACGACAAAGATTCAGGGCGAACGGCTTGATATTGAAATTACTTCGCTGGAATATGCGGGTACGATTATCCCGGTAGAACTGGCGGTGTATGACACGGACGGGCAGCCCGGTATCTTCATTCCGAACTCTATGGAAATGAATGCCGTCAGGGAGGTTGCCGCCAACATGGGCGGCTCGCTGGGCAGCAGCATCAATATCTCCACCAACGCAGGGGCGCAACTCGCCTCCGATTTGGGCAAGGGTCTGATACAAGGCACGAGCCAGTATATCGCCAAGAAGATGCGTACCGTCAAGGTGCATCTGAAAGCCGGATACAAGGTCATGCTTTATCAGGACAGAGATTGAAAACAATAACAATCAACGACTAACAGAAACAACAACCAAATTTTATTTACCACTAAAATCCAAAGTAGAATGAAAAAAGTAATCATCATGTTTGCCCTCGCTATGGGCATCGTAACTGCCAACGCGCAGGAGAACGTAACCGTTGGAGAGAACAACGGAAGTGAACAACCGACCTTGACAAAGGAGGTCTATCCGCAGAAGGAGGCGGACGGCGACCTGTATCACGGGCTGACAAAGAAGCTGACCTTTGACCGCATGGTCCCTCCGCACGGCTTGGAAGTGACCTACGACAAGACCGTCCACGTCATTTTTCCCTCGGAGGTTCGTTACGTCGATTTAGGTTCGCCCGACCTGATTGCGGGCAAAGCCGATGGAGCGGAGAACGTCATCCGCGTGAAGGCTACCGTGAGGAACTTCCCGAACGAGACCAATATGTCCGTGATAACGGAAGACGGGAGTTTCTATACCTTCAACGTGAAATACGCCGCTGAACCGCTGCTGCTCAACGTGGAGATGTGCGACTTCATACATGACGGTGAGAAGGTGAACCGCCCGAACAACGCGCAGGAAATCTATCTGAAGGAACTGGGCAGCGAAAGCCCGATGCTGGTGCGCCTTATCATGAAATCCATCCACAAGCAGAACAAGCGTGAGGTGAAGCACATCGGCTGCAAGCGATTCGGCATCCAGTACCTGCTGAAAGGCATCTACACGCATAATGGTTTGCTCTATTTCCACACGGAGATAAAGAACCAGAGCAACGTGCCTTTCGATGTGGACTACATCACATGGAAAATCGTGGACAAGAAGGTGGCGAAGCGTACCGCCGTGCAGGAGCAGATCATCCTGCCGCTCCGTGCGCAGAATTACGCCACGCTCGTGCCGGGCAAGAAGAGCGAGCGCACGGTGTTCACGATGGCGAAGTTCACCATCCCCGATGACAAGTGCCTCGTGGTGGAACTCAACGAGAAGAACGGAGGTCGCCACCAGTCTTTCGTGATTGAGAACGAGGATTTGGTGCGTGCGGGTACCATCAACGAACTTCAAGTACGCTGACCATGAGAAAGTACATCGCAATAATCATCGCGTCGCTTGCCCTGTTCACGGGGCAGGCGCACGCCCAGCGATGCCTGCCGAAGATGCAGGGCATCGAGGTCAGGGCGAACATGGCGGACCGCTTCAATCCCGGCGGCAACGACGGCGGGTACAGTTTCGGGGCGGCTCTCTCCACCTACACGAAAAAGGGGAACAAATGGGTGTTCGGCGGCGAATATCTGTTGAAGAACAACCCTTACAAGGACGGAAAGATACCCGTGGCGCAGTTCACGGCGGAGGGCGGATACTACTTCAAGATACTTTCCGATGCCCGTAAAATCGTGTTCGTCTATGCAGGTGCTTCGGCTCTTGCCGGATATGAATCGGTGAACTGGGGCGAAAAGGTGCTGCATGACGGCTCCACGCTCCATGACCGGGACGCCTTCATCTACGGCGGTGCGCTGACGCTCGATGTGGAGTTTTACGTGGCTGACCGTATCGCCCTGCTCGCCAACCTCCGGGAGCGTTGCCTGTGGGGTGGCGACACGAGGAAGTTTCATACGCAGTTCGGGGTCGGCATCAAGTTCATCATCAACTGACACGGACATGGAACGGACGGAAATAGACATCATCAGACAAATGCCCATTGCGGTTTTTCTCGCACGGCTGGGGCATGAGCCTGTCAGAAGGAGCGGTAACGAGCTGTGGTATATCGCCCCGTACAGGGGCGAGCGCACGCCCTCTTTCCGTGTGAACGTGGCGAAACAGCTCTGGTACGACTTCGGTCTGGGCAAAGGTGGCGACATCTTCACGCTTGCCGGGGAGTTTCTCGGAAGTGGCGACTTCATGGAACAAGTGAAGTTTATAGCGGAAACCTCTAATATGCAGATTGCAGAGTTTGACAAACCGACCTACATTCCGAAGCAGTCAGAACCTGCCTTTGAGGGAGTGGAAGCCGTCCCTCTGCTTCGTTCTCCACTGACAGACTATCTGGCGGAACGGGGCATTCCTTACGTTGTCGCATCACGCTACTGCTGCCGACTGAATTACGGTGTGCGTGGCAAACGATATTTTGCAGTCGGTTTTCCGAACGTGGCAGGCGGATATGAAATCCGCAGCCGTTTCTTCAAAGTATGCGTGCCTCCGAAAGATGTGTCGCTGGTCAAGGCGGAAGGCTCTCCGGCTGACGTGTGCAGCGTTTTTGAAGGCTTCATGGACTTTCTTTCTGCTGCCACGCTCGGATTGGAAAAGGGAGACTGCCTCGTATTGAACTCTGTTGCCAACGTGGAAAAGGCAATGAGGTATCTGGACGGCTACGGGTGCATAGACTGTTATCTCGACCATGACGCAGCCGGACAGCGCACGTTGAAAACGCTGAAAGGACATTATGGAGAACGTGTCTATGACCGTTCCGCTCTCTATGACGGTTGCAAGGACTTGAATGAGTATCTGCAACTGACAACCAAAAAAGAACAATAACTTAAAAATCAAATGACAATGAACATACTGAACAACAAAAACAAGAGAATATCAATCTTCAAGACGTTGGCACTCTGCCTATTCGCTGCCGTGTCGCTCACGCTCGTGTCGTGTGACGATGACATGGATATCCAGCAATCCTATCCCTTCACGGTGGAAATCATGCCCGTGCCTAACAAGGTGACGAAGGGACAGACGGTTGAAATCCGCTGTGAGTTGAAAAAGACGGGCGATTACGCCAACACCCTCTATACCATCCGGTATTTCCAGTTCGAGGGAGAAGGCACGTTGAAAATGGACAACGGCATCACGTTCCTGCCAAACGACCGCTACCTGCTCGAAAACGAGAAGTTCCGGCTGTACTACACAGCGGAGGGCGAGGAAGCGCACAACTTCATTGTAGTGGTAGAGGACAATTTCGGCAATTCATATGAGCTGGAGTTTGATTTCAACAACCGAAACGTTAAGGAGGACGGGGTTATCTCTGTTGTCCCCATCGGAAACTTCAAGCCCCTTACACGATGATGCGTGTATTCATAGCTATCCTTTGTTCGCTTCTGGCGGTCTGTTCCGTGTCCGCACGGGACAGCCGCCATGAGGGAACGGACGGACAGGCGGCTATCTATCGGTTGCTGCCATTTGAGAGGGCGGTGCGATGCACGAAGTATTTTGAAGGCTGGCACTCGGAAAAACATTACCCGTATGTGGGATATGGGCATAAGTTGTTACCGGGTGAAAGGTATTCTGCACGCACCATGACGAAGCGGCAGGCGGACGCGCTTCTGCGGAAAGACCTACGGAAGTTCTGCGCAATGTTCCGGCAGTTCGGGAAAGATAGTCTGCTCCTTGCCACGCTCGCCTACAATGTCGGTCCGTACCGTCTGTTGGGAAGCGGGAAGATACCCAAAAGCACGCTGATCCGAAAGCTGGAGGCAGGAGATAGGAACATCTATCGGGAGTATATCGCTTTCTGCAACTACAAGGGAAAACGCCATGCCATGCTACTCAAACGGAGGAAGGCGGAGTTTGCGCTACTGTATATCCCGTAATAGATTTCAATGGCATTTAAGTTCTGGTTATTCTAAGAACTTAAATGCCATTGTTTCAAATAAAACAATTACCTTTGTCATTAGTAATTTAGAGATAAAATGAAAGATATTCAATATTTCTTATCGGAAGAAGAAAAGTATTTAGCATCCTCACAAGCTGAGCCGGAATTAGTTTGGAATGAGGAACTTGAAGAATTTGGCTTTTCATATGACCCTTTGAGTTTCTTGGGTAAAAAACCTTTTCAGAGTTTTCAGCACAACAACATTGACAAGGAAAATCGCTATGGACTAACCGATGTGGAAAAAATGATATTAACCTGTTTTCTTGGTAATATATCGTATGCATTTAGAGATGACAATTATTATGGAGAAGTGCCTGATATTGTTCACGAAATGCAAATTATACTAAACAGTATAATAAACAAAGCACCTAAGTTTAACGGAAATATATTATATCGTTTTACTAAAACTGGAGATAAAACAAATTTTGAAGTAGGTGATATATACCAACCTTCCCATAGCCTTACGACAACAACCGAAGATTGGAAACAAAACAGAAGTGATGTTTACGTTATAAAAACTCTTCCTGAAAATGAAACGCAAGCACATTGTCTATACATGATTTATAATCATGGTCAGGAAACGCAAGTCAATTTTTTGAGAGGAACTTCATTTGAAATAACCGATATAGAGCCAATAGAAGGTAGTGAATACAAACGAATTTATATGTCAGAAATTAGGCAATAACATCGTAGATTAGAACAGAGGTTTCTTTGCTACTTTCTTTGTCCGCCATCATGCTCACTGAAAGAAAGTAGGCGGCTTTCGCCGCCCACCTCTCAAAAACGGGTGTAAAGTCCCGTCACCATCGTGAACATTTCCTCCAGCATATCGCAATATATCCCTTCGTGCGTTTCTATGTCCTTCGTCCTGCACTCGAATGTCTTTTTGCTGAACGTCTTGCGGTAGAAACGCATATTGTAGAGGTCTGCTCCTCCGTCATAGATGATGTCAAGTCGGTTGGCACTCGTCTTGTTCCTCGCAAGGCTCATGCGTAAACCGTTACCCATGTCTATGAAGTCTTTGCTTCCCGTCATGGCGGCAAAGCGTCTGCCACCTATCTGCTCCAAAATTGTCTTTGCTATCATATTCGTTGTTTTTAGGTGTTATGTTGTGGCGGTGCGGACACCGCCACAACGTTCAAAATTCTGTTTTCTCAGCTATGGGTGTGCATCTTTCCAGCCACTTTCTCAGACACTCCATGTTGTACTCGCTCGTTATGACTGCCGTATGGCTGTCAATGGCGGTGAAACGGCTGCTTTCATAGCTGTCTATCCACCCTTTGAGGGTGGCAGTTCCCCATGCTTCGGTATCGTCAAACATTCCGTCCAATGCCGTGATAGGCTCGCTGAATTTGACTATCAGCGTTTGGTAGGCTATTTCATTCATTGCTTGCCCTCCTTTCCTTCCTTTGCCGTCAGCCACTTGTCCCGTGCAGTTCGGCACTCGTCCAACGTGGGTTTGACACAAGAGAACAACTCTCCGTCCGTGTGGCGGTAATCGTATTGCACAAGTGTTCGCCTGCGTCTGCCAATACCCATTTGAAATTTCTCGTATTTCTCCGTACCTGCTTCCGTGCAGGTACTTACTCCGTTGATTGTCATCCGTGTACTCATAATCGTTGTTTTTTAGATGGTTAGAAATGTACTGACAGCACTCTATTCTGCATCACCATTTCGGGGTTGCTCGTGTAGCGTTGGTGCAGGTAGAAATGGTGTGAGCCGAAGCCGTAAAGAAAGAACTTGTCAAGTTCGTGCTTCTCGGAAAAGTCTTTTACGCTTGCTCTTAACTGCTCCTCACTCTGACAAAGAGTGAGGAGGTTTATAAATTCAAGGAACATCGAGGGGATTTTATCGTCCCACAAACAAATCATACTTTCAATTCTTACTTCCATGCTGTTATGTATTATAAGTTGATATTATGCTGCGTTCATACGCTGACGGATAAGTCCGGCATTGTCCTCCACAAGTCGGATGATGCGGTCGTGGTACTCGGTATTGGAATTGCATACCCCTCTGCTCTGTACCACTTTCAGCGTTTTCAAACTGACTTCTATCGTTTCAATCCGTTTGCCTTCAATGGTGGCGGATAGGATGAGAGAGTTTGCCTTGTTGTGATAACCGCCCACGCAATGGTGCATCAGCCGTCCTTCCTCAATCATTTCCTCCACGCTTTCAATGACTTTGACAAGAATAAGGTTGTCGGAAAATACAAGCCCGAAGAACATTCCTTTGTCTTTCAGATAGTTCTTCTCGTCCTCAATCGCCTTTTGCCGTTGCTGTTCCGTCCGCTCACGCTCCCTTTGCAGGTTGCGCTTTGCCACCAACTTGTCGTGTTCCGCTTTGAGGTCGGCAGGGCAGACGTATTTCGGGCTGTTCGTGTCCTTGCCAAAATGACGCAGGAGGTCTATGGTGTCGCACCATACGGAGCCGTCTGAAATGGTGTAACCATTGCGGATGCAAATCTTGACGGATGCCCAATATTGCTCCATGTCAAAGGAACTGCGAATATAGTGGCTCAACATGGCGTATTGCCCTGCCTTCAAGAGTGTTTCGGCTTGGCTGTCGGAAAGGATAGCCGTGAAAAGGTCATACGGCAGTGTGTTGTGATAGTCCCCGTTGAAACCGTTGCGTTTCAGTTCGGGGATGAAACGCTGTCGGGGATAGGTACACACAGGTGCTATATCGTATGCGTGAAGTCCGTTGTTCTTGCGCACCTCCATGTCGCTGTATTCCGCCCATTGGTCGTAATACAACATTGACATACCACGAAGTCGGGCAACGGTGGTGGTTGTGCCTTTGGGCGAAATCCACCTCTGCACCACTTCATAAATGGAATACTCGGCTGCTTGCCCTGCCTTGTATCGGGACTTGACGAAGAAGAAGCGTATCACTTGATACTGCTTGCTGGTGGTGACAATGGAGAAGTATTCATTCTCGCTGAAAACGCTCTTTCGGGTGCGCAACGCTTCCAACTGCATACCGCAATGGGGGCAGATACATCCGCAAAGGGTGTCTGCAAGGTCGTGGTCGCTCTTCCACGAATGTCCGCACTCGGTACAGATGTTCGTGCCGTCCGCTCTCTTGATTGCGTAGTGCTTGAAGCAATGACGGAAAGCGTATGCCTTTTGCGTGGCGGTCAATCTCGGTAGTCGCTTGCTCAGATGTGCGACTTCCTGCTGTATGTGTGTTCTCGGTTTCATAAGCCTAAATCAAATAATGAGGGTTGTTGTATTTCTTGGATGGTCGCTTTGGTGGCGGTTCTCGGCTTGTTGCGGTTCTGCAACTTGCGGAGTTCCTCGTCTTGGTATTGTCGGATAGCGTTCTGACGTGCTTCCGCCTTTTCCTCTGCGGTGAGTTCCACCACATGGTTCACGGCTACTTGGCATTGGATAGGCTTGCCCACCTCTATCTCGTTCTCGTCATAGTAATGTACGGCTTGTCCGTATATCTCCCCGTCCGTGAAGCCGTTGCAACCGCTTTTCTGCACATAGTTCAGAATGTAGGTCACGCAATCGTCTATGTTCTTGGCAGGGTTACGGTATTTCTTGGCAAAGAGCGCATCTTCCGCTGCACGTTGCTCCAAATACATCTGTATCGTTCTCTTGAAATGGTCTGTCGTTTTCATATCGTTATCGGTAAGATTAAAGGGTGAATAACCAAAGGATGAAGCCGAAGAAGGCGATTGCGGAAAGGATAGCCACGATTATGCCTATCGCCACTCGGAACACTCCGTTTACTATCTCTCTGACGATGCCCCAAAGGATGCCGAACACCCAAAGGGCGGTGCGCATGATTAGGGCGCATATCGCAAGCCCTATGTATTGCGCCACTTGTCTGAAGTCTGCCGTTGCTGTCATATCCTCGCTATTTTTCAAGTTCTACAATGTTGTCTATCCTGCCGTATAGGTATCTGCGAAGTCCGGTCTTGTCCGTTGCCTTGTATTCCGTCCAACGTCCGTATTGGCACACGAGAAACGTGCGGAGTACATCGGAGAAGTCAAACCTCCAGCCTTGCAGGGGGACTGCGCTCTTGAAATAGGTGTTGCTATTCACCTTTTCGGTGAGCCAATCTTTTTCCTCTCGGTTCATCTGTCCTCCGTTGTTCAGTTTTTCACGAAGGATGTAAACCTTACTGCCTTTCAGTGCTTCCAATGTCGGCACTTCCCAAGCCACGAATTTTGTTGCCATTGTTGTTCCCATATCTGTTCTGTTTTTGATTTTTATTTTTTATGCGGATTCAAGAGCTGAGGGAGTTGAGTTTCAAACTATCTTATCTGCCTCTCGTTTATCCGACATTTTTTTTAATGCGTCTTTCTGTCGCATCGGTCGTTTTCGTTTCGGGTGCTTAAAAAGGTAGGGATTAGGGAATGCAAGGTTTTTCGGGAAAAATATACCCAAAGGGCTGGAGATTTTCCCCGAAAACAGGAGGCTTGACCTTGCTTTCCCGTCAAATCCCGGAGTTACCTTTGCGCCCAGAACGGAAATGACTGCCTGATGCGGCTTACTGAAAGGCGCGAAAATGGAGGTAAACGGAAGTAGAGACAGATTATACAGGAAACTTCAAAAGAGAAATCCGTGAAAAAAGGAAGTCCCCAACAAAAAAAAGACATAGCCGGTAGCGTGAAACCGGGCAAACCACCTGCAAGGAAGTATGGTTTTATCTGTCCGGCCGGACGTGTCGGGGCGGGCAGATAAAATCATTCTTCCCGGTTTGCCTGCTGTGGGTGACGGCTTGTTCCATTTATGGGCAAGCGGTCATACACGGCTTTCCGCTTCCGGCTCAAAGGAACAGCGAAAAAGAAAAATTATCTGAAAAGCCGTAAAAACACCTCTTTGGCATAAGCACAAAAGAAATGGGCTTTGCCTCATCAGTCTAAACTGTTGCTTAGGCGTGAGGCAAAGCCCTTTTCTCCGCTTATGCAGTAGTCGGCACACGTTCGTTCAAAATCCTTTTGGGCGATGGTGTGCCGACGAATAAAGCCGCTTTTACGGAAAAATTTGTATGAGATAGAAAAAATCAGGGAGATTCATATCAAAATCTCCCGTTTTATTGTTACTTTTGCATATGAAGAGTTCTTTGAAGGTTACGCAACGCGCAGAGGAATAATGCAGCAGATAACTAACTAAATCGTAACCTATTACTATCATGAGCATCTAACCTACGCTCATTTCCAATAAATTACACTCTTTTCGTAACTTCACACCACAAAGTTACATAAAAATACCATATAAAACATTAAAAACACTATAGTGTCGGAGATGATTAATGGGAAAAGCGTATTTTTGCACGCATGAAAATATTCTTCACAACGGCTTTATTATTCCTGTCCTTGGTCATGTCAGCCCGGGATGTCGCGCGCGGTTACCGTGGCTTTTTCGAAATCGACGGTTCGCTGACTTCCTGGCGTGTGGCCGACTCCTACGAATTCAATCCTACATCAGGCATAAAATATCATAACATACACCGACAGGCATTCGGCGAAGTTTCGTTTGCCACTTCACACGGATATCAATTCAACCCGCGTTTCTTTCTCGGCGCGGGTCTCATGGGCGGTTATTCAGGGATTCATGACGGTTGGTTTCTTGGAACGTACCTCCACGCCCGGACAGACCAGACATTCGGACGCTATACCCCATACGCCGAGATTCGCACAGGCATAGTGACCCATGCCGAAGGAGGTCTCTATCTCTCGCCGGCCGTAGGTTATCGTTTCAATTTCGGCCACAGGACAAACATCAATGTAGGCATAGGCCTGACACTCCGCCATACGGGAGGTGAAGACACCACCGGCTCATTCTATTACAACAGCCAGGGTGACCTGATTCATATAACCCTGGGGAAAGACCCGATAATGAAACCATACGCAACCCTGAGGGTCGGTATCGATTTTTAGCAACAAAGACTCCCGGCATAATAAATGCCGGGAGTCTTTGTTATCACAAGCCCTATCAGGTTATACCCAAAGGACGTAAGCGAAATCTTCGCGATGAGGAAGCGCGGGGTTGGACGGATAAATACGGTAGCCATAACGGAAGACACCGGCGTCGCGCAATTTGTCGTGTAGACGGTATGTCACCACGTTCCCTGCGACCTGCACCGGGACGAAAGGCAGACGACCGACATACTCCTCGACACCGTTCTCACGTTTGTATACCACAGCCTCGACACCAAGGTCATTGGGCAATCCGTTAGTATCAACCGTAATGTCAACGGAGTATTCCTCGCCGGTGTGATTACCGGCCGATGCGTCAAGCGAGCTCTTGACATCAAGCACCTTGATTCCATCCCAAGCTGTAGCTACTTTCTCTTTCCATGCCACGATTTCCTTGGCCTCGGCACATTCGTCAGCCGAAAGCGCGGCAAAACGTTTCGCCTCCTTGTCATAGAAACGCTCGATGTAATCCTCAATCATGCGCTGCATGGTGAAGTGAGGTGCAATGTCTCCAATCGAACCTTTGATATACTGAATCCAGTCAGGAGAATACCCCTTGGAATTCTTGGCGAAATACAACGGGATAATCTCATTCTCAAGCATTGAGTAAATTGTCGCTGCATCGAGTTTATCCTGCTGGGATTGGTCAGTATAGGTACGTTTGTCGGTCAACGCCCATCCGGCGTTCTCGTTGAAACGATATCCCTCATACCACCATCCGTCAAGGACAGAGAAGTTGAGGACGCCGTTCATCTCGGCCTTCTCACCCGATGTGCCTGATGCCTCGAGAGGACGTGTCGGGGTGTTGAGCCATATATCAACGCCCGTAACAAGACGCTTGGCCACAATCATGTTATAGTCCTCAAGGAAGATGATTTTACCGAGGAACTGGGGCATACGTGAAATTTCAACGATGCGCTTGATAAGGCCCTGTCCCGCACCATCGGCTGGGTGAGCCTTACCCGAGAACACAAACTGAACGGGGAACTGCTCGTTGTTCACAATCTTGGCGAGACGGTCAAGGTCGGTGAACAAAAGATGCGCACGCTTATAGGTGGCGAAACGACGGGCGAATCCGATAATGAGCGCGTTGGGGTTGAACTTGTCAACGATTTTCATAACCGCACCCGGGTCACCTTGGTTGGCGAGCCATTTGGCTGTGAAGTCACGTTTAACGAAGTTGATGAACTTGTTCTTCATCTTCATGCGCATATCCCAGATGGCATCATCCGACACCTTGAAGATACCTTCCCATGCCTTGGGGTCGCTCTGATGCTCAAACACCTGCTCTCCAAGGTTCTCGGCATAGAATTCTTTCCACTCCGATGCGGCCCATGTGGGCATGTGCACACCGTTGGTAACATAACCTACGTGAGACTCCTTCCAGTCATATCCTTTCCATATACCGGCGAACATCTTTTTGGAGACCTCGCCGTGAAGCCAGCTGACACCATTGGCCTCCTGACATGTATTCAGAGCGAACACACTCATCGAGAAGCGTTCGTTAGTACCGGGGTTCTCGCGACCCATGTTCATCAAGTCCTCCCACGAGATGCCCAGCTTGGCGGGGAATTCGTGCATATATTTGCCGAACAGCTGCTCGTCAAAATAGTCGTGACCTGCGGGAACCGGGGTGTGGACCGTATAGAGACCCGATGCACGGACGAGTTCAAGCGCGACTTCAAAGGAAAGATGTTTCTCTTGAACATAGTCGGTCAGACGCTGAAGGTTGAGCAATGCCGCATGACCCTCGTTGCAATGATAAATTGTGTGGTTGACACCGAGTTTTTTCAACATCAACACACCGCCGATACCGAGAAGGTATTCCTGCTTGATGCGGTTTTCCCAGTCACCACCGTAAAGCTGATGGGTGATTGAACGGTCAAATTCGCTGTTCATGTCGAAGTCGGTATCCATCAGATACAACTTCATACGACCCACGTTCACGCGCCATATATGACTGTAGATTATGCGACCGGGAAACGGCACTTCAAGAATCATTGGACGGCCATCCTCCTCACACACCTGCTCGATGGGCAGCTCATTGAAGTTCTGAGGTTCATAATTGGCTATCTGCTGACCATCAACCGAGAGAGACTGTGTGAAATAACCGTAACGGTAAAGGAAACCTACGGCTGTCATATCCACACAGCTGTCAGATGCCTCCTTGATATAGTCGCCGGCGAGCACACCAAGACCGCCTGAATAGATTTTCAGGCAGTTGCATAAACCATATTCCATCGAAAAATAAGACACCGAGGGAATATCTTTGCGCATCGGCTTGGCCATATATTTCTTGAAATCCTTATACACCGTGTCAATGCGGGCCATCATTTCCTCGTCAGCGAGGATTTCCTCCTGACGTTCACCCGACAGACGCTGTAGCAGCATCACAGGGTTCTCACCGGTGGAACGCCACAAATCGGGATTGAGGTCACGGAAAAGCGACTTTCCCTCGCTGTTCCATACCCACCAAAGGTTCTTTGCCAGTTCCTCCAACGGCTTGAGGCGTGCGGGAAGGTCGGCATTTACTGTTATATCATGCCATGTGCGTGCATTGGCTTTGCTTACTTGAATTTTCATAAGCGTTATAGATATTAATTGTTAATTAATTTATTATGGATATAGGACTATGGCGATGTCACACTACTGTCTGCCGTTTACGCGCCGACGACAGTGCGATACCATACGCCTCGTTATAATAAGTTATGAAATATTTCCATTGAGCCTCGGAAGCTGTCTTGAACGCCGACTTCCCGACAATGCCGGCCTGTCGGGCATCAAGTTCGGAGAGGTACCGCACCGCGTTGTCTATGCCCTCGCATACGCCGTCATAGTTGCTGTCGGTACGGCCTATAACATCCACACCACAGCGTTCAAACGATTCCTCGCATGCGGTCATGACCCACTGACCGAAACCTGACAGGGAGGTCGTCACCGTAGGGATTCCGAACGCGACACTTTCAAGCGGGGTGTAACCCCATGGCTCATAATAGGACGGGAACACGGTGGCATCCATCCCTATGAGCAGTTCATAATAACTCATGTTAAAAATACCGTCATCACCGTTAAGGTAACATGGCACATATATCACCTCGACATTATCGGTCGCCCGGTTAGCGAAACCGAGCTGCAATATGCGGTTATATATAGGGTCATCCTGCGGGTTATTGATTCCATGGGTTATGACAGGAGATTCAAGACGGAACAGTTCGCCGGATTCAAGACTCTCGGCAAGGTCTTTACGCGGGCCTTTACACCATGCCGGGACCATCACACAGGCAAGAATCCTGCGGTCGAGATGGCGGGACGCAAGCCTCGCCATGCTGTCAAGGAATACATCGATGCCTTTGTTGCGGTATTCACACCGCCCCGAAGTGGCGACTATAAATGTGTCGTCATCGTGTATATGCCCCGTGAGCGAATCAGCGACATCAAGGATGCGACGACGGGCGCGGGCGCGAGCCACGGGACGGTCGGCCTTGGCGGGGACAAAACCCGGCTCAAATCCGTTGGGGGTCACGACATGTGGACGAATCTCAAGCAACTGCTCACATTCCCTGGCGGTGACATCGCTGACTGTCGTGAAACAGTCGGCCTGATGAGCCGCAGCCTTCTCGAGCGAATGCTTTGACACCATGTTCAGTTCACGTGCCATCTGGTCACCGTCATAACCTTTAAGGTAGTCATATAGAGGTTTGCCGTTCCCGCAAATGCTTCGCCCAATGCTCGTGGCATGGGTTGTGAAGACCGTGGCGACATCAGGAAGTTTCCATTTTGTATACAAGAGTCCCATGCCTGTAGTCCATTCATCAAAATGAGCGATGACATTCTTCCCGGCCATGCCGAGAAAACGGTACAGACTCTCGATTACAATCCCGGCAGCATGGGCAAACGCGCAACCCTCGTCATAATCGCCATACGCGGCGAGAGAGTCAACGCCATACAGTTCCCACATTTTACCGTAGAACTCATCCTTTACAGCATACATCCCGTCAAACTTCACCAATACGGCGATAGGCTTTCCCGGAACATCCCAACGACCAACCCTGACACTTACCCCATCCGGCAAACCGGGATTGGCCATCCACTTTTTCAACAAAGTCCTGGATTCTGTGAAATATGGCGACGGATTATTATCATCCCAGACATCAGGGCCGATGAATATGACCTTATCTTTGTAGAGACGCTGCAAAGTCCTGGCCTTGGTTGATAGCACGGTATAGATACCCCCTATCTTGTTGCAGACCTCCCAGCTTGTCTCTATAAGCAAGTCGAGCGAAATTTCACTTTGCTCCATGATTTAAAATTTTCTATTTCAGGGCGCAAAGTTACTACTTTTTTTCGACACAGTCAACTAAACCCTCCCCCACACAGTGATTTTAAAGTAATTATATATAATTTTGCAAACAAAACCGATACAACTATGACTAAAGAAGAATTGAAGATAGTATTCCTCGGAACACCCGATTTTGCAGTCGAGAGCCTACGGCGCATCCATGAAGGCGGTTACAACGTCGCCGCAGTCGTGACAATGCCTGACAAACCGACGGGGCGGGGGAAAAAGATATCGCAGTCGGCAGTGAAGAAATATGCCTCGGAACAGGGGATTGAAGTCCTGCAACCCGAAAAGCTCAAAGACCCCGGGTTTGTCGGACGTCTACGCGAAATCAACGCCGACCTGTTCATTGTCATCGCGTTCAGGATGCTACCCGAGGTTGTGTGGACAATGCCACGGCTCGGCACGTTCAATCTGCACGCCTCCCTTTTGCCCCGTTACCGTGGCGCCGCACCGCTAAACTGGGCCGTAATAAACGGAGATACCGAAACCGGGGTCACAACATTCTTCCTCAAACATGAAATCGACACCGGCGACATAATCGCACAGGAACGCATTGAAATCGCGCCGACCGACAATGTCGGCGACATCCATGACCGCCTCATGGTTCTTGGCGCGGAACTCACAATCAAGACAATCGACGATATAATCGCAGGGACATTGCAACCGATTCCGCAGGACAGACTCGCCGAGGGCATAGAGCCGACCCCCGCGCCCAAGATTTTCCACGACACATGCCACATCGACTGGAACAACCCGGCTATCAAAATCCACAACCTTATCAGAGGGCTGTCCCCCTATCCCGCGGCATGGACTACACTCTCCGACGGCGATAAGACAATCGGCTCGATGAAAATATTCCAGACCCGTGTTCTCGACAGCAAATCAACAGATGCCCCCGGCACAATAGTCACCGATGGAAAGAGACTCATTGTAAACACAGCCGACAACCAGCTTGAAATCATGTCTCTACAGGCCCCCGGCAAACGGCGCATGGACACCGATGCCTATCTACGCGGGTCACGGCTGACATCGCCACGGTTCTCTACCAATTAAACCGGCCAACGTGTCGCGAAACATTGCCAGTCGCATCGGTAACCGTCATTGTAACAGAATGTTCTCTACCGCGTGTAAACCGCAATGAATCCATTTTAAATGACAGACGGTTATTCTTTCGGTCATATTCAAACAAAGCAAACTTCCCGTCGATTTCACCTCGGAACGTCGCGACACCGCTAAGGTCATCGCCTATTATAAAATTCACAACGCCTGTGCGCCCCCAATCATCTTGATTCTCAGCCAGGATTTTAGGGGGCGTACCGTCTACAGCCACCGCATAACGTCCAAACCGAGAGACCTCGCCACGCATGACACCATCGGCATAACGGCCACCGACACTGACCATTCCACCGCCGTCAACCATCCTGACAAGACAATACTTGGATTTATCGGCCACATCGTCGCGTTCAAGTCTGATTTCGACATCGAATGACGATGCAAGAGGTGTGTGTTTCAAGCCTATGGAGTAAACGCCTGAATATAATCCGTCAGGCATCCTCTTGTCAACCCTTGAGGCCTTGAAATAGAAATCGTCATAGAGACAGCCACGCGGAAACAATACCTTCAACCCGCTGACACGCCATGAATTGTCACCGTTCCATCGGAACAGATTGCCTTCCGGCCGAGCAGGATATACATTCTTCACCCCACGTATCGTGAATCTCACTTCCCGACGGTTGCCATGTTCATCCATCAACACATAGACGCACTTATAATCGCGCTCACGGTCGATAATGACCGCGCCGTCAGCCACGGTCGCCCCTATTATACCTGGCAACGGACGGGATGCCGGGATACGTGTCCACTGCCACCACCGACCCGTCCTGACAAGGTCGTCATAATTGACAAGAGTGTTAATCGCTCGAGTGCGCCCGAGTGGAAAACGTTCAAGTGTACGCCCAAACACACATTTCCCATCAACGTACAAGGCAAGATGCTTGACACCGTAAACATTGGATGTCCCGGTCATCGCGTCATTGGCATCGACCGCAGGATACACCTTTCCCCACGCATAAAACACCGCACCGGCTTTTTTATAAGACGGCGTTGATTTTCCATCGACCGTCCCCTTCCCTTCGGCCGGATATAAGGCGACCCCTTTAACGTAAGGAGGTTCACGGTCAGTGATATATTCCTTAAAATAAGGCATCGGGTCGAGAGGGTCGCCACCGGCGGTCTCCCGTATATCGAAATGTAGATGAGGCCCACCAGATGAACCGGCGTTACCGCTCAATCCTATGACCTCCCCGCCACGCACAGGGACACTGCCGGGAATGAATTCCATATCGATGGAGAATGTCTCGCGCCGGTATTGTTCATCCCTGACTATCTTGTCTATCTTAGGCGAAAATGCTTCAAGATGCCCGTATACGGTCGTAAGTCCAAGTGACGGATGTGTCACGTACACCGCACGACCGAACCCCACCGGCGAGACCTCAATCGACGATACATAGCCATCGGCGACAGAGCGCACCGGCAGCCCGGTGCGGGACTCGGTCTTGAAATCAAGTCCCGAATGAAAGTGATTGGGTCGTAATTCAGCAAAATTGGCACTTAGCGTCAATGGGATATCAAGCGGGCGGTGCAATTCAGGCAACCGTTGTGCCGACACGACATTAAACAGTCCTGAAAGACATGTGATGGCGGCTGTATGGATAAGTCGTCTGCGCATGGTAATTCAATTACATTTCGTTGTAAAGTTACAAAATAATTGCGATTTGACATTTTTTTAGTAATTTAGGGCGCAGAATATACCTGTGAAACAATGAACGCGATTTATTCGGTATTGACATCCCCATGGTTCTACTGGGTGTTCCTTGTAGTGTACTTCATCACTATAATAGGGATAGCCGGCGTCATTGTATCGGAAAATCGAAACCCGTTGAAATCCCTTGCCTGGGTCACGGTGCTTTTCCTGTTCCCGATAGGCGGTGTCATCCTGTATATCTTCTTTGGGCGCAGTATCAAGAACACCGCAATGATATCGCGCCGTAACAAGCGTCGGTTACGCAACGCCGAATCGGCCGACCCTAAAGTAATCGAACAACCCTCGCATCTCCCCTCTCGTCTCCGCCAACAGGTAAAACTCGCCCGCTCACTGACGGGGGGCAACTATTACCGTGGCAACTCGGTCGAAATTTTCAACAACGGAACCGACAAATTCAAGACCCTTATCCAAGACCTAAAAAAAGCGCATTCCTACATCCATATCCAATACTACATCTTTAACGATGATGAAATAGGTACCCAGGTAGCCGAGGTGCTTAAAGAGCGTGCCCGTGCCGGGGTGAGGGTGAGGGTCATATATGATGACATCGGTTCGATTCATGTAAAAAAGCGTTTCTTCAAAGAGATGAGGGAAGCTGGAATCGATGTCCATCCATTTTTCAGAGTCGCTTTCCCTCCGTTCGCTACCAGAATCAATTGGCGTAACCACCGCAAACTGTGCATAATTGACGGCGAGACTGGATATATAGGCGGCATGAACATCGCCGACCGTTATATCGACGGTGGAAAACAGTTCGACAAATGGCGTGACCTGCATCTGCGTATAAAAGGCCCGGCATTGAACGCACTGCAATACTCGTTTGCCGTCGACTGGAACTTCATGGGACAACCGCTCATCGAGGAATCGGTGACTGCCGAATGCGTCCCTGAACAAGGTGCGGGCATACAGATGATAACAAGTGGCCCGACAAGCCGATGGAGCAATGTCGCCATGGTGTTCCTGAAGGCAATCGCGGGAGCAAAAAAACGCGTCTATATACAGACCCCCTATTTTCTGCCGACCGAAAGCCTGCTCAAGACATTACAGACCGCGGCATTGGCCAACGTCGATGTCCGCATAATAATTCCCCGTAAAAGCGACTCGCTTATACTCACCAACGCCTCGCTAAGCTATGTCTCGGAATGTATACGTGCCGGCATCAAGATATACCTCTACAACGGTGGAATGCTGCATTCCAAGGCCATGATTGTCGATGACGAGTTCAGCACGGTCGGATCAACCAATTTTGACTTCCGAAGTTTCGAACACAACTTTGAGGGGAACGTACTGATATATTCCAAAGACGTAAACGCGAGACTGTGCCGCATATTCATGGACGACCTCGCCGAGAGCATCCGCATCCGCGCATCCCAATGGCGTCGTCGCCCCGCATGGCAGAAAGCCAAGGAGTCAATCGTAAGACTGCTGTCGCCAATCTTATAAATCCTCCTCCCCGTCAATATCGCGGAGAGCGTTCAGTGGCCGCATCACATTGCATAATATGCGACTCCAATATCCCTTAAAATCATCCTTGGCCACACCTAATGCGACAAGAGTCACCTCATCGGGTGCGTTCCTTATCGTCTCAAGGAAATTGAACAACGACTGGAAAATGTCACACAGTCCTTCAGCCACACTTGCAGCGATAGGTGTGTCACTGTATTTCATATCATCCTCAAACACCTCAAGATAGGTGTCATCAGCCCCCATCAGGTTCTCCACGCTGCGACGCAACGACTCGTAATAGTCCTCGTCGAGCGCACTGTCTATATATGGTTCGTCATCGCCGATGTCCCCGACACCAAGGTCACTGGCCGCTATATACAACCTCGGGAGCAAACGCAACATAGACCCGATGAATTCACCGCGCCCGCTTTCACGCGCATTCTCTATCGCATGACAATATTCATTACAAAGCGCTATAAAGGCAAGCGCATTAGGCTGTAGGTTCATGATTGTTGATAAAGTTTGTTCTCTATGATATAATCATATACACCTGACGGCAGGAATAGGTTCATATCCTTTCCACGCGCTATCGCGTTGCGGATAAACGTACTCGATATATTGAACACAGGCGCGTTTACAAAGTCAACGCCGTCTTCATACCGATTTTCTATCGGGTATCCCGGCCGAGGATAGACAATCACACCATATTCCGACAATATGCGTTCATAATCACGCCATTTATCGAATATACGCCAGTTGTCGCTTCCTATGATTAGTTTGAACCGACGGCGCGGGTAACGTCGACGCAACAGGTCAAGGGTATTGATGGTGAATGAGGGACGAGGCATGGAAAGCTCAATGTCACAAACTCCTACACCAGGGGCCTGTTTACCGGCGATTGACAACATCCTCAACCGACTCATGTCGGGAATCAATTCCGATGCCTCGGCTTTCAGTGGATTGAGAGGCGACAATGTCAGCCACACCTCGTCAAGTGACGTGAATTGACTGAGATAGGACGCCAGCATGAGATGCCCTATATGAACGGGATTGAACGACCCCCCGAGTATCCCGATGGTGAGTGTTTTCTCCTCTGTTGTCATACCTCTCCAATGAATTTTACTATGACATCATGGACATTTTCCACTGCTTCGTCAAGATTGTCGTTGACAATCCGGCAATCATACATCGGCGAGAATGACAGTTCATATTCAGCCTTGGCAACCCGGCAATCTATCGCAGCCTTGTCATCAGTCGCCCGCGACTCGAGACGCCGACGCAAAGTTTCAACCGACGGAGGCACGATAAACACAGACAAGGCCCTGTCGCCGTACATTTTCTTGACGTTGATACCCCCCTTGACATCGATGTCAAGGACTATATTGTGGCCTTGTCCGCATACCCGCTCGACCTCTCGTTTCAACGTCCCGTAGAAACGACCGGGATATACCTCCTCATATTCAATGAATGCATCGTTGGAAATCTCCCGCCTGAACTCCTCGTCCGACAGGAAATGATAGTTCACGCCATCTACCTCCCCCTCGCGCGGAGGTCGGTTGGTGGCCGAGACCGAGAACTGCATATCGATGTCTCCACGCGCCATAAGGGCATTTATTATAGTGGACTTACCACACCCCGACGGTGCCGATACTATGATTATATTCCCTTCACTCATCACATTACATTGAGAACCTGTTCCTTGATTTGTTCAAGCTCGTCTTTCATCTTGACAACTATACGCTGCATCTCGGCATGGTTGCTCTTTGAACCGAGCGTATTGATTTCGCGTCCCATCTCCTGACTTATGAAGCCGAGTTTTTTCCCTTGTCCGTGACGTCCGTTCATCGTTTCAATGAAGTAGGACAAATGTTGGGCGAGACGCTGCTTTTCCTCGTTTACATCCAGTTTCTCTATATAGAAAATCATCTCTTGCTCAAGACGCGCCTTGTCGTAATCGACGGCATGAATTTTTGACAGGCCATCCTCTATCCGGGCCTTGATTTTGGCCACACGTTCATTTTCAAACTGTGGCACCTCCCCGAGCAAAGATGCGATATTGTCAATACGGGCAGCGAAGAACGATTCCAGTTTCTCGCCCTCGGCACGCCGGTGTTCGAGCACCCCAGACAGGGCAGCGTCAACCGCCGAGAACACCGCCTCGGCCTCCTGCGGTTCAAGCACAGGGGCGGCATCGCTTTTCATCGTATCGGGGAATCGTAACAGCACGCTGTACCAGTCATCGGGAGTGGGAATCCCCAGTTCTACCGACATGTTTTCAAGCTGCGCCTTGTATTTGGCGAGCATAGGCAGGTTCAGCTGGCATGTCGGCTCGGCATTGACCGATTCCACATACACGTTCAGGTCAACCTTTCCACGTTCCAGTCTCGCGGCCACACGATTGCGTATCTCAATCTCGATTTCACGGTAGATGGGCGGCACCCTCATCGATACATCGAGTTGCTTTGAATTAAGTGATTTTATCTCTACCGTAATCTTCTTCTGGGAAATCTCCTTGACGGCTTTCCCGAAGCTTGTCATTGATAGTAACATACTCTGTCTATCTGTAATTAATTTTCACAAAATTACAATTTTTAGGGCGAAAGTCCGTAAATTTGTCTACAAAATTTGACTCCATGGCTGTTATACTCAATATCGAGACATCGACCGACGTTTGTTCAACCGCCCTCACATCGGAGGGAATGGTCCTTTCACACTTTGAAGATTTCACAGGGCACAACCATGCCGCCATGCTCAGCGGCTTCATCAAAGGATGTCTCGACCGCATGAACGAGATGGAACTTAAACTCGATGCCGTGGCAGTGTCAATGGGCCCCGGAAGCTATACCGGGTTGCGTATCGGCCTGTCAGAGGCAAAAGGCTTGGCCTACGGTCTTGACGTTCCCCTAATCGGTGTACCGACACTTGAACTGATGTCGGTCGCTGTGATGTTCCATCATGACATCGACGCCGAATCCTTGTTCGCACCGATGATAGATGCACGCCGCATGGAGGTGTACACCGCAGTCTATGATATGGGGTTAAACACGTTACTTGCACCGACGCCGCTTATACTTGATGAATGCTCCTACCGAGAATACACCGACATGGGCGAGGTGATTTTTTTCGGCAACGGAAGCGACAAGGCACGTTCAGTCATAAAAAGTCAGAACGCACGATTCATCGAAGGCATCTCTCCTCTCGCAACCGATATGATGGCTCTGTCTGACCGTGCCTATTCACAACGTGATTTCATAGATGTCGCCTATTCCACACCTACATATCTCAAGGATTTTCAGGCCACAAAGCCAAAAAATCTCATTATATGATAAGAGCATTGTAGAACTGGTCTTAATGCGGAATCGTAGGGACGCGCTCGTTGGCGCGTCCCTACGATGTTTATTACGAATTTTGCAATAATCTTATGTTTCAATGGAAGAAACCGTTGTCCTCGGCCTTGACGGCCTTAGGGGTCTCGGCTGTGGCGGCTGATAGCTCGACAGGAAGCCACACTGTCATGTTTCCTTCACCACGGTGTGCCCATGCATAATAAGGAATCAGCGTCAGTCGTCGCGGTTTTACCTCCAACGTCCCGTCCGATGCATAATTAAGCGACTGGACATCGGTCGTAATTTTGACGAGACCACCCAGGATACTGTCATTCCGGGTCTCAAACTTCGGATTGCGGTTCATCAAGGTTGAATGCACGTTGAAATCATTATCAGGCCATTCGGCACAATAGACCACCGGGCCACGTTCGACCGCCACACGCCCGCGGTCATCGGCCACTGCGTCATGTGCCTTTACAGTCCTCACAGGCATATCGAATGAAATCTCCACGACATCCCCTTTACGCCATTTACGTTCAATCACAAGGTAACCTGAACGCAATTTCGCATCCTCAACATTCACGCCGTTCACCTTGAC
This sequence comes from uncultured Muribaculaceae bacterium, assembly GCA_947628305.1. Taxonomy (GTDB): domain Bacteria; phylum Bacteroidota; class Bacteroidia; order Bacteroidales; family Muribaculaceae; genus HGM05190. The sequence goes on along the minus strand of CANQZG010000007.1, from coordinate 129,546 downwards.
CGTATAACCCGCGGTCTCCTTGTCGGCATATCGATACAGGTCACTCGGCACTGTATTACCCTGCACCCAGCCCGGGATGCGTATATTCATCGCCATCGGTGCATTCCCCTTATCAATCCTGACCCTCACATCTCCGCTCCACGGATAGGAGGTCGACTGCGATACGGTCAAACCACGCCCACCGACATTGACATCGGCGGTATTGGACATGAACAGATTTATATACAGATTGTTATCCTTGACAGCGTATATATATCCCGGCAACGATGGCATGAATCGGCTTATATTGCTCGGACAGCATGCACAGCCGAACCATGGTTTACGGCTATACCCACCTGTCGATGAGAGCGGGTTGGGATAAAAGAAGCTACCGCCGTCAACCGACACACCTGAAATCAGGCCATTGTAAAGAGTGCGCTCAAGGACATCGTAATACTTGGCGTCGCCATGAAGCAGGAACAGACGGTAATTCATATACACGTTACCTATCGCGGCACAGGTCTCATTGTAGGCAGTCGCATTAGGCAACTCGTAATTGTCGCCAAACGCCTCTCCTGCATGACGCGCACCAATACCGCCGGTTATATAAAGTTTCTTACCGACAATATTTTCCCAGATGCGGTCTATGGCTTTTATATAGGAGGAGTCGCCTGTCACCGCTGCCACATCGGCCATCCCGGCATACATGTATGTCGCGCGGACTGCATGCCCGACAGCCTCGTCCTGCTCCACCACCGGGAGATGGGACTGTAGATAGGTGTCGCGCCGTGATGTCTTTCCTCTCGTATCAAGGAAGAAACGCGCTTGGTCGAGATATTTACCGTCCCCAGTAACGTTATAGAGCCTGACCAGTGCCATCTCGGCAATCTGATGCCCCGGAATCAGGCGCAGCTGTCCGTCGCCATCGCCGATATTTCGGCATACACAGTCAGCAAACCTTATCGCTATGTCAAGTATCTTGCGTTTGCCTGTCGCCTGATAATATGCCACAGCACCCTCTATCAGATGTCCGAGATTATAAAACTCATGGCTAAGGTGTTCCACTGCCTCCCAACGCTTCGCGCCGCTCCAGTTGTGGGGATGCGCGGGATTCTGCGTGCGTGCCGTGTAAAGATACCCGTCAGGTTCCTGCGCCTTTGCCATCAGGTCAATCACACTGTCAACGTATGCCTCAAGACGTTTATCGGGGAAACTGCTCAACCTATAGGCCGCACCCTCGATTGTCTTATAGACATCGGTATCATCAAACGGGAAGCCATCCACCTTATATCCGTCACTCGGCCGGGTGGCACGTACAAAGTTTTCATAACGCTGATTCTCCTCACATTTGCCGAATGCAAGCGGAATCGTGACCTCTCTGCTCGCCTCCATGCGAGCACCCCAGAAATCACCCGTGACCTTGACCGCCGTGAATGGCACAGGCGTGATTGGATAATGCCCCTTTTCAATCGTCTTGGAATAAACCGCCGGCAGAGATAAGGTTACGGCCATAGCGACGGTTGTCAACCGCGCGAGATAATGATTGATTGTTTTCATGTTTATGGATAGAATAGAATATGATTATGCAAAGATAGGCATTCCGATGGAATGCCTATCCTAATTTTCAAAAAATCATTTCAGAATTTATAACTGACACCGATTGACGGAGAAAATGCGTGCAGACGATAGTCGGCAGTGAATGTTTTCTCGACAGGTAACCCCAATGCGGGAAATTTTGCCGCCAGGAGGTCAGGATAGGTACATGACGCATTATCCAAGCCTACCCCGGCAATATACATGAACGCGAAATCAATAGAAAATCCATCGATAGGACGGAAAGACAACCCCACTGTTGGTTCTATTTTAGTCATACCAGGTGTCTCGGGGTTATAAAAATCCTTATTTACAGGGGTAGTGTCAATCATCAGTCCGGCACGTAGGTCAAACCGCTCTGTCAACCCATACTGCGCCCCGAGCGATACCGCCCACGCATTCTTATAATTCTTGGCTATGTGCTGATTGTAAGCCGAACATTGTTCATCAAGAAACTCTATATCGAGCGTCTTATAGGAATTCCAACCGGTGAGACGTGCATCAGCGGCAAGTGTCAAGCTCTTTATCGGTTTATAAGATAGGCCGAATGACAACACCCACGGGCATGGCATCTTGGCCTCAAAGTTAGTGCTGTTGAGCACATCAAGAGCCGACAACAATTGCTTGGCGGCCTCATTGGCGTATATGACGCTCGCATCCCCGGCCTCCACCTTCATAGGCATCTCGGTACGGAAACTTGCGCCCGCGGTCCATCTGTCGTCTATATCCCACATAACACCCACATTCGCACCCACGGCAATTTTGGCAGTCCCTTTAAGGTTCACCGACGCAGGAACGGTCGAACCGAAAGGTTCAGGTGTCGGACGACCCTGCATTGCCGCCTGCACAGCCTGCACCTTATCGGCGGTCTCGGGACTGACGAGCCCTTTGTTAAGGTCAACATTTCCCCATGTAACCATGACTCCTGCACCGACTGACAGATTAGGAAGCGGACGCCATGAAAACGTCGGCTGAATGGTGTATGTCGCAAGTTTGACTTTCTGATTAAGCACCGCTCCGGGCCAGTTATTGGTCCAGTCAATGGCACTGCCGTATGGCGTATATACCGACACCCCGGCCTTGAAGTTATCATAGATGGAGAATGCCGCGCTGACCGCCAGCGGAGTGCTGACGTCACTCACATTACTGAATTCCCTGCCATCGGGTAATGTTGCGGTCACGTGTGGCATAATTCCCGCCACCGATGCGCTAAGGTCAAGTTTGTCATCCATGAATCCGAGTCCGGCCGGATTGAAATACATACTTTCAGCTCCAAGGTGCATTGCAACACCTGCATGCCCCATTCCAAGCTGTTTGGCACTAAGTGTATTTATTTGATACCCTTCGGCACCGGCTGTCGCCGTCACGGCAAGAGCCACCAATGTCATCACTGTCTTTCTCATAAATTGTTAGAAGTTGCGTATAATGTGCGCAAAGGTATGCAGATTAATCGGTTAGGACATCATCTTTGACATCTTTTAAATCGCAATATTATCCCAAAACTCCGACATTATAGTCTATATCACCGATTTATATAGACACGAAAGCTAGTTAAAATAAGTTTAAATTCATTTAATTGTCTTTAGGGAACAGTATCTTACGGTCATTTACAATTGCCGGAATCACAATATCATCAGGAACGAAACGCCAATTACCGTTAACCTTGGGTGTAATCACTCCACTACGTTCAATCTCTTTCATCAGATAGTACCGCAAATCCTTATCGGTCGCCCGGACCACACGCTTTTTCAACTCCTCGCGGTCAATCCCCGCGCCACGCGTAAGCAAGTCGCCACCTCCGTTTCCACGATAAGAGTTCACGGCGACACGATAGGTCTTTTCCATATCAAAAGCCGTACCATCGGCCATCGAGACAATATTTATTTTTTCGCCGTGCGGTCTCGTCACGTCAACGGTATAAACAATACCGGCGGCAGCGTCAAAGTTATATGCCGCGTTTTTCAACCGACTGTTGCCCACGGTTGGGTTCTCATCGGCAAACAACAATATATGTTCATCCCCCGCCGACATCTGACGTGTCCATATCCCATAGCTTTCCTCAAGATAATCCTTGATTTCACGCCCGGTCAGTTCCATAGTGTAAAGAAGATTCTCATATTTATAAAGGTTGAACATATCGCTCATGCGTATATCCCCCTCCTTTATCACCGCATCAAAAGCCAATGGCGCGGCAAAAGAGATATCCGCCCCCGTGATTGCAAGCTGAAGGTCATTTAGAAGGTCGATGAACGCCGATGGGCCGAAATAGGAATCATGGGTGGAAAATTCCCCGTCAGAACGACCTACGACACGGTCAACAAACGTCTTTACCCGCTCACAGTCCATGGCAAACTCGGCCATGAAATCCTCGTCAGGTGTCAATGTATCAACATTGACAATACGTCCTGATATTTTTTTATCAACGACCTTGCCATCCCGCAATGTCACGGAAACAGACACGTCAGAGACCGCCTCGGCATTGTTGGCAGGATTCATCACTACAACAGGTTTTCCATCGGCACTTGTCGTGACACGATTAAAGCGTGTATGGTCATGCCCCGTCAATATGATGTCAAATCCCGGTACATTGCGAGCGACATTGTAGGACGCATTTTCTATGAAATCGCCGGTTCGCCTTGACGCATCATTACCTGAATGAAAGAGACCGATTATAACATCAGGACGCTCTGTCTGTCTCAAATGCTCCACCATCTTCGCGGCACACCCTTCCATTGCCTTAAACTCAAGACCACTCCATAACGTTTCAGGCAACCATGCGGGAACAGCCGGTGTCAACAGGCCGACCACCGCAATCTTCACCCCTCCTTTCTCTATGATTCTATATGGTTCAAAATAACTTCGGCCATTGAGCGAATCAATCACATTCGCCCCGAGCACGGGCATCTTCAATTCATCCTTAAAACGGTCATATACAGCGTGCCCGGTCTCGATGTCATGATTACCGATTGTCACAGCGTCATAGCCCATGTAGTTGTACACACGGGCGGCCACATGCGGCGAAATAGTGTCAATGAAATTGTAATAATAGACTGTAGGTTGCCCTTGGAGGATGTCTCCGGCATCAAGCAATATCACATTTTCATCGCCGACGGAGTCACGCACCTCCTTTATGTAAGAATAAACCCGGGCGAGACTCCCGCTGCCGTCAGTTCTGTTTATATAATCATACGGGAAAAAATTGCCGTGGACATCGGTCGTGTGTATTATGCGAAGATTTATATCCCGCGTCGAGGCGGCAAGTGTCAACGAGGCCATAATCAATAATACCGCCAATACATTTTTCATGAACCGGTGTATATACATTGAATCTTGCCGACCTTAAGATTCCCCTCAAGTTTCAATGGGATTCGCTTGCCGTCAGCCGATATCCAGGCTTTAATCGGGTCAGAACTTTTTTTGCCGTCGGTCGTGAACTTGAATGTGATATAATGAGATGTGCGGTTCTTTCCGTTGATATCAACCACCTTGTTGCCATGGAATGTGATTGTCAGTTTTTCCTTCTTCTTGCCCGAGAATATATTGATAACCTTTGTGTCTCCGTTTTTCATCCGCAGGAAATCAAGGGTTCGGATATAATAAAACACACTCAGCATGTCAACGGTCATACCCTCGGCCTTCAACAACGTCGTCTGGGTGGTGGTCGATGCGTCATTCTTACCCCGGCGATGGCGCGTACAATTCCCGGTGAACGTATTGCCACTACGGGTGAATTTCACTATATCATGACTGAAACGCCCGTTCTCATGCGCGATTTTATCATATCGCACAGGATACAGATTGTCACGGGTCATTGTCGAAATCAACGTGTCGCGCAATTTGTAGAAATTATCGGCCCATGACTCGCTTCGCCCAACAAGGACAGCCTTGTAATGGGTTGCATTGCCACGCAATGTGACAGTGGCACGTCCGGCTGTCTTGTTGACAAGTCCCCACTTATAGAGCACCTTGTAATTCAACGTCTCATCGGCAAGATTCACAGCCGTGGCAGCCAACGAAAATGCCATGATAAAAGCGGCAAACACCGTATATTTTATAAGTCTCATAGGTCTAATAATCCTCTATTTTCCTAACGTCGTAGTTTAAGTTCAAGAAACGGCAATGCATCACGTGTCGACTGCTCTATGCGCTTGTTACGCCAACACTTGCGGCACACTGCGATATATCGGTCGTCCCCGCCGATTTCAACCTGCGCCCCCTCCTCGACAAAATCCCCGTTCCCGTCAATACGTGCGTTTATAATTGTCTTGCGGCCACAGGTGCATGTCGATTTTATTTCATCGATGGTGTCGGCGATTTCAAACAACCGACGAGACCCCTCGAATAGATGGCTTTGAAAATCAGTACGCAAGCCATAACATATCACATTACTGCCGAAATCGTCAACCACCCGTGCCAGCTGGTCCACCTGTTCTGCCGTAAGGAACTGCGCCTCATCCACAAGGAACCAGTCTATGACCGTCATTTCGGCCTCAAACAGTTCCTGTGCCAATTCATATAAATCGGTATCATGGTAAATCCAACGGCATTCACGTGAAATACCGATTCTCGATTTAATTACATTCGTGGCCTCGCGTGTATCGACAACAGGCTTCATACACACATATTTCATTCCACGTTCCTCAAAGTTGTAGGCCGAGGTCAGCAACAAGGCGGTCTTGGCCGACCCCATTGTTCCATAGCGGAAATATAATTTGCCTTTTCGGTTCATCTCTCTATTAGTTGGATTACAGGTGTCAAAGATACGAATAAGTCGAATACAAAACCAAACTTGCTTGAGTTTTGTTGAGCGGAAGTATCTTCGACGGAGTCAAAGATAACGAGAAAAAATCAAACACACGCCACTACGGGAATTTCTTTTGACAGAAGTTTTCAACACTCGGGGCGAAAACGCCGGGACACAGGGTCAAAGACAATATCACGTCCGGGGAACAATGCATTCACAACCCCTTCGTCAATCAATTTCGATACATCCCCGCAGACAAGGCCGTCTACATCGCTGGGAATAATCCATGCACTGTCGGCACACTCAAGCACGTCGGTGACATCATGGGTGGAGACCACTATTCCCTTACCCTGTTCATGGGCAAGTCCTTTAAGCAGAGAAAATATTTCGAGACGGCTTGCGACATCAAGGAACGCCGTCGGCTCATCGAGCAGAATTATCTCCCCTTGCTGCGCGATGGCACGTGCAATCATCGCTTTCTGGCGCTCACCATCTGACAGCGTAGCCAGGTGTCGATTCTCCAGACCTGATATACCGACCGCCTCAATCGCCTGTGACACGATTGCCTTGTCTTCGGCGTCAAGCCGACCGAAAAAACCGGTGTAAGGCTGGCGACCCAAGGAGACAACCTCCTTGACGGTCAACGCTCCGGCCTGCGTACGGTCAGTATATACGAGACTGATTACGCGAGCCAAATCCAAAGACGAGAACGAGGACATATTCCGTCCCTTTAACTCGATTTCCCCTGAAACAGGAGGTTGCACACGTGACAAGGTACGCAGCAGTGTACTTTTACCACGTCCGTTCGCACCAAGCAACGCCACCATTTCACCCTTGCATAAATGGATGTCAATACCTGTCAATACTGTCTTATCCCGGTAACCGACCGACAGATTATGAGTTGTCAAAAGCTGCTCCACAGACATAATCAATTGAAATAGTGCAATTTATTCCTGTTCAATATAACATATATTATAACCGGGACACCCACGACAGGCGTTATGGCGTTAACAGGGATTACACCACCTGCCCCGGGAAGGACACTCACCAATGCGCATGACAATGCGACAGCGGCCCCGCAAAGAGCGGTAGCGGGCAACAGGACTGTATGATTTGATGTTCCCACACACAAACGTGCGATGTGCGGCACCACAAGTCCTATGAAGCCTATCGGCCCGCAGAACGCCGTGACAACAGCCGTCAACGCCCCCGACAGACCCAATAACAGGTGGCGTGTGCGCCTCACATCAACACCGAGGCTCTCGGCATACCGCGCCCCCAACATGAGCGCATTCAACGGCTTGACAAGCAATATAGAGGACATCAGCAACACAAATGTCACAGGTGCTAACACGGCAAGGCGTTCCAACGAGACACCCGAAAAACTTCCTAATCCCCATATTACAAACGAATGCACCCCCTCTTGTGTAGAGAAAAAATTAAGCAACGATATAACCGACGAGGCGAGATAACCAATCATTATACCGACAATCAACAACATGGCTGTCGACTTAACCAACCTTGAAAACAGCAACAATAACCCGAGCACGAGAGATGCGCCTGCAAACGCACCGACGAGCGCACTTACATAACTCCCCCATCCTGCCCCGACAGTGCCACCCAAGGCGAGCATCACCACAGCCACACCAAGGCTCGAGCCGGTCGAAACCCCCAGCACCGACGGCCCGGCCAATGGATTGTCAAATGTTGTCTGCAACAACAAGCCCGCCACCGACAAGGCCGCCCCGCAAAGCATCGCGGTAACCGCCATGGGGATGCGCGCCTCCATAACGATGACATGCCACACCCGGTTGTCCTGACACCCCGTAAGCGTCGCCCACACCTCCCCTAACGGAATGTCAACCGACCCGAACACAAGGCAACAGGGCACAAGTATAACAACCGTGGCCGTCAACAACGACAATGCGATAACAGAACGCTTCCCTGAATCAGGCCTACATGTCATTTCGCTTTCCTATAATACACAAGTGTCGAATCGCCTGTCAATCCCGGATGAAATATATTGATATATTCACGCAACAGCGACTCGGGATGGAACGGAAAATCTTCAAACAATGTCGATTCAGCGGTATTGCAGGCATACACACCACCATGGGTGAAAGCCTTGAACTCCGAGTTAGGCTTATAATCGGAACGCAGAGCATCGAGTGTCAGTTCCTGCCCGTAGTTACGTATCAGCCAAAAGTCGGCATCATGCGCCTTATTGAACACTGTCGGGAAATCCAGTTGGAGCGACCCCGCCGATGTGTCGTCAACCCACGGATAGACCGCCCCGGCATCAGCCAGCATACGCGCCATGTAGCTCTTACCGCCCGGAACATACCACACACCGTCGGCCACCTTCTCGGTAATAACCATCGGACGATGCACGCCATCGGGGACAAGCGATGCCAATGACTGATAATCAGCCTTAACCTTATTATATATCGAGTCAGCAGCCGAACGCCGCCCTGTCAGTTCTCCGAAAAACTTAACCCACTCGGCTCGGCCAAGGGGTGTCTCCTCCATGTAATCGGCACATTCCACAACAGGGGCACCAAGGACGGCAATCGCGCCGTGGCCTGCATTTTGAAACGGCGACACCATGATTGCATCAGGCGACAAAGCAACTATCCTCTCGACATCAGGCGACATCGAGTTTCCGACATCAACGACACGTCCATTCTTCAAACCATCGACAATTTCAGGCATTGTGAAATATCCGGCGTCAGCCACACCTTTAACCGCATTGATTCCTCCCAGTTCACGCATAACGCGTGCATGGACCGAGGAATACACCACAGCATTCTCCACAGGAGTCCTTATCAATGTCCCATCCGGTAGAACGTCAGGCAGGGCCGAGTCACGCGGGACAATGACATAACGGGCCAGTCTTGTAGAGTCATTCCACGGGTCGGCGACATCAACGATTGTGTAACCTCCATGGTCGACAATTGTCAGCAACGAAGCCTCGGTGGTCAGCGTATCGCCGGCCACTGCCTCCCCGTCACCGCCGGAGTTACCTTTGCATGACTGAATTAAGATTCCAGTCATAAAAAGCACTGTAATATAAGATAATATTTTTCTCATAGTGCCACAATTTTGGACACAAAGCTACTAAAATTTCATTGATTTTAGCTAAGTTTGCATCCACAAAGGTACATCTATGGATAAAATAGCCAAAACCAACGCAGCACGACTTCTCGACAGGGCTAAAATCAGCTACAGCCTGATACCGTACCGTGTGGATGAAAACGACCTCGCCGCGGGACATGTCGCCGCCGAGCTTGGCGAGGACATCAACCGTGTGTTCAAGACACTTGTGCTACACGGCGACAGAACGGGTTATTTTGTATGCGTCATCCCCGGAAACCGCGAGGTTGACCTCAAGAAAGCGGCCAAGGCAGCCGGCTCAAAGAAAGCCGAGATGATACCGATGAAAGAACTGTTGCCGTTGACCGGATATATACGCGGAGGGTGCTCCCCAATCGGGATGAAAAAGCCGTTCCCCACATTTTATCATACAACGGCACAGGACTTTGACCGTATTTTCGTCAGCGCAGGACAACGCGGGCTGCAACTTGCCGTTGACCCTAATGAACTTATCACATATACAAACGGCACAGTCGCCGACATCGCGACAGACACCATTATAGACTGAAGATGAACACATCAGGGAAAATATTCCGATTGACGACATTCGGGGAAAGTCATGGGACAGCCATCGGGGGAGTCATTGACGGCATGCCCGCAGGGGTGAAAATCGACCTTGACACCGTGCAGCATGAACTTGACCGTCGCCGACCCGGGCAATCGGCCATTGTCACCGCCCGCGACGAGAAAGACCGGGTAGAAATCCTGTCAGGATTGATGGATGGAGTGACAACCGGCGCACCAATCGGATTTATCGTACGTAACGAGGACCAGCACTCGACCGACTATGAGAACATCAGGCACACTTTCCGACCATCACATGCCGACTTCACCACCCAGACAAAATACGGAATACGCGACCACCGGGGTGGCGGCCGTTCATCGGCACGCACCACAATCCCGACGGTCGTTGCAGGTGCATTCGCCCGACAAGTCCTCTCTCATTACGGTATCGTGATATATGCCTACACCTCCCAAGTCGGGTCTATTGAACTTAACGCCGATTACCATCAATATAACCCGGCCCTGATTGAGAGCAACCCGGTCAGATGCCCCGACCCGGAAACCGCAAAAGAGATGGAATCTCTGATTATGCGTGTCAAACAGGCCGGCGACACCATAGGCGGTGTCATAACATGCGTGATAAAAGGAGTCCCCGCCGGACTGGGCGAACCTGAAGCATACAAACTGCATGCCGCACTCGGAGCAGCCATGTTGAGCATAAACGCGGCCAAGGGATTTGACTATGGGATGGGATTCAACCAATGCGGCCGCCTCGGCAGCGAAATGAACGACAGATTCACCAATCACCAAGGAGACATCTCCACACTCACTAATCATTCAGGTGGAATACAAGGGGGCATATCCAACGGAGCCGATATATATTTCCGCGTGGCGTTCAAACCCGTAGCGACACTTTTACGCGACATCGCCACCGTCAATGACAGCGGTGAGGAGGTGACACTGCATGCACGTGGCCGTCACGACCCGTGCGTACTCCCCCGCGCAGTCCCCATCGTAGAAGCCAAGGCAGCTATGGTTATTCTTGACGCTTTCCTATGCAACCGTTGTTCCCGCCTATGACACCACCACACTACCGCGATTTCAGCGATTTCCTCGCCCGTCATTTCAACTGTAAAATACAGAAAATAACAGTCAATGCCGGTTTCACATGCCCCAACCGTGACGGCACAAAAGGTACGGGTGGATGCATCTATTGTAACAATCAGTCATTCAATCCGGGATATTGCGCCCCCGCCCTGTCAGTGTCGCAGCAGCTAAACAAGGGCAAAAAATTCTTTGCCCGCAAATATCCCGAGATGAAATATCTCGCATACTTCCAGGCCTACACCAATACCCACGGAGAGATACCACACTTGTTGTCACTATACCGCGAGGCTCTCACCGTTGACGGTGTAGTCGGATTAATCATAGGCACACGACCCGACTGTATGCCTCAAGAATTGCTCGATGAGCTAAAACAGCTAAGGGATGAGGAGAACTTCATCATGATTGAATATGGTGCGGAAAGCGCCCATGACTCCACCCTTGGAATCGTCAACCGATGCCACACCTGGAGCGACACATTGGATGCCGTCACAAGAACCCATAACGCCGGTATACCCGTTGGCCTACACATTATAATGGGACTCCCGGGAGAGTCGGAGGAGATGATGCTGACAACCATCGACCGCATAAACACCCTTCCAATCGACACATTAAAAATACATCAACTCCAAGTCATCAAGGGGACACGACTCGCCCAAGCCGTGTCATCAGGCGAAATTCAGTTGAAAGAATTCACTGTTGATGAATATATCACACTATGCGTCAAAATCATACATCGTATTCACCCGGATATAGCGATAGAACGTTTTGTGTCCCAATCTCCCGACGAACTACTCATCTCCCCGCGATGGGGACTGAAAAACTATCAGTTCACCGACCTTCTTCGCAACGCCCTGAAATCACAATGACACTTAGAGTATATTTGAATTTAACAGTCGAATTTTTATAGGCAGGTTTCGAGACAGTTCCGGGTCTCCGAGAGAGGAATGTATCGAGATACATAACGAACGAGAGACGCGGAAATGGCCGGAAGATGCCGTCAAGGAGTCATATATGCGGTCTCTTGGACGCTTTTGCCCCTTTGCCTCGGTCACGATGCCCGCATCGCTCCCTCGGCTGCATGGCCAAAATCATCTCAAGACTCCGCATAAAAATTTCCGACTGTTAAATCCAAAACATACTCTTATATACAAAAAAAATTACTCGTCGTCACGACGAATAATCTTCTTACCTTAAATCTAATACCATGAAAAACTGATACAAAGATAATACCTTATTTCTAAATAGCAATACGTAGCTATGTTTCTTAACATGATTTTAACACAATAGCTACCAATTTAACATACACTCACACAATCACGTCATTTTTTGCTTTTACCGCCACATCACACTTTCATTTAAATATCCCGTCAGAAGATGTCATAGTTATAATAGAAATCCTATTTTGTAGATTTTTCCCTATAAATGTCCTATTGTTAACCAAAATTTAGTTAATTAAAATATTATGTATAAATTTGTCACGCATTTGAAACATTAAAATAAAACATTATGAAAAAGTTTTTAGCAATTGCAATCATGTTAGCTGCTTCAATCAGCGCATCTGCCCAACTGTATCTCGGTGGTTCTATAGGCCTTAACCGAAACACATCAGAAAACGAGACCAATCTGACAATCGCCCCTGAAATCGGTTATGAATTAAACTCCAAATGGGCTATCGGCGGTGAACTCGCCTATAATTACAAATATGACGACGGCCTCTCAACAAATGTATTCGCAATAAGGCCATACGCCCGTTACACCTATTACAGCTGTGCTGACAACCGGGTGAATCTTTTTGTTGACGGCGGATTCGGCCTCGGATTCGGAAAGGCCAAATATGACGGAAAGTCATCCGATACCGTAGTACTTTACAGCATCGGTTTCAAGCCGGGCGTATCGTTCAAAGTAAACGATAAATTCACATTGCTCGCCCACTTCGGATTCCTGGGTTACAGCGGTGGCAACGATACCGCAAAAGATGCCGGTTATCCCGAGACGTTCGGTTTCGACTTCAGCAGCATGAACTTGTCGCTGGGTATGCACTACAATTTTTAAAACACACCATCAAACAATAAAGGGAAGACCGAACGGTCTTCCCTTTATTGTTTATCATTGACACAATCAACGGTCAAGTGTGCCCGACTGAACGAGGTTGATTGCAAAGTCGAGAATGGTGTCATGACCGTTGAGAGCTGCTTGCGGATTCATGTCCACGGCGCAGCCTTCGGTAGGCTCTACCCCGTTCTCGGTCGTATGCCCATCGGCATCGAGAACCGAACAGGCCGAGAACCTGATGCTCCATCCGTTTGGAAGTTCTGAATTAAACGGCATGCCACTGCCTCCACCAGTTGTCGCCCCTACAATAGTGACACCCGGTATCAACTTCATAACCGACACAAAGTTGTTGGCCGCGCTGAACGTACTGCGGTTGGTGAGCACGATAACAGGTTTTCCCCATCTTATACGGCCCAATTGCGCCGGATTATAATTATAGGGAAACGGCTCGGAGAAATCGTTATGCCCAGGCCCGGTCTTATGGGAGATATATCCTGCGAGAATCGGTTGCCCGATAAAACGCGACACCCATTTCTCGACGTTAGTCATGTTTCCGCCTCCATTGTCCCTGACATCAAAAATCAAGGCCTGCGCCCCACGCAGATAATAGAGTATATTGTCAATATTCCCGTCTCCGGGGGTATAGGAGAACGAACCGTAGCGTATGTATCCGACATTTTCGTTTAACAGTCCGTAATCACATCCCCCGGTTGACAGATAGTTGAAATTGAAATAGTATTGCTGGATAAGCCGTTCATTGTAATTCTGCGGATAATCACTCCACCATTGACGGTAGTAGGATGTATTGAACGGTGATGATAGATTGGTGTGACCGTCCCTAAGTTCGGCAAGCATCTCGGAACATACATTAAACAGTTCCTCACGTGTCATCTCGTCGCTGACACGCCGGGCATAGCGGTCATGCACCGCATCCCAGTCCACACCTTTCTCCTCAAAGAAACAATAATGCTCGTCAAGGATTGTCCACAGAGCCTCGAAATTACCCCGAGGGTCATCGGCAAACTCCTCGACCTTGTGGCACGAGGTTGACATCAACGCCACCGCAATCACTAATATGTATTTTATCACACTGATTCTCATAAAATTGTACTACTCAAAACAACGCAGAGATGATACGCGCCTTGTCTGACAGACCTTTGCTCGGATTATAACTCATCCATTCACCTGATACACCGATAACGGCACTATGGGTTATAACATTGGTCGTGATTTCGTTGGCCTTTGTTGACAATATGTCACACCGATACCCTACCCGCAATGATGTCGCCCCGAAATGGATGTCAGCGGTCAATTGGTTGTCAAGTCTGAAATAGTTGCCCCACCAGGCACAGTGGGCAAGTCCCGAATGGTTCCCAAGATATATTTCATAATACAGCTCACCATAGTCGGGAGAGAAAAACGCCCCCGTGACAGGCAATGTCGGTTGATAACACAACGTCACAGGCAACCGCCACAACCTCATATTATAAGCGGCATATCCTGTAAGGTTCACAGTCCACGCCGCCTTGGCCGACACTGGATTGTTGCCGTTGCGGGCATTATACAGGCAACCACCATTGATTCCCGTTGAACCACCAGCAGCGAGAGTCAGACCATCGGCCACTTTCCATCGGCGCATCATCCCCCAACGGAATGAGACATCAAGATTCCACATAGTGGCATTGCGGGCAATGTTGTCGCCACAATCCACACCGACACGCGCCTCAAGACGCATCGTCCAGTGTTCAGGGTCAAACCTCATAGCCTGACGGCGTTCATAATTAAAGGCAGCATGCCATCCGTCATATTTTATAGGGCTAAGGTAGGTATCGGTCAGATGTGACGAACCAAGCTCGACCGTATAGGCCGCCGTGACAGGCCGTAAGGTCTCGACATTGTCATCGGCGCGAAGATTATTACCTATCGCGACTAATGACATAGCCAAGTACATCAGAATTCTATTCATTTTCAAACAATCGTTTTTGCCCATTGATTTCATCACGGATTTCATCGTCGGAACGCTCCGGCTCAAGTTCTTCAGCCAACTCCGCTGCATCGGTATCATTTTCGGCCTCACTGTCAGCCTCATCATCCACAACGACATCGACAGGCTCTGACTCAATGATTTCGGCGACCTCGCAATTGGTGATGCGTTTTCCCTTGGCCTTGAAAGACTTGACCGCGATAAAATCCATGGCGACAATGTCCAACGGGTCTCGCCAAGAGTCACCACCGCCGAGGGTGACGGTGAAACGCGCCCCCGGGGCATCGCTCAATATCAGCAACCTGGACTTTTCATTGTCACCGATAAACCGCTGACGCTTGGCCGACAGTTCAAATGTGAATCGTTTGATATAGTTGAAACCTTGGTCAGCATCGTATAACACCGCAGTCCACACATGTCCCTTGCGATATTTCTCGATACGCAGGATATTGTCCTCATAATGATTGGACGCGTCAAAGTTTGACATATAATATTCACCGTTGTCAAGGACAACGAGGACACGGTCATCCCCGGCAAACTCCCCAAGATATTCGCCTCGTCCGTCATAGTTCAGCCTCAACACATCGGGGTCAAACCAAACCTTGCGCCCACCGAGGGTCGAAGCCCCTTTCTCCTTCAGGGAGAAACGATGCACCTCGTTTTTCGTCACGATGTTACCCTGCGCACCCTTTCCCTTGATTGCCAATTCGCCGAAATCGACATCAAACTGCAACGTCTTTAACCGCGCCTTGGGCTTAAGCGTCACTTTGACAACCTCGGCCTCACCATTAGGATTGACTGTGAACCAGTTGACCCGTGTTCCCGGAAGTCCCGGGGTCAGGTTATACTCTTTGTCGCGTGTCACCCCTGTCACAGCGAAACGTTTCATGTAATACACGCCGCCCTTTCCATTCTGATAAATGGCATTGTAAATCGTGCGGGTGTCGTTACGCTTGAACACGTTAACATACATCACATTCTTACCTATGAACAGTTTATCCTGCACCTTGACAATCTTGTAACGGCCATCTTTGTAGAAGATTATCACATCGTCTATACTTGAACAGTTGCAAAGGAACTCATCCTTTTTCAGCCCCGTGCCGATGAAACCTTCCTCCCGGTTAATGTACAACTTTTCATTGGCCTCGGCCACATTGGCGGCCTCGATATTGTCAAACCCGCGGATAACGGTCATTCGCGGATAATTCTCACCGTATTTTTCTTTCAGACGTTCATACCATCCGATTGTATAGGCAGTCATGTCGGCAAGGAAACCCTCAAGCTCGTCTATGCGGGCGTTAAAGGCGGCAATCTGCTCGTCACACTTGTCGGCGGCAAACTTGAGGATGCGGCCCATCTTGATTTCAAACAGACGGATGATGTCATCCTCAGTCACCTCGCGCACGAGTGACGGTTTCCATGGTTCAAGACGGCGGTCAATGTGTGCGATTGCATGTTCACGCGTCTTGCTCTGCTCATATTCCTTGTCCTTGTAGATTCGCTCCTCGATGAATATACGTTCCAACGATGCAAAGAACAACTGTTCGCGCACCTCATGAAGTTTAATCTGCAACTCCTTACGCAGAATTTCACGGGTAGTATCAACGCTGTGACGCAACACGTCACTGACACCGAGGAAATGAGGTTTATCCTCTGAAATAACACAGCAGTTGGGCGACACCGACACCTCACAATCGGTAAAGGCATAAAGTGCATCGATTGTCTTGTCGCTCGATGTTCCCGGCAACAGATGCACAAGGATATTGGCGTTCATGGCCGTGTTGTCATCGACCTTGCGTATCTTGATTTTGCCTGACTCGAACGCCTTTAATATCGAGTCTATCAATGTCGCGGTCGTCTTGCCGTAGGGTATTTCGGTTATGGCAAGGGTCTTGTTGTCAATTTTCTCAATCTTGGCCCTGATTTTTACCGTCCCGCCACGCTCGCCGTCGTTATAACGCGACACATCGATAAATCCGCCGGTCACGAAGTCGGGGTACAGGACAAATTCCTCGCCACGCAGATAGGCGACCGCCGCATCCAGTATCTCGTTGAAATTATGAGGAAGAATCTTTGATGACAATCCGACAGCGATGCCCTCAACCCCCTGTGCGAGCAACAAAGGGAATTTCGCAGGCAACGTTACCGGCTCTTTCTTGCGACCGTCATAACTCAACGTCCAATCAGTGACCTTGGGATTATACAGGACGTCAAGTGCAAACTGTGACAGGCGCGCCTCGATATAACGTCCGGCAGCAGCTGACGCCCCGGTCAGTATGTTACCCCAGTTACCCTGTGTCTCGACGAGCAGGTCTTTCTGCCCCAGCTGAACAAGAGCCTCATATATCGATGCGTCGCCGTGGGGGTGATATTGCATCGTGTTGCCCACGATATTGGCGACCTTGTTGAAACGCCCGTCATCAAGTTCCTTCATCGAGTGAAGGATGCGTCGCTGCACGGGTTTAAGGCCGTCATCGACATGCGGGACAGCACGCTCAAGGATAACGTATGAAGCATACTCCAAGAACCAACTCTGATACATCCCGCGCAGATGATGCTTCACGACATCGTTGGCCCCGTCAATCATCGACGAGTGTCGTGGCGACACCGATTCCTGTCGCCCAAGGGCATCATCGCCAACGCTATTGTTGTTTTCATCGGGAATTTCTTCAAAGGTATCGGATGTCAAGTCTTGGCTCATAGGGGGATATTAGAAACTGTTTATCCCACAAAGTTACATTTTTTTCACCTAAAATGCAAAAAGACGCGTCGCATCTCATTTCGCGACATCCACAGCCTTGATGTCAAGGCCGAGAACATCGGCGATTTTATTAATGAATTCGGTCTTGCGTACATTAGGGAAGTTGGAAAGCAACCACCAGCCTCCATCGACACGTGTATATTTCCCACGCAAATTTTCACGCGACAACAACGGATAATTTTTACCATACGTCAATCCAAGTGTGGCGACCTCATCGACACCTATCTGCCGAATAACCTTTACAAACGTCCCTATACCGTGTTCCTCACAGATGATTGACCCGTCAGGCATTCTCACCTGTGGCTTCTCCTTGTTGTAGGATTTACCAGTCCAAGCCAACGGGTCATGCGGCACCATACGTCCTTTAGCAGCCTCCTCGGCACGGATACGGGCGATTTCAGCCGACGATGCCGACGACACGATGCGTGTCACCTGCATCGGCGCATCCCCATCCAATTCAGGCAAAGCATCAATATTAAATTCAGGCTCAATATTGCCTACAACACCTTGTGACAGCCGTCGGTGCGCCTTCAGGTAACGGTTAAACCTCTCTGTCATAGCCTCATCAACCGATTCAAGCCTCAACAGGTTCATATTATCCTCAAGGTCGCGCAATTTCACATTACGACCGATAGGATTCACGACACATCGCTCAATAAACTCTTCGTAAATCTCCCCTTCGTTACGCGTGACCGAGATGACTGCGTCGACAATATCTTTCGGGAAACCTTGGCATAAAAGTGATTCCGCCGTCAGTTCCGTGTCCTCGATTACATCGTGGAGCATCGCGACAATGCGTTCCTCGTCGGTCGCACAACTCATCGCCACCCTCATCGGGTGCATGAAATAAGCCTTTCCGGCCTTGTCGACCTGTCCACGGTGCGCCGTCAAACAAAGCCGCGCCGCCCTCTCCAGCAATTCATTCATAATAATTCAACCTTTAAAAACAGACGTTCTATGAAACTCCATATAACTTTGTCGAAATTCATCCAATGGCAAATATTGAACGAACTGACCATCTTTGACTCCTATTCGCTTTTTATTTGCCGGTGAAATCCAATTTGATAATACAATTCTTCTATCTTGTGTAAATGTCATGAATCCTTTATCAAATAATCTATCATACAACGGAGAAAGTATAAAGCCGTTTTTATGGTCTACTTTTTCCCTATCAGAGGAAACTGCCCAAGGCTTAATGTGACTTGCTATAAGCAATCTATCATCATTAATCATCGTAATCGGACAATAGTGGCATTCTGCCAATAATCTATCTCGATATTGCCCCTGCCCTTTACGGGCATTACTTATCTCCTTTTGTCGAGAGTTTTCTTTAGTTGTTTTAGATATTTCCTCTATTCCTTTCTTTCCATAAATATATACCAATGCATCTCGTTTATCAGATATCGCATCAAAATCAGCAAATAATTTCCAATAAAATATTGTCGCTCCACTCGAATCAATCAATCGCATAACCGAAATATAACTGACTAATGGCAATGATATCTCCCGAATAATATCATATCCTCTTCCATCTGATTTCACATAGCCTCGCACACCTGAAATCTGAACCTGGTCATATACATCAAATTCGATTACATCTGGCAACAACGATATTTCATGTAGCCTTTGCAACCACAACTTGGGCATTTCAGACGCTTCTCTATATTGTTGCGTAGGATGCAAATACTCCGCATGAATAGCATTCATATAATCAATCAGGTCTTGCTTTAAAACAAAGCAACGGACTTTAAATCCAGAGGTCCCAAAGAACTCATACATATTGTCCTTGGGAGATACATATAGCTTTGCCTCTCCATTCCCCTTACCTATCTTGTTACTCCTTTTGACAATGCAGTCCGGCACCGTTATTGAAGAATCAAGTGTATCCGATATTACAAATTTTTGACCTGCTAAAATCATATTTCACCATATTTTGTTATATCAAGCTGCTTCAATATCGCGATTAAAACATCTACAACTATACTATTACCCGCTTGTTGGTACATAGAGGTATCTGACACTACAATTTTAAAAGTATCCCTAAAACCCATTAATCGTAGGCATTCCCGTGGTGTTAATTTTCTTATGCGACCTGAATGGGTCACATAGTTATCAACTCCAGCTCTATGCATTTTATGCATTGATTGAAGTAACGGTCTGGCAATATCCAAATCCGTTTTGATTGTAGTTCTAAAATTTTTTGTTCCCGGAGTTAGTACATATTTCTTTACCTTATCTGACAAATAATACTTTTCTTCGACATCTCTGACATCAAAAATAAAATCATCCCATCCTTTTTCTATTTGCTCATTCATTCCCTGTGGGTGATATACAAAGTCTCCATGCCAATTAAACTGTTGATTTCGTTTTTGACAAAGAGCAATATCTCCGTTTATCTGCGTATAACATTTCACATGATTCTTATGGGACGTAACGAATTTGATTCCCTTTTCCCGCAAAAAATATTTCGTAGATATCGAATCTTCTAAGAAATCATACATTTTATATTGAAGCGGGATTGGAACAGGGAAATCAAATAATGTTGTTCTATCCAAAAAACCGATACAGAATATTCGCTCTCTATGTTGTGGTATACCAAAGTCCTTACTGTTTAACGTTTGATAATAGATATTATACCCACAGTAGTCTTCAAACGTTCGACGCATTACTTCCCATGTATTCCCCCCATCGTGATTAAGCAATCCCTTAACATTTTCAAAGATAAAAACTTTTGGGCGACACTCTTTCACAACACGAGCAAATTCTCTAAATAACGTTCCTCGTGTATCATCAAAACCCTTTCTCTTTCCGACCATTGAAAAAGCCTGGCATGGTGCCCCTCCCACAAACAAATCTACATGTCCAAGATATGGAGTTGCATCAAAATCATGAATATCTGAATGCCATCTATCTTCTGTTATTGGATAATTTGCAAAATAGGATTTGCGACATTTTTCATCTATATCACCGGCGAAAACAATCTCATAATTAAGGCCTAACCTTTGAAACGCATGCTCTATCGCACCAATGCCACTAAATGATGTGGCAAGTCTTATTTTCCTATCAGGATACATAAATTTTCTATTAACCCAGCTCGTTACAAGGTCAATAGAATCAAACATAGAAGTTTTCCTGTATGCAAGTGCTGTATTTGACATTAAAAAATATTTAGATTGTAAAGTTACTATTTTATTGGAGTATTTTACAATAACCTCTATGATATTATTTCAAATTTAATGTATTCAAATAAATTTCCGTATATTTGCAATAACTCAATTTAACAATTATATATCACCAAGTTTATATGATACGATATTTTCTATTGGCTGTTATCTCTGCATCATTTCTCACAACTCTCGCTTCCGACAACTATTTCTACGATTTTTTCAAAAAATATATACCTGAAACATATTCAGACCAAGACCTTAAACGAATCAAAGCCTTTGTCGGCGATAGCATCATTCTGGATACACATTATAAATCTGTTCCGACAATACGCAAAGAATTTCCTGACACCGTATGGCTTAAAAACAAACGTAGCAAAAAAATCAAAGAAGGCAAGGATTATATCTTGAATTATGCTTATAAAGGCATCAGGGAGGGAGACAGATTCGTGACTCCGACAGATTCAATTTGCAACAAAGCATTCGGTCTGTTAGATGTAACCTTTAAGAGAACTTTGTTTTCTATTGATTCATTCGAATTAAGACTTCTTGATTATGACACAACCGAACCCATATTTTTAACAATTGATAAATCTTTCTCCGATTGGAAAATTTACTCTTGCTCGACAAAAAATCTGATTAAGAATTGGATTGACACTGATTTTTACAAGAAATCATCCAACAATTACAAAGACACTTATACGTCCATAAAGTTGTTATCCGGGGAACATTTCTTATCAATATACTACGGTGGATACAATATAGTGACATCTCCCAATATCAAATTGTCTTTTACCTCTAAAAATAGTGTTCCTTATGAACTGGATTTAGGCAAGTCCGCTTCATCTTACTACTATTTAGACAAAATAATAACCAAACAAGAATATGATGAAGAAGTTGAGAAAAGCAAGGTTTATTATATCGATTATGAAATCCCTGACTCCACCGATATACAAAAGAAAAAAGGGCACTTTGGATTTGATGTAATCATTGGATACACGACCTCTTACAGCACTCCCGTTTCACAATCCATCGAACCTGGATACTCTCCATTGGGATATGACACTACGATACCCCAAAGCAGCATTCTGCTAATTGGAGATAAATTAAATGTTCGCGAGACTGACTATTATAAAGCAATAATGGACGGTAAGGCATTTTTCGTCAAATGCAGCGATGTTACAATTGCCGAATCTTATGCCGAAAAACTGGATTCTTTAATCAATGCCTCAAATGAAATCAGAGATGATTTTTTCGAGACAGCAAAACACTATGGCCACTTTATTTCATTGAACAACAGGCTTGAAAAATTGAAGACTTTTCACTCATACGCAAAAAACGGATTGGTCATCCTTGAATGCCGCCCATACGACATGAGTGAATACACCGAGGGTACAGGCATGAGCTTTGAACTACTTAATTCATCCAATAAAACTATAAAATACATAACTTTCAATTTCATCGGGTACAATGCGGTCGATGACCCAGTGACATCAAGAGGAAAATCTTTAATCACCCGCCGTGGGATTGGTCCGATAGGCCCTGATGAGACGGCATCATACGACTTCGAGTATGTATGGTTTACGGATATTGTAGAATACGGCAAAATACACTCAATTACAATTCAATACAAAGATGGCTCTACGCGTACATATTCGGGGAAAAGTGTAGCTGTGATTCCATCCGAAATAATCGAGGCCATAAATCATAAGAGTCCTGTTGATAAACTCAAATAAATGGGGTTAGGAATTAGGAATTTTGCGGGCGATGTCGTTCAGGACGAGCGAGGCGAGCGTCATCCCGAAAGTGGCCGTGACGGTGACAAGTGCGCCATTGGTGACGACATGCCCGAATGTCATTGCGTCTGAAGTATCGTCCTCCACATCCATGACATTACGTCGCGACTCCTCGGAATATACGCAACGGAACTTTCGACGCGGATAAATGCCTGTTCTCTTGAAACGCTGACGCAATGCAGCGGCAAGTCTGCATCCCTTGACCTTGGAGAACTCGGCGACCTCGACACGCGTGGGGTCGGTTTTCAACGCCGCACCCATCGATGAGAATAAACGCACCCCCGGAGTTGCCGTTGCCGTGACAATGAGGGACGCTTTGTCAGCCAATGAATCAATGGCATCAATCACATAATCATATTCCCCAATATCGAAATCATCGGCATTATCGATGGTGAACCTACGTTCAATAGCCGTGACCTTGACATCAGGATTGATGTCAAGAAGCCGTCTTTTCATTACATCGACCTTTGGTTTTCCAATTGTGGAGTCAAATGCCATGGGTTGACGGTTTATATTAGATTCGGCGACAGAATCAGCATCGACTATTGTAATCGTGCCGACACCTGAACGGGCCAACGCCTCGGCAGTCCACCCTCCTACACCACCTATTCCGAACACTATGACCCTCGATGACTGAATCGCCGCCATCACATCGCCGCCGAACACACGGGCGACACGGTTAAATCGTTGTGGTATCATACATCCCTCACACTCAACTAACGGGAAAGTCCGATGTGAATACGGTCCAGTAGCGACGGGCCGTCCGTCTTCACATGCACATTAACCCCGCCGTCATGTTTGTTTAGAAATATTATCGATGAATGAAGCACTATGGCCACAACCGTTTCAAAATCTACAATCTGATGGATTCGGTCCAACGGTATCGAATGAAAAGGGGAACTCTCGTCCACACTATTGATGACGAGGTTGTTCTCATCGATATATATATCATGATTGTCAAACACCTCTCCGAAAAGTAGCGCGATGTTCAATTCATCGGGAGTCGCCGGACGCTTCCTGAATTTCTTATAGATGTTTTCGATTACTTGCTTAGTCAACATAACCCGTTGTATAAACTGACATATCATTAATTATCTCCGAGGCACATCGAGAGGACATTGGTTAATGATTGATGAATGCACATCCCGTCACTGTGCCCGCTGTTCAATTTTTATCATAATCAAACAGCTTTTAACTTAAAAACGATTAAACATAGGTTTAGTTGATGCCTGCTTCCATTTTAACAGTTAAATACAGATTTTAAGAAAAGAGGCAATCGTAGGGACACCTAAACAGACCGTACGATTGCCTCTTTATATTGAATAAATAATTATCAAGCGAGGAATCCGAGCAGGACACCGGCTGCGACAGCCGAACCAATCACACCCGCCACGTTGGGACCCATGGCATGCATGAGCAGATAGTTGGAGGGGTCGTATTCAAGGCCAAGGTTATTGGAGATACGTGCCGACATAGGCACAGCCGACACACCGGCATTACCGATGAGCGGATTGATTTTCTTAGCCTTGGGCAAGAACAGGTTGAACAGCTTGACGAACAACACGCCCGAACTTGACGCGATAATAAACGCCATAAATCCGAGTGCGAAGATTCCGATAGTCTCCTTGGTGAGGAACTCCGACGCCTGGGTCGATGCACCCACAGTCATGCCGAGAAGAATCGTCACAATATCGGTCAACGCATTACTTGCTGTCTTGGCGAGACGTGTAGTCACACCACACTCACGGAGCAGGTTACCGAAGAACAGCATACCGAGCAACGGGATGCCTGACGGAACGACAAAGCAAGTCAGAAGCATACCGACAATCGGGAATATGATTTTCTCGTTCTGCGAGACGGCACGCGCCGGTTTCATCTTGATAAGACGCTCTTTCTTGGTGGTGAACAGCCTCATGATAGGCGGCTGAATCACAGGCACAAGAGCCATGTAGGAATAAGCCGATACCGCAATCGCACCCATTAGATTGGGGGCGAGCTTGGATGACAGGAAGATAGCCGTGGGGCCGTCAGCACCGCCGATAATCGCGATGGCACCGGCCTGGTCGGGGGCAAACCCTAACAAAAGCGCCACCATATATGCGCCGAAGATACCGAACTGTGCCGCCGCACCTATAAGCATCAGCTTAGGATTGGCTATAAGGGCCGAGAAATCGGTCATCGCTCCGATACCGAGAAATATCAACGGAGGATACCATCCCGCGCTGACACCGTTGTAAAGGATATTGAGCACCGACCCTTCCTCGTAGATGCCGACCTCAAGACCTGCGGTCGTGTTGAACGGGATATTACCGATGAGGATACCGAAACCAATCGGCACAAGGAGCATAGGCTCGAAATCCTTCTTGATTGCAAGCCATATAAAGAACAATCCCACTGCAAGCATGACAAAGTGTTGCCATGTCGCGTTATAGAACCCTGTGAGTTCCCAGAATTGTTGCAGGTTCTGTTGTAGAAATTCGCTAAAAGACATGTGAGAATGATTTTATATCATTGGAATCATTAGCCGATAGTCATTAACACTGTCCCTTCAAGCACGGAGTCACCGGCATTCACACTGATTGCGGTCACTTTCCCGTCACGACCTGCATGAATGGCGTTCTCCATTTTCATTGCCTCAAGCAGCAACACAGTGTCTGATGCCTTTACTTCGTCCCCGACCTTTACAGGTATCGAGAGAACCACACCGGGGAGAGGGGCCTTGACAGGCGCACCTGCACCGGGAGCGGCCGCCGGCTTGGATATGACTTTTGCACCTGTCTCTGTGCGGGGTGCCGCCGAAGGACGCGGGGCATTAACGATGGTGACAGGAGCGGCCTTTTTCTCAAGTTCAACCTTGTAGGGAGTGCCGTTAACCTCCACCTGGGCGATATTGTTATCGATGTCACCGACGGCTACTTTGTAGACGTTGCCGTTGATTTTATATTTGTATTCTTTCATTTCAATGAATGTTGTTGAAAAATTGATAGATGGGTTAACGGTGAGGCAGCTCACGCAGACTGTAAATCTTGGAACTCCAGGGCGAGTAAGCGCGTTTCACCTTGTTGATGGTGAGGATGGTGTTCTCCGCGTCATGAGCGTTGAGATGTTCATGCAAAGCCATGGTGATAGCCGCGATTTCCTCGCCTGAATCATGTTCGGGATGCTCCTCACGCGTCAATTCGCGCGGTGTCATGCCTGCCGACTTGATTTTGTTGCTGCGCAGCACACGTGCACCGATGCGGGAAATTGCAAGGAAGCACAGGCACAGCACAAGGAGGGCGGTGAATACAATACACATCGCCATGATTGTCATCGCAAAGCCGTCCTTATCCTGTTGAGCGAACATGTCCACCTTGGAATTGGTATCGACTATCACGTTGTTGGACGAAGGGGTTATGTATTTGTCACCGCCGTCGCGCACCTCCCATATACCTTCACCGTCAATGGTACGGGCGTAGGTCGTATTAGGGGCGAGATTGGCCGGAATGAGCACTTCGTCAATAAGGGTTGTGCCGTTGGCATCATAGATTCCAATCCAGTTATCCTGTCCCGGAGTGAGGACGAAACTGGTGTGGAACGTACCCTTGTTAGGCTCGCCATCGGCCCAGAACACCACATGTTGCCTCGGGGGAATCTCGGTGTTGACATCGCCGAGAGGAACAGGGTACAGCTTGGGTTGGTTCTTGTCGTTGGTTAGATAGACACTCGAAATCTCAAGCGGGGCGAATGTCGAGTTGAACAACTCAATCCAGGCGACATGGCGACCATAATCATCGACAACCGATGAATCATTCGTCACCATCACCTCATTGATGCGCAACCCTCTGCGGCCCTGGGCTGATGCGACCGTAGCGCACGCAACCAAAGCGACAATGAGCGTTAATAATTGCTTTTTCATTTATTCAAGATGCTAATGAGGTGATTACAAAGGTATATTGCCATGTTTCTTGGCAGGATTGGTAACCTTCTTGGTGGCAAGCTGCTGGAGGGCACGAATCACGCGGAAACGGGTGTTACGAGGTTCGATGACATCATCGATGTACCCGTAACGGGCGGCATTGTAAGGATTGCAGAACAGTTTGTTGTACTCCTCCTCTTTCTCCTTAAGAACCTTGGCGGGGTCTTCAGATGCCTTTGCTTCCTTGGCATAAAGCACCTCTACGGCACCGGCACCACCCATCACGGCGATTTCGGCGGTAGGCCAAGCGTAGTTCATATCACCGCGAAGCTGCTTGCAGCTCATCACGATGTGGCTGCCGCCATAGCTCTTGCGGAGTGTCACCGTCACCTTGGGCACCGTTGCCTCACCGTAAGCATAGAGCAGTTTCGCACCGTGAAGGATGACACCGTTATATTCCTGGCCTGTGCCGGGAAGGAATCCGGGCACGTCAACAAGCGTCACCAAGGGGATATTGAAAGCGTCGCAGAAACGCACGAAACGTGCACCCTTACGGGAAGCGTTGCTGTCAAGCACACCGGCGAGATATTTGGGCTGATTGGCCACGATACCCACGGCCTGACCGTTGAAACGGGCAAAACCGATGATAATGTTCTTGGCATAATCGCGCTGTATTTCAAGGAACTCGCCATTATCGATGATTGCACCGATGACCTCGTACATATCGTAAGGACGGTTGGCCGAATCAGGGATTATATCATTGAGCGAGTCCTCAAGACGGTCAATCGGGTCGGTACATTCGACCAACGGGGGTTCTTCGAGGTTGTTCTGCGGGATGTAGCTGAACAGCTTACGGATAATCTTGAGTGTCTCCTCACCGTCCTCGGCCGCGAAATGGGCGACACCGCTCTTTGACGAATGGACTTCGGCACCACCGAGAGCATCCTGTGTCACATCCTCGCCGGTCACAGTCTTTACGACCTTAGGCCCGGTCAGGAACATGTAACTGATACCCTTGGTCATGATTGTAAAGTCAGTGAGCGCGGGAGAATAGACCGCACCACCGGCACACGGGCCGAGGATACCTGAAATCTGGGGAATCACACCCGAAGCCATGATGTTACGCTGGAAAATCTCGGCATATCCCGCGAGGGCGTTTATACCCTCCTGGATGCGTGCGCCACCCGAGTCATTAAGGCCGATGACGGGTGCACCCATCTTCATGGCCATATCCATAATCTTACATATCTTCAATGCCATTGTCTCGCTCAAGGAGCCACCGAACACGGTGAAATCCTGTGCGAACACATAGACGAGACGGCCATCGATTGTACCGTAACCGGTCACAACGCCGTCGCCAAGGAAACTTTTCTTATCCTGGCCGAAGTTGTGGCAACGGTGACGTACAAACATGTCGATTTCTTCAAACGAACCCTCGTCGAGAAGTTGGGCGATACGTTCGCGGGCTGTGTACTTGCCCTTGTCATGCTGTTTCTGAATGGCCTTTTCGCCGCCACCCAGACGAGCCTCATTGCGCAATGCAATCAGCTCCTGGACTTTTTCAAGTTGATTACTCATTTAGAGTTTATATTAATGTGTAATGAAATTTAGAAACTGTTTTACGCTTTCTTGGGGTCTTCGCAGAGTTCCACGAGAGTACCCACAGTCGATTTCGGATGCAGGAACGCGATGTTCAATCCCTCTGCGCCCTTGCGCGGAGCCTTGTCGATGAGACGGCAACCCTTTTCCTCGGCTTCAGCGAGAGCGTTGGCCACGCCATCCTCGATTGCGAAAGCGACATGCTGGATACCGCCACGGCCACCGTTGTTGGCGATAAACTTGGAAATCGCGCTGTCATCGGCAGTGCCTTCAAGGAGCTCGATTTTGGTCTGCCCTACCTTGAAAAATGCGGTACGCACTTTCTGGTCGGCGACTTCTTCAATGGCAAAACATTTAAGGCCAAGGATGTTTTCGTAGAAAGGAATAGCCTCGTCAAGCGACGGAACGGCGATTCCGATGTGTTCGATGTGAGAAATATTCATGATAAACGTTAATTATGAAATTGATTTTATGTATATTTACAAGTAAATGTGACGGCTTAGGTCTACCCTCAATAGTCCGCACACTCTAAGCCGTTGCAAATTTAACAAAAAAACTGAAACCCGCGCCCCGATTCACCGATAATATTACCAACGCACTCCCCCGCCCCTGTTTTTCACATTCTTTAATATGCCTTTGCAATAATAAACCGCACAGTTTCACTATCTTTGTTATAATCAATTCAATTTAAAGGACACCTAACCATGGACGCAGGAAAACGCTCAATCGCGAATTATTTCAACGGTCAACGTAAACTTGAAATCCCGTTCTTCCAAAGGGCATACGTCTGGGAAGAAGAACTTTTGAAGCGATTCCTCGAAAGCATGGAGCACATATCCACCACCGGGACTGAATACTTCCTCGGCTCTATAATTGCGAAACAGAAGCAAACCGGGACATCAACCAACTCTGATGTTCAATACATCATCGACGGACAACAGCGTCTCACTACATTAGCCTTGTTCTTTAAGATATTATGCACCAAAGAGGGTAAACAGGAAGCATTCAATCGAATGTTCACGATGATAGATAACGAGTCGGAATTATGTATCTCTCATAATTTCTTCGACAGGGAATGTTTTGAAGAAATCATGAATCAGAACGAGCTAAAACCGATAACGCATGACAGCAGGCTCGCAAAGGCCTATAATTATTTACTCCCTCGCGTATCCCCCGACACCTACAACAGTCAGGTAATCCGCAACCATATTTCATTTGTAGGGATAGACTTGAACCATAATGAAGATGAACAGGTCATATTCGACACCATAAATTCACTTGGCGTCAGTCTCACGACCGGGGAACTGCTAAAAAATTATCTATTCAATAAAAACACTGTCGATGAATACAATATCCTATGGAAACCCGTTTTTGAAGCCGATGAAGAAACTGTGAAATATTGGGAGAACTCGACAACCGAGGGCCGTTTGAAACGAACGAATCTCGAAAGTTTTCTATATGCCTATCTACATATAAAGATTAACGACCCGGTTCTTGGCATTTCGATGGTTGATAAATTAAGATTCCGAACTTCAGAGAACCTGTTCAACCAATACAAGGATTATCTGTCTTTGTCGGAAATCGACCATATAGAATTTGTCAAAGACCTCACCGAATATGCAAAGATTTACCGCTCCTATATATCAACATCCGTTTTGGACGAGGAAATCCCTTGTGAATGGGGCATTGAACGAATTAACCTAATGATATTCGGATTAGATTCAACCACCCTTATCCCATACGTACTATATTTATTAAAAAACCAAGAGGACATTGAGGAACGCAATGAAATCTTTAGAGCATTGGAAGCATATATAATACGCCGACTGATTTGCAAATCCACCAACGACAATTACAGCGACCTGTTTTCACTTAGCCTCATTTCCAATCAGGTATTGACAGCAAAAACATTTATCGAATATATCACTCTTAAATATTCCGATTCCTCTCTCGCCATACCGACGGATTCAATGTTACAGGATGGTTTCAACAAAAATATCATCATCAATCAACGAGCCAAAGGCATCCTGTATTTGCTCGAATCATTATCACGTGACGACAAACATGCAACCGCATTAAAAGGATTAAACAGCTATTCACTGGAACACCTAATGCCCAAGAAATGGAATTATGAAACATGGCCGTCCCTACCGCCGTTCAGCGACGATGACCGAAACAAAATTCTTAGAACGCTGGGCAATCTTGCTATTATCCCTGCCAAATTAAACTCCTCGATAAGTAACAAATCTTGGAATATAAAGAAAAACGGGAATGAACACAAGCATGGCCTTAACTACTATGCCGAAGGATTGGTGACCTTGAACTACCCACTGTCTCTTAACATCTGGGATGAAAGCACCATTGCAGAACGCGCCAATCAACTTTTCATGGACGCTAAGAAAAAATGGTGCTTCAACCCTAAACTTTACACATTAACCGACAAGAAAACCGGGGAACATAATAATCCTAAGACCCATGATGCCGATTATACCAAATATGTCCTGAACAATGGTGAGCCGCTCAACAAACGCGATTTCGCATACGCTGTTATTGCCTTATTTGTTTCTCAACACCCCGATTTAACTTTCCTCGAACTAAAAGACATATTCCCTGACTCAATGTTGGATAAGTTTAAAGGGAACGGGACTATCGCCAGTGTCGAAGAACTGCTAAATAGCAATAAATCAGAAAAAGAACTAAACATCCGATATAACTTCAATAAGACAAACCGCATATTGGAATCTTCGGACAATATCAAATTCTTAGTCTGTACCCAATGGATGGCAAGTTCAATCCAAAATATGGCCAAATTCGCAATCCAACAAGGGTGGACAGTCCAACCCATTATCAACACTCAAGCCAATAATGCAACCTCTAAAGGATTATTGGAAGTTGAATATAACGGGATTACATTTAAATCCACGACATCCGCAAGGACTTTTGCCATGGTAATTAAAGAAATCGGCATTGAGAAAGTGCAGTCTCTCAATATTATGTGCAACAAATATCCTTTGATAAGTACAGAGAGGCCCAAGAATTACGGAAGCCAAAAAATCGCGAACGGATGGTTTGTCATGACAAACACATCCACCGCAAGGAAAATGTCTATTCTAAATCAAATAGCGACCGCCCTTAACCTGGATATGAAAATAACCATAAACTGACGGTTGGCATCAGGGCATGGCTAGGATTTGGTCGGCGTGGGTCTTGGCCTTGATTTCCTTGGGAGTGAAGACGCGTTGGATTATGCCGTCAGGCGAGACGATGAAGGTAGTGCGGGCGATTCCCATGTATTTGCGGCCATACATCGATTTCTCGACCCATACGCCCATCTGTTCGGCAAGACGACGGTCGGTGTCGGCGATTAGCGGGAACGGCAGTGAATGCTTCTCGATAAAGTTACGGTGGCTTTTCTCACTGTCGGGGCTAACCCCTATCACCTGATACCCCTCCTTGCCAAGGTCCTCGATATTGTCACGCATCGAGCATGCCTCGGCGGTACACCCCGATGTATTATCCTTGGGATAAAAATATAACACGATTTTCTTACCCTGATAGTCACTCAATCTGATTTCTTTCCCGTCCTGGTCTTTGCCAAGCAAGTCGGGAACACGGTCACCTACATTCATTTTATATGATTTATCTCTTTTATAGAACAAAGATACGCATTTTTTGATTACCTTTGAATCAGTCTTTAACAAATATATCTGACTATGTTTTCAAAATCGACCTATATCGAGCGACGCGATACATTGAAAAAACGTATCGGCTCGGGCGTACTGCTTTTCCTCGGTAATGACGAACTGGGATTGAATTATGCCGACAACACTTTCCGATACCGCCAGGACTCGACATTCCTGTATTATTTCGGCATCTCACAGGCGGGACTCGCCGCAATCATCGACATCGACAACGACCGTGAGATTGTGTTCGGCGATGAACTGACAATCGACTCGATTGTGTGGATGGGACCGCTACCCACCTTACATGAAAAATGCGAGACTGTCGGCATCTCTGACGTGCGACCCGAAGCCTCGTTGGCCCCCTATCTCGCCAAAGCAGCCAAAGATGGACGGACAATCCATTACCTCCCACCCTACCGCCCCGAACACAAATTGAAACTTGTCGATTTGCTTGGAATCGTGCCCGCGCGTCAGGAGGGCTCTGTCCCGTTCATCCGTGCGGTCGTGGTACAACGCAACATCAAGACCGCCGAGGAAATCGCCGAGATTGAAAAGGCATGCGACATAACCGCCGACATGCACCTCGAGGCGATGCGGGTGATTCGTCCGGGGATGCATGAATATGAGGTGACGGCGGCAATGGACTACATCGCCGAATCCAATAATTGCGAGCTGTCGTTCGCCACAATAGCGACTGTCAACGGACAGACCCTACACAATCATTACCACGGCAATCTCATCAAGCCGGGCGACCTTTTCCTGATTGACGCCGGTGCCGAACTCGAATCGGGGTACTGCGGAGACATGTCATCGACAATACCCGCCGACAAACGTTTCACCACCCGTCAGCGCGAGGTTTATGAAATCCAGAACCGTATGCACCTCGCCGCAGTCGAGGCGCTCCGCCCCGGCATCCCTTACATGGATGTATATGACATCGCCGCCCGCGTCATGGTCGAGGGCATGAAAGGACTCGGCCTGATGAAAGGTGACGCCACCGAGGCTGTCAGAGAGGGCGCGCACGCGCTTTTCTTCCCGCA
This sequence comes from uncultured Muribaculaceae bacterium, assembly GCA_947628305.1. Taxonomy (GTDB): domain Bacteria; phylum Bacteroidota; class Bacteroidia; order Bacteroidales; family Muribaculaceae; genus HGM05190. The sequence continues at coordinate 96,489 of CANQZG010000007.1, read as the reverse complement.
CGGACTGGGCCACATGATGGGACTCGATGTACATGACATGGAGAACTTAGGTGAGATATGGGTGGGATATGACGGCCAACCCAAGAGCACACAGTTCGGGCGCAAAAGCCAACGTCTCGCCTCGCAGTTGAAACCGGGATATGTCCTGACTGTCGAGCCGGGCATATATTTCATCCCTGAACTTATTGACCTTTGGCGTGGTCTCGGGAAATTCACCGATTTCATAAACTACGATGCTGTCGAACGCTACCGTGATTTCGGGGGAATACGCAACGAGGAGGATTATCTGATAACCGCTGACGGTGCACGACGTCTGGGCAAGAAGATTCCATTGACACCCGACGAAGTGGAGGCGATGCGTCAATGAAACATGCCTCCACTGCCATAATCGCAATAACCACCGCCGTGATGGCCGGTTGCAGCAGTGTCCCTGACACGGCTGATGATGCCATATATTCATGCGAGACTTATACAGTCTATGACGATTCGGTGGTCGAGGGTGAGTATGTCGCACACGCTGTCAGCCGATTTGAAATCACATCAGACTTTCCCGATGCACCGACGACTGAAATTCCAGCGGCATTCAAGTTCCGTTTTTTGTTGAACGGACGTGACAATGAATTCCGCGAAAGACAGTTTCACATCGCACAGATACACCCCGGCGAGCAAGACACAACAATCTATTCGTTCGGGAAATTGACATCCCATGAAAAAGACGACAGACGTCCCGACGGGGATACGTTGCCCGCAAACACGGTGTGGACTGTACGTGTGGACATGAAACCTGTGTTAAAGTCATTTGAAAGACGCGGATATTATGTTACGCCCTCCCGTGATACAATATTCGCCGATGACTTTAGGAATGTCAGTGTTATAGGCTCTGCTCCTCCCCTTCCCGATTATATCGACACAGGCGAAAACCGGCAATTGACTCTCAAAGACCGAGGGGACAGCGTCTACCAACTGACATTGAGATTGAACCCCCGCCATGGGATGGAAAAGTCCAAAAGTTGGCGTATCGATTCAATCAACCCTCGTTTCCCGTCCTACGAATCGGGGCAGACTCTCGTCGATGCAATATACAACATGAGCATCGACCGATTGTCATCCACACTTGAAAGCACACGTCATGATAAGTTCACCACACGGGACATCTCACTTGCAGTGTGGGCATCGTTGGCGACACTTGATGCCGAGCGGTCAATGGATTTGCTGCGCTCATGTACAAAAAACGGTCGACTGCGACGGGACAACGGCTACGGTGGCGGTTGGCCTGTTGTATCAGACAGGATTATATGGTCAATGGCGGCCTGGGAGGTGTACAATGTGACCGCCGACCGCGAATGGCTTCGCGAGACATCAGACATAATATCGCGCACACTCGACGAAGACATGGACGTAATGTGGGATTCCCGGTTCAATCTGATGCACGGCAGTGCATCAGGGTTTGAACCGACATCCCTCACCTATCCGCGATGGATGCAACCCGCCGATGTCTATTCATCGATGAACCTCACCGTCAACGCAGCCTATTCGAGGGCATATTACATCGCGTCATGCATGCACTATGAACTCGGTGACAACGGGGACAGATATAAGAACCTGTCAGATTCAATACGCAATTCCATAAACGACTTGCTATGGATTCCCAACCGTGGGTATTACAGCCAATACCTCTACGGAGGCGTATACCCCATTCAGTCACAGGCTTCGGATTATATGGGACAGGCCATCTGCGTCCTGTCCGACATCACCACGACTGAAATGGCACAATCATTGATTGGGTTATCGCCGGTGATGAAATACGGCGTTCCATCTATGTTCCCATTTCCCGACAATGAAATTTCACAGGGAAACGGGACAGTCAGTCCGACAGTCCAGGCATTCTGGAATCTCGCCGCTGCAAAGACCGGCAATTACGAGGCATTGAAAGCCGGACTCGGTGCGATGTTCCGCTCCTCCGCTCTATTAACCGACATCCGTCCCATAGACGCCGTATCGGGATTCCCGTTGACCGACACTTCAAGAGACGCATCCAAGTTATCGGATTACGCCGGTAACATCGCCATGTACCTCCGTATCTTCGCCGGGATGTCATTTGACAGCGACGGCATCACATTCCGTCCCATAGTCCTGCCAGGGTTGCATGGGAACAAGACTATCAAAAACATTAAATATCGTGATGCAATAATTTCCGTCACAGTGCGGGGAACAGGAGACAAAGTCGCTTCGATGACCATGGACGGGAAACCTGTCAAAGGCAATCTCATATATGCCGAAAATCTGTCGGCGGGGGAACACAACATTGAAATCATAATGGCCAATAACACGCTGCGTCACTCCGACATGACCATGAGCGATGCCATCACAATGCCACCGACACCTCTTGTTGATTGGAACACATCACGTCAGGCGCGCATAACCAATCCCTCTCCCGGGATTGGTTATGAGATACTCCTCAACGGGGTGGTACAGGAGGAGACCGAAGAAACGACATACGAGCTTTTCCGTTCACCGTCATTCACCACCGTTGGGATTGTACCGATAAAGGACAGCCGTTGGGCAGGATTCTCACCACGCCCGTTTATGTGGATTCCCCGTGGCTCTGTCATTATAGTCCAGGCCGAGGATGTCGTGGACGGTGGGACAACACTCATCAAGAACGAGGATATTGCCAACGGTGTTGTCGAGACTTCTACGACATCCAACACAAGCATCGCTTTCCGTGTCGGAATCCCTGAAGACGGTACATATTTTCTCGATGTCCGTTACTCCAACGGTAGTGGCCCGTCATATTCGGGTGACAAATGCGCAATCCGCTCCCTTGTCGTGAACGGCGAACGTGTAGGTTCAATCGTGATGCCTCAACGGGGCGACAATGAATGGCGTTCAACCGGATTCTCAAACATGCTTCAGTTGTCACTGAAAAAAGGTGTGAACACCGTGGAGATTGCCTATGTACCCATGTACGACACAAACATGAACCGCAGGACAAACACTGCGTTAATTGATTATATAAGGTTTATACGCCAATGAAAAAAATAGGAATCCTTAGCGACACACACTCATGCTGGGATGACAGGTTCGCACTCCATTTCAAGGGCTGCGATGAAATATGGCATGCCGGGGATGTCGGCGACATCGATGTCATACGCCGTCTTGAAGGAGTCGCCCCCATTGTACGTGCTGTGTGCGGCAACATCGACAGCGGCACTGTGAGGCGTCGCTGCCCCGAAGTGCTTGAATTCGAGACCGAGGGTGTCAAGGTGTGGATGACCCATATAGGCGGCTACCCGGGTCGATATGCCCCCGGTGTAAGACGTATGCTGCATGACTGTGGCGCAAGACTGATGGTGACAGGCCATTCCCACATACTGAAAGTCATGAATGACCCGGAATTGGGAGTACTGCACATCAACCCGGGCGCGGCGGGATACCATGGATGGCAGAAACAACGCACCCTCGTCCGTCTGACGATTGACAACGGAGACATGAAAGACCTTGAAGTTATAGAATTAGGAAAAATAAAAATATGAAAATCAATAGAATAATACCGGCGATTATTGCTGTCGTTGCAGCTGTATCCATGATTGTCAGCTGCAAACCAACCGAGGAATCCTACCGTAAGGCCTACGAGGCCGCCCGCGACAAAAAGGATGAAAGCAATGACGAAACAATATACACTCAAATCAGGAAACGCGCACGCCCATCACAAATCGTTGCTGAAGGAGACACCCTGTCATACACCATCGAATCAATCGGGTTCACCAAGGACGGTGGTGCGACACGCGACAACATGTTGCGTTACAATGTCGTAGTGGGACAATTCAAGCAGATTTTCAATGCCAAGGCAATGCGAGACCGCATCATCGGCAACGGTTACAACGCATTCATCGTAAACACGGCCGAACCGTTGTACTACGTCGTCGCCGTTACATGCGAAACTCCCGCTGAAGCAATAAAGGCTCTTGACAGGGTCAGGTCAGACAAGACTCTGATAATGAAAGAACCTTGTCCATGGGTTTTGAAACCGAGCCACATCAGATGAATTTAGGTACAAAAAAATCCTGCCTGTAGGCAGGATTTTTAGAGTATATTCAAATTTCGTAACATCACATAATGCCACGCTCACGCAGAGCCAGCTGCCAGTTCCAGGCCGAACGCATTGTGTCGGCGAGCGTTGACTCCGCCTTCCAGCCGAGGACTGTGTTGGCGTAGGTCGGGTCGGCCCATACTTTCTCTATGTCGCCGGCACGACGTCCGACAATCTTATGTGGCACCTTGACACCCGTCGCGCTCTCGAACGTATTGATTAACTCAAGCACCGATACGCCGTTACCCGTCCCGAGGTTGAATATTTCGATTTTCGCTTCCGAGACATCCTCAAGCATTCGCTTCACTGCGATGACATGAGCCTTGGCAAGGTCTACGACATTGATATAGTCACGGATACATGACCCATCGGGCGTGTTGTAATCGTCACCGAACACGCTAAGTTCCTTGCGGATGCCGATTGCAGTCTGTGTCAGATAAGGTATCAAATTCTGTGGCACACCGTTAGGCAACTCCCCTATCTCTGCGCTCGGATGTGCACCGACCGGATTGAAGTACCTAAGAATCACACTCTTGAACGGCGCACCGGCATTGATTACATCAGTGATTATTTCCTCTGAAATCTGCTTGGTGTTACCGTAGGGCGATGTAGCCTTCTTGATAGGCGATTGCTCGGTTACAGGATTGACATCGGGTTCGCCGTAGACGGTGCATGACGATGAAAAGACAATACCTTTGACACCGTTGGGACCCATGAGGTCAAGGAGGTTGAGGAGGGTGACAAGATTGTTACGGTAGTACAGCGACGGTTTCTGCATCGACTCCCCGACAGCCTTACTCGCGGCAAAGTTGATGATGCCAGCGACATCAGGGAAATCGGCAAACAGTTTTTTCAATGTATCGATGTCAGTGCAGTCCCCTTCCACGAAATCGGGGCGAATCCCGGTTATACGTTCAATCCCGTCAATGACATCTCGGTTGGAGTTGGAAAGATTATCGATTATTACGACCGGGTAACCGGCATTCTGAAGTTCGACCACCGTATGTGAACCGATATAGCCGGTTCCGCCGGTGACAAGAATTCTTTCCTGTTTCATTTCTGTCAATTATTTATAAGAATTATGGATATTGATTTGCAAACTTAGCAAAAGTTCAGCATATTTCCGAAGTTTTCACAATGATATTTGGTTAAACCGATTAAAAAAGTTAATTTAGCCGAACAATATCCGGCCAACGGATGTTGTAATTTCCGTAAATACTAATTGACTAAATAAATTTTAAATTAAAATGAAACCATTGCACATTGTCCTTTCTGTTATCGGAGGCGCAATCGCCGGTGCCGCAGTCGGACTTCTTTTCGCTCCTGAAAAAGGTGAAGACACCCGTGACAATATTGTAAAATATCTCAAGAGCAAAGGCATCAAGCTGAAGAAAAGCAAAATCGAGGAACTTGCTGACGAAATCGCCGGTGAACTCGAGAAAAACGCCTGATAACAGTTTAACTCATTTAATTATAGATTACTCATGAACAGCAATCTCGGTATAATATCGGCATTCATCGGCGGAGCACTCGTCGGTGCAGGTGCCGCCATCCTTTTTGCGCCCCAAAAAGGCGAAGACCTGCGTGCCCGCATCAAGGAAATACTCCGTAAGAAAGGTATCATCTGCTCTCAGAATGAAATCGACGCACTTGTCGAGCAATTGACAACTGAAATAGACGATTAATCGACGATTGATGATAAAGCGGGGTTATTGGAGGATTATTCTCCTTAACTCCGCTCCTCCTTACGTTTCAACGTTTGACCTATCATGTTCAAAAACACGGCATCACATCTGCACCCCCTTTGGGAGGAAGTCAAGGAATATCTGAAACTCAATGTCGAGAACGCCAAACTGTCGGCCGCCGAGAAAGTGGTCACACTCCTGTCGGCCGTGGCATTGGGTGTCATTATTCTTGTACTGGGAATATTTATACTTATATTCCTGTCGATATCCCTGGCTCAGCTTCTGTGCAATTTCATGCACCCGGCATGGGCCTATCTGATAGTCGGCGGAGTGTTCCTACTTATCTCCGCAGTAGTGATACTCCTGCGTAAAACATTGATAATAGACCCCGTATCCCGTTTCATTTCCCGTATATTCCTTAGTTGACATGAGCGAGAAACTGCCCCTCGGGCCACAAGATGAAAACTGGAAAGGCTATACGATTGACGAATTGCGCTATCGGCGAGCCTATACCGTCGCACGTATCGAAATTGAGAAAGAGCGTCTTAGACATAATCTTGCCGTCATGCAGGAGGAAATGAAGGCCCCGGCTCTTACACGGAATATCTTCAACCGCGTCATGGGGTCTTTGTCCTATATCGATTTGGGGGTCATGGTGTTCCGTCTCGCAAGACGCGCAACCAAAAGCCTCAAACGGGCAAGATGACGGGAACATCGCGGCACAACCAATCATTCAAGCCGGGACTACACCGTCTCGGCCATGACTATATTCCAACAGCTGCTTACAAGTGAACGATTACCAAGAAGTTAGATTAGACATGTCGCCTTGTGACGAGACAAGGACCGACATAATGGCCTCGATGTTAAGCGAAATCGGGTTTGAAAGTTTCGTCCCCGACAACGAGGGTCTGACCGCCTATATAAAGGCCGAAATATTTGACCCGGACAAAATCACCGATACCGTGGCTAATTTCCCTATTCCCACCGACACAACAGTGAACAACACCTTGATAGAGGGACAAGACTGGAACGCCGAATGGGAGAAAAACTATTTCAAGCCCATCGTTATAGGGGACCGATGTGTCATACACAGTTCATTCCATACCGACATCCCCGATGCCGAATACCGTATAGTCATTGACCCGAGGATGGCATTCGGGACAGGCCACCATTCAACCACGTCACTGATGATTGGACGGATATTATCAACCGACCTGTCGGGTAAAAAAGTCATCGACATGGGGACAGGGACAGGCATCCTGGCAATATTATGCCTGATGCTTGGGGCCGCGCAAGTGACGGGTATAGAAATCGACCCCATGGCACAGGCCAACGCCGTTGACAACACGATTCTCAACAATGCCGAGGCGGTCACCATGCTCACGGGAGACGCATCTCTGTTGTCCGAAATTTACAAGGCCGACATTTTCCTCGCCAATATCAACCGCAACATCATCACCGCCGACATAGAACGATATGCCGATGCATGTGCGCCGGGAGCGAACCTATTCCTTAGCGGATTCTACAACGAGGATGTCCCGGTCATTATCGATGCAGCCACCCGTGTCGGATTCAAGTTTGATGACGTGACGCTTGATAACAACTGGGCATGTGTAAAACTAACTAAAAAGCACTGACACCACCATGAGACTCAAACCAATCACCATAATAGCATTGCTTGTCGCCATATTACCGATGGCCATACACTCTGAAGAAACCACACCTCCGCATGGCATCCCGCACTTCGCGTGGGGCGTAGACGCCGGAGGCTCTATCGACATGGGAGGCGATGACATGTCAACAGTCAATATCGACGCGTTTTTCGGTTATAAGAACCAAATGATTGACATTGCCGGTATAGGCACCGGGATACACATAATGACCAGCAACAGCAGCCGTGTTTTCCCGCTGTATGCCATCTTCCGCTCCAGTTTCCGCAACCGGCCGTCACTATGCTTCCTGGACATGCGCGCGGGGGCGGCATTCAACGATGTCGGCAACGAATCACAAACACGCCTGTTCCTCAATCCCGCCGTAGGGTTCAACCTCGCTGTCAGCCGTTCATTCAAGTCCTATATAACAATCGGATATATCTTCAACGGCATGAGTTCATTCGGGCCGACCGATGACCGCACCGACATACACGGACTTGACCTTGTCAACTTCCGTTTCGGCATAACGTTTTAAGACAAAACATTTGTACGGGTCGATTTTTATACCTACCTTTGTCGCCGTAAATGATAAATGTCGACCCATGGTCTACATCTGTCAAACGATATTGGAGTGGTGCTCGAGTGGCTGAAGAGGCACGCCTGGAAAGCGTGTAACGGTCAAAAGCCGTTCCCGAGTTCGAATCTCGGTCACTCCGCAAGACAATTAAAGGCAAGCTGATAGCTTGCCTTTAATTGATTTAAGCACTGTACATTAATTTTTAAAGCAACGAAACGCGGTCGGTCAACTCGGCATCGGTCATCGTGTACCCACCGAGGCTTCCCTCTTTGGCTTGTACGCAAATATAGACCATACGGCCATCGGATGTGTTTTTGAGGTTTCGGTCACAGCCGGTCGCCACTCTCACGACGGAACCCTCGCCAATAGGAAAAACTTCGTCATTAACCTGAAACAATCCGTTTCCTGACAGAATAATATAATTCTCCTCGTTCTCCCTGTGGCTATGGAAAAACGGCACGGCCTCGCCGGGGTTGAGTACACCGAATGAGATTTCACACGATGATTCATTAAGGCCATCTTTAACAAAAACCTTTCCGTTAAAGTCGGCGATACTTCCGATTGAACCGTGGGAGTATTTAGTACCCTCATTCATTTTTTTCAAATCACTCATAGTTTCTTAAATTTATAGATTAACTTTGCATTGGAAATCCAATATCCTTTGGATAGCGCAAAGTTAATGTGCAAAATTATCTTTTACAAGAGGTTACGTAACGGTTACCCGCTTACTTTAAGGTTACTATTATTGTAAATCAGCAAGAAAAAAATGGACGAAAGATTAAAAAAATATTCCGAGATAGAACGCTGCCCTATCCGCAATGTCATTTCTCATTTCAGCACCAAATGGGGATTGCTCCTCCTGGCTATGCTCGGGGAATGCCGATGCCTGAGATTCAACGAATTGTCACACGCCCTTCCCGACATATCACCCAAAGTGCTAAGTTCGACACTCAAGACATTGGTGGCTGACGGACTGATTGACCGTAAGTTGTATCCGTCAGTCCCACCCAAGGTCGAATATTCAATCACCCCAAAAGGTGAATCCCTCATCCCGATTCTGAACGACCTGATAAAATGGGGTGTAACACAATTCAATAATTAACCGATATTTTGCTCAATTGTATGAAACACTCTCTTATCTCAATCGCTTTTATATTCTTGCTTCCGTTTATTGCAGATGCCCAATTCGCATACATAAAGAAATCTAACGTCAATCTACGCACAGGGCCATCCACATCGACCTCTATTACAGGGAAAGCCAATGTGGGAGAAGTCTATCATGTAATCGGGCAGCAGGGGGAATGGACTCAAATAGAACAGGGGTATGAAGAAGATTATGTATGGATTTCCTCACAATTCGTGGAAATTCTTAACAATGACATCTTCCCCGAAGAAAAAATAAATGCACAGTTCAGCATTAAAGACGGTTCGGCATACGGTTTTCTCACGTTTGAGAAAGCCGGGAAAAACGAGTACGGAGTCCCTTTGGTGAGATATTCCATACTTGTAAAGGATACAAGCCTATATGAATCAGGTGGGAACGGAGTTATTATCAACGAGACAAATACCGTGATTTATTATGACGACAGCCTTAGCCAGCCGGAAGGATGTTCAACCTATGCCAGTAGTTCCGCCATATACGATTCAAAGAAAAAGCTGTTATACTTCGCCGACATCCTCTGGAACGAAGATTAACCGAATTATGAATACAATAATCTTTTTCATTCGGGGGATGTTATAATGGAAATATAATATCAAAATTATGAAAAAGATTATTGTTTCGCTGTTAATTGCGATTGTCGGATGTGGCATGGCGAATGCCGATATATACACGCTCAAACGTGACAAGCTGCCACAACCGGCACAGGAGATGCTCAATGAATATTTTCCAAAGGCTAAGGTTGGAATGATAAAGGTCGACAAGCATCTGCTAAAGAAGACCGACTATGATGTCAAACTCGTGAACGGTACAAAAATCGAGTTCAACAATGCAGGCAAATGGACATCGGTCGACTGCAAGACACGCGAAGTCCCGGCAGGATTGATTCTCAAACCGATACGCCGTTACGTCGAGAAAAATTTCCAGGGAGTGAAAATTGTAAAAATCGAGAAAAAGTCCACTTCATTCAAGATTGGACTGTCAGACGGTGTAGAATTGACATTCGACCGTCTGGGGAATTTCAAAAAAGCGGAAATCGACGATTGAAGAAGGTGAAGTCATCTTGACTTCAGTGTTGCAAGACTCGCATATCAACATAGTAGGGACGCGACAACGGGCGCGTCCCTACTATTTCACATTAAGACTCAATTTTGCGACACCCTCCTAAAATCTCTCCGTTACGTGAGGGATTTCAATTCTTTCACCAAGGAAATGCGGGCGTTTGCCGAACCACACGTCAAGCATCATCTTGTCACGGGCGAGCCATTCCCTCACGGTCAGCCTGACACGGGTGCGTCGTCCCGCCCGTAAGGGCGCGGCCACGGCGATTGCCTTCATGCCGTTAGCCTCGGCAAGGTACAACGCACGTGCGCAATGGTCGGCCTGCGATATTATCGTCAACGTATCACATCCGAAAATCTCTTTGGCCCTCACAACAGAATCAAGCGTGCGGAATCCAGCAAAATCAAGGACAATCCTGTCGGCGGGCACGCCGTGTGCCATAAGGGAGTCCTTCATCACGGTCGGTTCGTCATAACCACGTGTATGGTTATCCCCGCTGGCGATTATGTAATCGATTTTTCCGGCGTGATAAAGACTTGACGCCGTATTTATGCGATTGATGAAATAACTGTTGGGACGTCCGTACCGATTGAGCGGGGATGTCCCCAACAACAACCCTACCCGATTATAAGGCACACGGCTGATATTATTATACAACCTATCCTTAACCCTATATTCCACATTAAGGTTAACGGCAACCGTAAATACGATGAAAACCGCAATCAGAGCCAACAAGGCATATAAAATCCTTAACAGCCACTTCCTTTTCATCATCAATCGGCTGATTGTCGGTTAGACTCATCACCACCGGGACGACGGCGGTTACGGCGTCGGGCTGTATGGTTGTTTTCAGGAGTTTTTACGTCATTTACTGCTGATGAAGCCATGCCTGACGGCTGTCCCTTGCTCTTATTTTGCGCCCCGCGGTCTTTTCGTCCGCGACCACGGCCACGGCCGTCACGTGTTTTACCTCCCGATTTACGGCGTCCGTTGCCTCTGTCACTTTTAGGCCGATATTCAGGGGCGTCCCCCAATTCTCGCGGAATCTCGTTCTTCTTAACCTCATAACCGAGAAATTCCTCTATACGGCCAAACTTGGATTGCTCCCTACCGCTGACAAATGTCACAGCCGCCCCATCGGCATTGGCACGGGCAGTGCGGCCTATGCGATGTACATAGTCCTCGGCCTCACGTGGCACATCATAGTTCACGACCATCGATATATCATCGATATCAATGCCACGCGCAAGGATATCGGTCGCGACAAGTATATCTATCTTCCCTGAACGGAAGTCCTGTAACACTTCGTTACGCTGTGTCTGCTCGAGGTCGGAATGCATCTCGGCCGCCTTGAAACGTCCCCGTCGCAACTCGCGTGTCAACTCCTTTACTTTCAGCTTTGACGCGGCGAACACTATCACGCGCTTGGAATGGGCGGTCTTGAACAGATGTTTCAGTATGGCTGTCTTCTGTGACTCATGGCACACGAACGCGCTTTGGTCTATTTTTTCAGTCGGCCGGGACACAGCGATGCTAACCTCGACCGGGTCGGTCAGGATTTCATTGGCAAGGCGACGGGTCTTGGGCGGCATTGTCGCCGAGAACATGAGTGTCTGACGCTCGGATGGAAGACGCTTGACTATCTGCATTATGTCGTCATAGAACCCCATGTCGAGCATACGGTCGGCCTCGTCAAGGATGAAGAACGACACCTTTGACAAGTCGACATAACCCATCTGTATGTGGTCAATCAGACGTCCCGGAGTTGCTATCACCACATCGGCCCCGGTTTTCAAACCATGTTGCTGCCGGGTAAACCCTGCCCCATCAGTTCCCCCGTATATGGCAAGGGAATTAACCGGCAAGAAATAGGCGAATCCTTCCATCTGACGGTCAATCTGCTGCGCAAGTTCACGCGTGGGTGACATCACAAGACAATTGATGGCATCGGTTGGATAATCACCCGAGGCAATACGGTCTATAACCGGCAACAAATAGGCCGCGGTCTTACCCGTACCCGTCTGGGCACAGGCGACCAAGTCATTACCTTCAAGAATGACTGGAATGGTCTGTTCCTGAATCGGGGTACACTCGTCAAACCGCATGGAGTCAAGCGCGTCAAGCACCTCGTCACATAAATCCAACTCGTCAAATCTCATAAACAATTATTTCTAAAGGCATTACAGGATAATAACAAAAGAGCCTCCTTATTGCGGGAGACTCTTTCCGAAATTATATTCTTGTGATTCGGATGCGACTCGAACGCATGACCGTCTGCTTAGAAGGCAGATGCTCTATCCAGCTGAGCTACCGAACCATCTTTCCGCAGCGGCTTCAACATAGAAGGGCTGCCCGTTAATTGAATGCAAAGGTACATAAAATGTTTCAATATACCATAGCCGGTACCATAAAATAAAACATTTAACAGTGCAGGACGTTATAGAATATATAAGGCACATTGGTCTTATAGGTCTTATAACAACAATAATATAAATTTATATGAGCGAATTCAGCGAACTTATAAAAGACAGCAAACCCACATTGGTCGATTTCTATGCCACTTGGTGTGGCCCGTGCAAGATGCAGGCACCGATACTTGAAAAAGTAAAGGAAGCGGTCGGCGAGACCGCCAATGTCGTGAAAGTTGACGTGGATAAAAACCGGGAACTCGCACAGGAGTACCGGGTACAGTCAATCCCCACACTGATTATTTTCCAAAACGGCGAACCACAGTGGCGTGGCATGGGACTGCACCAGGCCGATGACCTAATCGATAAAATAAACATCGCGATAAAAAACAAGAATCATGAATAATCTCGAGACTTACCTAAACGACTCCAAACCCACACTGATAGAGGCATATACCCCCGGATGTCAACGCTGCACCCGAATGGAACCTATAATCGCGGAACTGGCAGCCAAGAAAGGCGACCGGGTCAATATTGTGCCCATCAATGGCAAGGACAATCCTGACATAATCGCCATGTATCACGTGAGAGCATGCCCTGCATGGATATTATTCAAGGACGGGCAAGAGGTATGGCGTGACTACGGCGAGAAACCTTACTCCGAACTCGCTGACATGGTTGACCGATTTATATAAAGAGTCAACATAAAACGTACAGACACGACAGAGGCCACACTAATGTGTGGCCTCTGCTATTTCTATCTTTGAATCATGCGAAGCACAGTATCAACGCCTGTGCCGCGACAATACGCAGGAACATCGTCAATGGATACACGGTCGAGTATGCCACCGCCGGGGCGTCATTACCCGTGGAATTATTAGCGTAAGCCAACGCAGGGGGGTCGGTATAGGACCCGGAAAACAATCCCATCAACGTAAGGAAGTTCAGTTTATACACCCCGCGGCCTATGCATCCGACAACCAACAATGGAATCAATGTTATGATGAAACCCCATATCACCCACCACATACCAGTGGTGTTGAACACCGTGCCGGCAAATCCAGCGCCTGACGAAATACCCACAGAAGCGAGGAAAAGACAGATTCCCAGTTCACGCATGAACAACGATGCCGATGATGATGTATAGGTTATCAGCTTGAACTTGTAACCGAAACGGCTAAGGAGTATCGCCACGACAAGAGGACCGCCCGCGAGACCGAGCTTCATGCCAAATCCGACATTTATTGACCCGACGATTATACCGAAAAGGATTCCAACGAAAATCGTAATCAAGTTAGGCTGATGGAGACGTTTCATCGAATTGCCAAGACGGTTTGCGAGACGGTCTATGTCATTGAGTGAACCGACGACGGTTATACGGTCGCCCATCTGCAGACGAAGACTCGGCGAAGCCAACAGGTCGATACCGGCACGGTTGACACGCGTCGCATTCAGATTATATCCACGGCGCAGATGCAGAGAACCAATCGTGACTCCGTTGAACTCGCTCTTTGTCACGACGATGCGGCGCGAGAACATCTGTCCCTGTGTCGACTCCCACTCCATCTGTATTTCAGGCCCGATTACCGACATGAGCCGCGTCTCGTCCTGAACCGACAACACCGTGTAAAGTTTATACCCTTTATGGAGGACCGTGCTCGACAGCGGGACAGCTACATTGCCTTCATTGTCCATGTAACGGGACACGACAAAGTCACACTGGATGATGTCATGCAATTCAAGCAACGTCTTTCCCTCGATTAGCGGATTCGTCACCTCGTATGTCACAAGGAGCGGTTTCGCCTGGCTGTTCTCCTGTTCATCCTCGATTTCCTTGACCTCGTTCTCGGTCTTTATGCGGAACAATCCCTTGACAATGAACATCGCGAGAATAATGCCCACGACACCGAGCGGATAAGCCGCGGCATAACCCATCGCCATGATGTTGACACTCTCGGTCGAACCGGCGGCCTGTTGTGCGGCGGCAAGTCCGGGGGTGTTGGTCACCGCACCCGACATGATACCGACAAGAGCATCGATTTTAGTGTCCCCGTCAATGTAGAAAATCGCCAGTACAATCGCGACATTGAGCACTATCCCGAGCACGGCGAGCATGTTAAGCGTCACCCCGCCTTTCTTGAACGATGAGAAGAACGACGGCCCGACCTGAAGACCTATCGAGAATATGAACAATATCAGGCCGAATTCCCTGATGAATTTCAAGACCTCGGGATTGACCTCGTAGCCGAAATGCCCCATGAGGATACCGACAAACAACACAAATGTCACGCCGAGCGACACCCCGAAAATCTTGATTTTCCCCAATGCGATTCCAAGCGCGATAACGAACGAGTAAAGCACCAACGTCGCCGAAAGCTGCATGTTGTGGGGTGAAAGTAAATCAATTAACCATTCCATTTCCTAAGCATTATGTGTATGTGGACTGAAAACGAGTGCAAAGGTACGGCTTTTTCACGACATAACCACACACTTCACCGTTATTATTGCTCACCTCTTCACAGAGACATTGAGTCCCGCATAACGATATCGAGAATCTCCCCGGGATTATATACAATATTGTCGGCGTATGTATCTTTTAGCTCCTTCACCGACCTGAATCCCCACGTGACACCGACCGACTCGACGCACGCCCTGCGCGCCGTCTCCATGTCCACTCCCGAATCGCCTACATAAAGCACATCGGCCTTGGGGGTCGGATGCTGACTTAGAATCTCAAAGACAATCGACGGGTCAGGCTTGACCGGACGTTCTTCGACCTGGCCTTCAACCGCCGCCCATTTGATGTCAGGGAAATAGTGTCGCATCAGTTCCTGTACGGCATGACGGTACTTATTGGATGCGACAGCGAGTGCGACCCCTCGTCCCTGCAAGGATGAAAGCAACTCAGGTATACCCTGATAGGGCACGGTGCAGTCCATCGAATGCGCATCGTAATATTTCATGAACTCTGCACGCACGCGGTCGATTACAGGCTTGGTGCGTGCATCCTCGGGTAAGGCTCGTTCAATCAGTCGCAATATGCCGTTACCCACAAAGAATGGATAGGATGCAAGACTATGTGGCGCGAAACCACACGTCTCCAACGCATGATTGGTCGCGTTTCCAAGGTCGTCGATTGTATTGAGCAACGTCCCGTCAAGGTCGAATATAACGAGTTTCTTCATAATCGCTGCAAAGGTAGCAATTCACCCCGAACAAACAAAACAGGGACTGCACTTGACAGCGCAGTCCCTGCTGATATACCTAAATAAACCGACCTTATCGTTTCATCACCTTGACAGATTTATTACCACTGCGCAGGATATAGAATCCGGCTGTCAGCTCCTTGAGTGCTTCAGACACCTTGATACCGGTGCGTAACCTTACGCCACCGATTGTATAGACATCGACCAATGAATTTAAATCAGTGATAATGTCACGTATACCGGTCGTGGTACCACCGTTCTCCGGCTCGGCTAACAACAGAATCGGAGCCTTTTCCGATGTCCCGTCCCCGGCTATATAGGCATGGTGGGGAGTCACCGTCTCGCCTACGGACTCAAGCCGTACAAAGCCGGCGTCCTTGCCATCCTGCCCGAGAAGGTAATCTCCCCGTGACATTTCAGCATTTAAGAATGTCCCGGTAAGCAATCCTAATGTATAGGAGGTTTCGGTATTGGTCGCGACACCTTTGAACGTATAATTTGAAGACTCATTATCTTCAGCGACCGTTTCGGGTGTACCCGACCTTTTAACAAGATAGGGGATGTTGGCCTCGATTTTATCGGCCTTGACAAGATTCGCTATCTGGTACTCGACCTCCTCCGTCTCCCCTTCGGGGATATAAAAATCTTTCTCTGAAAGTGCATCTATCGTGTACACCTCCAATCCATCGGGAATTTCAGCCTCAAACGGAAGTATGATTGTCCCGTATTCAGCACCCTCCATCGCCCAGTCCACAGGGTATTGCGGAGCCTCGAAATAAAGCGAGAGTACGATATTCTCATCCTTTACACCTGACAGATAGGCATGATAAGGAGCGACCGCAGGATGTTCTTCACTGTCACCGTGCACGAGGAACCCAATATTACCCTCCTTAGTTCCCAAATGATAATGAACACCTGTCGCGGGGGTCTCGACCATCGAGCCGGTCAACATTCCATCGGTATAGGAATCGGCAGTGTGTGTCGTCACGCCGGAGAATGTGTAAACACCGCTTTCGTCAGCTGACGCAGCACGACCAATCTTCTTCGCCACCGGAGTCACTTTCTTAACCAAATAAGGTGTATTAGCCGCAATTCTATCCTTTTTATCCAGCGTGAGAATATGATAATAATACATCTCGCTCTTTACATCGGTGGGTGTAGAGGATGTCACAGAGTAGATTTCAAGGCCGTCAGGCACATCGGCCTCGAACGGCAGGATGATAGTGCCGTAACTGTCGTTTTCCATACTCCATTCGACATCAAGGTTACGACCAAGGAGAGTGAGACTGAAATCATCGGCCTTGAACCATGGCCCTTGGTTCAGCGGTGTCAGGTCAGGGTCAAAATTACCGTCAACCGACGGATAGAGTCCAAGCAGTACATCGGTGTTATCCTCTTTGACCTCAAACTCTACGCTCGCGATATCGAACTTACCGCTACCAGTGGTCGTCAACATCTCCCCGGGAGTATCGTTGACGGCAAGGTAGAAACGGTTTCCCTCATCCGAGGCGACCTTTGCCGTAAGGCGGTAAAACCCGGCAGGCATACCTTTAAGGGTCTGATACAACGGTGCGGACTTACCGTTAAGGTAAGAATTGATTAGGTAAGTGCCGTCAGTGCCCTCGGTCTTATAGACATCATCCTGATTTCCGTCGGTCACCTTGATTTCGATTGACGGATTCATGTTGAGATTCCATGACGTCATGTCGCCAAGTTCGAAACTTTGGTTGGTGATTGCACCGCTCATATCGGCACCCGACTCGGTCTGTGAGAACACTAACGCACGCAGACGCGAGTACAGTTCCTCGATTTCAGCGAGACCGTTGCTCCCCTCCATGGGGTCAGACGCATGACCGCTGTCGATATGCTTCTGATATAGGTCGCGATAATCCGAGGGGTCCCACTGATTACGGTATTTCTCGGGAAGTGTATATACAATCTGGTTGGTTCGGTCAATAGCCGTCTGCAATCGGTCATAGAAGAAGCAGACTTTCTGGTCTCCGTGACGTGTCAGTTCAAACTTATCGACCTTATACCAGTTTCCGCCCATAAAGCTGTAAGAGCCGTCACTGTTGCCTCCCCTTATCGAGATTGTCACCTCATCGGTGTTCTCGGCAACATCGAAGTCGAAGCTGACAACCTGGCCATTCTCCTTGGCACGTTCGATTGCGATAGCCTCTTTCTGACCGTTAGCCTCGAGATATACATAACTCCCTTGGTCGGCGGCCACTGTCGCACGCAGACGGTAGTGTCCTGCCGGTAGTCCGGGTATCGTCTGTGAAAGAACCGTGCCACGGCCATTGTCCCATGTGTTGAACAGATAATCACCGTCACAACCCGACATAGTATATGTCCCGTTGGAGTTTTCTTTAACTCCGGTATCACCTGCGAATGTTGCATCCCAGCCTAATGTATTGCCGAACTCGAAACTGGGGTTGATTATGGCATTGGTATAGGAAACGCCGTCGGTGTTGGTCTGGCTATAGACCTTTTCACGGAGAAGTCCATATATCTCATTGAATTCCTTTGTCCCGTCGCCGTCGATTGAGAGATTGTCAATCATGGCCTGATAGGATGACAGGTCCCAGCCTTCATTATAAGGCGACCCCATCGCGTTTACACGCTCGGTCGCATCTTTCATTGCCAGCATCACCAATTCGTATGAAGCGGCATTCTGTTGGTCTCCGATGCGTGTAAGCGTGAAATTGTCGGCCTTGAACGGCCCGTCACATCTTGCGCCGACAGTCACAACTCCATTCTGTAGAACAAATTTCATTGACACCTCGGTCAACTCTCCGTCAGCACCGATGGCCTGACGGCTCGTTTCCTCCCCTACGGTCAATACTGCACCCGGGGTCAGCATAGCCTTGAGTTCATAAATTCCGGACGGCATTGTCACTTCCGGCGTATGTGAAATCGCACCTCCATCGGCAAGGAACTCATATTGTCCGTCAGGAACTGTCTCTGACATTTCCACCCTGGGGGTTGTGGCATTGGTCACATTCCACTCTGACAGGTCGCCCATCTCAAATGAATTGTTCAGGATTGCATATCGCATGTCGGCAGGTAACGAGGTTTGTTTGATTGCGGCCTTTGCAAGGGCTATATAGGTGTTATGCACCTCCTTGGTTCCATACCCTGTGATGAGCCTGTTCTCGTAGGCATCTACGACCGAACGGTTGTTGTAGGACGTAAGACCCATGTCATCGGCCTTGGCCTGTGCATCTTCTATCGCCGTCTTTACACGGTTAAGCGCGGCAAGGTCCTCGCCTGTCGGCCCAAAGTAGGTCAACTGGAAGTTATCAACAAATATTGCTGTCGCACTGCTGGTATTTTCCTTATTCACCTTCAGTTCTATTGAACCATCAGTGACCTCTATAGCCAAAGATATACGATAATTCCCTGTCGCGAATGCCTGCCCTACTGTTTCGACCGATGCCCTCCCCCAATCATTATTTCGTGTATAACCGTTGGTTGGAATTGTCGTGCCATTCGCTGTCACTACACCACTGTTATTCCCCTGTGCAAAATCACAAGACACTATATATTTGCCATTAGGTAATCCTGTTATAGTCTGACTTATATAACAATTAGTATTACCACTCGATGTATTGTACAATTTATACATTGAATAGTTCTCACCCTTACCATTATCCTCAAGAGTCAGTTTGGCATTCACACGAATTCCACTTGGTTTCCATTGCACCCAGGCACTGTTTTCGTTGCCATCATTTCGACCGAAACGGTAGCCTTTCATGAGGAATGTCGCATCAATCGGGTTTGTTTCAGAGGCTAAGAGAAGATTATTACGAAGCTGTTCCCTGCTGATTACCTCCCATTGCTGGTTGGCGTCGTTTTCGTTGATTGCCGAGGATGCCACGATACCGTCCTTGGCAGTCATCGCAAGATTCTCGCCTCCATGATTGCAGGTTACAATGTAGGTCCCATCATCGTTCTTGGTAAAGTTCCATACAATCTGTGCACGTTCTTCACTGTCACCGGCATCAGTATACATAAGATATGTCCCGGATTGAACCGAAAGCCGGTTGTTCCCATTCAAATTAGAACTGAGTTCAAAACTACCCTCGGCGTCCCCGCCTTTGAGCGTAATCCCACGACCTGTGGTTGACAAAATTGCCTGGGTATCCCAATCGCCACCAATCTGAAGAAATTTTCCTGTCGCGACATTGCGTAGGTAATATTCCCCGCCGGTGAGGGTCTCGCCGGCGTTCTCGATTTCAAATTCGATGACGATGGGATAGTGGTCCGATATTTCAGAGCCGTCGGGCCACGTGAACTCGGTGTCCTGGAGATAGCTCTTGGCGGTCAACGTCACACCGCGTGCATCGGTATTATTGATATAGAATATTTTATCGACAACCTCACCGGTCTGGAACGCATCATGGTTAGTGCCGTCAAAATGCCCCGGCACCATGATTGAGGGGTCACCGACCGAGGGCATCACCCCTTTACGCGGAAAATCAATCCACGGGTCGTGCATCTCAAACCGAGGGTCAGCGTTTATGCGGTCAAACATCAACTCTTTAATGCGGTCACGCGTGTAACGGCAGTTGGTGTCGCCCATTATAATGATGGGACGATGGTTGTCGCTGGCGAGAATCATGTCGACAAGTTGCGTCATCTGTATCTCACGTGCCTCATTGTCGGCCGGGTCGGTCTCGGCATCCATGTGCAATATATACACGTCCACATCAAGTCCTGCGCCAACCCGCACTGTATAGAAGCGGAAACCTTTGGCAATCAGTTGGTCGGAACCGTTGGAAGTGATTCCGTTACGTTTGTTCCACAGATACCATGCTTCGTCCGAGACACTGATGTTGGAACGCCACAACAGGTTCAGGCCGTCAGTCTCAAACCATTTAGACCCGTTAAGATAGGGTACGACATTGGTTACCGACGACGGAATCGAGCCTCGGTAAGTACCACAGGAATAGTAACTCCCGATTTCCGACATAAGCTGGGTGTTGTAATTGAAATTTTCAGAGACCCCGAAGAAATCCCATCCTTTCTGAGCGACAAGTTTACTCATCTGTAAAGTCCCTGTCTCCTGTGGCCCCTCGGGATTGAGTTTAACGTCAACGACCCCTGCCGCCTTTACCGTCGGGGGCAGGCCATCGACATTAAGACAGGCCGCCGTGAATGTCTTCTTCTGCGCGGTCATAGGAAGCGCAGCGATAAGACACAGCAACAACAAAATTGATTTTTTCATGGATTTATTTATAAATTAATTGGTTATTATATTGAAGTCTTCTTGACTTTGAAGTCATCTTGACTTATTGAAAGATGTTAAAATCATCAGCCATCTGATAATTGTTTCGAGACCTTTCCGTCATTCT
Source organism: uncultured Muribaculaceae bacterium (assembly GCA_947628305.1). Classification (GTDB taxonomy): domain Bacteria; phylum Bacteroidota; class Bacteroidia; order Bacteroidales; family Muribaculaceae; genus HGM05190. The sequence continues at coordinate 75,290 of CANQZG010000007.1, read as the reverse complement.
TGGTCTGTTTTCGCCTCGTTCCGCGGTCACGATGCCCGCATCGCTCCCTTGAAACGACCCGAAAACAACCTCAAGACTGCCTGGAAATGTCAACGATTCAAAAATCAAGATGACTTCTTTATTTTCATGGTGACAGTTACAATGATGGTGTTGCAAGCCTCGCAAATCAGCATTGCAGGGACGCGCCTATTTCACCACATCTCCAATCCTCTCAATGATTTGCAAAAATATAACGAAAGTTAAAAATTACCCCCCCCGAATGTTAAAAATAAATAATGAGGTGTACTTTTAACACTTCTATACACTACAATAGTATGCCATAGAAAACAACTATGGCGTTGTTTCACAACAACGCCATAACCGTATATTAAACCAATCATTATCACATTTCTTGTAATGGAACAAGTATTCTTTCTTTGCTTTTGTGTATATAAAACATCCCGTGACGGGGATTGGTTCGCCACGGGATGGTTAATATAGGTTAAAATAATTAATGACCACGCATTCCCCGCATCATTTTCATCGGGTTCTTGATTGACGAGACCGCCTTCATCATCTTACGCGTCTGTTCAAACTGTTTCAACAGACGGTTAACCTCGGGAACTGTGGTACCTGAACCTTTAGCGATGCGCTGACGCCGGCTTCCGTTGATAATTTCGGGATTGGCGCGCTCCTTGGCTGTCATCGAGCGTATGATTGCCTCGATTCCCTTGAATGCGTTATCATCGATGTCAAGGTCCTTGATAGCCTTACCCACACCGGGAATCATCGATGCCAGTTCCTTTATGTTACCCATCTTCTTTATTTGCTGAATCTGATTCAGGAAGTCATCGAAGTTGAACTGGTTCTTGGCGATTTTACGCTGCAACTCGCGGGCCTCTTTCTCATCGTAGGCGTTCTGCGCTTTCTCGACAAGTGAAACGATATCACCCATGCCGAGAATACGGTCGGCCATACGGGAAGGATGGAAAAGGTCAACGGCATCAAGTTTCTCACCTGTACCGACATACTTGATTGGCTTGGTGACAACCGTACGTATCGACAACGCGGCACCACCACGGGTGTCTCCATCGAGTTTTGTCAGGACAACGCCGTCAAAATCAAGGACATCGTTAAATTCCTTGGCCGTGTTGACAGCATCCTGGCCTGTCATCGAGTCAACGACAAAAAGTGTCTCCTGCGGACGCACAGCTTTCTTTATGGCCGCGATTTCATCCATCATCTGCTTGTCAACGGCAAGACGTCCGGCGGTATCGACAATCACAAGGTCGAGATTGTTGCCCTTGGCATACTTGACGGCGTTCTCGGCAATCTGCACCGGGTTCTTGTTACCCTCCTCGGTGTAAACAGGGACATCGATTTGCCCCGCAAGGACCTTCAGCTGCTCGATTGCTGCGGGACGGTACACGTCACATGCGACCAATAACGGGCGTTTACCTTTCTCGCTCTTGAGTTTACGCGCAAGTTTACCCGAGAATGTCGTCTTACCTGAACCTTGAAGACCCGACATGAGGATGACCGTCGGATTTCCCGACAGATTCACCTGCGCTGTCTCACCCCCCATCAATGCCGCAAGTTCGTCATGGACAATCTTAACCATCAACTCCTGTGGCTTGATTGCGTTTATAACGTTCTGCCCCAGAGCCTTTATCTTGACCGTATCGGTGAATTGCTTGGCTACTTTGTAATTGACGTCGGCGTCAAGAAGGGCACGACGCACGTCTTTCAATGTCTCGGCGACATTGATTTCGGTAATTTTACCTTGACCTTTCAGGATTTTAAAACTCCGTTCAAGTCTCTCGCTTAGGTTGTCAAACATATATCTACTTTTCTATTTTATCAAACGGTTGGTGGCCGTGTCAGGGAAAATGACCGACGGCTTGAAATCGCGGGCCTCCTCGACAGTCATGATTCCGTAACTCATGATGATGACTATGTCACCGACCTGCACCTTACGGGCGGCCGCCCCGTTAAGACAGATTACACCCGAGCCGGGTTCGCCGGGAATGGCGTATGTATCAAGTCGTTCGCCGTTGTTGTTATCAACGATGAACACACGTTCGCCCGGGACAATCCCCGCTGCGTCCATCAGCTCACTGTCGATTGTTATGCTGCCTATGTAGTCAAGGCATGCCTCGGTGACAGTCACGCGGTGTATCTTGGATTTAACTACCTGAATCTGCATCACCGGATATATTTTATATTGTCAATCAGTCTCACGTCACCGCAATACACGGTCACACAACCCACAGCCATCGGTGCGTCGGCCCAGTCATGAATCGGCTGCATGGTAGATGCGTCCACGATTTCATAATACTCCACCTCCATGTGAGGGAACGAGTTGATTGTATCTATGACATAACGGCGCGTCTCGTCAACTGTGTGGTCATGCGCCCACGCGACACTTGACAAGAGAGTGCGATGAATCGCAGGCGCGATTTCGCGCTGTTCAGCTGTCAGGCGCACATTGCGGCTGCTCATGGCGAGGCCGTCATCCTCACGCTTGATGGGACAATCGACTATCTCGACATCCATCCCCTCAATCTCGACCATACGGCGTATCACGGCGATTTGCTGGAAGTCCTTCTCTCCGAAATAGGCGCGTGTCGGCGACGCGAAGTCAAACAATTTGCTGACGACCTGCGCCACGCCATTGAAGTGCCCCGGACGCATCGGACCTTCCATGACCTCAGCGACAGGCCCGAGGTCAAACACACGTGTGTCCTCCTGCGGGTACATCTCCTCGACCGTCGGCACAAACGCGATGTCCACTCCGGCGGCCTCAAGTTTGGCACAGTCGGCCTCCTCGGTGCGCGGATAGGTCGCGAGGTCAACAGGATTGTTGAACTGCGTGGGATTGACAAACACGCTGACAATCACCAACGAATTTTCCTTGCGGGCACGCTCTATAAGCGACAGATGCCCTGCATGAAGCGCACCCATCGTGGGCACGAGACCTATAGTCAAGCCTTGTCCTTGAGCCTCGGCGACATGATGTCGCAACTCATCGACTGTTCTTACAATTTTCATTTCTATGAAATTTCGGCTGCAAAATTACTTAATATATCAATAACGGGCAAAATTCCATTGAAAATCTTTGGCTCAATCAACCGATTCAAGTAACTTTACAACACTTTTCACTACGGTACATGTCACAACAATTCGCATCAACCCTGCTTGAAAACGCCGTGAACGAGCTTTCACGCCTCCCGGGGGTGGGACGCAAGACCGCGTTGCGCCTTGCCCTGCACATCCTGCGCTCCGACGAGAAGAACGGCGTCGCCCTCGGCAACGCCATCATCGACCTGCGTCGCAACATCCGCTACTGCGACTGCTGCCACAACATATCCGAGACCCCACTGTGCCCTATCTGCGCCGACCCCCTACGCGATTCATCCACCCTCTGCGTGGTCGAGAACGTCAAGGATGTCATGAACCTCGAGAATACACGCCAGTATCGCGGCCTTTACCATGTGCTCGGCGGCCTGATTTCGCCCATTGACGGCATCGGGCCCGATAGTCTTGAAATCGACTCGCTCGTCGAACGCGTCAACGCCGGCGATATCAATGAGGTGATTCTCGCCCTCAGCCCTACCATGGACGGAGAGACAACGGGATATTACATCTTCCGCCGTCTAAACGGGTCACACGTCGCCGTCACGCAGCTTGCACGCGGTGTCGCCATCGGCAACGAACTTGAATACACCGATGAAATCACGTTGGGACGCTCACTGCTCAACCGTACACCTTTCAACGAATGACAACCATGCTAACCGACGGAACAATCGCCCTGCGTGCACTCGAGCCATCTGACCTTGACCGCGTCTATCTTTGGGAGAACGACCCGGCCTTATGGCCATACGGGAACACTGTCGCCCCGATGTCACGCCAGATGCTGAAAGAATATATCGACAATTACGAGGCCGACATATTCAGGGACCGTCAACTGCGGCTCATCATAACATTATGTGACAGCGGGGAAGTCATCGGCACTCTCGACCTGTTTGACCTCGACCCGGCCAATTCACGCTGCTCGCTCGGAATCTTCATCGCGACCGCCTACCGTAACCGGGGGCATGCCTCCCGTGCCACCACGATTGCCGAAAGATATTGCGCCGACATCATCAACCTCCATCAACTGTGGGTCACCGTCCCCGTCACAAACGCTGCAAGCGTCACCCTGTTCAAGAACGCCGGTTACACCATCGCAGGGCGCATGCGTTCATGGTTGAAAGTGTCGGGACGATACCACGACGTCTTCCTTATGCAGAAATTCCTCGTCCATCAACCGACGTAGACATCATAACATTGCAGCAATCCTACGGATAGAAGCAAGACGGCGCATAAACGAATCATCGGCTTTTGCCAACTGCATATTATAGTCCGCCTGAAGTTTCAACCATATTTCAGCCGAAATTCCAATAGATGCTTCAAGCAACAGAGCCATTTCCGTACTTACAGACCGTCGCCCATTAATTACTTCATTAAGCAAAGATGGAGAAACACCTATCCGCTCAGCGAGTTTTGCCTGTGTCATTCCAAGACTTTCAAGTTCATCACGGATGAGTTCTCCGGGATGTGTCGGCTCAAACGGAGTGAGATTATTGGCTACCATGTCATTCGGTACGTTTACGAGAGCAATCATGTCAATCATAGTGGTTTGTAAGTTCAACAATATTGCAAATAGTTAAGACGGGAAGTTCCACAGTTTCTTCAAGAGTGAACTCAATTCTATATTTATCATTCACCCTAATCGAGAACATGCCGACTTTATCACCTTTCAATGCTTCGAAATTGAGAGAGTTGAAAAGAAACAACGCCTCCTTGTCGGATGCAGCCCTGAGATAATCGACACATCGTTTATAACGTTTGACTATATCAGGCTGAAAACGATGTCTCTTGTCAAGAGAACGTCCCTCGGTATAGAGAGTTTTCAAATATTCTTTATCGAAAGTAACTATCATGCAATATTATTACACCGCAAAGATAACAAATGTTTCTTGTATTCACAAATTTGTGAATACAAGAAACATTCAAAATAATTTTGCAATGACATCATAATTTTCTATCTTTACGGGGGAAACACAATTTCACTAACAACATATACAGGAGATACCGACATGATTAACTTTGACAACATTCTGTTCAATATCGACATTTCCCCGGGGATACCGCGTCCCGGGTCTCTGCTCGTAGCCGAGCCGTTCCTACGCGAACAATATTTCAGCCATGCGGTCATCACACTGATAGAGTACGCCCCCGGCGGTTCGGCAATGGGGATTGTGCTGAACCGCATGACAGGACATCCGTTGCAGAGCCTTGTCGGCGCAATCAAAATAAAAGAACCAATCCCGGTATTCTGCGGAGGCCCTCTATCATGTGACCGGTTATATTTCATTCATACCCTCGGCGAACTTTTACCCGGCGCACGACACATCGCACGAGACCTTTATATCGGCGGAGATTTCAACACGATGGTCGACTATATCAATTCAGGTTACCCCGCGGATGGCTTGATACGATTCTTCATCGGATATTCGGGATGGAGCGAGAACCAACTCGACACCGAGCTTCGCCAAAACGTCTGGGCCGTCACAGACCTCCCCGACCCCACTTCCCATATCCTGACCGGCGAGGAGGACACATTCTGGCACAATATCGTCCGTTCACTCGGCCCGAAATATCGCGGTTGGCTCTATCACCCGCAAAATCCCCATGCCAATTGACCCAATTTAATTACCTTTGTCCCTGAAAAATTACACCAACGATGAAAAAATATACATTGATAACCGCGATTGCAGCCATAATCATGACATTGGCGACAAGTTGTTTTGCATTCAAGAACAATACATCAAAGTTTGGTGAGGTCCAACTCGGCATGACCCGCGAGACTATCGTCAATCAATACGGTCAACCGTTCATGGAAAACCTTGCCGAACGTAACGGTCAGAAATATAACGTCATGTGCTACAAAGAGCAAATCTACAACAACGGCACATGGCACGAAATCACCACTAATCTATATCTTATCGACGGGAAATTAAGCGACAAGGAACAATTCTCTGAACGTTTGCCCAACAACGACAATAACGAGGCTGTTGCAAAATAGAGACTTAATGTGAAATCGTAGGAACACGCCAACGTGCGCGTCCCCAAAGTGGTTATTATCAATTATTTGCAATAAAAGACGCGCCCATTGGCGCGTCCCTATGGTGTTTATTGCGAATTTTGCAACATACTCGTCATTGTAGCCAAAGACATCAGCAATACATTGCCACGATTGCCTCGTAGAGTTCCTGTTTGCCGGAGGTCTGACGCGGCTCGCCGTTCTCCTTGGCATATTTCACCAAATCCTCAAGGGCGAGCTTGCCATCCTCAAATTCCTTGCCCTTGCCACCGTCAAACGATGCGTAACGGTCAGCGAGCATTTTCTTATAGGGAGACTCTTCAAGAAGCGCGGCCGCACTTTCAAGCGCACGCGCCATAGCGTCCATCCCGGCGATATGGGCGATGAAGATGTCCTCAAGGTCAGTAGAGTTGCGGCGGGTTTTGGCGTCAAAGTTTGTACCGCCGTCACCGAGGCCTCCGTTGCGTATAATCTGCATCATGGCCTGGGTCAGCTCATAATTGTCAATGGGGAACTGGTCGGTATCCCATCCGTTCTGATAGTCCCCACGGTTGGCGTCAATCGAACCGAGCATACCGTTATCAACAGCGACTGCAAGCTCATGCTCAAACGTGTGACCAGCCAATGTCGCATGGTTAACCTCTATATTCACCTTGAAATCCTTTTCAAGCCCATGGGCTTTAAGAAAACCGATTACGGTCTCGGTGTCGACATCATACTGATGTTTTGACGGTTCCATCGGCTTCGGCTCGATGAGGAACGTTCCGGTGAAACCTTTTGAACGGGCATAGTCACGGGCAAGGCGAAGCATCATCGCGAGATGCTCCTTCTCACGCTTTTGGTCGGTGTTTAACAGACTCATGTAACCCTCGCGGCCACCCCAGAACACATAGTTCTGACCGCCAAGCTCGATGGTCGCGTCAATCGCGTTCTTGATTTGAACCGCGGCACGGGCAACAACATCAAAGTCGGGGTTGGTGGCCGCACCGTTCATATAACGTCCATGACTGAACACATTGGCTGTACCCCACAGGTTCTTGATGCCGGTCTCGGCCATTTTCCCCTTTATATAAGCCACTACCTCCTTGAGGTTTGCTTCATATTCCTCGATTGAGTCTCCTTCGCTGACAAGGTCTACATCATGGAAACAGAAATACTCTATACCCATTTTCTGCATGAACTCAAATCCTGCGTCAGCCTTGTCTTTGGCTGCCTGTACAGGGTCAGTCGCACAGTTCCAAGGAAATTTCTTGGACGCACCGCCAAACTGGTCGCCGCCCTCGGCACATAGGGTGTGCCACCATGCCATTGCAAATTTAAGCCATTCTTTCATGGGACGGCCGAGCACGAGCTTTTCAGCGTCATAATAACGATAGGCCATAGGGTTCTTGGAATCCTTGCCCTCAAACTTGATTTTCCCGATACCGGGGAAATATTCTTTCACTGCCATTGTATTTTTATTTAAAAGATTCATATAATTTCTTTTTCAAGACACTTTTTCCATCTGTTGTAAGCCTCACGATAGGCCTCTGTTTCAGACTCCTTCGGTGGTTCTATTGTACTTATCAGCGTCAACGTTGCAAACGCCTCATCGAGCGACCCATATATACCCGCGCCGTAACCCGCGCCCTTGGCCGCCCCAGCCGCACCATCGGTGTCGTAAAGTTCGATGCGTGCTCCCGACACATCGGCCAAAGCCTGCCGGAACAACGGACTGAGGAACATATTGGCGTTACCGGCATGGATTTTATCGACCTTCATCCCCATCGACTCCATCACCTCGATACCATATTGGAACGAGAACGCCACGCCCTCCTGGGTGGCGCGGACGATGTGTGCGCGGTTGTGGCGGTTGAAATTGATTCCGTGGAACGAACACCCTATGTCGTTATTGCGCAATACACGCTCGGCCCCGTTACCGAAACCGATGACCGATACCCCGTCACTTCCTATAGGCGCGGTCATGGCAAGTTCGTTCATCTCGGGGTAACTCAAATCGGGGCACACGTTGCGCCTGACCCATGAATTAAGAATGCCTGTCCCATTGACACAGTGCATTATGCCGAGACGTGGATTCTCGACCGTATGATTCACATGGGCAAAGTTATTGACCCTTGACTGCGGGTCATAACTTACCTCGCCGTTGACACCGTAAACGACACCTGACGTCCCTGCGGTCGAAGCGATTTCTCCCGGATTGAAGACCTTCAGCGACAAAGCATTGTTAGGTTGGTCTCCGGCACGGTATGTCACAGGGGTTCCCGCCGTCAATCCAAGTTCCTCAGCCGCTTCAACGGTTACACGTCCTTGTAGGCCGAATGTAGGGACAATGTCGGGAATCACCGATTCAGGGATACCGAAATAATCGAGCAACCGCGAGGCGACACGGTTATTTTTGAAATCCCACAGCATACATTCCGATAATCCCGGTACGGTCGTTGTGATTTCGCCTGTCAGACGCATGGCCGCATAGTCCCCCGGAAGCATGATTTTGTAGATTTTGTCAAATAACTCGGGTTCATTCTCCCTAACCCACGCAAGTTTCGTCGCCGTGAAATTACCGGGCGAATTAAGAATCGTCGAGAGACATTCCTGCTCACCGATTCCCCTAAACGCCTTTTCTCCGTAAGGGACGCCACGGGAATCACACCATATAATCGCATCACGTAACAGATTTCGGTCTCGGTCAATCACCACAAGGCCGTGCATCTGATAACTGATTCCGATTGCCTTTATGCCTCCCGGATTTATGCCTGATTGTTTAAGGATTGCCTTTGTGGCCTGTTTCATATACTCCCACCAATCACGGGGTGATTGTTCGGCCCAACCGGCTTTCTGTGCCTTTATCGGTGCCTCGGAACCGGGATAAAATGCCGAAGCGATACACTGGCCTGTGGCTATCTCGACCAACGCCGCCTTGACAGATGAACTGCCTATATCATATCCTATTAAATACATATCCAATCATTATAAAACATAAACAAGAGAGACATGATATCATGTCTCTCTTGTTTATTACGTATCGTGAGCGCGATATACCTAACCAAGTTTCGCAACAAGATTCCGTAAGAAATCGGAACGATGTTCCCGTGTACCGCGCGAAGTGTCGTCACAGTCATACCATTCGACCCCGGTCATGCCTACAGTGTTCAACACCATCGGGGCAAGATACCCCTCAAAGAACGAGCCGAACATCACCGACGGACTCTGCGACGTCGTCACCACGACCGTCCGTGAAATCTGCAATAACGGCAGCATCGCACCGTCAGGCGAATAGTCGTATGCGACCCCTTTGAGTAAAACTTTATCGAAGAACCCTTTGATTATCGCGGGAATCATTCCCCACCACACGGGAAATATCATCACGACCTCATCGGTCGCCTGAAGCATCTCGCCATACCGGCGTGCAAGTTCATCGGTTGTACCACCTGTGGAGTACAATGCGAGTGAAGATGCCTCAAGCACAGGATTAAAACCGTCCTTATACAGGTCTATCACCTGATATTTCTTTCCGATTTTATCGTATCGGCCCACAACCGCCTCCAATATCGCATGGTTGAAACTTCCGTCGTAGGGATGAGCGTAGATTATTGTTGTCATAATAAAACAAATTAGGAATGAGGAGTTAGGAATTAGGAATTTCTAAACTTTAAACTCTAAACCCTAAACTTTTGTTCAACGGTCGCCGTCAATCGACTGCATCAATTTCACGGCGTCGACATACTGTATTATACCCTCGGCCACCTTACGTGCGTCCTGCATCGCATGAACCACCGTGGCCGGACGGTTGGTGACATCCCCACCGGCGAAAACACCTTTACGTGTCGTCATCCCGTATGGCATCTCACGTGTCAGGACGTATCCTTTGGGGTCTACGTCTATACCCTCGGTTGTCGAGACTATACGGCTCGCAGGAGAACTACCGACCGCCATAATCACCTTGTCGGCCGCCACCGTAACGATGTCTCCGTCACGGTCTATGACAATTTCATTCAAGACACCGTCTTTATCATGAATCTCGGTTATGTTTGAGTTCCAGAGGAATTTGACCCCCTCGGTAACAGCGTCGTCATATTCAGCCCGCAACGCACTCATCTCATTGATTGTATGATGGTAGACCACGGTCACAACCGCCGCGCCGAGACGTACCGCCGTGCGTGCCGCATCCATCGCCGTGTTACCGCATCCCACGACAAAGACTCGCTCTCCCTCTCGCACAAGGACCTCGTCACGACCAATGTAACCTGAATTGTATAGGCTTACACGACGCAGGAAATACACGGCCTGACGTACCCCGTCAAGTTCAGAGCCGGGGACAGACAGCTTCTTTGGTTTACCCGTACCCGTACCCATGAATATCGCATCGAAACCTTTGGCAAACAAATCATCGACAGTCATGTCAGGTCCGATTGTCACACCACAGTTGATTCTAACACCGAGTTCAACGATTTTCTTTATTTCATGCCTGACGACATCCTTGGCGAGACGGTATTCGGGGATACCGAACATTAGCACGCCTCCGGCCTCCCGTTCCATCTCGAAAATCTCGACATCAAACCCCTTGCGGGCAAGTTCGCCCGCGACGGTAAGCCCCGCCGGCCCACTGCCGATTACGGCAACACGACCACGGTTTTTCTGTTGTATATTTTCACGCGTGAGGTTCATCTCGCTATCAAAGTCAGCGAGAAAACGTTCAAGGCTGCCAATGTTGATGTGAGCGCCTTTCTTGCCGAGCACACAATTACCCTCGCACTGACGTTCATGGGCACACACGCGACCACACACCGCCGGAAGATTGCTCTTGGCGTTAATAATCGCCATCGCGTTACCGGGATTACCCTTTGACAGCTCATGAATCCAGTCGGGTATATCGTTATTAATCGGACAACCTTTCTTGCACTGGGGCACCTTGCAATTCAAACATCGCTTCGCCTCCTCTATGGCCTCGGCCATTGTATATTTAATGTCGCTCATTGTCTGACAACTTTTGTAAAAAACGTGCAAAATTACACATTTTTCATAAATATCAAAAATCGACCGAGAGACGCACGTTTAGCTGACGACGGGTCAAATAGTTGGGGACAGCATACTGGATGTCGTTGACATCAGTGACCCAAAAATAACTGCTGACATTGGAAATGTCAAGAAGATTAAACACATCGAGTCCAAGCCATACGCTCTTAAAGTGTCGCGCGAAGCCACCACGGCTTTCTCCCTGTTTCAACGGTGACAACAGGGCGTAGGAGAACCCGATGTCAACACGCTTATAGGGAGGGGTTCGGAAATATCCCTTGTCTCGCGACGAATGGGGGGATGTCTGCGGTAGCCCATCCGAGAAAATTCCGCGCAACGAGAATTTCAACTTCGGCCACTTCGGAAAATAGTCGGTGAAAAACAGGGCGACACTATAACGCTGCTCCGACGGACGGGGCACCTTGACGCCATGCAACGTCTCACGGGCGTTCATCAACGAGAAACTCAACCATGAATCGGAACCGGGCACAAACTGGCCGAACAGTTTGAAGTCGGCCCCCATGGCATAACCGCTCGCCTCGTTAAGGCCACTATAGGTCAGTTTCAGGTTATCTATTTCGTAGGGAATCAGGTTGCTTAGAGCCTTGTAATACAACTCACCCGACAATTTGAACGGACGATTGAACGCCCGGAAAGTATAGTCCGACCCGAGAATCACCTGAAAACTGCGCTGCGAGCGTATCCCCTCGTTAAGCCGAACGACATAGTTGCCGTCGGAAGTTTCAACCGGCTGACGGTACTCCTTGTAAAAAGGTGACTGATAATATAACCCGGTGGCAAAACGGAACGCCCACCGGGGATGGGCATCGGGAATGAAGCCGAGATTAAGTCGTGGACTCACAAGGAATTCCTTGTTATAACTCCAATAGCTGCAACGTATGCCGCCGTTAAGTGTCAGGTAGCCTGCACGTGTGGAGATACGGTAATTGTCCTGTGCGAAAAACGACAGACGGGAGGACGAAATGTCCTGATGCGACGAAAGATTATAAATCACCTTCACCATATCAGGGTCAGAGGGCAGTGAGAACCCTGCCGAGTCACGGCGTTCCCACTCGCGTGCACGCTCCATGATTTTCTCATGACTCATCGACAGACCGTAACTCAATGTATGGTTCTTTATACCCGTATTACCACGTAACGCGAGTTGCATCACCGATGCTTTCAGGCGGTTACGGGCATGTTCCTGATAACGGCCCACACCAAGTTCACCGCCCACATCCCCCGTCCCGGCCTGGTCAAGCCAATACTCGCCCGAGATGTCGTATGTAACAAGTTCATTGGTGAGGTAACCCGATGCAAGCAAAGTGAAATTTGTCGTCTTCGAGGGCATATATTGCAACGACAATGCACCGAAATAGGTTTCGAACTTATCTTTCTCATGGCCGTCAAAATAGACCTTGAACTGCTTGGCGTCGGTCGAAGTTCCGAAATTGGTCGTTCGGTCAACAGGAGTGAATTTATAATTGTTAACCGCGATATTCCCCAAGAACGAAACCTTAAACTTTGGCGAGAATGAATAGACCATATCGGTCTGATAGTCAAAATATCGCGGGTCATACTCCCCCTTGGTCTCCATAGAACCCAACAGCGAACTGTTGCTTTTGTATCTGACCCCGTGCAGCTGGGAAAACCTACGGCTTGACTGACCCAACGCCACACTCGCGCCCAACAGCGAGGCCGATACCGAACCCTCTAACGATTCAGGCTGACGATAGGTTATGTCAAGGACGCTCGACATTTTGTCGCCATATTCAGCCGTGAAACCTCCTGTCGAGAAACCGATTGCCCCCACAAGGTCTGGGTTTATGATTGACAACCCTTCCTGCTGCCCCGATGAAATCAGCTGCGGACGATAGACCTCCACACCGTTTATATACACACTGTTCTCGTCAAACGAACCTCCGCGCACCGAGTACTGTGATGACATCTCATTGGAAGAATTGACACCCGCCATGGTCGTAAGCAACGCCTCGACACTGCCACCCGTCGCATCGGGCGACAGCTTGACAGCGTCGGTCGAAATATTGACCATAGAGCCAGTCTGTTGCTTGATTTCGGTGACATCGACCTGCTGCAATTCGTGAGTGTTGCTTTGCAACCGCATATTTACAGTCAGCTCGCCACGTGGATTGATGAGCGTGCGTTTGGCCTCACGGTAACCTATACATGAAAAATGCACCACAATCGTGTCAGAAGCCGCACATGACAGCGTATAACCGCCGTCAAGACCTGTTGACGTGCCGATAGCCGTGCCACCGATTCTGACCGTGGCAAACTCCACCGGCTCGCCCGTGACATCATCGGTCACCTTGCCTTGTATCTTGACACGTCCGGCAGCCGACGCGACCACCGCACAAAACACGAATATGATAACGACCCATGGTTTCATCACCATATATAACGCGCCGCCCCCACCCTTTATTTTGACACACATAAAAGTTCCTGAAATGTTACCGCGAGAGGGAAATATTGAGTAAATTTGTGGCGGTAAAATCATCGGAACAATGAGAGAACGCATATTGCTATCGCGTTGCCACATGAGCGGCAATGAGCAGAAATGGATTGACAAGGCATTCGAGGGTGACTGGATTGTCCCTTTAGGACCTAATGTAGATGAATTTGAACACCGTCTCGGTGAATATCTCGGCGTTGACAACGTGGTCGCGCTAAGCGCAGGCACAGCCGCGTTACACCTTGGCCTCGTGATGCTTGATGTAAAACCCGGCGATGAAGTCATCTGCCAGTCAATGACATTCGCCGCAAGTGCCAATCCTGTCAAATATCTCGGCGCAAGACCTGTATTCATTGACTCCGAGCGCGAGACGTGGAACATGTCGCCCGAACTCCTTGAGGAAGCGATTATAGGCCGCAAAAAGGCCACGGGACGTTATCCCAAGGCAATTATCCCGGTGTACCTTTACGGCATGCCGGCGCGTATCGATGAAATCATGGAAATCGCCGACCGATACAACATCCCCGTCCTCGAGGATGCCGCCGAGGCCCTCGGCTCGGAATACAAGGGTCATAAATGCGGTACATTCGGTCGCTATGGTGCATTGAGTTTCAACGGCAACAAAATCATAACCACATCAGGGGGTGGCGCATTGATATGCCCCGACCGGGAGAGTGCCGACCGTGTCAAGTTCTATGCCACACAGGCGCGCGAAAACCGCCCATACTACTATCACGAGACAATCGGATACAATTACCGTCTGAGCAATGTCAGCGCGGGGATAGGTTGCGCACAGGCCGAAGTACTTCCCGACCGTGTCGAACGCCGACGCGAGATTCACCGCCGGTACGCCGATGGCCTGAATGACATCCCCTGTGTCACCGTGCATAGCGACCCATCGTCCGACATGCGCTCCAATTACTGGCTGACGACCATACTGCTCGACCCCGAAAAGACAGTGGTGACACCCGACGAACTGCGCATCGCGCTCAATGCCGAAAATATAGAGACAAGGCTGTTGTGGCGTCCGATGAGCATGCAACCTGTGTTTGCCGACGCGCCATTCTATACCCGTGATGATGTCGGACGTGACCTGTTTGACCGCGGACTCTGTCTGCCAAGCGGCTCATGCCTGACCGACGAAGACATCGATACCGTAATCAATTGTATAAAGGCGACGCTTGCACAATGAAACCGCTTGTCGCGTTCGACCTTGACGACACCCTATACCACGAGGCGGACTATGTGCGTTCGGCATTGACAGAAATAGCCTGCAAAGCATCACAGACGGGTCTCGTCACTTTTGAAAACGCCATAAATTCGCTACGACACGATTTTGACTCCGGGTGTGCCTTTGACAACCTTGAACATACCGTAGACGGCAAAATAACGGCAACAGAAATGTTGCGTGTCTACCGTGAACATTTTCCGTCAATAAGACTCAACGATGACGCTCGCGTGACATTATCATGGCTTCATAACAACGGGTTCCCCCTCGCCCTTATTACAGACGGGCGGAAATCAACCCAGCGCAACAAAATCATGGCACTCGGTATCGACCGATATTTCACACCTGAAAATATAATAATCTCGGAGGAGACCGGAGGGGACAAGACCACCCCCGTACCGTTCAATACAATCGAGGCCATTCATCCCGGCATCCCGAAAGTTTACATCGGCGACAATCTGGCCAAGGACTTCCTGTGGCCCAACCGAATGGGTTGGATAACCGTGTGCCTGCGCGACCACAACGGGATGAATATATTCCCACAGAATTTCGACCGTCTACCCTCCCCCGATTACGCCCCAAAATATATTATCGATTCACTGACTGAACTCCCTGAAATACTGCACAATCTGAGATAATTAACTTAATTATATCAAAATCGCATATTTTTTAGTAATTTTGTCGCATAAACTGACCAATAGACAATCTCTTAAACATACTCCTACGTATGAGAAAAACAATAAAGCTCAAACGCGGACTTGACCTTAAACTTGCCGGAGGTGTAACCGACAACTCATACAAGACCGTTACACCTGAACGTGTCGCGGTTATACCTGACGATTTCGCTGGATTCACACCTAAGCTCGAGGTCCGTGAGGGTGACATCGTGCTTGAGGGTGACGCCTTGATGCATGACAAGACCTGTCTAGAAATAAAACTCGTGTCACCGGCCCACGGCACTGTGGAACAGGTCGTGAGAGGCGCACGCCGCCACATAGAGCGTGTTGTCATCAAGACCATCGAACCGGAATCGCCATGCCGTGCCGAAGAAGGATGCGGCCGACCCGCTCCTTTCTGGAAAAATTTCCGTTTCAACCGCGAGGATGCCGACAGTGTACGTCACGCGCTGATGGATTCGGGGCTTTGGGCAATGATACGCCGCCGTCCGTTCGACATAATACCACAAGAAAACGATACCCCTCGTGATATTTTTGTCACGGCATTTGATTCGACTCCGCTCGCACCGTCCCTTGAAGCGCAAATCAAGACCAAGAACAATGAAATAGAGGCTGGAATCAAGGCCCTGTCATTACTCACTACAGGACATATATATATAGGTGTAAGACCCGGAGACAGCCTCCCCGATTACGCTGGGGCGGTAATGGTCGAGTTCGCCGGCCCGCACCCAGCGGGTAACACCGGCATACAGGCCGCCAATATCGCCCCAGTAAATAAAGGCGATGTAATCTGGACACTCGACATTGTCACATTGGCGAGAATCGGCTCGCTGATGCTCAACGGCAGTGTCCCGATGGACACAGTCATCGCCGTCACCGGCCCGGAGGTCGAGAAACCGACACTGATTGAGACAAAAATCGGCGCGGAAATCTCGCCATTGCTGAAAGATAATATCAAAAATGACGGTCACAACCATCGCATAATATCGGGAAATGTGCTCACAGGCGAGAAAGTCTCCATTGATGGTTTCATTCATTTCCCGTGGCGACAGCTAACTGTGATTCCAGAGGGTGACGATACCGATGAATTCATGGGATGGGCATCAATAGCCCCGTCAAAGATGAGTGTCAACCGCTCTTTCCCCGGACATTTCCTTTTCGGAAAAATGTTCAAACCCGATGCCCGTCTGCACGGTGGTCGCCGTGCCATGATTATGTCAGGTCAGTATGACAAGGTTTTCCCTATGGACATTCTGCCTGAATATCTCATAAAAGCGATTATAGCACGCGACATTGACCGCATGGAACAGCTCGGTATATATGAGGTCGCCCCCGAAGATTTCGCTTTGGCCGAGTATGTTGACCCGTCCAAACTCGAATTACAGAAAATCGTCCGCGAGGGACTCGACTTTCTACGCAACGAAACCACCTGATTGTATAAAAGCCATTTAAAATAATATAGGTCGCGACATGTCGCGACCCTACGATGTAGAATATGAAACCGTTAAGAAAATTCCTGAACCGTGTGAAACCCAACTTTGAGGAGGGGGGTAGACTGCACGCGTTCCATTCGGTGTTTGACGGCATAGAGACATTCCTTTATACCCCCAACACCACATCCGGCCCGAAAGGGACACATATTCACGATAATTTCGACTCCAAACGCCTGATGATAATCGTGGTGCTGGCCCTGTTGCCATGCCTGTTTTTCGGCATGTACAACACCGGGTACCAAAACATGCTCGCCTCGGGTACGAAAGCCGACTTCTGGCAACTGATGGCCTACGGCTTCCTCGCCGTGCTACCCCGGCTTGTCGTCGCATACGTAGTGGGACTCGGAATAGAGTTCATCGTGGCACAATGGCGCAAGGAGGAAATACAGGAAGGTTTTCTCGTGACCGGCATCCTCATTCCGCTTATATGCCCCATTGAGACTCCACTGTGGATGATAGCTGTCGCCACGGCATTCTCGGTCATATTTGTTAAAGAGGTGTTCGGCGGTACAGGCTACAATATATTCAATGTCGCACTGGTGACACGTGCGTTCCTGTTCTTCGCCTATCCGGCACAGATGAGCGGTGACAAAGTGTTCGTCTCGACCAAACCGATTTGCGGCCTCGGCGGTACAGTCAACTTTGCCGACGGTATATCGGGGGCGACTCCGCTCGGACAGATTGCGACCCACACTGGGGGCGAACTTCAGTTGCAGGATGTCATCGGCGACCCCATATCGACATGGGACGCGTTCCTTGGTCTGATACCCGGCTCGTTCGGTGAGACTTCCACTCTATGTATATTGATAGGTGGTGTCATACTTCTCGCATTCGGAATCGCAAGCTGGCGAATCATGTTCTCGGTATTCGCTGGCGGATTACTTATGGGATGGATTGCCAACACATTCTCGACTCCCACTTATCCGGCATCGTTCCTACCGGCGACAGACCAGTTGCTGTATGGCGGCTTCGCCTTCGCGGCCGTGTTCATGGCCACCGACCCTGTGACAGCATGCCGCACCAATGCAGGCAAATATATATACGGACTACTCATAGGCGCGGTCGCTGTGCTGATACGCACCTATAACAACGGTTATCCTGAGGGAGCGATGCTCGCTGTACTGCTCGGCAACGCACTCGCGCCACTCATTGACTACTGTGTCGTTCAATCCAATGTAAGCCGCCGCATGAAACGGCTAAAAACTGAAGAAAGACAATGAACAAGCAAAGCAATCTATATACAGTCATCTACATAGTGCTCCTGACAGTGATTGTCGGGGCCGCCCTCGCGGTGACATCGTTATCGCTGCGCGACCGCCAGCAACAGAACATCGACGCTGAGAAGATGCGTCAGATACTCGCGTCAGTCCACGTGACCCCTGCCAAAGGCGACATTGTCACCGACTTCAACCGCCTGATAACCAGTCAATACCTTGTTAATTCCAAAGGCGAAAGAATCGACGGGGATGCATTCTCGGTCAACGTGGCCGCACAGATAAAGGAGAAAGCCGCCGACCGACTGCTGCCCGTCTATGAATGCCATCTCCCGGAGGACGGCTCCACAAAATATATCCTGCCTTTATACGGCGCAGGACTTTGGGGCCCTATCTGGGGATATATCGCAATTGACAGTGACGGCTCAACAATATACGGCGCGTTCTTCGCCCACCAGGGGGAGACACCCGGACTCGGCGCCGAAATCGAGAAACCGATGTTCAGCGAACAGTTTGACAACCTGTCGGTGTTCAAAGACGGAGTGTTCAAACCTGTCGCCGTTGTCAAAAAAGGTATGAAACCGTTAAACGGCGAGGACTACGTTGACGGTATATCAGGTGGAACCATTACCAGTCAGGGGGTAAGCTCGATGCTCGCCAACTGTCTCAAACCCTACGAATGTTTCCTTGAAAAACTACGTAACAACAATTGAAGCCATGGCTGAAAAGATAAACAACAAGAGCGTATTGCTCAATCCGTTCTCCAAGAACAACCCGGTCATCGTCCAGGTGCTCGGCATCTGCTCGGTGCTTGCTGTCACGGCCAAACTCGAGCCGGCAATCGTCATGGGGGTCTCCGTGATTGCCGTATTGGCATTCTCCAACGTAATCATCTCGCTACTGCGTAACACTATCCCGACATCGATACGCATCATCGTGCAGCTTGTCGTTGTCGCCGGACTCGTCGTGATTGTCGACCAACTGTTGAAGGCATACGCCTACGACGCAAGCAAGCAACTGTCGGTGTTCATCGGCCTCATCATCACCAATTGCATCCTCATGGGACGTCTCGAAGCGTTCGCCATGGGCAACAAACCGTGGCCGTCGTTCCTTGACGGGGTCGGCAACGGCGCGGGTTACGCGATAATACTCGTCATTGTCGGTTTCTTCCGTGAATTGCTCGGCTCGGGTACATTGTTAGGCTATCCCGTCATCGGCAAATGGGCCTACGACGCGGGATATGTCAACAACGGACTGATGATACTCCCGCCGATGGCTCTGATTGTCGTGGCATGCATTATATGGG
Source organism: uncultured Muribaculaceae bacterium (assembly GCA_947628305.1). Lineage (GTDB taxonomy): Bacteria > Bacteroidota > Bacteroidia > Bacteroidales > Muribaculaceae > HGM05190. The sequence continues at coordinate 55,759 of CANQZG010000007.1, read as the reverse complement.
TGCACCGCTCGCGCAACAAGGAACTACAGGAAGACTGATAACCCCTCACACTGCATCAAACAATGGAAAATTTCAATATATTCATACGCTCGATTTTTGTCGACAACATGATATTCGCCTACTTCCTTGGCATGTGCTCGTTCCTGGCCGTATCAAAGAATGTCAAGACCGCCCTCGGCCTTGGCGTGGCCGTCACATTCATGCTCGTCATCACTCTCCCGATAAACTATCTTCTTGAAACATACGTGCTGAAAGCGGGTGCGTTAACATGGCTCGGCCCGGAATACGCCGATGTTGACCTCAGCTTCCTGTCACTAATCATGTTCATCGCCGTAATCGCATCGATGACACAATTGGTGGAGATGGCTGTCGAAAAATACAGTCCTGCCCTGTATGCGTCGCTCGGTATATTCCTGCCTCTAATCGCCGTGAACTGTGCCATCCTCGGTGGCTCGCTGTTCATGCAGCAACGCGACTTCGGCAGCGTGTGGACGGCCGTGTGCGCCGGTGGCGGATGGGGTCTCGGATGGCTGCTCGCCATCACGGCAATCGCGGCGATACGCGAACGCCTCGCACAATATTCCAACATTCCCCGCCCCCTGCGCGGAATCGGCATCACGTTCATCCTCACAGCCTTGATGGGCATCGCATTCATGAGTTTTCTCGGCATTAAAATTTGACTCCTATGGCAACATCCATGATATTGTTAGCCGAAACAGTCGGCTCGCTTACCGTACTTGCCGGCACCGGCATATTCCTGCTCATAACACTCGCACTTGTCGCCATATTGCTTGTCGCTAAAAAATATATGGTGAAATCAGGCGATGTCACTATAACCATCAACAACGACACCAAGGTGACGGCACAGGCAGGCGGCTCTCTGCTCTCATCCCTTGCCAATGAGAACATCTTCCTCCCGTCGGCCTGTGGCGGCAAAGGGAGTTGCGCCCAGTGCAAGGTACAAGTATTCGAAGGGGGCGGAGACATCCTACCCACCGAGAAAGTGCATTTCTCACGGAAACAGCAACAGGACCACTGGCGTCTCGGCTGCCAGGTAAAGGTCAAGGAGGACATGAAAATCGGTGTCCCCGCATCGGTGCTCGACATCAAGGAATGGGAATGTACGGTCATTTCCAACCGCAACGTCGCCACATTCATCAAGGAATTTATTGTAGCACTGCCCCCCGGCGAGCACATGGATTTCATTCCGGGGAGTTATGCCCAGATTAAAATCCCGCCCTACGAGATGGACTACGACAAGGACATCGACAAGTCACTCATCGGTGACGAATATCTGCCTGCATGGAAAAAATTCGGACTTTTCACACTCAAATGCAAGAACACCGAGACCACCGTGCGTGCCTACTCCATGGCCAACTATCCTGCCGAAGGTGACCGCATCATGCTGACCGTGCGTATCGCCACTCCGCCGTTCAAACCGAAACCACAGGTCGGGTTCCAGGATGTCATGCCGGGCATTGCGTCGAGTTACATCTTCACTCTCAAACCTGGCGACAAGGTCATCATGAGTGGCCCTTACGGCGACTTCCACCCCATTTTCGATTCCAAGAACGAAATGATGTGGATAGGTGGCGGCGCGGGGATGGCCCCACTGCGTGCCCAAATCATGCATCTGACCAAGACCCTGAAGACGACCGACCGCGAGATGCACTATTTCTACGGCGCACGTGCCCTCAACGAAGTGTTCTACCTTGACGACTTCCTGCAACTTGAAAAGGAGTTCCCCAACTTCCATTTCCACCTTGCGCTCGACCGCCCCGACCCGGCTGCCGATGCCGCCGATGTCAGCTATACCCCCGGATTCGTGCATCAGGTGATATATGACACCTATCTCAAGAATCATGAGAACCCCGAAGACATAGAGTATTATATGTGCGGTCCCGGCCCGATGAGCAAGGCCGTCGAAGGAATGCTCGACAGCCTCGGTGTCGACCCATCGTCAATCCATTACGACAACTTCGGTGGATAACAAACTCCGGCAATCATGAAAGAAGCGGGGATGTTGCAACATCCCCGCTTCTTTTTTACATGTACACCATTAATATACACTTTATAATACCTGTCAAGATATTTAATGTTAAAAAACACTAAATAACAAGTGTAAATTTGACAATTATTATTTATTCCGATTATATTTGCAATAGAGTTTAAAAGCGGACATCAACTTAGTCCGCTTTCGGACACCAATGATAGGATAATTCCATACCATCATTCCTTAAATCATAGACGAGAATATAATTATACTTATACCTTAAATTCAAATCCAAACAGACATGTATTACACTATGTCACAGGCATTTAACTACCCCCCCCCCATTTAGGTTCGGGGCAAAGCTGCTGCTTTGTATCGCATTCATTTTAGCAAGTATTCCCGCGTTTGCACAATCCCAGGTTTCAGGGACAGTCTTCGATGAGGAAGGTGAGCCCGTCATCGGTGCGTCAGTCCGTGTCAAAGGAACTCAACTCGGTATCGGCACTGACGTTGACGGAAAGTTTACAATCGATAACGCCTTTGGCAAGACCCTGATTGTATCTTACATCGGTTACAAGACCCAGGAAGTCAAGGCCGATAAAACCACACTTACAATAACGCTGAAAACCGACAACCAGCTTCTTGACGAAGTTGTCGTTGTGGGTTACGGCACTATGCAGCGCAAGGACCTGACAGGTTCGATTTCGACCGTACAGGCCAAGGACCTCAATGTCGGTTCTTACACCGACCCCGGCCAGTTGCTCCAGGGCAAAGTCCCGGGCCTCGTGGTCGTGCAGAACTCCGACCCCAACGGCGGTGTCAACTCACTGACACTGCGTGGCGCATCGACACTGAGAAACGAGGGAGCGTCACCTTTATATGTTGTCGATGGGATACCGGGAGTGAACCTCAACCTCATCCCGCCGAGCGACATCGAGTCTATAGACGTGCTCCGTGACGCATCAGCCACCGCAATCTACGGTTCGAAGGCCGCCAACGGTGTCATCATCGTCACCACAAAGAAAGGTGCCGAAGGACCCGCCCGCGTGACCTATCAGGGATATGCTTCATGGGAAAAAATAGCCAACGACCACAAGATGATGACGGCCACGCAGCTTCGCGAATACGCCGCTGCCAACAATATCAACCTCCTCAACGACATGGGGGCTGACACCAACTGGGCCAAGGAGACACAGCGCACCGGTTTCGCGACCAACCACAACCTATCGATTTCGGGAGGTAGCAAATCGACCACCTATAACGCTTCGGTCAACTATATCAAGCGTGACGGTATCATCAAGGGTGTCGGAAACAATCTGTTCACCGCACGCGCCTACGCCGAGACCAAGACACTGAAAGACCGACTGACCCTCGCCCTCGGTGTCAACGGCAACATCCGTAACGAATGGGGTGTACCGCGCAACAAACAGGGTGGCTCGGTATATCAGGCAATGTACTACTACTCGCCGCTCGAACCTGTCCGCAATGAGGATGGCTCTTGGTACTCCAATCCGACAATCTCGCAGTATTACAACCCGCTCTCGATGATTTATGAGGATACATCCAAGGCGACCTTCAAGCGTTTCCAAGTGACGGGTAAGGCCTCGTTGAAAATCATCGACGGACTCTTACTGAACGGAAACTTCGCATACGAGACCCAAAACTGGCATTACTGGGACTATTTTTCCACCAAATCACAGACCAATCATAAACACGGTGAATCAAACCAAAAGGTCACTGATGATTATGGCAAACTGATGGAGATATATGCCAACTACGACAAGACCTTCAACAAAATTCACAAACTCGCCCTCATGGCCGGTTATTCATGGGAGGAGCACAAGAACGGCGGTGGATTCAGAGCCAATGGTTACAATTATTATGACGATACCCTCGGATGGAACGACATAGGCATGGCCAACTCATGGAATACCGACCCGGTGGGGGCTGAACTTGAATCACTCACCCGCATGATTTCGTTCTACGGTCGTGTCAACTACTCGTTCATGTCCAAATATCTTCTCCAGGCAGCTGTCCGCCGTGACGGTTCATCGACATTCGGCGCAAACAACAAATGGGCCACATTCCCCTCGGCGTCTGTCGCATGGCGTCTGTCGGAGGAAAATTTCATCAAAGACCTCGGCCTGTTCAACGACCTTAAGCTGCGTGTCGGCTGGGGACAGAGCGGTAACGCCCAAGGATTTGACATCTACACGTCACGCTATTTCTATCAGGCAGGTACACGGTTTGAGTATGTTGACCCCGTCACAGGAGAGAAAACAAGCTACAAGAGCCTCAATGTCGCCCGTAACGTCAACAATGACCTCAAATGGGAGACCACCACAATGCTCAACATCGGTATTGATTTCGCATTCCTCAATGGCCGTATCAACGGTACAATCGAGTATTACAACAAGGACACCAAGGACATGATTTGGGAATATCCCGTGTCGACTGCGCTTTATCCCGTAGACAAGCTAATTGCCAACGTCGGCAAGATGCGCAACCGAGGCGTTGAACTGTCAATCAACGCGGTTCCCGTCCAGTCACGCGATTTCAACTGGAACACATCGCTCAACTTCTCCCATAACGCCAACAAGGTTGTCAGCGTATCCAATTCGGAATTCAACGCCGGTGTCCTCAACCGCTATGACCCCGACATGCCCGGTCTGTCACAAGGTTGCACAACCCAGCGTATCGTCGAGGGCGAGCCTATCGGTACATTCTATCTATGGGAATGGGCCGGTTACAACGACAACGGAGTTTCGACTTTCTTCGAGCGCGACCTCGAGACCGGTGACTATATCTACGAGGCCGACGGCAGCCGTCGCACCACTCTTTCACCCGGTGAGAAAGACCGCATCAAGATGGGTAACGCACAACCCAAGCTGACAATGGGCTGGAACAACACGCTCACCTACAAGAACTGGGACTTGAACCTCTTCTTCACCGGCGTGTTCGGTCAGAAAATCTTCAACGAGCCACGTGCATACTTCTCCTATGTCGGCGCGATTTCACAAGGCAAGAACGTACTCGCATCAGTTATCGACGAGCAACTGCCCACCGACGGTCTCGCCCACTATCCGTCAGACCGTTACCTTGAGAACGGAAGCTACTTCAAACTCGCTACCGCGACACTCGGTTACACATTCCGTAACTGCTTCAACGGCTGGATTCGCGACCTACGCCTCTATGTATCGGGCAACAACCTGTTCACTATCACAAGCTACAAGGGACGTGACCCCGAGATATGCCTCGGCGGACTCGAACCGGGACATGACACCCGTTGGGACCACTATCCCCGCACCCGCCAGGTACTTGTAGGCGCAACTATCAATTTCTAATATCGCATCATTGACTATAACAATATGAAATCATATATCAAACTGTTAGCACTATCGGGAGTCCTCGCCGGCACAACAGCCTGTACCGACCTTGACACCCCTATTAATAACCGCTACACTACACTCCCCGACAACCCGATTGCCATCGAAGGCGAATTCAACGGTTGTTACCGTTTCCTCCACGGCTGGTTCGGCCGCGACTTCAACGAAGGCGTGGTAAACCAGGGTGATGAAATCATGGGCGTTTGTTACGGGCTCGGCAACTACTGGGACGATGGCCGTGCAGTCAACGGTTCAATACACTCCCTGACTCTTGACAATTGGAATTGCCGAATGATTGAGGGATGTATGCAGGGTTGCACCGAGACCAACAAGAAAATCCTCGCCTACGGTGGCGTTGACGGCAAAGACCCCGTTGTCGCACCGTTGCGTGCAGTACGTGCCTACTATCATTTCTGGATGATGGAGATGTATGGCGACGCACCCATCATGAACCGTTGCTTCGAGGAAGGCGAGCGCATCGACCGCCAGCCGCGTGCCGATGTCGCCCGGTTCATCGAGGAGGAACTTCTCGACATCCTGTCCCAGGAGAACGGACTTAGCAAGGAAAACAATGTATCGACCTACGGCAAACCCAACTATTGGATGGCCGCCGCCCTCCTCGCCAAGGTGTATCTCAACTGGGGCGTCTACACCCATGACATCACCACTGTCACCAACGACACCCCCAACGAGAAACTCAACGACTGCGTGAAATGGTGTGACGAAATCATCAATTCAGGTGTCTTTGAGGTAGGTCGCGGTTACCGTAAGAAATTCTTCCCCGACAACGGAGTACACATCAAGGACTTTATCTATGCCTACGATGTTGACCCCGCTACCAAAGGCGATGGAACCATTACTTTCTATCGCTGGTGGGCCTTCAAAAAAGACGGGCTGTGTAAACCGGCATTCCTGGGATGGTCGCCGGCCAAATCAACCGCCGGCAACCATGTAATGACATCCGAGGCGGTCGCACGCTTCAATCTCCCCGGTGACGAACGTAATCAAATCGTGCTACAAGGCCCGCAATATCAAGTGGATGCCAACTATAATTTCACCGATGTCCCCGTGATGTTATATGCCAACGCCAATTTTTCACCCAACACCCTCATCGGGCAACTGAATTTCAGGGCTGAATTTGAATTTGACGACGCAAGCATATATTCATTGGGCGATGAGTCATCCCCCAAACCGACCAAGGCGACAATCGCCGACGGGACCGCCCTGCTGAATATACAGAAAGGCGCACGTCTGTTCAAATATCCTCCGCGTGAACAGGACTATACACTTTGGGACCGCCAACAGGCCAACGACTACCCCATCTTCCGTTACGCTGACATTCTTCTCACAAAGGCTGAATGTATCATGCGTGGCGCGACAGCGACCAACGGACAGACCGTCGAAAGCCTTGTCAACGAGGTGCGCGACTGTTCCAACGCCCCGCATGTTTCAGGGGGATTCACCATGCAGGACCTCCTTGATGAACGTTCACGCGAGTTTATCGGCGAACCGTGGCGCAGGAACGACCTTATACGTTGCGGCCAATTCGAAGCCGACTGGGGACAGAAGAACCGTTACAAGGTATGGGACGATGCCGAACACAAGACATTCCACTGGGTTGAACGCGAGGGAGCCAAAGACCCCAACCGCCGCCTGATGCCGATTCAAAAAGGTATTCTCGAGACTAACACCAACTGGAAACAGAATCCCGGTTATCTGGGAATATAAACAAGACTCTCCCATCGTAGGGACGCGCCAACGTGCGCGTCCAAGAATACAGTCAATTATCCGACAATTTGTACCCGAAGACGCGCACGTTGGCGCGTCCCTACGATGGAATTAATCGTTTCTCTTTTCCTCATAAGTCCAACAATAGAATTTCATTCAATCAAGTTAATAGTTTTTATTTATTCAATCAATCAATCAATCAACCAAATTCAATCAACATGATTAACAAGTACATCAAACGTGGTGCCATGGCGCTCGGAGCAATCGCAATGGTAGCTTCAGCCAACGCACAGGGCGCGTATGTCGACGTGACCAACCAATATCTCAAGGATGTTACCTACATTCCCGGATGGCAAGGTGTAATCGGTGAGGTCGGTGACGGTGTTGGAGGTGTGTTTAATGGAGCGTTCCGTCTTTATCAGATTGTTCCCAATGCACCTGCCGGGGAATATACCCTCACATGTAACGCCGCATACCGTTGTGGTAACAACGATTTCGCCAAGGCCAATATGCCCGGTAATGCCGACCTCCACAAGGCATTCATCTTTATCGGGAATGCCAAGAAAGCCGTTGAAGGACTCTTCGATAACAATACCGTAGCACCAAATAGCCTTGGTGAAGCAAGCACTGCATTCTCTGAAGGCAAATATGCTAACTCGGTCAAAGTAAACCATGAGGGAGGTGACCTTGTGTTCGGAATCGCAAACACAGGATGTTATCATGACGAATGGACTTGTTTTGATAACTTCAAACTAACAGGTCCCAATGGCGAAATCACAGTTGAAAACGGTGATTTCAGCACGGGAATTGACTCAAAACGTTCATGGGACAACAAGAATTCCGATGGTGGTGAGAAAACTCCCGACATCCAAAAAGATGGTTCAGGAGGAGGCGACTACCGTAAATGTGGCGGTTCTCCCTACAAATATGGTCAGCAAGTTGAACTGCCGGCCGGTAAATACCGCTTCGGGATGCTGACATTCCATCGCTATGGAACTGAAGTTGACGCCGATGGTAATAATTATAACCATAAATGGCCATGTGACAAAGTCAATGCCTACGGCTACAAAGGACGTACAACAAAAGACTGGTACGTAGCCAATGACTATGACGCGCAGACAGACTACGACCACGCATACATTTTCATGTCAAAGAACGAGACATGTCCCAATACACTTAAATGGAGCGAAGACCTTGGCGACCTCACCGAAAACCAAGATATTCGTGTCCGCATCAAGGATTGCTGGGAAATCTGTAACGGCGACCTCAATGCAATGCCCCACAACAACCCGGTACGCGTAGAAGGCAATAAGGAAGGCGACTGGCAGGACGTAATTCCATACGAAACAGTCAATAAGCTGATATACCGCAATGATTCAGGTTCTGAACGTGAAGCCGCCGCCGCTTTCGTAGCAAATCCTGAAAAATGGTATCAATATGTAGAATTTGAACTTACCGCACCCACCAAGGTATGGCTCGGCATGGGTAAGGATTCCAACACAGGCGACGGTTACTGGCATCCCTGGGCCGACATCACGCTCAAGAAGTTTGATGCAAGCGCAAGCGGTATAGGCGACATCGCTGTCGACAACGATGAAAACGCTCCCGTTGAATATTACAACCTCCAGGGCGTACGCGTCGCAGAGCCTGAAAACGGTCTCTATATCGTTAAACAGGGCAAAAAAGTAACCAAACAGGTTATCCGCAAATAACGGGACCCCTTCCCGATTTTTCACGAGGGGTTGATGACATGTCATCAACCCCTCGTTCATAAAGACGCGCCAATAAAAACTCTCAAATCGGCATCGTAGGGACGCGCCAACGTGCGCGTCCGTTATTGCAGATAATTGGTAATCTTCACTTTGAGGACGCGCACGTTGGCGCGTCCCTACGATGTCGCATTAAGTCTCTATTTTGCGACACCCTACCTTATTCTAACTAAATTTAAACAATCCTGAACAGTACGGCCGCGGCATGCCGCGACCCAATCGACAATCCAACAATCATAATGAGACATATCGCTACATGCATCATCATGTCATTGATAGCCTCGACAGCCACAGCGGGACTGACCGACTACGTCGAGCCACGCATAGGCACCGCGCCGAGCGTGACACACACCGCAGGAATGTTCGGTCGCAACACCGAGGAATTAGGCCAGACGCTCCCGGCGGTGCTTGAACCCCACGGGATGAATTTCTGGACTCCACAGACACGCGACACCGAGCGCAAATGTGTCGCACCATACTATTATACCGACTCATTGCTTCAAGGATTCCGCTGTTCCCACTGGATTGTCGGGGGATGCACCCAAGATTACGGGTCAATGACATTGTCGGCCTTAAGCGGGACTCTACGTCTCTCCCCTACCGCACGAGCGACACGCATCGAGCGTGGCAGCGAAATCTCACGTCCCGACTATTATTCAGTGACGTTGCCCGGCGAGGGAATCAAGACCGAGATGACAGGCCGCTCGCGCTCGGCGATTTTCCGATTCACCTACTTTAACGGGGGCAAAGGTTACCTTGTCATCAACCCGAACAGCGACGAGGGTGAAGGCTCAATAGCAATCGATATCAAGAACCGGCGCATCACAGGGAACAACCCCGTCCACCGCATATACCAAGGTAAAGGTGAAAGTGCCGGATTCGCGGGACACTTCATTGTCGAATGGGACAAGAGTCTGAAAGTAACGGGATACGGTACATACGAGAAAGAGATGACCTATCCCGGCGAAACATCACGGTCAGGACTTCCCGCAATCGGGGCATATATCGAGTTTGATGTAACACCGGGCGAGACCGTGACAATAAAGGCCGCATCATCATTCACCGGAGCGGAGGGAGCGACAGCCAATCTTGACGCTGAAATCCCCCATTTTGATTTCGACAAGACTCGTCGGGAGTTACACAATATCTGGGAACGGCACTTAAATAAAATAACGGTGACAGGAGGCAGTGAGACAGAAAAGCGTAAATTTTACAGTGCGCTCTACCGCTCGTCATTCCTGCCACGGACACTCAACGACGTTGACGGTTCTTATCCGGCATTCGCGGGTGGAAAAAGTATCATGCATGCATCCAAAGGGCATGACTATTATGATGACTACAGTATGTGGGACACCTACCGCGCCCAGCATCCGTTGCTTACAATCCTCTCCCCCTCACGAAGCGGAGACATGATGCGCTCGCTCATCGACAAATACGAGCAAGGCGGATGGCTGCCGATTTTCCCGTGCTGGAACAGTTATACCGCAGCTATGATTGGAGACCACTGCATCGCGACAATTTCCGACGCGATAGTCAAGGGCATCGACGAATTTGACATCGACAAGGCATACGAGGCGATGAGGAAGAACGCCTTCGTCTCACCCGCCGATGAAAAAGACTACCGGGACGGAATGGGACGCCGCGCATTAAAATCTTACCTGAAACACGGCTATGTCCCATTGGAGGACAGCGTCCCTTACGCATATCACCGTCGGGAACAGGTGTCACGCACGCTTGAGTATGCGTTCGATGATTTCGCACTGTCAATGGTGGCAAAGAAATTAGGTCGGGACAGCGATTACCGTGAACTGTCACGACGCGCCATGAACTATCGCAATGTAATCGACCCAGCGACAGGATATGCACGGGGACGTCACGCGTCAGGACAATGGGCGACACCGTTCAATCCCGTGGCGTTTGACAAGTCCATAACCGAGGGCGCACCGTGCCATTACACGTGGTATGTTCCGCACGACCAACACGGACTCATAGAGGCGATGGGTGGCTGGGAGGCATATATCTCACGGCTTGATTCGATGTTCTCCCACGGACGTTACTGGCACGGAAACGAACCGTGTCATCAGGTCGCATGGCTCTACAATTACGTAGGCGAGCCTTGGAAGACACAGTACAATGTGCGTCACATCATGGAGACAGAATACCTCGACTGCCCCGGAGGGTTGTCAGGTAACGATGACGCAGGACAGATGTCGGCATGGTACATATTCGCCGCAATGGGGTTCTACCCCGTGTGCCCCGCGACCCCTTATTATGTCCTTGGCAGCCCGGTATTCCCACGCATGGAAATCGCCCTTGAAAACGGCAAAAGATTCACTGTCATCGCCCGCGATGCATCACCCGAGAACATATACATCAAGTCGGCGATGCTCAACGGCAAACCCTACGACAAAAATTACATAACCCACGACGATATAACCGGGGGCGGCACCCTTGAATTTGAAATGAGCGCGACACCGTCGATGACACGCGGTCGCTCGCCCGAATCATCGCCCCCAACAATAAAATGATTCTCCCGCAATCAATCAAAAATAAAACCATTATACCATATAATATAAATTCAATGAAATATAAGATTTTATTCAAATTCATCGCACTGGCGATTTTGACCGTTACCACCGCATGCTCGGGCAAATCGGATGACGGCACGACTTATAATGTGACAGATTTCGGCGCGGTCGGCGACGGAGAGACCGATGACGCCACAGCCATACAGAAAGCCATAGACCGCTGTAGCGAAAACGGCGGGGGAACAGTGACATTCCCGTCGGGAAAGACATTCATGGCCGGGCCACTGCACCTGAAATCATACGTCAACTTACACTTCGAGCCAAACTCCCGTCTACTCGCCAACCCTGACGAGACAATATACACCGAGAGCGCGTTCGGTGATAACCGAGGCGAGGGTATGATGTGGCTTAGCGGTAAAGAACTAAAAAATGTATCAATCACCGGGACAGGAACAATCGACGGCAACGGTGTCGCATTCATGGGAAAAGAGCTCGCCGATTCATACGAGTTGAAGCCGGTCACCGAATTTGACCCGCGTCCACATGTATTGACACTGATTGACTGCCAAAAAATCAACATCAGGGATGTGACAATACGCAACAGTGCGTACTGGACCGTGCATCTCGTGGGATGCCGCGACATCGCCATCGAGGGGATTTCGCTGTTGAACAACCTGAAAATACGCAACGGCGACGGTATCGACCTTGACCACTGCAAAAAAGCGCGTATCGCCAACTGTTACATCGAGTCGGGCGATGACTGTATCTGCCTGAAAAACCGCCGGGAATACGAGCAATACGGTTCATGCCGTGACATTGTCGTCACAAACTGTATTATGACCTCGCGCTCATGCGCCGTCAAAATCGGGTCGGAAAATATGGACAGTATCGCCAACGTGATGTTCTCCAACTGCATAATCACGGCGTCAAACCGTGGCATAGGCATTCAAAACCGCGATGAGGGAACTGTAACCGATGTGACATTTTCCAACATGGATGTAGAGTGCCGGTTCTTCTCCGATGTATGGTGGGGCAAGTCAGAGCCTATATACGTAACCTCCTATCCACGCGCCAACGGTAACCATAAGGACGCAAACTGGCGTTTTCCCAAGGGTGAGACCGAGGGCCGTTGCGGCGAGGTAAGCCGTATCAGTTTCATCAACATACGCTGTAAGAGCGAGAACGGCATATTCGTAGGCGGAGATGTACCGGGCAAAGTTAAAGACCTGACATTTGACAACGTATCAATCGACATGGCGAGGACAACCGATTATCCCGGCGCGATATATGACCGCCGTCCATGTCGCGGAGAAGGGTTTGTCAACGCCGGGCCTTACGGGTTCTATCTCGACACAGTGAGCGATGTAACAATCGATGACTGCACGTTAACATCCACCGGGAGCAACCACCGTGCCGTCCTCGGATTCATAAAAGAAGTCAACTGTTCCGACATCACAGTCAAACGATGAAACGATTACTACTGTCAGCTTCAGCCATAATATTGGTTGTGGCAGCATCAGCCACATTACGAGACGAGATAGCCGCGTCGCCGGGCAAATCGGGCGGCATCTACTATGCCTATCCCGTAACAGAAGATGTCGCACCCGACGCCCCCAAGGGATATAGCCCTGTCTACATAAGCCATTACGGGCGACACGGTTCCCGCTGGCTCATCAAGGAATGGGAATACTCCATGACTCTCGCCGCATTGAAGGAACAACGCAAGCAACACAACCTGACTCCATTCGGGGGCAAGGTGGAGTCTATGGTGACGGCACTGTGGAACGATGCCGACGGAAATTATGGCGCACTGACCCCGCTCGGCGAGAGACAACACCGAGGGATTGCCGACCGACTCTACCGCAGATACCCGACGATGTTCGCCGACAGCGCGACAATCGATGTTTATTCATCGACCGAACCGCGCTGCATCGTAAGCATGGCGGCATTCTGCGAACGTCTGAAAGAAAAAAATCCCGTCTTGAGAATCAAAAGAAAAGTCTCGCCCGGCAATATGGACTTCATCGCTTACTCCACCCCCGAAGCCAAGGCCTGGGGAGCAGACACCGCATCATGGCGTAAAGACTATCACCACTGGAGGGACTCAATCGTCAATCCCCGACGTGTCATGAGCCTGATATTCAACGACCCATCAAAGGTGGACAAACACCACTTCTTCATCAGAATGCTCCACGACATCGCTGTCGGCGAGCAAAATGTCGCTGTAAAGACCGGCTTAATTGATATTTTCACTGATGATGAACTGTACGCCTTGTGGCAGGAACTGAATTACAACATGTATGTCAAACACGCATGCGCCACAATCTCACGGAATGTCGGGCCCGAAAGCGCCTCGTCACTACTACGGCATTTCATCGATGAGGCCGACCGGCAACTCTCGTCAGGTAAAAGGGGCGTGACACTGCGTTTCGGCCACGACACCAACCTCATCAGGCTTCTCGCGCTGATGAAAATAGACGGATGCGCGGTCTCCGAAAGCGACCCTGACCGCTACTGCCTCGCGTGGCAGGATTTCAATGTCTCGCCCATGGGTGCAAACCTGCAACTCATCTTTTTCCGCGACAATGAAGGCAAGACCATCACATTGATACGTCACAACGAACACCCCGTCACCGTGCCTTTAAAGCCGGTCAAAGGGACGAAATATTTCTATGACTGGTACGAATTACGCGCCTTTTGGAGCAACCTCAAATGACACTGATGGCGTCTCCACGACAGTTTCGACATCCTCATATCGGTTGACCTCAAAGAACCCCTCCTTTTCAAGTGTCTTCCTTCGCATTCCAACAGCAATCTTGATAGGATTGACGTTAAAGCGTCCCGGAACTAACGGAGTCACTTTATAGGTCAACATCTCGACCTTATTATATCTCCTATTGCCGATTGTGACTTCCCTTGGTTCAATTCGTTCCACGGTCTTAGCCTGACAGAGACACCCTTCAATCTCCATCGGTTCTTTCAGACTTAACGCCGACAGGACACCGTCATAGTAAATCACGACCTTGCAATCAAGGCTGTCGCCAAGCATGACTTTGTCCCGGTCAATCTCGACACGTGCAAAAACGGTGTCACCCCGGACCTTATCAACTTTATCATCAACCTTATCGACGACCTTGAATCTCTTATACGACTTTATAAGCAATTCCTCCCCCTTATAATGTAATGTCGCCATAGGGACTCTGTACTCACCGCACTCAACCGGCCGGAAAATGTAGGTAAACACAACACTGTATGATGCCGAGACATTTCCATCCACACTGGTATAGGAGGATGTTGTCGACAAACTTGGCCCGGCCAACAGCTTCAATCCATCGGGGATTCTGTCTATTGTGACAGGTTGTATGTCCTTAAGTTCGACACCACTTTGAACCTTGTATTCTATTTTAAAGTATTTCCCACACTCAACGACAGGGTCACAAGACACTGACATATTCAACGAATCAACAACCGTACCGAAGCCACAGGCCCACACGAGTAATGATATCAATGTCAACGACAATCTCTGCCAATTCTTTTTCAATCTCATAATCAGAATTTTTCCCAAAGGTACGATTTTCTTGATTATTTTTAATGACGGTTAACACAAAAAGCGGGGTTTAATTTTGTTATCTCAATGATAAGACGTATATTTGTTGACGCATGCCTCCAACGGCGTGCCTGATATACGTTTCAACACATTAAGATTCAATATAACAATATGGAAAACAATGAACTTCTGAAAGAAGTAACAGCCAAAGCTCAAGTGTGGCTCGGTGAAGGATATGACACCGAAACCCGCGCCGAAGTGAAAAGAATGCTCGATGCCGATGACAAGACCGAGTTGATTGAGTCATTCTACAAAGACCTTGAATTCGGGACAGGCGGTCTGCGCGGAATAATGGGCGCAGGGACCAACCGCATGAACATATATACAGTCGGGTCAGCGACCCAAGGTCTCGCCAACTACTTGAAAGAGGCTTTCAAGGATTTACCCGAAATAAAGGTTGTTGTAGGTCACGACGTGCGTAACAACAGCCGCAAATTCGCCGAGATTGTCGCTGACATCTTCTCGGCCAACGGCATCAAGGTATATCTCTTTGACAGTTTCCGTCCGACACCCGAACTGTCGTTCGCGATACGTCATCTCGGTTGCCAGAGCGGTGTCAATATAACCGCGTCCCACAATCCCAAGGAATATAACGGGTACAAGGCATACTGGGAGGACGGAGCACAGGTACTATTCCCCCATGATGTCAACATCATCGACCATGTGAACCGCATCAAGAGCATCGAGGATGTCAAGTTCAACGGTGACAAATCAAAGATTGAAATCATCGGCGAACAGATTGACGCCGACTTCCTCGCCGCCGTAAAGGGCCTGTCATTAAGTCCCGATGTCATCGAACGTCACAAGGACCTGAAGATTGTCTATACCCCAATCCACGGGACGGGCGTGAAACTCGTACCAGAATCTCTGAAAAATTACGGGTTCACCAACATAATCCATGTCCCCGAACAGGATATACCGTCAGGCGATTTCCCCACCGTCGATTCACCCAACCCCGAGAACCCATCGGCGATGGCTATGGCGATTGCCAAGGCAAAAGAGGTGGAGGCCGACCTCGTCGTGGCATCAGACCCCGACGCCGACCGCATCGGATGTGTCATACGCGACGCCCACGGCGAATACGTACTCGTCAACGGCAACCAGATTGTGATGATACTTCTCAACTACCTCATCACCCGCAATGCCGAACTTGGCCTGCTCAAGGGCAACGAATATGTAGTTAAGACAATCGTGACAACCGAAACAATCAAGTCGATTGCCGACAAGAACAATGTCAAGATGTTTGACTGTTACACCGGCTTCAAATGGATTGCACAGGTGATACGCGACGAGGAGAACACGATGCGCTACCTCGGAGGCGGCGAGGAAAGCTACGGATTCCTGGCCGAGACATTCTGTCGCGACAAGGACTCGGTATCGGCAATTTCACTCATGGCCGAGGTGCTTGCATGGGCCAAGGACAAAGGCATGGACTTCATGCAGATGTTGCAGGACATATACATCAAGTACGGCTTCAGCAAGGAGGCCGGCATCTCGGTTGTTCGCCCCGGCAAGACTGGCGCCGATGAAATCCAGGCAATGATGAAGAACTTCCGCGAAAACCCGCCCAAGACCCTCGGCGGAAGCGAAGTAATCAGAATCAAGGATTACAGCGCACTGACCGAAAAAGATGTCAAGAGCGGCGAAATCGCCAAACTCGACATGCCCGCGACATCCAACGTGCTCCAATATTTCACCGCCGACGGCTACAAGGTGTCGGTGCGCCCCTCGGGAACAGAACCCAAAATCAAGTTCTACATCGAGGTCAAGGGCACAATGGAAACCAACGCCGACTACGACAAGGCCAACACCGACGGCGAGGTTAAAATCGAGCATGTGAAGAAAGACCTCGGCATAGCATAACGCTATACCAATCCACAATAACAGGGCCTGCGGAAACGTTATTTTTCCGCAGGCCCTGCCTACAACCGTGACGTGACTTCAAGAAATGGGTAATATAATAATCAAAGGCGCACGCGTCAACAATCTCAAAAACATTGACGTCGAGATACCACGCAACAATCTCGTCGTAATCACCGGCCTGTCAGGGTCGGGGAAATCGTCATTGGCGTTTGACACGCTGTATGCCGAGGGACAACGCCGTTATGTGGAGAGTCTTAGCTCCTACGCCCGGCAGTTCCTTGGCAAAATGGCCAAGCCTGAATGCGACATGATTAAGGGACTTCCCCCTGCAATCGCAATCGAGCAAAAAGTCAACACACGCAACCCGCGAAGCACCGTGGGGACATCTACCGAGATATATGACTACATGCGTCTGTTGTTCGGACGCATAGGCCACACCTATTCACCCGTTTCGGGAAACGAAGTTAAAAAGCACACCATCGAGGATGTTGTCTCGGTGGCATGCGGTTATCCCGAGGGGACACGCATCGCCCTGTCCTCTCCAATCATACTTCCTGAGAAAAGGCGTTACCCGACACAGCTCGATGTGTATCTCAAAGCCGGGTACTCGCGATTGATAACCGCCGACGGCTCGTTTGTCACAATCGAGTCATTGCTCGCCATAGACAACCCGCCTGAAACGCCGAACGGGGCCGAACTGCTCATCGACCGATTATCGGTCAGCTATACCGGGGACGAGAACAGCCGTCTCGCCGACTCGGTGGAGACCGCGTTCTTTGAGGGGCATGACGAGTTGACACTGTGGGTGTTCGATGGCGATGACATTGTCAGGCATCAGTTCTCAAAACGGTTTGAAGCCGATGGTATGACATTCGCCGAACCCAACGAACAGATGTTCAACTTCAACAACCCGGTAGGCGCATGCCCACGTTGCGAGGGTTTCGGCAAGACACTCGGCATCGACGAACGCCTCGTCATCCCTAACCCCGCGTTATCGGTCTATGAAGATGCTGTGGCTTGCTGGAAGGGAGAAAAAATGAGCGAATGGAAGCGGGATTTCATAACCGTCGCATCACGCGCCGGATTCCCGATACACAAACCATACGCCGACCTGACACAGGAACAGAAAGACACTCTCTGGCACGGCTACGGTTCATTCCCCGGCATTGATGGATTTTTCCGCATGGTCGATGAAAACCAGTACAAAATCCAGTACCGTGTCATGAAGGCACGCTATCAGGGCAAGACGACATGTCCTGTGTGCCACGGCTCACGTTTACGCGTCGACGCCCGATATGTCAAAGTCTCGGGACGTACAATCACCGACCTGGTGAGAATGCCCGTGAAAACACTACGTGAATTTTTCGACACATTATCACTGTCGGAACATGACATGCACGTAGGGCAACGCATTCTAACCGAAATACGCACCCGTCTCGCGTTCCTTGATGAAGTAGGGTTGGGCTATCTCACTCTCGACCGGCTTTCCTCCACCCTTTCAGGCGGTGAAAGCCAGCGCATCAACCTTGCGACCTCACTTGGCAGCAGCCTTGTCGGCTCACTATACATCCTTGACGAACCGAGTATCGGACTACATTCACGCGACACCGAACGACTAATCGAAGTGCTTCGCAAGCTGCAACGCATCGGGAACACAGTCGTGATTGTAGAACATGATGAGGATATAATACGCGCCGCCGACTATATCATCGACGTAGGGCCTGACGCAGGACGACATGGCGGAGAAATCGTGTACCAGGGGCCCGTCAAGTCGCTTGGTGACGCATCAGACAGTTACACCGTGGCTTATCTCAACGGCCAACGGTCAATCCCCGTTCCCTCAACACGCCGACGCTGGCGTGATTCCATCAGGGTAGTCGGAGCGAGGGAACATAACCTGAAAGACATAGACGTTGAATTTCCACTCGGTGTGATGACTGTTGTGACCGGCGTCAGCGGGTCGGGTAAATCGACCCTCGTGAGGGACATCCTTTACCGCGCCCTTGTACGGCATCTCGGAGAACCGGGCGATGCACCCGGCATGTTCCGTTCACTGCAAGGCGACCTCAACCGCATATCGGCGGTCGAGTTTGTCGACCAGAACCCAATAGGCAAATCAACCCGTTCCAACCCGGCCACCTATCTGAAAGCCTACGACGAGATACGCCGATTGTACTCGGAACAACAGGCTGCTGTACAGATGGGATTCACACCCGCCTATTTCTCGTTTAACGCCGACGGCGGTCGTTGCGAGGAGTGCAAGGGGGACGGTACAATCACAATCGAGATGCAGTTCATGGCCGACATCACCATTCCATGCCCCGAGTGCCACGGGCACCGTTTCAAACGAGATATCCTTGAAGTGGAATACCGTGGGAAAAATATATATGACGTACTTGACATGACCGTGAATCAGGCCATTGAATTTTTCGGGGAGGACAACGGGTCCTTACCTAAAAAAATAGTGAAACGCCTGAAACCGCTACAGGATGTAGGTCTCGGTTACATCAAGCTCGGTCAAAGTTCATCGACTCTCTCGGGAGGCGAAAACCAACGCGTCAAACTGGCATATTACCTGGCCATGGAAAAACCACAACCCACCATGTTCATCTTCGATGAACCCACGACCGGGTTACACTTCCATGACATCAATACCCTGCTCGACTCATTCAACCGTCTCATCGCACAGGGTCACACCGTCATCATCATCGAGCATAACATCGATGTAATCAAGTGCGCCGACCATGTAATCGACATCGGGCCTGAAGGCGGCGATGCCGGCGGGGAAATTGTAATCGCGGGAACTCCCGAAGATGTCGCGGCATGCAGTGCATCCCACACCGGGCGTTTCCTGAAAGAAAAATTAGATACAAGCAAGAAAAAATAGATATATAATATATGGCAGCAAAAATAGGAGATATCGTACGTTACCTCAACGCCGTTGGCGGAGGACGCGTGACACGCATCGAGGGCAACATGGCCTACGTCGATGACGAGGGATTCGAGACCCCTGTGCTCATCAAGGAATGCGTCGTTGTGACACCGGCATCGGAAGTACCGAAACCATCCAAGGAAAAGAACATAATACCTGCATCCAAGCCATCGCCACAGGCCTCGGCAACTCCAACTCCCCAAGTTACGATTGAAGAACCATCCGAGGAGGATACCGCCGAGACAGACTACGGTGACAGGCTGAACATCGTCTTAGGGTATGAAGCCGCCGATATAAAGAACCTGAGTTCAACGACATTTGACGCCTATCTTGTCAACGACTCCAACTATTACCTCTATTTCTCCTACATGACCCGCGCCGACGAAGCCAAAGGCTGGACGACACGCTATGCCGGAATCGTAGAACCGAACATCCAGGTGTGGCTCGGCGAGGTGTTGCGCGAGGATTTGCAGTCGCTCGACCGCGTGTGCATCCAATATATCGCATTCAAACGAGACAAGGAGTTTGCACTGAAAACACCCGTCTCTGTCGAGACCAAACTCGACACGACCAAATTCTGCCGTCTGCACTGCTTCCGTGACAACGTGTATTTCGACACCCCCGTCATCGCGATAGACATTGTCAAGGACGACATTCCCCAACGGGCAAAAAGCGTAGACCCCCGACGGCTCGAGGAAGGAATCAAAGCCAAAAAGGCCATAGACCGAGAACGGCGCAAACCTGTGGTAAAACGCCGTCAACCCACCGACGGCGTACTGGAAGTAGACCTGCACATCCATGAACTTGTCGACAACACCCGCGGGCTATCCCCCGCCGACATGTTGAATCTCCAGGTCGATGAATTCCGCCGTGTCATGGATTCAAACCTCAAGAACAAGGGACTCAAAATCGTGTTTATACACGGCAAGGGAGAGGGCGTGCTGCGACAGGCGTTGATGAAAGAGCTGAACCACCGCTACAAAGGACATCAGGTGCAGGATGCGTCATTCCGTGAATACGGCTACGGCGCGACACAGGTGACGATATGATACTCTGCTTTTCAGGCACTGGCAACTCACGGTATGTCGCCCAATTGCTCTCCGAGCGTCTTGGTGACGAGGTCGTGATGCTCGACCGAGAGTTGTATGACTCGCCGATATTGCACACCGGCGACCGGCTGATATGGGTCTACCCTATCTATTCATGGGGAACGCCCCCTGTCGTCAGGAGCGTCATGACCCGACTGAAAACCGACCGCGATGACACACATCATTTCATGGTGGCGACATGTGGCGATGACATTGGAGATGCCGCATCGATGTGGCGACGCGACATGGCCCGGCGACATTGGAATGCCGTCGGGGCATACAGTGTCATCATGCCCAACACCTATACGTTGATGAAAGGATTTGACGTTGATTCCCCCGAAGTCGCCGCACGCAAGGTCGCCGATGCCACGGCACGTGTCGACACAATCGCCCGTGCGATAACAGCCGGAGTAAGAACCGATGATTGCACCCGGGGTAAATGGGCGTGGTTCAAGACCGCAATAATATACCGATGGTTTGTCGCCCACGACATGTCGCCAAAGCCTTTTCATGCCACCGACAGTTGCACGGGATGCGGTACATGCGCCCGTACATGTCCGTTGGATAACATCACCATGCGTGACGGCATGCCACATTGGGGCGACACCTGCGCGTTATGCCTCGGATGCTACCACAGCTGCCCCTGTCACGCAGTCGCATACGGAAAAGCGACACGCGACAAGGGTCAGAAAACAATTCTATAAGTTATAAAAAGCGTTGAAAGCATCGATAATGTAGGTGTGGTCAGCCACCGATGCGGTCTCACGCACCGAGTGCATCGCCCACATCGCCGCACCCATATCCACACCACGTATGTCGATTTGCGAGGTCAGGATATTGCCAAGTGTCGAGCCACCCGCGACATCGCTGTGATTGACAAAATACTGGTACGGGACTCCGGCATCCTTGCATACAGTCGCGAACACGGTGGCCGAATCACCGTCAGTCATGTATTTGCAGTTGGCGTTCATCTTGATTACAGGGCCACCACCGAGCACAGGATGGTTGGTCGGGTCCTGTTTCTCGACATAGTTGGGATGGAGTCCATGGGCGTTGTCGGCCGAAATCATGAACGTGGATGCAAGCGCACGGAGATAATCCTCCTCGCCGCCACCGAGGGCATCGGTGACACGGCGCATGATATGCGCGAGAACCGGGGATGCCGCACCTTGCTTGGTCCCCGAGCCGGTCTCCTCGTTGTCAAATATAGCCATGACACGTGTCTGCGCACGGTCATTGTCAACACCGGCCAACAATGCCGTCAATGAAGCGTGAACCATCGAGAGGTCATCGAGCCGTCCCGAGGTTATAAACTCGCCGTCAACGCCAACACGGCATGCCGGAGTCGTATCATACAATCCCAATTCAAACCCGATAACCTCAGCAGGGTCTACATCCAAGGCCTTAAACACCAAATTGTCAGCCTCAAGCTGATTATTAACGACACCGAGCACCGGCAGCATATCCTTCTGACGCGACAAAGGGTTGCCGTCGTTGACCGAACGGTTGTAATGAATCGCGAGATGGGGAATCGTGAGCAAAGGACGGTCGGCATTGACAAGGCGTGTCACAGGATGCAACGGGTCAGTGCCACGCAACATCACGCGTCCTGCAATCGATAACGGGCGGTCAAACCATGTATAGAGAATCGGGCCTCCATAAACCTCGGTGTTCAATTTGACAACACCGCCCTCGCCTAGCATCGAGGCGTGAGGTTTGATGCGGAATCCGGGCGAATCACTGTGAGCCGATATGATTTTAAAACCGTCATACGGGTTACCGTTCCCCACGATAAACGCGAATATCGCCGAGTCATTCTTGATTACATAGTAACGTCCCGACGGCTTCAAATCCCAACCGTCAGACTCATACAACCGTGTAAACCCGGCCTCATCCAGAGTCCGGGCCACCGTCGCCACAGCGTAGAAACTGACCGGCGAGCGGTCAAGGAACCTCTGCAGCGACTCAATATTCTTAATCGTCGTTTCCATGATTGCGTAAAGTTAACAAAACTATTCCGAAACGCCCCACTGAAATCACGCCTAAAAACATTGCCACCTCAAAAAATTTCCCTAACTTTGAATCTGACATCAAATCAAAACAAAAAGTCATGGATACCAAGACCCTTGAATTTGTAACATATTGTATCAGCAAACTCGCACAAGTCCTGAACATGAGCCAACGTGATGTTTACCGACGGCTAAAGCAATCGGGCATCCTCTACGGCTACATTGTCCCATCGTATGATGTCCTACACACTTTTAGTTCACGTTATCTCGTGGAAGACCTCACCGACTATATGAGAGAGAAAGGAGTGTTACCACAAGCTGAAAAGATAGGAAAATGACTGACAAGAAGATAACTTCAGAGAATTTATATCTTTTGCTTCCCGGCAAGGTGAGTAAAATGGCTGTCATGTATGCCTCCGATTTCGGATTGTCAATAACCGAATCTTTGAAACGCATATATCAGTCCTCAACCTACCGACAACTTGAGGATGAAGAAACCAAATTGTGGCATTACGGGCCGGTGGCTCTTTACGAAATGTTTCTTGAAAACAATTGATTATGAGGTTTTGGAATTACATAGGTGAGTTTCTGTTGTTCAGATGTTTTTTTGGCGGTCGGGGCACGGATAGGGATGTCGAGAGCCCTTATTCAACAGGCATCACCGATTACATGCCGAGACGCGCTGACACGGAGGATGACCTTGACGACGACTTCGTGGCGATGAATCAACACGGCTGCGGATATCCGTACGATAGGTCTTACGATAATTATGATTACTCCTCACGCTGGGACGACACGGTTGATGATTTCCTTGACGAAAAGGACGATTTCGACATGATAGACGACGATTTTTAAAGGTGTCAAATATGGGGAATGACGTGCTTATGAAGCATCGTTTTCATGGGTTGAGTGAAAAAAACGGGGAAATGTTGGCGTATGTGAAAATATATGAGTACATTTGTGAAAATTTGGGAAAAGCATGTCTGTCGACCTACAACGACGCATAAGTCAGATAAAGACCAAGAGCGCACTGCTCCTTGAGCGTGCCGCACGTGTCGAGGAACTGAAAGCCAAGGCCGAGGCGCGTGTCGAGGAGTTGACCGCCGAGGTTGAGGCCGGACGTCGCGAAATCGAGCGACTGAAACTTCAGTTGGAGTATCTGACAGTGGCAAGGGTCAGCAACCCGAGCCGCGAAGATGTAGAACGCAGCCGTGCCCTAATTTCCGGATTAGTGCGGGAAATTGACAAGTGCATCGCCGACCTTAATGACTAAACACCGGAACAGCGATGAAACGGAAACAAAATATAACGATACGCATTGCCGACCAACCACCGATGCCGCTTAGCATCGACATCGATGACGAGGAGGTAATAAGGACCGCTGCCGACAACGTCAACCAGTTATGGACAACGTGGAGCAAGCGGTTCAAGGACAAGACTTCAAGCGAGATACTCGCCATGGTGGCATTCAGGTTCGCCCAGCTGTATTTCATGCAAGAAGCCGGAGTCGAGTCGGTTGACAGTCTGTTGCAACAACTCGAGAAAGACCTCGATGATAAATTGCTTGAAATCGAGTGAACCAATGCAAGGGGCATAATCCCGGCGACACAAGAGACAGAGGTCTCATGTCGGCATCACCCCTTCACCGTTATAAAGCAAATCCTGCACGATACAGACGCTGACAGAGACGGCGCGCACCTCACACAACAGAGGACACGTGGTCGACATCGCGGATGGATTGTGCTTTTTTTATAATAATACAACCAAACTTATAACCCAATTAAACAATCATTTAAATGCAGTTATTCGATATAATCATTTATCTAAGCATCGCGGTTGTCGCCTGCGCCATAGGGGTAGGCGTGACCGTCATAGTACAGAAAAAGATGGCCCGGACACGTGCCAAAGGCATTGTCGAGGAGGCTGAAAGAGAGGCCGAGGTGCTAAAGAAGAACAAATTGCTTGAGGCTCGCGAGGAGGAACTCAAAATCACCGCAGAGGCCGAGAAACAAGCCAACCACCGCATGTCAAAGGTACAGTCGGCCGAGGCCCGTATCAAGCAGCGTGAAATCCAGCTGAACCAACAGCAGAGCGAGAACCAGCGTGCACGCAACGAGAACGAGACGACACGTGCCAACCTTGACGCACAGCAAGCCGTGATGGAGTCCCGGAAGGTCGAACTTGACAAGATGCACCGTCAGGCACGCGAGACACTTGAGCATCTTTCAGGACTGTCATCTGAAGAAGCAAAGGAAAAACTCGTCGAATCATTGAAAGACGAAGCCAAGACAGCTGCACAAAGTTATATCAACGACATCATGGACGAGGCCAAGATGACCGCCAACAAGGAAGCCAAACGCATCGTCGTGCAATCGATACAACGCGTTGCGACCGAGACCGCAATCGAAAACTCCGTGACCGTGTTCCATATCGACAGTGATGAAATCAAGGGCCGTATCATCGGACGCGAAGGTCGCAACATACGCGCACTCGAGGCCGCCACAGGCATTGAAATCATCGTCGATGACACCCCCGAGGCAATTGTGCTTTCAGGATTTGACCCCGTGCGCCGTGAAATCGCACGCCTTGCCCTGCATCAGCTTGTCGCCGACGGACGCATACACCCCGCACGCATCGAGGAGGTAGTGGCAAAGGTACGCAAACAAATAGAAGAAGAAATCATCGAGACCGGCAAACGCACAGCCATCGACCTTGGCATCCACGGATTGCACCCCGACCTGATACGCCTCGTCGGCAAGATGAAATATCGTTCAAGCTATGGCCAGAACCTGTTGCAACACTCACGCGAGACGGCCAACCTATGCGCAATCATGGCTTCGGAACTTGGCCTGAACCCCAAGAAAGCACGTCGCGCAGGCTTGCTTCATGATATAGGCAAAGTGCCCGACGAGGAGCCGGAACTGCCACATGCATTACTTGGCATGAAGCTCGCTGAAAAGTACAAGGAGAAGCCCGAGATATGCAACGCAATCGGCGCGCATCACGATGAAATCGAGCAGACGACACTTCTCGCCCCGATTGTACAGGTGTGTGACGCAATATCCGGCGCACGCCCCGGTGCACGCCGCGAAATCGTCGAGGCATACATCAAACGTCTCAACGACCTGGAACAACTCGCGCTCTCCTACCCCGGCGTAATCAAGACCTACGCGATACAGGCAGGACGCGAGTTACGCGTGATTGTCGGAGCCGACAAGATTGACGATGCCGAGACCGAAAAACTGTCATCGGAAATAGCAAAGCGCATCCAGGACGAAATGACCTATCCCGGACAGGTAAAAATCACGGTTATACGTGAGACCCGTTCTGTCAGCTTCGCAAAATAACCCGCCGAGATGACTGAAGAAGATAACAAAGAGCCTCGCCTAAATAAAACGTCTGGCGAGACACAGGGTTGCCAAGGGGGATGTTGCCGATGCGACACCACGCCCCGCGGTAAGCTGCATTGTTATGACTGGATGGGGGATATCCCCGGTGGAATGGCTAACTTCGACATGGTTGAGGTTCAGTTCAAGAACACCCGCAAAGGTTATTACAAGAACAGTTCCAACCTTCCCCTTGAACAGGGCGACATGGTCGCTGTAGAGGCATCTCCGGGGCATGACATAGGACAGGTCACACTAACCGGTCGCCTCGTCGCGCTCCAGATGAAGAAAGCTAACCTGCGCAAGGACACTGAGATAAAACGTGTGTTCCGCAAGGCCAAACCATCGGACCTCGAAAAATATGAGGAAGCCAAGGCCAAAGAAAACGACACTATGATACGCTCACGTAAAATCGCCGAGAGCCTCAAACTCAACATGAAAATCGGTGACGTGGAGTATCAGGGTGACGGAAACAAAGCCATATTCTATTATATCGCCGATGAACGTGTCGATTTCCGTCAGCTAATCAAAGTGCTCGCCGAGACTTTCAAGGTGCGCATCGAGATGAAGCAGATAGGCGCACGCCAGGAAGCGGGACGTATAGGTGGAATCGGGCCGTGCGGGCGACCGTTGTGCTGTTCACAGTGGATGACCAATTTCGTGTCGGTCGGCACTGCCGCCGCACGTTATCAGGACATCTCCCTGAACCCGCAGAAACTCGCGGGACAATGCGCCAAACTGAAATGCTGCCTTAATTTCGAAGTGGACGCCTACGTTGAAAGCGTCAAGCGTCTACCGACAAAGGACATTCGACTCGAAACCGCCGACGCGACATATTTCCACTTCAAGACCGACATATTCAAGAAGGAAATCACCTACTCCACCGACAAATCGGTGGCGGCCAATCTCGTGACAATCGATGCCGAACGGGCGTTTGAAATCATCGCGATGAACAAGCGCGGTGAGAAACCGTTGAAACTTGAACGGGACGGCACTGTGAAACCCGTTGAAAAGAGTGAATTCGGCGACATTGTCGGACAGGACAGTCTCACGCGTTTTGACAAAGCAAAGAAAAAGAAACGCAGAAACAAGAAACCATCCGACGCCCCACGTGGAGAAAATCAGACCAACAGTCCCAAGAAACCGCAACAGGAAAAGGGCTCGACACCTGAAAAAAAGAAACCGACAGGAGATAATTCACAAAAGAACAACAACGGAGGTAACCAACGTCGTAGCAACCGCAACCGTCAGGGCGAACGTCCAAACCGTCCACCCAAGCCATCAGGACAAAAACCGTCCAACAATGAGTAAGTCAAAATTCACCCTAACCATCCTATCAATATTATTGTGCTTGGGAGCATGCGCTCCCGGGCACAATGATTATAGCCTGTTCACCAATCTCCCTGACGAAGGATGGGCCTACGGTGACACAATCTCTTTCATCCCCGATTCAGCTGTCTTGAACGCTCCGGGCACTCTTTCGGTCGCATTGCGTCATGACAACAGTTACAGGTATAGCAACCTATGGCTGGAAATCACGAGCACCGACAATGAAGTTCCGAGACGCGACACTGTCAACATCGTCATGGCCGACAAATACGGCCGATGGAAAGGGAGCGGACTCGGAACTGCCTACCAGATAGAGCAATCCATACCCGGTAAAATAATGTTAAAAGCCGGTGTCCCGGTAAAAATCAGACACGTCATGCGTGTTGATACATTACACGGAATTGAATTAATCGGTATCAATTATCGTAGCGACAATGATTAACAGACAGTTCGACAGCCTGATATTTGACATGGACGGTACTCTTTGGGATGCCGTTGACAGCTACGCGGAGGTATGGAACAAGACCTTGAAACAATGTGGTATCGCATCCATAATAGACCGTGCGACACTGTTGCGATACATGGGTCTCACCATCGAAACTATAACAGATGAGATATTGCCGTCACTCGGTTCAAAGTTCACAGAGTTCATGACCGTACTTGAGCATAATGAGCGGGAGATGATGCCCGTGCTCGGTGGGAAACTCTATCCGGGTGTCATGGATAACATCCCGTCACTCGCACAAAGATACCGACTGTTCATGGTGAGCAACTGCGGGGCACGCGGGTTACACAACTTCCTACACTATACCGGCCTGACCCCATGGATTAGCGACACCCTTACCAACGGAGAGACCAGCCGTCCAAAGGCCGAAAACATATCGCTCATAATTGAGCGTAACGGTCTCAAATCTCCGTTATACATCGGAGACACCGATGGAGATTGCTCGGCCGCACACGCAGCCGGAATACCGTTCATGCACGTGACATACGGTTTCGGACACACCGACAATGCCGATTATTCGGCATCCAGTTTCAGTGAACTGGCACGTATGCTTCTAAATACATTTAAATAGATTTAGAAATTATGGCTATCCACCAAAATCCCAATAACAAACTCGTCTTGCTTTCAGCCGACGAACAGCGTCGCAGGCTCGACAGGGTCAGACAATTGATGTCAGACTCCAACATCGATGCCATCCTAATCTCGGATAACGCCAACACCTATTACATAACGGGACGTGTATTCGCCGGATATGTATATATCCCGATACAGGGCGAGGTTGTATATTTCATCAAGCGGCCCGTAGAACTATCGGGAGACAACATCGTGTACATCCGTAAACCTGAAAATATTACAGAGACCATCGGATTGAATGCCCCTGCGACAATCGGTCTGGAGATGGATGTAACCTCCTATTCTGCCATACAACGCCTTTCCAAGATATTTCCCGGCAGTGAGGCTGTCAATTCATCGTCGGTAATGAATCGGGCGAGAGCGGTCAAGACCGAGGTCGAAGTCGATATGATACGCCGTTCTGGCATCGCCCACGAGCGTGTCTACAGCCGCATCCCCCACCTTTTTCGCGAAGGGATGAGCGACATTGAATTGCAAGTAGAAATCGAACGTGTCGCCCGTCTCGAGGGTTGTCTCGGACAGTTCCGTATAAGCGGCGACACAATGGAACTGTTCATGGGCAATCTCCTCGTAGGGCCTAACGCCGACAACCCATCGCCCTACGATTTCGCAATGGGGGGCGCAGGCATAAACCCGTCCCTACCCGTGGGGGCTAACGGTGAGGAAATCAAACCCGGAGAAACCATCATGGTTGACATGAACGGCGACTTCACCGGATACATGACCGACATGACCCGTACATTTGCGCTCGGTGACATAGAATCACTTGCCTTAAAGGCCCACCAATGTTCCATTGACATACACGACACCCTTAAAACAATGGCACGACCGGGTGTAGAGGCCAAATCACTCTACGAGACCGCATATAAGATGGCTAAGGATGCCGGACTCGAACGCTTCTTCATGGGACACCGCCAACATGCCGGATTCATCGGTCACGGTGTGGGTATTGAAATCAATGAACTGCCGGTAATCGCCCCCCGAAGCAAGGACATCTTGCAGAAAGGGAACGTGATTGCCATTGAGCCGAAATTTGTTATACCAAACGTCGGTGCTGTCGGCATCGAGAATACCTACCACGTCACCGACGATGGGTTGGAGTGCCTTACCAACTCTCCTGAACAGATAATATATTTCGATGTGTAACAACCGCTTCATATCGACAATGGATTTCACAGTAAAAATTGACAGCGCAATATTCCACAGCATAGGCAACGCAGCCGATAACCTCGACCGTGAATGTTATGTGGTGGGTGGATATGTAAGAGACCTTGTTCTCGGACGCCACTCCAAGGACATGGACTTCGTCACTGTAGGCAGCGGCATAGAACTTGCCGAGGCCGTCGCCAATGACCTCGGCCCAAAGGCCAAACTGACCGTTTTCCGAAATTTCGGGACCGCGCAGGTGAAATGCCATGACACCGAGTTAGAGTTTGTTGGCGCGCGAAAGGAATCCTACCGTTCTGACTCCCGCAAACCGATTGTCGAGGATGCGACACTTGACGAAGACCTGTCCCGCCGCGATTTCACAATAAATGCAATGGCCGTGAGCGTCAACCGCGGGACATTCGGGACTCTGATTGACCGTTATGACGGTATGGGGGACATCACAAGGAAAATCATACGCACCCCCCTCGACCCCGACATGACATTCAGCGACGACCCGTTGAGAATGATGCGTGCCATCAGGTTTGCGACACAACTACAGTTTGACATCGCAAGCGACACCCTTGACGCGATTTCACGTAATGCAGAGCGTATAAAAATAATCTCGGAAGAGCGTATCAACACCGAACTTTCCAAAATAATGGAATCGGAAAAGCCATCAATCGGCTGGCAACTGCTTCTAAAGACAGGTCTGCTTGAAATCATACTCCCTGAACTGGCCGCGCTGCAAGGAGTAAGCACAATGAACGGACGCGCCCATAAGGAAAACTTCGGACACACGATGCAGGTACTCGACCGTGTGGCGGCCGCCAGTGACAACGTGTGGTTGCGTTGGGCCGCCCTGTTCCACGATATCGCCAAACCGGTGACAAAACGATGGGACGAGCGTCTCGGATGGACATTCCACAACCATAATTTCATCGGGGCCAAAATGATTCCCAAGATATTTGCCCGGTTGAAACTACCGTTGAATGACAACATGAAATATGTCAAACGCCTGGTCGAACTTCACATGCGCCCTGTCGCCCTTGTGGAGAACACTGTAACCGACTCGGCCTTGCGACGTCTTTGTAGTGACGCCGAAGGCCATCTGGAGGAACTGATGATACTCTGCGAGGCCGATATAACGTCAAAGAATCCGGAGAAAGTGCGCCGATGCCTCGCAAATCTCGCCATAGTGCGCGAGAAAATAGACGACCTCGGCCTGCGTGACCAACGCCGTGAATATCAGCCACCGGTAAACGCGCTCGTTTATAAACGGGTATTCGGGTTAAGTGACGGCCCTGTGCTGAATGAAATCAAGACAGCATTGAAAGAGGCATATTTCGACGGCAAGGTCACAACCGATTACGACCAAAACTTCAGGTATCTACTTGATACAATCGCCCCCTCACTCGGATTAACCCCGGTTGACACCAACCCTCATTCACCAACCGACATAAAAGAAAAAAAGAAATGTACTTCGTCACCAAACGCATAGAAATAGCCGGAAGCCACCGCCTGGAGCTTTCCTATCCCAGTAAATGCAGCCAACTTCACGGCCACAATTGGATTATAACAATACATTGCCGCGCCACGACATTGAACCGTGACGGGATGGTGACCGATTTCTCACATATAAAAGAACAGATTCACAGCCGCCTCGACCATAGCAACTTCAATGAAGTACTCCCGTTCAATCCCACCGCCGAAAACATCGCCCGGTGGATATGTGAACAAGTGGAGAACTGTTACCGCGTCGAGGTACAGGAAAGCGAGGGGAACATTGCCGCCTACGAAATCGACTGACAATGGATTCCTACCGCATCAATGAGATATTCTATTCCCTGCAGGGAGAAGGATATTATACCGGGACTCCGGCCGTATTTCTGCGAATGAGCGGATGCAACCTGAAATGTGGATTCTGTGACACCAGTCATGAAAGTCACACTGTAATGACCATCGATGAGATAATTGACGCTGTGACCGACTTCCCGGCACGACATATTGTCATAACCGGGGGTGAACCGACGCTTCAACTCGACGCGGCATTGACTACAAGGCTTAAAGAAGAAGGATTCTATATACAGATTGAAACAAACGGCACACACCCTGTCGCTCCTGCGGTGGACTGGGTCACAGTCTCCCCCAAAGGGGCTCCACTCGCCATAAACAAAGCCGATGAACTCAAAATAGTGTTCACCGGGCACGACGTCGAAACTATCGCCGAGACTGTCGAAGCATGCCATCTGTTCCTCCAACCGTGTTCGGAACAGAATATCCAAGAAACCGTCCGATATATAAAGGAACATCCATGGTGGAGACTGTCATTGCAGACCCATAAACTGATTGACATTCCATGAGTCATTGACGCATCACATGTCGTAAATGACATATTTTAAGTTAATATTGTCATATATGTCAGTGCCCCAAAAGCCACATACACAGCTGATATACCGTAATTTTAAGTTAATCCCAACCTTTTTGGCACAAAATTTGTTCCAATAGTGTATCGGAACGCGACAATAAATCAAAGGTCTTGTTCCAATACATTATTGTGTGATTATAAATTTAAACTAAAATAAAAGCAATCTATTATGGGAAAAATTATCGGTATTGACCTGGGAACCACCAATTCCTGTGTCGCAGTGCTTGAGGGCAATGACCCTGTCGTAATCCCTAACAGCGAAGGTCGTAACACAACACCTTCAATAGTGGCATTCGTGGACGGAGGTGAACGCAAGGTCGGTGACCCAGCCAAACGTCAGGCCATCACTAACCCGAAACGTACAATCTATTCAATCAAACGATTCATGGGCGAGACCTGTGACCAGGTAGCCAAGGAAATCGAACGTGTACCCTACAAGGTCGTATGCGGGGCCAACAACACACCCCGTGTCGATATTGACGGTCGCGAATACACCCCGCAGGAAATCTCGGCGATGATTCTGCAAAAGATGAAAAAGACAGCCGAAGATTACCTGGGACAATCAGTATCAGAGGCCGTAATCACCGTTCCTGCCTACTTTAACGACTCACAGCGTCAGGCAACTAAGGAAGCCGGCGAAATCGCAGGTCTCACGGTTAAACGTATCGTCAACGAGCCTACCGCGGCGGCATTGGCCTACGGCCTTGACAAGAGCAACAAGGACCAAAAAATCGCTGTGTTCGACCTCGGTGGCGGCACATTCGATATTTCGATTCTTGAACTTGGCGACGGTGTGTTCGAGGTTAAATCGACCAACGGTGACACCCACCTCGGCGGAGATGACTTCGACCAGGTTATAATTGACTGGCTCGCCGATGAGTTCCTCAAAGAGGAAGGTATCGACCTGCGTAAAGACCCGATGGCGTTGCAGCGTCTGAAAGAAGCTGCCGAAAAAGCCAAAATCGAGCTTTCAAGTACCACATCAACTGAAATCAACCTCCCCTATATCATGCCTGTCAACGGTATTCCCAAGCACTTGGTCAAGACCCTGACACGCGCTAAATTCGAACAGCTTGCCGACAAACTCATCCAAGCCACAATCAAACCGTGTGAACAGGCGCTCAAGGACGCCGGAATGACCGCCAAGGATATTGACGAGGTTATCCTCGTGGGCGGTTCGACCCGTATTCCCGCCATACAGGAAGTTGTAGCCAAGTTCTTCGGCAAACAGCCGTCAAAGGGCGTGAACCCTGACGAGGTTGTCGCCGTTGGTGCTGCAATCCAGGGCGGTGTGCTTTCAGGCGATGTAAAGGACGTGCTTCTTCTTGATGTGGTTCCATTGTCAGTCGGTATCGAGACTCTCGGTGGCGTTATGACAAAACTGATTGAAGCCAACACCACAATCCCGGTGCGCAAGAGCGAGACATTCTCTACAGCAGCCGACAACCAGCCGTCAGTTGAAATCCATGTGCTGCAAGGCGAACGTCCCATGGCAAAGGACGACAAGACTCTCGGCAAGTTCCACCTCGACGGCATCGCACCAGCCCCACGTGGCATACCGCAGATTGAAGTGACATTTGAAATCGACGCCAACGGTATCCTCAACGTATCGGCCAAGGACAAGGCCACCGGCAAGGAACAGAGCATCCGCATCGAGGCTTCGAGCGGCTTGACCGACGAAGAAATCAAGCGCATGAAACAGGAGGCCGAAGCCAACGCAGCCGCCGACGCCAAAGAGAAAGAGCGCATCGACAAACTCAACCATGCCGACGCCCTCATCTTCCAGACAGAGAAACAACTCGGTGAACTCGGTGACAAACTCCCCGCCGACCGCAAGGCAGCAATCGAGAACGCCCTTACCAAGCTCAAAGAGGCCCACAAGGCACAGGACATCGCCGGTATCGATGCAGCCACTAAAGAGGTTGAAGCAGCGTTCGGCGCAGCACAGCAGGACATCCTCAACGCCCAGCAACAGGCACAGCAGACCGGAGCCAACCCAGGCGCACAAGGTCCGCAACCCGGTGCAGGCTCGCAAGGCGGCGACGACCATGTGACCGATGTCGACTTCGAGGAAGTGAAGTAATCCGATACGACTATGGATAACAAAAATGTGATACTTGAAGCCATGCGCAAGGCCGGTGAGCCGGTAAACGCAGGCAAAGTCGCCGAACTGACAGGTCTCGACCGCAAAGTTGTTGACAAAGTCTTCGCCGAACTGAAAAAAGAGGGTGCCATCGTCTCCCCCGTCCGTTGCAAATGGACACCGGCCTGACCCCACACCCTACCTCGATAAACTGAAAAAGGAGCGGATTCTGTTTGGAATCCGCTCCTTTTTTGCTAAATTTGGCGTTGATAAGGAAAGTCTTGAATATGTCGGAAGAACAGATGAACAGTTATCGGCTGACGTCGTTGGAAGAGCCAGGCGATGAGCGTATGGCCCAGATTATGCGTGAGGTTGCCGAAGATGCCCGCGAGAGTACTCGCCGGGCTGCAGAGCGTGTGGCTGCCGGAATCGAGGCGGCGACTCAAGCGGCTCAGGAAAAATGGGGCGATACAATAAATCGAATTAAGAATGGTCGCAAGTAAGCATCGTCCTGTTATGATTGTGATAGCCGGGCCTAACGGGTCGGGCAAGACATCCGTGACTTCCAAAATATTACATCACGAATGGTTAGAGGATTCGGAGTACATCAATCCCGACAATGTTGCCCGTGATATTTTTGGAGACTGGAACAATCAGGATGCCGTCCTCAAAGCCGCTAACTATTGTAATGATTGGCGTGAAAGATGTCTTGCAGAACGCAAGAGCCATATCTTTGAAACGGTAATGTCGGCAAGCGATAAGGTTGATTATATCCTTCGGGCTAAAGAAGCAGGATTTTTCATCAGACTGTTTTTCGTATCAACTGAATCTCCGACCATTAACGCCAAGCGTGTTGCGAACCGAGTGCTGAATGGAGGACATGATGTACCCATCCCAAAAATCATATCTCGTTACGACAAGTCGATTGCCAATTGCAAAATCCTATCCTCAATCGTTGACCGTCTCTATGTCTATGATAACTCAATAGAGGATGCCGAAGCTCGTATTCTGTTCCGTTTGAGCGATGGAGAATTGGTGAAACGCTATGTCGATGACCTTCCGGCATGGGCTTCACCTATTCTCCCGAAATAAAAAAGCGACAAAGTAAACGATATAATATAAAAAGTGCGGAATCTATTAAAAATCCGCACTTTTTTATTAAATTTGGCATTGATAAGAAAAGCATAAGATATGTCGAAAGCAGAAATGTCCTTAGATTGGAACAATCTGTAAATATAACGACTGTTAATAAACCATCATTAATATTTCTTTGGATGTTTAATCGATTCTTCATCTTCAATTTGATTGCCATCTGTACATCGGTTTTGATTACGGCACAAACTCCACAGTTAGACATTATGTCAAATAATGGCGCATCTAAATATTTTATCTTAGATGAAACTACGAAATTGACATTTTCGCATGACTCACTGTATATAAAATCAGCAAATCATACCGATATATTAAAATTATCGCAAGTTAAATCTTATCGGTTTTCATTGGGGACAGACAATATAATTATGACACCTGACGATGGTGATTACATGCGCATCGAAAATAAAACATTGATTTATTTCACACGAAAAGACGGTAGTTCTATAATCATTTCAAACCCACAAGGCCAGATTATCCATAGATTCAAGGCTAACGCCAATGAAGAAAATAAGATTCCATTGGGCAGTCTGCCTCATGGCATATATATTATC
This sequence comes from uncultured Muribaculaceae bacterium, assembly GCA_947628305.1. GTDB lineage: Bacteria > Bacteroidota > Bacteroidia > Bacteroidales > Muribaculaceae > HGM05190. The sequence continues at coordinate 19,640 of CANQZG010000007.1, read as the reverse complement.
TCGGCAAATGCGTTATCATCAATCAAAGTAGTGCTCTAATGAAACGACCAATCGTTCTGATTATTCATATAATCTGCTTTTCCATACAATATTTAATGGCAGATAACCCCGTAATCCAGTTTATGTCAAACGGGGACAGAATCGTTCACAATACCTATCAAATAGACAGCATCACATTCTCCCACTACGACCTGGATTCCATTTGGAATCCAGAAATAGTCACCCATGTTATATGGACTTGCGGGATACCAAACAGAACATTAATCTCCGAAAATGACAGTGTCGTATTACATCGTCCCCCGACAATACTAAAACCGGGGGTCCGTGAAATAAAATATGACCTTTCCCGCCATATTATTAACGTTACCGACTTATTCAATCTGACATTAAGTCGTAACTGTCCATCCAACCTAGTTCCTCGTAAAGGAGAACGATTGTATACACTTGAAATGAATAATCTTTTTCCATGTGGCTTCATGGGAGAAGTCAAAAATGTCCGAAACGGAGACGAAAATATCGAAATCGAATGTGAACCTGTCGATTACGAAGATATTTTTGAATCATATTATGGCTACTTTCAGGAATATATATATAATAAGGACAGCATTGATAACGATAGTCTCTCCTCCAACCAATCCATATTGCTAAAACAAACTCCATGTAAATCAGGAGAAAACGAATATATCCATTCACTACCAAGGCTTAATTATCATTTCCCAATGGATTTCATAACCCCATGCCCAATTTTAGGATTTGAGGCTGTCATTTCAAATGATATTTCTGTCGGAATTATTCCGACAGTCAAAGCCACCAATAATATTCTCGTAGAACCTGACGGGCAGAAAACAAATTCTTCTACGCTTGATGTCGAACTGGAATTGAACCTAAAACAAAGCATCAACGGTTCAGCCTCAAAAGAAATAAAACAGGAGTTATTTAATCCCACTATCCCTATTCCTGTTGCACCGATGATTAACTTTTTCGCTGAAATCGGTGCTATATTAAATATTGTTGCCGAAAACGTAAATGCTTCATCCGATGTAACACGAATTGTAAAGCTCCACGCAAGCAGTCACCATAGCGGAGTCTCACTTAGCCAGCCACAATTCGCGTATTCCATCACGGAGCATCCCGTACACAAGGACAATATATACATCAGTGGCAACAGCACCATTGACATAGGTGCATATGTCGAACTCGGCGTTGAAACGGCAGCTGAAAGCTGGCGTAAAAAGTTTGACAAAAACGAAATCGTTGGAATAACTCTCGGAAAACTTAGCGCAGGTTTTTCCGGCGGTCTACGCCTGAACGCTAACGCTTTCTACACTGAGGTGGATTGGAATGACTCAGAGAAAAATTCCAATCTATATGAAGCACTCTCTAAACCTGATAATATCACGGCCGGACTATTCGGCGAATTTGGCATCGAGGCGTCATTCCTCAGCTTCTCCAAAGAACAAACATATCCCATTGACATCAAGCCATTTTTCCAGTCTTCCATATTGCCGAGTTTCGAAGGGATTGAACTTGACACATCCGACAATGATATTCTTCGAGTAGAGTCCCCGTATAAGAGTGGACTTTTAACTACAACCTTGGGATTCTGTGCTTTTGACATAACCGATGACATTAATTCCATGAATGTAGCCCAAACTGCATACGCCGGAACATCGCACAAAGAAAGCGGCATAGCTAATGGAGGATTAGGCTACCCCGTAAAAGGTAAGTCCTATCGCATACAACCTTATATGCAATATCTCCAGAAAAAAATTCTTGCCGGTCCATCGGTCAATTATCACAGTCGCGAGATGACACCTCCGACTGTGACTATAAAAGATTGCTATCTCCTGAATGACCATGATAATAATATGGCTTACAATCCTATTATTGAACTTGACATCCAGTTTAATGACCTGACTGATAATTTGTTTTCATATTTCACCATATCAGGCGAAATAGATGGAGAAAAACATTATTTGGATACATCCAATGGCGAGATAATGCGAATTGAAGATGTAAAAATAAGTGTTATTTCTTTGAGAGATGACATATACAGAAGCATGATTCGTAACAACGATACATACACATTTCAAGTTCCAATCAAATTAACATTCCACGGTTACACTAAATATCCACACTATTTAACAATAAACGCACCTATATCATTTAATCCGAGACATTCATTAACAGATATTTCGGTTGAATCAACAAAACATTATACAAATGGCAATACGTATAAAATCACTGCCACATCAAGTGTTACCGGATTTATGGCATACTATTTTGCAGAACCTGATATATACGTGGACGACCTAACCAAAACAATGGGTAAATCGGTTAGCCTTAGTAACTATAAATCCATTATTACGGATGGGATATCTCGAAAAACGATTGATTATGAAATCTTCAAGAATCTTAATACTGAAAAAAGAGAATTTTTTAAGCGAATTGACCTCGATGGAACTTGGTGGGATATATATAAATACACTGCCTCTGATTATGTATATGTAATCTTTGACAACAACGACAAGAATAACTATAAAGACAAATATATTGTAGAACTACCCAAATTCCAAATATATAAAATCAATATGTGTCAATACAGTTCTATGCTCTTTGGTATTGGGAATGAGGAACTGTCTGATATTAATGACATCGCAATTGAATCAATCGAAGCTGTTACTTCTAGATAGACATGGAGTCAGTGAGAAGTCAAGATGGCTTCATACCCTAAATACTATCATACAAGATACCGAATTCATTAATTTCACTCAATCAATATGAATAACGTATAACATTCTTTAATAATCTATCGCCTATAGCATGAAAAGACATCTGATATTACATCTTATAACAATTGTCTCATTTTCGGGGCAAGCCAATCAGTTGACGCTCGACTATGACCGACCGGCAAAGTATTTTGAGGAGACGCTGGTTATTGGCAACGGTCGAATCGGTGCGGCGATTTACAGCGGGGCTGATTGCGACCGGCTGTCACTGAACGATATAACTTTATGGACAGGTGAACCTGACCGCTCTGTTGTCAACCCCAACGCCCATAAGGTCATCCCGGCGATACGCGCCGCACTTGACCGTGGCGACTACCGCGCCGCCGATTCATTGCAATACAAAGTACAGGGGCATTACAGCGAAAACTATCAGCCTCTCGGTAATCTTGTCATCAATTATCTCGGAACACATGACGGTGCGACCGATTATCAGCGCTCACTTGATATATCGCGTGCCGTGGCATCGGCGGAATACACCGTAAACGGCCATCGGTTCTGTTGCGAATACTTCGCCACCGCCCCCGATTCGGCGATAATCGTAAGACTTCACTCCGACAGTCCCGAAGGAATCAGGGCGACAGTGTCATTCACGTCATTGCTCCCCCACTCCACAACGGCGTCTGCCAACGGAAGCATAACAGCCGACGGTTATGCCGCCTACAAATCGCTGCCAACCTATATATCAAAAAAATCGCACCTATATGACCCCAACCGTGGCATACATTTCCGCACCATAATAAAAGTCAAGGCTATTGACGGCGGCGACATCACGGCCCATCCTTCAGGCGAAATCGAGCTTAAAGGCTGTCGCGAAGCCGTGATTATGCTGACAAACGCGACAAGTTTCAACGGACACGACAAAGACCCGGTGAAAGAAGGCCGGGACTATCGCAACATAGCGACGAGGCGCATGGACAATTGTATGTCAAAAGATTATACCGATTTACTCGGCCGGCACATCGCTGATTACAGCCCGTTGTTTGACCGCGTGAGCCTTGACCTCGGGAAAACCGCCTCCGGCATAAAGGCTCTCACCACCGATGTCCAGCTGCGTGAATACACCGACTCACGACACAACAATCCTGAATTGGAGACACTATATTTCCAATATGGCCGCTATCTGTTGATTTCATGTTCACGCACCGACGGTGTCCCCGCCAACCTCCAAGGACTGTGGAACGAAAGCCTCACCCCGCCATGGAGCTGCAACTACACCACCAATATAAACCTTGAGGAGAATTATTGGGGCGCATTGACCTCCAACCTCGCCGAGACACAGCGTCCTTTGCTCGGTTTCATCGACAACCTAACAGCCGGGGGCAAAGAGACCGCCAAGGCCTATTACGGCGTAAACGACGGATGGTGCCTCGGACACAACACCGATATATGGGCGATGACATGCCCTGTGGGCAACGGCACCGGGCATCCGTCATGGGCCAACTGGAACATGGGGGGCGCATGGGTATCGACCCATGTTTGGGAGCACTATCTGTTCACCCGGAACCGCGAGCAATTAAGACAATCCTATCCGGCACTTCGCGGTGCCACCGAATTTTGCCTCGGCTGGCTCGTGGAACGTGACGGCAAACTCATCACGTCACCCTCGACGTCGCCCGAGAACATCTACCGCGCACCCGACGGATATGAAGGCGCGACATTGGCGGGCGGCACTGCCGACATCGCCATGATACGCCAATGCCTCATGGACACACGACAGGCCGCCAGTGAACTTGGCGTTGACCGTGAACTCATCGTACGCATCGACGCGACCCTGCCTCGGTTGTCACCCTACAAAGTCGGGGCGAAAGGGAATCTGCAGGAATGGCCGGAAGACTGGGATGACCAAGACCCGCAACACCGCCACCAGTCCCATCTGTTCGGTCTATACCCCGGACACCATATATCTGTCAAGTCTACACCCGAGTTAGCAAAGGCATGCGCCCGTACCCTCGAAATCAAGGGTGACAAGACAACCGGCTGGAGCACCGGATGGCGCATCAACCTGTACGCCCGTCTCGGTGATGCGAAGAAAGCCTATCAAACCTACCGCACGCTGCTACGCTACGTCACCCCATACGATTACCGTGAAAAGGATGCCAGGCGCGGAGGCGGCACCTATCCCAATCTGCTCGATGCCCACTCCCCGTTCCAGATTGACGGTAACTTCGGCGGTAGCGCGGGCGTCATCGAGATGCTGATGCAAAGCACCCCCGACAATATCACCCTGCTCCCCGCTCTGCCCGTGGAGTGGCACACAGGCTCGGTAAAAGGAATCTGCACCCGCACGGGCCACACCGTGGATATGTCATGGAAAGACGGACGCGTAACCTCGCTGACACTCACCGCCCGCACATCAGGCAAAACCGCCGTCACAGTCAACGGCAAGACCCTCAACGTCAAGCTACGCCAAGGCCAATCCAAGAAAATCCTGTAACCCACAAAATAAAAGATACCCTGTCGTATTTCTAACATCTTAACGACAGGGTATCTTTGTGCCTATTGCATCGTTTTCCTATTTTAGAAAGCCTTCGGTATCAGCAACCGCAGATTCCGTCAAGAATTGGCATACCCAGATAACATCCATGCGGTAATTTTGTTCCGGAAAGCACTAATAGTACATCTCAAAACAGAACCATCTATGTCTTCGCATACTTTCATAACGGGAACATATTTTACCCTAAATCTATGATGGTAGACATAGACATTCAGCAACCTCTCTGACATATACCCGAATACCCGCGCTTGAAAAGGATAGGCCGAAATCTTCACATACTTCTCGACTTCAAAAAGTATATTAAAAAGCCACTCCGAATAATCGTTGAACCTATCTCGCTGCATTATAAACATGTTATAATGAGACAATCGATTGTTTTTTCTCATTATATGGCTAAAACTATCCATATAATCAGGATACATCTTTTTGACAGTCATCTCAAGTATCTGAAAGTCGTCAAAAATATGCGCCATGCAATAGTCCTGAAATAATGAGTAAGGGTAAATATTTGGCTTGGAAAGTACAATATCGTATTTTTCAAACAATCTATCCAAATCCGGCAATGTCGGTGGATTCTTTTCAATCTCCTTTTTAGATACGTTTCTAAAAAAAAGTCCGAAAGGCAATTTATGATTAAAATCAAAATATCTACGGTAATGATTCAACCCCACATATTTAGACGCCCGATTATTTTTCCACAACCAATAATGAGCCGTCAACTCACAATAATTAGGATTTTTAGCAGATATATTATCCCCCTCATCGTCCCCTTGAATATCTAAATCAGTTTTTGCAATAGCCTTGCCAACCTGAACAGGGATGAACCCCGGCCCAGAGTAATAATAATCATCCTTGTGACAGCAGACTATAATCGAAACATTTTCACGGACATCATCCATAGCTTATTATATATTAAAATATTTTAAGACATTGGCAATTATAGGAGCCATATCATAGTACTTATATTCGGCAAGACGCCCGCCAAATATCACATTATCCTCTCTGTCTACCAACTTCTTATATTTTGCATAAATTTCCTGGTTTTTGGTGTCATTGACAGGATAAAATGGTTCCATCCCCTCAACCCATTCGGTCGAATATTCACGTGATATCACTGTATGTGGATTGTCGTAGACCTCGTTGCCAAACGCTTCGAAATGCTTATGCTCTATAATTCGTGTATATGGAACTTCAGATGACGTATAGTTTACAACCGCATTTCCTTGATAGTTGGCCTCCTCAAGGATTTCTGTCTCGAAACGCACAGTGCGATACTGTAACTTTCCAAATCGATACCCATAGAATTCATCTATTTTGCCTGTGAACACTATTTTTTCGGCAAGACTCTCCCATTTTTCTCTGTCAGAGAAAAAGTCGGTGTCAAGAATCACCTCTATACCATTCAGAAGGCCATCAACCAAACGATTATAACCGCCTATCGGAATCCCTTGATAGGTATCGTTGAAATAATTGTTATCAAATGTCAATCGGACAGGCAGACGACGGATGATGAACGCCGGAAGCCTAGAGCATGAACGCCCCCATTGTTTCTCGGTGTAGCCTTTTATCAGTTTATAATAAATATCCCGTCCGATAAGAGCCAAAGCCTGTTCCTCTAGGTTCCGTGGTTCCGTGATTCCATCTTCTTCCATCTGCAAAATGGCTTCACGACGCTGTTCTTCAATCTTGGCGTATGCCTCCTCGGGGGTTTTGACATTCCACATCTGATAGAACGTATTCATGTTAAACGGCAAATTATACAACCGTCCATCAGCGGCTTGCGCGACCGGACTGTTGGTATAACGGTTAAACCGAACAATGGAGTTCACAAAATCCCATATTTTTTTATCGGATGTATGAAATATGTGCGCACCGTATTTATGTACGTTTATGCCTTTGATATTCTCACAGTAAATATTTCCTCCGGTATGAAGCCGTTTGTCTATGACAAGACAACGCTTTCCCTGTTTATCGGCAAGATGGGCGAACGTCGCCCCAAAAAGGCCCGCCCCGACTATCAGATAATCATATCTTGTTTCCATGGTATATCTTTTTAAAAACCATACTCACAATTTCGAGAGACAATTGGTCTTTCATAATAATTAGTGAAATGAAATATACTACAATCCCGATTGTTGTCCCGACAATCAATTTCACGGCATCTGATGAAACCTCGGATGCCAACAAATAAACCACTATCGCCATTATTCCAGAGCCCCAAATATACCTCCAATTTACAATGCGCCCAATGTTAAATGGATAATATTTCCGTCCAAGAATCAATTGCAAAAACAGAACCATCGATTCCGCCATCAGCGTGGCGACAGCCGCACCGACCGCACCATAGTGTGTTATAAGTATCAGATTGAGTGCCACATTCACTATCGCACCACCCATAACGCTCATAATCACAAGCCACACTTTATCCATCGGATAAAGGACCTGTATGCCCATCACGTTTGTTAATGATATCAACACAATAACCGGCGCATTAAAGTATAACACTGGAATGGATTCCTGATAAGCTCCCCCACAGAACACCCTAATCACCGGAGAGGCAAGTATCATCAATCCAACCGCCATAGGGAGCGAGAATGCCAATGTCACATCAAGAGATTTATTTATAACAGATGTAAAACCATCCTTATCCCCTGCCTGTAACAAATGAGAGCATCTCGGCAAAAGCACAGTCCCCAAAGAGGTAATGACCGTCAACCCAATATGAGTCATCTTTGTACCGGCCGTGAAAAAGCCAACCGACTCGTCACCCGACATAAACCCAAGCATTATTGAGTTCAACTGAACATATAGACTTATTATCAAATTCAAGATAAACACTTGTAGAGCCGGCTTTATATGCCTAATGATTCTAAGTTCCCCAAATTCAATCAACCCCCAATCAATATATTTTCGCAAGTGAACAAAATTTGCCAAATTATTCCCCACTGTAGAACCTACGATTATAAAGCCATATATCAACAAATCTGATTCATTTTTGACAAATATGAAAAGAGAAGCCGCTGACAACACTCGTATAACCAACGCACGTATAGTAATATATTTAAAATCCTCTATACCTTGATAAAACCAGTTAACCCCGATTGTAGTGAAGACTATCGACAGGCTAAGAATATAGAATAACGAAGACAGACTGCCGGTGCACCTGTGGGACATACTCTGACAAAAGCCATACGGCTATATACCCCAACAGACAAAATATAGTGCTCAGCACCAATATTTCTATCGTTATACTATCCCGTTGTCGTTTGTCATCTCGGTATTTAGCAACTTCTTTGACAGCATACATCGGAATGCCGAGACTCGTTAGCAACACAATATATCCCACAATGGAGTTGAGAAAATTCACAGTCCCAATCCCTTCTGGCAACAGCACCCTCGCCGCGTATGGGGAAAGTAATCACCGGGAACAACAACCCGGTAACTGTATTAATCCCATTCAATAATATATTGCTTTTTACCGATGCCATGGCAATAGACATAATGTGGGCGTTTTCTCATATAACGCGTAATGTGTGTCATTATTGTCCGGTGATTAACTCGAAGCCGCGCAGATAACCGAGGATGTCCGCGAGAGCACTCGCGCCGTGCGGCAGAACGTGTGACTGCTGGAATCGAAGCCGTGATTATGCTGACAAACGTAACCTCGCTGACTCTCACCGCCCGTACATCAGGCAAAACCTCCGTCACAGTCAACGGCAAGACACTCAACGTCAAGCTACGCCAAGGCCAATCCAAGAAAATCCTGTAACCCACAAAATAAAGGATACCCTGTCGTATTTCTAACATCTTAACGACAGGGTATCTTTGTGCCTATTGCATCGTTTTCCTATCTTATATATTTAAAAAAACCTTTGAATAGATAAATGCTTATAAAGTATGTAGAAAGGAATCGATTACATCCCTGCACACTGCGTAAAACATGCCATTGCTGACGAATCATTTCTAATTTATTGGACGAACGGCTCGATTTTTGTTCGCGATAAAGAGCATGTATACGCCCTGTATTATAAGCCTGAATACCCTTCCTTAGAATGTCGAGCCAGAAAGCGAAGTCCTCTTTTGGAATTTCTTTGAAACGCGTATCGCCTATTATATCCCGCCGTAACATAACAGTCAGACATGGAATAGTACATGACTCCAACACCGACCAAAATGATGACTTCTCAGGCATCAATATCTTACGGTCATTACGTATTCCCATCCAATCCATTTTTTCATAATCAGAGTATATGAAACCGTGGTCGGTCTTTTTGGCAAAAAGTATCTGTTCTGCCAATTTTGTCGGCAGCCAAAGGTCATCGGAATCGAGGAAGGCGATATATTCGCCCGTGGCATTGTCGAGACCGATGTTGCGGGGCAATGACGGAGAGCCTGACGGCGCATCAGTCCTAAAATATTTTATACGGCTGTCGTGTGAGGCATACCTCTTTGCCACCCCGGCAGAACCGTCGGTCGAACAGTCATCCACAATCAACATCTCCCATTCTTGGAATGTCTGCGCTAAAACAGACTCTATTGTTTCGGCCAATGTCAGTTCGGCATTGTAACATGGCGTAATTACAGATACTTTAGGAATCATACAACAAACGATGAGTTTATCGTGATATCAACCGGAAAGGCCTGTCTCCAATACGTGCGGCGAAACGCGGGAAACCGCTGTCATACATATCCCCGATTTTGACTGAATAGACCTTTTTAGCTTTTGAAATCAGGAATAGGTCAAGAAAGGATTTCATATATGAGGCTTCTGCGACCTCATGATTATATGCGATGTGCACCACTTTCCCGGGAACTACATAAACGTATGGCAACTCATCAGCCTTTTGTAGGAACGAAACGCTATCAGATGTCACCAGAATCTTCTTACCGGGACTCACATCATTCCTATAAAGGTTTTCAATTTCAGACACACATTCCTCAATCAACTTTTCCCTTGAATCGGTATCAAGCGTCTTAAAATCACCTTCAACAAAATCGCCTAACAATTGCTGAAACCTGAACGTCACGCTTATATATGCGCCGTCAAGTCTATGCAAATGCCCTATAATATTTTTTTCAAGCAATTTTGACGGTTTAAACAGTCGATTAAATGTCTCCGAAAACTTATCGTCCTTTACACAGTCAATATTAGTGTATACATGATACTGAACAGCCGAACGATGCATAATTGCCGATTTAAACTGACGGCATCGCTTTTCTGTACGAGGAGGGATATATTCCCTGATAAAGATAGGTACTGAATCGATATTGTAACTTATTTCATTTTCATCTATCGTCCAGTCAATCTCGTTAGGCTCCAAATATTCACAAAGCCTGAAAGGGTTGTTAAAATGAATTTTAAACCGACATCCAATATCACAACTCATCTTGAAAGCCGATACCATACCTCGCAGACAATCTGACAACCCTCCATGCAGTACCCGTCCATCAACCATGACAATCACGGTTTTTTCAGCGGTATCCACTGCAAATCCAGAGGTTGAGTCTGAATAATATAATCGCTTCAATGATTTTTCCTTGATACTCTCTACAAAACGAATAACCGTGAGTGGCATTCGTTCAAACACTTTTCTCAAAAAACGATATGTCTGTCTGCCTATAGGCATTAGAATGTTTTTAGGAATGTTGACAGTCGTTCAGTGAAGCTGTCGTTGGAAAAGTTTTGATGAAACAAGTCAAGAGTATATTGATTCAATGGCTCAAATGCCGAGGAATTTATTGCCGAAATGAACTCATCGGCGGTATTACAACGCGCACCGATTTTGTCATAGTCGCACTCGATTCCCGCGAATGCCTCGTCAGTGCCGAGAATAGTCTTGCCATAACTCATGGCCTCGACTGTCTTGGTTTTCATACCCGACCCTTTGAATATAGGAGCGACCACGGCTGACGCATTTATATACTCATCACCAAGGTCATCTACATATCCCGCCAATGTAACATTCCCCGGTAGTTCCATGTCCCTCAACGCCGGATTGCCACAGCAACCGCCAACGATGCGTACTTCACATCCGATATATGGCGCGACTTCCTCGATAAACCATTTCACTCCCTCAATATTAGGGAAAAAATCAGAACCGACAAACAATAGATATTTCCGGGGAGATAGAACTTTGTCACACTGTACCCTATCGGGGAATGTAATCGGAAGAATAATATCAGCCTTGCGCCCGAACCATTCATCGAATCCCACGGAATCCCGCTCGCTAAGACATATAATTGCGTCAGAATATCTGACACTCCTTTGTTCATTATACCTCACAAAAAAGAACTTGGCTCGTCCGATTATAGACGACCGCGATGCAATTTCCTGTCGGCTCAACGCTGAGTCGACATTGTGAGCGAACAGGATAGTCTTTATCGGCAATCGGGTCAACCGCTTCGCTACGCTACCAAACATAGACCCCTCTAAAAATGCGAAATCAGGCCTTTCTTTCAAGACTGTATCAACGACCCTTTGTTCGTCCCGGCAAGAAACGCCGTAACTCCCAAGACATGCCATCGACATCGCCACGCTCCGCATGGTTGTCTTCGGGAAATAGCACTCAATGACATTATCGCGACCAACGATTCTACGCAAAGCATCAAGATTACGCCCCATGACCTGATTGGCCCCGGTCTTGGATTCACCGAATTCCCTCGCGATATACAGAATTTTCATATTAGCATCTTCGAAAGCAAATCGAAAGACTGTCGTCTGCATGATGTCATAATTTCATTTATTGCATCATAATTTAATGAAGGCAATGACGCTGGGTCAACAATAGTGTCAGTGACGACACGTCCCCGTAATCCGAATTTATCGATTATACTTTCCATGCGCACATTAAAACGTGGCGGGGTTACAGTGACAAACTCCTTGTTGAAATTAATTGAGAACGCCGTGCCGTGGAATGAACTTGCAACCACAAAATCGGTGTCCCTCATCAAACGCAAGAACTGACGCACATCGGCGAAAGCGAACAATCGGTCGGCATTATACCTTTTCAACGGCCCGGCATTGGAGGCTGTCATCGCCACAAGTCTCAGTCCCCGCTGACGGGCAATCGACCAGGCCTGTTTAAAAATAAAATCGTTGCGTTCACTCTCGACAGAGTACACCAACAGATAAGGCTCGGCTATTATGCGTGAACCAGGGATTGACAACCGTGACATCCATTCTGCCTTGGTTAAAAGGAGCGTGGGGTCAAGTACTGATTTAACCACAAAACCAAGCGAACGAATGTAATCACATGTCGCGGTCTCCCTAACCGTGATGTGGCTGTATTCACGAAGAAACCCTATAACCTCTTTCACGTCCTCCCGCGGGAAACAATCAGTACCCACCGATGCAGCGTATGCAACCTTAGGTTTATCGGTAAACCCAAGAAAAAACACTTCATCCACACCGGCATTATAACTACAATTCCACACCTGGTCACTCCCTGTCATGAAAATATCAGCATCGACAGGATGGATACGTAATTGTTCACAGGAATTATAACGGCGTGTCATTGCGAACCGATAGCGTATATCGCGTTTGAGACGTCTCTTTACCCATGGCACAACCGTGCACGAAACACCCGCATCAATCATTCTGCGCAGCCAGCTGCCCCGACGGCTCAATTTTTCCTTAAGTTTATACCTGACCGTCTCGGATGGCCTCACATAATTGATAAATACAACCTCATGACCGACGCGTTCTATGGCATCGGCTGTAGCGTAAGCCTGTAGAACGGTGCCCAGGTTTATATTGTCAAGTATAGTCACAAGGGCAACCTTCATCCCAAGACACGTTTCAACCGTTTAATATTTTCCGCGCCAACAACACCTCGAATCAGATTTTTTATCCTTACCATAACCCGTTCGGGTAAAGATGGTCTGAACAGATTAATCGCCACAAACGGATAACCGTTTTTACGTATGAGCCTGTAGACATAAGGACGAATACGTGGCATTACAGATGTCGAGGCAAAATTGTGATTCAATCTTTTGGCTGCATCGACTGTCGACTTTCGGTGCTCCGTCTTATTCCTGATACGTCGCCAAACCTCCACACCTTTCGCGGAATTTACCGAAACCATCGAGACTCCATTTTTTACATCCATATCGGGGAACACCCCTTGCACACCCCAAAAATCGGCCAGCGTTATATCCCCCTGCCTCGGCAACGTGGCAAAGGTGCAATTATAACAAGAATATCGGAATGTCAACCCGTTTATAAAACTATATAGATAAGGGGAGAATATATATCCCGGAGACATAACCGGGGTTTGCGAGTCGGCATACCATGCCGACTCGCAAACCCCCCACTTTTCATCGTTCCTGAACTTGTATTTCACCACCTTGTCCCCTCGCTTTTGCTCCAGATATTGAATATGCTCATTGAAAAGCCATTGATTGGGGACTCCATGGCATATAAGGTCCGATGTAAGAAGATTCGGATAGTCTTTACGTAAAAAGGCCTTCAATCCCGCCACCTGACACGGTGTCCCAGTGAAATATACCTCGCGTCCCCGAAGTAGGATATCGCGGACACGTCTGAAAATGTCACCCGTAGCACTCTGCACATACTTGGAACTGCGCAATGGTTCAAGTTCCTCACGTGTCTCAGCCACGGCGTGACGGCACTGCAACCCGCTATCAAGCATCGCCCCTACAACCACACCTCCACGGTCAATGACATCACAGGCGATAAGATAGAACAGACCACCGCTCGAACTCCGCATACGTTCCGCATTATCTTTCAGATATGCCGCAAAAATGTCAGGGGCGACGTCATTGGAATAATCAGGCGAAGAAAATGGACATATACGCTCACACAACCCACAGTCAATACATACTTTTGTGTCCTTGACCGGAAAAAGGAATCCCTCCTCATCCTCCCGCATCGACAACGCATTGACCGGGCATGCCTGTTCACATGCCCCGCATCCCGAACACATCGCCTTGTCACCGCCTTGAAAGAAATTCTGTCCCATATCCATATTATTTCTTAAAGTGGGGGTGTTCAATATTTATTTCAAAAACAGTCTTATACGGTGTATAAATCGGTTTTATCGGATTATTGGAAGCGATATACATGAAGAATATAAAATACAATACCAACAAATTATACGTGAACAACCTGTAAACAGTCTTATAATTATTTAAAATAGCCGGAATCAGGATTAATAAATATATATTGAAATAACTGGCCACCCTCAATCCAAGATGAGAGCCTAAAACAAATGGCATAACCGAGCCTATCGCGACAATATAAAACAGATTCTTCTCTGGTAGAGTTTTCTTTAATCTTACGTATAAAAATATCATCATTAGAATTATCGCAGGATAAATATACATTATAATACCACCGCCTTTATATTTATCCATGCTATCAAGATAATGAGTATAATTACCAAGGCCTATTGTCTCCAACGACAAATAACTGATTGCACCGAAACCTATTGATATCCCCAAAATTGCTATCAAACACAATTTAATGTTAAAATGTCGGTATATGAACGGAAACAATACAGCGACAACAGCAGAATGATGGAATATATACGCAATCGCACATATTATAAGGTATTTCCATAAACAATAGTCTTTCAAATATTTATATCCATACAATACAATCGCTAACGCAAGTCCTTGACGAATAGGGCCAAGAGAGATACTATAGAAGAATGCAAAATACACTAATACCGCCATTTTAAAATCAGGGGTATATCGTTCCAGTGTATAAAATGTCAATACATAGGTAGGCACTCCAAACAAGACGAACAACAGTGGAGGCCAACGAGACCACAATGTAAAATCAAAGAATAGCCTACTACCTTCCTCTATACGGCTTAATGATGAAAAATTTGGTGGCCATTCTACACTTTTGAAATAATACGGATAATCAAAACCCACGTCAAAACGAAAAACCGACAGTAAAATGACAATCGCCAATACCCCCCAAGTCCCAATTTTTGAGACTACGTTTTTATCTGGGTGTCGTTTGACCAATAGACCGACCATTATTATGAGTATGCTCCAAAATATCATGACTCACATTAATCCTATTTTACTGAGAAAGATGACAACGAATCCCGGATTGCTTCAAGATAGGCATACCCGTTTTTAGAATCAGGTTCAAGATAACCGCCCTCGGCCCATTCGTTCCATGCAAAGACAAATATCTTATCGGTCTTATATTCGTCTTGAGCCTTAAAGAGCAACTGGCTAAAATATTTTTTAAATTTTGCAGGGGAAACACCGATATAACACCAACCCAACCCCTTTTTACGTGGCGTATTATCCCAATCCACAATTGCCGATGGCAACATTTTATCATTCTCGGGTTTTAGCCGCAATATTTTATTCCAATCTGAATCATAATCAACCTTCTTCAAACTACGTTGAAGGTCTCCGCCAAGACTTCTTTTGACACCTAAGAAATTTTTCACTTTTCTTGAATACCTGAAAACCAAGGAAGACCATAGACGTTTCCACGATTTCCCAGTCATATACTGGACATACCCGGGATGGAATTGTATACCGTAGGAAAAACGGGAACGGTCCCATTTCTTATCAATACATGCAAAAACGCTTTGATATATGAATTTTATCCCAGGCAGACCATTTTTTATCGCCATTTCAGTCCATAAATCAAGCATTTTATTCAATTTCCCGATGATATGCGGTATATATATTATGAGCAATGGCATCCCGTCCTCTTTCATATACCGTATGTCTTTGAAAAAAGGCAACATATAATTAAAATGTCTTACCCAATCCTCCTCATCATCAAAGTCATGTGCAATAAGCGTTCTTACATTTCCGTCAGTTGCTTTCCATGAATCGTTCCAGTCATGATTGGCCCATGAGATACAGTAGTTAATATCAATTTCAGGGTGGGCCAACAGCATCTCCATCGGCTTCTCAAGCAAAAGATGCCCGTTAAACCAATAATGATACATTGCAAAACCATATATTCCATGTTCCTTTGCAAGGCGACATTGCCATTTGAGGGTATCCAGTTCCGACAAGTCATAATAATTGTTATCCAACGGTACACGTGGCTGATTATGCCCCTCAAACAATGGTGCGGCATTTTTTACATTAACCCATTCAGTAAAACCTTCCCCCCACCATGCATCATTCTCGGGGATACGGTGAAACTGAGGGAGATACATCGGTATTATTTTCATTTGCGAAATTTCTATTTTATCATTTTCAATATTCTTGCCGGGATTCCACCGACGACAGAATTAGCCGGTATATCTGAAGTCACCACAGCATTAGCCCCTATCACGGCATTATCCCCTATAGTCACACCGGGAAGAATCGTAACCTTATCTCCAATCCACACATTTCGACCGATAATGACACGTCCCTTAGCTACAACCGCCCGTTCCAAGGGCGCGACATCCAATTCCCGGGCTTCATTGTTGCCATGACTGTTATCAGTTATCAACACAAACCGGCCGGTCAGGACTCCGTCATTAATTTCAACCCCTTCCACACATGTCACATGACAATATTCATTAAGATGAACATTATTACCGATAATCATATTCGGATTTTCATGACCTTCAACTTTGTATGACTCCAACACCGAGTTTCTCATAATTGATGAATTTTCACCAATTGAGATATAACATGGATTTACAAGCGTCAGACCCTGGGATAATTTTGAATTTTTTCCAAAATGTTTAAACATATATCCCTTAGAGCCTGTTATAACTCCCCTGATAAATAGATTAGTGACAAAATTTAATTTATCAGGGATAATGCGACCGATATACCCCATTATACACCCCAAACGAAATATAGCCGACAGGACTCTATGTTTCATACTTTTATCATCTATAAAACATCCGTTTGGACAATTCTATCATACGATACATGAATGTCTTCAATCCACATTGGAACACACAAAGCAACCCACCGTACAACAAGGCTGATACAATCACGAATATCGACATCTTACACATCAGGGAAATCCATGATTTAGCAATAAATACATCGGTATTATCCAATAATATATAACCGATTATAAACATGGCCGCAGTCAACACAACGTGTTTCAATGAAGCAAATAAAAATTTCCCATAGAAACCTCTAAGACGCCAATGGAATAAAAACAGCGGACGCCAACCGACGCCTATCACGACAAGACTTATCAGACATCCGCTCAATATACCGTTCAAACCATAAAAATATCCGAGAAGAATCGACAGACCGATATTCAAACTCCCTTCGGTTATAGGTGAAAATATATCATTTACCATCCCGTATGCCATCAGAAAAGAGTCCCATGTAGTCCTAATCAATGTGAAAAACATTATCGCCACCATTAATATGACCGTGGTGTCCTCCATAATATATTCCCCTCCTATCCAAAGGCTGATAAATGCCTTGGAATACAATACAATAGTCGTGGAAATAAGCATCAAGAGAAAGAAACGTACACTAAACAATTCATTGAATACCGAGAATGCCTTTTCATCATCACAATCCGTCACCAGATTCCCGATACCGGCTCCAACACTGTTAAATATTGTCTGGAATAATAATGTCGCACCTTGTATCAGAATCATATAATTCCCATATATTGCAACCAATGTCAGTGTTGTGAAAGCATAGATGATGAATGGGGAGGATTGCAATATAACGACACCTACAACTTTATGAAAAAACATCTGTTTAACTTTGGTTATAAATATCGGATATTTTCTGCGCAAATCTCCGAATCTGTATCCACCTATACACAACCGAGGAAATGTCCGGGAGGTCATCTTAGAAATTGAAATCGATGCCACTATTGCAAAAAAGAATTCCAATACAAGCCACCATATATAGGGATACGGAAAAATTTGCATAACAGCAATCTGCGCTACAATTTTAATCAACAACACAGTGCGATAGCTGTAAGCGACCTTATAATCCTGCTGGCTCGCGGTCAGAACCACCTGTTTGTAGTTAACAAAGTAGCCCAAGAGAGTGCTGAACAGCAATACCAAAAAAGAAGCGTAGGCATACCATATCGGTAAATCCGCCTTTTGGAATATCATCGGGAAAAAGGCCATTAAAATACAAGCCCCGGCAATTATAAAGACAGCAACCCTTTTATAAAGGTGTCCTTGAAGCGTGACAATCTCATTTATCGATTTGTAATCATTATCTTTCAACGGTTTATACAATGTAAAACCTACAGCCTGTGTTATACCCAGTTCTGCAAGATTCAAAAACTGGATGAGGTTGACTACCGTTGTATTTAACCCAAGAATCTCTGTGCCGAGGTAGTCAAGAAATACCTTTCTCGAGATAAATTGAAGCAACAAGGTGGCAATGTAATATACCATTGCCACCGTACTGTTCTTTATACTTTTAACTGTCCTGGACTCTACCGTCACTTCCTTTGAAATTACGAACAAAGTTCTCAGGGTCATCAAACATCCTGTAATTCTTACGAATCCACCCTATCGGACAGTCCCACCATTTGGCATTCAACAACTCTGATATTGTCTTATCATCAAAGCGTTTTCCTATAACTCTTGCAGGAACTCCGGCTACAATCTCGTAAGGTTTTACATCTTTCGTCACGACTGCACCGCATCCGATTATTGCACCGTCCCCAATCCTTATTCCATCGATAATCGTCACATTTGAACCAATCCAGACATCGTTACCTATCTCTACAAGGAATCGAAAATCAGGGGCAATATAATTATAATATTGGAACAATGGAACACTATCCTTATGAAAAGTATACCCGCATATCGATTTTACATCTTGATAAAACGCCGGATGCGTAGATATATTCTGATTTTTGGGATGACTCCCGAGTCCTATCCTGACATTGTCACCGATACTGCAAAAACGGCCTATCTTTGCATAATAAATGTTACTACAATAAGATATATAAGAAAAATAACCTATGGTGCAACATAATATGTGACAATCCCTTGCAATATAGTTACCATACCCTTCAAATTCACAACCGGTAACTACCGACTTATGGCCTATTTTAACATTATACTTAAATCCAAGCCATTTTTTTATCCCATAATGTATGACTCTATCTGGAATAATACCTCTAATAATCCTTTTTATCGGCAATTTCATCAATAGATTACTTTATATCGGGATTAATTCGAGGTCGAGGGTGGGGACACTGACACGGGCGCAGCCAAGCAGCGACAGGTTCACGCAAAGGGTTGGGTCGTCGCCGGTGCCTTCATCCCGGAGGACGACACCCTCCAGGCCGCGAAGGTGACCGCGGATGACGCGCACACGGTCACCAGTTCGCGCAGGGCGGCTGTCGAACGTGACGGGACGGTCAGACGCGCCGACCATGAAACGCAACATCAGCATCTGCGAAG
>CANQZG010000006.1 GCA_947628305.1 uncultured Muribaculaceae bacterium | reverse complement strand
AGATGGATTTCGCCGGGAGTTGAGGGAGCATAGCGGGCTATGTGACTGAAACGACGGGCGAAAGACGCTCAAAAGGCACGGAAACTGAATCAGGAACCATCAAATGACTTCCTTATATTATTACTGAATTTTATAATTACGCATCGCCATGATGCCTCTTTTGTTAAATTGCAGTTGCCACTCGGTCACGATGCCCGCATCGCTCCCTCATGTCAATCTGCAATTTTCCTAAAAGATTCATCATTGCCAATTTAACATTGATTATTAAACATCCTCTAAGCAATATTTGATTTCTATATCGAAGACCCGCATGACGGATACATATCCTCGTGCGGGTCTTTATATAGTCTCCATATATCGGCAAAAAGCATTAACTTTGCACCATGATTTCGATACAGAACCTTTCAGTGGAATTCAGCGCGAAGTCGCTGTTTGACAATATAAATTACGTCATCAACAAGAAAGACAAGATTGCCCTTGTCGGCAAGAACGGAGCGGGCAAGTCTACAATGCTCAAAATCATAGCCGGATTGCAGAAACCGACATCAGGCTCGGTGGCGATTCCACAGGACGTGACAGTGGGTTATCTTCCACAACAGATGGTGCTCGCCGATGACACATCAGTTGTCGATGAGGTCAGGAAAGCATTCGGGCATATAGACGTGATGAAGCGTGAACTTGAGGACATCAACAACCGACTCGCCGAGCGCACTGACTATGAAAGCCTCGAGTATCAGAACCTCATTGACCGCCTATCGACAATGACCGAACGTATCGCCATGGAGGAAAGCGAGAACAGCGAGGCCGAAATCGAGAAGACATTAAGCGGTCTGGGTTTCGTGCGCGAGGACTTCAACCGTCCGACATCAGAGTTCAGCGGTGGATGGCGCATGAGGATTGAGCTTGCAAAACTATTGCTCACACATCCCGATGTCCTGTTGCTCGACGAGCCGACCAATCACCTCGACATCGAGTCTATCCAATGGCTTGAGAACTTCCTGATGACAAAGGCCAAGGCCGTAGTGCTCGTGTCTCACGACCGTGCATTTATAGACAATGTGACAAACCGCACAATCGAAATCTCCCTGGGAAAAATATATGATTATTCGGTCAATTACTCCAAATATGTCGTATTGAGACAGGAACGTCTCGAGCAACAGATGCGTGCCTATCAGAACCAGCAAAAACAAATCGCCGATACCGAGGAATTTATCGAACGGTTCCGCTACAAGGCGACAAAGAGCGTACAGGTGCAAAGCCGTATAAAGCAGCTTGCAAAAATCGAACGTATCGAGGTCGACGAAGTCGACACATCCCGCTTGAACCTTAAGTTCCCTCCCGCGCCCCGGTCAGGCGACTATCCCATTATCGCCGACAATGTGGGAAAACGATACGGGGAACATCAGGTATTTGACCATGCGACATTCACTATCAAGCGTGGTGACAAGGTCGCTTTCGTCGGGAAGAACGGGGAAGGCAAGTCTACCCTTGTCAAGTGCATAATGAATGAAATACCTTTCACTGGAAACCTTAAAATCGGTCATAATGTCAAAATCGGATATTTCGCGCAGAATCAGGCCCAACTGCTTGACGGCGAAATAACCGTGTTTGACACCATCGACCGAGTCGCCGTGGGTGACATACGCACCAAAATACGCGACATACTCGGTGCGTTCATGTTCGGAGGAGAAGCATCTGACAAAAAAGTGAAAGTGCTGTCGGGAGGTGAGAAAACCCGTCTGGCGATGATTAGGTTACTGCTCGAACCTGTCAACCTATTGATTCTCGACGAGCCGACCAATCACCTTGACATGAAGACCAAGGACATTCTGAAACAGGCGATAAAGGATTTTGACGGGACTGTAATCGTGGTGTCACATGACCGTGAATTCCTTGACGGACTGGTAGAGAAGGTATATGAATTCGGCGGAGGACAAGTTAAAGAATGTCTCGGCGGTATTTATGACTTCCTTGAAAAGAAAAAAATTGCATCCCTCGCTGAACTTGAATTGTCAAAATCACCCACAACATCTTCAAAAAAAACGGCTACCCCTGAACCAAAGGTTGAAAAAAGCAAAACAATCGAGAAAAAAGATACCCCACAAAAAACGCGTTTAAGCTATGCCGAACAAAAAGAGAGGGAAAAGACCGTGAAACGGGCACGCAAAAAAGTCGAGGACGCCGAGGCTGAAATCAGCCGACTCGAAAGTCTTGTTGCAGAATGCGAGACCGAAATATCATCGGGTGTCAATACCCCTGAAATATTTGAACGACATGCCGCATTACAGAAACAACTCGAGAACGCAATGAGCCTTTGGGAACTGGCTTCAATGGAACTCGAGTCGTTTAACCAATGAAAAATTCTCCTATTTCAAGATTGAATCAATTCTTGCCAATTCTTCGGAAGTAAATTCAATATTGTCAATCGCTGACAGATTGTTTTCCAATTGCCGGACAGAGCTTGCACCTACAATGACAGATGTCATCCCTTGCCTTGATAACAACCACGCAAGCGACATCTGCGCCAATGACTGCCCTCTGTCTGATGCGATTTCATTCAACCGTGATATTTTTTCAATCAATTCGGGTGTGATATCTTCACGATGCAGGAATGCCCCTTCCTTCATTGCTCGTGAATCAGCCGGAATACCTTTCAGGTAACGGTCAGTCAACAATCCCTGTGCAAGCGGTGAAAATGCAATAAATCCGAGACCCTTTTCCTCGAATAGTCTGAAGTGTTCCTTCTCGGGATTACGTACGAGCATATTGTACCTATCCTGATAAATCAGACAGTGAACATGCTGTTCCTCCATCATGTCACACGCACGGTCGGCGATGTCAGCGGGATATTTCGACAAACCGACATACAATGCCTTGCCACTCCTGACAATATCGATGAGAGTCTGCACTGTTTCCTCAAGCGGTGTCTCCGGGTTATAACGGTGACTGTAGAATATGTCAAAATATTCAAGCCCTGTTCTTTTCAGGCTTTGGTTAAGGCTCGCCATAAGATATTTACGGGAACTTCCGTCACCGTACGGGCCATCCCACATGAAATGGCCGGCCTTGGACGATACGATGATTTCGTCACGATGGTTTTTCAACCCCTGGCTTAACATCTTGCCAAAATTGGCTTCGGCACTTCCCGCAGGCGGCCCGTAATTGTTAGCCAGGTCAAAGTGAGTCACACCACGGTCGAACGCAGTGAATACTATCTCTTGTCCTTTGACAAAATTATCGACATCGCCGAAATTGTGCCACATACCGAGAGAAATAACGGGAAGCTGTAGGCCGCTCCTGCCACAAAATCTATATTGCATCACAAGCCTCTATTTCAGTTTGCCGCCTTTACAGCCAGCACCGAGCGAGAAAATATTTTGGTCGTAGCTCACGGTTTTGTTGGCCTGTTCACGTTTTCGTTTAAGCGCAAGGGCGACAAGACGGTCCATCAGTTTGTCGAACGGAATCCCCGTCGCCTCCCACAGATAGAATGACAACGAGCCGGGTATAGTATTGATTTCATTGACATAGACATTGTCATTATCGGCATCGACGATGACATCCACACGGCTCACCCCATGACAGGACAGTACGCGGAAAGTCTCTCCGGCAAGGAAACGTATACGGTCGCTCATTGCCTCGGGTAGGTCGGCGGGAATGCGTTTCTGTGAGGCCTGCATACCTTTAGCACCCTTAGTCCCACCCATATATTTATCCTCGTATGAGAGTATTTCACCGCTCTTTATCGGTTCTTCACACACCGATGTCTCATACTCGTCACAATCGCCAAGCACCGAACAATTGATTTCCTTGAGGTTCTCGACCATGTGCTCGACAACGAGACGGGACGAGTATTTCTCGGCCACATCAACCTTCTCAATCAGTTCCTCTCGATTGACGGCACGACCGATACCTACGCTCGAACCAAGGTTGGCCGGCTTGACTATCACAGGATAACCGAGTTTTTTCTCCACCCGTTCAATCAGTTCCTCCTTGTGGCTGAACCATTGCTTGTCGGTAAACCATACATAATCGACCACAGGGATGTCACAAGCTTGCATTATCATCTTCATGGTGATTTTATCCATGCCGTTGGCACTCGCCAGAACATCACATCCGGCGTATGGAATGCCTATTGACTCCAAGATTCCTTCGAAACAACCGTCCTCGCCGTTAGAACCATGCAGAACCGGAATCACGACATCGAGACGTGTCACGACATTGGACTTGAACATAGATGTCTTGACCGAATACAGATTATAATCACCATATTCAGGAACCATATAAACCTGACGGCAACGGGATAAAAGCGAAGGGATGTCACGATAATTGGCGATTTCAAAAAGTGCATCACCTGTGTACCATTGTCCTTGCTTGGAAATGTATATGGGAGTTACATCATATCGTTCGCGATTGATTGCATGCATGGCCTGCGAGGCCGAGATGACCGAGATTTCGTGTTCAGTGGAACGTCCGCCGAAAAACACGCCTATATTGGTTTTCATTGACGTAATATAATAGTAAAAACTGTTTAATTATCTTATTTAAATGTATCGGGAAGGTCGTTTTCATACAACACTGTGTCGCCCGGGGATAACATGGTGTGCAACAGAACCTGTGCCTCGGCGAACGAATCGACTGTTCGAATCTGCGTGACATCGAGATTCCCTTCGGTCAATCCCTCTACAATAGCATCGCGGTTATACTTCCCGACTATTATCGCGACATCGACCGACTTTGCTATCTTCTCGCCAAATTCACGGTTAAGCTGTTCCTGACGTTCCCCCAGTTCAATCATACCGGGCGTTATGACGATGCGTTTCCCGCCTGTCATCGAAGCAAGCACATCGAGAGCCATCGCCGAGCCGTGAGGATTGGAATTAAACGCATCATCAAGAATAGTCACCCCACCGGGAGTGCGTTTCAACTGCAACCGATGCTCGACCTGCTCGATTTTCTCGACCGCATAACGGATTTTCTCCACCGGGACTTTCATATACAACGCCATGATAACAGCGGCGGCGAGATTGGAGACATTACACTCACCCACGAGACGTGTATGAAAACGCAGGTTCTCGCATTCAGGTGTCCTCAATGTGAATTCCGACCCGCTGACACCGTACTGTATATCAGAGACGATATAATCGGCATCATCAACGTCATTTACCGCATAACGACTTACTTTCACATTATCGACATGACGATTTACGATATAGGGAAAATCGTTGTTAATCACCAGAAAGCCGTTGGACGGTAACGAGTCGGCAAGCTCAAACTTGGTGCGCTGCACATTCTCTATTGTCTTGAATGACTCAAGGTGTTGTTCCCCTACCGCAGTTATAATGGCTGCCATCGGATGGACAAGGTCACATATCTCCTTTATGTCCCCCTGCTGTTTCGCACCCATTTCAACAATAAACACCTGCGTATAAGGTTTCAGATGCTCACGAACAGTCCTAACGACACCGAGGGTTGTGTTGAAACTGCCGGGGGTCATCACGGTATCATATTTTTCAGAGAGAATACGGTAAAGATAATGCTTGGTCGATGTCTTGCCATAGCTTCCAGTGATTCCTATGACCTTTAAATCAGGCATCCCTGCAAGGACGCGCTGCGCGTCACGATAATAACGGTTGTTGATTGAGCGTTCAACAGGCTTCAGCAACCAGTTGGCCGCCAATGTGACCTCATGGGACAGGAAGAACAATGTCAATGAAATCACCGATATATTGAACAACGTTTCGGAGACTTCACTGTTATCCATCAGTGACAGGATTACGGCGATAAAGATTAATGACAACACACAGTCCATTGAATATATGCGCCAAGCACGACGTGTCATCACAAGCGGCTTTTTATACTTTGCACGCAGCAATTTCCATACATTTATACCGGCAACGACAAGAATCAACAACATTGTGACTGATTCCTTGGAAAATGTCGAGAACGCAAACATCACCACCACCGCTGAAATCAGACGTATCACCGACGTGGAATCTTGAGATGAACGCATCCATCTGCAATAGCGTTCATTCCTGTAGGAGTTTTGCTGTAACATCATCAGGTCACGTTTCAATTCAATTCCAAGATTGAATAACGCAACCGCCATTATAACGGAATACAAAGCAATCAACATAATGCTAATTTTGAGAGGTCAAAAAACTGTTCAACACAGCCGAGAATTGAATGGGGTTGTCAAGGAAACTATAATGTCCGCATCCGGGGAAAGAAACAAGTCCGGCGTCAGGAATCAGACGTTCCATAATCCGGGCATCCCGCAGAGGCGTAGCCGTGTCATTTTCACCCCATATCAACAATGTCGGGGCCTTAATCAATGGCATAACCTCTTTCAGGTCTTCATTGACAACCTTAGACAGAATGGCACGCATGCGTGGTGACGCTCCGGCATAATCACTTGAACCGGCCTTGGCTCTCATCGCCTCGATACGTTTCTCGGCTTTCTCTTTCCCATATATCATACGGGAAAGATGTTTACCAAATTTAAAGGTATATACCTTGAAATAATATTTTAAAGAACGACGAGGCTTTACTCCGGCCGCATCGACAAGCACCAGTTTAGAGACGGGATTGCGGGAACTGTAGAGAATCCCCACCCTTCCACCGAACGAGTGTCCGAGCAACACAGGGTTATCGATACCCTCGGTTTTCAACAGTTTCTCCAACAGGGTTGTATATTCCTCAACGCCCCATACATCCAACGGTTCCTGCGACTTCCCAAAACCCGGAAAATCTATGCTCAGCACACGATACCCGGCTGCAAGCGCGACACGTTCTATCGACGCCACGGTCGTCAGGTTGCACCCCCAACCGTGCATCAACACAATGTCAGGGCCTATACCTTGTTGCGTATAATGGACTTTTACTCCGTCAATGTCCTGAAATTTTTCCATATCAGTCACTATAGTCATGCAAAGGTAGCAATTTTATGTCAGAGCCGGTAGCGACCACGCTAAAATATAATCACCAGTTCGGCACTTAGTTTGTCACCACCTCCCACAGGTGCCGGCACATTATTACGGTAAAAGTATTTTTCATAATTGAGGCGTATGTCAGTCCTGAACCTGGAGTTTATACATGACAAGGTCGAACCCACTGTTATACGGTCACATGCCGGGTTGTTGACCGTCAACTCCCCATCATCATCCTGCATGCCGTCAGAGTTGTCGCTCATGCCGTCCCAACGCCCCTGAAATGAAAGACGATTGAACACTCCGGCCTTTACAGGCATGGAATAGTCACCCCAGACAACATAGGAATTAGTCGTCTCAAATTTATCACCCGTATAGTCTTTTACAAGATATTCCCCTTCAAGAGTCCACCGCCCCGACTGCCAACGGACAGATGCCTCAAACATATTTATCCGTACTGAATCAGGGATAATGGACTCCATTCCGGCCTGAAACCTGACATTCCCTGTCCGATAGTTTATCTTGGCGGCATAATCCATCTGTTTCTGCCACACCTGCTGACGATTGGAACGGTAATGATTGAATATCCCGCCCTCGATATTTAGCGGAAGAACCGGGTGAGAATAGGCAAGTTTCAATCCCACCCCGGTGTAATTACCGACCTGTTTGCCGATAAACGACCGATTGTTAAACGTATAATTAAACGGCGAATAAGATGCAGTAACCGAAAACGGATAACGCATCTGACCGAGCGTAACCTTGAAATTATCGCTCAAGGCCACACGCCCCCATGCGTATATGATTTTGAAATCGCCCTGATTGTAGTCACACTCAACCTTATAATCTACAATCGGAGCAACATACCCCTCTATATACATACGCGCATTACGCAACTGGAAACGGTTCTCCATGTTTCTTGTCTCAAGCTCATAACGTCCACGGACAACCCCACGGAACGAAGGTTTATAGGTAAACGGTTTCACACTGTCAGGGGTCTCCGCTGCCGATATGTCGGACAATAAACTTAGAGCGACAAACGGCAATACAATGTATCGAATAAAATCCATTAAGAGTATGTTTAGAATTGGAAATAAATGAACGGGGCGACATTCTCGGTCATGAATTCAATCACAAGCTGAACAACGATGATAAACAGGATGAGCTTAACCGTCCACGGCGACCTGATGAACAGGTCGAGCATGCGGTCATGCCATCGTTGCGGCAGACAATGCGCCCCTATAATCACGGCCATCATTATAAGCCAGACATATCTGACCTTGACGAACGGCACAACATAGTCAAGGCTGAAATTGGTAAATATATTCTTTATTATCAACCATGAATCAGTCCAGGAATCGGCACGGAAAAACACCCACAGCAATGACACATAGAGCATTGTGACGCTCCATGCGACAACCTTTACCCACCTTGTGTCAGGAATCCGCGACAACCACGGTCGACATGCCTTGTGCACCGCGAGACCTACACCGTGCATCGCGCCCCAGAACACAAATTTCCATGCCGCGCCGTGCCACAAGCCTCCGATGAGCATGGTAAGGAAATTATTTACGTAGGTACGAATCGTGCCCTTGCGATTGCCTCCGAGGGGGATATATAAATAATCCCGCAGCCATGTCGACAACGATATGTGCCAGCGACGCCAAAATTCGGTGAGGTTCTTCGACTTATATGGGAAATCAAAATTCTTCATCAATTTGAATCCCATAATCAGAGCAATACCTATCGCCATGTCACTATAACCTGAAAAGTCACAATAAATCTGCATCGTATAACCGATTACCCCCATCAGGCTCTCGAAGCCTGAATATCCCGTAGGTGTCTGGAATATCAGGTCATTGTACTGTGCAATATAGTCGGCTATAATTGCCTTTTTCACGATACCCAGGATTATAAGCCATAATCCGATGAATGTCTCCTGTGTCGTGGCGTGACGGTTCTGACGTATCTGCGGGATGAAATAGTCAGCACGCACAATCGGCCCGGCGACCAACGCCGGAAAAAATGACAGGAAAAACAGATATTCAAGCCAGGTTGAGGTAGGCGCGACACGCCCTTTGTAAACATCGACAATATAACTTATAGACTGGAATGTATAGAATGATATGCCGACGGGAAGGATTATGTCGAGCGGTTGAAAATTTCCCTCGACCATAGCGTTCCAGTTCCACAGGAAAAAGTTGGCATACTTGAAATAGCCAAGGATTCCCAAAGAGGCCACCACCGAGACCCATACACATGCCTTACGTTGCCATTTGACGTCCAACGTGACAAGAAGCCGTGACAATGTCCAGTCGAGCAACGATGTGCATGTCAGCAATATAAAAAATATCCCCGATGACTTGTAATAGAAATAGAGACTGAACGCCGTGACAAATAATATCATTTGCCACAGACGGTTCTTCAACAACGCATAGACCGGGATAAAGACAACAAACAGTGCCCAGAAAAGGCCGCTTGAGAAAATCATGGGCCTGTCAGCCTCATACTTCAATAATTCCCAGATATTACCTATAACAGTCGATAAATCCATGTCTCTATCATCTCAACGGTTGGAGGACGGTCACTGACGCCGGACGTCCCTTGGCCTCGGTCGGTTTCTTCATTTTAATGGGATGCGCACAATGAGCAGGCATCCAACGCGCGACACTGTCGAGCCACAGAGCCGCCGATGCATGGGTCGGATGCGCACCGTCCTTCGCACGGTCAAAATGCATGCCGTTGGAAAGGAAAAAACATCCTTCCTTCACATTTTTCTCTATCAGGTCATTGATTCCCGTATCCTTTTTCCAGTTAGGCGGCCCAATCCATAAATAAGGTATATCCCCTATCTGTTTAAGGAAGTTCTTGACGTATGCATCTCGCTCCTCGGCGATATTGCGCACAAACAATTCATTCGCCCCCAGGCTGATAAAAATAAATGTAGGCTTGAATTTACGTAAAAACACCTTCAGGGTATCACATGTGCCCCAGTATTTCGAGGTCGAGCTGTACCATATAACCGAATTAAGTGTATGCCCGTTCTCCTTGGCGTACGCTGCCAGGCGAGGGTTCAGTCCTTCAAGCATAGAATCACCTATTATCAATATATTCTGTGATGCGGTGTCAAGCGGTGCCGGGAATTTCGTCTCCATGACAACTTTTTCATCGTCAACAGAGCCGGAATTGGCGATTGTCGTATCGGGAAGTTGCGTCAGACGGTCGGCAATCCCCGATGACTTAAATTCCACTCCGAACACTGAAATACTGTCAAGGAATGATAACAGCGTGATTATCAGCAGGGACACGCTCAATATTGTCCACACTGCAAGATAGTTGCGGTTCATTATTAGAGATTGGATGATATTTTAACGCCCAAAATTAGTGAAAAAAATCCAATTTCAGAATGTCGCATTATGAATGTCGTCCATTTTCATAAACTATATGCGACTTATTGACCTCTATGACCGACCTCGGTTATAATCTTTTAGACTTTTTTGTTTTGAATTGTTGACATATTTTTGTAAGTTTGCGCCAAATTTTCAAGAATTAAACCAATATATTACATTAACAGTATGAGTCTTAACATCATTGTGCTCGCAAAGCAGGTGCCTGACACCCGTAATGTGGGTAAAGATGCGATGAAAGAGGATGGCACAATCAACCGTGCAGCGTTGCCGGCCATCTTCAATCCCGAAGACCTGAACGCCCTTGAACAGGCACTGCGCATCAAGGATGCCAACCCCGGGTCTACAGTTACGCTTTTGACTATGGGTCTGCCCCGTGCGGCTGAAATAATTCGTGAAGCAATATTCCGTGGTGCCGACAGCGGCATTGTACTCACCGACCGTGTGTTAGGTGGAGCCGACACTCTCGCCACCTCTTATTCCCTTGCACAGGCGGTTAAAAAAATCGGTAAATATGACATAATCCTTGGCGGCCGTCAGGCTATCGACGGTGATACAGCCCAGGTCGGCCCACAGATTGCCGAGAAACTCGGTATCCCGCAAGTGACCTACGCCGAGAAGATACTCGCATTAAAGGATGGACATGTCACCGTTAAACGCCGTCTTGAATCAGGCGTCGAGACAGTAAAAGCCCCGTTACCCTGTGTTGTCACTGTCAACGGCTCGGCCGCAGAATGCCGTCCCCGCAACGCGATGAGAGTGCAGAAATACAAGCTGGCTGTAACTCCGTCTGAAAAAGAGAAACTTAGCGATGAACTCAAGGCTCGCGTAGATGCCCGCCCTTATCTGCAACTGAACGAATGGGGCGCGGCCACAGTCAACGCCGACCCGGAACAGATAGGTCTTCCCGGCTCCCCGACAAAGGTCAAGAACATTGTCAACGTGGTATTCACCGCCAAGGAAAGCATGCGTCTGGGCGACAACGACGAGGAAATCGAAAACCTGGTCAAGGAACTTCTCGCGAATCACACTATCGGCTAAACGCCGCCTAACCACAACATATCATCATTATCATGTCAGATAAAAACAACCTAATCGTATACTGCGAATATGAGGATGGCAAAGTGGCGGATGTCAGCCTGGAGCTGCTCACCAAAGGCCGTCAGTTAGCCAAGGACCTCGGTGTAAAACTTGAGGCCATAGTAATCGGCGACAAGCTCAAGGACATAGAGAAACAAATATTGCCCTACGGTGCCGACGTCGTCTACAAAGTCGAGGACAAGCGTCTTTACCCCTATACATCCAACCCCCATGCGGCAATCCTTATCAATCTGTTCAAGGAAATCAAGCCACAGATATGCCTGATGGGTGCGACATGCATAGGCCGTGACCTCGGTCCACGTGTGTCGTCATGTCTCCACAGTGGCCTTACAGCCGACTGCACCGCCCTTGAGATAGGAGGTCACAAAGACCCCAAGACCGGCAAGGAATACAGCGACCTGTTGTATCAGATACGTCCGGCGTTCGGCGGTAACATCGTCGCAACAATCGTCAATCCCGAATGCCGCCCGCAGATGGCGACAGTGCGCGAAGGCGTCATGAAGAAGGAGGTACACGACTCCAACCATAAAGGCGAGGTTATCAACCTTCAGGCTAAAAAATATGTGAAACCCGAGGATTTCGTTGTGGAAATCATCGACCGTCACATCGAAAAATCAAAAATCAACATAAAGAACTCCCCTATCATCGTTGCCGGAGGCTACGGTGTCGGCTCTAAGGAGAACTTCGCACTGTTGACTGAACTCGCCAACGTTCTCGGAGCCGAGGTGGGTGCATCACGTGCAGCCGTTGACGCAGGGTTCACGGAACATGAACGCCAAATAGGCCAGACCGGTGTCACAGTGCGTCCTAAACTTTATATCGCATGCGGTATCTCGGGACAAATACAGCACATCGCCGGAATGCAGGAAAGCGCGATGATAATCTCAATCAATAACGACCCCAACGCACCTATCAACACAATTGCCGACTATGTCATAACAGGCAATATCGAGGACGTTGTGCCTAAATTGATTAAATATTACAAAAAGAACTCCAAGTAAAGACAGCCATGGCTAATTTTTATACCGACAATCCCGATTTGAAGCATCATCTGAATCATCCGTTGATGCGCAAAATCGTAGAACTTAAAGAGCGTAACTTTGCCGATGCCGACAAATATGATTACGCGCCATACGACTTTGACGACGCAATGGACTCCTACGACCGCGTCCTTGAAATTGTTGGCGATATATGCGGCGGTGTAATCGCCGACAATGCCGAAAGCGTAGACCACCAAGGGCCTCGTGTAGAGAACGGGCGCGTGATATATGCTGACGGCACAAAGGAGAATCTTGACGTATGCCGCAAGGCCGGCCTTATGGGCATGTCTATGCCCCGTCGGTTCGGCGGTCTCAATTTTCCCATAACCCCCTACATCATGGCGGCTGACATCGTCAGCCGTGCCGACACCGGGTTTGAAAACCTGTGGGGTTTGCAGGATTGCGCAGAGACAATCTACGAGTTTGCCAACGAAGACCAGAAGAAACGTTATATATCCCGTGTTTGCAAGGGCGAGACGATGTCAATGGACCTTACCGAACCTGACGCAGGTTCCGACCTCCAGTCAGTGATGCTGAAGGCCACAGAACAGCCTGACGGAACATGGCGTCTGAACGGTGTAAAGCGTTTCATCACCAATGGCGACAGCGACATTCATCTGGTACTTGCCCGTTCTGAAGACGGCACCAAGGACGGACGCGGCCTGTCAATGTTCATCTATGACAAGAACGATGGAGGGGTGACCGTGCGCCGCATCGAAAACAAGATGGGCATCAAGGGGTCACCTACATGCGAACTTGTATTCAAGAACGCCAAGGCCGAACTCTGTGGCAACCGCCGTCTCGGCCTTATCAAGTATGTCATGGCACTGATGAACGGCGCACGTCTCGGCATCGCCGCACAATCGGTCGGTGTCAGCGAAATCGCCTATCGCGAGGCTCTCGCCTACGCCAAGGACCGCAAACAGTTCGGCAAAGCCATCATCGAGTTCCCGGCAGTAGCCGAGATGCTATCGGTAATGAAAGCCAAACTTGACGCATCCCGCTCGCTTCTTTACGAGACCTCGCGTTTTGTCGACATATACAAAATCTATGACGACATCGCCAAGGAACGCCCCCTGTCTCCCGAGGAACGCAAGGAAGCCAAATTCTATTCCAAGCTGGCCGATGCACTAACACCCCTCGTCAAAGGGATGGGCAGCGAATACTGTAACCAAAACGCCTACGACTGCATTCAGATTCATGGCGGTTCAGGTTTCATGAAGGACTATGCCTGTGAGCGCATCTACCGTGATGCACGCATCACGTCAATCTACGAGGGGACGACACAGCTACAGGTGGTTGCGGCGATACGCCACGTCACCACAGGCACTTATCTGTCTCTCATCCGCCAGTACGAGGCACAGGAAGTACGTCCAGAACTTGCAGGTATCAAGGCTCGCCTTGTAGAGATGACCAAGCTGTATGAAAACGCAGTAGAAAAAGTAACCTCCGTAAAGGAATCGGACTACAATGACCTCATGGCCCGTCGTCTCGTTGAAATGGCCGGTAACATCATCATGAGCTACCTGCTGTTAATGGACGCCAACCGTAACGAGTCATTCACCCGTTCAGCGACCATCTACAATAACCTCGCCGAAGCCGAAGTCACCAAACATGCCGACTTCATCGCCAAGTTCAACCCCGAGGAAGTGGCTCTATACATGAATGTATAATATACAGATATATACGTTATAACACCAACGGTCGCGGGGTTGTCAGGAACACTTCGCGACCGTTCATTATATGACACCGGCATGAGACGGCTCACCGACCTTGACATAGAGTTTATTGAACGTCACCTCAATGACGACCCGATAAAACTGCGCCTCAAACACCATGGTGACGATAACTTGATGTTTCTTGTTGACCAAATAGAGTGTCGTAGACGGACAGCATCAAAACTCAACGCCACGCTGAAAAACCGTCATTTCATATTTCCCGATACCCTTGCCGCCGAACAATCCACCTCCGACACGCTCGCGTCATTTCATGCTTCACTAATACCCACGGGCGCGACTGTCCTTGACATGACATGCGGACTCGGAATCGATGCCTTTCACTGCGCAAACCGCGCATCGTCAGTCACGGCCATTGATATTGACAGAAACAAAGCCACGGCCGCATCAATAAACGCCATGAGCCTTGGATGCCGTAATGTTGAAGTTATATGCGCCGACAGTGTAGAATGGCTTAAAAGCGGCAATCGGAAATTTGACGTAATCTTTATCGACCCGGCACGGCGCGGGGACAATGGCCAACGGTTATATGCCTTGACCGATTGTAAACCCGACATAACCGCATGCCTTGATTTATTACTTTCAAGATGCGGGAAACTGATTGTAAAGGCATCCCCGATGCTCGACATATCAGCCGTCAGAAAAGAAATAGGTCTCCCTTGCGACATCATAGCCGTAGGTTCTCCCCGCGAATGCAAGGAACTGGATATAATAATTCCCGGAAACGATATACTTAATGCTGTCACTATATTTAAAGACGGTTCAAGCCAGGATTTTTCCACAAAAGATGATGGTCATAAAACCAAGACGAAATATGGAGAGCCATCGCCCGGAATGTTCCTGTATGAACCCTACCCGGCAGTGATGAAAGCCGGAATTATAACCCACCTGTCATCCCGGTTCTCTTTTCTCGAAAAACTGCACGCCAATACACACCTCTATGTATCACATGACGGCATAGATACTTTCCCCGGGAAACGTTACCGCATTCTCGATGTGACGGATTTCAACAAACGTGCAATGAAAACTCTCTCGGCGACCTACCCGCGGATGAGCGTAACCACACGCAATTTTCCCTTGTCAGCTAAGGAACTTTCGCACAGGATGAAACTTCATGAAAACTCCATGACAATACTGTTTGGCGCGACATCACAATCAGGCCCAAAACTGATTGTCACGACACCGGGTTAACGTTTCTCGAACAGACGCGCCATTGAACGTTTGTCCTCCCGTTCCTTGATTGACTGGCGTTTGTCATATTCCTTCTTGCCACGGCCTATACCTATGACAAGTTTGGCAAGACCCTTTTCATTAATGAAAAGGCGCATAGGGACAATCGTGAACCCGGTTTCCTTACCGCTTTTCTCAAGTTTACGAATCTCTTTTTTTGTCAACAGAAGTTTGCGGTCACGACGCGTCGAGTGATTGTTGTATGTCCCGTAGAAGTATTCGGCCACATACATGTTCTTTATCCACACTTCACCATTGGAGACATAACAATAGGTATCGGCAAGACTTGCCTTGCCTTGACGTATCGACTTGATTTCAGTCCCTGTCAACACTATCCCGGCCGTAAACTTATCGGATATGGCGTAATCGAAAGTCGCCCGTTTGTTCTTTATATTGACATCCTTGAGATTCATTGCATTCAGGAAATGATAAAGTTAAACAAAGCCTCCAGGATGTATGGCACTGCAAGCACACCAAGTATGCACACAAGCATAAACACCCCCGCCCGTTGCGGCTCCACATCCATATAACGCGTACCCTTCCACATTATAATCGCCACATAAATCGGCAAGAAATAGGTCAACGTCAGGTCTATCGGAAGTATATTGCCTATAATTTTGACCAACGCCAGAAGCCCCAGGCTATATATGACAAACGTATGACATCTTTTTCCGTTCACATTCTCACCCGAAGTGGTATCCATAACCGACGCCACAGCAAACACACCGATAAAATAGGATATAAAAAACATAAGGAACGTCACTATCATACGCTCCAGCATGACGGCAAACGTCAGGTCGCCGTGATAAAAACGCTGAATGAACGCCGACAACGACACTACCGCGAGAAACGGATAAAAACCTTTCGCGACAAGCACCGATGGATTTTCTCCTTCACGCGCGATATCGACCCATCCCTTAGCCGGGGACAGTATCAACTGCAGCATATATTTCAGAAAACTTAACATCAGAATGCAAATTTACGCAGAAAACTTTGAAAAAGCATTGTCTGCAAAAAAATATTTCGTCCCGACAACTTGCATAACCAAAATAATTATTACCTTTGCACTCGTAAAAACGACACACCACCAAGGAAAGATGCCGGAGTGGTCGAACGGGACGGTCTCGAAAACCGTTGTACCCTTTCGGGTACCCAGGGTTCGAATCCCTGTCTTTCCGCAAATTAGCTTGATTATCAAGCATTTACAAAATCTACACCCAATATTACACCCAGAAATGGCAGTAATATTGGGTGTTTTATTGCTGTCAAATGCTGCATGGTTCGACAAATTGGGAGCTGGTATGATATTTAATGATGTTTAACATCACGATGAACTCCTACAAAAAAATCATCTCAATATTTGGATATATCATATATTGTTTGTAATTTTGCGAACAACAAATAAAGAATAGTATGGCAAAATTAGAGGTAACACCAGAACAGGAGCGTCTTGCGAGATTTGCGAAAGCGATGGGACATCCCACTCGCATTGCTATCCTGCATTTTCTCGCTCAGAGAAACGAATGTTTCTTCGGAGACATACACGAGGTGCTTCCGGTGGCTAAGGCAACCGTCTCGCAACATCTGAGCGAGTTGAAAGAGGCTGGGCTGATACAAGGCACAATCGAGCCACCAAAAGTGAAGTATTGCATCAACGCGGAGAACTGGAAACTTGCGAGACAACTGTTTTCACAGATGCTTGACGACTGCTGTCCTTCAAAAAAGAATAGCTGCTGCTCGTAAGCGCTATTTTTTTAATATCGATGTTCGCAATTCGGCAAACAACAACTAAATTTAATACATTTAAGGACATGAAAAAGTTACTGATGATTTTCGCCCTTATTATAGGGCTGATGTCGTGCGGAAGTGGGGATAATACCTCGACTGCGAAATCTCCTGAAAAGGATAGAGTGGAAGTGATATATTTCCACGGGAAACAACGCTGTGCTACCTGCATGGCTATCGAGAAAAACACTAAAGAAGTGGTAAATACACTCTTTGCAAACGAACTGAAAAACGGCACGGTCGTATTCAGGACAGTGGATATCTCTACCCCGGAAGGAGAAAAAATAGCCGATAAGTATGAAGTGACGTGGTCTTCTCTCTTTGTCAACAAATGGAAAGACGGTAAAGAGACTTGCAACAATCTTACCGAGTTCGGTTTCGGCAATGCCCGAAAGAACCCGGATGACTTCAAGAAAGGTCTTGCTGACAAAATCCGGCAATCGTTGAAATAATGGACTGGTTACAGACTTTGCTTGACAACAGCACGGCTCCGGCAATGACCGCTTTTCTCCTCGGATTGCTCACCGCAATCTCGCCGTGTCCGCTTGCTACCAATATTGCCGCAATAGGCTACATCAGCAAGGATATAGAGAACCGCAGACGCATTTTCCGAAACGGGGTGCTATATACCCTCGGACGAGTAATCGCATACACCGTTCTCGGCATTATCCTTATCCCAATTCTGAAGGAGGGTGCAAGCGTGTTCGGTATACAAAAGTCAATAGGCAAGTGGGGCGAGTTGCTTATTGGGCCACTACTGCTGCTTATCGGACTATTTATGTTGTTCGGGCACAAACTAAATCTGCCGCAATTCGGATTTGACGGCAATGGAGAAGGTCTTGCCCATAAAGGCGGGTGGGGTGCATTGCTGCTCGGTATTCTGTTTGCAATGGCGTTCTGCCCCACAAGTGGTGTTTTCTACTTCGGTATGCTCATACCTATGTCAGTAACCGCAAGTGCGGGGTGGCTTTTGCCTGTACTGTTTGCCGTCGCCACTGCTCTCCCTGTGCTTGCAGTGGCTTGGATTCTCGCTTTCAGTGTTGAAAAGGTAGGCGAGTTCTACGGCAAACTGCGTACTATTCAGAAATGGCTCAATATTATTGTCGGTGTCATTTTCATCGTGGTAGGCATATATTACTGTACAATGATGTACTTATAACTGTAAAAACGAAAAAACATGGATAAAAAAGAATCAAAGAAAGGGTTTTGGTCAACTCTCTTCGCACCAAAAAAGAAAAGCTGTTGCAGCAACAGCAACATCATCGTGGAAAATGATGTGAAACCGGTGCAGTCGTGCGGCTGCTCAAGTAATTCGGATGAATCCGCTGAAACCTCATGCTGTGCTACAGCTCCCGGCACAAAGGTCAGCGAGGTTCTCGTCCTCGGTCCCGGCTGTGCCAAATGCAAAGAGACATACAAGGTAGTTGAGCGTGTAATCCGTGAGAACAATCTTGATGTCAATCTTTCCAAGATCGAAGATATAGCCGAAATGATGAGCTACAACATTATGACGACCCCGGCAGTTGTCGTTGACGGAACTGTGAAAATCAAAGGGCACGTTCCATCTGCTGATGAAGTAAAAAAAGCTCTCGGCATCTGAAATGAAACAACGGGTATAAGTTATGGAAACTAAAAAGGAGATCAAGTTCCTGATATGGACTGTTGTCATATTCCTGACAGCGTTTTTTATTCCGGTTAACAGTGAAACGCTGTTGACAGCCATACACTCCACTCTTGACCTCGCGAAATGGTATGCCCGTGAGCATATAGTTCTCTGTCTTCTCCCGGCTTTCTTCATCGCCGGAGTGATTGCGGTATTTGTAAGTCAGGGAGCGGTGTTAAAGTATTTCGGTGCAAATGCAAAGAAATGGGTGTCATATACCGTGGCTTCCATATCGGGAGGCATCCTTGCCGTGTGTTCATGCACTATTCTCCCGCTGTTCACCAGCATCTACAAGCGTGGGGCGGGTCTTGGTCCGGCAATAGCGTTTCTATATTCAGGCCCTGCAATCAGCATACTCTCGATAATCCTTACAGCCCGTATTCTCGGACTGGAAATGGGGATTGCCCGCATCATCGGTGCTGTCACGTTTGCTGTGGTAATCGGCCTTGTGATGTCGTTCATCTTCCGCAAGGAGGAAAGGGTTAAAGAGGCCGCTCAGATGAATATTGTGCCACCGCCCGAAAAACGTCCCCTGTGGCAGACTGCGCTGTTCTTCTTTACCCTCGTGGCAATCCTCGTGTTCGCAAATTGGGGTGCGCCTTCCGAAATAGACCGTGGAATCTGGGCGACAATCTACGGGGCTAAATGGTGGATAACATCTGCCCTTGCAATAGGTCTGTGCGTGATGCTTGTGAAGATACTCCATCTAAAAGCCCGATGGATTATCCTCGGAGCTGTAGCCGTTGCGATTTCAGCTTTCATCGCAAATGTTTTCATTCCCGATGCGAAACTGGCTCCCCTTGTGCCAATGGTCGTCTCGGTCGCCGTCCTTGCCATCGTGTTGCTCTGCGATAAAAACGATGATGAAAACAGGGAGTGGGCGTTGTCATCATGGGGATTCGCCAAGCTGATACTACCGTTGCTTGCAGTCGGAGTATTGACAGCGGGATTCCTGCTCGGTTCAACGCATGACGGTATAGAACTGCCCGGTATTATTCCAAACAGCTGGGTTGAATGGGCAGTCGGCGGCAATTCGTTACTATCAAACTTCTTCGCAAGTTTCACAGGTGCGTTCATGTATTTCGCAACCCTCACCGAAGTGCCGATTATTCAGGGATTGCTTGCATCCGGCATGGGCAAAGGCCCGGCTCTTGCCCTGCTGCTTGCGGGTCCCTCGTTGTCGCTGCCGAATATGCTTGTCATACGCAGTGTAATGGGTACGAAAAAGACCGTGATATATGTCGCTTTGGTAATTGTCATGGCAACCGTTTCAGGTTGGGTTTACGGATACTTCTTCTAAATTACAGACAGTATGAAAGTATTGATACTTTGCACCGGCAATAGCTGTCGAAGCCAGATGGCTCATGGATTCCTCCAGTCATTCAGTCATGAAATTGATGTATTTTCCGCAGGTACCGAACCTGCGGAAAACATCAATCCTCGTGCCGTCCAGGTAATGAAAGAGGTTGTAATTGATATAAGCGGACACAGACCACATAGCGTTATGGAATATCTTAACGGGACATGGGATTATGTTATAACCGTCTGCGGAGGAGCCAACGAAAGCTGTCCTGTTTTTACAGGTAGCGTGGAGCATCGCCTTCATATCGGGTTCGATGACCCTTCGGATGCCGTCGGCCCGGAGGAATTTATTATGAGTGAGTTCCGACGGGTACGCAACGAGATAAAATACAGGTTTGAAGAATTTTATAAAGGCATATTGAAATGAACACATTGCTCGACACCCTATGGTATTTCTGCTACATTACGGTTGAACTTGTCCTGTTGTTCATAGTGATTACAGCTCTCATTGAAATCATACTGATGTATATTCCGCAGGAAAAAATCAGTACGAAAATTGAAAAAGCAGGCTTCTTCGGGAATGTGATAGCTGCCGGATTCGGTGCGCTCACACCTTTCTGCGCTTGTTCCACGCTGCCTATGACTGTAGGTTTTCTCAATGCCGGAATTCCTTTTGGAGCCACGATGTCATTCCTTATTGCCTCCCCGTTGCTCAATCCCATTATAATAGCGATGTTGGGAGCACTGGTGGGAATCAAAGCCATGCTCATATATGTGTCGATCGCTTTCCTCTGCGCCGTGTTCTTCGGCTGGGGATTGCAAAAGGTCGATGCGCAGAAATATGTCAAAAACGTAAAGCTGAAAAAACAGTCCTGTTGTTCCACAAGTGAAAAACCTTTTGATCCGAAGAAACTTCCATGGAGTCAGAAGATAGCCATAGCACTTCGTGCCGGATGGGACACGCTTCGCCCGATTTTCTGGTATCTTATCATCGGCGTCGCTTTGGGAGCGGTGATTTACGGCTATATGCCGAGTGATTGGGTTTTGAAAATTGCAGGTCCTGACAATCCGTTTGCTGTACCCATAGCGGCTATTATTGGTGTACCACTTTATATCCGGGCTGAAACCGCAATCCCTATTGGAGTGGCATTGATGGGTAAAGGAATGAGTATCGGAGCTGTAATCGCACTCGTTATCGGTGGTGCGGGCATGGCTATTCCAGAAATGTCGATGCTTGCAAGTATCTTCAAAAAGAAACTTGTCGCCATGATTGTCGCCGTAATATTCCTGACGGCAGTAATTTCCGGTTACATTTTTAACATTTTTCTATAATCCAGCACAGATAATTGAATACTCATTAGAGCAAGTCATTCCGAATTGTCTTATCTCCTGCCTTTTGATTTTGGTCGTTGATATTTGTCCTTGTCATTATCGTTCCACGGTAAATCGGAAGATGAACCGCCTGAGCCAGTGCCGACATGGGGTGTCGGAATTCCTCCGGCTGCGGTCTGAAGCGCGATTGCAAGAAGGCTGTGTTGTGATTCATCGACCTGCTCCCACGGCTCAAAAAGCTTGTTGACCAATTCATGTAGAGTCAACACACCGCTGTCGTACTTGTCGAGAAGATTCTGTGGCAGATTATAAGATGTGTTCTTGAACTCGTTGCCATGAAACAGCGTCGTGATTGACAGACTGGGATACATACGATTGGGAATCCAGCCGCTTACAAGCTCCGCTCCTGATGAAAGGTGGTATCGCTCGGGGTATGCCTTGCGGTGAAGTTCCTTCGCCCTGTTGTGTTCGGCATTATAACGGGTCTCCCATTCGGCAGCTCGTTTGGTCGCCGCATCGATTTCCTTTTGGTAGGAGTTGTGCTCACGAAGCGAATCGGCTTTCAGACTGTCGTAGCGCTTCTGCATATCTGTTAGCTGCTTTTGCAATGCGGCAGTCTGACTGTCCTTGTCCGCAACTTCCTTCTCCAGTTTCGGCAGTTCTCCTGTACCGAGCCATGAGAGGATACGGTTCTTACCGTCCTTAGCTCCCTTCTCGACCTTTTCCTTTACTGCTGCAAGTTTCTCAATCTCGGCGTTCAGTCTTTCGATGTCTGTCTGAAGTTCGAGTGCTTGCTGGCGGTTGTATTGCTGTTGCGTCTGATGTCTGGCACCACTCGCAACAACACCACGTTTCAATCCGAATCCGGCCATTGCCTCTGCGTATGTATCCTGATATTGCCGGAGCTTACCGCGTGTCATCAGCTCATTGGCACACAGTCGCGGTGCCTGGGTCTTCTCCTTGTATTTCTGTTCACCCTCGCGCTTACGGCGCGTGCGTGGTGCCGTTACAATGGGAACAACTGTTGCATGGAGATGGGGAGTTTTTTCGTCCATGTGAAGCACACATGACACAAGGTTATCCTTGCCGAAGGTGTCATGCAGCCATTTGATATTGGCCCGGCACCAGTCATCAAGGCGACCATTGCTTACAAGAGCCATCATCTGCTCATGCGTGCCGGTCAGAAGCACACGGACGGCACGGGTCTGGTTCTTGCCGACTTTTCGCTTTAGTCCGGCGGTCTCAATACGGTGTTGAATAGCTTGAGTGCGGTTGTGAACGCCGTCGGGGAAGGCGATAAGCTCGCGGTTGAGGTGTGTTCTGCTCTCATCAGCGTTGTCGGGAATGTGCGGTTTACCGTCGGCGGTCTTGCGCTCGATGTGGCAGGACATCCCCGAATCATTGCCTGCGCCACGCTCCATGTGGCACACTGCATATTGTGTTGTCATATAGTCTTGAATTAAATTGGTTAAGGTAAAATTCCGTATCAATCGCAAAGGAGAGCCGGGAGTAGGCTCGATGTCAGATGGCTTTTTCGGGAGAGGTCGGAGACATCGGATGAAAATGCCATAATAAGCTACGGAATTTTATTACTAAAATCCTCCCTACTTTCAGCAAGCTGACAGGCTTCCTCGGCAGCTCCTACAATGGGGGTATTCCGGCTTGCCGCATCCAAGAGGAAGTCCGCGATGTCGAGTTTGGCGGCTCTCTGCTCCGGTGTTGCCATGTCGGATATGGCAGTCACAATCCCGACAGTCGGCGTAATTGTGCGTAGCATTGTCAATTTGTCGCGCCAACTGTCTTCGGCATCAAGGTCGGGCACGAGCCACACTTCCCTGCCTTTCAAAACTTGCGAAGCCGTCTGATTGAGGCATCCGCAACATCCGCCACTCGCCAGCCAAAGGAACTGCGGATAATAATGAGAGGCGATTATCGCTGACTTCTCGGATTCCACTATCATGACCTTTGAATCGGGACAGGCAGAAAGCAGGTGTTCGCCGAAGAAGCATTGCACAAGATTGAAGTCATCGGGATTGTCAACCATTAATTTCATAC
The DNA here is from genome assembly GCA_947628305.1 of uncultured Muribaculaceae bacterium. Lineage (GTDB taxonomy): Bacteria > Bacteroidota > Bacteroidia > Bacteroidales > Muribaculaceae > HGM05190. The sequence continues at coordinate 172,085 of CANQZG010000006.1, read as the reverse complement.
GGTGCGCCCACATGAAGTTTACCAATCCATCTTCCTTGATGCGGTGCCCGTCGTTGCCGTATCGCATTATCTTTCCTGTGCGGATGCGCCCCTTGATATCCACTTGCCAAAATACCGCCGCATCGTTCATCCGAGAGCTTGCTCCTACATTATATAATCGGAACAACCGCATGGTTTCATCCTCACCCCATAATGAACTGAGGAATCGGAACAGCGTGGAGGATTGACAATGCTTCACGGTCTCGTTCATCAAGCCCGTGTCTATGAAGGACGGTTTTCTTATCGGTTCTACCCGTTGAGGTGCTCGCTGATGCAGCGATGTTGAGGACTGCCACGATGATGCCTCTCTTAGCCAGGGATGATCCCGGAAATAGGCGGATGGTGTATAGTGATATCCGCATTTGAATATCCGGTCACATTTGCCTACATGATCGGCAAGAAACATCCCGGTCTGTGTGTCGACATAGCGCACCAGTTTCCTCGGACGCCCGCAGGCAGGACATGTAACTTTGATACGAGGACGGGAGTTATCAAGCCGGTATCGGTAATCATTGGTCATAGCCCTTTGAATTTTGGTTGGGTGAGGTGTCGTGTATATATAGGCCCGCTTCATCCAACTAACTTTTCAATAGTAAAAATCCTGAATGTAGCGGTAAGGATTGCCTTTCTTCTTGCCCTTGTCCACCTGCTCGATCATCCGCTTATTCTTCAGAAAGGTTATCAGAATCTTGAGCTTGTAGTCGCTGAGTTCGATGTCCTCGTCGGCGTATGCGTCACGGAGCGCGTCCATCAGTTCTCCATGTCGGAGCAATGTATCCGGATTTGGGAACGCTGAATCGAGAGCACTGCGGTGAGTGTCTTCGGTTATGTCATGGTACGGGTCCCATGCCTCGTTACCTTTGGCTTCGGGTGTCGGCACATAGTCCTTGATGAGTTCGGGCAAAGCCTCGGAGTTAATCCGAAAGGCAAACGAAGGGAAAGAGACATCTCGGATATAGACCGCCTCGACAGTGCTGATGGCATCATCGTTCTTGTCTTTCTCGACACGGAGAACAGTTTCGGACTTGTTGTTGATTTCGGTTCCGATGTGTCCTCGTGCGTTCTCATCGCTCTTGTTCTGGTGAATGATGGTGTGGATGTGTAGATTGTATTCTTCCGTCCACTTCATCAGAAAGTTGCCTATAAGGGTCGCTTCACGGGGATTGTTGATGTCAAGCATCAGATCGCGGATGCCGTCGATGATAACCAGTCCGACCGCCTGTGTATTGCGTATCTTATGGTCAATCATACCGATGCGGTCTTCAACGGAATACTTGCGCAGGGCGAAATACTTTATCCTCTCGTTGATTTCCTGATTGCTCCTGTGGGTCAGTCGTGCGATACGCTTGAACACCCGAAAGGCATGATATTTGCTCTGCTCGGTGTCGAAGTATAGGATACCGTTCTGGTCCGACGGCATATTGCCACGATAATTCAGAATCGTGGAATTGGTCATGGCCGCTGCCGTCATTGCCGACACATTGAAAGTCTTCTTGCCTTTTGGTTTACCGATCGAGGCACTGAAATTGCCGAAGGTACAAGCCGGCGAATCGCCTATATAAATGGCAACCGGCGGCGGTGGCACCTCCTTGTCGATGTCAAGTTGCGCCTCAGTGCATAATCGCTCGTAACGCACAGCCGCTGCATCAGGGACCTGCAACCCGGCTCCGCTTTCAACTTCGGCGATGAAACCGCCGAGCGGGTCAGATAAACTGTAACCCTGTTTGCTGGCGGAATTATTGGGAAGATACATAAATTCTTGTGCCATAGACCTATTTTCTTCCGCCGGTTTTACGACCAAACAGCTCAAGAGCCATTTCAGCATCAATGACAATTTTTTTCCCATACTGCTTGATTGCAGGGGCGAGTTTACCTTCGTTCTTGATGCGGAGTGCTGTTGTCTTGCAGCATCCAAGGAGATCTGCCAGACCCTTGAGTCCGAAAACATACTTTTTGTTTGTGGTGTCGATAACGACATCAGGTTGTGGTGCTCCCGGTTTGGAAGCAGCCTGTACGATGGTGAAGAGTTCTTCACCGGTCATTTGCCATAAAGGTTTATCGAATAATTTTTCTATCATTGTTTTAATCGTATATTATTTGCAGCCTGACATGAGTGGATCCATGCCCATGTTTCGGTTTTATGACTGCAAAGGAAATACGATTCATCACGAGATGCAATTATCATCTGATTTACAGTTGATTATTTAACTTGATTTTCCCAAATCAAAGTATCGGCACCTAAAAACGGAACTGACAACGATATTAGTAACTGTTCTCTAATCTCGTTTATTACTACATGGAGAGCATGTTCAAGTATAAAAATAATATGCGAGAACCATCATAAACGACCCTCGCATATTAGCTATAACAAGATGCGGTATATGTCATTCATCATCGAAGCGACTCATGTTGGAAGCCCGGATGTTGTCGGCAACAGCTATGTAAGGTTTCATTGCTTTATAATCGGAATGACCAGTCCATTCCATTACGACATTGACAGGTATTCCAAGTGCAAGAGCTTTACAAATGAAAGTCTTTCGTCCTGTATGGGTTGAAAGGAGCTGATACTTCTTATATATGGTGTCAACGCGGTCATTCCCACGATACTGTGTTATCCTTACAGGTGTGTCGATACCTGCGAGTTCTCCAAGCTCCTTGATATAATCGTTCATCTTCTGATTGCTGATTACAGGGAGTACGCGACCGTTCTTAAACTCGCAGTCCTTGTATTTCTCAAGTATAGCTCGGCTATGCTTGTTCAGTTCAACAGTGATGGTATCAGCGGTCTTCACGGTCGTAAACTCAATATGATTCTCTCGAACATCGCTCTTGCAGAGATTGGCTACATCAGAATATCGCAGACCGGTGTAACAGCAGAAGATTAGCACATCGCGCACCCTTTCAAGATAAGTCTTGTTTGGTGGGATGTGAAACGAAGTCAGTTTTTCAAGGTCTTCATCTGTCAGGAAGATAACTTTGGTCTGAGTGGATTTGAGCTTGGGACTGAAAGTCAGGAATGCACGGTTATCATGGTAGCCTTTGTCATAGGCCCATCGCAAAATCCACTTTATGAGACTGATTTTGTGCCCGATAGTGCTGTTAAGCATGTCGCACTTATAGCGAAAATAATCTACCAAGTCGTTCAGTCCTCTCTCTGTAAATGTTTCGAAAGAAATTTTGCCTCTTTTGAATTTCAAAAGATGATTTTTCAATGCCGAGAATTTTTCATAAGTCGCAGTAGTCCAGTCATTCTTTCTGCCCACCTCAGAAGTAAATTCATCGTAAATATCCCAAAAGGTCCTCTGCGGTTCTGCCTCTTGAGTTGGTGCCTCAGTACGTGCGACGGCAATACGGGCATTGAATTGTTCTTTTACCTGTTCCGGGAGAGGCATAATTTCACGCAACTCAAATTCCTTGAAGATATTCTGGATTTCACCTTCGTAACGATTGAGGTCTGCATTGATTTCGGAAGATGTCTGCTTGAGCTTATTGGTGCAACCATTTTTGACGCGCTGCTTGCTTGCGTCCCATTTGGCTGCATCAATACGGTAACCTGTGGTGAACTCAATGCGCTTGCCATCAAAGACCACGCGCATTCTGATTGGCACGTTTTCAGTTACCAATACCCCGTCCTTTTTGCGGGATTCAAGTTGGAAGGTGATATTCCGTTTGAGATTCATATTTGGAGAGTTTAAAAAGTTACACCCAAAATTACACCCAATTTTTGACATATCCAAATAGTATTTATTAAAATCTATTCATTCATCCATTTTTATAACACTATAAATCAGTGTATTTTAGATATTCGTTAATACAAACTGATATTAGGGTGAGATTTCCTGTCTTTCCGCCAAAGAACCACAAATTGTAAATTTGTGGCTCTTTTTGCAAAAACATACATGTCAATATTATGACACAGAAGTCAAGATGACTTCACACTTTCCTCGGTCGGTCATTGCTTTATTATCGCTCCTCCTCTCCTTGTTTAACATGGCAGCCCAGGAGCAAAGAATGATTGTGGCGGATTCGGCCACTCATCAGCCATTGCCGAGCGCATCGATATTTGACCGTCATGGCAGAGCCGTCGGTGTCTGCAATTCAAAAGGAAGGACACCTTATTTATCCACAAGCGATTATCCGGTCACAGTCCGTTTTTTAGGATATAAGGAGAAAGTCGTCCTGTCAGATAGCAACGATACGATTTTTCTTCAGGAAAATCCCGCAGAGCTACCTGAGGTCATTGTAGAATCCCGTCAACACAAGGTTCTTCATGTATTGGCCTACGTGCGCGAGTATTCAACGCTTTCGACCTACACCGACACCGTTTTTCTTTTCAGGGAGAAGATGGTGGATTACATGTTGCCGTCTGATAAAAAGGTCAGGTTTAACGGATGGTCAACACCAAGGATGCTAAAGGCCGGGTCCTATTACCATTTCACCAACGCGCAAGGCCTGGACAGTGTCAGCGACAGATGCAGCCATCATTTCTCATGGTCAGACTGGATAGGGATAGTGTCCACCCCCCGCCTTCCTGACCTATTGAGGGACGTGGAATCCGGCACTGATACGATAAGAGGTAAATATAGTCCGACTGAAATATGGATAAAGAACAACGGCAGAGTGGCAGTAGACATCGATGTCCTGGCCGACACGACAAGCCGTCAATGGGTGCCGAACCTGTCGGGGTTCTTCCGTGACGGACTCGATTTTGAGAATTTCAAGATGCGGTTCAACTACGACAACGTGACGTATGGTTCATTTTCACCATTGGATTTGACAGGGTATTCGTTTAACATCGAATCCCGAGGCCGTGGACACGACATGTTCATGTTCAACCGTGTCAACGAGCCGTTCTTCACCACAACATACGCCGAGGTATATATCCTCGACAAAGAATATATCACCGTGAAAGAGGCACGGAAATGGGACAATCTCAATTTCAGCACAGAGGATATTGAAATAATCGAACCTATGGAAGCCCCCGCATTACAATCGCCGATACTTGGACTTATCGCACGCGTCAATTCCATCAATCACAATAGTGTCAGGCTGGATTTCACACCCGACCATAGATTAGTGGGACGCGGAGTCCATAAACAGAACTTCGGACAGCGGGCATTATTCCTCCTAAAGCAACTGACCGGGGTCACATACGTCAAGTCACACCGCAACTTCAACCGCAACTGGGACAGATTCAAAAAATACCAAACACATAAAAAGCAAGACCCCAACAAATAAATTATCAAATTTGCGAATTTAAAAAACAATATCTATCTTTGCCACGTTTCACATAAGCATGTATGATAGTCACATTTGAAAAAGAATATCTCCGCAGCCTGTATGAGAATGGACGGTGTTACGACAAAAAGCACCGATACCAGCCGGATATTGTCAGGCGATACCAAAAAGCGATAAACTTTCTCAAATGTGCATCGTCCATAGAGGCTCTTTGGTTGGTTCGCTCGCTCAATTACGAGGTGCTTGGTGGAGACAAGGCCGGTCTCTCATCAGTCCGTGTCAACGACCAATACAGAATTGAATTTTCAGTCAAACTGAACGACAACGAACCGATGCTCACCGTATGCAATGTAATCGAATTGTCAAACCATTACAAATAACCATATATGAAAATTAAACTTGAAGGCATCGCGCCCGACATGATAGCCAACAACCTCAATCCGAATGTGCCGATACATCCCGGAGAAATGGTTAAAGACGAAATCGAATATCGCGGAATATCCCAAAAGGCTCTTGCCAAAGAAATTGGTCTTCCTGCATCAATTCTCAATGAAGTCCTTAACGGCAAACGCGCCATAAACACAGAGTATGCACTATTGTTTGAGGCGGCCTTGGGGATTGAAGCCGACCTATGGTTACGACTACAGGCCGACTACAACAAGCAAATTGCCAAATCAGACCCTTCATTTATGGAACGCCTTGCCCGAATCAGGCAAGTTGCCGCGTTTCTGTAGTCACGCCGAAATCTACACGGCAATGCTTAATACACCACCAATCATATTTTTATAGTTTTTCAAATATTAACCAACCTTAAATTTTCATCTTCCAATGAAAAAGACAATTCTCCTGCCAATCATTGCATTAACCACCCTAACCTCCCACAGCGCAGAGACCGAAGAAATACAGACATGGAAAAGCGGCCCGATTCTACCCTATTTCGAACAATATTTTGAATCACCTGAGTTATTCAAGACCGAGTATCAAAAAGACGGCAGCAACATATATCTGTATCGACGTTCAAACGGAGAAGTTCCAAAATTTGATATTGATTTCAATGGAATTAATTGGTCTTTTTCATTAGTCCCCCTTAGGACTGAAACTGAAGCGACAAACGAAAAAGTCCAACTACAATTGTTGCATAACGATTCAGGAGATTTTCTTAATATTGGTGCGACCCCAGCAAAAGAGACGACAATCACATCCACCGACTTTCGTTCTCACAATGTCGTATACCTAAAGATTTCCGCAATGACAACCACAAATTACGTTGCGAATTATAGTGTCTGCGCACTCGTTGACAATAATATGTCAGGAGAATATCTTCCATTTGAATCAGGATTAAAGGATTATTCCCTTGACATCAACAAGACAGCACAGGAGATAGGATACAAATTCATAAATAGCCACTCAAATAACGGGTCATTGCGTATTCATTCACTGGAGGTGGGATTCATCCCCGACCCGGCGAGCGTGCCAGAGCCTCCGACATTAACCGTTGACGGCGTCGCTGTCAACGATGAAGGCGACAGAGAGACCGTTGTCGCTCCGGGGACAGAATTGACCCTGGCTGCCGGAAGCGATGATACTACGGTTTATTACCTCATTGCCAGTGGCAATGAGGCTGTCATGACAGCCGACGCCTCACCCGAGACATTTGAACGGGACGGAATGAACTACACCCGCTATCAAGGCCAGACGCTACCGGCCTCTGCCGGCACAAGCGTGAAATACTTCTCCCGCAAAGGCATCGTCAACTCCCCCGTACACACAATCACATTCTCAACCGCGACCACAATTCTCCTCCCAACCGACAAAGACGAATTCCCTGCACAATTCTATGACCTGACAGGCCGCCCCGTTCCCCACCCCACCCTTTCCCCGGGCATCTACATCCGCCGTCAAGGCACGACCGTCACCAAGGTCGCCGTCCGATAAACCATACCAAAAAACATATAGTCTCCTGAAAATAAATAGTTTTCAGGAGACTATATGTTTATAATTTATTCTGATAACTAATCTATCTCAAAATAGCGAATTATACAGATTCTGATACTGCGGTCCAACAACATTCATAACAAACATTTTTTCAACTCTTTGTCTTGCATTTTCACCCAATCTCAATCTCAATTTGTCATCTTTCAATAAAGCATCTATAGCCTTCCCATATTTTTCAGAATTAAAACCTTTAACCTCTATCCCCGTCTCTCCTCCAACAGAAACCCAATTTACACCACTTCCATGTATATTAAATGTGACAGCAGGCGTACCACAAAACATCCCCTCTGCAAGAACCACTCCAAATGCTTCATTTTTAGTGATACTTGGGAATGCCAATATATCTGCGGCATACAAGTAAGACTTCAATTCCGATTCATTGATTTTCCCAAGCCAAACCAAGTTGGCATATTTAAAATCCTGCTTTAATTTTGATGTCAGAGGTCCTTGTCCGGCTATTATGACATGGCATTTCTCTGATATATACTTTATTGAACTCAACAAATATGACAACCCTTTGTACCCAACATGTCTCCCGACAAAAAATACGATTTTATCTCTATATTTCTTTTTTATTTCATTAACCCTAATAATAGTTTCATCATCCAATCTGAATTTATCTCCGTCAATAGCGCATGGTATTACAGAAATTTTATTTAAATATCGTTTCAATGCGTTAGATGCCGAAGCATATAGCGGACTTGTTGTTATCACTGCATCCGCTCTTTTTAATAAATAATTTTCTATCGGTTTAACCAGTCGATGCAGAATCCTTTGCTCCACGATATCGGAATGCCAATGTATAATCAACTTCGTGTGTCTCGGTATACAAAATAACAGATATAATCCACCCAATGGATTAGGATAATGAAAATGTATTACATCAGGTTTGTGCGAACGTATCAACCTTTTTAACCAACCCAAATAGGAAAATGAAATTGGTTGGCTCTTGAAAATCCCTAATGATGCCGCCCGATGAACATCTATACCATTTATACAATCGCTTTCGTTTTTATTCCTGATATTAAAACATAATACCTCATGATTAAACGATGGCATACTCTCTGCAACATACTTGCATATAGACTCAATTCCACCCTCCACCGGAGAATAGAATTTTCCAAGATGTAATATATTCATATCAGCTTAAAAGTCAAATCATGTACACACACGATGACAATTATATTTTTTAGCTAAACCCGGAAGCATACAAAAATCTACAATTGCATAGCAACCATTTCCGGATATAAAATTCAATTGCAGAAAAAACAATATTATAATCCCAGCGAAAATCAATAATGGCAGAAAGAATATATTGTATTTATAATATACCCTACTCCATACATATTTAACTCCAAGTCCCATAAGAAATAGGACAAAAGGGCCTAACCACCCGAAATCTAAATACCATAAAAAAAAGAATGTACTCCAGATTCCATTCCTTGCATTATGGGTTCTTATCTCTTTTGTTATATCAAAATCTATGTTAAATAATTTGCATACAAATTTCGTTATAGGTGAAAACGTTGCTGCCCCATAATAAAAATCACCTTTTTTATCTATATGCTTTTTCACATCTTCAAATTCAAATACCGCATGCGTTGCATATTGACTTATGTGAAGATATGTAAAACAATACATGTAATACCATGAGCCTTGTGCATGATTAAGGAATTTCTGATAGGATTCAGTAGGAGGCACTGTTTTAGTATATCCATCCCCTCTTGTCGAAATATAATATTTATAGGCCATCCCCATATCATCAACACGTTTAAAAAATAAAACGCCGACTATCGAAAACAAAACAAACACCATTACACTGATAGTCAAAACCGTTTTAATACTTTTACGTATCCTGATTTTTTTTGCATAAATCAAAAGAGAAACGTAATATAACAGAGGAATCACGATAGAAAATCTACTCGCCAAGAGAAACGCCGAGATACTTGAAAGCAAGAATATTATCAATGACACTATCTTCCTTGGCCTACTGTTAAAATCAGGGAACAATATATCAATTGTAACAGGGACATAGGAAAAATAAATCATTATCCCTGATAATATTGAAAAAATATTCCCTCCACCCTCTTTAGCATAGTCAAGATTATCAACCGAACTGTATGCCAAAGACAGATGCCTGACGACTAACAAATCAGAAAATCGGAAACAAACACCAAACAGACCTAATAAAAATACACACCTATAAAATCTCCTCAATGATTTGTTTGCTATCGACAAAGTGACTGGCCGCCCATTACGTTTATATGTTTTAATACAATAAGTACCGACAATAAACGCAAGTATACACGATATAATATATAAAATCCCGATTCCTAATCCATTAATTTTAAAATTGATTGGGCTGACCAATAAAACAATTACAAAACATAGTACACCTATCAAAGTAATTTTTTCGGGTCTGATGTTATAGATAAACTGTGTGTTAAGATATAATTTTGCCATGCCGATTTAGATTTATCCATTTTCTATGACATCTCTGAATGCAGTCATAACATTTTCGACATTCTCATCGCTTATCTTTGAATATGGCATCCCGTAATAACTCGTTTGATTTAACATGTTTATAAATTCAATCTTTTTTGATTCGCCCAGTCGTGGATACACATTCTCTTTAACTGATTTTATTACATCAGGCAATCCTCGGAATGAAGACAGATATAGACAATTACCAGCTTGGTTGTTAATCGTATTTATCATTGTGACAACAGGGATATTGGACAATATACATTCTATCGCAATAGTCCCGGTTATAGTCACAACCATATCTATTCCCTGTAGGACCTTTGACATAGGGACAGAATGCCCTAATGGAATTACCCTGGGTGTTTCCTTGATATAAGTTATCAATTCATCCGTTATCTCATATTTAGACTTAGGATTCGGCTTCACAACCACAACGACATCTTCAGGGGCATTATCTATTATCGACTTTATTGTCTCTAATTGATTTCGATAAGGACGCCCCCACACATCAAGATTTGCTTCAGGTTGCATGTGCATCGGATATAGCAATCTGAAAGATGATTGTTCAATCAAACCAGACTTCTCCGATGCCAATACATCCCATTTACCGATAAGGCTATTTTTCAAGGATTCAATATCTTTTTTTACAAATGGAGATGGAGTATTATAATGTTCTCCCGAGTAATATGATTTAGAAAGTAATACCAAATCACGAATACGTCCCAGTTTTTTCACGATAGAACTCGCGGGCTTTTTCATATAGTCAGGGACTATGGAACGTTTGACTATACTTGAAATTACTTTTCCTGCCAAATCGGGTGACAATATTTCTCCACTGCCTCTAAAAGGCTCTAAGGTATCATATTTATAAAACGAAAATCTTCCGGTCGGGAAACGGCATGTGCTGGGATGTAGAAATTTAATATCTCTCTTTTTACATTCATCAATCGTAATCAGTTCATGGAATGCGGTGCATTCACCAAAAACTAAATCAGGTAAAAAATCATCCAATATCAGAGAAATATTTTTACGATAGTAAGGATAATGATTAGCCGTGTTGAGTTTAAAATAATTCAACGCCCGGTCTGATTTTATCAAGACTTTATCTTCATCAGATATTTCATTCTCTTTAAACTCTTGAGGATAAGGAATTACATAGTTTACAAAATTGCGCGGTTCAAAGTCATGATTCTGAACAATAAACGCTACCTCATGTCCATCTTCTTTTTTTAATTTATTTGCTATAATTTCCCAGAAATACGTGCGCAATCGATTTTCTATAAATAATATCTTCATTATATTAAGTAAATTATTAATGCTGACAGCAATAACACACTGTTGAAACAAAGACAGCGGTTTAACTTTATATTTATTCCATTTGAAATTTTTATCTGTAATGCCATTGCGACATATAACAATACGATATTGGCAAGTGTAAAATTCATTAGGTTAATATAGGGGGAAATAATCCATAGGATTATAGGGAAAACCGCGACACACCCGCCGATATAGCAATTCTGCCTTACAATCAGGTTCTCCCTGCCTATAATTGTCTCGCATAATGAAATCCCGACCCATAACACCATCTGGACTGTTAACAACAGATACAATTTCACGTCATTAAACTCATATTGTATTCCAATAATATCTTTGATAAATGGAAATACAAATAGTATCAGCAGACATCCTGACAAAACCATTATCATCATAAACAGATAATAATAGTCAACTTTCTTTGAGTCTGCGAGATATATTTTTTTAAAAAAAGCTATATACAGGAATTGATGTATAACCACCGCAATCCCGACCAACCTGAAATAAAAGCTGTATATCCCGACTTCCTCATAACCCAATAAGAACTTCAAATATATTCTGTTGCTTGAAACTAAAAAAAATATAATCAACCCTGATACAATCATTTTCACACTATACCCAAGTATTTCAGGATAAAACTTGAATAGAGTATGCTTAAATGGTTTAGTCTTATTTACAAAGTATCTCCATATATAGAACAATGAAAGGACTCCGAGATATAAAGCCATCAATTTTTCTAACGTATCAATGGCATCGCCAACACCACCCACCTTAAATAACACTAAAGCCAATGCAAGGACAAAGTAATATCCTCCGTCAAGCAATACCCCAAGATATCCTTTACCCCCTGATTTTAAGATAGTACTATACAGCCTTTGTAATGAAAATATCAGTGTAAACAATATAATAAAAGAAAGAGCCTGTGAGACAACACCAAGATACCTACCTAAATAAAATAATCCTGAAATAAATGCCACAGGAATCCCATAAAACAGAAATGCCTCCTCCTTTTCAGTTTCTCCTTTTTTAAGGATAAAATAAGGATATGCACCGTTTAACCCCAATAATGTGCACATTGCTAACAGACTTCCTGTTGAATAGGAATATTCAACTACACCGTATTCAGTAAGAGAAACAAATCTAATAAACAGGATTGGAGCACAAAAGGCGACACCTTTGGAAAGAACAAAGAAAATTCCGTTCTTTAATACCTCCGACAAAAGTTCCTTATAATGCCTCCGCATAAAATCGCCTACAAATATAACGCTATCAATCAGGGATTTACCCCCCCCATTAACACATCTTAACGGCTGATTTACATATAATCCCGCTCTTTCAATGTTTTTTGACACAACAGCTCCAGCACCAATGGTGGATGTGTCAGAAATATGTATTCCCGAACATATCAAAACTTGAGAACCTATGTAACAGTTTCTTCCTATTTCAATATCTCCGATTTTCATTACACGTCCTTCTCCTGTCTTGTCGTGGATAAAACTGTGAGTCCACAATTGAGAATACGCACCGGCCAATATGGAATTATCTTTCAAAATGACATTCCCGGTCATGTCTATCGTGTGATGAACCCCTATAATACTGTTATAGCCGACATCCAAGGCTGTACAATATTCATTATTTAATGAACTTACAATTCTGTTCTGCATATTTATACAACCCTTAGGACCTATCCTTACATTGAAACGCCCTTTTATCATATTAAAAAACTTTATCCGGGCATTTTCTCCTAATGCAATAGACCCTACTCTTATAAAATTCAAATGACCTATCCTTGATTTCTCTCCTAATGATATTGACGAGGAAATTATAATTGAAAAACCGACAGAGGCCTTTTTCCCAAACTTATAATTGCGTCTACCTCCTATAAGCCAGACTACGGGGAACGCAATAGGCGAAGGCAGCAAAAACAGAATTAATGCTATTAAATAGTTCCTCATTCCAAAGCATATTTAGGATGATACAATTCTTTTCTGTCATCTTTATACATTAATGTCGCAAGAAAAAAATTATAGGAACACATCGGTAACAGACAATCGATATTAAAATATTTAGCAGATTGTGTCACTGTTTGACAATCAGCTCCTTGAATGTATGAATGTAACTTTAGATACATCAGCATATTATTACAAGATGTAAAATTGTCAGAACGTTTATGTTTTTCAACCAGGTCTGTGATATAGCTATTATATGTCTCACCCGTTGATGATTTCGATTGATTTAAAAGGCAATATTTAAAATTGTCATAAAACCCTCTTAAATAATCCGATTCATTATCAGGTACAATAAATCTGCGTTTAAATACAACTCCGATTATCTTGGCGAACAATATCTTTACAATCCTGGATTTTCCGTATATAAGATACCTTTTAAAGAATGATGTTATTTTCTTTTCCGAAGGCCCATAAGATAATATCCCATCAGAATTCTGCCCGTTAACAATCACAGCCTCATCGCCCCAACGCTTCTTTATTTCCTTTAATCCATAAAAATGAATACGATAATAATGTCGGTCGAATATATTCAACTGCTTTATACGCTTTTCAATTTCATCATCCACCATACCCGTCACGTCTACCACCTCCAAATGCATGCCCAACTCCTTGGCTTTAGACTCGGCTGTTTTCAGTCCTCCCAATGTAGATTTAAGATTATGGTCAAGAATATACAACAGCGTATGCTTTATCCCGTTTTTTAACATTATCTTTGATATATATGTGCTGTCTACACCTCCACTGAAACAGAGCACGACAGGCCGGGATATATCTTTTAAAGGTAATAAGGTATCGGCAACAGCTTTCGCTATCGCATCTTTGAACAGACCTATATCAGGATTCCTGCTTATACGCGCAAACGGCCATGTAGATTCCAGTTTAATATCATCGGAGGTTATTTCCAATCTGCTGCTCGGAGGTAATTTATGAACTCCTCTGAACATAGTCTCACCACTTGTGGTATATCCATGTCTTTCATAATACGTCTGTTCTTCCGATATTATCTCGTATTGGGAAAGTTCTTCTTCCGAAATGAAATTAAAAACGCTGTCCGATATGTATATATCGTTATAGTCTTTCCTCCAATATATCCGATAGGTTGCACATAAATCTGATTTTATAACCAATTTCCCAGGCTCAATCCTCAATATGGCATTAGCGGGTATGGCATCTCCTCCTTTTCCCAATTTAAAGTGGAATCCACCATTTATTTTTTCATATCCCCCGTCCAACGAGAGATGTATTGTAAATGCGCCTATTGTTATTGTATCTCTAAAATTCCTCATGATTGTTTGTTATTTAAGGAGGTGCTCGACGAAGTCACGGAAGGCGCCGTGGCCGCCGGGAAGCGAGGTAACGTAGCCGACGATTTCCTTGACCGCGGGGACGGCATTAGATGGCGCACCGCTCGACCCCACGGCCTTCAATAAGGGGAGGTCGGGGAGGTCGTCGCCGATATAGGCGACATCGGTCAAGGATATGCCAAGGCGGTCACACAATTGCCCGGCCACCGAGAGTTTATCCCTGACACCCTGAAAGAGGAAATCGACATTCAATTTCTTGGCGCGACGGCTGACAATCTCGGTGTCCTCCCCTGTTATAATACCGACAGGGATACCGCGTGCATGAGCGAGCGTCACACCGGCACCATCGTATGTATGGAAACGTTTCCACTCGTTGCCGGTCTGGTCGTAATACATACCGCCATCGGTCCACACTCCGTCAATATCGGTCAATATCAGCTTGGGTATCATTCAATCAGTTCCTTATAGATGATTTCGTTGGCCGGTATATCGGCGATTACCGTCCGTCCTATCACCATGTCCTTTTCACTCCATTTGAAACCGTCACCGGGACTTAGCATGTGGATGTCGTCCTCGGTAATGACATCACCTTTTTTGAGCGGTCGGTTCGTGGCGATGGAACGTTCGAGTTTTTCCTTGGATGAGGCGACACTCTTGTCGATGTACAGTTCTTTCCGGCCAAGCCAATGCTCGGTGACACGTATGTCGCGAATCATGCGGTTGACGCCGTCTGGGCCGAGCGAACCGGCCTGGTCGGTACCTTTCATGCTCCGGTCTATTGTGATGTGCTTCTCGATTATCTCCGCACCCATGCCTATCGCGACAATGGGAGCCGAGATTCCGATTGTATGGTCCGAGAAACCGATTTTATATTGGCCGTAATTCTCCTTAAGATATGTGATTGTCTTCAGGTTGAGATTGTCAGGCTCGGTGGGATATTGCGACACACAGTGAAGTATCGAGATGTCATCGTGATAGCGCGTGATGACCTCAAGCGCGTCGTCAAGTTCCTTTTTACCGGCCATCCCGGTCGAAAGTATAATCGGGATTTTAGTCTCGGCCATCGCGGCCAGCAACGGGAGGTTGGTCAGGTCACGGCTCGCGACCTTCAATCGGTCAGGGGTGAATAATTTCAGTAGCGACAGGCATCCCTTGGCGCACAATGTCTCGACGAAATCAAGGCCAAGGGTCTTGGCATGGCGGTACACCTCAAGATGTTCCTCGTCCGACAGTTCCAGTGCAGCACGGTGCTCGCCGTATGTCCGTCCGAAAGAGTTCGGCGTGTCATATATACGGTTCATCTGCGAGACCGTCAGTTCCTCGTTCAAATCCCGCTTGGTGAGTTTCACCGCATCCATCGGTTTCAGCTTCATATTGAAAAGGTCCTCTTTCACGGGACGGGCGACAAGGTCGACTATCAGCTTGGCGATGTCAACCGAGCCGTTATGATTCTGACCTATCTCCCCTATTATATATGTCGATTTCATCTATTTTGAATTTTGAATTATATTGCGGGCCATGACTGCATACAAATCAGGCCTTTCATTCAGATATGCGATTATATTCTCCGGTGATATTTCGCGATTTTTCTCGCGAAGATATCCGTATATTTCCTGTTGCACCGAGAAATCGTCAACCGTGTCAACCGTCAGGCGCAAGTCGGGGTGACTCTCGATGTCAGGTACGGTCTCCGACACCGGGATGAATACGCAGTTGAAATCGCCCGGATTGCTGTATATAAAATTGGTGACATGTTCATGGTACAGCCGTTCCGAAGTGCCGGAAGCCGCCTTTTCAAGCGCGTCAAGTGTCACAGCCTCGGCCCAAAATCCGTAATGAGTTCTAATTGACGGGACAGAGCCTGAAGTGATGAACGAACAGTAGTCACAGTCGGCGTCACGGAACTTTTCATACAGCAGACGCAACGATTCCATGTCAAGGAATACATTGTCGGCACAGATACGTATCACCTTTTCACCACCGCATGACTTGGCCGCCTCGATGAACCGTTCAAGAACATCATCCTCGCTGCCACGGAACACTTTCGTCCCCACTCTCTCACACAGCGAGACTATCCTGTCATCGCCGGGCGACACCGTTGTCGCGACAACAATATTTTCAGGAGCGGTAATCCGTGCACTGTTAATGCGATTCAACAATATCCCAAGGATGCATCCGTCACTATGGAACGGCATAAGCATCTTGTCAGGAAGCCTTGTCGAGCCGGTCCTGGCCTGTATTATGATTACTGGATTCTTCATTCTGAAATTAAGAGGTTGTTTAAACATGCGCGCAGACCCGCGACATCATCGGTATAGGCATACAAATCCTCATGCAGCAAAAGAGTCGCCCGACGGGAGACCTCGGCGGGGGTGCGGGTGTCGGTGAAACGGCCTGTGCGGGCGATTTGGTCGCACCAAGCGACGATACGGTCGCAGTACCAGTGGAGACGTTCGGCGGGGACTGTACGCGGGTCGCGGGCGATGCGTTCCCGCAGCATGCATGCAACCGTAGTATCGTCTATACGCCGGTCTCCATGCAACCACGCCTGAAAACACCGCTCGGCATGCCTGTCGATGAACGCAGGGTCGGGCGTGGCATTATAACTGACACGATATAACAGCGTGTACAGTTCCAGGAATTCAGGCAACCGGGAGACATCCACGTCATCCATCGCCCGCTCCATGGCATCGGCGACCAAACGGGTGTCTCGCTTCGCGCCCTGACCGCCGAGCAATCGCACGGCACGTTCTCTCAATGAATTTTCAACGGTGACGTTCATTCGATAGACTCGATTAGACTTTCAGGGATTTCGACCTTGACATCTATGCCACAGTCATTTATCAGTTGAAGTCGCAATATACGTCCGTCACCCGATGACGGACAGCTGTAAATTACACCCTCATACCCCTCCATTATTCCGCCTGTAATCCTTACCTTGCGACCGACGCCACGGTCAGCGTAATCGCCCGGTGTCACCACCATGTCGGGGGTGAACTGCCCTATAGTACGCTGGAAACGCAGCATGTCACTGTCGGGAATCACGGAATAGGGACTGTCAGGGAGACCGTTCTGGCGATAACACCATGCCATGTCTCCGATTGCACGGAACATCGGCAGGATGTCGGACCGGCGGGAGCGGAAGAAAAGCACATCAGCGATGACAGCGCGTGTCTCCATTGTCATTTTACCGTCAACACGACGGGCGATTTCCTCACACGGATAATAGGTCTCCCCTATCTCTCCGTATCTTTTTATTATGTCGGCGGGGACTACCCCGCGACGTAATTTCATCGCAAACCATCGCAGTGAATCTTCAATGACGACCTCAGGCTTTTCAACAATCTTTCGCGACGGCATCCTGACTTTGCGCGAGCCGAGTCCGTCAAAAGCCGATGTCTTAGGGACGAGTCCACGTTTCACCGCCTTGTTATACAACGCCCTGAAAGCGCGCATGTAATTGTCGCGTGTCGAACGTGAATAACCGTTGTCAACAAGCCATGCACCATAACGGCGCACAATATCAGTATCGGAAATATCAGTCAATAACGGACGTTGACCGACAAGGAATTTCTCGAATGTGAACACAAACCGTCCATGTGCGCGAGCATTGGATGTCGTAATCCCTGAAATAACATCCCTGAAAAATCCAACCGCGTCAACATCGGGATATATCTTTTCTTCCCCCGCACAGCCATGGCAAGGTGACAACAGAACGTTATGCGTTGAGTCACACGTCATTACACTCCAATCAATATGCCTTCCGATTCATGAACTCCTGCCAAGAGTTCATGAATCATGTTGCAAAGTTACAATTTTTCTCAACAAAGTCAAAATAAAGCCGGGCAGTAGTGCAGCAATACGGTCGCAGCATGACACGGACGTGAAGTCTCCGACTTCACTGCGACTGTACAATTACTGTATAAATCGCATGAATGAGTTTGGCAGTCAATTCATTACATTCTGTTTCATGAACTCTTGGCAGGAGTTCATGATTTTTTGTTTTTGAAGGGGGACTGACAGATTGTCATATTTTTTATGTTAAAGATGCTGAATTTGGCCGATAACGGCGTTGGCATTTGTTTTGCTGTGGTGTTATATCAGAATAATCAAAACATATAACATTATAATATTATGAGCCAACAGAAAGGAACAATCGGTGTAACCACCGAGAATATTTTCCCGGTAATCAAGAAATTTCTTTACAGCGACCATGAGATTTTCCTGCGCGAGTTAGTGTCAAACGCGATTGACGCGACACAGAAACTGCGTACCCTGTCATCGTTCGGCGAGTTCAAAGGCGAACTTGGTGACATGAACGTGCGTGTCAGCGTTGACAAGGAGTCGGGAACGCTCACAGTATCGGACCACGGCATAGGCATGACCGCCGAGGATATTGACAAATACATCAATCAAATCGCATTTTCAGGGGCTGAGGAGTTCCTTGCCAAATACAAAGACAAGGCCGAGGCCATTATCGGTCATTTCGGTCTCGGTTTCTATTCGGCATTCATGGTAGCCAAGAAAGTCGAGATACGTTCACTCTCCTACAAAGAGGGTGCTGAAGCTGTCAAATGGGAGTGTGACGGTTCACCCGAGTACACAATGGAGGCCACCGAAAAGGCTGAACGCGGCACTGACATCATCCTATATATAGATGAGGACAACAAGGAATTCCTTGAACAGGCACGAATCGACACATTACTAAAAAAATATTGCCGATTCCTCCCCGTTCCTGTAATCTCGGGCAAAGAGCAGGAATGGAAGGACGGAAAATATGTCGATACCGACCGTGACAAAGTCATCAACGCCACTGAACCACTGTGGACCCGTAAACCCGCCGACCTTACCGATGACGATTACCGCAAGTTCTATCATGAACTATACCCCGGACAGGAAGACCCCTTGTTTTGGATTCACCTTAACGTGGACTATCCTTTCAATCTCACGGGCATATTATATTTCCCCAAAATCAAAAACAATTTCGACATACGCAAAGACCGTATCCAGCTATATTGCAACCAGGTATATGTCACAGACTCGGTCGAGGGTGTCGTCCCCGAATTCATGATGCTTCTTCAAGGTGTCATCGACTCGCCTGACATTCCGCTGAACGTGTCTCGTTCCTATCTCCAAAGCGACACCGCCGTCAAGAAAATCTCGGGTTACATAACCAAGAAAGTCGCTGACCGCCTTGACTCGATTTACAAGAACGACCGCAAGGAGTACGAGCAGAAATGGGATGACATCAAGATTTTCATCGAGTACGGCATGCTCACCGATGACAAGTTCCGTGACGTGGCGATGAAGTTTGTACTCGTGCAGGACACCGACCACAAATATTATACCCTCGACGAGTACAAGACACTAATTGAGTCGACGCAGACCGACAAGGAGGGAGACCTCGTCTATCTGTATGCCACCGACCCTGTCGCACAATACAACTATATAAAAGCGGCAACCGACCGAGGTTACAATGTATTGTTGATGGACGGTCAGCTCGACAGCCATTTTATAAGCATGCTTGAGTCGAAACTTGAAAAATCACGCTTTGTGCGTGTCGATTCCGATGTAGTGGACAACCTGATTCCCAAGGAGAACAAGAAGGATGTTGACCTGACCGAACAGCAGCGCAATATCCTGTCAACCCTTTTCCGCACGACCGTACCCAAGGTTGACAAAGCGGAATTCCTCGTATCGTTCGAGGCTCTCAACCCCGATGCCAACCCAATTCTAATCACGCAGAACGAGTACATGCGCCGAATGAAGGACATGGCAGCCATGCAGCCGGGTATGGCGTTCTACGGCGAACTCCCCGACAGTTACTCGCTGATTGTCAACACCGAAAGTCCCGTAATCAAGAAAATAACCGCTGATGCCGACAACGCCCTCGCAGCCAAGGTGACACCCCTTGACGAGACAATCAAGGCCGACAACGACAAAATCAAGGCCATGCGCGACGGCGCCAAGGACGGCAAACTGTCAAACGATGAGCAGGGTCAGGTGACAAACCTCGAACAGAACGTCGAGCACGCCCGCAACGAGCAGACCAAACTGATACGCGAATATGGCGCGGAACAACCGCTCGTCAAGCAAGTTCTCGACCTCGCCCTCCTCGCCAACGGCCTGTTGAAAGGTGAGGCATTGAGCAACTTCATCGCCCGCTCGGTCGAATTACTTAAAAAATAAAGAGTTCGCTTCAAAAAAGATACATTATCATACTTGAAGAAACGCGTTGTGACACAATGTCACGGCGCGTTTCTTCATTCCAAAGATTTTCACTAACTTTGGAATATAATCCTTATCCCTTTATAATAAGGACTTTGGGTAGATTTCCCGATTTCGAGGTAACGAGTTGCCAACCGTTCTTGTTGCTGTATTCTGCTCAGATATGCTTTCTTGGCATCTCGTCTGTGCTACAAAGGTAATACATTATTTCAAAAGAAGAACTATTATAGTTGATTTCCTGAAATAACAATAAAATCAACGGTTTTAGTGCAACGAATGTACGAAAGGAGTCTTCGTCCAAAATAAATAATTGCATATTAACTCTTCATTTTAATTCCCAATTATATGTATGTAAAGAGATTGTATTTCTCTCTCAAATTATATTGGTCATCAAGAACTGCTCCATTTGCAAATATCGTATTTTTATCTTTAACGACACCTTGATTATTATGCTCATGCCCGAATAAATGATAATGAGGTTTTACTTGAAATACTTTGTCCCGTAAAGGCACATTTCCCCAATAGGTATTATAGCTTTTGTCTAAAATCATGCTGGGAGGTTCATGCGTAATTAGTATGTCCACCTTGTCAGGAATCAAACTTACACGGTGGTTATAAGCAAGCCCGAAGAAAACAATATTATCTATCACGCATCCACGGTCTTGAAGAAAGTGCACGTTGTCGGGTAAATCTTCTATGCTTTCAGCATCCCATAGACAAAGATCATGATTTCCAGTAACAAATATTTTATGACGATATGGTAACTCTATAAACCAATTGAGAAAATCAAGGACTTCTTTTTCAGTTCCATATTCCGTGAAATCTCCACAATGCACAATCACATCAGCTATAGGCAAACGAGATAATAGTGAATGCCGATTATGGGTGTCTGATATTTGCAATATCTTCATTATATTGAAATTGATATATTCTCAATAATTGTTTTCCCTTCGTGAAAAATCTTATATTCAGACAGATTAGGAAGTGATTCGTATGCAGTATTTTCCTCTTTGTGGATGGGTATTACACCTATATGGGGATTGACAGTTTTACATACATCTGCCAAAGTTTGTATATCTGCATGTCCGCTTGTGTGTACATAGTCTTTTGTTCCATCAAATAAGCGCTCTTTAAATAGGTTTCGGATATTTATCACACTTTCGATTGTATAGTTTTTGTTTTCTTCGGCATACCCTCCCCACATGGAATATATAAGCCAAGCACTTTCATCATTATATACATCAAGCATATTTTTTACCAAATGATAGCCGTTTATGCGTATAGGCATAAGAAAACCTTCTCTCGTTAACTTCTGTTTTACATTTGAAGTTCTGTAATTTACTAATTCAAAAGCATTGAAGTCGAACAGGGAAGAGTGCTTTCCTGCATATTTTGAAAATATGTCAAGGACGCTCTTTTGATATTTGTCTACAAAGAAAACCCTACCTGTATCTTTGCATGCGGCATGAAATGAAGCAAGTCTGTCTATATCAGTAGATGAGCACAGAGCAAAGACATACTTATGCTCTTTCAGTATTTTTGTAATACGCTGTTGAATTTCATTCTCCGACACGATGCTTTCTTGTTTTCTGCCGAGCATAGTGCCCTCAGTAACTAAAATATCAACTTCACCCACGTATTTTTTTAGTGTGGGAAATAAACCTTTGCCAAGATAACCATGCTGGCGAAAGTCGCCTGTATGAAGTATTTTCTTTTCCTCACATTCTATCTTGAACATATATGCGTCAAACGCTGAATGACTGACGAAATAGGGAGTCAGAAATATCTCACCCTTGCCGCCAATATCAAAACGCTGTCCGGCACGATAAGTATTTATTCTTTTCACCATTTCTATTTCCTTACCATAATCGCCATATTTATTCAGCGCATCATATTTGCACAGCATGATGTCTTTAGCTCCACTCCCTATGTATTGTTTGATACTGGTCGGAATCAGGTGGTGCAAACCAACATGGTCTCCATGATAATGGGTATAGAAAACCGCATCGGCACTTCCTGCAATATCACAAATCTGTTTCTCTGTTAATTCTGCTTTTTGATTTCCAGGAAGATTGCTTCCAAAATCAATTAAGAGTTTACAGTTATCACTTGAGATTTCCGTGATACAACCGCCAATTTGATTGGCTCCCCTATGAATCGTGATATTCATTTTAAAGTTATCTGTAAATCATGGCTTTTTATCAAAGGTGCGCACATGCCTATCTTTTTAGCTTCGTCAATTGCAATGCGTGCTTGCTCTTCCAACTGTTCTTTTTCTTGTTTTCCCCTGTATGCCAATATAATCATCATTTTAGGTTTAGATGAGAGATTCAACACCTTTCTTTCTCCCTCGATAAGTCCCAAGCGCGATTTGATTTCAATGATACTTTCTATATCATTTTTAAGGTCTTTGCAAACGCCTTCTTTATCTATTATTGCTTTGGTTTTCTTTATATGGTCTATAATGCCCGACTCCCCTTCCACAGCTCCTATGCCTACTTTTAATTCTGTAAGATAGATGTCATTTATTCCAAATTCATTTGCCTGTGTATCAACAATAATGAGATCTATTCTTGTTTTTCCAATTCTGTCTGTTTTACTTATTTTTGCTTGGGAAAATTGCCATTCCATATCAACAACAAGAAAACGATTATTAAAGTTTCGGTTTCCCAATGCAATATTTTGCTGGACACTAAATTCCAGCCCTACCTTATGATTGTAAACAAGTTTCTTTGCCTGCTTAAAATAATTACGTAAGTACGATATGTTTTTAAGCGTGTATGCCAAGTTTTTGGTTTCAAATAAATCTATTTGAGTAACATCTTTGTAATATCCTTTGTCTAACGGTTTTATTTGGAACTCATTTTTATCGGTGTACTTAATTGTAAGTATTTTGCCTTTTCTATAATAAACTATCACCTCATTATTTTTTCTAATTTCAAAAGACAACTCAGGGTCATTAACGATTACATCAAACAGTTTCTTTAAGCAACCTTTTTGATATGCTTCTATATGCTTAGGGGTTATTGCTCTCATATTACTTCATTTATGCTGCAAAAGTACAAAAAATCCGTGATATGACATTCGATTATCACGGACTTTGTATTGACTTACAAGTTAATACCCCGATTTTGTATCCTTGTCGGTATTCCCAATGTTTCCATAAACTCGTCTTTCTTTCGTCTGAACCAGCTAACGTGTGAAACACCGTCAATGTTGAGTTCAAATTTTCCTTCTGTGTCCTGTTTGAGAGAGCAGACCGCACCGTCAGCCTTGAAATGTCTGTTGAACTCTCGGGAATATAGTTCACCTCTAATGGAAACATCTTTGAATGTGCATAGCTTTCTAATAGCAGCATCACCAAAGTTCAGAGTATCACGCAGAAACTTTATTGTCGGCATTAATTTCTCTACATACGGAAAATAGCGTTTGACAAAATCCACAAACTCGGACAGCTTGCTGTTTTGCTGTTCGTATGCGCTTTTCATTTCTCGCATCTGCTTGATATGCCGTTCCTCTTTTCGTTGGGCATCCTCTTCAAGTTCAATGATTCGATTCTGTAAGGTTACATTTTGTTTCTCCAATGTTTTGACCTTATTACTGCCGAAAAGAGAACCGACACTTTCCGCTATGTTGGTGGCGGCTGTTGTGGCAGCCTCTTTCAGTTTTTCGGTCTGTACCTCTTTCTTTACTTGCCTGAGTTCCTCCTGTGCCGTTTCCTTGCGGTCTTGGAGTTGTGCTATATCGGTCTGTAATTGCTCCGTCTGCTGCATCAAATCACGGTAATACTTCCGTGTGGAGATATGCTTCGCTTCCGAGCCATCAACGCCACGCTGCAATCCGTAACCGCTCATGGCTTGGGCGTAAGTGTCCTGATAGGATTTGAGCTTGGCTCGTGTCATAATATCATCAGCACACAATCGGGCTGTGTCTGTCGGCTTCTTGCGGTATCGCTTCTTTACCTGTTCCTCTTTCTTCTTGCGCTTGCGCTCTCCCTTGACTATCGGTACAAGGGTGGCGTGTATATGCGGTGTCTGCTCGTCCATGTGCAGGACTGCCGACACGATATTCTCTCTACCGAAGGTATCGGCAAGGTATTTCAGATTGTCGCTGCACCATTCATCAAGCCTGCCCTCATTGGTGATACGTTCCATATCCTCGTGTGTTCCTGTGAGCAGGACACGGATAGCCCTCACTTGGTTGTTACCGATTTTACGTGTCAGTCCTGCGGTGTCCAATCGGTGCTGTATGGCTTGTGTCCTGCTTTCCACACCATCAGGAAACCTTATCAGTTCCCGATTGAGGTGCGTCCTGCTCTCATCAGCATTCTTCGGTTTGATGGTGCGCTCGATATGCGCTGACATGGCGGTATCCGTTCCGCTTGTCTTTTCCATGTGTAATACTGCATAACCCATGTATAATCCTTTCTTTTTAACTTGTGAAACAATGGTTGATGGTTTACTTCCATACGGCTTCTGCCGTTGGCTGGGGAGTGTCCAGAGAGGTGCAACCTCTTTGGCTTATTGGGGGATTTTCAGCGTTGCTTGCAATGCGGCTCGGAAAATTCCCTAATAAGCTACGGCATTTTCCATTGGCAAATATCCGTGTCGCTGCAAGCATTCGCTTTCTACATCTTCAGCCCTCGCTTTTTCGGTGGCTGTATCATCCGCCTTGCGGATTGGACTCGCTTCTCCTGTTTTATCGGTTCTGCCGATTGGAACAAGGTCTTACCGCATAGGTAGTCATTCAAATCCTTGTACTCACGATAGTATAGCGACTTGTCAAGTAGCCGTTCTCCGAACTTCGCTTTCAAGGTCTCGCAAGCGTTCCGTCCTGCCGTGTCGTTGTCAAGGTAACTGCCAAACTGTGTATAGTTTGCCAATAGGCTTTCCACCTTTGCGAGATTGGAAACGGAGTTCAATATGATATAATCCTGCGTTGTCAATCGTGGATATTGTGGATTGTTCTTCACTCTGATGGTAAGGAACGAGAGGTAATCCATAAAGCCCTCGAATAGATAGCACACGTTTCTCGGTTCGCCATGTTGTCTGATATGAGTGATGTCCTTCGGAGCGATGCAACCCTTGAAGAAAGGGTTACTCACCTCGTATCCTCCTGCCATATTCGGAAATCCGATGGCGAAATAAGGTTTACCGTTGTGTATGAAGTGCAGTTCCTTGCATTCCGTCTGCGCCAGTGCAGTGTTTATCCCACGTTCCTGCAAGTAACGGAGCAATGCAGGGTGCGTGAGTTCGCCCACTTTCAAATGTTGGAAACTCGGTTCGGATGCTTGCTGGCGAAAAGAGAAAGACACGGGACGGACGTGCGGTGCTTGTTCCGCTATCTTACCAAGCAGGTAAGGCACATAGTCCGAACCGTAAAGTTCCTGCGCCAAAGCGATGATGTTGCCTCCCTTACCTGTTCCGAAGTCGTACCATTGGTTGAGTTCGGTGTTCACCTTGAACGATGCTTCCGCTTCCTCCCTGAACGGTGATTTGTACCAAAGGCTTTTCCCCTGCTGCTTGACGGGGCTGTAGCCCAAACTTTGCAGATAGTCTGCAATATGTATCTTCTTTGCTTCCTGTGTAGTCATAATCTTCCTATGGTTTTAATGGTGAATGAAAATCGTTGATTCGTTGAATGGTATATGTAATATGTTTATATACATACAAATAGATGCTCAACATCCGCTCAACAAACCACTCACCAAAAGAGAAACCGACAATAGGTCGTGGCTTTATGCTCAACTTCTCTTTTGGTCTGTTGAGATTTTGTTGAGAGTATATAATTGCTTATTATCAGTATGATTATATCCTTGTTTTACAATTCAACAAAAAGATAATGGAATTACAGCGTTTCAAGTTGCTGCCTTGTGACGGTATAGAAGCGTCCCACTCTCCTTATCGGCTCATACCGACACTCCCGATTGTAGTTAAGCTGATAAGTGGTATATGTCAGCCCGTTCGGTGCAGGCGTGAGCTTCCAACACTCCTGCAATACCTTTCTTACTTGGTGCTTCTCCGCTTTGACATACGAGTTTGCCAACAACGTGAGAATGTCATTGCAGCAAAAAGAGAAAGTGTCGACACCCATACTTGCCATGATATCAAGTATAAGTTCGCACATCTCAATCTCCAATCTGTTGCGGTTGCTTCGGATAATCTTCTGCAAGGCTTCGGTGTGCAGCAGTGACGCGGCAAACCACATACGGCTCTCTTTCTCGGTGGATAGCTGCCTGTGCTGCAAATGGTAGAGGAAAGCAGGTATTTCCGCTTTCAGCTTTTGCAAGAAGTCGGTATCGTCTGTTTGTAAGCGGTCTATCTTCCGCACCCAATAGCGTGTTTCCCCTGCGTCTATGATGACGGGCAGATACTCGTTGTTGGAACACAGCACGAACTTGGCGAAGAACGCTATTTCGTCACGGTCTTTACCTTTGGCTTCAACCTTGTAGGATAACGTGGTACTGAGGTTCTTCAACCGCTCGCTGTCCTCCCTGCGGCTTAGCAACACTTCATCCACCACAATAAGGAGCTTCCCTGCCCAATCGGAATTGAACTGGCTGCGGAAGTCCTCGTTGGTGTTGAATGTCACGTTGTTCTGAAACAGGGCTTTCAGAAAGTTCAGGAACGTGCTTTTGCCTGTATTGCGTTCTTCCGATACCAACAACAGGATAGGCAGTTTTTGGATAGGTTGCAGGTAAAGCAGTTGCAGATAGTCCATCCCCAACTCGTATTGCTCCCCGAAGATGTGCTCCATCAACGAACAGATAGAGGGAAAATCACCCTCCATCGGCTTGTGGTCTATCGGTTCATAGAGGTTTAGGAACTTGTCCACTATCGGACGGTAATTCACATGGTCGGGCACGGTGCAGAAACCGTCATACTTGGGGACAGTGGCGAGAAAGTGTTTGCCGTAGTCCTGCCGCAGGGTCTCGTTGTTCCACACGATGCGTTTCTTCACATAGCCGCCGTTCAGTCGGGGCTGGTTCACTAACTTGTAGAGGGTCGTACCCACTCGGATAAACTCCTCCTTGCAGATGTCTGATTTACTCATTGTCCATACGCTTAAATGGTTGATAAATAATCGTATGCAAAGTTAGAGAGAGCTGTTTGAAACCTTGATACGCAAATCACGGCAGAATGGCGCAAAAAACACACGGAATGAAAAACTTGCAGCATATTGGAGAACATGACAACAAAAAATCCCGAAGAAACAACCGTTATAGAGGGGTGCTTCTTCGGGATTGCCATATTCCTGTGAATGAATGACAATACGCCTACCCAATTATGTATATGGATACATTGTCGGCAATGGGAATACGCATCGGTTTCATTACTTCATGTCGTCATATCAATACACGTTATGCTTGATATTTAGGCACTTCTATTCCATTTCCCAGCGAAAAGAAGATGCTTGTTTTCTCTTTTCGCAAGTACAACCTTTCAAGTATGGCATTGCGTACCCGTTCCGCTCCGTATGAACGGATGTGGAAAGCGAGAGCGACAACCATTTCAAGGCAGTAAACATCCACACCGATTTTGTCCGATAGGTGGATATACCGTTGCGCTTCATGCACTTTCAGTATTCCGCTTTTATAGACTGCTTTGATTGCTGCACGGACGGTTGGGGCAATAACCCCGAACAGGCTGACAAGTTCCGCTTCGCTCATCCATACCGTTTCACTTGGTATAATTACCGTACCGTGTTCAGTGATTTCGATGATATTCCTTTTCATTGTCCTGCCATTGATACGTTGTTAAACGATTGGTTCAGCCTGTTGCCGAGCATCGTAAGGTCGTTGTCCAACTTCTGCGTTGTGATTTTTGCGTAGATTTGGGTCGTGACAATGTTCGTGTGTCCCAAAACACGGCTCACGCTCTCAATCGGCATCCCCATACTCAAGGCGAGCGTCGCGAACCCATGTCTGGCGCAATGAAACGAGATGTCCTTTGTTATCCCGCACTCTTTCATCACCTTTTTCAACGGTTTGCAGATAGACCAGTAGTTGAGATTAGGAAAAACGAGGTTGTCCTCCTGCAAGGAACGGTAACGCTCTATTATCTGCATAGGAATATCCAGCAGTTTCACTTGAAACGGCACTTTCGTCTTGTGCCGTTTAGACAATATCCACTTCTCACCGTTCACTTCCACGATGTTGTCATTGGTCAGCTCCTTGATGTCCACGAAAGAGAGGGCGGTGAAGCTGGCGAAAACGAAAATATCACGGATATAGGACAGTTTGGCATCCCCGAACTCGTGCGTCATCAACGCTTTCAGTTCGTCTTCCGTCAAGTACTCACGTTCTTTCACATTCGGGCTGATGTGGAACTGGGCAAACGGGTTTCTCGGTATCAGACCGTTGAAGTGCGCACGCATGACAACACCTTTCAGCCACATACACTTTTCCCATATCGTCCCATTGCGCAGTCCTGCTTCCGTTGAGAGGTAGGCGGCAAACTCCTTGATGAAGTCGGGCGTAATCTCCAGCATGGACATATCAGTCCGTCTGTAGAAAGACTTGATGAACGCTGCCACATGGTTTCTTGCCACTACCCGTGAACGGTAGGTTGCCATTACTCTGTCCTTGCCGACACGCTTCTTGAAAACCTCGTTCTCACGGTCGAACGCTTTTAGCAGTGTCTCGTACTCGCTGCCGATACCCTGATAGGCATTGCGCACCATTTCCGCAGTCACGAACGCTTCACGGTCGGATATGCGCTGATAGTGTTTGATGATTTGCGCCTTGATGTTGTCCAAAGCTAAATTGATGTCCCGTGCCTCCTTGCTCTTGCCTTTGGCTCGGTTGCCCTTGATGTCCCAAAGCGTTTTCGGAACACTCTGCTTGCAACTGAACTGTGCCACAGTCCCGTTGATTGTCACTCGTCCCATGATGGGGACAATACCGTTTCTTTCCTTGCTGCCGTTCACGTAGAACAGCACCTTGAATGTACTTCTTGCCATACTCGTTTTTTGTTTGCAAAGTTATTACTCAACGAGTTAGACCTTGATAAGCAAATCGGAGCAGAACGGAGCAATCAATGAAGAGAGCGTTAAAAATGCATCTCATTTCGGGTAACGATTTGAAAACCTTCCTGCTTCATAGAACTGCTTTCCTTTGCGTTTCCCGCTTTTTACGGTTGGCGTCATTTGGCACTGTAAATGCTTTAATGATAGTCATTTCAGTGACATTTCAACCTCTTTTCTCGGTTATTCCAGAGATTTTCAGTAACTTTGCGCCTATAACCACAACTATACATTTCGATACAATGGTCGTATTTTTTAAATCCGGCGCCGACAGATTTTTAGCCGTCGAGACTGACCACCGATTCACGCCCGAAGAAACGGAGCGTCTTCTGTGGCTGTTTGGCGATGACGCCGAACTTGTAGAGTCAAATAAAGTAGAGGGAACGTTTGTAGGGCCGCGCAAAGAGATGGTGACCCCATGGAGCACCAACGCGGTCGAAATCACACAAAACATGGGTCTGCAAGGGATATCCCGTATAGAGGAATATGTAAAGACTCCTGAAAGCGAACCGGCCCATGACCGCATGTTGCAACGTGTATACCATGACATCGACGACACCGTATTCCTCATCGAGAAAAAGCCTGACGACATTGTATACATTGACGATATTTCGGACTACAACCGCAAGGAAGGACTTGCCTTAAGTCCTGACGAGGAACAATATCTGCGTGGACTAAGCGAGAAACTGGGACGCCCGTTGACCGACAGCGAGGTTTTCGGCTTTTCCCAAGTTAACTCGGAACATTGCCGTCACAAGATTTTCAACGGTACGTTCATCATTGACGGCAAGGAAAAGCCGAGCAGTCTTTTCAAACTGATAAAAAAGACTTCACAGGAGAATCCCAACGGACTAGTGTCGGCCTACAAGGATAATGTGGCATTTGTCACAGGGCCGACGGTAAACCAGTTCTACCCCACACACCCTGAACGTCCCGACTATTTCACAATAACCGAACGTCCCACAGTCCTTTCTCTGAAGGCAGAGACTCATAACTTCCCTACGACCGTCGAGCCTTTCAACGGGGCGGCCACAGGAAGCGGCGGCGAGATACGAGACCGTCTCGGAGGTGGCCGCGCAAGTCTTCCGCTGGCGGGTACAGCCGTATACATGACATCCTATCCACGCATGGAACAGGATCACGCATGGGAAGGATATACCGCTCCCCGTGAATGGCTGTACCAGACACCATGCGAAATTCTCATAAAAGCATCTAACGGCGCATCGGATTTCGGTAACAAGTATGGCCAACCTCTAATTTGCGGTTCACTCCTAACGTTTGAACTGACCGAGAATGACCGTACCTACGCCTATGACAAGGTCATCATGCTTGCTGGGGGTGTAGGATACGCCATGAGCCGTGACGCAATCAAGGGTGTCCCCGAACCGGGTGAAGCCGTAGTCGTAATGGGCGGCGAAAATTACCGTATCGGCATGGGCGGCGGCGCGGTATCCTCTGTCGCCACAGGGCAGTATGACAACTCAATTGAACTTAACGCCGTGCAGCGCGCCAATCCTGAAATGCAGAAACGCGTCAGCAATGTGATACGCGCACTCGCCGAAAGTGACGAGAACCCCATTGTCTCGATTCACGACCATGGCGCGGGAGGTCACCTCAACGCCCTGTCGGAGCTTGTCGAGGAGACAGGCGGTCACATCGACATGGCTGCCCTGCCCGTCGGAGACAAAACCCTGTCGGCAAAGGAAATCGTCGGAAACGAAAGCCAAGAACGCATGGGTCTGGTGATGAAAGATGAGGATATCGAGTATGTACAGAAAATCGCCGACCGCGAGCGTTCACCGTTCTATGTCGTAGGCCATACGACCGATGACCATCGCTTCGTCTTTGAACAGGCCAACGGTGTCAAGCCCATAGACTTGGAGATGTCCGACATGTTCGGCAACTCCCCCAAGACCGTGATGACCGATAATACTGTCACACACCACCACGATGAAATCACCTACAATGACAACGATATTGAAAAATATCTGAACAATGTCCTTTCACTCGAGGCAGTCGCGTCTAAGGACTGGCTCACCAACAAGGTTGACCGCTCCGTGACAGGCAAAATCGCGCGTCAACAGTGTCAAGGTGCGATTCAGCTTCCCCTTAGCGACTGCGGCGTTGTCGCACTCGACTATACAGGTACTGTCGGCATCGCCACCTCTATAGGCCATGCACCCCAGGTCGCATTAGTTGACTCGGCCAAGGGTTCGGTGATGGCAATCGCCGAGGCATTGACAAACATAGTCGGCACACCATTGAAAGATGGTCTCAAGGCCGTATCGTTGAGTGCCAACTGGATGTGGCCCTGCCGTAATGAGGGCGAGGATGCCGCTCTCTACCGAGCCGTAGAGGCTTGCAGCGACTTCGCATGCGCCCTTGGCATCAACATCCCCACAGGAAAAGATTCATTGTCGATGACACAGAAATATGGCGACAAGAAAGTTCTCGCTCCCGGCACTGTAATCATTTCAGCGGCGGGAGAGGTCACCGATGTGAAGAAGACCGTATCGCCTGTGATTTCACCTGTAAAATCCACGCTGTTCTATGTCGATTTTTCAGGGGATACATTGAAACTCGGAGGCTCGGCACTCTCACAGACAATGGGACGCTTAGGGGCAGACGCTCCGACAGTAACCGATGCCGAATACTTCAAAACCGCGTTCAATGCCATTCAATTACTCGTTTCGACAGGAAAAATCACAGCCGCCCACGATGTCTCGGCAGGTGGTCTCGTGACAACCCTGCTTGAAATGACATTCGCCAATACCCGCGGAGGCCTTGACATTTCAGTAGATGGATTCAATGAAAACGACCTTGTCAAGATACTTTTTGCCGAAAATCCGGCTCTTGTCATCCAGGTCGCCAATGAGAATGTCGAAGATGCAACGGCTGTCCTGAATACAACAGGGGTAAAATACCATGCGATAGGTTCACCGGCGGCTAACCACACATTGGCAGTCACCCACAAAGGCAAGACTATAAACCTCGACATTGACGCGTTGCGTGATGTATGGATGCGTCCCTCCTATCTGCTCGACTGCAAGCAATCGGGAGACAAATGCGCCCGGGCTCGATTTGAGAACTACAGCAAGCAACCGCTTCAACTCGCCATCCCATCGACGTTTGACGGCTCACTCGCATCGCGAGGTCTCGACCTCAACCGCGTCAAACCTACCGGGATACGCGCCGCAATCATCCGCGAGAAAGGTGTCAACGGCGACCGCGAGATGGCCTACTCGCTTCACCTTGCAGGCTTCGATGTCAAAGACGTTCACATGACCGATATAATGAGCGGACGCGAGACGCTTGAGGATGTCAACATGATTGTGTTCTGCGGAGGTTTCTCCAATTCCGACGTCCTCGGTTCGGCCAAAGGCTGGGCGGGCGGTTTCCGTTGGAACGAACGTGCACGCATCACGCTTGAAAACTATTACAAACGTCCCGACACCCTGTCTCTCGGCGTGTGCAACGGCTGTCAGCTGATGATTGAACTTAACCTCATCAATCCCGACCATGCCAAGAAAACCAAGATGGAGCATAACGTGAGCCATAAGTTCGAGTCACAGTTTGTATCGGTCAATATCCCGGAAAACAAATCGGTTATGCTGTCACCGTTGGCCGGAATGAAGCTCGGTATATGGGTCGCCCACGGCGAGGGACGTTTCAACATGCCACTCGAAGCCGACAACTACAACGTGGCGATGCAGTACAATTACGATGCCTATCCCGCCAACCCCAACGGCTCGCCCATGGGTGTCGCCGCATTGACATCGGATGACGGTCGCCACCTCGCTATGATGCCTCACCTGGAACGCGCGATTTTCCCGTGGCAATGGGCCTACACCGATGCCTCACAGTCGTCACACGAAGTGACCCCGTGGCTCGATGCATTCATCAACGCCCGCCGCTGGATTGAATACCACACCAAATAACAAAATTACTCACATACATTCAATAGAGAGGGACGGCAATTGCCGTCCCTCTCTATTGAATGTTACTCGCAACAACGACACACTCCATCCCATCATCGTATATAATCAGAATGTGAAGTGCAGGGCGATGCGGACGCCACCACGGTCGGCATCATAATTGTCTCGGTAAGTCAATCGCCACACGTAATCGACCCTTAGGATTTTAAAGATATTGTCAATACCGACCCCCGCCTCCATATAAGGCATATCTCCCATAGGGGTTGTGTGCGCTATTTCGGGGAAACGGAACAACTCGGGGTGCAATTGGGGATTATTTTTGTCGCTCAAATGCCCGTAAATACCTCGGAATGAGAACACCTCGCGCAGTTTCAACCGTTTCAGCAACGGCACATAGTTGAAAATCGCGCCATTTGCCCAGTAAGTCAAATCCCATGACGCATAACTGTCATTGATAAATTCCATGGGGTTCATCAACGCAAAACTTTCAGGCTGAATAGTATAAGACAGATTGGCATTGGGTATCAACAGATTTGTATAATAGGCTCGCGACCATACATGCCCTCCACGCGCAATCATGTCAACATATCCGAACGCCGAGAACCATACACGTTTCTGAACACTCAACTCGGTCTTGTTCAACGTCAGTCGATTACCCGCAAAACCACCCGGGGCCACAGTATGAGACAGGACAAACACAGGTGCGTCAAGATTGATAGGATAACGGTGGGTCTTGGACTGGTAGAACTTTTCACCGGGAGCATAACGCAGCTGTATATCAAATGAGGTCGTTGTGAAATGCCCCGCGAAACGTCCGTCACCGTACACAAACGGCATATATTTCGTGGCCTCCTGCCTTATATTGTGGATACCAGCCACGACCGAGAAATTATTTTCAAGTTCCAGGGTGTATTCCAGTTTTGACACTCTATGATAGGTCATCTGATAGTCACTCTTGCGCTTCAACGACAGGAACACATTGTCGGGATTGGTAAAGAGATAATGTTGCCCCAACATGTCCACATCATAGAGATGGGTCGCACGCAGCGAATGGACGGGGAACTCGCGGGAATGATAATTCTTGTCACGAAATGAATATTCAAGTTCGCCGAGGTATTTCCACTTGCGGTCCTTAGTACCGTAGGCCACATACCCACGCCCGAACCATCGCTTTGACAGATTGGCGGTCGTGATGCCTCCGGCACGCAGTCTGACACCCTCCACGCTGTTACCGCTTATTGTCGTGTTCATCGGGCCGATGTCGATTTTACTCGGGTCAGCTGTCGAGATATAACCCGTGACTAATATCTTGATGACTTTTTCAGTCCAGTAATACAACGGAACGGCACGCATGCGTTCCATCAACCGCCCCACGCTGTTCTCGGCCGAGGATATGGCGACATACCGATTCTCGTTCCAAAAACTCTCATCCTTGTTATAAATATTCGCTGACAATAATTGTCGACCCGGTCTGTCGAATATCCCGGCATCAGGCGCGGGTTCAAACGTATGGTTGGCGTAAGCCGTGTTACGCCGTGCATACATTCCCTGCGTCCCGGGGATTACGCTCGCCTCGACAGTCATGTCATCCTTGACCTTCAGGCGCGAACCGTCAGGGGCGCGTTCATAATCCTGCACTATATAAAGATGGTCGATAAAATTGAGGTTGATGTCATGGGGAACGTTCATGACTATACGCTTGATAAACATAGTCGAGTCATTCTCAGGGACATATATACGCCCTGTAAAACCGAACGAACGCGGGTTATGCGGGACAAAACTCAACTCGACACAACGAACGCTGTCGATTGTCACCGTGTCGCTAAGGTAGTACTTATAAAAATCGGAACCAATTCGTGACAGCGGACTGACAAAACGGTTCTGCAAGATATTAATATCGTTACCATATATATCAATCTCCCGCAACACGTCCTCGTAAAACACCTGCATGCTCTGCGGGTCGAGAATCTGGTCAATGCCCGTCTGCTTCATACCCCTGACAAGTTCTTTTTCACTCTCGGGATTATGACGGTAGTAAACCGATGATGCCTTTTCCCTCAATGCCAGGTTGAGAATCTTGTTGCCTGACACCTCCGATGTCTCTATATGCTCCGACAGAAACGGGAACTTGCGCAACATCCATCCGCCCTTACCCTCCTCATTGTTCTGCGGGTCAAAATTATTGAGCCCCAATGTTATGCGTTCATATTTATCGTAACCATAGTTGTCGTTACGGCGAGGATTGGTAAGTTCCTGCCGCTTCTTCAACCGCTCGACAAACGCGACAGCCGGATTGTTCTTTTTGGAGTAATGTTCCTTCTTGGGTTTTATGGTCAACTCTCCAAGTTCTATGCCTGTAGGCAGCATCTCGATTACGATGTCAGTCGTCATCCCAAGGCGCGGAGCGATTTCCTTTGTCCTGTACCCCATTGACGATACACGCAACGACTTAAACGCCCTATCGGTCGAAATATCGAACCGCCCCTCCCCGTCACTCATCATACCACGGTTACTACCGGCGAGATATACCGCCGCGTATGGTACAGGCTCACGCGAAATTGAATCCACAACGACACCTTTGATGCGTGTGGTCGCAGCCGATGCCACCATCGACACCAAGGACATTACAATAACCGAAAATATTGTGATAACGTATTTTTTAGACATCAAATACCAACGTTGTTCCTGTTCTTTTTTACCTTTGCAAAGGTAAACATTTATTGATTACCCGATAACACCCTTTTGTAACAATTATTGTCCCTTAATTCTCATGGCACTTGAAATCGAACGAAAATTTCTTGTAAAAGACCCATCCTTCATCAATGAAGCAACCTCATCCCGTCACATCGAGCAAGGCTACCTCTCGACCGATACCAACGCGACAGTGAGGGTGAGAGTCTGTGACGACAAGGCTTTCATAACCATCAAAGGCAAGAACGAGGGAATCGCACGCGGCGAATGGGAATATCCGATTCCAGTGAAAGACGCACAAGAGATGCTAAGGCTATGCCACGGGGCAATTATACAGAAAACTCGCTATATCGTTCCATACGGCGGGTTCAATTGGGAGATAGATATTTTTGCCGGAAAGTATGACGGACTATGCCTCGCTGAAATCGAATTGCCTACAGCCGACACAACTTTTCCCCTCCCCCGATTTATCGGGAGGGAGGTCAGCGGAGACCCTCGCTACTACAACTCGACGCTTTCGCGCGGGGTCGATTTCAATCCCTGCGACTTAGCTTGACAACATTCTCCACATGATGGGTGTGGGGGAACATATCCACAGGCTGCACGGCATCAACCTTATACCCCACGTCTAAAAGAGCAAGGTCACGCGCCTGTGTGGCAGGGTTACAGCTGACATATACGATGCGGCGTGGGGCGGCATCAAGAATCACCTTGATGACATCGTCATGCATCCCGGCACGGGGCGGGTCAACAATTATAACGTCAGGCCGACCGTTACGCTCTATAAACTCTGCATTCAGCACATCTTTCATATCCCCGGCATAGAACACCGTGTTGTCAAGGCTGTTGATTCGGGCGTTGACCTTGGCATCCTCAATCGCCTCGGGG
This sequence comes from uncultured Muribaculaceae bacterium, assembly GCA_947628305.1. GTDB lineage: Bacteria > Bacteroidota > Bacteroidia > Bacteroidales > Muribaculaceae > HGM05190. Next base: position 134,936 of record CANQZG010000006.1, on the reverse strand, counting down.
ACATATTCCACACCAACTACCTTGCGGGCATTCCGCGCCACGAAACAGGCGATTGTCCCTGTTCCGGTGTATAGGTCATACACCAGTTCGTCACCTGTAAGTTCCGCGAAATCACGGGCGACACGATACAGTTCCAAGGCTTGACAGGAATTGGTCTGATAAAACGACTTCGGGCCGACCCTGAACTTCAGTCCCTCCATCTCCTCCTCGATGAACGGAGCACCGCTGAACGTTTCAATCTCAAGGTCACCGATAGTGTCATTGGCTTTGGCGTTAACGACATATAACAATGAAGTGATTTCAGGGAACTCTCCTTTCACCGCCTCCATTAGCGTGTTTATCCTCTCACGGTCATCCTCGCCAAATGACATCACCGCCATAATCTGCCCCGTCGATGCCATCCTGACCATCAGTGTGCGCAACAGTCCGTGCTGCGCCTTTAGGTCATAGAAAGTATACCCATGCTCTTTGCCGAAATCCTTGATGAACCGACGCAGACGGTTAGAGAAATCATCTTGCAGATAACATCTCTTGATATCAAGCACCTTGTCAAACGCCCCAGGGATATGGAAACCGGCGGCATCACGGTCAGGGAACTCCTTCCCGCTGCGAAGTTGTTCAAATGTCAACCACGATTTATTGGAGAACGTGTATTCCATTTTGTTACGGTATTCCCATATATCGGCCGACCCTTTAATCGGGGTAATTTCAGGTATATCAACCTTGGCAATTCTCTCCAAGGCATCCTTCACCTGCCGTTGCTTGCATTCAAGCTGAAACTCGTATGGCAGATGCTGCCAACGGCAACCGCCACACAATGTGAAATGGCAGCAACGTGGCTCGACACGCAACGGCGATGGGGTGACAATACGCTCTATATGCCCTTCGGCATAGTTGCGTTTCTTTCGGTCTATCTTTATGTCGGCGATATCACCCGGAGCACCAAACGGCACAAAGACCACCATATCATTAACCTTTGCGATACTCTTGCCCTCAGCGGCAACATCTGTAATCTCTATGTCATTGAGCAACGGTAGCTCTTTCCTTTTCCTTCCCAATTTTTATAAGCATTTGTATTTCGGATGCAAAGCTACTCATTTATACCAAAATAGATAAAATCTTTTTTAAAAATTTTCAGAATCGAATTTAAAACCCTAAATTTGCATATTAGTAATCCGAGCCTTTGCCCGGCAACGGTTATTACATCTCTCCGGTTAACCTTAGGCAAAAGTTATACAAGGCTTTATCAGCGTCTGAAACCGCCTTTAACTTACAGAATTACCTAAATTTATTTTCATAACTTAATTAAACAAACCTAATGAAAAGAGTTTACACGTTTGGAGATGGCAAAGCCGAGGGTAACGCCTCGATGCGAAATCTCCTCGGTGGCAAAGGAGCCAACCTCGCTGAGATGAATCTTCTCGGCATGCCCGTTCCTCCCGGATTCACCATCACGACCGAAGTCTGCACCGAATACACCCAATACGGTCGCGACGAAGTTGTTAAACGCATAACCAAAGAAGTAGAAGAAGCCATAGCCCATGTCGAGACACTGACAGGCAAGAAATTCAATGACCCGACAAACCCGTTGCTCGTATCTGTCCGTTCAGGCGCACGCGCCTCGATGCCCGGTATGATGGACACCGTCCTCAACCTCGGCATGAACGACGCCACAGTAGCATCGTTGGCCGAAAAGAGCGGTAACCCCCGTTTCGCATGGGACAGCTACCGCCGTTTCGTGCAGATGTACGGCGACGTCGTGCTCGGCATGAAACCCAAAAGCAAGGCCGACATCGACCCGTTTGAGGAAATCATGGAAAAAGTCAAGGAGGAAAAAGGTGTAAAACTCGACACCGAACTTGACGTGGACGACCTCAAGAACCTTGTCAAGCTGTTCAAGGCCGCTGTAAAGGACTTCACAGGCAAAGACTTCCCCGATAGCGCATGGGAACAGCTTTGGGGCGGTATTTGCGCCGTATTTGACAGCTGGATGAACGAACGCGCCATACTTTATCGCCGAATGAACCAGATTCCCGAGGAATGGGGAACCGCTGTCAACGTTCAGGCAATGGTATACGGCAACATGGGCGACAACTCCGCCACCGGCGTGGCATTCAGCCGTGACGCTGCCACAGGCGAAAATATCTTCAACGGCGAATACCTCATCAACGCACAGGGCGAGGATGTCGTCGCCGGCATCCGAACTCCCCAGCAAATCACAGTGGAAGGCTCACGCCGTTGGGCCGCCCTACAGGGAATCAGCGAGGAAGAGCGCGCAGCAAAATATCCTTCACTTGAAGAATCAATGCCAACATGCGCAGCCGAACTCATCGCAATCGCCAGACGTCTTGAGGACTACTACAAGGACATGCAGGACATGGAATTCACCATCCAGGACGGCAAGCTGTGGATGCTTCAGACCCGTAACGGCAAACGTACCGGTGCCGCAATGGTGAAAATCGCCATGGACCTTCTCCGCGCAGGTGAAATCGATGAAAAGACCGCGCTGTTGAGAATGGAACCGCAGAAACTCGATGAGCTCCTACACCCGGTATTTGACAAAGCCGCCCTCAAACGCGCCAATGTCGTTGCCAAAGGTCTCCCCGCTTCCCCCGGTGCAGCTGCAGGTCAAGTTGTGTTCTCGGCCGAGGAAGCCGAGGCTTGGGCCGAAAAGAAGAAAAAAGTCGTCCTCGTCCGCATCGAGACCTCTCCCGAAGACCTCCGTGGCATGGCCGTGGCTCAAGGCATCCTTACCATGCGTGGCGGCATGACCTCACATGCTGCTGTGGTCGCCCGCGGTATGGGTAAATGCTGCGTATCAGGCGCAGGTGAAATAAAGGTGGACTACAAGGCCAAGACCGTCGAGATGGGCGGAAAGACCTACAACGAAGGCGACTGGATTTCGCTTAACGGCTCCACCGGTGAGGTTTATGACGGCCAGGTACCCACGACCGAGCCTGAACTCGGTGGCGACTTCGGCGCAATCATGAATCTTGCAGCAAAATACACCAAGACACTCGTACGCACCAACGCCGATACCCCACGTGACGCAAAACAGGCACGTAATTTCGGCGCACAAGGCATCGGACTGTGCCGTACCGAACACATGTTCTTTGAAGGCGACCGCATCAAGGCCGTGCGTGAAATGATTCTCGCAAGCGATGAGGAAGGCCGTCGCACCGCTCTCGCCAAACTGCTCCCCATGCAGCGTGGTGACTTCGAAGGAATCTTTGAAGCAATGGACGGCTACGGCGTGACAATCCGCCTCCTCGACCCGCCGTTGCATGAATTCGTACCTCATCAGACCGCAACTCAGAAAGAGCTTGCACAGGAGATGGGTCTTTCACTTGAAGAAGTAAAAGCCAAGGTTGACAGCCTCGAGGAATTCAACCCGATGCTCGGTCACCGTGGCTGTCGTCTCGGCATCACCTACCCCGAAATTACCGAGATGCAGACCCGCGCCATCATCGAGGCCGCACTCGCGGTTAAAGAACGTGGCATCGACGTTCATCCTGAAATCATGATACCCCTTGTAGGTTCACTCAAGGAAATCCAGAACCAAGCCGACGTCATCAACACAACCGCGGCCAAGGTATTCGAGGAACAAGGACGCAGCCTCCCCTACATGGTCGGCACAATGATTGAAGTTCCCCGCGCCGCCCTCACCGCCAATGAAATCGCGACAGTAGCCGAGTTCTTCTCATTCGGCACCAACGACCTCACACAGATGACATTCGGGTTCTCACGCGACGACGCTCCCAAATTCCTGAAATACTACAAGGAACATGGCATCATCAAGGTAGACCCGTTTGAGGTTCTTGACCAGGAAGGTGTAGGCCAACTCGTCAAGATGGGCGTTGAGAAAGGACGTGCAACCCGTCCCGAGCTCAAAGTCGGCATCTGCGGCGAACACGGTGGCGAACCCTCGTCAGTCAAGTTCTGCGCCAAACTCGGCATGAACTACGTCAGCTGCTCACCGTTCCGCGTGCCCATCGCCCGCGTAGCAGCGGCCCAAGCCGCGATAGAGGACTAAGATTTAGTCTGACAACATAACCTTCATAGGCTGTAACGCTCTGAAACAAAGGAGGTTACAGCCTATGCTGCTCTTTGGAGAGGTATCCACTTAGCCACAGGAAATGAGCCTGATGTGTAATTCTTTGTAACTTTTTAAGTAAATTCGCGTCTAATAAAGAAAGTAAATTAAAACGACCACACTATGTTTAATCTACCTTGGTATTCCTATTTGCCGGTTATCGCCGGTATAGTCGGCGGTATAATCGGTGGTATGGCCGGTGTCTACCACTATAAAAAAAGCAATCGCGATAAAAAGAAATAACCATAACCGATGTCTTTATATAGAATGACCAAAATCCTCTCAAGACTCCGCATAAAAATTTCTTACTGTTAATTCCAAACACTCTCTTAATCAAGTCATGATGAGAATCATAAAAAATGTGATAATCAGTGCCGTTGTGATTATCGTGGCTTGCCTTTTAGGTTTATCCCTCTTACTACTATCTCTACAAGAGAGCCAGAAGGATAATATCAATCGCCTTATGAAGGAAGACCAGAAAATTATAGTAGAACGAATCGACCGATATATTTTAGATAACAATAGACTGCCAACTTCACTTTCGGAATTAGGATTTGAGCAAACGCCTATTCTATATATTAGAGACAGGAATGAGTTTCACGTTATTAATTGCGCTGATAACCAATATGTGATTGAGTATTGGGATAGCATGAATGACAAAATATGGCAGTATGTATCGGAAGATAGAAGATGGTACGATGAACGAATATGGGAATTTGAACCTCCCATAAACATGGACACTATCCGAAACATCAATAACATAACACGTTTAGACAGAAACAAATTGACTTTAAACAAAGGCGCATTGATGGTAAATAAAGACATTTTACCAATTTATCGTTACAATATCGATGAGCCGGATTCTTTAATTGAAATACCCCCGTTTAAACAATATCATCAATATTTTAAGAAAGACAAGATTGTAATGGAGGGATGGATAGCTGTCTTCTCCCCATCCCAAGGTGGTATCATTAAAGAATTTGGCGAATGGAAGTATTATGACAAACAAGGTAATTGTTATAGAAAGTTCTGGAATTATAAGAAGGGCGGAGTACTGATATATGAAATTGACAGATAAGACTACAACCTATGGAAGAAGGACAAAAAGATTTTAAGATGTTACAGCAGCTGATAGATGAAGCAATCAGAGACAATAAGCCATACGATTGTTACGTCAAGGAGCAAATACATCTATTGGAAGACTCCCTCAATCAGTTTCTTGAAAACGCAAAGGAAGAGGGATATGATATAATCCATAATCCCAAGGTGGGAGAAATTGAGGTACGACAATATATGGCCATGAAACAATTATCTATGAAAATAGGTTTACCGATTGAACAATACGATGAAAAAATAAAGCAAATTAGAATCAGAATCTTCGGAGAGGAAAATTACAAACGATTTTTTGAACAATAACTGTTAGAATACTTATTTCTAATATACTTTAAGAGTGTGTCTTGAATTAACAGTCGAATTTTTATAGGCAGGTTTCGAGGCAGTTCCGGGTCTACGAGTGAGGAGTGCGGTGGGTCAAGCCCACACGCGAGCACTTGCGTGGTTGTATCGAGATACATGACGAGCGAGAGATTCGGAAATGACCGGAAGATGCCGTCAAGGAGTCCCCGATGCGGTCTCTTGGACGCTTTCGTCCCTTTGCCTCGGTCACGATGCCCGCATCGCTCCCTCGTCTGCATGGCCAAAATCATCTCAAGACTCCGCATAAAAATTTCTGACTGTTAATTCAAGACACACTCTTAAACCCGAAATGTTGCTTTGACATTTCGGGTTTGTTATATTATACTACAAAAAAGGATAAATACTCTTAAAATCAGGCTTATACATAACAATTTTAATAAACTCTTTCAAATTTAGTCATGTTATAACTACAAAACGTATGAGATGTTTATAACGTCTATTCGTTTTTGTAAACATAGCACATCCAACAGTTCTTATTTCAATCAATGCAGTTTGCATATACATTCGTAAATACCTAAAATTGCATATTACATTTGTAAATTCACGATTTCATATCGTAATTTTTGAATTGCAACCATTACTTCTTTACTAAAACTAATTCTGTTTACATTTTTCATTTTGCGTTCGCAACTCGAATATTAGACCGCATACACTATTTAACACTACCTATAATCCACTAATAATTACAACTATTACTACATCTCATTTAATTTACACTTTAATAATTTGCCTATTTCTCGCCGTTCGCCCTTCCTTTTTGTTACATCTGTTACAAAAATAGCTGATAGTCAATGGTACTTAACATTATCATTCAAAAATAACTTTAATCATTTTGTTTACATTTACACAATCACTTACACCTGTTTACATTTTCATCACAATAATACCTATTTAATTTTGCAATACAAAATTTGTTTTTTAGAAAATTTATAATTACATTTGCATCGTCAGTTACAATTCAAAATTTGCAAATGTATGGACTTTGTTTCCCGACTTAAACAGTATCTCGAAATCAAACAGATTCCCGTAACGCAGTTTGCGGATACATGCCGTATCCCCCGGCCCACTCTATCCCAGTTACTGAATGGCCGAAACAAAAAGGTCAGCGACGAGGTCATAGGGAAAATCCACGAGGCATACCCCGACATATCCGTGATGTGGCTCATGTTTGGCGAAGGGAGTATGACATCCGATACAAATATTGAATTCTCACGGCCTGAAAATTACGTAAACAATCACTCCTCGGCGACACAACCCGTTGATAACAAACCCATTGCCACTCAACTAAACTTTGATGATGTCTTTTCAGAAAATTCATCGGAAAATTTCACACCATCCCCTGCAGCCGTACCGACGCCTCTTGATGAAATGCCACCATCGATTTCAGACAACCACGACCCCGACAGTGAGATACAGACCATATCATTTAATTCCCCCGACCGACACCGAACTGTGGTTAATATAATTGTATATTATTCCGACAATAGTTTTCAGAACTTTGTCCCGGCTGGATTTGGCAAAAAATAAATGACTTCAATAATAGATTTTTTGCCTATTCAAAACTAATCACTATCTTTGTCGCATAAAACAATAAGATGTCACGATTTTTCGCATATTATATTTATTCGTATTTTTATTTTGCCAAAAATAAAAACGGGATTTAATATGTGTTACGACAACGATAACGACAATTAACAACATTATATGAAATCCCGGTTGAATACAATCGGGATTTTTTATTTTAGAAGCTGTTAAAAAAATACAATAATAATAATAATGGGTGACAACAAAAAACTCAATGTTACTATACAAGGTGTCGAAGGGTGCTACCACGATGCAGCCGCCCAGGAATATTTCAAGGACACCGCCATAGAAACGATTCCGTGCGATTCGTTTCCACACATGTTTGAACGACTCGAATCTGACGCTTCACTCATCGGCATAATGGCGATTGAGAACACTATAGCCGGAAGTCTGTTGCAGAATCATGAACTCCTGCGCAAGAGCAACCATATAATTGTCGGCGAACACAAGATGAGAATCTCCCATGTCCTTGCGGCATGTCCCGGACAAAGCATCGATACACTGTATGAGGTTGACTCCCACCCCATGGCGTTGATGCAATGCGAGGCATACATCAGACAGCATCCCAACCTGAAGATGACAGAAAAATTTGACACCGCAGGTTCGGCACGTGAAATCGCCGAAAACAACCTGACAGGTCATGCGGCGATATGTGGCGAATATGCCGCCGGCATTTACGGGCTCGAGATTCTTGCCCGTGAAATCGAGACCAACAAACGCAACTTCACACGCTTCCTCATTCTCGCCGACCCGCTGCTCGCCCCGGAATTGCGACCCAAGGAGGAACAACTTGACAAATCGTCAATCATGTTCACCCTACCCCATTCCCGTGGTGCGTTATCCAAAGTCCTCACGATTTTCTCGTTCTACGATATCAACCTCTCCAAGATTCAATCGATGCCCATAATGGGACGTGAATGGGAATACCGATTCTATATCGACCTGACATTTGACAGTTATCACCGTTACCGTCAGTCAATCGATGCTGTACGCCCGCTCATTAATGATTTCAAAATATTAGGAGAATATGTCGAATGCCGCAATGAAGTGTGAAAAAGGATTCTCACCCGCTTCACGTGTAACCGAAATCAAAGAGTACTATTTCTCACGTAAATTGCGTGAAATAGCCGCACTTAACGCCGAAGGGAAAGATATAATCTCGTTAGGCATAGGCGGTCCTGATCGGCCGCCTCATCCCGATGTCATCGAAACAATGGCAACAGAGATACATAACGCCGACAACCACGGCTACCAGCCTTATACCGGATTGCCCGCGTTAAGAGATGCATTCGCCCGATGGTATAGGCGCAACTACAATGTGAGTCTTGAACCATCCAACGAGATACTCCCGCTCATAGGTTCAAAGGAGGGAATCCTACATGTATCCCTCGCATTCCTGAATCCGGGCGACGGAGTACTTGTTCCCAATCCCGGCTATCCCACCTACACCTCGGTAAGCCGTCTCGTACAAGCCGAAATTTTCAATTACGACCTTACCGGGGAAAACGGTTGGATGCCAGATTTCGATGCATTGCGCCGTCTCCCGCTCGAACGCATAAAACTTATGTGGGTAAACTACCCGCACATGCCCACAGGCGCGCAGGCCTCGCAGAAAGTCTTCAAACGCCTTGTCGACTTCGGTCGCGAACACGGTATTGTTATTGTAAATGACAACCCTTACAGTTTCATACTCAATGACACTCCCCAAAGCATATTGCAGATTCCGGGGGCAAAAGACGTGGCAATCGAACTGAATTCAATGAGCAAGAGTCACAATATGGCAGGCTGGCGTGTCGGGATGCTCGCGTCCAATCCCACATTCATCCAATGGATTCTAAAAGTAAAATCCAATATCGACTCCGGCCAGTTCAAACCATTGATGCTTGCCGCAATCAAGGGTCTTGACGCATCTTCCGAATGGTATGCCGAAGTAAACTCCGTCTATAAGGAGAGACGCCTGATTGCCGAACAAATCATGCACGCGCTAAGATGCAGTTTCGACCCTGAGCAACGCGGACTTTTCTTGTGGGGACGGGTCCCCGATGACTGCCCGTCAGGTGAAGCACTTGCCGACAGAGTTCTTGAAAAGGCGCGGGTGTTCATAACCCCCGGATTCATATTCGGCTCAAACGGTGAGAAATATATCAGAATCTCGCTATGCGCCACCGAAGAACGGATGGCCGAGGCATTGACACGAATAAAGACAAACTTACACATAAATTGACAAATGAAAGACTTAAAACCCATAACCCCGGCCGGATGCCCTGAAATCAAGCGACCAATTGTTATCGCCGGGCCATGCAGTGCCGAGACCGAGGAACAAGTGATGACAACGGCCCGCCAACTGTCCCACAACGGTATCAAAATATTCAGGGCCGGAATATGGAAACCCCGCACCAAGCCGGGAGGATTCGAGGGGGTCGGTACGCCGGGCCTCAAATGGCTCAAACGCGTCAAGGAGGAGACCGGCATGTATGTCAGCACTGAGGTCGCCAACAAAGGACATGTAATCGAGGCCATTGAAAACGGCATAGACATCCTGTGGATTGGAGCACGCACATCGGCCAATCCATTCGCAATGCAGGAGATTGCCGACACTCTCGCCACTGCCGATATTGACATCCCGGTTCTTGTGAAAAATCCCATAAACCCCGACCTCGACCTTTGGATTGGAGCCTTACAACGCATATATAACGCCGGTATACGCCGTCTCGGCGCAATTCACAGGGGTTTCTCGACATACGGCAAACACCTCTACCGCAATATGCCCCAATGGCATATCCCCATCGAGCTACAGCTGCGTTTCCCCGAACTGCCGATAATCCATGACCCGTCCCATATAGGCGGGAAACGCGAACTCATCGCCCCATTGTCACAACAGGCAATGGACATGGGTTTCGATGGTCTTATAATAGAATCACACTGCGACCCCGACTGCGCATGGAGCGATGCCGCCCAACAACTCACACCCGAGGTATTGAACTACATCCTCCACACCCTTGTGATTCGTGACGAGAAGGTCTCGACCGAGAGCCTCGCGCTTCTACGCCAGCAAATCGACAACATCGACAACGAACTTCTTGAAATCCTCAATAAACGCATGGCCGTCTCCCGCGAAATTGGCCGTTACAAAAAGGAGCACCGCATGCCTGTGCTCCAAGCCGGACGATTCAACGACATCATCCGCGACAGGGTGAACCTCGGCAAGGAGATGGGAATGGATGAGGAATTCATGAAGACCCTTTTACTGGCAATCCATGAGGAATCAGTTAGACAACAGATTGAAATTCTTAACGACCGAAAACAATAACATAGATGAAAATACTTATACTCGGGGCGGGTAAAATGGGGTCATTCTTTTGCGACCTATTATCAGCCGAACATGAAGTCGCGATATATGACACCGACCCAAAACGCCTGTTGTTCACATTCAACTGTCGCCGTTTCGCCTCTATTAACGAAGTGGAGGCATTCACCCCTGAACTGGTCATAAACGCCGTCACAGTCAGGTACACAATCGAGGCCTTCCGTGATATCCTCCCCCTTTTACCCCAAGGGTGCATCATATCCGACATCGCCTCGGTCAAGACCGGGTTGCCGGAATTCTACGCCACCGCAGGTCACCCATTTGTCTCCACCCATCCGATGTTCGGCCCGACATTCGCAAGCCTTGGCAATCTTGCCGATGAAAACGCCATAATCATCTCGGAGGGCGACCATCTCGGCAAGGTCTTCTTCCGTGACCTTTACAGCCGTCTCGGTCTGCACATCGAGGAATACACCTTTTCACAACACGACGAGACTATCGCCTACTCCCTGTCAATCCCGTTCGCCTCAACCCTCGTGTTCGCCGGAATCATGAAACATCAGGACGCACCGGGAACCACCTTCAAGCGTCATCTCGCAATCGCACGCGGCCTGATGTCAGAAGACGATTTTCTGTTAAGCGAAATACTGTTCAACCCCAATACCCCCGCACAACTGGAGCGAATAACCTCACAACTGGAGACATTACGCGACATCGTGACAAGACGTGACTCCGATGCGATGAAAAAATATCTTGACCGGGTGCGTGAAAATCTAAAATGACATTGAAGTCAAACCAAAAATTCTGTGTATATTTGTACCTGTGAACACCGATGACAAGATAACACTGGTCGCAACAGGCGCATTCACCCGTTACCTCAAAGGGCGCAGATTACGCAAAACGCCCGAGAGGTTCATCGTCCTTGACAAAGTGATGTCAATGACCGACCATTTTGTCATCGAATCACTGCATGATGCAATAGAGGCCGACGGTTTACACCTCAGCCTTGGGACGGTGTACAACACCATCGAACTGCTCATCGACGCCGGACTTGTAAGACGCCATACATTCGGCAACGCCACGGCACAATATGAGAAAGTGACATCAATCAGCGGCAATCACCTGCACCTGGTGTGCTCACAGTGCGGACGTGTCAAAGAGGCACGCGACCCTGAAATCACCAGGATTCTAAATTCCAGACGGTATTCGGCATTCCGTTCCGACTATTTTGACCTTAACATCTACGGGATTTGCTCGAGATGCCAACGCAAGAACCGCCAGTCAAAATCCTCATCCAAAAAATAGTTTCAACTTTTCACTATCTATATTAAACGATAATCACGAAATGAAAGCAGATGTACTCCTCGGCCTCCAATGGGGCGACGAAGGCAAAGGCAAAGTGGTAGATGTATTAACCCCTCGATATGACGTGGTGGCGCGTTTCCAAGGAGGACCGAACGCCGGGCATACACTTGAATTTGAAGGTAAGAAATATGTGTTACGCTCAATTCCGTCAGGTATCTTCCAGCATGACCAAGTAAACATCATCGGCAACGGCGTTGTCCTTGACCCGGTCCTTTTCAAGGAAGAAGCCGAGGCTCTTGAGAAAAGTGGCGTAAATCTGCGCGACATATTGAAAATATCCAAGAAGGCACACCTCATCATGCCGACTCACCGACTTCTTGACGCAGCCAATGAACGAGCCAAGGCGGCATCCAAAATCGGCACTACAGGCAAGGGTATCGGCCCGACCTACACCGATAAAATCAGCCGTAACGGCCTACGTCTCGGCGATGCCCTCGCCCCCGATTTCAAAGAACGGTACAATGCCGCCCGCAACCGTCACCTGTCAATGCTCGACGCCATGGGTGAAAAGCCTGATTACAATGAATTGGAACAAAAATGGCTTGATGCAATCGATTACATGAAGTCCTACGACATCATCGACAGCGAGTACGTCATCAACGCCCTTCTCGATGAAGGCAAATCGGTTCTATGTGAGGGCGCACAAGGTACAATGCTCGATGTTGACTTCGGCAGCTACCCGTTTGTCACTTCATCCAACACCATTACATCCGGGGCATGTGCCGGACTCGGAATCGCACCGACACGCATCGGCAATGTATTCGGTATATTCAAGGCTTACTGCACCCGTGTCGGCAGTGGACCGTTCCCCACCGAGCTATTTGACGAGACAGGGAAGACAATACGTGACATCGGCCATGAATACGGCGCAGTAACCGGCCGTGAACGTCGTTGCGGATGGATTGACCTCGTTGCATTACGTTACGCAATAATGATTAACGGAGTCAACAAGCTGATTATGATGAAAAGCGATGTCCTTGACAGCTTCGACTCAATCAAGGCGTGTGTCGCCTATAAGGTGAACGGCAAGGAGACACGGCAGCTGCCGTTTGACATCGACCGCGTGGAGATTGAACCTGTCTACGTCACCCTTCCCGGATGGAAAACCGATATGACATCAATGCAGGATGAGAGTGAATTCCCGGCTCAATTCAAGGAATATATCGCTTTCCTTGAAAAAGAACTCGATACCCCGATATACATTGTGTCAACAGGTCCCGACCGCCGTCAGACCATTTTCCTAAATCGATAAGTAACCGTCAATACCATGGCTAAAATAAAACCATTCAAAGGATTACGCCCGCCCCGTGAAATTATCACTGAAGTGGCGTCACGCCCATACGATGTCCTCAACTCCGACGAGGCCAGAGTCGAGGCCGAAGGGAATCCCCGTTCTCTCTATCATATAATAAAACCTGAAATCGACTTTGAACCGGGGACTGACGAACATGCCCCCGAGGTATATGACCGCGCCGTCGAGAACTTCATGAAATTTCAGGATAACGGTTGGCTCGTAGAGGACGAGACCGAGAAATACTATATCTACGCCCAGACGATGGAGGGCCGTACACAATACGGCATCGTGGTGGCTGCAAATGTCGAGGACTACATGTCGGGGCGCATAAAGAAACATGAGCTCACACGCCGGGACAAGGAGGAGGACCGTATGAAACACGTCCGTATAAACAATGCCAACATCGAGCCGGTGTTCTTCGCATTTCCCGATAATCCTGCATTAGAGCAGATTATCAAAGAAGTCGCAGTGACCGACCCTGAATATGACTTCATCGCCCCCGACGGTTTCGGACATCGGTTCTGGGTAATCGATTCGCCCGAGACAATCGACAGGATTACCACCGAATTTGAACGTATCCCTTCACTGTACATCGCCGACGGTCATCACCGCACGGCCGCGGCCGCCCTTGTCGGTGACGAGAAAGCCCGCACCAACCCCTCACACCGCGGGGATGAGGAATACAACTACTTCCTCGCCGTGTGCTTCCCTGCCTCACATCTTAACATCATCGATTACAACCGTGTCGTCAAAGACCTGAATGGCCTGACACCGACGCAATTTCTTGATGCCGTCAAGAAAAATTTTGATATGGAGGATATGGGTATAGAGGAATATCGCCCGTCGGCGTTACACAACTTCTCGCTGTATCTTGACGGACGCTGGTACTCTCTCACGGCTCATAAAGGCACATACGATGACAATGACCCAATCGGGGTTCTCGATGTCACTATTTCAAGCAATTTGATTCTAAGGGATATCCTCGGGATTCACGACCTAAGGAGCGACAAACGCATTGATTTCGTGGGAGGAATACGTGGACTCGGTGAATTGAAGCGTCGTGTTGACAGCGGTGAAATGGCCGTCGCGCTCGCCCTCTATCCCGTCTCCATGAAACAGCTCATGGACATTGCCGATACAGGCAATATCATGCCCCCGAAGACAACATGGTTTGAGCCGAAGTTACGTTCAGGCCTCGTCATCCATAAACTACAATAGTGGTACCCAGGGCGTTCACTACCGAACCGTTCAAAGTCGACCTCTCGTTATATACGCGAAGCCTCACTGTCAAATTGCTGCGACAGTGGGGGTTCGTTATCGCGACACCGATATTGATTTTACTCGCCATAGGGTTATATGACTGGAGATTCATTGTCGTTGCATTAATGGTATTGATGGTGGTCTACCCGATGATACTGCCATTAGTGTACATCAATCACATGTTACGCCCCGAGGTCAGGGCGATTCTCTACCGACAGACCATTACCCAGCACACCGACGGGAGTATTAATGTGAAATATTTTCCCGATGAACCGGCCGCAGACACATCGGCCGAGGATAAGAAACCGTCTCCACTGCCGTTGCGTTATGTCCCGCCCACCCTCACGCTCCCCCCGTCAATGGTAAGTGGATATGACACCAACAACGGACACCTCCGTGTATCATTGTCACATCCCCACATCCATTTTTTATTCATCCCGCTTGACAAAATAAAACACAACATCAACTAATCCGTTATTACTACACTAATCTATCATTTTATGAAAAATCTATCCAAAATCATTCCGGCAGTCATAATCGCCGCCGGAATACTCGCCTTAGGCCTGTGCCTGAAGGCTGGAATCGACAACATCGCCTACCGTGACCGGGAAGTGACTGTCAGAGGCCTTGCCGAAAAAGAGGTCAAGGCCAATCTCGTCACATGGCCGATAACCTATAATGTCGTCGGCAATGACCTTGTCACAATATATGACCAAATAAACAAAAACAACGGGATAATAATAAATTTCCTGACCTCCAACGGAATCACGAACGATGAAATATCGGCCAACCCGCCGAGCACATACGATGCAGCCGCTAACGTGTACCGTTCCGAGACATTCAAATACAAGTATTCCCTCTCATGCACTGTCACAGTCACGACATCAAAGGTCGATAAAGTACGTGAACTCCTTGACAAACAGACCGACCTGCTGAAAGAGGGAATCGCGTTCACCAACTCATTCATCAACTACCAGTATACCGACCTCAATTCAATCAAACCTCAGATGATTGCCGAGGCCACTAAGAACGCCCGCGCTGCCGCTGACCAATTCGCCGCCGACAGCGAGAGCCATGTCGGGAAAATAAAGACAGCCTCCCAAGGCCAATTCTCAATCGACGACAGCGACTCAAGCACCCCGTGGCTCAAACGTGTCCGCGTTGTCTCGACCATCGTCTACTACCTCGAGGATTGACATTCCAACACGGCAAAACCATCAAACGGCTGACAAAAACATGTTGTACAACATGTTTTTGTCAGCCGTTTGACTTAATTTAACAAATGCTTGAAACCCGCTTTGGAAGTGGGTTTCAGAGGAGTCAACAGCCATAACATCCTGACTATGAGAACCTAAATTTTGCAGATGCCGAAATCTTTTGTAACTTTGCATTGTTTTTAAATGCAGTGAGGTTATTACGGAGGTAATAACCGTCAGCCGAAAATCGGCGGGAAACAGCCGGGGCGCAAGACTTCATTGACTACGTCCAATCTGTTTCTTAAGTTTAACTTTATACAGTAACTGATGAAGAAAACAATGTATTTCATTGCGTTCTTCGCCGTTCTTATCATTTCAGTCTCGGCTCATACCGGGCGAGTATCCGAAGCCGCGAAAGGCTACAATGCTCCCCTGTTTGAATTAACCACCGACAGCGATTCCACGTTTTCGCTCGCCGACATGAAAGGACGTTACGTATTGCTCACCCTATGGAATTCAGAGAACCCTGGGTCACGCATAGACGTCAACCGCTACCAGGCATTTGCCAGGAACGCTGATAAAGAACGATTTTGTCTCTTATCGGTCAATTTTGACCGTAGTGAGCGCCTCTTTCGCGAGATAGTGCGTAGGGACAATCTTAGTGCGGAATCGCAATTTAACGTGCAGGGGGCAAAGGCCCGTGAAATCGCACAATCCTACAATCTTTCAGCCGGCTATAACGCCTACCTGATAGACCCTGTCGGGAAAATAGTGGCAGTAAACCCCTCTGACTCAATGCTTGCATCCATTATCAATTAAAATGTAAATTACCCCCCGCAACATAGTTATATGTCGCGGGGGGTAATCTTATATTGTCCGCTGATTACAGCGAGGCAAGGAATTCCTGTCGCAACACGGGATTGTCGTCAAACACCCCTACTGAATCCAATGTCACCGTCGATGAATCCTGCTTTTCAACGCCACGCATTTTCATACACAAATGTTGCGCGTCACATCTGGCGATAACACCCTTCGCCCCGACGACACGCCGTATTTCATCACACACCTGGGCGGTCAGCCTTTCCTGGACCTGCAGCCGCCTGGCGTAATGGTCAACAATTCGTGCCACCTTGCTCAATCCAAGCATCTTCCCGTCAGGGATATAACCGATGGACATGCGACCGAAAAACGGTAATATGTGATGTTCACACATCGAGTAAAACTCGATATCCTTCACCACCACCATGCCACTCCCCTCATGAGTGAACACAGCCCCGTTGACAATGGAATCCACGTCACGCCTATATCCGTTTGTTATATAATACAAAGCCTTGGCGGCCCTGACCGGGGTTTTGAGCAACCCTTCGCGGGACGGGTCTTCACCAAGTATTTTCAATATGGCTTCTACATGGTCGGCAATTTCAGCGACCGTGTCATTATCATATACGATATTCATAGTCCGTGTCAATCGCTGATAAACACTCTGTCTTTCACTATTCTTATTTCCTTGCCGTAGGACGGGAACGCACGGCGTATATCTGCGGCGGCGGCATTTGCCTCCTGTTGTGTCCTGAAATCACCGACTTTCAATCGCCAGTAAGGCGACTTATAGGAAACGTATGAGCGATACTGCGGAAACCGCGAACGTATGGTACGGGCCTTGGAATTGGCCTCATTTTTAGCGGTTCGCGGGTTGTTGTCTGAAAAAACCTGAATACGGTAACCCGCCTGATGCCCTTTGGCATTGGACGGCTTGTCGCGCATGTCACTTTCATCGGCTTCAGGCTGTGGTGACAACCGTTCATCCAGTCCGATAGGCTGAACGATGACATTGACACTGTCGGCAGTTATATGGTCTATTATAGTTACATCGTCAGCCATGGCACTACCGCAGGTCAACGACAACGCCACCATAAACGACATTTTCAATATTCTTTTTGCCATAATAGATATATTACAAAAATAGGCTGCAAAAATACTAAATAATATTCTTGCAGCCTATTTTTATCGTTATTTTTATTATTAGAACGCGTTCACGATGCCCATGAACGATTCTGCGTCAAGAGACGCGCCACCGATGAGACCTCCGTCAACGTTAGGCTTGGCGAACAAAGCGGCGGCATTGGTGGGTTTGCAGCTTCCGCCATAAAGGATTGAAGTGTTATCGGCGACCTCTTTGCCATATTTGTCGGCGATTACGCCACGTATGAACGCGTGCATCTCCTCAGCCTGGTCATCGGTAGCGGTCTTACCTGTACCGATTGCCCATACCGGCTCGTATGCCAGGATGAGTTTGCCGAAGTCTTCAGGTGAAAGTCCGAAAAGAGCTTCCTCGATTTGAGCCTTGACTACTTCAAGATAAGAACCGTTCTCACGCTGTTCAAGAACCTCGCCGATGCAGAATATCGGAGTGAGTCCGTTGGCAAGCGCAAGATTCACCTTTTCTTTCAAAATCTCGGAATTCTCACCGTAGTATTGACGACGTTCAGAGTGTCCGAGGATAACGTGGGTCGCGCCGGTTGATGCAACCATGGCCGCCGAAATCTCGCCAGTGTATGCACCTGACTTATGGTCAGCGCAGTTCTCCGCGCCAAGGCCGAGATTGTTGCTGTCAATCACCCCGTTGACCGATGCCAGATGAGTGAAAGGCACGCAGATGACTACTTCGCACTTGGGTGTTACTTTTTTGAGTTCCTCGTTAACTTCCTTGGCGAGTTTGACGCCCTCCTGCAACGTGGTGTTCATTTTCCAGTTGCCGGCTACAATGTTTTTTCTCATTTTTCTATATAATAATGTTATATTTCGATTTCAGTTGGCAAAGATACGAATAAGTCGAGAGCAAAGCAAAATTTATTTTAGCTTTGCCGAGTTAAGAGAGTGTATTTATGTTCAGATTAGCGGAATTATTACAGTCATGACGGAACGTGGTGCGAACCTGATATTATTACTCTTGACAGGGAATAAAGACAGATTTTTATTACCTTCAGCTGTTATATATGAGCTCCAGGAAGAGACAGGTCTCGCTCCATCTATATCCAAGACAGCGTCTATGACTCCATCCGAATAATTAATGCCGACAACAAACAAATCCCCGTTCTCATCTTTATAAGCCGACAGCATCAGCCCGTATGGGTCAGTAGAACTGTCGGGCGACACGCTCCCGTCATCCCCTACCATTGATACATCTACACGTCTCGCTCCCGGACGGATGAAACGGCTGTAATTGCCGAGTGCCCATAAGAGTTTGGAATCGACGATGGTGTCATTCCCGGTCACCTTGTCGCGATATTGGAAAAGCAGACCATCCTTGTAGTCACCGCCTATTGCGCGCCACCATTGCCAGCTGCGGGCGTTGGCGTACACCATATCGTGATGCAGCAGACGGGCGACATAGAGAGCAGTTTTCATTGTGCGGTCAAAGCCTCCGCCTCCACCGATTTCCTCGTCGTTGCTCATAATGCACACCTCGCTCTGCCAGAAATCAACGCCATATTTCTTCAGGGTGTCGTTGAGGGCAATGCGGTTGCTTTTCATTGCCTCGACAGGGGTGTTCGACCAATAGCTGTGACCAGCCATCAGGCGGGGGAGATTTTTCAGATTGCCGACGTATGTAGCCGCACTGTCCGGCGAAAAGAATGTACGTATTTCGTTTGCCCTGTCCCAATCAGTTAGATGCATCGAGAACATGCAACGATAGTCCGATGATTCAGGTATGATTATGCGTGTGGCGATGCCTCGGCGTGAGAGTTCTCTGTCAAGCGTGGTTGCAACTTTCGCAATCTCGCGGTTTGTGGCGGGAGTGCCTTCCTGTTTCGGCCCTTGCCAGTTCCAATGTCCGTCAGGCTCGTTAAGCGGAGAAATATAGTCAAGCTTTATGCCGTCATGCTTTTCAAGACCTTCAATCACATCGGCCATGAATCGGGCAAAGTTGTCGTAACAATCTTCACGCAGATTATAGGATGCCCCCTCACGGCCGGTGTTTGTCGCAAGACCGTTCTTGGTATAATATACAGGAGGAGAGTTCAGGAAGCCGAGGAAATAAGGTACACCACGCTCTTTGGCGAGATGCAGGAATTTCCGTTGCCCGGCCTGTTTGTTCCAATCATAACGGCCGTCAGGAAGAAGGAAGCATTCTGTCCGTGTGCCGTTATTGATTCGGCTGCTATCACCCTGTTCAACGCTTCCGGACCCGATATTGAAACGCCATATACTCAACCCGATTCCTCTGGGATTACCGTCTGCATCATTTTCAAGACTGAAAAGCCAGTCGGCGCAACGGGAAGTCGTCTCGTCATCCATTTTTCCAACGAAGCGCATACTCCAAGCGTCCGAAGCTCCGAAGCCGTCAATAGTCTGATACTCAACCGTAGGGTTAACTTTATATACGTGGGATACTGTAGTATGTACGGCACTGTGCATAGATAGGACTGAACATAGTGCCATTATTGTAAGTGACAGAGACTTAATCATATTCAGGATAGAAATAGGCACAAATGCCTTTACCGTCTTCGGTGAAATTTGATTTTGTTTATTGCACAAAGTTAACTCATTCAACGAACATGTACAAATTTTGGTTTTATTCTCGACTTATTACTATCTTTGACTCCGTCGAAGATACTCTCGCTCGGAAAAGTTCAAGCGAGCTTGCTCTTTTCTCTCGACTTATTCGTATCTTTGCACTCAAATTTCACAATAATAAAAAGTATGAACGAGCTAGCCACTAAATACAATCCCCGCGATGTCGAGGATAAATGGTACGACTACTGGATGCGCCATGAACTGTTCCGCTCTGTCCCTGATGCACGTGAGCCCTACACTATCGTGATACCTCCGCCAAATGTTACAGGAATACTTCACATGGGCCACATGCTCAACAACACCATTCAGGACATCCTGATTAGACGTGCCCGCATGGAGGGAAAGAACGCATTATGGGCACCCGGAACCGACCATGCGTCAATTGCGACCGAAGCAAAAGTCGTGGCTAAACTCGCGGCCGAAGGAATCAAAAAAAGTGACCTCACACGTGAGCAATTCCTTGAACACGCATGGGCATGGAAAGAGAAACATGGAGGTATAATTCTTGAACAGCTCAAGAAACTCGGCGCGTCATGCGACTGGAGCCGCACAGCCTTCACCATGGACGAAATTCGTTCCAAAAGCGTGATACGCGTCTTTGTCGACCTTTACAAGAAAGGTTTAATCTACAAAGGCAAACGCATGGTCAACTGGGACCCTAAGGCCAAGACAGCCTTAAGCGACGCCGAGGTTGTATACAAGGAGGAACACAGCAAACTGTATTACCTGCGTTATAAAATCGTGGGCGAGGACGGATATGCCATCGTTGCCACGACACGCCCGGAGACAATCATGGGCGACACTGCCATGTGCATCAACCCCGACGACCCCAAGAATACCCATCTGCATGGCAAACACGTGATTGTCCCGCTCGTCAACCGTGAAATCCCCGTTATCGAGGACACCTACGTTGACATTGAATTCGGCACAGGATGTCTCAAAGTGACCCCGGCCCACGACATGAACGACTACATGCTCGGACAGAAGCACAATCTCGAGAGCATCGACATATTCAACGATGACGCCACAGTGAGCGAGGCTGCCGGGATGTACGTGGGGATGGACCGATTCGCCGTTCGTGAGCAAATCGTCAAGGACCTTCAGGATGCCGGACTCATCGAGAAAGTCGAGGAGTATGAGAACAAAGTCGGCTACAGTGAACGCAACCAGGACACCGTGACCGAGCCACGCCTCAGCGACCAATGGTTCTTGAAAATGGACAAAATCAGCATCCCTGCCCTGAATGCGGTCGAGGAGGACATCATAAAATTCATTCCTGAAAAATTCAAGACGACCTACCGTCACTGGATGACCGAGATTCATGACTGGTGTATCTCACGCCAGCTATGGTGGGGACACCGTGTCCCGGCATATTATCTGCCTGACGGCTCATTTGTTGTTGCCGAGTCCCGAGAGGAAGCCCTCGCCGAGGCACGCAAGACCAATCCCGGACTCTCCGATGCCGACCTGCGACAGGATGAAGATGTGCTCGACACCTGGTTCTCTTCATGGCTATGGCCCATCTCATTGTTCAACGGCATCCTTGAACCCGACAACGAGGAAATCAACTACTACTACCCCACCGCCGACCTTGTCACCGGCCCTGACATCATCTTCTTCTGGGTCGCACGAATGATTATCGCGGGATATGAGTTCCGAGGGAAACAACCGTTCAACAATGTCTATTTCACAGGCATTGTGCGTGATGAAATCGGTCGTAAGATGTCAAAACAACTCGGCAACTCCCCCGACCCGCTCGACCTGATTGCCGAATACGGAGCAGACGGTGTACGCATGGGTATCATGCTGTCAGCACCCGCCGGAAACGATATTTTCTTCGACAAAAAACTGTGTGAGAACGGACGTAATTTCTGTAACAAGATATGGAACGCATTCCGGCTTGTAAAGGGTTGGGAAATCGATGAATCACTTGAGCAGCCTAAGACATCGCGACAGGCCGCCGAATGGTTCCGCTCACAGTTCAACGCCACGGCCGCCGAGGTCTCCGACCTATTGTCAAAATTCCGCATTTCAGAGGCATTGATGGCCGTGTACCGCCTATTCTGGGATGAATTCTCCTCGTGGTATCTTGAAATGGTTAAACCGGCATACCAGCACCCGGTTGACACCACAACCATGAAAGAGACACTCGGATTCTTTGACGGGTTGTTAAGGATGCTTCACCCGTTCATGCCGTTCATCACCGAGGAATTATGGCAACACATAGCCGAACGCCACGACGGGGAGTCGATAATGTATGCGCAAGCACCCGCCACAGGAGAAGTCAACAACGACCTCATCGAGGCAATGGATATCGCCAAGGAAATCATCAACGGAATCAGGGGCGTACGCGCTAAACGTAACATCCCGTCGCGTGAAACGCTGACACTGAATGTAGTAAACTCCACGCTCCCCGTGATGGCCGATATAATCATTAAACTCGGCAACCTGACGGCACTGGAGCGTGTCAATGAAAAAGACCCGTCAGCTGCAATGTTCATGGTCGGCACGACCGAATTCAACATCCCATTGTCCGATAATATCGATGTCGAGGCCGAAATCGCCAAAATACAGAAAGACCTCGAATACAACCGCAGCTTCCTTGCCAGCGTGGAGAAGAAACTATCCAACGAGCGTTTCGTCAACAACGCCCCCGCCGCCGTAGTGGAGACAGAGCGCAAGAAACAACACGACGCTAAAACCAAAATCGCATCCCTTGAGGATGCCCTACGCGCCTTAAATGGTTAATCGTCCACCACATATACAACTATAACATAGAGGGCACCCGTCATCACGACGGATGCCCTCGCTCCTTTTCATCTTCCCAATACAGGAAAATAGATTTATGAGACAAATCAATTATTACGTTCCATATCCTGCTTGACATAAAACCGAATTATCGAATACAGCATCATCTGCATCGCCGTTAAGGTCTCAGCCGGGTCTTGCCCCAAAATGAATTCGGCGGCAAGAGCGTTGGAGATTGCATTGCGCTCTTTTGCAGGAAGCGCATTAACCGTATTGATTACTCTCGGAGTCAGGATAATATTGTTCTGTGTCATGGCTTAAAATTGTTTTACACTGCAAATCTACAACCACTATGGGCAAGAATAAGGGCACACCAATGTTAATTTATATTAAACCATAAATTATTTTCCATACTCTCCCTTCTTATCCTGAATTTTCTTAAATTTGTATTATGAAAAAAATCTTAGACTTCAGGATTGTCGAGAACCGACATTTTAACGAAAACTATTCTTTGCTCGTAATCACGCCGGCTGATTATTCGACACTGCCACGTATGCGACCGGGACAGTTTGTACAGGTAGCGATTCCCGGGTGCGGAATCACGCTTCGGCGCCCGATTTCAATATGCGATGTCGATGTTGAGGAAAACCGCCTGTCGCTTCTTGTCCGTAAAGCCGGAAAAGGGACAACACACCTCATCAGCATGGAGAAAGATGAAATAATCAACATAGTCCTACCGCTCGGCAACGGTTTTTCAATAGATGGAATCGATAGTGACCGACGCATCTTTCTTATAGGAGGAGGTGTCGGGGCCGCCCCGTTGTTATACCTCTCAAAGGCACTTCGCAAAAAAGGCATTACCCCGACGACACTGATAGGGGCACGCACACCCGCCGACCTGCTCATGATTGATGAATTTTCACGGTACAGCGATGTACGTACATCTGTCGAATCCCAGGATGCACCCGACCATTGCGGGCTGGTGACACAACACCCGATATTATCAGAGTCGTTTGACATGATATACTGCTGTGGCCCCGCCCCCATGATGAAAGCTGTCGCCGGAATAGCCAAGGAACGTGGCATCGAGTGTGAGGTATCCCTTGAGAACATGATGGCATGCGGACTCGGTGCCTGTCTCTGCTGCGTAGAGAAGACAGTGAGAGGCAATGTATGTGTATGTACCGAAGGGCCGGTATTCAATATAAATCAACTGACATGGTAAATC
This sequence comes from uncultured Muribaculaceae bacterium, assembly GCA_947628305.1. Lineage (GTDB taxonomy): Bacteria > Bacteroidota > Bacteroidia > Bacteroidales > Muribaculaceae > HGM05190. Next base: position 110,807 of record CANQZG010000006.1, on the reverse strand, counting down.
TTAACGTAAACATAGGCGGTCTGAACCTGAAAAATCCTGTGATGACCGCATCGGGGACATTCGGTTACGGCATCGAGTATTCCGACTTCATTGACCTTAACCGACTTGGTGCATACATCGTAAAAGGCACTACACTGAATCCCCGGGAAGGGAATCCCTACCCTCGCATGGCCGAGACACCGTCAGGGATGCTCAACGCGGTGGGACTCCAGAACAAAGGGGTGGATTTCTTCATATCCCATATATACCCCGTAATATCGGCATACGATTCCGAACTGATTGTCAACGTGTCAGGCGCGTCCATCGATGACTATGTCACGGTCGCCGAGAAACTCATGCCTCTTGAACGCATCAATGCTATCGAAGTCAATATCTCGTGCCCCAATGTAAAACAGGGAGGTATGGCATTCGGCACTACAACCGACGGTGCCGCCCAGGTGACAAAAGCGATGCGTCAGGCATGGGACAAGTCATTGATTGTCAAACTTTCACCCAATGTGACCTCGATAGTCGATATAGCCAAGGCCGTCGAAGCCGAAGGTGCTGATTCGGTATCGCTCATCAACACCTTGCTCGGCATGGCAATCGATGTGGAACGTCAACGTCCATGTCTCTCAACCGTCACAGGGGGACTCTCAGGACCCGCGGTACGTCCCGTTGCCGTCAGGATGATATGGCAGGTGGCTCATGCGGTCTCGATTCCTGTAATAGGTCTCGGAGGTATCATGGACGGTCGCGATGCAATCGAGTTCATGCTTGCCGGCGCACGTGCCGTGCAATTGGGCACAGCCAATTTCATCGACCCGGCTGTCACAATGAAAGTCATCGACTACATGACCGACTATTGTGAACGCCACGGAGTAAAAGACATCAACGAAATCATCGGAATGATATAACAGATATCATTCATTCAATGGTATAAAAACCAGGTATTCCTCCTGACTCTCTCCCCTCTTGACGACATTGATTGTTCCGTTATAAAATCGTGTGGAGTGTGACTCTCTGTCAAATGGGGTCACACTCACGACTTTGCGCAAAACCTCATCGTATATCACGATTGCATTACGGCAATACACCCCGTTATAACTGACATAATGCGCGAGCCAACGTTGCATCACCGCGTTGTCTTAACTGATTTCTTATTCCCGTTCCTGATTGACAACGGGGTCTTCTCTATGCGCGTCCTGACCAGAGATATAGAGTCGATATACGCCACCTCGTTCTCCTTAGGGGTATATTGTATCGCACCATATACCGAGGTTGCGATTTTGGCGGAATCAAGAGGGAGACTGATTGACTTCCAACCACCACCGCTTGTCGTCATGCTGTTATACTCCGATGTCCCGTCGTTATAATCCACAACAATAGAAAATCTTGAGGCACCTTCAGCCGACACCAATTTGGATTTCAGAGTGTAACTGTCGCCACGTTCCCAGTTGCGGTCACTGTTAAGACTGAACGTAATGAACTCCCCGGCCATCGATGGCGAGAACCTACGGCTCGTCACACCGGGCCATATATTGACCGAATCCCCGTCAACCACAATCTGCGACGGCTTGTCATCGACATTATTGACACCAAGTTTACGCGTCTCCTCTATATCACTTTCAAGACGGGCAATCACGTCATCATACACCTCCATATAACGGTCAAGATGATGACCATACCACATCATGGATGAATCAACCTCGTCCTGAGTGACCCCATGTTTCAAGAGAATCGACTGTTTCAGCACCTTACGCAAAGAGTCATTGCTGTAGTAACTTCGTTCCACCTCGACAACGGCATCACCTTTGTGCAAGTCCACAAGCAGGTCGGTCATCTCGTCAGGCGGTATCACTCCCGATGGTGTCCTGTTACAGGACGACAGTGCCACCACCGACAACAAAAACAGTAATATTCCAGTCAACGACTGATTCATTCCTCTGCCGATTTTTCCTTTTCGGAATCCAACGATACGCCGAGATACTTGTTATAAAAAATTATCAGAAGTATCATGCCCACAGTTATCGCTGCATCAGCGATATTGAACACAGGCTGGAAAAACAGGAAATTCTCCCCGCCGACAAACGGGACCCACTCTGGCCAGTCAAAACTGAACAACGGGAAATACAGCATATCGACGACACGCCCATGGAAAAGCGACGCATATCCACCCCCGTCAGGAAACATTACGGCGACTTCAGGAGGCATAGGGTTATTAAATATCAGTCCATAGAACATGCAGTCGAAAATATTTCCCGCCGCCCCGGCGGTTATCAAGGCCACACATACTATATATCCCACAGGAATCAGGTCACTCTTGCATATCTTGACAATATAATAGGACAACAATCCCACGGCAACAATCCTGAACAGCGTCAGAAACAACTTACTGCCAAGCTCTATGCCGAACGCCATACCGTTATTCTCGATAAAATGTAACTGGAACCACGATGTGACAGGGACATCCTCACCGAGATAGAAATGGGTCTTGACCCATATCTTCAACGCCTGGTCAAGGATGATTACACCCAATATTATGATAAGCGCCCATGCGCCGCGTGACAGCCTCATTGTTTGTTCTGGTTATTCTTGGATGCGATGCTAAGCGTAGCATGAGGCACCGCACGGAGACGTTCCTTGGGAATAAGCTCCCCGGTCTCGCGACAGATTCCGTAAGTCTTGTTCTCTATACGCACCAATGCCGCCTGTAGATGTTGGATGAACTTCATCTGACGCTGGGCAAGCTGTCCGGCCTCCTCCTTACTAAGTGTACTCGCACCCTCCTCCAGCACCTTAAACGTAGGTGAAGTATCGGCGATGTCATTGCCGTCGGTATTAGTTATATTGGCACGAAGCAATTCATAATCCCTTTGTGCCTTTTCCAGTTTTGCGAGAATCAATTCCTTGAACTCCTGCAATTCCTCGTCGGAATATCGTGTCTTCTTGTCTGACATAGTTGAATCTTTTTGTGGTGAATGTTATTTTTAACTATAATAACACAATTTTCACCTTAACGTTCACATCATCCAGAGAAAGAGTCTCCACACCTTCCTCACCCTCGCCGAGCGGTGCAAAAACAAGCGAACCCGCCAACACCTGCCGTGATATATAATCGGCAAAGTCCTCTATGGCATCACGCGAGTCTCCATCCGGCGAGAATGTAAGGGCGATGCGGTCGGTTATATTGTAGTCACGCTCCTTGCGTATGTTTTGAATGCGATTCACTATGTCACGTGCGATGCCTTCACGACGCAATTCATCGTTGACGGTCACATCAAGGGCTATAGTGACATTTCCTTCATTGGCGACAAGCCATCCGGGAATATCTTCAGAGATGACCTCGACATCGGCAAGTTCTATCACCGCCTTACTGTCATTGACGGTTATCTCTAATGAACCGTTCTTTTCAAGCTCCGCAATATCATGCTGCGACAGACTCTTTATAATCTCGGCCGCCTGTTTCATGGCCTTTCCAAACTTCGGCCCAAGTTTCTTGAAATCAGGCTTGACACGTTTGACAAGAACTCCGTCCTCCGCTCCTACAAATTTCAATTCCTTGACATTCACCTCACCTAAAACAAGGTCTTTGACCAATTCCACCGCATGACGCTGTTTTTCGTCAACGACAGGAATCATGAGGGTGGATAACGGCTGTCGAACCTTTATATTCACCTTACGACGCAATGAAAGCACCATTGACGTTATCAGCTGCGCCAAGTGCATACGCTCCTCAAGGTCCTTGTCTATCATACCATCGTCAGCGACAGGGAAATCAGCTAGATGAACCGATGACGCACCCGCTCCCGACGGCGCGGTAAGGTCAAGATACAGTCTGTCGGCAAAGAACGGAGCGACAGGAGCCATGAGGCGTGCGACAGTCTCGAGACATGTATAGAGCGTCTGGAACGCCGATATCTTATCCTCGGTCATCTCCCCGCCCCAGAAACGTTTACGGTTCAGGCGTACATACCAGTTGGATAGATTGTCACCGACAAATTCGCTGATTGCACGTGCTGCCTTTGTGGGTTCATAGTCGTTCAAGTCACTGTCAACCTCCTTCACAAGCGAATTGAGCAACGACAGTATCCAACGGTCAATCTCGGGACGACGTTCAACGGGAACCTGTGGCAGTGTATTGTCAAAGCCATCAACGTTGGCATACAGGACAAAGAACGAATAGGTATTATATAACGTTGCAAATAACTTGCGCGAAGTCTCGGCGACACCGTCGGCGTCAAACTTCAGGTTCTCCCATGGAGAGGAATTGGCAATCATGTACCAACGCACGGGGTCAGAACCATATTTCTCGATTGTCTCAAACGGGTTGACCGCATTGCCAAGGCGCTTGGACATCTTGTTACCGTCCTTGTCGAGGACAAGACCGTTGGAAATAACTGCCTTGTAGGCGACCGAGTCAAACACCATGCCCGCGATTGCATGCAGTGTGAAGAACCATCCGCGAGTCTGGTCAACACCCTCGGCGATAAAATCGGCGGGATAAAGTTCTCCGTTGTCAAACGCCTCCTTGTTCTCAAACGGGTAGTGAATCTGGGCGTATGGCATCGAACCGCTGTCGAACCATACGTCTATCAGGTCGGTCTCCCGATACATCGGCTTACCCGATTCAGAGACGAGCACAATATCATCGACGTAAGGACGATGGAGGTCTATCTTTTCATAATTATCTTTGGAATAATCCCCTGGAACAAATCCGCGCTCCTTGTAAGGGTTGGATTCCATAACCCCGGCAGCCACCGATTTCTCAATTTCGTTATACAGGGTCTCGACACTGTCTATACACGTTTCTTCAGCACCGTCCTCTGTGCGCCATATCGGGAGCGGTGTGCCCCAGTAACGGCTACGTGACAGATTCCAGTCCTGAAGATTCTCAAGCCATTTTCCGAAGCGTCCTGTCCCGGTCGATGCGGGTTTCCACTGAATCGAACGGTTCAACTCGACGAGACGGTCACGCGCAGCAGTGGTCTTAATGAACCAACTGTCAAGCGGATAATACAGCACCGGCTTGTCTGTGCGCCAGCAATGCGGGTAACTGTGGACATGTTTCTCAATCTTGAACACACGGTCCTTAAGTTTCAAATCCATGCACAGGGCGACATCAAGTGTCTCGGTCGATTCATCGGCATCCTTGTCAAACGCATTCTTGACATACCGACCCTCCCATTGACCATAGGCCTCGATATCCACATTATTCCTAACAAATTCAGGGTCAAGGTCATCAAGAACGTAGAAACGCCCTGTCATATCGACCATGGGACGTATATTCCCGTCTTTGTCAATAAGATGCAACGGTGGGACACCGCTCTGTTTCGACACACGGAGGTCATCAGCACCGAACGTACCGGCGATGTGCACGATACCCGTCCCGTCCTCGGTGGTCACATAATCGCCCGGAATCACACGGAACGCACCCTCACCGGGATTCACCCATGGGAAAAGCTGCTTGTAGCGCATTCCCACAAGTTCATCACCTTTGAAAGTCGCCACAACCTGATAAGGAATGACTTTGTCACCCTTTTTATAGTCGTCCAAAGGCATATCCTTGCCTTTGGGGTTGAACAGTGAACCCATCAAATCCACGGCACATACAACCGTGACAGGGTTTCCTGAATACTGATTGTATGTGCGCACCACATTATATTGTATATTCGGGCCGACAGCAAGAGCGGTATTGGAAGGTAAAGTCCAAGGGGTGGTAGTCCATGCTAGAAAGAACGGCGTACCCCAGCCTTTCATCTCATCCTTGGGGTCAATCATTTCAAATTCGGCCACACATGTCGTGTCCTTTACATCACGATAGCATCCCGGTTGGTTCAATTCGTGGGTGCTCAACCCTGTACCGGCCGCAGGTGAGTAAGGTTGAATCGTATATCCCTTGTAAAGGTAACCTTTCTTGTACAGTTGCGCCAACAGCCACCACACCGTCTCGATATAACGGTTATCGTAGGTGATGTAGGGGTTCTCCATGTCAACCCAGTATCCCATCGAGTTAGTGAGGGTCTCCCATTCCTTGGTGTACTTCATCACCTCATGGCGGCATGCCGCATTATAATCGTCCACCGAGATTTTTTTCCCGATGTCTTCTTTGGTTATCCCCAATGATTTCTCGACACCGAGTTCCACGGGCAGACCATGGGTATCCCATCCGGCCTTACGCTTGACATGAAACCCTTTCATTGTCTTGTACCGGCAGAAAATATCCTTGATAGTGCGTGCCATCACATGATGGATGCCTGGCATTCCATTTGCCGAAGGCGGCCCTTCAAAGAAAACAAACGAGGGACACCCCTCACGCTCTTTCATTGTCTGTTCAAACAGATGATTCTCATTCCATCCGGCAAGCACCTCCTTGTTTATTTCCGAGAGGTTAAGGTGCTTATATTCTGTGAATTTTCTGCTCATTTCGGGATACAGTTTCTAAAATTTTTGCAAATTTAGCAAAAAACTCCCGTAATCCCTATTCCCCTAACATAATTTTAATTATCATATAAACAAGGGACACGCCAATGACGTGTCCCTACGATTTAAATGTTATGTTTGCTTTTTTTATTTCAATTCATTCGACCGGACTGAACTGGTCTTTTCCCACGCCGCAAAGCGGGCATTCCCAATCGTCAGGCAAGTCTTCAAATGCCGTTCCCGGTGCAATTCCACTTTCAGGGTCACCTACAGCGGGGTCATATATGTACCCGCATACATCACATACATACTTTTTCATATCTTCAGTCATTTAACAAATAAGAGATTGTTTAAATTTTTATCATTGAATTTTTATAGGTGTTTTACGATGATTCCCGTCATGCTGACGAGGGAGTGATGCGGGCATCATGACCGAATCAAAGGACGGAAAGCGCGTAAAACACCGTCTTTTACTTTTGTGAGATTGTCAAGGCTCTTTCGGGTCAATTTTCAAGTTCTCGCTCGTCAAATATCTCGATATTATCCTCGCTCGTCCTTTAAAATTCCCTCCGAAATAGCTCTTAAAAATTCCGATGAGAAAATTTTAAACAATCTCTAAATATATTCTCTATTCGTCTAACATTTGAACCTGTCTAAAGTTCAAATCACATGACCGATATGTCACGTTACACAAGGGGAACAGCTCCGATTCCGGGACGGTCGATAGGCACTGACACCTTACCGTTCACTATCTTCGCGCCGTCAAATATATCATTGGCAATCAACAGATTGCCATCAAGGTCGGCCCAATCCACCATAGGGGCGAGCTGCGCGGCCGCCGATATACCACACGATGTCTCGGTCATGCATCCGAGCATCACTTTCATACCCAAGGCACGTGCGGCGGCGACCATCTTGTAGGCCTCGTGCATCCCTGTGCTTTTCATCAGTTTGATATTGATTGCATCGTATGCCCCGTGGGCGCGCTTCACATCGGGCAGACGCTGGAAAAACTCGTCAGCCACAATCGGCAGCGGTGAACGCTCGCGCAGCCATGCCGTCTCATCGATTTTTTCCTTAGGCATGGGTTGCTCGACAAACAGGCAGTTGCGCTCGGCGAGCCAATGACACATCTCGAGCGCACGTTCCTTGTCATCCCAGCCCTGGTTGGCGTCCACACATATCGGACGGTCGGTCTTTGAACGTATAATCTCAACCAACTCCTTGTCATTATCAAGTCCCATCTTCACTTTCAGGACGTTATAAGGGGCGGCCTCGTCAACTTTCTTCCTCACGACATCGGCCTTGTCAATACCTATAGTAAACGAGGTATCGGGGGCGAGGTCAGGGTTCAACCCCCATATCTTGTACCACGGCTGACCCATGATTTTACCGACAAGGTCATGCAGGGCAATGTCAACCGATGCTTTCGCCGCACGATTGTCAGGGGCGACACTCTCCATGTATTCATGAATATCCTCGATACGGAAAGGGTCGCTGAACTGTGACAAATCGAGTGATGACAGGAACTTTGTCACACTTTCGACACTTTCGCCCAGATAGGGTGGCATAGAGGCCTCGCCGTAGCCGACGATTCCATCCAATTCAATCCTCACCTGGACATCAGGAGTCGTCGTACGGCTGTATTTTGCAAGATTGAAGGCATGACGCAATTGCAGTTCATACGGTGAAAAATGCAGGTTCAGCCTACCGGTTTTCCCTGTCTTACGTGTCGCAATCCCAACCGCCGACAAAGATATAGGAGAAACGAGGGCCATTGTTCCGAGACCCGCGCTGACTAAAAATTTTCTACGGTCCATATTATTATGTCACTTATTAAAATACCACGGATGTTCCGCCGCACGTGTTATCCCCATTGTCCCCTCTTGCCCGTCAATACGGGTGGATGACAGATGATTATACGACTTCCCAAGATAAATTTCACTATCAGGGTCGATGCTGTTAACCCTTACCTGACCCGATGAATGGATATAACGGCCGTCACGGTCATAAATCGCGACATGTGTGACACGACCTGTGACAGGATTTCCGAAAAACAACAAGTCCCCCGCACGCAGCGAACGCCAGTCTTCCGGTGGCATGTTTTTCCCGGTCTTTGCCTGTTGCGAGGCATCACGCATCAATATTATGCCATTGGAAAAATAACTCACCTTCACAAGGCCCGAACAATCAGGAGCCTTGGTCGATGTCCCACCCCAGAGGTATGGCGCACCCATCATCGAGTAGGCGGTATCAAGTATTCTATCCACATCAAACGCCTGTGCCGCCCAGCCATCGATAGATGACACGGCATTACGGTCAATCCAGCCTGAACGACCGTCGGGAAGAGTCACCTCCACCATCTTGCTTTTCCCTTTCAATGAACCGTTCACTATAGAACCGTTCACAAGACGGGCGACAATCCCGTCCCGACCCGAAACCGATTTTTCGGTCGAACACACATCGGCCTCTTTCAGCGAGGTAACGACGAGACGTGGCTGATTGCGCCACGTGTTCATTCCGGCATTATCTCTAATCTCAACCGATGATGACGGGATATAGGCGATGTACCCGTCAGGTGTCTGCACGCGATACCATTCCCCCGTCGCCTCCAATATCCTTAGAGGTGTCCCCATAACCGCCTGTGTCGCCATTTCCCGGGCATGTCCCGGCCCTGTGCGCAACGATGCCACAGGAATTTTCACCAACCCCCAGTAATCGATGTTATCAAGGACAGCGATATTGTCACGCACCTTACAGTATCCTGAACCGGCAAAAGCATTCATAACGGCCCTTTTCAAAGAATCCTCCGACACTGTACCGACAATATCCATTGCGGGATATATCCCGACCGCCCTGACATCAAACACAGCCTGACGCAAATCAGGGGCCACCTTGCCACGCACACTGTCGATTATTTCGGACGGAGTCGTCCCTGACACCACAGGAACAAACATCAAAAACAAAAGTAACGTTGCAACTATCCTGTTCATTTTTCCAAAGGTTCTATTTTGATTATTTCAAGATGCGAGTTCCACAGCGGATAAAACAAGTTTCCACGGGATGTCTCAACCTCTCCCGCCTGAAAATCCACAGTCTCGCTTCTAACATATCTCTTTGGTGGGTAAAGTTCTCCACCGACCCCCGAATTGGACGCAAACCGATATATGTCCTGCCCGTGTGAACAGAAAGTGCGCACATCAGTGTTTCCCGATGCTGTATAACGACCGAACGACACATCGACAGGAACCCAGCCTATTCCTTCAAAATAGACCTCGGCCCAGTCATGATAATTCTTTTCTCCCGGATGAAGCATCCATCCGCTCTCCCACCTCGCGGGAACACCGAGGGTACGCATCATAGAGATATACAGTAAAGCCACCTGCCCGCAGTCGCCATATCCATGTTCAAGCACATATCGGGGAATACAGTCAAGCGTACTGTACTCGCGTGCCCCGGCCCACGGGATATTACCCGCGATGTAATCATAGACAAGTTCCGATTGCCTGAAAGGGTTTGTCTCCCCACCGACAATCTCGCGTGCAAGCGGGATTGCGATGATATGCCGTTCATCGGTCGCCGTATATTCCTTATATTGTTTTGAGTCTTTATTGTATGGTTTCAGATTGGCGATGATATATTCAGGCGAGAAATATTGACCGGCGACATCATAACTGAATGTATAACTGAACCGCGCATCCCTCCCGGTCATGACAGGCTGTTCCATGTAGACGGTACGATGAACCGAGTTGTCGGGAGAGGACAATATGTAGTCGCGGTGTGACGTATCAAGCATTCTCACGTCCGACTGTCGGTCGGTAGTCATCGGGAACGGCATCCACGTTCTAATCGTGTCACCCTTTAGCGCCTCATTGTAAGGCACTTCAAGTGAAAAACGCAATGTAACACGATGCCTGTATACCGGCGTGCCGTCTCCTTTATCAGATAATGACACTATGGTGTCAGCCACCGCGAGACGTGATTCGCGCGCTTTCGACCCACGACCGTTCCAACCATCGGCCTGACGCATCGAGCGACATATCAGCCGAAGATTCTTCGGCGATTTCCGATACATACGCATGCCACCTTGACCATCGCGCAGTTCCACATATCCGGAGTCAATATAACTCTTGATATTATTGTCGCCCAACGTTGGATAAAGACTCTTTATCTCCCTTATCCCCTCATCGAGTGTCAACGAGAAATCACGGTCTATACGATTAGCTATCGCAACCGTTGAATCTCGCTCGACCCATTGCGACACATCATCTGACGCCATGGCCGCCATTGGCAGCAACATCAGTAACAATCGCTTCATTTACCGGCAAATATCTCTTTAATCGAGCCGAGCGACCCAAGCACGCTCGATGCTTCGTAAGGTATATACACCGTCTTGTTATCTTTTCCGTCAACCATCTGGCTCAACGTGGCGATATATTTTTGAGCAAGGATATAGGACGGGGCGTCGGTCTTACAATCCTGCATGGAGGCCTTTATACGGCGTATGGCCTCTGCATCGGCATCGGCCTGAAGCAATTTTGCCTGTGCCTCACCCTCGGCACGCAGGATTTCCGCCTGTTTAACGGCCTCTGCGTTAAGGATTGCCACTTGCTTGGCCGCCTCGGCTTGATTGATTTGCGATTGTTTCTGGCCCTCTGAAAGCAGTATCACCGATTTCTTCTCGCCCTCTGCACGCAGGATGTCGGCACGGCGACTACGCTCGGCCTGCATCTCAAGTTCCATGGCGTTACGCACCGAGTCAGGCGGCGTGATGTCCTGAAGTTCGACACGGTTCACTTTAACGCCCCATTTATTGGTTGCACCGTCAAGGATTGACTGCAATTTACCGTTAATTGTATCACGCGATGTCAACGTCTGGTCAAAAATCATCTCTCCGATGACATTTCTAAGCGATGTCTGTGTCAACTTCTCGATTGCATTTGGCAGGTTGTCTATCTCGTAAACCGATTTCTTCGGGTCTACAATCTGGAAGTATATCAATGCGTCTATCTGTGCAATCACATTATCCTTTGTAATGACCTGTTGCGACGGAAAATCATATACCTGCTCACGGAGGTCGATGACCGATGTCGCGGTATACCTCACGACCGAACGCCCCTGTATATTATTCTCGATACGACGTGTGTAAATGACCTTGGGACGGTCGACAAACGGTAATATCAGGTTCAACCCGGGGCCGAGCACACTGTGAAAACGTCCAAGACGTTCAATAACGCGTGTCTCGGATTGTGGTACAACCTTGACACCGGCGAAAACCACTGCTATCGCCAGCAAAATCAGCACAATCAAAAGAATCATTCCGGTATCCATAATTTTTCTTATTTATAGGGATGTTTATTTTTTCATCTATACTTCGCTTCAAACCGTCTCCACAGTCAACACGATACTGTCATAACCGACCACTTTCACCTTCGTTCCGGCCTCGATGGCATTTCCATGACAACTGCGGAACTGCCAATTATCACCATCCAATGTGAGACGCCCGACACGACCTGCGCCCAATGTCTCCGGCAAAATGACCTCACGACCAATCAAGGCATCCATGTTAGTGGCTGCATGACCGCCTTCAGACTTACGTTCATGCCAACGGCGAATCATCGGGCCGAATATGAAAAAGGCCAAAGCCGTACCGACCGCCACACTGCACATCTGAACCGTCAGCGAACCTCCGGCCAAATCCACAATCATAGCCACAAGACACCCTACAGCCAAGCAAAACGCGGCCACAAACCCTGTCAGCACCTCCACGAGCACCAACACCACCGCCAATATGAGCCATACACTCCACATAGTCATTGATTGGTTTATCGTTATTATTTTCCCAAATATACTGTTTTTTCATGGAATGACAAAGAAAAAAATGTGTTTTCCCGTCATTTACGTTTACGTCGCAACGCCCGCGCTATTTTCTTATGATTGGCGGCCTGTCCGTCATCCCCCGCCTGTTGGTACACGGCAGCCAATTCGTCATGTATGTCAGCGTTCTTATCTATCCTGTCCGCCGCAAGCAACATGATTTCAAGCGCATCATGGAGCGACCCCGATTCGCGGTAGAGCGTGGACAACGAAACATACACTCCGGCGTCACCGGGATGTCTTGAAACCGCACTGCGCAATATCTCCACAGCCTTGTCCCTGTCTCCGCTCTCACGATACACCCCGGCCATTCCTTTCATGGCCGCAAGCATGGAACCGTCAAGGTCAAGAGCCTTTTCATAGTTGGCGATAGCCGCGTCATATATCCCTCCTTCACGGCAATCATCACCCATAGAGACATATTCCACGGCAAGAGACGACATTTTCCGGCGCAAACGCCCTATTTCATCGTTTGCCTCGTCAAGTTTCGACAAGAGTGCGGCTCTCTGTCTCAATTTACGTCTCACCATCCTCACCGCCACTTTGTTGTCAAGTTCATTTCGCAATGTCATGCCTTTAACCAATTGGTCAAACGCATCGACAAAATCGCCCCTGTCAAGTGCTTTGGCCGCATCACGATAGGCGACATCGGCCTCGGCGTGATGCAACGCGTCCTCAATCAAGACATCATCGTTGAACTCCCGGCTGAAATCGACAATCGCCGGATTAACAAATACATCCCTGTCTGACAGCATGCTGCGCAACCTCATCCCCTCAAGCGATGTACATCGCGACAATGCGACGTAGGACTGCCCGCTCGAAAATGCGCCCCTACCCATGTCAACAATGACCTTGTTGAACGTCAACCCCTGACTCTTATGGATTGTCAACGCCCATGCGAGCCTGACAGGGTACTGTGTGAAACTGCCGATTTCCTTCTCATTCACACGGCGTGTCTTTTCATCGTATTCATACTTAATGTTACTCCACACCTCAGGCTCTACGTCATGGCATGAGCCATCTTCAAGCGTCACTTCAAGATTGCTTGAATCAAGAGCCGACACCCGGCCGATTGTCCCGTTCACCCAACGCTTGTCGCGGTCGTTCTTGATGAAAACAACCTGTGCGCCCTCCTTCAATGTAAGTTCCAACGGCGCGGGAAGGGATGATTCGGGGAAATCACCGCTGACTTTACCATGATAGGTGAATTCAGGCTTCCTTATCTCACGGAGATGCCTCTCATTTATATTGTCAACCATGTCGCGCCGTGTCGCGAGCGTCATTACCATTTCGCCATTGTCCTCCTGCCCGTCAGACTGACATCGGCTGTTCAGCAACGCAATGTCTTCACGTGTCTGACGACCGAGGCGCAATCGGTCAAGAAGTTCGACAAAGTCATTGTCACGCTGACGGTAGACCTTGCGCAACTCAATGGGAACTATCTTCATCTCGTTGAACACCCGTGCATTAAAGAAATAAGGATGGGGATAGTAACGACGCATGACCTGACGCATATCGGTCGTTATGACCGGTTCAAGCTGGAATATGTCACCGACGAGCAGCATCTGTTTACCGCCGAACGGCTCCCGCATGTTGTTACCGTAGACACGCAACAACCGGTCAATAAAATCCATCGTGTCGGCCCTGACCATTGATATTTCATCAATTATAATCAGTTCCAGGTTCTTGATGAGTTTGATTAACGAGCGCGGGTATTTCATGCGTTCGCGCAATCTCACCACCGAGAAATCGGGGTCATCAGGCAACACCGGCTTTAACGGCAACCTGAAAAATGAGTGAAGTGTCTGACCTCCGACATTCACGGCTGCAATACCCGTCGGAGCCAACACGACATATTTCTTGCGTGTATTTGACGTTATATGGCGCAGAAAAGTGGATTTTCCCGACCCGGCTTTCCCGGTCAGGAACACAGAGTTACGTGTAAACTGCAACAGTTGCCACGCTTTCTTGAAATCAGGGTTCTCAAGGTCGATTTTCTCCTTTTTCTTAGCCATAAGAGTATGAAGCCATCTTGACTTATTGAAAAACCGCCACAGGGAAAAATCCCCATGGCGGTGTAAAGATACAATTATTTTATCAGTTTCAGAAACGGAAGCCGAGACTGAACACGAGAGAATTGTTGCTGTCAGTTATTTTGGCACTCGGAGCGTCAACCCGCGTCCCGTCAACAAGGAATGAATCGTAGGCATGGAACGTCGAGGAGCGATGACGATGGACGTATGCCGCATCGACATAGAAATTCTGATAATGGAAACCTACGCCACAGGTGATGTACTGCGTGTTATTGTCAAATGCGTAAGACGGTTGTGTCCCCGTGTTGTCAGGTCCTTCTGTCAAAATCTGCACCTGACCGTCGGATGCCTCTTTTTTAACAGGACTCGACTCGTAGCTGTATCCTGCACGTACACTCCAATTGGGGTTAAGACGATACTCACCACCAAGACGCAATATGTTACTCGACTGATAATAGTTCTTTATGTCACCTTGAATATCTTCGTATACGTTTCCGTCATTATCCTTGACACTCATCGACTGGTTGGCACGGTATTCATAATCGACACTGACAATACCCTTTCCGCCAATCACACCTGCCGCACTTGCAATCAGACGCCACGGACTACGGTATTTCCAATCAAAGGCATCGTAATACCCTCCATCGCTTTCAAACGCACCGCTGAAATCAGGATGAGAGGAATAACCATAGTCAACCTGCGCCCAACCCTCGTAGGACATATTGTACCAAGTGGGGGTGTGGACGGCAAGTCCCAATCGAAGTTCATTGATTGGCTTGACGATTACGCCAGCCTTGAAATTGAACCCGGTGCCATAGATATGTTTATAGGAATCAAGTCCGAAACCTCCGTTGCCCGTTTCCGTTCCATCTGTAATAAAATTTCTGTCTTCGGTCACAGCCTTTACTGACTGAATGTTTGCGTTGTTTAGGTCTTCAGTATAATAGGTTGATGACGTATAACTGATATCCGTTATACCGAATCCTACACCCCAATAGACAGTGTTCATCACATTGCCACCGAAGTTAATGGAGTATTCATCGACATATCCTTTTTCCAGGACATCAAATGTACCGACACCCGTCGTACCGTTCTTGAACAACCCTTGATAGGATGTGTTGTCGGGCGATGATGATGTCGGGGTGATTGCATAGGCTTTATACATCAGGATGCTCATCCACGGAGCGTAAGAATCCTGGAACGGGTTATAGGCGTTGTCGCCACCAAGGCCCGTATTGACACCGATATTATTGCTTATCGGGCCATTCTGACTTGGAGTCCAGCGATTGGCCGCCGTCGTATAGTCGGCGACATAGTTGCTCAAAGAGTATCCGAGATTGTTGAAACCACCCCGATAGGCACGGTCAAACGATGCCACCCTCGAATAACTTGCACCCCAGTTGAAAAAAGGCATCGCCGAGGTCGAGCCGAGGCTTATCGCACCTACGTATCCGAAATTATTGCAAGCGACCTTGGTCTGGTCACGGCTCATACTGTACCCCTGCGCCTTGGATTTGGTAGACTGCATATTGATGTCAAGTGTCGCACCGATTTCGCTTGAACGGTACACACCAATACCGGCCGGATTCTGGTTAAGGGTCGATAGGTCACCACCAAGCGCACCGAATGCACCACCCATTGACATAAACCGGGCTGTACCACGAAGACCACTCTGTCCAAGCTGATAAGCGTCAAGCGCCGATTGCCCCATCAACATCACGGGCAACACCATTAACGAGCCGACTATAATCGTTTTTCTCATAATTGTCTAAAATTCATTTAATAGATTGAAACAAATAAGGGATTTGTGGTAGGCGAAATAGCGTCAACGACGACCGCCGCGGCCTCCGCCGCCTACGCCACCGTGGCGTCCTCCGCCGCCGAACGACCCGCCTGACGAGCGACCGGGACGGCTATAGCTTCCCGAATTATAGGTCGGACGCGAAGTGTTGCTGTTGTTATAGGAGGGGCGTGAATTATTATCGTTATTGTTATAGGACGGACGATAACCTTTATTGGTAGGCCTCGATGAATTCCCTGGACGGGTGTAACTTCCATTAGTGCCCGGTCGATAATTCCCGCTGTTGCCGGGACGGTAATTGCCGGTTGTTCCCGGGCGATAATTACCTGACGGATAACGTCCGGACCCCGGACGATAACTTCCTGACGGAGCAGGACGGTAACCGCTGTGACCGTTGGCATAGTGCGGTCGGTTTATTGCCCCCGGATGACGCGGATTGTAAGGACGGACAGGCACTCCGCCTCCCCACCCCCAAGACGGCCCCCATCCCCAGGCGGGTCCCCATCCCCACGATGGACCCCAACCCCAGTTCCATGCCCATGACCACGACGGGCCGTACCAGCTGTTCCAGTACCATGAGGGGCCATACCAGGGCGAACCCCAGCCATATCCGTAATATGGATAGTTCCAGCCCCAGTACCCCGGAGAGTTTACATAGATATTGACATTGGCAGGTTCGGCATAATACAATGTCGCCAGTTCATCGTCATTTGAGCCTGAAACTATCGCGGGATTGTAGAATTGCTCTATCCTTCTCGTATATGCAAAGTTATCAGTCTGTGTAGAGTCGGCCGGGACAGAATCAGCGGTCGCGAAAATGCCACGACGGTTGTATTCATCGACATTCCGTGTCGATTTTGTCACAACCGTATAGGTATCGGCGGCTGGGTAATCGGCCACTGAACGGTAATAAACACCATTGGACGATGTATTTCCTCTCTTTATCACAGTTTCGGCCTTCTTTGTATCGGTCTTCGGGTTATAATATATGTCATCATACAGACCCTGACCGTTGAGAGCGACGGCCAGCGGAAGGGTCAATGCCACAAGTAATGTTACTTTCTTACCTTTCATTTTCTTGGTCTCCTTTGGATGATATTGTTTATACGTTTTGCATCAGTTTAGACGGTGGACTGCCTACAAGGTTTAACTACATCCACTTATCCTATTTACAAAAATACATATAATATCCATAGTCTTGCATCCAATTCATCCATAATAAGATTTTTTAACCAAGATTGCCGATAAATGTTATACACAATCATTACATCTATCGGCAATTTTTGGGTAAACTCACTCTCACCTTTCTTTCACCGAAGGCTTGAGGTCGTAGGAAAGCATCGCTATCGAGAAACCCCAGTATATGAATGCAAGGGAAGTAAGAAAACTTGTCATCAACATATCCTGGACATATCCGGCCTCTACAAAAAAGAAACCGATTACAAGTAACAGGATTCCGTTAATGAGATACAGCCACCAGTAACGGCGTTCCCGCTGCCCGACAGAACTCATTATGGCGCTTATGCCCCAGTAAATGAAAATAAACGCGATGAAATAAGGGAACACGACCTCTGAAAGAATCACCGACCTGACGAGCATAAAACCGATGAACATATCGATTACACCGCCTGCGAGCCACCATCCCCAACCGCGCGAACGGTTAGGCCCGGAAGCGACAAGAAGCTGAACGACACCGGCAAGGACGAGCATCCAACCGAAAATCTGCGAAGCCACGGCATATCCGGCCTGTGGCCAGAACCAATATGCAAACCCCGAAATAACCATCAGGATACCGACCAACAGGACAACCCACCATGCGCGGGTCTGTCCCCAATAACTTGGATTTAAAGCCTTCATAATATATTTAATTTAGTTGAACATTCATGATTCATCATTATAACAAATCTTTAACATAATTTGTTGGAAATCACCCCATTTTTCACACCTCATGAAAATTTCGTAATTTTGTATTCTCAAAAACACAGATTATATGACCTATCCTGAAAGGATTGAAGATAAAATCGGGTTTACCGCCGTGCGAAACATGGTGAAATCCCATCTCATATCGACATTAGGAGCAGAAAAATGTTCCGAAATGTCATTTTCATCCGATGAATCCGATGTACGGGAACGACTGGATGCCACCGCACAGATGCTTGACGTCATAACGAGCGATGACCGTCTACAACTCGATTCATTGACCGACATCACATCCTTGCTGTCACAGATTTCACTACCGGGGATGTTCCTCCCTGCCGATGAACTGAAAGAGGTAAGACAATTCCTTGGACTGATTGACGAGGTTGCAGCATTCTTCTCCCGACATCGTTCAACCGAAGGTGTCGACCGTTATCCCGCGCTCGCACGCATCGTCGCCGAATTAGAGCCACAGCCGGAGTGCACCCGCGTCATCGACCGTGTACTCGACCGATACGGGAACATCAAGGACAATGCGTCCCCTGAACTCGCCGATATACGCTCCCGACTCCGCCAGACATCGGGGACAATCAACAGCATAATGCGTCGCGTGCTCGCAAATGCTGTCGCCGAGGGATACATAACGTCAGACGTGACACCGTCAATGCGTGACGGACGCCTTGTGCTCCCCGTCGCCCCGATGCACAAGCGTAAAATAAACGGCATCGTTCATGACGAAAGCGCGACCGGGAAGACGGTGTTCATTGAACCAGCCGAAGTCGTGGAGGCCAACAACCGCGTGCGTGAACTCCAGATGAATGAACGACGCGAAATCACACGCATCCTCATCACCGTTGCCGACACACTACGACCGTTCATCGACCCGATTACAATCGCGACCGATATACTCGGACAACTCGACTTCATCAGGGCAAAAGCGATTTTCGCCAACGAGACAGGAGGCACTCTCCCCACTCTCTCCCCTGCCCCCGAACTGGAATGGTATCACGCATGCCACCCCGTCCTGCAACTCTCGCTTGAACGTCAGGGCAAAGAAATCGTCCCCCTTGACATAACACTTAACGACAAAGAGCGCATACTGATAATATCGGGACCTAACGCCGGAGGGAAATCGGTCTGCCTAAAAACTGTCGGAATCATCCAATATATGATTCAATGCGGAATGCTCCCCCCGGTGTATGAAAACTCCCACATCGGCATCTTCGATGACATATTCATTGATATCGGGGATGACCAATCAATCGAGGATGACCTTTCCACTTACAGTTCCCATCTGCGCAACATGAAACTCATGCTCGCAAGGGGACGCGACACATCGCTCATGCTGATTGACGAATTCGGCGGCGGCACCGAGCCACAGATTGGCGGGGCAATCGCCCAGGCGATACTAAAGCAACTGAACGAACGTAAGATGTGGGGGGTAATCACAACCCATTACCAGAACCTCAAACACTTTGCCGAAGATACCGACGGTCTTGTGAACGGCTCCATGCTGTATGACCGCCATCTGATGCAACCCATGTTCCGTCTATCAATCGGCAACCCCGGTAGCTCGTTCGCCATAGAAATCGCCCGCAAGACAGGATTGCCGGAGTCAGTCATCGAGGACGCAACCGCAATCGTGGGAAGCGACTATGTCAATCTTGACCGTTATCTGCTCGACATCACACGTGACAAGAGGTATTGGGAAAATAAACGTTCGGCGATACGGCTCAAGGAGAAAAAACTCGAGAGTCTGCTTGAACGATATGAAAACGATGCTGAAACCCTGCGCCTTAGCCGACGCGAAATCATTGACGAGGCCCGACAGGAGGCACAACGAATCATCGCCGGAAGCAATGCATCCATCGAACGGACAATCCGTGACATCAAGGAGGCAAACGCCGCACGTGAAAAGACCATCGAGGCCCGCCAACGGCTTAAAGCCGAAGCAGAGGCTCTCTCTACAGCCGGTGACACAGGCCATCCGTTATTGAAAAAAGCCCCCCGAAATAAAAAGAAAAAGGAGAAATCCCCCGTCAATCCTACGAGAAAGGTCATCACAATCAATGTCGGCGACAATGTCAGGTTAGACGGACAAGGTGTCGTAGGAAAAGTATTGGAGATTTCGGGTTCAAAGGCCCGTGTGACATTCGGCATGCTAAAAACCGAGGTAGAATCGAAACGTCTTGTCCCGACAACGGCCAAAATTGACAGCGGCGCAGGCAAGGCGTCATTTGTAAGCGCAGGGACGACTGACCGACTGCGGGAACGGCAACTCAACTTCAAGCAAGAGATAGACGTGCGTGGCATGAGGGTGGACGAAGCCGTGCAGGCAATCACCTATTTCATGGATGACGCGGTGCAATTTAACGCCAGGCGTGTACGCATTCTCCACGGGACAGGCACAGGCGCGTTACGGCAGTCCATCCGTCAGTACCTCGCCACCATACCGGGGGTCGATTCGTTCCATGATGAGGATGTACGCCTCGGTGGCGCAGGAATCACGGTTGTCGATTTAGATTAAAACATCAATGCAACTCGATAGACAATGAAGCCGGCAAGCCACGCGACTGCGGTATTATATAGCACCGAAAATGCACCATACTTCCAACTGCCGGTCTCACGCACCACGGCTGTGATTGTCGCGATACAGGGGCAATACAGGAGTATAAACACCATAAACGCCAGAGCCTCCGGCCCTGAAAAATCAGGATGCCCGGTAATTGGTGACGGTCGTGAAATACGCTTCGACAACCGACTTTCACTGGCCTCCTCGTCTCCTGTGTACAGGACTCCAAGCGTGGACACGACAATCTCTTTGGCAGGAATACCGGCAAGAGCGGCGACTGTCCCGCGCCAATGAAATCCAAGCGGTTCCATCACGGGATTGACCGCCTTGCCCATCATCTCCAGATAAGAATCCCGCGAGGTGTCTATTTCAGAGTCGTCAGCGAGACGTGACGCTTCATATTCAGGTGTAGAGGCATCCTGGTCATGAAGCGGGAAATAGTTCAGTGCCCACACCACGATACTTGCGACAAGAATCACCCCGCCCATTTTGCGTAGGTACTGCTCACCCTTACCCCATGTGTGCCGTAACGAGGCTTTTAATGTCGGGAGACGATAGGGAGGCAACTCCATCACAAACGGAGTCTCATCGGCCTTGAAATAGAACCGACGCAACAACCTTGCCGTCAACATCGCCACGGCAACCCCGAGTATATACAATCCGAGGAAGACCAACGCGGCATGGGTCTCGAAGAAAGTCCCGACAAGAAGCGCATATATGGGCAGACGGGCCGAGCATGACATGAACGGGTTTATCAATATAGTGATTATCCGGCTGCTACGGCTCTCTATTGAACGGGAGGCGATTATTGCCGGAACATTGCAGCCGAACCCCATTACCAACGGGATAAATGACTTGCCGTGCAAGCCGATGCGATGCATCAGCTTGTCCATTATAAAAGCCGCACGAGCCATATACCCCGAATCCTCCATGAACGATATGCAGAAATAAAGTATCAGGATGTTGGGCAGGAATACGATGACACCTCCCACACCACCTATTATCCCGTCGGCGACAAGGTCCTTCAATGCCCCTTCGGGCATAACTCGCTGAACCAATGCTCCCAGCCATTCCACCCCTTTCTCAATCCACTCCATCGGATAAGAGCCGAGCGAGAATGTCGCCCAGAAAATCAGAAACATCACCGTCAGGAATATCGGGAAGCCGAGCATCCTGTTCGTAACGATGGAATCGAGGACATGGGTCATAGTCTGTCTCTCCGTTTCTGACTTATGCATAGTCTCGGCAAGCGCGCCGGCGATGAAGCCGTACTTCTCCCCGGCAATCGCCGAAGCAATATCCTCATCAGGCCTGAACTCCCCTATACGGTCCAGTTCTTTGTCCCTCAACTGCAATATCCGTTCCCGGTCGGGTGATTTCTCTATGATTCCCTCGACCTCCTTGTCTTTCTCAAGAAGCTTGATTGCAAGATAACGCGGTGAAAAATGACGACCTACATAACCGTCCTTTTTCAACTCATCCTTAATCACCCCGACACTTTTCTCAATATCCGCGCCAAGGTTGACATGCACATGCCTCACCGCTATATGTCGTCCCTCATAAACGTCTATGACAGTATCGAAAAGACGGTCGATACCTTTACCTGAACGTGCGGTGGTAGGGACGATGGGCACCCCTATCATCTCGCCGAGAGTCTTGTAATCAAGACTGGTCCCCGCGTTTTCGAGTTCATCATACATGTTCAGCGCAATTACCATCGAGCGGTCCATGTCAATCAACTCGGTCGTAAGGTAAAGATTACGTTCAAGGTTGGAGCCGTCAACCACATTAACTATGACATCGGGAGTCTCGTCCTTAAGGTAACGGCGTACATACAACTCCTCCGGCGAATATGACGCAAGCGAATAGGTCCCGGGCAAATCCACTATCTTAAACCGATAACCCGCGTGTTCCATATACCCGACCTTAGCATCCACAGTGACCCCGCTGTAGTTCCCTACATGCTCACGCGCCCCCGAGGCGACATTGAACAGCGATGTCTTACCACAGTTAGGGTTGCCTATCAAAGCGACCGTTATCTCACGGCTTCTTTCCCGAGCGAGTGACATCAATGAATCGTTGTCACACACAGTACCCACCCCTTGCAAGGCATCCTTACACTTCCAGTATTCAACATCCTCGACAGGGAGCACCTCGACAAGCTGCGCCTCACTACGACGCAACGAAATCTCATAACCCATAATCCCGTATTTAACAGGGTCTTTCAAAGGAGCGTCAAGGACAACATCGACA
The DNA here is from genome assembly GCA_947628305.1 of uncultured Muribaculaceae bacterium. Taxonomy (GTDB): domain Bacteria; phylum Bacteroidota; class Bacteroidia; order Bacteroidales; family Muribaculaceae; genus HGM05190. The sequence continues at coordinate 87,952 of CANQZG010000006.1, read as the reverse complement.
ACGCGACCTTTGACAAATCCCATCTCAATCATACGCTTACGGAAAGCCCCGTGCCCAAGCACTTTCACTATTATGGCCGAATCGCCTGTCTTTAACTCGGATAAACGCATATCGCATTAGAAGCTGTTTAAACAGCTTTTTATTTTTTCAACATGCAAATTTCGCAATTTATCTCCAATCCACCAAGGGAAACATCGTATTTATTTGAAACCAATCTAAACAAGGACGATATTTTCAAGGCAGTGCAACTTTTCACTAATTTTGCCGTCTGATTGTGTAGACATGGAAGAACGTAAGGAACGATTCCTTAAAATAATGGAACAGAACGAGCAGCTGATACGCAAGGTCTGTTTCATGTATTCCCGAGACGAAGAACATTTCAAAGACCTCTATCAGGAGGCTGTTGCCAACCTTTGGCAAGGAATGGAATCGTTTCGGGGGGAGGCCAAACTGTCCACATGGGTTTACCGCACCTGCATCAACTCGTGTGTAACGTTCTTCAGGCGCAACAACCGATATGACGGTAACCGGATGTCACTTGACGGGATGTTGGAGCCGGAAGCCGACACTACCGACCGCACATCCCAACTAAAAATGATGTACGAAATGATTTCGCAATTGTCCGACATAAACAAAGCCATTATATTAATGTGGCTTGACGAACGGAGTTACGATGAAATCTCCGCCGTGACTGGACTCACACGCAACAACGTCGCCTCTCGGTTACGCCGTATCAAACTATATCTCTCAAAACAAGCCGACTCTTGATAATACCGATGCCCATGGATTTGAATCAATTTAAAACAGAATGGAGCCGAATGTCCATCAAGGTCGATTCACTGCAAGAGGAGAACCGACGCATAAAAGATATGATTGCACGCAAACGTTGCACATCGACCCGCGACAGACTGATGAGACAATTAAAGCGTATGTCCATACTATGCTTTGTAGTCCCATGGCCGATTATCTTCAACACTTCTCACTTGTTCGGAAATGTGTTCATTGTAATGTACCTCTTGTTTTTCCTCACAATGGGGTCGTTGATACATGCGCAATACCGCATGCTCGATAAAATCGACCTCTCGACCATGAATTTCAAGGAAGCACTCAAAGCCTGTATACGCTTCAAGCGTTTCAGGCTAAGAAGCCATATCGCCGGATATATAATGGGGGCAATAATGGTTGTGAATATCATGCTCACAGCCTACCGGCTTGAGTCGCAACCGATGATTATAGGGTGCTGGGCCGGATTGGTAATCGGCATGGCCATAGGACTTAAACTTGACTACAGGCAACGCTGTCTTATAAGACAGTTAAGCGACTCGCTGAGCGAGTCGCTTAACGACGACGGACCCGTCGTCGCCGGCCGATAAGCCGGCGACGACATAAAAATTTTTGAGCCTGATTATTTGCTTATCGGCTCGGAAAGCGTTAACTTTGCATCCGACAAAAGGCGCGTCATGAATATCATTCAGCGACATAACTTCAGGTTGCACCGCTCCCCTCACCGAAGCGTCAATTGTCGTCCCTGTGCCTCAACGTCAATCACAACTTATAACCGTCAACCGGTCAATCGAGCCTTTCACAAGCTCCTTTGGCCGGTTTTCTGTTTGTCATAAATCTCACAATGAACCGACACAGCCTTGTTTCAATTTCAGAATTGTCTAAAGACGAAATCCTGCATCTGCTTGATGTAGCCGGCTACTTCGAACAGAACCCTAACCACAAAATCCTGGACGGCAAAGTGGTGGCGACCCTTTTCTTCGAGCCGTCCACAAGGACTCGTCTTAGTTTCGAGACCGCGGTAAACCGTCTTGGCGGACGTGTAATAGGGTTTTCCGATGCCAGCACGTCAAGCACATCCAAAGGAGAGACCCTCAAAGACACAATCAAGATGGTGAGCAACTATGTTGACCTCATCATCATGCGGCATTTCCTTGAAGGGGCGGCACGATATGCCACCGAAGTGACCGAAGTTCCAGTCATAAATGCCGGGGACGGTGCCAACCAACACCCGTCCCAAACGATGCTGGACCTATATTCAATCTACAAGACACAGGGACGGCTCGACAACCTGACAATCACACTCGTCGGAGACCTCAAGTATGGTCGCACAGTTCACTCCCTCCTCATGGCCATGCGCTACTTCAACCCGACATTCAACTTCGTGGCATGCGATGAACTCGCCATGCCCGCTGAATACAAGGATTTCTGCAAGAAAAACGGCATCAAGTACAACGAGAGTCACGAGTTCTCACCTGAAATCATCAACTCGTCCGACATTCTGTATATGACACGCGTGCAACGCGAACGGTTCACCGATATCATGGAGTATGAACGCGTCAAGGATTTATATACCCTGCGCAACAGCATGCTCGCCGACGCACGCCCCAACCTGCGTGTACTTCATCCCCTGCCCCGCGTCAACGAGATAGACCGCGATGTGGACGACAATCCCATGGCCTACTATTTTGAACAGGCACGTAACGGCCTATACGCACGTCAGGCCTTGATATGCCGGGCATTAGACATTGACATACTCAACGACAAGAGATAACGACATGACTGAAAGCAAGAAAGAACTCGCCGTAGCCGCCTTGCGCGATGGCACAGTGATAGACCATATACCCAGCAACGTCTTGTTCAAATGCGTCAGAATCCTCGGCATCGAGAACATGGACACGTCTGTCACCATCGGCAACAACCTCGAGAGCGGGAAACTCGGCACAAAAGGCATAATCAAGGTGGCCGATGTGTTTTTCCCCGAAAGCACCCTTGACCGCATCGCGCTTCTCGCCCCCACTGCCGTTGTCAACATCATACGCGATTTCGAGGTCGTGGAAAAACGCCGTGTGTCACTGCCAGACACCATCAAAGGAATAGTCACGTGCGCCAACCCCAAGTGCATAACCAACAACGAACCTATGGCCACACGGTTTGAGGTCATAGACCGCGATGATGTGACAATACGTTGTTGCTACTGCGGACAGGCTGTTAACGCCAAGAAAGCGATTATCCGATAATGAAGGAGAACTGGAAACCGGGGACAATGATTTACCCGTTACCCGCCGTCCTTGTCAGCTGCGGGAACGAAAAACGCTCCAATATCCTGACAGTCGCATGGACAGGTACTATCTGCACCAACCCGCCGATGTGTTACATCTCGGTGCGTCCCGAGCGTTATTCCCACGCGCTCATAAAGGAATCGATGGAATTCACCATAAACCTCACGACCGCGTCCATGGCACGCGCGACCGACTGGGCAGGTGTCCGTTCAGGCCGTGACTATGACAAATGGAAAGAAACCGGACTGACACCCCACGGCGGCGTAAAGGTCGCATGCCCCTACATCGAGGAATCGCCACTTAGCATCGAATGCCGTGTATCGGAAATCATGCGCCTTGGAAGCCATGACATGTTCATCGCATATATCCTGAATGTCATCGCCGAAAGTTCCCTAATCGACAAAGAGACCGGGGCGTTTGACCTCGCGGCGGCAGGGTTATTGAACTATACCCACGGAGGATATTTCATGCAGGGAGATAAAATCGGAGGCTTCGGCTGGTCGGTTAAAAAGAAAAAATAATTTACCACACATAATACATCACATAACATGCAACAAGAGCAACAGATTTTTGAGATTATCAAACGTGAATCAGAACGTCAGAAAAAAGGGATTGAACTCATCGCGTCTGAGAACTTCGTCAGTGAACAGGTGATGCGTGCCATGGGTTCATGCCTCACAAACAAATATGCCGAAGGTTATCCCGGACACCGTTACTACGGTGGATGCCAGGTCGTGGACGAGGCAGAGACAATCGCCATCGAACGTCTCAAACAGCTGTTCGGGGCCGAATGGGCCAACGTGCAGCCACATTCAGGGGCACAGGCCAACATGGCGGTGTTCATGTCGGTACTCAAACCCGGCGACAAGTTCCTCGGTCTCAACCTCGCACACGGCGGTCACCTCTCCCACGGCAGCCCTGTCAATTTCTCGGGGTTGATATTCCAGGCTCTTGAATACAATGTAAAAGAGGACACGGGACTAATTGACTACGAGCAGATGGAGGAGGTCGCCCGTCGCGAACGCCCGAAATTGATTGTGGGCGGAGCATCGGCTTACTCGCGTGAATGGGACTATGCCCGCATGAGACGCCTCGCCGATGAAATCGGTGCAATCCTCATGGTTGACATGGCGCATCCCGCAGGTCTCATCGCCGCAGGCCTATTGGAAAATCCACTGAAATATGCTCACATCGTGACATCGACCACCCACAAGACCCTGCGCGGACCGCGTGGCGGTATCATCCTGATGGGCAAGGACTTTGAGAACCCGTTCGGAAAGACTAACAACAAAGGCCAGATACGCATGATGTCTTCATTGCTCGACTCGGCCGTGTTCCCCGGAGTCCAGGGTGGCCCGCTTGAACATGTGATTGCCGCCAAGGCAGTGGCTTTCGGCGAAGCATTGCAACCCGAATACCGCGAATACCAGCAACAGGTAAAAAAGAATGCCGCTGTCATGGGACAGGCACTCATGGACAAGGGATATAAAATCATTTCGGGTGGCACTGACAACCACTGCCTCCTTGTAGACATACGCACCAAATTCCCCGAACTTACAGGAAAAGTGGCAGAACGTGTCCTCGTCGAAGCCGATATAACAGCCAACAAAAACATGGTTCCTTTTGACAGCCGCTCCCCGTTCCAGACATCAGGCATACGCCTGGGCACTCCCGCTATCACAACCCGTGGTGCAAAAGAAGGCCTCATGGGCGAAATCGTGGAGATGATAGATACAGTGTTATCCAACCCCGAGGACTCCAAGACAATATCGGCGGTACGCGAGAAAGTCAACGCCACCATGGCCGACTATCCCATCTTCGCCTATTAAAAGGCGTACTATACTATACAATAAAAGGCGCACCGTCGGTGCGCCTTTTATTGTATAGTATTATGATATTCAACGGTCAGTTTTCGCGTGATATTCAATCAATCCCGGCATCGACCCTTTGACAATCTTATTGATTTCAACGCCGAAATCCGAGGCCGCCTCACGCAGAATGTCGGCATAGAGACACGCCACCGAACCCACCACACTCACCGGGTATCTCCGATAGTCCAGTTGCGAGAGATTCCGATTGAAAAACGTCATAAACCCATTGTAAACAAGACTATAGACATATTCATCATCAAGATGCTCCGATAAGAAGAATGAATAGGACGACAATGAGCGACTCGGAAACGGGTCGGAATACACTATATCCATTATATTATCGGTAGTGACCTGGAATCGATTGAAAAATTCCTCACGCAACAGCTTCGGAGCAAGATTTTTCATACAGTCGGCGACAAATAGTTTCCCGAGGTAAGCACCCCCGCCTTCGTCTCCGAGAATAAATCCAAGGGAACGTACACGTTCCTTGATTACCACTCCATTATAAAAACAGGCATTAGAACCTGTCCCGAGGATACAGGCGAGACCCGGTTTGTCAATCAATAGTCCACGTGCGGCTCCGAGCAAGTCACTCTCGACCGTGACAGGGGTCTTCAGCTGTGCGACAAGCGATTGCTCGACTATCTTATTCTTCTCGGCATTGGCACACCCCGCACCATAAAAGTAGACATGTTCCCAACGTCGCCGGAAAAACGCTTCCGGCAACTCAAGCCTGATACTGTGGCTTATCTCGCGCCTTGTCTGGAAATAAGGGTTCAATCCCTGGGTAAATGCACGTTCAACGACCACATCACCGTCCACCAAAACCCATTCGGTGCGGGTCGAGCTGCTGTCTGCGATTACTTTCATTGAAATTTCCAATAGTTAGAGGTTGTTTAAAAATCGCTGTTAATTGGCAACAGGGTGTTTTGAGATGGATTTCGGCGGGAGTTGAGGGAGCATAGCGGGCTATGTGACTGAAACGACGGGCGAAAGACGCTCAAAACACCCGGGAATTAAATCAGCGGTTATCAATCGACATCCTCATTTTAATCTTAAAATTTTTAATATTACATATCGCCATGATGTCTCTTTTGTTAAATCGCAGTTGCCACTCGGTCACGATGCCCGCATCGCTTCCTCCTGTCAATCTGCAATTTTACTAAAAGATTCATCATTGCCAATTTAACATTGATTATTAAACATCCTCTTATTTACCACCGGGAACTGCCGCTGTTATCAATGTAGCCGCACCTCTGACAGTCATCTTCTTACAACAAGCCGGTATCAACACCGATTCACCAGTTCTAACGGCGGTTATCGACTTATCGCCGTCGACTGAATCAACCGTCTCTATGTCACATTCACCGTCGATACACATCAACGCCATGAATGAATCATGAGAATTTATGATTTCACGTGAACCGTCGATTCTTTCACGACGTACGTCAAAGTGTTCACACTCGACAAGAAGCGACTCTCCGTCTACTTCTGTATAATTCGACTTATAGGACGGATAAACGGTGTAATCTATCGCGTCCTTGGCAAGAGACGTGTGAAGTTCCCGAAGGTTGCCGTTGGCATCACGCCGGTTGTAATCATAGACACGGTAAGTTATATCGCTTGTCTCCTGAATCTCAACAAGGAGATTACCCGCACATATCGCATGCATGCGCCCGGCGGGCAGATAGAACAAGTCACCCGGATGAGAGTCATACAATGCGACCGCGTCAATCAATGTGTTGTCGGCAAGACGTTTCTCGTAAGTTTCAGGGGTCAATTGTTCCGACAGACCTGTCCTGATTTTCGCGCCGGGACGTGTTTTTATTATATACCACATTTCGGTTTTGCCGAGCGAACCGTGACGTTTCATCGCAAGTTCATCGTCAGGATGCACCTGAAGTGACAAATCCTGGTTGGCATCAATAAACTTTATCAACAAGGGAAGTTTGTCACGGTATGTCTCATAGACTTTTTCACCGACAAGACGACCCTTGAAACGGTCAATCAGGGCCGTAATCTTTTCTCCGTCATACTCGCCTCCGCTGACAACACTCTCATGCCCCGGCACTGACGATATTTCCCAGCTTTCTCCTATATCTTTACGGTCACATTCAATACCTTTAAAGGCGGCGATTTCCTCGCCGCCCCAAAGTACGCTTTTAAGATAGGGTTGAAATTTTAAAGGTTGCATACCCCACTCTATTATGTATTACGTTCAAATTTCACATTTAGATTTAAATCCTGCATATCAGCTATTAGCCACCGATGGTTGAGCCGGAGTGGCGACCGTGGATGCCGCCTGACGACCTGCTTCCCAACCGAGCGCACTTGCGCCAAGCACGGCGGCATCGGCCTGGGGAAGCCCCGACTGCATGATTTTGATTTTACCTCGGTGCATCGGCATATTGTTCTTCTCGAACGCTTCCATCAACGGACGCATCAGCATCTCGCCGCTCTTGGCAAGGCCGCCGAACAGCACAAATGCCTCGGGGGATGTGAACGATGCGTAATCGGCGAGCATTTCACCAAGGATAGTACCGGTGTATTCAAATATGTCCTTCGCCATCTTATCTCCTCCGACAGCGGCGTCATATACGTCCTTAGACGTGATTTCCTCAACCTGGATATCGCGCAATGTCGTCTGTTCGTCGGGGCGGGCTGCAAGGAATTCATGGGCCGTACGCACAACCCCGGTAGCCGAACAATAGGTCTCGAGACAGCCGTTGCGACCGCATGCACAGGGACGGCCGCCACGACGTGCCGTCAGATGCCCAAGTTCACCGGCCATACCGTCATGTCCGTAGACCATCTGACCGCCGACAACAACACCACTGCCAACGCCTGTCCCGAGCGTAATCATAATGAAGTCCTTCATACTGCGGGCCACACCGTAGGTCATCTCGCCGAGAGCCGCGGCATTAGCATCGTTGGTTACAAGTGTCGGGACTCCGAATTTCTCCGAAACCACCTTGGCCAATGGAATCGGTGCAGGCCAGGGGAGGTTAATCTGAGTTTCTATATTGCCTGTATAGTAGTTGCCATTAGGCGCGCCTATACCGATTCCATATATTTTATCGTTAGCGTCATTATCAGTTATCAGCTTGCTTGCAGCCTGATATAACTCGTCAACATAGTCATCAAACACGTGATGTTTCTGTGTCTTTATCGAGCCGGTGGCGAGAACGTTGCCACGTGCGTCAACAATTCCGAACACTGTGTTGGTACCACCTATATCGATACCCAACACATAAGGTTTTTCAGTCATTTTTATTAAGGAATCAGTTAATGATTAATTTTCTTCAAATATACCTATAGTATCGAAATATGGCAACCTCTCACTCAATTTCCAAAGAAACATTAACACTACAAGAAGCGTTTTTAACACTCGTTTAACCTATGGAATCGTATTTGACATCCCACAGAAAAAGAGCCTGTGGGGGCATCGATGTCCCCGCAGCACATCGGTCCCGCTTTTCGATTATCCGGCGAAAATCATCGACCGATAACTTCCTGCGTCCGACATCGACAAGTGTCCCGACAATGGCTCTGACCATGTTGCGGAGGAAACGGTCGGCACTGATAACAAACACCCACGCATCATCACCAAGCGGCATCCAACGCGCTTCCGAGACCCGGCATATATTGGTCTTAGCATCGGAATGCAGTTTGGCGAACGATGTGAAATCATCTGTCTCAAGCATGATTGCGGCGGCACGGTTCATCATCTCATAATTGAGACCTGAAGCAGGAGCCTGCCAACTGAACGGCCACGCGAACGGAGACTTATGTCCCATTACATAGTAATGATAGGTGCGCGAGACGGCGTCGAACCTGGCATGAAGGGAGTCCGGAACCCGGTATATGCGGTGCACCGCGATATCCCGCCCCACTATCGAATTGAGCGATGCAACCACCCTTTCAAAATCGAAATTGAAATCGACACAAGTCACATCGAAATGCGCGACCATCTTACGGGCATTGACCCCCGTGTCAGTGCGTCCCGCGCCGACAATCTTCATCTCACGGCGCAACACCTTTGACAAGGCATCCTCAACGACACTCTGAACCGATACTGCGTTAGGCTGGGACTGCCATCCGTGGAAAAATGCGCCACGATAGGACAGTTCCATGAAATAACGCGCCATACGTCAATCCTTTTCTATATAAGTGTAACCATACAACCCTGAACGATAGTTGCTAAGAAACTCACGCCCCTCCTCGGGTGAAATCTTTCCGGCCTTCATCGATGATGTAACCCATTTCTCAACGTTACGCACAAGCTGCTTAGGGTTGAACTGAACATAATCAAGCACTTCGGCAACAGTCTCGCCGTCAATGACCCGGTCTATCTCATATCGGTCCTTATACACATTCACATGCACCGCATTTGTGTCACCGAACAGATTGTGCATGTCCCCGAGGATTTCCTGATATGCACCGACGAGGAACACCCCGAGATAATACCGTTCGTTATTCTTGAGCGCATGCACCGGCAGGGAATTGGCCGTGCCCTGCAATGATATGAAATTATTGATTTTACCGTCACTGTCACATGTTATATCCTGGATGGTGCATGTACGTGATGGTTTCTCGCTGAGGTTGGATATAGGCATTATAGGAAACACCTGGTCTATGGCCCATGAGTCGGGAAGAGACTGGAAAAGCGAGAAATTACAGAAGTACTTGTCAGGAAGCATCTTGGCGATTTTGCGCAGTTCCTCCGGCGGATGCTTCATCGAGGAGGCTATTTCCCCTACCTCGCGTGCCACCGACCAGAAAAGCTTCTCGATTTGGGCACGGGTGCGCAGGTCGAGCATCCCGAGACTGAACAGGTCAAGTGCCTCCTCCCTTATCTGTAAGGCGTCATGCCAACTCTCAAACAATCTCGGCTGATTCAGACGGTCCCATATCTCATACAGTTCACGTGCCAATTCATGGTCGTCGGGACCGATTTCCTCACTCTCGTTCCATTCAGGCAAAGATGTCGTCTCTATCGCCTCGACAACCAGCACCGAATGGTGGGCCGTGAGCGAACGGCCGCTCTCCGTTATTATGTTAGGCTGTCTCAATCCGTTTTTGACACATGCGTCAACAATGGCCGACACAGAGTCGTTGGCATACTCCTGAATGGAATAGTTCATTGAACTTTCCGATGCCGGATTCCGTGTCCCGTCGTAATCCACCCCTAATCCACCACCTATATCTATGAAGTCGATGTTGAACCCCATACGCGTCAATTGCACATAAAACTGTGTCGCCTCGCGCAAAGCCGTCTTTATCCGCCGTATCTTGGTTATCTGACTGCCTATATGGAAATGAATCAACTTGAGACAATCGGTCATCTTCTGCTTTTCAAGGAAATCAAGAGCCGCCAGCAACTCGCTTGAATTCAAGCCGAACTTCGACTGGTCGCCGCCGCTCTCCTCCCATTTCCCCGAACCCGAGGATGACAGCTTGATGCGTATACCCACATTAGGCATGATTGACAACTTCCGGGCAACCTCGGCTATCAGTCTCAGTTCATTAATTTTCTCAACCACAAGATATATGCGACGTCCCATTTTCTGCGCCAACAACGCCAACTCGACATAATTCTTGTCCTTGTAACCGTTGCATATTATCAGCGCATTTTCATCGATATTGGTAGCGAGCACCGCATGAAGTTCCGGCTTGGAGCCGGCCTCAAGCCCGATATTGAATTTCTTGCCATGGCTGACAATCTCCTCCACGACAGGACGCATCTGGTTTACCTTGATTGGATATATGATGAAATTGTCGGCCTGATAACCATATTCATCGGCCGCACGCTTGAAACACCGAGATATTTTCTCGATACGGTTATCAAGAATGTCAGGGAAACGCAACAGCACAGGCGACACAACATCCTTCACCTGAAGTTCGTCCATCACTTCCTTCAAGTCAACAGAAACATAACCCTCACGGGGTGTGACGGTGACATGCCCTTTCTCGTTAATCGAGAAATATTTCATTCCCCATCCGTTAATGTTGTACAGTTCAGCACTGTCCTCGATACGCCATTTTCTCATCGGCAAGAATAGATTTATATAGATTTATTACGTAAATGAACGGCAAAATTAGTGATAAATCTTTGTTATTTCAACAAAAATTGGACACCCTACATTTTTTTGCCAAAAATAACTATAAATTAACTATAAATAATGTAGTAATATTCCATTTAATGCTTATATTTGCACTAAAATCAAAGGTCGTGAAACGCCCGTTTGATACGGATAGAACTTATTCAGAAACTTATTCTGTAACAACTAATTATAAAGTCACATTTCAACTATGAACAAAAAATTAAGCTACACGCTCGTTCTTTCGGGCGCTATCATGCTGACAGGTTGTTCCAAGAAGCTCGGTCAGTTCCAGCCTGACTACTTCTCCTGCAACCCTAATCCGCTTGAAGTTGTCGGCACACAGGTCCCGGCTACTGTAACAGGTAACATCCCGGCAAAATTCTTCGTGAAAAATGCCGAAGTGACTGTAACCCCTATCCTTGCATACAACGGCACCGAGCTCAACGGCTCACCCGTGACTTTCCAAGGCGAAAAAGTACGTGGCAACAACCCTGTCGTCAGCTACAATAACGGCGGTACTGTGACCATCCCGTTCAACTGCGTATACGAGCCTGAAATGCTTCGCTCTGAACTCTTCCTTGGATTCACAGTGAACCAAGGTGGCAAACAATATGTTCTTCCCCGTGTGAAAGTGGCCAACGGCATTGTCGCAACCGCCGCACTCGCGTCGGCTTCGTCGGTGTCTCCCGCTATCGCTCCCGATAAGTTCCAGCGCATTATCAACGAGAAATACTCTGCCGACATCCGCTTCCTCATCAACCAGGCCAACATCCGCGAGTCAGAGCTCCGCAGCAACGGTGTCGAGAACTTCAACCGTGACCTGAAAGAAGCTGCAGGCGACGCTAACCGCCAGATTAAAGAACTTAACATCCAGTCATACGCATCGCCCGAGGGTACATACGCCTTCAACGAGGCTCTTGCTGAAAAGCGTGAAAAGAATACCCAGAGCTATCTCCAGGGTCAACTCCGCAAAGACAACATAACCGAGTTCGGCGAACTGACCGCACAATTCACCCCTGAGGACTGGGAAGGGTTCCAGAAACTCGTCGCTGCAAGCAACATCCAAGACAAGGAACTGATTCTGTCAGTGCTTTCAATGTACCAGGACCCCGAGCAGCGCGAAAAGGAAATCCGCAACCTCTCCAATGTATTCAACCAACTGGCCGAGGAAATCCTCCCACAGCTCCGCTACTCACGCATCACCGCATCGGTTGACGTAATTGGCAAGAGCGACGAGGAACTCAACAAGCTCTACGACACCAATCCCTCTGCTCTCACCGCCGACGAAATCCTCTACACAGCAACACTTACCAACGACCTGAACCGTCGCAAGGCTATCTATAACACCGCTGCAAAACTTTATCCCAACGACTTCCGTTGCTACAACAACCTCGGTATGGTACAGTTTGAGCAAGGTGACTATGACTCGGCTCTCGCAAGTTTCAACAAGGCCGCACGCATCGCGCCCAACGCCCCCGAGGTCAAGATGAACCAAGGTCTCGTCGCACTCCTTAACAAGGACTACCGCCAGGCTAACGCCGACTTCGGCAAAGCTGCAGGCCTTCCCGAACTTGGTGACGCACTCGGCGTATACTATCTCACCCAGGGTGATGTAAACGCAGCTGTCAAGTCATTCGGAAACTCCAAGACCAACAACGCCGCCCTCGCACAGATTCTCGCCAAGGACTACAGCAAGGCTAAATCAACCCTCGCTGCAATCCCCGTTCCCGATGCCACCACTTACTACCTGATGGCTGTGCTCGGCGCACGCACCAACAACGAGAACCTCGTGACATCCAACCTCCGTCAGGCTGTCAAACTTGACTCCAAGCTCGCAGCCAAGGCCGCCAACGACCTCGAGTTCGCACGATTCAACCTCAGTTCAATCCGCTAATACAAGCGTAACACGCTATATGACAGTGATTGCGCGACAGATTCTCTGTCGCGCAATCTTTTTTCTACGCTAAAACTTGCACGTTCGCGATATTTTATATAACTTTGCACTCGCAAACCACCAATGGTACCATGGCCGAGTGGTTAGGCAACGGTCTGCAAAACCGTGTACAGCAGTTCGAATCTGCTTGGTACCTCTCATCAAACAGCCTCCTTACCGAGGCAACAACTGATTTAGCCGGAGAAAATGAATTGACCACAACGCCAACCATTTTCTCCGGCTTTTTATCTTGCTGTCTCCCCACCGTGGGTCTCGCCTAACGGCTCGGCCCACGGCTATCTATCATGATTGCTTCGCAATCCAATGTCGCGGCGATGTTTTGAACTGCAATTGTGGATAGTACGGTCGCGATACATCGCGACCCGGATAAAATATCAAAGTATATACCATTAATAGCCAGGATATTATATCGCATGCTAAAAGCGAGAAGGCCGTGGCATGCCACGACCGTACAAGACATCAGGACATACACAGGGAACGAGGTTAAAGATTGGTAGGGTGCGGCCATGGCTGAACCCTACCTTAGACATCGCTTTTACAATCTTAGACATTGGTAGCAATCCGCAATCGTAGTGACGCGCCAACAAGCGCGTCCGAAAACACGTCCGATTAAACAGGACGCGAACGTATTTGCGTCCCTACGATGTTGATTTGCATGTTTTGCAGCACTATACCCTTCCGTGATAGGATTAAACCGTCACTGCGCCTTTACATATTTTACTGTTACAAATTCTCCTTTATACAACCAATCCTTATGCGTGAAGTTTTTTGACGGAATCGATGCTCCATCAAACCACGCCGTAACCTCAAAAATACCATTCACCCCTGGATTATTTTCACACTTCAGGCCTACTAATTGCCTATTGTTGAGAACATTCAACTCTGTTAACCGATTATTTCGACAATCAACGCTAAATAACTGTGGGCAATAAGATACATCAAGCTCCTCCAACCGATTTTCTCCGCATATAAGATTCAACAACTGCGTGTTACTCGATATGTTAAGTCCCCTAAGGTTATTATTGCTACAATTAAGTTCCAGCAACCGTAGACAATTAGATACGTTAATAGACTCCAACCGATTTCCCTGACAATGAATGTGAGACAACTCCGTATTATTACCCACATCGAGCCATGTAAGCCGATTATTGCTACATTCTAAATAAGTTAAACTTGTGAAGTACTCAATGCCCCGAAGACTTTCTATATATCCCTGATGATTATCACTTAAATCGCCGGATACATTTATTTCACTCAAAGACTCGACATCAATAGGAGTGACAGTCTTGGCATCACGTATGTAACCACGTTCCTGCAGAACCCGGGCAAAAACAGGGTCAATCCATTCATCAGAACCGTCTTCTTGATTATCGGAGCACCCCACTGTAAATAACGACACCGTCAGCAATATCACACAATGTAACAGATTTTTATTCATAAGTAACAGTTCAAATATGATAAACAATTTTACAAAAGTAAACAATCTATCACATTTACCCCTCCCCTATCAGTTAAAATTAGTTAACACACAATTCATCCGCGAAATATAAATGATTCTTTCAGAAACATTTATTCGGAACTATCATTTCCCCATGAATTTCGCTCCGCTCAATCCACGGCTATCCATAATGATTGCTTCGCAATCCAATGTCACGGAGATGTTTGGAACTGCAATTGTGGATAGTACGGTCGTGGCATGCCACGACCGTACAGGACATCAACACATCCACAGTAATCAGGGGTGACGAATTGGTAGGGTGTCGCCATGGCGACATCGCCGATTGTACCATTGCTGATTTTCAATGTGTTGCGGTTCAGCCATGGCTGAACCCTACCTTAGACATCGCTTTTACAATCTTAAACATTGGCGGCAATCCGCAATCGTAGGGACGCGCCAACGAGCGCGTCCGAAAACGCGTCCGATTAAACAGGACGCGAACGCAGTCGCGTCCCTACGACAGCGGAATCAGGCGGACGTGATGAGGAGGCGGTTGACTTGCGGCAGCACAGCGGTAAAATTGTCGTTGACGATTATTTTGACATTGGCATGTTCCCTCAACGGGACGTAGGAGTCCTGCGAACTAATGCGTGCGCGGATTTCGCGCTCCGACAGGCCGTTGCGCATGGCCACACGTTCAATCCTTACGTCAACGGGGGCGGTAACCTCCCACACTTCGTCAACCATCAGGTCAATGCCACTTTGATAAAGGATGGCCGTCTCGACAAAACAAGGATACCCCCCCACACTTTCAATAAAACGCTTCAAATCATCCCTGACCGCCGAATGCACAATTTCATTCAACCGCGACAACAACACGCTGTCATTGAACACTATCCTTGAAAGGCGACTGCGGTCAATCATGCCATCGACAATACATTCAACTCCTATATTATCAGCAATCGCCCGTTTTATGCCACAGTCATTATCCATTATATCACGCGCACGACTGTCACAGTCATACACCGGGTAACCCATTTCGACCAGAACCCGCGACACAACGCTCTTGCCACTGCCAATTCCTCCCGTAATCGCTATGACTCGCCCACCGTGGGTCATTCTTCCACTTTTTTATGCTCGATTATATACTCCACGCTGTCAGGCGACAATGAGATATTATGATAGACCTCGGGGACAAGCGAAAGTGCCACCGGGAGATATGAAGACCCGGGACGTATGCGGTCATAGTCGACGTAGGCTTTCATCGGGAAATCCTCGCCATAGATGCTCATAGGTACAAGGAACGACACATCGACCTTTGACGGGAAAGTTATCAGCCCAACCCCGTCAGGCACATTCACGGCCGAAATCTCGACCTGTCGTTTACGCGAAATCAAAGGTTCCACAGGCACTGTCACAATGACCTTGTCGGGAATGAGACGCGCCCCCAGAACAGGCTTCAGCTTAACCTCGTAACGCATCGTGTCCTTTAACCCGCCTTTAACAATCATCTCGGTCTCCACACGGTCGAACCCTTTGGGAAGCTCCCCGGCCGAATAAACCCTCACAGAATCGACATTGGCTGTTATCGGGCCACTTATAATACATTGCAGATTAGGCTGTACATCGGCTTTTATCTCGAGTCTCACCTTGCGACCGGGCGACTCGGTGTAAGCGAGACTGATGGAGTCGGGCTTACATGACACTATCTGCACGCCTACGTTACCGAAATAATCACGCAAACGGGCCTCCAGTCTCGAACGGTTCATGAAAAAGCAGTTGCGGGACGCACGGCTCTCGTCATACTTAATTTTCATAACCGGCACATGTCCCCAAAGGAAACGCAACAGCTGCGAACCCTTGCTCTTGACACTGACGCTAAGCGTCTTCGGCGCGGGGTCTATTATAGTCACACTGTCGGGGACATCAACAATCTCGACGGGGACATCAAAATCCCTCTGCACCTCGTTGTCAAGCGAGAGAAGAAGCCAAAACACAAACGCTATGGCCACAAACATAAGATAGAGCATCACATCTTTCCCTCGGGAAGAATGCAATGCCCTGTCTATATTTCCACTCGCTTTAGTGAGTTTCTCCTTAATTGGAGACATAGAAGCCATTTTGACTTACTTTTTCATATCCTGGCTGGCAGCCTGTGCATCGGCGGCATCGTTGGCCGACGGATACACCGAGCCTTTATCAATGGTGATTGACACATTGTTGGCAATCTCTATTGTAAAGGTATTGTCCTTGACACCACGGATGCGACCATATATGCCTCCTGCGGTCACGACCTTGTCACCGACTTTCATAGCCTCGCGAGCCTTGCGTATCTCCTTTTGTTTCTTCTGCTGCGGACGTATCATGAAGAAATAGAATATAGCGACAATAGCGACAATCATCAACAGGCTACCCATTCCTTGGGATGCCCCGGTGTCTTGAAGTGTAATAAGATTCTGAATCATTTGATTTGGATTTTAAGAAGCTGTTTCAATAATGGAACAAATGTAGCGATTATTTTTCACTTATTCAACAATCCTTCCGATTTAAGATAATTTGTCACGGCATAAAGGATACCGTTGATGAATTGTCCGCTACGGGGGGTGCTGTAGTCATTGGCGATTTCAATGTATTCATTCATCGTAACCGCAATGGGTATGGCGGGATAATTGAGCATCTCGGCTATCGCGCACACCATGATGACCGCGTCCATGAAGGCGAGACGTTCGGCGTCCCACTTGCCGTCCTGAAGGAAGCGGTCGATATAGGAACGATATAGGTCATAATTGTTGACCGAATACATGAACAGGTCGGCCCCGAAACATGCGTCCTCGTCATCCTTGTATTTTGGCAACAATGTCGCCTCCGGGCCTTTCACCGCAAACTGTTTCAATGTCTTAAGGACAAATGTGCCCATTATCTGCAAGTCATCGTTCCAATAGATTGACTTCTCCTCAAGAGCCTCGACCAGTTCATCCGACGGCAATATTATCGACTTGTAGATGTTGCGCCAAAACTCACAGTCTATTGCGAAATCGGTAATGGGGGCAGCCATGTAATCCTTGTATATATCGCTCTCAAGAATTTTGTCAAGCAACGATTTGATTAAGCCGTCATTGTCGGCCCATGAGAACGGATGCTCGTCAAGATAAGAGGTCATTTCGGGATTGGATGAAATAACCTGCGGCAGAGCATTTTCAACAAAACGTGTGTCGGGGTTAAGGTCCTCGGCTGTCGGGAGATACTTGTTCTTGGCAGCGTCAAGACGCAAATCCTGCGCGCGTGTGATTTCACACATCAGCAGCAACAGTGCGTGGTACAGTTCGTAGGCCTTCTCCAACGAGTCGTCAAGGGAGTTACGCGCCGACACAAGACGCATGCGATTGTCGGTATAACTCGACAACGTATCCAATGCCATCTCGACACCCTCTTCAAATCCCCTCAATGTAAATGTATCGTGGGCCGAACGGCACACCTCCACAAATTCGGGATTGGTGGCTATGACAGTCTGAATAATGGTTTTCCAGAACTTCGTATCCTCCGCCATATCACGCTCCTTCAAGCGTATGTAACTTCGATAGGCCGAAGATGTTATGACCTTGCTGTATAACTCCGGGACAATCTTATCAAAGATTTCCATCCGCTGCGGGTCTCGCAATATAATAGATTTTATATGGTCATTTCCCCACAAGGAGCGAACGAGAACCGACCCGTTGAGATAACGGTTTTTGGATGCCTCCGGCACGGGATATGAGCCTGACGGGCCTTTCACCTTGCACCCCGAAAGCTCAAGCATCAACATGATTAAATCAAGATAAACATTATAGGCCGTGCGTTTGTCACGTGAATTGGCCTGGGGCGCGGTTTCGATTTTAAACTCGCCACGCGTCAGCAGATAGGCGTATAACATCTGTACAACCTTGTTTCTGATTAAAATACGATTTATCATGATTTAAATGTTCTTTTTTCCGGCTGCAAAATTAGGAAAAAAATGGCAAACCAAAGCCATTTCACATCCATTATTTTAGGCAATCTCGAGATTGTGTTCAAAACAATGAGAGTTGCACGGGCACTCTTACGCCACTCCTGCCAAGCGGAGCGGATGCAGGCACAAACGTGGTACGCTGCGACCATCCCTGACTCATGTTGCGCAACTGCAATGTCACCATGCCCACCACCCCTGAGACAGATGCACGCAGATGCTTCATGACATCGGACAACGATGTTACGCCACTCAATGTGAGCGAAGCCAATACGCACCCATGCTGGGAGACGGTGGCAAATATTACGTCATTGATGTTTATTGCTTTCATATTTTTTCAATATCTTTGATTTATGATGCAAAGATATCCGCCACGTGTGCAATAATATTGCACATCAAAATTAAACTTTGTTTACAGCATGCCATATTCACACTATTTGTGCGTTAATCTCTAACTTTGCAGCGCAAAAATTGTAAGAAATGACCGACAGAAAGGAATACAAAGGCCTTACAAGCCGACAAGTCAATGAAAGCCGTCTTCAACATGGCGACAACATACTGACACCGCCTGAACGCGAACCATGGTGGAAATCCTTTTTAGGGAAGTTCAAGGACCCGCTCATTATTATATTATGTATCGCCGGGATATTGTCAATAGGCATCTCCTGTTATGAATATTATCTCAGCGACAATGCCACGGTGTTTTTTGAACCTGTCGGTATCTTTATCGCCATACTGTTAGCCACGGGACTTGCTTTTATATTTGAATACAAAGCCGACCGCGAATTTGCCGTGCTCAATCAGGTCAATGATGATGAGCCGGTACGCGTCATCCGCGACGGCAACACGACCGAAGTTCCACGCAAGGACATTGTTGTCGGCGACATTGTTATACTAAACACCGGCGACGAAGTCCCGGCTGACGGCCGTCTGCTCGAGGCGACCTCAATGAGCGTAGATGAATCGACGCTCACCGGCGAACCGTTATGCCACAAGACGACCGACCCCGATGCAATGGATGTCGATGCTACATTCGCATCCGACACGGTGATGAGAGGCACAAAGGTCATGGAAGGGCACGGCATAATGGAAGTGACGGCGGTCGGGGACAAAACCGAAAACGGCAAGGTCTATGTGGCCGCGACAATCGATGACAGCGTCAAGACCCCACTGGATGAACAACTCGAAAGGCTCGGACATCTTATTTCCTGGGCGAGTTACACAATCGCGACAATGGTAGTCGCGGGTCGCGTCACAATGTATTTCATGACAACCCCCGACTTTGAATGGCTGTCATTTGTCACATACATGTTACAGACCGTCATGATTGTCGTCGCACTCATCGTCGTCTCCATCCCCGAAGGCCTCCCGATGGCCGTAACCCTTAGCCTTGCCTACAGCATGCGCCGCATGTTGAAATCCAACAACCTTGTGCGTAAACTCCATGCCTGCGAGACAATGGGCGCAACAACCGTGATATGCACCGACAAGACCGGCACACTGACACAAAACAGGATGCAGGTCGCCGAAATAACATTCTTCGGCAAAGATGAAGGCATCGGCGACAACGGGGACGCAGGAGAAATCGCACAGGCCTCGCTCGCGTTAAATTCAACCGCACAGCTTGACCGCACCGACCCGGCCAACCCCACTCCGCTCGGAAACCCGACCGAGGGTGCGCTGCTGCTGTATCTGAACAAGGCCGGAATAGATTATTCCGACATCAGGAACAAAACACAAGTCATTGCCGAAATCCCATTCTCAACCGAGAGAAAATACATGGCCTCAGAGGTACGGCTTCCATCCGGGAAAAGGATGCTGCTCGTGAAAGGCGCGCCTGAAATCGTGATGGCGATGTGCCCGTCAGTCGCGGGAGACATACCACGTGAAAAAATCGCCGAAATGCTCACTCGATACCAGAACGAGGCCATGCGCACCCTGGCATTCGCTACAGCGACATTAACAGGTGACAAACATGGAATCATCAATGGAACGATAGTGGCCGATAACCTCACGCTCGACGGAATCGTCGCAATATCAGACCCGGTGCGCCCCGATGTCCCCGCCGCAATAGCCGAATGCCGCAACGCAGGGATAGACATAAAGATTGTGACAGGCGACACCCCTGCGACCGCCCGTGAAATCGGACGTCAGACCGGGTTGTGGGACAACTCCACCGACAATGAGACAGCCATAATCACCGGTCCGGAGTTTGCCGCGCTGGATGACGATGAAGTTCGCCGCCGCGCAAATGGAATCAAAATCATCGCACGTGCCCGTCCCCTCGACAAAAAACGCCTTGTCGAGACACTGCAATCACTCAATCAGGTGGTAGCGGTAACGGGCGACGGCACCAACGATGCCCCGGCCCTGAAAGCCGCCCATGTCGGCCTATCGATGGGCGATGGCACATCGGTGGCCAAAGAGGCGAGCGACATAACCATCATCGACAACTCGTTCACATCAATCGGACGCGCCGTGATGTGGGGACGCTCCCTGTATCGCAACATACGCCGTTTCATCCTTTTCCAGATGACCGTCAACGTCGCGGCGTGTCTCATTGTGCTCGCCGGGGCGTTCATGGGGACAGAAACGCCACTCACCGTGACACAGATGCTGTGGGTCAACCTGATAATGGACACATTCGCCGCGATGGCACTCGCCTCTCTACCCCCCTCGCCGTCAGTGATGAAAAACGCGCCGAGACGACGGAGTGACTTCATCATCTCACGGGCGATGAAAGAAAGCATCATAACGACCGGGGCAATATTTTTCCTCATCCTGTTCGGCCTTTTATATGTGTTTGAGCACGCCAACGTAACATCACTCGCCGATTTGCCATATATAAAATTGGGGAACGCCGACGGCCTGACCCCATACGAACTAAGCCTGTTCTTCACAATTTTTGTAATGTTACAGTTCTGGAACATGTTCAACGCACGTGCCTTCGGGAGTGATGACAGTGGCTTAAACCTTAGCCATTGCGGAGAGTTCAATTTCATCGCCGCCCTTATTGTCATAGGCCAGATGCTGATTGTCGAGACAGGAGGACAGTTCTTTAACGTAGTCCCGTTAAAATTCACCGACTGGATTATCATCATCCTATCAACATCGCCTGTGCTAATCATCGGAGAGGCAATACGTTTCATCGAACGCCACAAAAATTAGTTCAAAACATTGCACATTTCAAATAATATCAGTACCTTTGTGGGCAATTTTTCCTAACCGGGCTTGTTTAAGAGGAGTGTACTGTCAGACTGACATCTCCCGCCCGCAGGATTAACCTATTAATTAGTGTTTTAAATAAAATGTACGCAATTGTAGAAATTCAAGGACAACAGTTCAAGGCTGAACCTGAGAAGTTCTTGTATGTACACTATCTCGGCGATGCAACCAAAGAAGGAGACAAACTGGAATTTGACCGTGTGCTCCTCGCTGACGCCGACGGTACCGTAAAGGTGGGCGCACCCGTAGTTGAAGGTGCCAAAGTTGTTTGCGAGGTATTAACCCCCCTCGTTAAAGGTGACAAAGTGATTGTTTTCAAGAAGAAACGTCGCAAAGGCTATCGTCGCAAAAACGGCCATCGCCAGTATTTCACCAAAGTGTTAATTAAAGAAGTAGTTGCTTAACCCCTAAAATCTGTTTACGAAATGGCACATAAGAAAGGTGTAGGTAGTTCGAAGAACGGACGTGAATCCGAAAGCAAACGTCTTGGCGTCAAGATTTATGGCGGTCAGGCATGCAAGGCAGGCAACATCATCAAGCGTCAACGTGGCACAGCCCATCACCCCGGCTTGAACGTGGGTCTCGGCAAAGACCACACAATCTACGCGTTGATTGACGGCACTGTCGTATTTACCGAAGGCCGCAACGGTCGCAAGTTTATCAATGTCGCTCCATTTGCCGAAGCGTAACGATAAACAAATCATGATTAAATAGAAGGAGACGGCTTTAAAGCCGTCTCCTTCTATTTAATCATGATTTAATCAAAGACCTTGTCCCAGTCTTTCCATACAGCCTCATATCCGAGGTCTCGTATTTCCTGCGCGACCTGAAGCGGAGTGCGGGCATCCGACACCTCAAACTGTTCCAAGGAATCAGGGGCGACAGCATACCCTCCCGGCTCCGTACGGCTTCCGGCACTCATAGATGTCACTCCGAGTTTCATCATGTTGGCACGGAACTTTGGCTCCTCGCGTGTCGAATAAGAGATGTCGACATCATGGTCAAACAAACGGAACGCAAATGTCAGCTGGGCCAATTCCCGGTCGGTCATGACAACCTTGGGCTGATACCCTCCCTCGGCAGGACACATACGCGGGAAATTGATGCTGTAACGCGTCTTCCAGTAATTTCGGCGAAGATAACGCAGATGACGCGCCATCATGGTGACATCTGTGCGCCAATCCTCAAGACCGATAAGTACACCCATGCCGATTTTATGCACCCCGGCCTGTCCCATTCGGTCAAACCCGTTGACACGCCACTCGAATATCGACTTCATCCCTCTCGGATGATAGTCCTTGTAACGCGCCTCATGATAGGTCTCCTGAAAGCAGACCACCCCGTTAAGGCCGCTCTGTGTCAACCGATAATAATCACGCGATTTCATCGGCATGACCTCGATTGTGAGGTTATTGAAATAGGGTCTCGCGGTGTGCAATACCTTTTCAAGGTAGTCAACGCCGTTCAAGGTGGGAAACTCCCCCGACACTATCAGAAGATTCTCAAACGGGCCGAGACGGCGTATGGCCTCACACTCGGCCTTTACCTGTTCCATTGTAAGCGTAAGACGCTTCATCGGGTTGTCATGGTTAAACCCGCAGTAGACACAATGGTTGGTACATGCGTTCGATACATACAGCGGGATATACATCGAGATAGTTTTGCCAAACCGCTCAAGGGTGTGACGGTGACTTAATCGCGCCATCGGTTCAAGATATGCCGCCCCGGCGGGCGAAATCAATGCCATGAAATCATCGACATCGAGATGCTCCTTTGACAGGGCAATCTCAACATCACGCGGTGTCTTGGCAAGGATGGCACGCGTCGTGCCATCCCAGTCATATTTTTTCAATTCATCGTAGAACATGACACACCTCCACCCTACTTTACACAATCGTCCGCAACAGCCTGGGAGATGCGCATCGCACAGAAATTAGGGCCGCACATAGTGCAGAAACGGTCATCATCCTTGTGACTCTCGACATAATACTGACGCGCACGCGCCGGGTCAAGAGAGAGATTGAACTGGTCCTTCCACCTGAAATCGTAACGGGCGCGGCTCATCGCATCATCACGTACCTGCGCACCGGGAAAACCTTTGGCGAGGTCGGCTGCATGAGCGGCAATCTTGTAGGTTATGACACCGTTGCGCACATCTTCAAGGTTAGGTAACGCAAGATGCTCCTTAGGGGTAACATAACATATCATCGCCGTACCGTACCATGCAATCTGCGCCGCCCCTATGGCCGATGTTATGTGGTCGTAACCCGGAGCGATATCGGTTGTCAACGGGCCGAGCGTATAGAACGGCGCCTCATGGCATTTGTCAAGCTGACGCTCCATGTTCTCGCGGACCTTGTTCATGGGCACATGTCCCGGCCCCTCAATCAGCACCTGTACATTATGTTTCCATGCGATTTCGGTCAACTCGCCAAGCACATCGAGTTCCAAGAACTGCGCTCGGTCGTTGGCATCATGAATCGAACCGGGACGCAACCCGTCACCGAGCGAGACAGCGACATCATACCGTGCAAGAATCTCGCAGATTTCCTCGAAATGAGTATATAGGAAATTCTCACTGTCATGAATCACCGCCCACTGCGTCATAATTGAACCGCCACGGCTGACAATGCCGGTCATTCGTTCCTGAATCATGTCGGCATGGGCACGGAGCGCACCCGCATGAATCGTAAAATAGTCGACCCCTTGCTCGGCCTGTTCAATCAGGGTGTCGCGATAGATTTCCCACGTCAGGTCCTTGACACTTCCGTTGACCTTCTCCAACGCCTGGTACACGGGCACAGTGCCCATCGGCACGGGACAGTTGCGGATAATCCATTCACGCGTTTCATGGATATGGTCGCCGGTCGAAAGGTCCATGAGAGTGTCACCTCCCCAATAACAGCTCCACACAGCCTTATTGACCTCCTCCTCGATACCCGATGATAGAGCCGAATTACCGATATTGGTATTGAGTTTCACAAGGAAATTACGTCCTATAATCATCGGCTCGGCCTCGGGATGATTGATGTTGGCGGGAAGCACGGCACGTCCGTCGGCGATTTCGTCACGGACAAATTCAGGCGTTATGCGCGATTGGATTCCGAGAGCCTCATTGTTCATGTTTTCACGGATGGCGACATACTCCATTTCGGGAGTTATGACTCCGCGCCGCGCCAACGCCATCTGTGTGATTTCACATCCGGGTCTGGCCTGACGGGGAGCATAACGGCGTGAGAACCTCACCTCGTCAAGAGATTTGTCGGCTTCACGCATACGGCCATATTGCGATGTTATCTCCGGCAATTGCTCAAGGTCGTCACGTGACGAAATCCATTTTTCACGCAACCGTGGGATTCCCTCGTTAATATCGATTTTATAATCAGGGTCGGTGTACACACCGCTTGTATCATATATATATACAGGAGCGTTCTCACGGACGATTTTTTCATTCCCGGCCATTTTGACTGTCGGGGTGAGTTTGACCCGACGCATCCCGACTTTCAAATCGGGATAAATCTTCCCCGACATATATACTTTCTCCGACCCCGGATAATTGGTGAGGTCTATATTTTCAATTTTCATTTTTTTGAAACGTGTTAGAGATTGTTTAATCAAGAAACGATGTGAGAGGACTTGTAGCCTCAGCCCTGAACCCGACGGAGCCAAGTCCCGCGAGATAAGCCATACGACCGGCCTCCACGGCCAGTTTGAACGCACGAGCCATCTCGACAGGGTCTCCTGCGACGGCAATCGCCGTATTGACGAGCACCGCATCCGCACCCATCTCCATTGCATCGGCGGCATGGGACGGCGCACCGAGACCTGCATCGACCACCACGGGTACACGGCTCTCGGCGATGATGATTTCAAGCAGGTCGCGCGTCTTCAATCCCTTGTTTGTACCTATAGGGGCGCCAAGCGGCATCACAGCAGCCGTCCCGACATCCTCAAGACGCTTGCACAGCACCGGGTCGGCCTGAATATAAGGCAACACCTTGAAACCCTCCTTTGCAAGGATTTCAGTCGCTTTCAACGTCTCGATAGGGTCAGGCAGCAGATACTTAGGGTCGGGATGAATCTCCAGCTTCAAGAAATCAGTGCCGAAACATTCACGCGAAAGATGCGCCGCAAGCACAGCCTCCTCGGCGTTACGCACACCCGATGTATTGGGAAGGAACTGCACATGGTCACGGTTTATATGATTCAGCATGTCATCTTCCTCCTCATGCTCCATGTCAATGCGTTTCATCGCGACAGTAATCATTTGTGAGCCTGACGCGACTATCGATTCAAGCATGAGCCTGTTGGACGAGAACTTGCCCGTCCCCATAAAAAGGCGCGACGTGAATTCACGTCCACCTATATTCAATATATCCTTCATCACAAGAAATGTGTTATTTTTACTTCTTTATTCCAATCAACCGCTCCATGACATCCGAAGTATACAGCATCGGGTCGGGAGCATTGATTATTGAACCTGACATCGCCAGTCCGTTTACGCCTGTTTTCATCAACGGTTCGACATCATCGAGCGTGATACCGCCAATCGCCACAATAGGGATTTCCATTCCTGCGTCCCTGACTTTTTTAACGATTTCACTGTACCCGTCAAGGCCAAGCACAGGGCGAAGTTTTTTCTTTGTCGTTGTGAAGCGGAACGGGCCCAACCCGACATAATCGACATCAAGGCCTTTCAAGGCGATGATTTCCTCGGCGGTGTTGGCAGTCACACCAATGATTGCCCCAGGACCGAGTTTTTCACGAGCCTCGGCCGCCGGCATGTCATCATGCCCCAAATGGACACCGTGCACATGAAGCTCCTCGACAAGTTCGACATTGTCATCAATAACAAGAATGGTGTCGGTCTCCCGACACAGCGGGATGATTTCAAGCGCGGCCTCTTTCATCGAGGCATAATCGGCATCCTTCATGCGCAACTGCACCCAACGGCAACCACCTTCAAT
This sequence comes from uncultured Muribaculaceae bacterium, assembly GCA_947628305.1. Classification (GTDB taxonomy): domain Bacteria; phylum Bacteroidota; class Bacteroidia; order Bacteroidales; family Muribaculaceae; genus HGM05190. The sequence goes on along the minus strand of CANQZG010000006.1, from coordinate 61,346 downwards.
CGCCATCTGTACTTCCTCGGCGATTGAATATTTATCGGACGGATGTGTTATGAATTGTAGCATATTCAAATCGTTTTATTGTTTTCCGGACTTCATCGACTGTCCCATTCCATGGAATTGAGCCGAGCACGGCATAACCGGCGAAATTATAACGTGATAATTCCTTGATTCGTTCAGGTGTCACACCACCGAGGGCGATAACCTTGGGCGCGACAACACCATCAAGTCGCATCAGTTCATCATGGGTAAAAGCGGAACGATAACCGCCCTTGGATACACTGTCAAATATCGGGCTCAACGTGACATAATCACATTCCACGGAGTCAACCACCTCTTGAACAGAATGACAGGAGCGACTGATTTTCCCGCTATAATTGGAAGGCACGACAGGACAACGGCGGTTAAGATGCAAACCACCGATGTTAAACTCATTGATGAGTTCAAAATGCCCGTGCAGACGCAACCGACAATGATATTTCTGCGGGACAGCCTCGACAATACGTCGCATATCACGCAATGTCGCGTCGGGGTGTCGGAGATGCAACATATCCCAGCCATTATCCAACAGCCTGATTATAACGTCAGGTTCGTTGTCAAATTCAATCGGCACCGGCGTTATCGCGACTCTCATCAATCGTTCAACCCCCATAGAACGCCTTTATAACCAGCACTTTATCACCGTCCTTAAGTATCGTCTCCTCACGTTTAACCGCCGGAACAACGACACCATTTATCGCTGTCGCGATTCCTGAATGAGCGATATTCCTCACGTCAAGGGCATCGTTCAGCGATGCACCGCAAGGAAGTTCGACAACTACATCGTTCACTGTGACTTTCATACTTTCACTATTTTGGCTTTTCGCGGTGCGAACAGATGATTCACCGGGCCATGGCCATGACCTACGGTCACACCGCTCCCGGCAATCAATGCCCGTGTTATATAACTCTTGGCGGCCTTTACGGCATCAATCATGGGGAAACCCAACGCAAGGAACGAAGCTATCGCCGATGACAATGTACACCCTGTGCCATGAGTGTTGACCGTATTCACCCTGTCGGCACGCAATTCAATCAACTCATCGGAACCGTCAAGGGCAAGGAGGTCTACCGAAAAATTATCGCTGTCATCACCGCCTTTTAGCAGCACCGCATGACACCCCATCTTGCGTAATGCGGCCAGTTGTGAGACAGGGAATTTCTCTCCGGTCAACGCCTCGGCCTCGGCACGGTTAGGCGTCACTATCGAAGATAGAGGCAAAAGCCTACGGCACATCGCCTCGACCGCATCGTCAGCGATGAGACGTGCACCTGATGTGGACACCATCACCGGGTCAACAACGACATTCACAGCTCCGTAATGTTCAAACGCATCAGCAACAGCATCTATGACAGCCTTGTCATAGAGCATCCCGGTCTTGACGGCGAGCGGCGGGATATCCTCAAACACCATTCTCAACTGGCCTGCGACAATCGACGGGTCAATACCCTGGACATCGCTGACCCCGGTGGTATTCTGCACAGTGACAGCAGTTATAGCCGCCATAGCATAACACCCTGTCGATGAAATTGTCTTGATGTCGGCCTGAATTCCGGCCCCTCCTGAACAGTCACTGCCCGCGACTGTCAGCACTGGATAATATTGAAGCATACTCATCTTCTCATTTACAGTTACATAAATGACAGACAAACAAGGCCTATAATGGTTCAGATTACCGAACAATCCCTGCGCCGGTGCTAACCGTATCAGGTTCCAAGGGTATAAATCTCAGCCATTACACGCAGACCTGCCGTCACCGACAGGACACCAAGGCACCCCTTTGTCGTCACGGCAAAGGTAACAATTATTTTCCATTAAGTAACTGTTCCCCGTTACTTATTTATCGTATCTTTGCACAAAATTTCAACAGATGATTCTATTTCCGAACGCCAAAATCAACCTCGGCCTTGACATCGTGTCCCGCCGACCCGACGGCTATCACGAACTCGAGACAACGATGTACCCCGTGCCGTGGTGTGACATTCTCGAAATAATTCCGGCTCGGAACGGCGTGACAACCCTGACGACGAGCGGACGCCCCGTGGCATGCCCCCCCGAAAAGAACCTTGTCATCAAGGCCTATAATGCAATCGCCAAAGAGGTAGACATCCCGGCGGTGGAGATACATCTTCACAAAATCATACCTGACGGCGCAGGTCTCGGAGGAGGTTCGTCAGACGCCGCATTCACCCTCAAAGGATTGAATGAAATCTTCTCTCTTGGTTATGATAATGAGCATTTGGCAGAGATAGCCGCCACCATCGGTGCCGACTGCCCGTTTTTCATCCACAACCGCGCAATGCTTGCGACCGGGACAGGTACTACGCTGACCCCTATCGACCTGACCTTGAAAGGGTGGAAAATTGTCATTGTAAAACCCGGCATCAGTGTCCCTACCGCCGAGGCATATTCCCACGTGACACCGCGAGTCCACGACATCGACATCGTCACAACCATCCAACGCCCCGTCAATGAATGGATGCAGAATCTCAAAAACGACTTTGAGGAATCAATCTTCCCGCGCCATCCCCATATCAACGAAATAAAAAAAGCACTAATTTCCCTTGGCGCAGTGTACGCGTCCATGTCAGGGTCAGGCTCGGCTGTTTACGGGTTATTCAAGGAAAGTGACATTTTGGCAGACGTATTTAACAAAACATTCCCCGGGCATGACATATTCATTGGGACACTTGGCTGATATGAACGTTATTACTCCACATTTGTTACCTTTATAATAACCCTTGTCAGGCAACCCACAGTTTGGCAAAGTTTTTGTACATTATATTATTTTGATAAGTTTTAAGAAAATATACCGACATGAAAGATAATAATCCCCAAACGCCTAAGGCCGACGATATTCGCCCTGAAGACATGGAAATCATGGATAATGTACCTGAAGCCGAAAGCGAGATTGAATCCCAAGAGGTTGCCGAAGAAGATATTATCAATAATCAGCTCAACGACCTTAATGCCCTCAACCAACAGCTTGCCGAGACCAAGGAAAAACTTGAAAAAGAGAAAAAGGAATACCTCTTTCTCATGGCCGAGTTTGACAATTTCCGCAAGCGCACAATAAAGGAAAAGGGAGAACTTATACGCAACGCTGCCGAGAAAGCCATGGAAGGGCTTCTACCCATTGTCGATGACTTTGAACGCGGTATCGAGGCAAACAAAAACACCGATGACGCTGAGACAGTTAAAGAGGGAATGGTATTAATCTATAACAAACTCGTCAAATATCTTGAAAAAAACGGCGTAAAAGCCATTGAGAGCACAGGGACTGATTTCGACCCTGATTTTCACGAGGCAATCGCAATGGTACCGGTCGAGGATGATGCACTCAAAGGCAAAGTCATCGACACCCCCACCAAGGGTTATACAATCAACGACAAAGTCCTGCGCCATGCCAAGGTAGCCGTGGGTCAATAATTTAAAAAAGCTGTTTAACCGCAATCCACAATGGCAAAAAGAGATTATTACGAAGTCCTTGGCGTAGACAAGAACGCCACTGATAAAGAATTAAAGTCGGCCTACCGCAAGATGGCCATCAAATACCATCCTGACCGCAACCAGGGCGACAAAGAGGCCGAGGAAAAATTCAAGGAGGCCGCCGAAGCCTACGATGTACTGTCAAATCCCGAGAAACGCGCCAAATATGACCAGTTCGGTCATGACATGGGCCCGCAAGGTTTCCCCGGCGGTGGCTACAGCTACTCAAGCGGCGGCATGTCTATGGAGGACATATTCGCCCATTTCGGCGACATTTTCGGAGGCGGTTTCGGCTCTATGGGCGGTTTCGAGAGCGCGGGCGGTCGTTCACAACGCCGTAGACAACGCCGGGGCAGCGACCTACGCATAAAAGTGAAAATGACCCTTGAGGATATCTCCAAGGGAGTTTCAAAGACCCTCAAGATTCCCACCCTTGTCAAGGACGAAACCTGTAACGGAACCGGCGCAAAGGACGGGACTGCGTTCGCTACATGCAACACATGTCACGGCACGGGGACAGTCAACCGCGTCCAACAGACCATGTTCGGTGCGATGCAATCGACCGCTACCTGCCCGACATGTAACGGCGAAGGCAAGGTCATCACTGAAAACTGTCCCCATTGCCACGGCGAGGGAGTTGTCAAGAAAGAACAACTCGTGTCATTCAACATTCCCGCAGGGGTCAGCGACGGCCAGGTTGTCACCATCCCGGGACGTGGTAACGCCGCGCTCCATGGCGGTGTGAACGGTGACCTACTCGTTGTAATCGAGGAGGTGAAACACCCCGAACTCATCAGAGACGGTAACGATGTCATCTATAACCTGATGCTTGATATACCGACCGCCACATTAGGCGGAGCGGTTGAAGTTCCCACAATCACTGGTCGTGCAAGACTGAATATCGCCCCGGGGACACAACCGGGCAAGGTGCTGCGTCTGCGCGGCAAGGGTCTCCCTTCGACCGACGGTTACGGCACCGGCGACGAATTAATCAATGTCATGGTCTATATCCCCGAGAACCTGAACGCCGATGAAAGGCAGAAAATCGAGGCATTGCGTGACGCCCCCGACATGAAACCGTCAGAGTCGGTGAAACAACGCATCTTCAGTAAGCTGCGCCACATCTTCGACTGACGGCAATATACCACTAAGTAACAAGGGTGTTACAAAACTCGCATACCGACAACGTAGGGACGCGCCAACGTGCGCGTCCTTATATTACAAATAGCTGACAATCTGCAACTTCCTCGGACGCGTCCGTTGACGCGTCCCTACGATTTCTCATAAACGTCAATTTTGCAACACCCCCGCTATTATTTTATCCCTTGATATCGGCGTTCATGACATTGGACGGCGGACGTTTTGCCTCAAGTTCTCCCTTCATGAAATCCATGTAAGGGGCGACATGAGCGAAAAATCGGTGATAACCCTCGCATAGATAATTCAGTCCCGGTTCTCCGTCGGCGGTACGTGCGAAACGGTTCTTGGGACACTCTCCGTTGCACGCAAACAGGAAACGACACTCCCTGCATTGCCTTGGCAAAGAATCTCGCTTGGCCGCGCCAAAACGTTTCTGACGCTCGCTGTACATCATTTCGATTAACGTCGATGTGTATATGTTACCGAGTTTATATTCAGGAAACACAAAATGGTCGCATGAATACATGTCACCGTTATATTCCATCACACCGGCATGACCGCATGTCGGGGCAAGCGAGCATACACCCGGAGCGGCTCCGACCCAGTTGGCGAGCGTGGAATCGAACAGCTGCACAAAGTAAGTCCCCACATCATTCTGCACCCATTCGTCAAACACAGCGCAAAGGAAATCGCCCCATTGCCGGGGAGACACCGAGAAATCGGCGAGCGGAAGGTTCTCCTCATCGGCGGGACAAGCCAGATAACGACCGTCCTTACGGGGGATTATACGTTCGACAATTGGCGTGAACTGAATGTAATGACACTCGATTTCCTTGAAAAAATTATAAAAATCAAGAGGATAGTCGGCATTGAAGTCATTGACGACGGCAAGGGCGTTCCATTCCACCCCATGCTTTTTCAGAAGATTAATCCCCCGCATGACCTTGCCGAACGATGGAGCACCCTGACGGTTACGGCGATACTCGTCATGAAATTCCTGTGGGCCGTCAACCGAGACCCCCACAAGCCAGTTGTTCTCCTTGAAAAAGCGACACCATTCATCAGTCAGCAGCGTACCGTTGGTTTGAATCGTATTGTCGATTATGCGGCCACAAGCATACTTTTGTTGCAACTCAACCACCCGGCGATAAAACGACAGAGGCCGCATCAGCGTCTCCCCACCGTGCCATGAGAATAATACCTGCGGCATCGTCTGACATTCGATGTATTCCTTAATGAATTTTTCAAGCAATTCATCGCTCATCGTGTAACGTCCCGTCGGTTCACGGTCACGATACAGGTTGTTCTTCTCAAGATAATAACAATACTTGCACGCAAGGTTGCATATTGAACTGACCGGCTTGGTCATCACATACAGATTGTGGGCGAACGGTGCTTGAATGGATTCCATAATTGCAAAGATACACATTCTTCAAATGATATACAAAACAAGTGGGGCGCACTGTCAGCGCGCCCCACTTATTAGAGTATATGCAAATCAATTGACTTTCACTGTCGCAAGACGAATCCAGCCGGAGTCCGTAACTGTGCGTGACAACGCCAGTTTGATACCGGGGGTATTGTCTTTTTTGGTGTTGACAATCGCGACACCCCAGGTGTATTCACCCGCAGGGACTGACGGCGATACGGTGTAACGGTAGCTGTAAGGTGTACCCTCATGCCAGTCGGACGGCTCACATTCAGTATCGACAAACGTCTGAACCGGCTCACCGGCAGCATTCAATAACGCAAACGCCACTTTATATTTATAGTTCCACTGGCGAAGGTTATTGGGGAAATATCCCCAGCCTACATTACGCCAACGATGGCCGATTGTCGATTCCTGTCCGGCTTTCATCGCCGCAGGAAGCGATACCTTGTCGGGATACAGGCGGTAACCGCCCTCAGCGTTGAACTGCTTGACGAGGTTGAAACAGGTCTTGAACCAAGAATCAGTCTCATCGCCAACGCGGAAGTCCATCATGTTAACACGCGCCTCCTTCGAACAATCAAACTCACCCCGGCGGACATCCTCAGGATGGTCCTTGCGATATCCAAGGTCATCATTCCAGTAACTGTGGGAGCTGACGATATATCCACCTTCCATCAGAATAGGCAACTTGTAATTCCAGGTACGGGCAAAAGCCTTCTCCCAATCATTGTAACCCCATTCAGCATTGTTCATGCCGATAGCGTCGGAACGCAGACAGTAACCGTTGCGTATGGCGATGCCGAGCAACGCCTCGCTGTCAGGCTGAGCATTCTTGCCGGAACTAACAGGGTGTCCGAGCTGACGGTGGTAATTGATTACCAAGGGAACCTCGGTGAAATTGTCGGCATACAGCTTGGTAATCCACTCCATCGTGTTGGCCTTGTACTCTACCGTTTTGTCAGAGATGGCATTGTTCTGCTCGTAGCACACATTATGTCCCTCACCCCACTTGCCGAGACCGTAGGCATCAATGAACGCCGTGGTCTCGGGATTGTTGAACCGCTTGGCGAAAGCGCGTACGAATTTTTCGTAATACTGACGCCATATAGGGTCCATCGCAATCGGGGTCTTGCGGTCGGGATAGTTAGCATTTTCAAGCCAATACTCCGCACCCGCGTCAAACACAAACTGCGGTGTGTTCTCCCTTTGGTCACGACCATCGACAACGACACGGAACGCTATAGGCAGACCGAGTTCCTCGGCACGCGCCACAAGTTTATAGATGGGGTCGGAAGGATTCTCCCAGGCATACACGCCATCGCTCGGGTTAAGCGACTTCCACCCGGTGCGGATATAACATGCCGATGCATAGTCACGCACATAGACGTTCTTGCCAAGTTCCGACAGATATATCTGCTTGTCAAAGTAGGACGGGTCAGCCGAACCTGACACATACATCACCCATCCGTTCATCGGGTTACGAAGCATCTCCGATGAATTGAGCGTCAGTTTCATCTCGGTATTGCCACTGATAGGGGCTTCGTCTCCTGTGACCTCCTTGTCGTCCTCACAGGAACACATCGACATCATGGCCGTCGCAGCGAGAAAGCTGAATACTATTTTATTTGTTATCATATTCTATTCTATTTTTTTGTAGCTAAGAATGTATTGTTCCTAAGGTCAAACACGATGAAATTACTTCCTGATGGAACACCCATGTAAGAGTTACGGGTCTCTCCGTCAGAGCCTCCATGCAGTTCAAACACTTTGTTAAGTTCGGCCGAAAGATTCTGTCTCTTACCTTCGGCTGTAAGCGGACATGTGAAACAGTAGGAGTTGTTCTGATTATAGGTCGTGCCATTTTCATCGGCAAAGCTATTGGAGATACAGAATTTCATCTGACCTCCAAGGGTCTTGAGAGCATTGGCCGAGCCATCGAACACAAATACCTGCGGGTCGGCAAGCGACTGTACAAGGTTCAGCTTCTTTGCACCCCAGCCGGTACCGCCGCCGTAGGCATAGAGGTCTGACACGATAAGTGTCACCTCGGGATTGGCCTCGACACCGTTGGGACGGAATGTAACCTCCAACGGCTTGAGGTCGGTCGCCTCGGAATAGATGGTGGCAGTACGGTCTACCATGTTGACTACTATACGGTATTCCCCGGCCGCCGGGACTGTCCATCCTCCGGGAGTCTCGTTCATGATGACTTTCATCGGCTCACCGTCGGCGATTGCCGTAGAGCCGTCAGCATTGTGCAGATAGTAAGTCATTCCGTCATACTGAACAGGGATTTCAAGTTCACCGGGAGTGAGCGCACCCTTCCAGGCATACAGGTTTTCATTCTCCAATGCCTTGTCAATCTCGGTGACATCGGCGGTTGCAGTGCCACCAAGTGTCATCTTGTCACAATTGAACACAATCACCTGGACAGGTTTAACCTCGGCACTGACCTTTCGCACCTCGGGGGCCTCGAATTCAGGGCCGCCGGTCCATTGCGCAAGCACACGGAACTCAAGCGTGAAAGTCTTGTTGACAGGTAACGCCCAGCGTTCCTTGTACCAGTTGTTGAGCTGTTCATGGGTGAATGTAGCCGAATAGACACCTGTCTCCTCATTGTAAACATAGTCAAAGCCGACCCCGGAGGTTATCACTGTCTTTGAACCGAAACTGTTGCCAAGAACATCAAGTTCTGCCTTATAGATTGACATGTAGTCATCGGAGAGCGGACGCGCCCCGGTCCATGTGAACGTGAGAGCGGGAGCTGTCAGGTTATTCTCATCGATTTCGACAAGCGGAGTCTCACATTTAAGCTCCATTGTCTCCTTTACGGGGTCGATATCGGTATCGTAAGGGTCATAGCTGCACGAGGTCGCCGAAAGGACGACAGTCCCGATTACAGCAGCTTTGATATGATATATTGGTTTCATATTTTATCAGTTGATATTTGATGGTTACTACTTCGCGCCCTCATAACCCGGATTCTGCGGGAAATCAGCGTCACGGTTGGCGTCACGGATAGTCTTGGGTATAGGCCACAATGCGTGATAAGGCTGTACCTTTGCCGAAAGGACCTCGTTGTATTTCTTTACACGGTCAACGTATGTGCCTGTACGGACAAGCGTGAAACGGCGGCTCTCCTCACCAACGAGTTCGCGGATGCGTTCGTCAAGCAGGAAGTCCATGTCCATGTCGGCGGCTGAAACAGACGAAGCCTTGGCACGGCTGCGGACAACGTTCACCGCCTTGGCGGCGTTCTCGGCATCGTTAAGGCCGAGGTAAGCCTCGGCGAGGAGCAGATAAGTCTCGGCGAGACGGAACTTCATCCTGTCACGGTAACTACCTGTGTGGGTGAGGTCATCATCATGGGCGAAGAAGAACTTGGTCGGGGCGGGGAACAGCCATCCATCCTGCCAGTATTTATCGGTAATCTGTACACGGGTCCCTTTATGTGCCTCGACATTGGAAAGCCATTCGCGCTTGAAATTGTATTCCGAATTACGGATATCGGTATCATCAAATATACCGTTGCGCCCGTCAGGCTCGGTTGCCTGAGTGTTCTTTGTTCCAATCCACCATTTGAACGGTGCAATCTGACCGAGTCCACGGCCACCGTATTCAGAGCTGACAACGAAGAACTGGTTGATTGAGTGGTACTGCGGACCCCATTCACGGCGTGTCCAGTCATCTGACGGCGTACCGCCGCCGGTTGTCTTGTACTCGAACTGCATCACCCAGATGCTCTCGGTGTTACCGCTGGGACGGTTCTGATTGTTCTCGACAAAGAGGTCATGGAAATAGTCGCCGGGCTGGGATTTCTCCGCGCCGAAACGTTCCTTGACAAGCGCGAAATAACCGCTGTCGATTACATCCTGGGCGGCCTTGCGTGCCTTTTCATACTCGCCCTGACACAGATAAATCTCTGCAAGGAGATGAAGAGCGGCCCACTTGGTGAGCTTGCCTGTCTTCACCTGGTCAGGGTTGGTGGGAAGATGCTCGGCGGCAAACGTCAGGTCATCGACTATATGGGAGAGGACCTCGGCGCGTGGTGTACGTGTGAAATTTAGTAGGAACGGTTGCTGGATTGTCTCGACCCAAGGCACGTCACCGTAAAGATATTGCAGCGAACGGTAGGCGTATGCGCGGAAGAAACGCGCCTCGGCCTGATACAAGGCCTTGTCGGTAGGATAATTCCAGTTGTTGTTCTTCTCGGAGTAAATCAAGATTTCATTGGCCGATGCGATAATCTGGTATGACCAGTTCCAAAATGACTCAATGAACAGCGTCGTCGGAGTCATCTCCAGGTCAGCGTATGGGGTCAGCGAACCATCCTTCGCCCCGCTTTGGAACACAATGTCGGTCGCAATCTGCTGGGTGGCGTATGCACACGCGCCGTTGTGCATGAATGCGCCCTTTTCCCCCCATGTGTTATACTCCGAACGGGCCATGGAGTAAAGGCCGGTACATCCCACCTCGAATCCCATCGAACTGGTGTAGGTGTTATCGGGGGCGAGCTGGCTCTTAAGTTCCTCGTCAAGGAAATCGGAACAGCCTGTGGCCGCCACCGCAAGAGCTATAATCGATGAAAGTTTTATTATCTTGTTCATGTCAGTTGTTTTTAGAATGTAACAGTAAGTCCAAGACGCCATGCACGCTGCATCGGGTATGATGCAAACCATGTGTTGTCATAGTTGAGCAACTGGCGCATGTTGGAGAACACGTGAAGGTTGTCGACGCTTGCATTGATATCGAGTCCGGCGAGACCAATCTTGCGGATGTCATCACGACGGAACTGGTAACCGATGGTTATGTTCTTCACCTGAACATAGTTCTGTTTCTTGTAATAGCCGTGGGTAAATTTCTGAATATATCCCGGAGATGGGACATCGGCATCGGGATGCTCAGGTGTCCAGTAGTTGATTCCGTGGATATAGTTACCGGTTCCGAACGCGTATGACCCGATATTTGGTATATTGTCAGACATCCAGCGGCCGAACACACCGTATAAGACAAACGATGCATAGAACTGCTTGAAATTAAACTGGTTGGACATCGACATCGTGAATGACGGACGTTTGTTCCCTATCACCATCATATCGCTTGTGTTGATGATGCCGTTGCCGTCCTTGTCCAACAGCTTGGCGTCACCCGGTTTAGCCCCGGTCTGGTGTGCGACCTGATTACCGGCCGCATCGGTGAACGTGAACTCATCACCTTCCTGCCATATACCTACGACATTATAATCATAGAACACCGACAGCGGTTTCCCGATGAACCAACGGTTGGCCACGTCATCGACCTTGTCACCGCGAAGGTCGACAATCTTGTCTCGGTTGAGGAAGAAACTGAGGCTCGTGCGCCATGAGAAATCACGGTTGTCGATATTGATTGTGTTTACCGTGACCTCGACACCCTTGTTCTCGGTCTCACCGATATTGTCCCATATAGTTTTATAACCGTTCATGATGGGCACGGTGCGTTTCATCAACAGGTCCTTGGTACGCGACAGGTACATGTCGATGCTACCGTTGATACGCCCGTTCAAAATAGAATAGTCGATACCGATGTTACCCGTGTAGGTGGTCTCCCATTTCAGGTTGGGGTTGCCTACGCCGTCAGAGGGAAGATAGGTGGTATTCACCGCCTGGCTACCGTCGCCCCATACATATTTGATACCATTGTCAGTGTACAGGCGGTCGAGTGTCTGATAACGCGAGATAGCGTTGTTACCGTTGGCACCGTAGGACACACGCAGCTTGAGCATGTCGAGCCATTGTACATTATCATGTACAAACGGTTCGCTGCCAATATGCCATGCCAACGCAGCCGAGGGGAAGAACGCCCACTTGTTATTTGCGCCGAACACCGATGCACCGTCACGACGGCCGGTGAGAGTCAACAGATATTTGTTGTCAAACATATAGTTGATACGCCCCATGTAGGACATCATCGATTCCTTCCAGAATCCTGAACCCACGGAAATGTTCTTCTCACCGTTGGCGAGTGAATAGAAACTCATATCATCGTTGACAAAACTCTCGGCACTCTCCGATGTGCTCTTGTTGCTTTTCTGCTGCATACTGAACAGACCGGTGAGGTCAATATGATGTTTGCCAAATGTATTATCGTATTTGACAACGTTCTCCCACGTCCAGTCGACAGTGCGCGATGTGCTCACCGATGCCTTACCGTCGACTTTCTTACCGTCAACCGTGTTGCGGCCATAGTAAGTCCCGGTGTAATTGTCCCGGTAGTTGTAGCCGAACTGTGACCTCACCAAGAGACCTTTGACGGGCTTGATATCGATGAACCCGTTGTAAATCACATTACGGCTCGTGTTCTTGCTGTCGGCGTTGATATTGCGGAGAGGATGTCCCAACAGGTCATAATCCATCGGGGCATCGTAATAGTTGCCGTCATCGGCAAGGAAGATACCGTAGGGCGATTGCTTGATGGCATGCTCGAGGTTGGGGGTGATACCGCCTGTCTCGCGGTTGACAAACTGCCCTGTCAAGCCGATTGTGAGCCAATTATTGAGGACCTGCTGAATCGAGGTGTAAACGTTGACACGTTCATAGTTGGAGTTGACGACAACACCCGGTTGGTCAAGATAGGACACCGATGCGACGTAAGTGGTGTTGTCGGTGCCTCCCGAGATTTGAAGCTGATGGTCATGCTGGAACGTGGTGCGGAACACATCATCCTGCCAGTCACGGGTTATACCGCGTTCGTAATTGAAACGTTCGCTCGCGCTGATTACCTGACCGTAGAGAGGGTCGAGGTCAACGCCTGTAAGGTTTTTATTGCCGAGACGGCCAAGGTCCTGCTTGAAACGGATATATTCGTTCGGACCCATAGTCTCAATGCGCTGCATCTCTGATGCGATGGCAAATGTTCCTTTATACACCACTTTGGCATTACTCTTTGAACCTTTCTTCGTCTGAATGAGAATCACACCGTTAGAGCCTCGAGAGCCATAGATTGCCACCGACGATGCATCCTTCAACACCGTGATTGTCTCGACAAGGTTAGGGTCGATGTCACCGAGAGAGCCTTCGTAAGGTATACCGTCAAGAATCACGAGAGGACTGTTACCACCCGACAGCGAGTTGGTACCGCGAATCAACAACCCTTGGTCTGAACCCGGCTTGGCCTCGCTTGAGGTAATAGAGAACCCGGCGACCTGACCGACGAGACGGTCCATCAGGTTGGCCGAACCTGACATCTTAAGAGTCTCCTCCCCTACGACTGAAAGACCGCCGGTGAGGTCTTTCTTCTTGGCTGTACCGTAACCCACGACAACGACCTCGTCAAGATTATTAGTTGTCTCCGACAGTTTCACTGACAACGGGCCGTCACCCACGGGGACATTCTGCGTTGCGAACCCCACGTATGAGATTTCCAAGGTCTGACCTTTGCGAGCCGGCAATGAAAAATTACCGTCAAGGTCGGTCATTGTCCCCTCTCCTGCGCCCTTTACCACAACGGCCGCACCGACAAGAGGTTCTCCCGCTTCATCGACCACAGTGCCTTTGACAATTGATGAGGCCGATTCAAGATTCTTGGGGACTTTCCCCTTTGGGAACAGTGTCACCTGACGCCCGAAGATGCGGTAGTCAAGTCCACTCTTGGAACACATATCAGCGATGAGAGTGTCAAATTTGTTACCTGACAGCACGATATCGATGCGTTTATCGAGTTGGCGTTTAGCACCCTCGGCATACACAAACATGTAGTCACTGTGCTTCTCGATGTATTTTACTACATCACTGACTCTGTGGCTGCGGGAACTGGCGGTTGTTGTACCGACGCCCTGGCTGATGCCGACATCGGCCGCACCGGCAAACGCCGGCACAACCATCGCGCCGGAAGCACCCAACAGCAACCCTGTGCACATTACTCTTTTGAAGTTATGTTTCATGATTAACTTGATTGGTTTGGATTTTATTAAGGTATAATATAACTAAGGTAAAAATATCTTTTATCGGGGTGAGATGCGGTAGGTCACGCTGTCAGGCATCGCCTCCACTTTCATCGGGATTATCGAGCACAGCACGGTGAACACTCCGTTTATATCGCTTTTCAAGTCAAGAGACCCGTACAATTTACGGCCCGTCAACCTCGGGTCCACCTCGATGCTGATACCGTAATAGGTGTTGAGTTTATCCACGATATTACCCAGGGTCTGATTCTCAAGCAACAACCCGCCTCGTGTCCAGCTTGTGAACAATGAAGTATCAACAATCGATATTTCATCAATCGTGCCGTCACTGATATTAACCCTCTGATTAGGGCGCATGCGTATACGTTCATCGGTGTCGGTCGTCAATGCCACACTTCCCTGTACAAGCGTTACACTCGCCTCTGCCGGACTATAACTCGACACACAGAACTTCGTGCCAAGGACACGCACGTCAAACCCGTCAGCCGACACGATGAAAGGCCGAGCCCCGTCTTTAGCGACATCAAAGTAGACTTCACCCTTAACCCACACATGGCGCACATCACCGTCAAACCGGGACGGATACCGCACCTGAGACCGGGAATTGGCAATCAACTGCGTACCGTCGGCCAGCATCAGTGTCATACGCTGACCCGTGGGGACTGTCACCTCGTTATAGGTGGATTCAGGGATTTCGTTCCCGGCTAACATTCCCTCCCCGGCTTCCGACGACACACCTGTCGACCCTAAAAACAGATTCAACGCCAACAAGACCACCGCACATGCAGCCACCGCTCCTATCGAAACCCGCCAAGCCCATGCGCGTCGAGAGCGTATGCGTTCCCGCAACATCTTGATACGTGTCAGTATCGCAATGCCCTCGGTATCGACCATCGGCTGTTCCACGCTGTCAAAGTAGTGGTCGAGCAATTCGTCACATTCTCCGTCAGGTCGGTTAGAATCGTAATGTAGGTCGTCGTTAATGTTCATTTTCTGTAATATTCTTTAATTTATTTCTAAGTCGCTCCATGGCATACGCCACATGGTAATTGACCGTGGATAACGATATATTGAGCATCGTGGCAATCTGCCTATAGGGCATCCTCTCTATTTTGGCGAGGAAGAAGACGTGTTTGCACTTGGGCGGCAGTGACTCCAGCTCCTCATTGACAGCCTCCTGTTGCCTGTGGCTAAGGATGCTTTCGTCATTTGATTCCATCGGATAAATCGTGAACTCCTCGATGTCACCAAGCGATACAAATTTTGGTCGTCTCGTCTCTGAACGTAACCTTGTCACCACTTTATAATAAGTGATAGTCCGCAACCATTGACCAAGGTATTCAATTTTCAACAGGTTGCCCCGTGATTTCCACACTTCCAGGAAGACATCACTGACCACCTCCTCGACACTCTCACGCGACTGCAGCATAGTCATCGCATAGTTATAGAGACGCGATGACCACTGTGACATGAAAATGTCAAATGCACGTTCATCACCCCGGCTTATGCGATACAACATATTCTCCGATTCCTCACTGCCCGTCATCATGGTAGAATCTATTAAAAAGGCGGGGGAGATTCAGATGGCGTCCTCCCCCGCCTCTGTTACCTGTGACAATCCTTTTTACCATAAAAACTATTATATCTCACAGGTATTATTCTTCAATGGTTATCTTATCATGACCTTGCGACCCTTGTGTATATAAAGGCCACTGACAGTGGGACGGTCAGTCAGACGGACACCCATAAGCGTGTACCAAGACTCGTCGCCCTCGGTTTCTTCATCGCTAATCAGCGAGTCAACACCGCCTGTCGTGATTGAATCCTTGTTGACGGCCAATGCGCCGGCTGTTGTCATGGCCGAGCGGGCATTGCCCAACTGGTCTACGGCGACATCGACAGTATAAGGCCAGTTCTCACCCGTCACGATTGTCGAGATTTCGTCAGGATTCATACCCTCGACAAATTTTATAGGACGCAAAGTCCCGTCCTTGGCGACATTGTCACCAAAAATAGACGCGTAGGTGTTATTCTCGCTGATGTTGTCACTTTCGGCCGAGGTATAACCCTCTGCGACCTTGCCTATGTAGTTGTTTCCAAGAAACTTATAGGATGTTGTCGCTGACGCGTCAGCGACGGCGAAGCCGTCGGCCCCATTGACAATAATCGAGTTGGTGACGTTCAACACACCGGTGCCGTTGGTGTACACCTCCGGGCCTGCATCGGTAGCGGTATTGCCACCGATTGTCGATGAAACAATGTTCACTACATTATCGTAATACCCGGGAGCGTTGGAATAGATACCGCCACCCATCTTTGCATCATTCCCTACAATTGTCGAGTTTATGACATTGATTTGCTGGGTATGACGGCCATAAATTGCACCACCGCAATCGGTCGTCTTGTTATCGGCAAAATAGCAGCCGTCAAAGGTCGTGTAAAGATTTTTCTCAACACCTCCACCCATGTTATAGAACAATTTCACTGCCCCACCCTGATTTCCACTGTTTCCAATAAATGAACAATTACGGAAGATAGTATTCACACGGTTGAGCGATACCGCTCCAGCCATTTCCTTTGGTTGATTAGTTCCGCTTTGGTTATCATCTTTATATGTACCGGTGGCGGTGCTTGCATTATTACGGAAATTACAATCGACTATTTCAGCGTAACCACACTTTACAATGTAAAGAGCCGATGCGTAACCATAATTCCAGTTGGTATCTCCACCACGCCATACACCATTTGCTACAAAATTCTCAAAGTCAATATTCGAAATGCTGATGGTACGCTTTTTGCCGTCCGCATTCTGTAAAGTATTTGGTTGGAGGAAAAACGCGCCATTACTCCTCTCTTTCTTGTTTCCGTCAAATACAGTGCGACCCGATGTAGCAGCTTCACCGGTAGCGGGGTCATACCCACCTTTGAGTGTCAATCCCGAATTAAAGACAAACCCTGTAGAATTAAACGTATAAGTGCCGGTTGCAAATAGAAAGGCATTGGCCGTGTGAGCATCGGCTGTTTTATTTGCACCCTCCCATGTCAACTTAGTCAAAAATTCAGCTGTCCCCATTGCATTTTCCCAGGTTGAGCCGGACTTGTCCCCTGCACCTTCGGGCGTAACAAAGAAATCGGTAGCTGACAGTGCCGACGGAACAACCAAGGCACTCATTAAAAGTAATTGTTTAATCATCAGTAATTGATTTATGGTTAATAATAGTTACGGAATGCTTAAATTGCATTCCCACTATTATAGTCGCCCCTTCCTCAAAAATGTACAGCTATAATTTTTATGTTTTACAACATGTTTTCACAATTTCTTTCTAAAAATCCAAATCGCGTCGCGCTCATATACGGTCGTGGCATGCCACGGCCCGGTGAAATTGCCAACATAACAATGCCCCCACAACACCCTCGTCAACGGCAATTCCACGCTGACGAAGGTGTTGCAGAATTCACATATTGGCATCGTAGGGACGCGTCAACGTACGCGTCCACCATTACAAGCAGTAACTATCAACCTTTTTTCAGACGCGCTTGTTGACGCATCGGGCAGCCGGGGATGGCAGCGTCCGCGAGGTCGGAAACCTCGCTACCGTCCGAAACCCCATATAAGGCAAGCGTAAGCGAAGTCGCGATATGGGGTAAAGCGACCAAACATATAGAAAAACATCGGAGATGTTTTGCCGTGCAACTCCACATTACCATCTTTGCCGATGAGGTAGGGTGCGGGCATGCCCGCACCGAAAACACAGACGATACAGGTGGATGTGTTGCAAAATTGACGTTTTATGAGAAATCGTAGGGACGCGTCAACGGACGCGTCCGAGGAAATTGCAGACTGTCAGCCATTTGTAATAGAGGACGTGCACGTTGGCACGTCCCTACGTTGTCGTTATGCAAGTTCTGCAACACCCTTTTACCTTAAACTTGACAAGATGCCCGACTGCGGACGCTTTGAAAAGCGTCCCTACCATTTCTTTCCACTACTTCAGCGGCGTCTCCTCAACCTCAGCCCTGTAATAGCCACGGGTGATGTCAAAGAACGTGGTTTTCATCTTCTCAAGCGTCGCCACCTCTTGACGGGCAATGTTGTTGAGCTGCCCGGGGTCTTTCTTGAGGTCAAATAATCCAAACTCGCCGAGGTTTCCAAGTTCATTACCAGTCAGGTTGGTCTTCGGGCCGGTGTAAGGCGGGAGCATCACATAGTTACCCTGTCGTATGCCAAGCTTGCCCTGACACTCGATAATCAGTTCGGAACGGTCGGTGAAGTCCTGTCCCATAAATGTGGGAAGCGCAGGACGGCTGTCAAGGGAGTCGGGATATTCCGCGCCGACAAGGTCGCCGATTGAAGCAAGCAGGTCAAGCTGACTCACGAGAGCGTCACTCCTGACCGGCTGAATCTTTCCTTTCCAATATACAAACAACGGTACATGCGTTCCACCGTCGAAAAGACTATATTTCCCTCCACGAAGACCTCCGGCCGGTTTATGGTCACCCACACGTTCGGGCGCACCGTCCTTATAACCGTCGTTAAGGACAGGCCCGTTGTCACTACTGAATATAATCATTGTGTTTTCAAGCAATCCGAGTTTACTCAACTCGCTGATTACCTCTCCGACACACCAGTCGGCCTCGACTATGGCATCACCTCGCGGCCCCATATCGGTCTTGCCCACGAAACGGCTGTGAGGAGCACGCGGGACATGTGGCTCATGCAGTCCGTAATACAAGAAGAATGGCCTGTCCTTATTATCCTGTAAGAACGTTTTCACTTTATCTACAAAATAGTCGGCCATATCCTCATCAATCCATCGTGCCGCCTTTCCACCTTTCATGTATCCGATGCGAGGTATTCCGTTCACAATCGAATTATTATGCCCGTGGGACCATTGCATCTTCAACATTTCCGGATTGTCGATTGCGGTAGGTTCTCCGGGAAAGTTCTTGTCATAATCGACCGAAATCGGGTCAGACGGGTCAAGGTTGACGACCCCGCCGTTCTCGACATATACCGTGGGGACACGGTCGTTGGTGGCCGCGATTATACATGAGTAGTCAAAACCGATTTCGCGAGCCCCGGGACGTATCGTATCATTCCAGTTGACATTGCCGTCACCCATGCCGAGATGCCATTTACCGATGGCGCCTGTCGCGTATCCGGCCTCCTGCATCATCTTCGGCAGGGTGAACTGCGCGGGATTGATAATCAGCGGTGCGTCACCGGGCAAAATCTTCGCATCCTTGTTTTTCCATGGATACATGCCCGTCATCAACGCATAACGGCTCGGTGTCGATGTCGCCGATGTCGCGTAGGCGTTGGTGAAACATACTCCACCCGCAGCGAGGCTGTCAAGATTGGGGGTTGAGATGGTCTTTGAACCATAGAAACTCACGTCTCCGAATCCAAGGTCATCGGCAAGAATCACAATGACATTAGGGCGTTGTTCACCCTTCTGTCCTGTCTTTTTCTCTCCCGAGCAAGACGCGGTCATCAATAACAGCGTCACCGACACACTGTAGGCTATCTTTTTCATGGCAAGGTAATGGAATGAGGAATTAGGAATTAGAGTTCGCGACGGCTGCGGAACTTGGTGTACATCGAGTTGACATAGCCGTTGCGTTCACGCATCTTCTGCAATTGTCCGGCATATCTTTCAGGCAGCTTTCCGTCCTTATTCTGATAAATCAGCCGGCGCAATAGACTGCGGTAGGCGTTGTATTCATCCTTATGGGAATGGTTGAACCTGTCAGCCGCCTCTTTGCGGGCGTCCAAAGTGGTCATCTTGGAGATTTCCTCCACCGAACGCTCATACATCCCAAGAACGCACTCTATCTGCGCGAACGCCTCGGCACATTGACGCTCATTCAAGGCCACAGAGTCACTGACCGCGAGCAGTTCCTTACATTTCTCAACATCAAAACCGGCGGCCGACACCGACATAATCGACACGACAGCAAAAACGATTGATAACAATAACTTTTTCATGACATTATATAGTATTATTCTACAAAAGTAGAGTTTTTTATCTAAATTTGCACTAATAAGTAACTGTTCATAATTAATTTAGTGATAATTCCCTTTCAAAAACATGTTCAAGACCGTTTTATTAATTTCGCTGATACTGACAAGCTGCGTTGCAAACTCATCCAACAAAATCGATGAAGACACTTACGCCGATGTCGAGGTGTTCTCCGTAATGCCAACGTTCCAGAATTCAGCCTACGAGGTTTCCGACACCACAGAAATCAATGCCAAGTTCAACAGCCGTGGCATTGGCGAGAAGATTAAACACGCATGGCTCATGTCGTTCACTGACACGACAAAATGTGAACTTGTGGCGTATAACCGCACCCCCTTGTTAAAAGAACGTGTGAAAATCTCGGCAGTCGGAGGACTCTCAGGCTACGGCAGTCTGATTCAGATTGAATTCCGCTTCTCCGACCCGTCCCTGTGGCAGAAAATAACGGCTGACAATGTCGGGAAACGTCTCGCCGTCGCCCTCAACGGAGTCATACTATGCGCCCCTAAGGTCAACATGCCAATCGAATCGGGAAACTGTGCCGTGACCGTCACCCCGTCACAACTCGACCGATATTTCCCCGACCTGACAATCGAAAAAAACATCCGATGATGCATTTCAAATCGTAGGGACGCGCCAACGAGCGCGTCCTGAAACAACATTCGCCCGTTATTCCTCTTTCTGCGTGACGACAATCGATTTTTCAAAGAAATCGTTGACATATTGGTCGGCGTCATCAAAGGGAATTAACGGCTCGGCGAGCCACACCCCCGCCTTTGCACCCTCGATATAGAGTTTTTTGTCGATTTCAACACCAATCATATCCATCCCTTGATTGACGCTGTCCCCGAGACGACGACCCATTTCTCGCGATGATGTGGGAACCTTCATCTTTGAGAGCCCGGCGGCGTAGCCCTTGGCATACATCACACGGTCAGGCTTTCCATCCAATTCCATGTCAGCAAGGTATTTGTCCAAATCCCGCGGATAAGACGCGAGCATCCCCAAGGCGTATGAGGCCGTCCTGAACGCGGCCGAATCATTGGGGAGTATCAACTTCTTAATAGGATTTTCCTTCAGGAAACGAGAGCATCGGGCGGTATCCATACGGGCGAAGTTTTCGCCGGCACCATCATTCAACCCCGCAACCATATCCTCTATCGAGACCGAGACACTGTCGCTGTGTTCAAGCGAATTCAGGAAGAAAATCGCCTGCATCGCCCCCACCCCGTATGACGGATTATCCTTCCCGACAAGAAGTTCCTGTGACAACGACGGTTTAAATTCCGATTCCTCAAGACCTGCGATATATTCCTTTAAATCTTCGGGCGTACGCATCAGGTCGTTCTCTCCGGCCATAAGCCCTCTCGTCGAGAGAAATCCATAACAATAGGACAGGGAATCTCCGGGGGTCTTCAACTCCTGTCCGTATGAGACAACCGATGCCACCGCGAGCATAAACAGTATCAAATAATTGCGCATAAGTAAGTGTTGTTTTTTATTGGTTGGATTTTAATTTTACAAATATAGAAAAAGTATGTAACTTTGCAAAAAACAAAACACTTGACATGAAAGGAATTGTATTGGCCGGCGGGTCGGGCACACGTCTCTACCCGATAACCAAAGGGGTCAGCAAGCAGATGCTCCCTGTCTTTGACAAACCGATGGTCTATTACCCGATTTCAACACTGATGCTCGCCGGCATCCGTGATATACTCATCATATCCACGCCGTATGATTTACCCGGATTCAAACGATTGCTCGGCGACGGAAGTGATTACGGTGTCAATTTCACTTACGCTGAACAGCCGTCACCCGACGGTCTCGCCCAAGCGTTCATTATCGGTCGTGAGTTCATCGGCGATGACTCGGTATGTCTTGTCCTTGGCGACAACATATTCCACGGTGCTGGGTTTTCAGGAGTCCTGAAATCATCGGTCGAGACCGCGGAAAAACGCGGCAATGCCACTGTGTTCGGCTACTGGGTCGATGACCCGGAACGATATGGCGTCGCCGAGTTTGACGATGAAGGCAACTGCCTTTCAATCGAAGAGAAACCTGAACAACCCAAGTCAAATTACGCCGTCGTAGGCCTTTATTTCTATCCTAATAAAGTGGTTGATGTCGCTGCGCGCATCAAGCCGTCGGCGCGCGGAGAACTTGAAATCACCACCGTCAACCAGGAGTTTCTTAAAGACGGGGAATTGAAAGTGCAGACGCTCCCGCGAGGTTTCGCATGGCTCGACACAGGCACACACGACTCGCTCGCCGAGGCATCTATCTATGTCGAGGTGCTTGAGAAACGCCAGGGTCTCAAAATCGCATGCCTTGAAGGCATCGCCTACCGCCAAGGGTGGATTTCACGCGAACGTATGCTTGAACTCGCCCGCCCGATGCTCAAAAACCAGTACGGCCAATACCTCCTCAAGGTCATCGATGAAATCGACCGCACCGGCTGCCGCAACCTTGACTAAACCCGGGCAAATCAATGAAGGCAATCACACGAAACTCCTCGTTTGAGTTGTTAAGACTCATCCTGATGCTCATGATTATAATACATCATTCAATTGTATTCGGGATGGGATTATCAGGACTTGGATTACAGTTTGACGGCCAGTTCCCCATGCATTTCAATCATGCAGAACAACCTGTCGCTACTATATTAAACTGCCTTTGCATCTGCGCTGTAAATTGTTTTATCCTGATTTCAGGATATTTCGGCATAAAGCCTTCTTTAAAAAAATTCCTGACCCTTGTAGTTTGTATCATATTATATACTTTATTTTTTAACACAATATTCCTTGCCGCCGAGGGCAATTACCGACGGGCCGTTTCCAGTCTGATGATTTTCTCTCACACCTATTATTGGTTTGTGACGTACTATCTATATCTGATGATTTTTGCACCGGCGTTGAACCATATATTTGAAAGATTCAACAGGAATTATCTGTATATCATCATGGGAACAATGCTGTTTATCAGTTGCTATCTTGGATTTATATGGGGTGAGAGCACCAATACCAGCGGATATACATTTTTCCAATTTATCCTTATGTATTGTATCGGAAGATATATTAAAAAATATGGCATCAGTTTCTCCCGGAATAAAGCCATTGCCCTATACGCGATACCCGCGATTCTGACCGGGTTGACAATGTATCTCCTATGGATGTCCGGGAAAAACGAGTTAGCCTGGAGAATGACTTATTATAACAATCCTTTAATAATTATCTCATCCATCGGATTATTCACATTCTTCTCCACCATAAAACTAAACAATAATCTAATAAATCGGCTGGCATCATCGACATTCGCCATATATCTGGTTCAGTCATCCCTCCTATGTTCCGATGTCTACTACCCATTTATAAATAATTTACAGACAACGTCAGGATATTGGATTTGGGCTATTATCATCATTTCTTCTTTGGTAATCATTGCATTCAGCATCTTGATAGACCAGATTCAAAAACCGATTAATAATTTAATTGTAACATACGCCTTAAAACATTTAAATAAATGGAAGTAATCAAAACCGAAATAGATGGCGTGGTTATTATCGAGCCGCGCATATTCAAAGATGCCCGTGGATATTTCTTCGAGAGTTATTCCGAGCGGGAATTTAACGAAAAAGTCGGCCCTGTAAAGTTCATGCAGGACAATGAAAGCTGCTCGACACGTGGTGTCATGCGCGGATTGCATTTCCAGTGTCCCCCGTTCGCCCAAGCCAAATTAGTGAGATGCGTGCGTGGCGCAGTCCTTGATGTAGCGGTTGACATCCGCAAAGGCTCGCCCACCTACGGCCGCCATGTCGCCGTAGAACTGACCGAGGAGAACCACCGGCAATTCTTCATTCCCCGTGGCTTAGCCCACGGGTTCGCAGTCCTCAGCGACACCGCTGTGTTCCAATACAAGTGCGACAACTACTATGCCCCTCAGGCCGACGGTGGAATCTCGATAACCGACACCTCCCTCGGTATCGACTGGCGTATCGCACTCAAAGACGCAATCCTAAGCGAGAAAGACACGAAACACCCCTTACTGAAAGACTTCGACTCTCCATTCAAATATTGATTAAAATGAATATTCTTGTAACAGGAGCAAACGGCCAGCTCGGCACATCGCTGCGCAAAGCGGCCGAAACCTCAGCCGACCATTACATCTTCACCGATGTAAACGATATACCCGGTGTAGACACCGTCAAACTCGACATAACCGACGCTGAGGCTGTCTCCCACATAGTCATGGAAAATGACGTGAAAATAATTGTAAACTGCGCGGCATACACCAATGTCGACCGTGCCGAGGACGATGCCGAAATGGCCGAACTGCTGAATGCAAAAGCCGTCAAGATACTCGCCGAGGCCGTCAAAGGTAACGACGGAACGCTGATACATGTCTCGACCGACTATGTATTCGGAGGCAACACGGGCAACACACCGCGTTCCGAGGACGAGCCCACCAACCCCACCGGCGTATATGGTGTCACAAAGCTGCTCGGCGAACAGGCAATCGCCGGGACAGGCGTGAAAGCTCTGATTTTCCGCACAGCCTGGCTCTACAGTGAATATGGCAAAAACTTCGTCAAGACAATGCTGAATCTCACATCTACCAAACCGGCGTTGAAAGTGGTATTTGACCAGGCCGGAACCCCGACATACGCCCAGGACCTCGCCGATGCCATTTTCAACATTATAGAGAACCGCCTTTTCAATGGGAACGAGGGTGTATACCATTATTCCAATGAAGGGGTTTGCTCATGGTATGACTTCACCAAAATCATCGCTGAAATCGCAGGAAACACCTCATGTGACATACAGCCTTGCCACAGCGATGAATTCCCGTCAAAAGTCGTGCGCCCCTCCTATTCCGTACTTGACAAGTCCAAGTTCAAAGAGATATTTGGAATCACAGTCCCATATTGGACAGACTCATTAAAAGTATGCATAAACAACTTGAAATAAGCGATATATGCCTTCAATATTAAATAAATTATGGAGGAATAGATGGATACTGCGTTCATTACCGTCATCAATCTATCTAAACTTCCATTATTTACCGTTCAGACAGGCTGTAAAACTACCCATATTGACCTATAAGCCTAAGCTGGATTCATGCAAAGGCACCGTGACAATCGAAGGCCCGATAAGATTCGGCATGATAATACTCGGAGCATACACTGTCGGCATTTACCCTAACAACGGCATCGTGTTCAGCAACAGGGGTAAAATAATATTCAATGGCGACGCACGAATCGGCAATGATTCGGCGATATCGGTGAACGAGACAGGCACACTCACATTCGGCAAACATTTTTCAGCCACATGCGGGTTCAGGGTCGCATGCTACAACAGCATCTCATTTGACCGCCGAGTACTCGTTGGGTGGAACTGCATGTTCTCCGACACCGATTTCCATTTGTTGAAAAATATCTCCGGCCATAAACGAGGCATCGGATACGGCCCTATCAGCATCGGACACGACTGCTGGATTGCCAACGGATGCAAGATTTATAAGAATGTGACAATACCCCACAGCTGTGTTGTCGGCGCCGACACCGCCCTTGTCAGGGCGGTCGATTTAAAGCCCTACTCTTTAATATGCAACGACACACCGATTAAAGTAAAGGTAGAGGGCGTGTGGCACGACCTTGACGACAATATAATAGTTTATAAATGAAAATATATCGAGACGATGAAACGTAACATCATAATAACAGGAGGGGCCGGATTTATCGGCAGCCATGTCGTGAGACTGTTTGTCAACAAGTATCCCGACTACAACATCATCAATATTGACAAACTTACCTACGCGGGCAACCTCGCCAACCTCAAGGACATCGAGGACAAACCCAACTACACCTTTATCAAGGCCGACATTGTGGACATCGAGGAAATGCGGCGCGTAATGCGGGAACACAATATCGACGGCATCATACATCTCGCAGCTGAAAGCCATGTAGACCGTTCAATCAAAGACCCGTTCACATTCGCACGCACCAATGTGATGGGGACATTGTCGCTGCTACAGGCCGCAAAGGAATACTGGGAATCACTCCCGGAAGGCTATGACGGCAAACTGTTCTATCACATATCGACCGACGAGGTATACGGTGCGCTCGAACTTACCGCCCCCGAAGGCATAGAGTCACCGTTCACGACCGCTGCATCATCGGCCGAACATCATCACGCTTACGGCGAGGAGTTCTTCCTTGAAACGACAAAATACAACCCCCACTCCCCATACTCCGCGTCCAAGGCTTCAAGCGACCATTTCGTACGCGCCTATCATGACACCTACGGAATGCCCACACTCGTAACTAACTGCTCCAATAACTACGGGCCTTACCAGTTCCCTGAAAAACTGATTCCGCTGTTCATCAACAATATACGCCATCGCAAACCGCTTCCCGTATACGGTAAGGGAGAGAATGTACGAGACTGGCTATATGTCGATGACCATGCACGTGCAATAGACACAATATTCCACAACGGCAAAATCGCCGAAACCTATAACATAGGAGGTTTCAACGAGTGGAAGAACATCGACATAATAAAGGTGATTATCAAGACTGTAGACCGCATCCTCGGCAATCCCGAAGGCGCGTCTCTCGACCTTATCACATACGTCACCGACCGTGCCGGACACGACCTGCGATACGCAATCGACTCACGTAAACTACAACGCGAGCTCGGCTGGGAACCCTCCCTGCAATTTGAGGAAGGCATAGAGAAAACTGTCCGCTGGTATCTCGATAACCAGGAATGGATGGACAACATAACCTCCGGCGCATACGAACGCTATTACGAGGAAATGTATTCCAACAGATAGTTTATAGTTTATTATAGTTTACAGCTTAATAGGCCATCGGCGATACGCCTTAACCCCTCGGCCAATACCTGACGCGGACAAGCAAAGTTAATGCGTATAAAACCGTCACCGCGATAAGTCGCACCTGAAGCGGGCATCACGCGGGAATACTCCACCAAATGCCGTTCGATTTCATCGGACGGCATTTTCAATACGCGGCAGTCAACCCACGCGAGATAAGTTCCATCAAGCCTCATCACAGGGAAATCATGTAGATTATCATTAAAGAAGTTCCTTAGGTACATATAGTTACCATGCAGGTAGTCCATGAGTTGTGACAGCCATTCTTCCCCATGATTATACGCCGCTATCAATCCCTCTACACCGAACGGATTGACATCACACACCTCGTTTATATTAATAGCCTTGTCTATCCTCGCCTTGAACATCTCATCGGCGACAAATATATTGGCTATTTGTAACCCTGCCGTATTAAACGCCTTGCTCGGTGACGAACATGTGATGGATTTATCGTAGAATTCAGCCGAAACAGACGCAAACGGCGTATACTTATGCCCCGGGAATACAAGCTCACAGTGAATCTCGTCAGAAACAACTGTAACACCATTGTCAATACAGATGCGCCCGACCCGCGTCAGTTCCTCGCGTGTCCACACACGCCCACCGGGGTTATGCGGGTTACACAGCAGCATGATTTTGCTACGTGGGTCAGCCGCTTTCCTTTCAAGGTCATCAAAATCCATGACGTATGCTCCGTCTTGTTCAACAAGTGGGTTCTCCACAATGCGGCACCCGTTATTACGGATTGAGGAGAAAAAGCAATTATAGACCGGCGTCTGTACTATGACACCGTCTCCCGGGGCTGTCAGCCCCTTTATAATCGCCGACACCGCAGGCACGACACCGCTCGTGTACAATATGTGCTCACGTGACACCACAAGTCCATGACGGCGTTTGAACCAACCGATGACCGCCTCGTAATACCGCTCGGGGACAAGCGTGTAACCGAACACTCCATGGGCGACACGCCGCATCAGAGCATCGATTATTTCAGGCGCAGTCCTGAAATCCATGTCAGCGACCCACATCGGCAACACGTCATCTCCCTGTGGCGTATCCCATTTGTAAGACCCTGTACCCCGGCGGGGCACTATGGTATCGAAATCATATTTTTTCATAATCATTTATCTTGTTTATCCTGTTCATCCAACATCCTGAACGCAACCGGGCGAGAAATATCGCGCCACGGCAACACAATTCAATGCACATCGCAACCCACACCCCATGTAACCCCATGACAGGAGCGAGCACCGCGGCGAGTGTGATTCGTATCACCCACATACAGCCAAAGTTCATAATACAAGGCACGACCGTATCGCCCGCGCCGACAAAAGCCCCGTAAGCAACAATCGATGCCGCGAACATCGGCTCTGCCCAGGCCTCGGTACGCAACGCCATCACACCGAGGTCAAGAATCTCACGGTCAGGTGTCATCACACCTATCATCAACGGCGCGGCAAGGTACATCACCACACCCATCACAGTCATAACCACCATACCCATCCCCACTGTCATATAAGCGAACTTACGCGCCAACACACGACGGCCGGCACCAAGGCTTTGTCCGACAAGGGTGGTCGCGGCGTCAGCAATGCCGTAACCGGGCATATAACATAGGCTCTCGGCTGTGATTGCAAACGCATTGGCCGCGATAGAGGCCGTACCGAGAGGAGCGACAATGACGGTCAACGTAATCTGCGCAGCCGACGTGACAAACCGCTCAACCCCCATTGGCAGACCAATCTTATAGGCACGTTTCAAAGTCTCCATACGTGGCATGAAACTGCCCTTTTCCCCGGAAAGTTTTATCTCCGAAGGCCTGAACCACAGATGATATAACAACAATGCGACAACTACAGCCTCAGCCAAGGCGGTACCCACCGCCGCACCCCAGACCCCGAGACCCATCCCGGGAACCGTGACACCAATGCCAGCCAACATTACCTCGCGGGTCGGGAATATCATAAAGAAATTAAAGACGACATCAAGCAGACACATTACCACGCCAAGCACCCCCGGCACGACCATATTGCCACTGCAACGCAACATCCCGCTCGAAAGAAAACTCAACTGCAACACAGGGAGCGACAATGAAAACACTCTGAAATACAACGTCGCATTCCCGTTGATTTCATCATTCCCACCAAGCCATGCAGGCAACGGACCACTGATTGCCACACCGATAATGGCGAGCAACACGCTGAAAGCCGTAGCCGCCACGATAGCCTGACGTAACACCGAACGCGCCGCGTCACGTCGCCCCGCCCCGAGCAGATGCGCCACCTGCACGGAGAACCCTGTGGCAAAAGCCGAACACATGCCCATAAACAGCCATGTCGATGTAGCCACAAGCCCAATCGAAGCCGAAGCATCCGCCCCAAGGCTGCCCACCATAGAGGCATCGATATATTCCATAATCACAGCCGAAAGCTGTGCCATTATGGCCGGGACACTCAACATGACAGCGAGCGACAGTCGCTGACGGAATGCCAGCGGTCTGTCGCCCCTGATTTTAGCTGAAAGGCTGTCCTCGTTCCCTGAAAAGATTTTCATGGGACTCCCGTTCAGCCGAGCTGTTCTATGACACAATCGGCCGGCTGCTTGATATTTCCGTCAAGTATTATTTCGCCTATGGAACCTGCGACAATGCGACCGCTACGGGGATTCTTGACACTCGTGATGCGACCGTTCACACGTGCATCGACCGTAGTGTATTCAAACGCAAGGTCGGCATCCTCCGCCATCTCACAATTTTCAAGCACAAGATTCTCGGCATAACAGAAAGGTTGTGTCCCGGCGATACGGCAATTGACAAGACGCAGGTTACGGGAATGCCAACCCAGATATTCACCATCTATTTCAGAATCATAGACCGTCACATTCTCAGTGTTCCAGAAAGCATCCTTGGTATTGAGCACCGCATTACGTATCACCACATTACGACAATACTGGAACGAGTAATTGCCATTCTGTCGGTAATCCTCGATTTCTATGTCGCTTGAATGCATGAATATGTAGTCAGCATTACTCACCTCGACATTTTTCAACCTGACCCCACGGCAATGCCAAAGGGTCTCCTGCGCATCAGGGATTCTGACATTCTCAAGATACAGATTATCCATTTCCCGGAACATCTTGGGGGCCTCCACTACCGTGTCAGTCATGACAAGGTCGCGCGAATACCATAACGCCGCGCGTGCGCCGGATGTAAACAGGCAATCCTTGACCTTGAAACCGTTGACATGCCAGAAAGGGTACTTACCCTCAAAACGACATCCCACCGCCTCTATGTCGCCGCATTCTTTCAATGCCGACTCCCCGGCATGTATCGTGACATTCTCGAGTTTCAAGCCATGAGAGCCGAACAATGGCCGCTCCCCGCCGAATTCTTTATCTTTGATTATTTCCATAATTTAGGAAAGATATTTAAGAGATTGTTTACTTTTAATTTGCGATACAAAATTACACATTTATCATCAACCGAAACCTACCCCCACCCAATGAATACTGACCCTATTTGCAGAAAAGCGTCAACGTGTTTGGCTGTTTTGCAGAATATCACTAAATTTGTACGTTAATCGAACAATAACGACTAAACTTCATATCATCATGAAATTCAATGTGCCGAGCAAGACGCTCTACAGCTACGTGTCAGCCGTCAGCAAAATAATAAACCCCAAGAACACGCTGACTGTGCTCAACAATTTCCTCCTCACCCTAACGGGGGAACAGTTGACCATAAGGGCATCAGACATGGAGAACTCACTCGAAGCCCGTCTGACCGTGTCAGAACCTGAAGGCGAGGGAGAGTATTGCATCGATGCACGCCGTCTTGTCGACTTATTGAAAGAGATGCCTGACCAAGGTATAACTTTCGAGATACACGAGGACAACCTCATGGTTGACATCACCTATCCCAACGGCACATATAACCTTGTCGCAATCAACGGGCGCGAATACCCACGGCCTGACGAGAAAAACGATTCAGCCGAGGAGAGCATCTCTTTCACCACCAAGGCATCCTATCTCATACGAGGAATTGACAATTCAATCTTCGCCGTCGGCTCCGATGCCCTTCGCCCCATCATGTCGGGCATACTGTGGGACATCAAGAAAGACCGCATGATTTTCGTCGCCACCGACACCCACAAACTCGTGCGATTCTCCGACAGCAACATCACCCCCGGCGTAGAAGGTTCTGTAGTAATACCTGTCAAAACAGCAACCGTGTTCAAGAACGCATTCGCCAAAGAGGAGGAAGTGACCGTTACCGCTAATTCCAAGAATATCACACTCGAATCAGCCGCGTTCACATTCAAGAGCGTGCTCGTAAAAGGCACATTCCCTGACTATAACCGTGTCATCCCGACAAACAACCCATACGTGCTGACTGTCGACCGTGTGTCATTCCTGAATGCGGTACGCCGTGTAGGGACTTTCGTGTCAGCCGACCACGGACTTGTCAAGTTCAACATCGCGCCCGAACTTCTAACCCTACGCGCGACCGACAACAATTATTGCATCTCGGCACGCGAATCGGTCGTGTGCAGCTTCTCCGGCAACGACATGACAATGGGTTTCAGCGCGCCCTACTTAATCGAGATTTCAAACGTAATCCCGACAACCGAGTTGATTATTAAACTCGCTGACCCGAGCCGTCCCGGAGTGTTCCTCCCCATGGAGAACAAGGACAACACCGAGCTCCTGATTCTGCTGATGCCAATGGCTGTAATCGACTGACGACTGACAAGACATCATCCCATCAACATGGAATTAAAGTTAAAACGACCGATAATATTCTTCGACCTCGAGACGACCGGCATCAACATCATGACCGACCGTATCGTTGAAATCTCATTCATAAAAATAATGCCTAACGGCGAGGAAATCGAGCGCACACGCCGCATCAATCCCGGAATCCCCATCCCGGCCGAAGCCACCGCCGTCCACCACATCACCGATGAGGATGTGGCTGACTGCCCTACATTCCGTCAGGTTGCACGCGATCTCGCGAATCAGATGGTGGGATGCGACATCGCCGGGTTCAATTCCAACCGATTCGACATACCTATGCTCGACCAGGAGTTTCATAACGCCGGAGTGGACTTTGACTTTTCAAAGGCACGTTTTGTGGATGTACAGACAATCTTTCACAAGAAAGAACAACGCACCCTCGTCGCCGCCTACCGCTTCTATTGTGACAAGGAACTCGACGGGGCACATTCAGCCAACGCTGACACACGCGCCACATACGAGGTGCTGAAAGCACAACTCGACCGCTATCCCGACCTTGTCAACGACATCGAGTCATTGAGCGCATTTTCATCCCAAAACCGCAACGTCGACCTCATGGGGCGGTTGATTTTCAATGACAAGAATCAAGAAGTCATCAATTTCGGTAAATACAAGGGACGTCTCGCCGAGGAAGTATTACGCACCGACCCCGGATATTACAACTGGATTCAACAGGGTGAGTTCGCCGAGAACACCAAACGGGCTTTCACCCGCATCAGGCTTCGCATGCAAGATGAAAAAGGACTATTCAAGAACTTGACCCGATGCTGAAAGGCAAACACATCATACTCGGTATAACCGGCGGTATAGCCGCCTATAAATCAGTGACACTCCTACGCCTTCTCGTGAAAGCCGGGGCTGAAGTACAGGTCGTAATCACTCCTTCAGGTAAAGAGTTCATTACCCCTGTAACCCTTTCGGCTCTTTCAGGGAAACCTGTCGTAAGCGAGTTTTTCACCGCCAACACAGGGCAATGGAACAGCCATGTGGACCTCGGCCTATGGGCCGACGCCATGGTGATTGCCCCGGCGACAGCCTCTACAATCGGCAAAATGGCCAACGGCATAGCCGATAACATGCTCGTCACCACTTATCTCTCGGCAAAAGCCCCGGTGTTCATCGCCCCGGCAATGGACCTTGACATGATGGCCCACCCCTCGACTGTCACCAACATCGAACGTCTGCGTTCTTACGGGAATCACATCATCGAGCCTGCGTCAGGGGAGCTGGCGAGCCACCTCGTGGGGAAAGGACGGATGGAAGAACCTGAAAAAATTGTCGAAATACTCGACCGTTTTTTTGACTCTCAAGGGAAATTGAACGGTAAAAACGTCCTTATCACAGCCGGCCCGACCTACGAGAAAATCGACCCGGTACGGTTTATCGGCAACTACTCGTCGGGGAAAATGGGTTATGCCCTCGCCGAGGAAGCCGCCCTACAAGGCGCGAATGTGACACTCATAAGCGGCCCTGTGTCGCTCAAGGCCGTACATCCCGCCATCAAAGTGATTAAAGTAGAGTCGGCACGGGAGATGTGCGACGCATGTGTCAGTGAATTCCCGACATCCGACATCGCAATCATGTGCGCCGCCGTGGCCGATTATGCCCCCGAGACCGTACATGACCGAAAAATCAAGCGCGAACACGATGACACCCCTGTCATCCGCCTTATCAAGAACCCCGACATTGCTGCCACACTCGGCAAAATGAAGCAAGAAGGGCAATATCTTGTCGGATTCGCTCTCGAGACCGACTCTGAGCTAAAAAACGCAACAGAGAAATTACAGCGCAAGAACCTTGACATGATTGTGCTGAACTCCTTGAAAGATAAAGGCGCGGGATTCGGAACCGACACAAACAAAGTGACCCTGATAACCGCTGACGGGAATCAACAGAAATCGGATTTGTTACCAAAAAGACAAATTGCCGAGTTAATTATAGACTCACTCTCCAATCTATGACCAAATCACGCATACTGACATTTTTATTATATATTCTAACGCTTGGTATCATCTATCCTCACGCCCAGGAGCTTAATTGTCAGGTCGAAATCAACAGTTCCCAGGTACAGGGGACAAACAAGTCGGTGTTCGAGACCCTTCAGGGCGCAATCAACGACTACATGAACACCAATAAATTCACCAACGCGCAATTTGCCCCGAACGAGAAAATCGAATGCAAGCTGTTCTTC
This sequence comes from uncultured Muribaculaceae bacterium, assembly GCA_947628305.1. Classification (GTDB taxonomy): domain Bacteria; phylum Bacteroidota; class Bacteroidia; order Bacteroidales; family Muribaculaceae; genus HGM05190. Next base: position 27,407 of record CANQZG010000006.1, on the reverse strand, counting down.
ACAATCAAGGAAGTCAAGGATGACAACACTTTCACCGGCGATTTGCAAATCCAATCGACACGCCCGGTCTACAACAGTTCCTACACCACAACACTGCTCAATTTCAAGGACACCAAAATAGATTTCACCTATCAGGAGAACGAGCCATTGGTTTTTTCTGAAAATTCAATGGAGAGCCAACTTACAGCGATACTCAATTTCTATGCCTATCTCATCATCGCCCTTGATTTCGACTCATTCTCGCCACGAGGCGGCAACCCTTGGTTTGACAAGGTGGAACAGGTGGTGCGTTTCGCCCAATCGACAGGTGAAACAGGGTGGAAAGCATTTGAGGACAACAAAAACCGCTCGGCCATATTAAGCGCATTCACCGACCCTTCCACAAGCCAGTTGCGCGACATGGTCTACAATTATCACCGCAAAGGTTTGGACGAAATGTCGGTGAGTCCCGACAAAGGCAGGGCAACCATAACCGAAAGCCTTGAGACCCTGAAAAAAGTCTATGCCGTCGCCCCTATGTCCGTAGGCCTGTCGATGTTCAAGGACGCCAAACTTGACGAACTTGTAAACGTTTATACCAAAGGCACACAGGACGAACGCGAACGCGTATATGAAATACTATATTCCCTATACCCCACCGAACAGACCCGTCTTAACATGATAAAAGCGGGAAAAAACAAGTGATGGATGGTTTAAAGTTTAGAGATAAATGCTGGAATCGCTTCACATATCGAACTACGCACTAATCGACAGGGTGGATATTGATTTTCATCCCGGCCTGAATATTATCACCGGCGAGACCGGTGCGGGAAAGTCAATCATGCTCGGCGCACTGTCGCTAATCCTCGGAGGCCGCGCCGATACCCGTGTAGTCCGCGACCATGACACCAAGTCGGTGATTGAAGCCTCATTTGAAGTCGAGGGTTATCCCCTGTTGAAGAAATATTGCATCGAAAATGACATAGAATGGGACGACACAAGATGCATTCTCCGCCGCGAAATCGCCCCGAACGGTCGCTCCCGCGCATTCATCAACGACTCTCCCGTACCGTTAAACCGTCTACAGGCCGTTGCGTTGCAATTGATTGACATACACTCGCAACATCAAAACCAACTCCTGTCTCAACCTGAATTCCAGTTGCGCGTAATCGACACGCTCGCAGGCAATCACGATACCTTAAAGGAACATGCGGCACGGTTTTCATCGTTCCGCGCCACGATGAAAAAGCTAAAAGCCACCAAGACACGTATCGAGCAGAGCCGCGAAGACGAGGATTTCACCCGCTATCAGCTTGAACAACTTGAAGAGCTCGACCTCACTGCCGGTGAGGAGGACGAACTGGAACGACGACGGGACATCCTCACAAACCTGACTGAATTAAAAGCCGCACTTATCACCGCACTTGACGCATTATCAGAAGGACGGCACAATGCAATCGAATCACTCGCGACCGCGACCGATTCATGTCAGGACATAGAGCAACTTCTGCCCGAAAACGAGGAGATACTGGCCAGACTTGAGTCTACTTCAATCGAACTTGGAGACATCGCATCGACATTACGCTCCCTCAACGATGACCTCACACCTGACCCCGAAGAACTTGCCGCCATCGAAGAACGGTTGAGCAACATCTATTCACTCCAGCACAAGCATCATGTCGATTCAGTGGCACAGTTAATAGAAATCAGAGACTCTCTACGCGCCCGTCTCGATGCACTCGATGATAGCGATGACACAGTCGCCGAACTTGAAAAAGAAGCCAGGCGTGCCCGTGCATTGGCCCGCGAGACAGCCGCCGCACTCACCTCATCGCGTACAGAGGCCGCGACAAAATTTGCCGATGACCTGAAAAAACTGGCCTCTCCGTTGGGAATGAAAAACATCCAATGTGAAATCGCCGTGACTCCATCTGACATGACTTCGACAGGGAGCGATACGGTGCAATTCTTGTTTGCGTTCAACAAAAACCAACCATTGATGCCTGTCGGCGCAACGGCGTCAGGCGGTGAAATATCACGTCTGATGCTGTGTGTCAAATCCCTTATCGCGACAAGGATGCAACTGCCATCCATCATCTTCGATGAAATTGACACGGGGGTCTCCGGGGATGTCGCCAACCGCATGGGAAACCTGATGAAAGACATATCATCCAACATTCAGGTCATCGCGATAACCCATCTGCCACAGGTCGCAGCCAAAGGGACGCATCATTACAAGGTGTATAAAGAGGATGACGACACGTCAACCCACACCCGCATCAGCATGCTCGATGACGAACAGCACGTCAGAGAAATCGCCGTCATGCTTAGCGGAAACAAGGTGTCACCCGAGGCTATCGCCAATGCACAGGCATTAATCGCCAACAAACAATAGTAAGAAATGGAAAAAGAAGACTATATATTTGGACTCCGTGCCATAATCGAGGCCATAGAGTCAGGTAAAGAGATTGACAAACTCTATCTCTCAAAGGAACTGTCATCTCCGCTCGCGATTGAACTTATAGACACCGCCCGCGCCCACAGGGTGACAATCCAGCGTGTGCCGGTACAACGTCTCAACCGCATCACCCGCAAGAATCACCAAGGGGCAATCGCGATGCTCTCGGCAATCACCTACCACCGCCTCGACTTCCTTGTCCCCGAGTTATATGAGGCCGGGATACTGCCGTTCATAGTGATTCTCGACGGGATAACGGATGTACGTAATTTCGGCGCAATCGCCCGTACCTGTGAATGCGCCGGTGTCGATGCTATCATAATCCCCCGGCACGGTAGCGTCGGGGTAGGCGGTGACGCCGTAAAGACATCGGCCGGAGCATTGCTGCATATCCCTGTATGTCGTGAAAACACCGTCACAGGTGCAGTACAGTTCCTCAAGAACAACGGCTACCAAGTGGTCGCTGTCACCGAAAAAACCGATATCAACTATACACAGGGCGAATACACCACCCCCGTTGCCATTGTCCTCGGCTCGGAGGACACCGGCATATCACCCGAGGTCATGAAACTGTGCGACACCAAGGTCGCCATCCCTATGTTCGGCAAAATCGGTTCGCTGAATGTCTCCGTCGCCGCCGGTGTCATGATATATGAGGTCGTGAACCAACGGTTGAACGCCAATCTTGAGGTTATATGATTAAATTAGGCTGTTATAATACATTAAAGGCTGTCCGATTCGTCGACTTCGGCGTATATCTTGGCGATGATGACGGTATTGAGGTGTTGCTCCCCAAACGTTATGTCCCCTCTCGCCTGAAAAAGGATGAGGAAATTGAGGTCTTCGTTTACCGTGATTCCGAGAACCGCCCGATAGCGACCACCGAACGGCCATACGCCACAGTCGGCCAGTTTGTATATCTTCAGGTTGTTGACGTGAACAAGACCGGTGCGTTTCTTGACTGGGGGCTCACAAAGGACCTGATGTGTCCGTTCCGGGAACAGAAAATCAAGATGCAGAAAGGGATGGAATATCTCGTATATGTCTACCTTGACGATGCCACACAGCGTGTGGTTGCATCGGCCAAGATTGAAAAATTCCTTGACAACGTGTTTCCCCATCTAAGGCATGGAGACGAGGTCGATGCACTTGTATACCGTCACACCGACATCGGCTATAAGGCGATTGTCAACAACCTATATTCAGGTCTCATCTATGAAAATGAGACATACGCACCTATTTCCCTTGGAAGCACTCCCATCAAGGCATACGTGAAACATGTGCGCGAGGACGGGAAAATCGACCTTACCGTGACACCTCCGGCATCGGACCGCATCCCGTCACTTGAACAAAACATAATCAAGCGGATGAAATCCCTTGGAGGAATGCTCGACCTGAATGACAAGTCATCTCCCGAAGATATAAAAAAGAGGTTCAATTGCAGCAAAAAAGACTTCAAACGCGCACTCGGTTCTCTTTACCGCCAACACACCATTGTCATAACCCCCGAGGAAATAAAAATTTTATAAGACTTATAAGTCTTATTGGTGATAAAGATGCCTTATTACAGAAAAATTTCTGTAATAAGGCATCTTTATGCACGTTGATACCCCTAATGTGAAATTATTTTTGCACCTTTGCATATTGATATTACAATCCCACATTTCCCAAATGGAGTTTTCAGCTAATCAACTGGCTCAGATAGTCAACGGTGTCGTCGATGGCGACGGAAACATAAAGGTAAATACATTTGCAAAAATCGAGGAGGGCCACCCCGGAGCACTGTCGTTTCTGGCCAACCCTAAATATACCCACCACATCTATGATACACGTTCATCGATAGTGTTGGTGCGTAAGGATTTCGTCCCTGAAAAGGAAATAAGTGCGACACTTATCCGTGTCGATGACCCATACGCCACAATCGCCGAACTGCTGACAATGGTGTCGGAGATGATGAACCCGCGCCGTCAAGGCATCGAACAGCCTTCCTACATCACCGATGGTGTAGAAATCCCTGATGACGCTTATATAGGGGCGTTTGCCTATATCGGACGTGGTGTTAAAATCGGTGCAGGTGCGCAGATTTATCCACAGGCATTCATCGGTGACAATGTCGAGATAGGTGACAACACCATCATATATCCGGGTGCGAAAATATACCATGGATGTAAAATCGGCAACCGTTGCATAATCCATGCCGGGGCCGTGGTGGGAGCCGATGGCTTCGGGTTCGCCCCTACGGCCACCGGATACGAGAAAATCCCTCAGCTCGGTATCGTCACCATAGAGGATGATGTTGAAATCGGCGCAAACACCACAGTCGACCGCGCCACAATGGGCATGACCCGCATCGGGAAAGGAGTTAAACTTGACAATCTCATACAGGTGGCTCACAACTGCGCCATCGGAGAGAACACGGTCATGGCAGCACAAGCCGGTATAGCCGGCTCGACAAAAGTCGGCAAGAACTGCATGTTCGGAGGCCAGGTCGGATTGGCCGGGCACATAGAGATAGGCGACAACACACAGATTGGCGCACAGAGCGGTGTCCCCAAAAGCGTCAAAGCCGACAGCCGCCTGATGGGCACCCCCGCAGTCAACTACGGCGATTTCGCACGACAGACCGCCGTTATAAAAAGGTTGCCTGAAATCGTCCGTAAACTCGACTTAAAAAACAAATAAACCAGTCAATATAAAGTCATGAAGCAACAGACATTAAAAGAAGCCTTTTCCATTAAAGGCAAAGGACTTCATACAGGACTTGAAATCGAAGCGACATTCCTCCCCGCTCCCGAAAACCACGGATATAAGATACAGCGCGTAGACCTCGAGGGACAGCCGGTTATCGACGCCCTCGCCGAAAACGTTGTCGCGACCAACCGCGGGACGGTCATCGCACGGGGTGATGCCCGCGTAAGCACCATCGAGCATGCCATGGCTGCATTGTACGCGGCCGGCATAGACAACTGCCTCATTCAAGTCAATGCACCCGAGATGCCTATTCTCGACGGCAGCGCACGGTTGTACTGCGAGAACATCGCCCGTGTGGGGCTCGAGGAACAGAAAGCCGAAAAGGACTATTATATCGTCAAACAGAAAATCGAGGTGCGTGACGACACATCAGGCTCATCTATTGTCGTCCTCCCCGACGAGGATTTCAGCATCGACACAATGGTGCAGTTTGATTCCCCGGTACTGAACAACCAGTTCGCCACCCTGGAAAACATGAACGACTTCGCCGATGAAATCGCCTCGAGCCGTACATTTGTATTCGTCCGTGAAATCGAGCCGTTGGTAAAGGCCAACCTCATTAAGGGCGGAGACCTTGACAATGCGATTGTCATCTACGACTCACCCATGCAGCAGGCTGAACTCGACCACATCGCCGACATGATGAATGTCCCCCACCGCAATGTCAATGAGTTCGGATATGTCAACGACGGCCCGCTATCGGTCGAGAACGAGCCTGCACGTCACAAACTGATGGATGTCATAGGAGATATCGCCCTCATCGGACGTCCTCTGAAAGGAAAAGTAATCGCGACACGTCCCGGGCACTCCATCAACACGACTTTCTCCAAACAGATACGCAAAGAAATCAAGCGACAGGATATACAGGCCCCAGTCTATAACCCTAATGTCGCCCCCATAATGGACAACAACCGCATACGTGAACTTCTCCCCCACCGTTACCCGTTCCTGCTCGTGGATAAAATCATCGAACGCGGGGAGAACTACATCGTGGGTGTTAAGAATGTCACTGTAAACGAACCGTTCTTCCAGGGACACTTCCCGCAAGAGCCGGTCATGCCGGGGGTATTGCTTATAGAAGCAATGGCGCAGACCGGCGGTCTGCTCGTGCTCGGCGCAGTCGACGAGCCTGAACGCTACTCGACCTATTTCATGAAAATCGACAACGTGAAATTCCGCCAGAAAGTCGTCCCCGGCGACACCCTCTTGTTCCACATATCGTTCATGACTCCATTGCGCCGTGGATGCGCCGTGATGAAGGGATATGTGTTTGTCGGCGAAAAAATCGTTGCCGAGTGTGAATTCATGGCGCAGATTGTAAAAAATAAATGACAAAACCTTTATCAAAATCATAACCAATTATGAAACAACCGTTAGCATATATCCATCCCGCAGCCAAAATCGCCCAAAGTGTCGTCATTGACCCGTTCGTGACAATAGACCGCAATGTCGAAATCGGCGAAGGCACGCGCATCGGCAGCAATGTCACCATCATGGAGGGGGCACGCATCGGTAAGAACTGCACTATTTTCCCCGGTGCAGTGATTTCAGGCATACCCCAGGATTTAAAATTCCGTGGAGAGGAAACACTCGCCATAATCGGAGACAACACCACCATCAGAGAATGTGTCACAATCAACCGTGGCACAGCGGCCAAAGGCAAGACCGTGGTCGGTGACAACTGTCTGATAATGGCATACTGCCACGTCGCCCATGACTGCGTCGTAGGAGACAATGTAATCATGTCCAACGCGACACAGCTTGCAGGCGAGGTCGTGGTTGACGATTATGCCGTAATCGGTGGCGGGACACTCGTCCATCAATTCTGCCATATAGGCCCGCATGTGATGATTCAGGGTGGTGCCCTCGTCAACAAGGACATTCCTCCCTACGTCAAGGCCGCCCGCGAACCGATTGCATACGCCGGAGTGAACTCAATAGGTCTGCGCCGTCGCAACTTTTCAAGCGAGGTTATACGCGAAATTCAGGAAATATACCGTTACCTCTATCTGTCGGGATTGAACAACTCTGATGCTGTCGAACGCATCGAAGCCGAATTGCCCGCCACAAAGGAACGCGATGAAATCATTCTGTTCGTCCGAAACGCCAAGCGCGGTATCATCCGCGGATACGTGTAAGGGACACAGCGACAAGCGGATATAACGAGAGCGGATGGTCGGTATGCCATCCGCTCTCGTTATATCCGCCTGTTCAAAGTCGGGAAATTTTCAATGCAACAGGTGTCAGATAACGCTCCAATGGCTTAGACGGAATCAAAACGTATGTGTTCATGACCTCCCCGAAGTCGCTGAAAAGCGACATATCAACCTCCATGGCAAGAAATCCCGGGATGACAGCGATTGACGATGGCAATGAGAAATCCATATTTATCTCATCCATGCCATCACCTTCAATATCAAATTCTCCCGTGCACAATGCCTTTGCCACACTGGCTTTCAGCTGCAATATATCATCACATTCAACATAACCTTGCTCCAAAAGCATATTTGTCACCGCTTTCAGATAAGCGTTCTTTAGTGCACGTGAATTAATACCCTTAATCATCATCCTCGGAGCAAGCGGTTTTCCGTCAGTCAGGTCTACCGTAACATAACGGGAATAAGAACTGCGACAACCACCCACAGGATAAGTCTCATTGGTAGTCTGTTTAATTGAAACAACATTCCCCAACACTGACAACACCTCATGGCAATACACTGAATTACAGCCAGTCATAGGTGGCACAATTTCCAATGGGTTCATCGCTACAGTGAGCGATGAATCACTCGATTCAAGTGCCTCCTTATATTTCCTATAAATAAAGTCCCGATAGGAATGCGTACCCCAGTTGGCCTGTCTTCTCATTAAGCCAAGCAGACGAGGAGAGGTCGGGACATCGGCGATATATGCCTGCCTTGTCAGGGTGTAAGGGATAACTTCTCCCGCCGAATCCAACGAGACGACAGAGAAAACGTAGGCCTGTCGCTCAAATCCTTGAATGGGCGCAACAAACCCGGTTAACCTCGAGATAAAATCCTTTGCCCGGGTATCAAACTGACGTTTGCGTCCTCTACAGTCAAACGTGACCTTTGATTCGGCGACATTCACCGTGTCTACGGTGAGTGCCGGATATGAAAACACAACACGGTCATCATCAGTGACAACATGACAAAGAGTCCCGTAATCATATCCGACCTTTATTGACTTACCTTCATGGCTGACCCCTACAGGAAGCGGACGACTCCAATTCCAACCCGATTCAGCCCCAAAACCGATTGTATCCTCCCATGTCAATTCATGTCCCGGTCGCCAGGAGCAAAAGCCCTCCTCGACAGCGACAGGAGCGAAAGATTGGGCCGAAGAAATCAATCCTATCGATGCACCTGCTAAAGCAAAGAAAAAAGATGTAATGAATTTCATTGATAATAATATAGTCACGCGTGGCAGGTTATTATATAATAACCTGCCACGCGCTTTATGTAATGTAATTATTCTTTAGAACGGCAGGTCATCGCCCGGGTCGCTCTGCGGCATACCCATCGGGGCGGCAGGGGGAGGCACTGCTCCCGGCATGACAGGGTTCACCCCGGTAGATGCGGAAGTTGCAGCCTGGGCCGGTTCGGCCTTCCATGCACGTATATCGGTATACCAACGGCCATTGAACTCACGGCTCTCGATATCGAAGCTGACTGTCACCAAGTCACCGACATTCATCGGGAACTGGTCGGCACGGTCGCCGAAAAAATTAAAGAACACCTTGCGGGGATATTGCTCCTGTGTTTCCAATACATATTCGCGTTTCTTCCACGCGTTACCGGCCTTGGATGTACCCGAAACCTCGGGAAGCGCGATAATGATTCTTCCTGTTACTTCCATATATTAATTGAATTTTTCTTTACATGGCAAATTTAGACATTATTACATGCCAAACCAAATTTTAACCACCAAACTTATTTACACATTACCGTCCCTTTATTGTCATCTTGCCCCAAAGCGGATGCTCCCTGTAAGCATTCACGGCCTTTTTAGGCACTACAATCGTCATCTCATTGGTAAACAGATGACGATAGTCCTCCTCTTGATTATATACGATTTCAGGGGGTGTTGCCGCCCCAAGCACCATTGTGAACGCAACATCAGGCAAGGCATTCTCCTCTATCGTCTCAACTGTCGATGGCAATATCAGTTTCTTTAGCTCAAAACAACGATAAAAACACCATGCCGGAATTTTTGTCACAGGACCGGGAATCTCGATTTCCTCCAATTTAATCGAACAAAGTCCAAACGCACCTGCAACCATGGCCTTCACTGTCTTCGGGGCTTTGTATTTAGTGGCCTTGCGTGCCCCAGGATAGGAATAGAGCATCCCCATGTCCTTGCTGTATAAAACGCCGTCAACCGATGTCAGCCGCTCGTTGCCCGATTCAACATCAATACGCTCCAAGGTATAACAATAGGCGAACGGATTCTCATAAATGTTTACTGCCGACGCCGGGATTGTAACATGCTCCAAGCCCACATTAATATATACCGCATTCCCCTTTATCATGTTCAGATTTCCCGATGGCATATTGAGTTGTGTCAGCCCCTTACAACCCTGAATCGCGCATGACTCGATAACGGCGACATCAGTCGGAATATCCAATACACCCTTTTTCATCGACGGAACTTTCAACAGACTCTGGGATGAACGGTCAATGAGCATGCCGTCAACAGCGTAATACCGTTCATTCCCCGCACCCACAGTGATTGACTCAAGATTGTCACATCCCATCATGACTGCCTGTTGTTGATATGTCATGAAGCCACCGAACGACATTTGAGCCTCACACATTGACCGCAATGTGGATGGCAGGTTCAAGTCGTTTAACCTCGTGTACGAGAAAGCACCCGGCAATATCTGCTGAAGTCCCTCGTTCAACGCCACGTCCCTCAATGATGACCCGGCAAAAGCGTCATCCATCACTACTTCAACGGTTGACGGCATGACAACGCTTTTTATGCGCCTGTCACCTTTAAACGCCCCCTTACCGATTCTGACAACATTGTATTCTTTTCCATCATACGGCACAACCGATGCAAATGTCAATGTATCGGGCATATAACGTGTCTCAATTCCCGTGACCTCGAAGCCGAATAGCCTCGAATCGCTGTCACCGACCCCGACATATATGACCCCATTGTCATCCTGGACAACATAGTCGCCGATAGTTGTGAAATTTGCCGAATGTGACACTATGTTGATAATCATGAATAGCGATATCGCACTACTCTTTTGCAGGAACTTTCTCATCGGGACTCTTTTTAAATATAAAACTGAAAAATCGGTCGAGTATAAATGCCGCTAAAAGCAGGACAAGCTGCGCCACTGTAATAAATATCAAAGCGCGACCGAGATTCGGGCGCAATTCCGTCAAAGGGTCTGACATCCAGTCATCATTAGCCGGAAGCGATGTCAATGTACGCTTCCATTGCACCCGTCCGTCATTCAAGGCAACGAGTGCGCCGTTACCACGTGCCAGTTCCTTGATGAGCGTCGGCTCGGCTTTCAATATGTCATACTCGGCGTCGCTCATTTCGCCCCAATGCGAGACAAGTCCATCATCCCCGGCAAGAATCAGCAACAATGACCCGCCACGCGCATTCACCGCCGTGGCAAGGCGTTCAATCGTCAGGTCATATACATGTCCCATGCGCTGAGGTTCCGGCGAGACAACAAGCAACTGTTCACCTGAATCTGAAATATAATCGGCCGTGACATCGGTATCACCGTCAAGAACCACAAAACCGTCCTTGACATTCTCACTCCCGGATACAAGTCTACGCTCGACAAACGTCCATGTCGAGTCGGGCAATGCGTCCACCGTGAAACCATGACGCTCCCCGTCCCGTTCATAAATAAACTCATAGACCGCATTTTCCGTCTCACTGTCATCCTCGTCCTCAACAAGGGACACCCCTTCGGTGAAACGTCTGAAATCCAATAACGGCTGCACAGTGTAACCCGCCACCGTCACGACAAGAATAAACAAAGTCAACACCGCGCCGGGCATCCATTGGGCATACGGCGAGAACAACCCCTTGACCCGCTTATTGAAAAAAGCAAGGTATAGGATTGCCAGGGTAATGAATATGTTTTTTACAAAAGTGGCGGCATTGGATATGACCCAGAAATCACCGAAACAGCCGCAGTCGCTTACCGGGTCGGCCACAGCGATATACGCGCTCAAAGGCAACATAAACGCCATCATCGCCCCCAACAACCATGGCGCGACACGACGGTAACATCCCATGAGCAATAACCCGCCAAGAACATATTCGGCCCCCGACAAAAGGGTTGTGCCGGCAAGCACAAGTTCACGGGATACCGGGGTGTGCCATACGGCGAGATATTCCTCAACCTTATAGATGAAACCCCAGATGTCAACGCTCTTGACGAATCCTGACATAACGAACACGCAACCTACTACGATGCGAAACGTCCATACAATCCAAGGAGCATACCGACGGTTCAATCCCCGCACGTCAATCATCATCCTCTGTCAGTTTTATAATACCGAACACCGAGTAATTTATCATATCCATGTAGTTGGCGTCTATACCCTCCGACACGATTGTGCGCCCTTCGTGTTCCTCTATCTGCTTTGTACGCTGGATTTTGGTCAATATCAAGTCGGTATAGGAATTCACACGCATCGACCTCCATGCCTCGCCGTAATCATGGTTCTTGGCCATCATGAGTTCACGCGCATCCTTGGCAAAGCGGTCATACAGCGTCATGGCTTCATCGGCAGTTATATCGACATGGTCGGCATAACCGAGATGCAACTGAATCAACCCGACGATTCCATAGTTCACTATTGCGATAAACTCGGGGAGAATCCCCTCATCGACCATCGCCTCCCCTGTGGTCTCAAGAGTGCGTATGCGCTTGGCCTTTATAAATATCTGGTCGGTAATCGACATTGGACGCATTATGCGCCACGAAGGGCCGTAATCCTGCAATTTCTTGACAAACAGGTCCCGGCATATTTTAAGCGCGGCATTGAACTGCCGCTCCGTCTTTGATATTGACTCCATTGTTAAAAAATCTTCTACTCACAAAAGTACAAAGAATTTTTTAATATCTTTATGGCATGAAAACGTTTCTTCTCTCTTTTACAAAAACAGCCACTGTGTTATCGGCGATGCTTGTCATGTCATCATGGGACATGTCGGCCCAATCACCCGAAATCCCGGGTAACGATGCATCGTTGAACACTCCCGTCACGCCCTCAGTCAACATTGACAACCGCGATGCCCGGTTCATTGACGAGGATGTGAAACTAAGCCTCATGATGCAGTCCTATCGGATTAACGCACTGAAAGAGGTCCCGATGTGGTATCCACGTTTTCAATTCGCCTCCAATTCATCGACAGTCGATGCATCGGGCGGCGCGACATTGGCATCATGGGACGGAGGAGTGGTCTATGCGACCGGGGCGGTGACATCGTTACAGGGACTCGCCGGAATAGAACGCGGACGCGTGACGTTGCTGCAACAACTCGGCCCGCTCAGCGTATCGATGTGGGGTGAAGCCGCCAAATATGGATACTTCCGCGGTCTGACGACTCAGTACGGCTTCGGCGGCTCGGCGACATGGACATTCAACCCCACTCTGTCACTGACCGTTTTCGGCAGCTACTACAACACGAATCCGTGGCAGTCATCGGCGATGGCACCCTATTTCGCATCTACCAACTACGGAGGCTACCTCGGCATCAACTTCAACGACCATTGGGGCGTCGATGTCGGTGCGCAACGCTCGTTTGAATCCTATAACAACCGATGGGCGACACGTCCAATCGTCGCCCCGTACTACAAGATGGACAACGGTGCGAAAATTCAGGTTGATGTCGGTGGTATTGTCTACGGACTGCTTGAAAACGCGGGCGTAATAGGCAGACAGAACAATAACCCGACAATGGGTCCGCCGATTCCGATGGGGCCACCACCTGTAAGGTAATCAATCGCATCCGTTCATTTCGGTAAGATATTTCCAATAACGTTCAGGCATGTCCTGACGCTGTTTGCGCGGGTTCATGCGCTGCTGTATCGCCGTTGCCTTGAAATAGGTGCGCCATAGCCGTTGGAACAAGCGTTCATCGGCATCCATCATTTCATCTGTGAGACGTCCCGTATTCATATAGGATGAATCGGTATCAATCGACATCCTCCTCACTTCCTCCCCGTCATAATAATAACCATAGTCCCGCGCACGGTCATACAGGATGAAGCGTTGGTCATTGAATCTGTCACAAAAATGTGACACCGCCATCGGCAAAACATCAAATAACGGCTCGACCATGGCAAAATAGGTTCCGTCGGCAGCCTTCTGAAACCGCACGAACTGCAACAGCCTGTGCGCTTCACCCCTCACACGGCGACATTCCTTCAGAACTGAAAGCACCGCCGGGTCAGAGAAATCATTCTCAATCGAACCGTCCGAAGTCACCGCCCGGCATATATAACGGAAAGCCATGTCGGGAAATTCAGGATTATCGGTCAGGAATGCGGTCGTGAGTCCCGACAACGATGCCCTTGACAGTGTTTTGCCGAGTTTTAGCCACACCCTCCGCGCTTTTTCCCCGTCTGTCTCCACTTCATGCAACACATCATAAAACAATGGCACAATCCCATCAGGCGCAAGAAGCCTGTCGGGGGTCTCATGCCGTTCGAATGCTTGGAATACAGCCGTCAGCAATCCGTCAAATGTACCGTCAAAACGATAGTAGACCATTTAGGGAATTAGGAATTGAAGTCGAATGTCATTTGTAACGGGTTGTCTTTAGTGGCACGGGATTTGGGGACGAGGCGGCTGCGGACATATTCGGGGGATGTATCGGCGACAGTGCGTGCCGTCAGTTCCCCGCATGTTATGAAATATTGCGCCCGTTTCAACACCACCCCGATTTTTTTCAGATGCCACGATGTCAACTGACGAAACTTGCGGGCGTTCACTATCAACGTGGCGGAGCGCACCCCCACCCCCGGCACACGCAACAGCATCTCGTATGGCGCACGGTTGACATCGACCGGGAATACCTCGGGATGGCGCAACGCCCATCCAAGTTTGGGGTCTACATCGAGGTCGAGGTTCGGGTTGTCGGCATCGGCGATTTCTTCGGCCTTGAACTGATAGAAACGCATTAGCCAATCGGCCTGATAAAGCCTGTTTTCCCTAACTAAAGGAGGCTGTTTCATTGCAGGAAGACGCGGGTCATAGTCATTGACCGACACATACCCCGAATAATAGACACGTCTCATCGTAGGCATCCCGTACAACATCGATGACGCACGCAGGATGTCACGGTCGGTGTCATCACTCGCCCCGACAATCATCTGGGTGCTTTGTCCGGCGGGGACAAAACGTGGCACATGACGCAGGTGTCTCTTGTCCTCCTTGTTCTCAAGAACACCTTGACGCACATATTTCATAGGTAAGAATATGCTCTCATGATTTTTCTCGGGGGCAAGATATTTCAACCGTTCCTCGGTGGGAATCTCGATGTTGACGCTCATGCGGTCGGCATACCGTCCGGCCTCGTTTATAAGTTCGCGCGATGCGCCGGGGATACTTTTCAGATGAATATACCCGTTGAACCGATGCACCTCGCGCAAGTCCTTGGCGATACGGACGAGACGCTCCATCGTGTAGTCGGGGTTGCGCACAACGCCCGAACTAAGGAATAGGCCTTCGATATAGTTACGGCGATAAAATTCCATCGTGATATCCACTACCTCGCTCACCGAAAGCGTGGCACGCGGGATGTCATTGCTACGCCGATTGACACAGTAGGCGCAATCAAGCATACAATAATTGGTCAGCATGACCTTCAACAAGGAAATGCAACGTCCATCCGCAGCAAAACTGTGGCATATACCGACACCGCCCACGGTATTGCCGACACCGTTACCATCGGAACGGCGAACTGTCCCGCTCGACGAACATGACACATCATATTTCGCCGCGGCGGCAAGAATCTTCAACTTATCAAGCGTAGCCTCTGTCATGTGACAAATTTAACCATATTACCCTGTCTTATCTTGCCCACCTTTGTTAAACATTGTCAAATTGCATTGTTTCAGTTTTTATTGTACCTTTGCAACCACCTCATTATATATAACTATACAATATGGCAGAACAAGGAGAATGGTGGACTGCACCGGCCGAAAGCGATAACGGACGGCTCATTATGGTGACAGGACGCCGTGACATAAAAAAATTCAGGGAAAATCCGCATTTCAATATACGCATCGAGATATCCTGGCCTTACGACGGCACAGGCGACGGCATGCCTGACAAAGCCACCTCGGAACTAATGGAGAAAGTTCAGGACGCGCTTCAGGAAGAATTCATTAAAGACCCTGTCGCCGTGCTCACCGGTGTATACACCGGTGATAACCTGCGCCAATGGGTGTTCTATTCACGAAGCACCCACATTTTCGGGCGTAAAATAAACGAAATCCTTGAACAGTTCCCGGTTCTACCAATAGACATATACTGCGAAAACGACCCTGACTGGGCGGAATATGACGAGATGGCATCCGCCGAAATCAAAATCGACTGATGAAACGGCATGTCATCCCATATCTCGCCGCTGCCTTACTCCTGTCATCATGCGGGACACGTCATCACACGAATGCCGATGATGCAATCCCCTCTGACGATGTCCGTGCCGACATTGCCACCGACACTGTGACAACCCCCGGAGGTGACACACTCATCATGGCACACACGGCGACCTATTCCGAACAGTTGGGACGTGAAATCACAATAGACGATATCGCCCCGACCGCAACCGAATATGACCTTCTTGTGGCACGTCTTAGGAATTCGGCGGCTGAAATCGATGGGGTATATTCGCCGGCGACAATCGCCCCGACCGACAATTTCACGCTTTCAGGCGACTACATGACATTCTACTACTCACCCGGCACTGTCGCCCCTGCCAAATACGGAATAATAAAAATCAGAATACATAAAAATGGATGAAATCTTAAAATATTTCCCGGCGTTGACACCGACCCAACGCGAACAATTCGCCCGGCTAGGCGAACTGTATCCCGAATGGAACGACAAAATAAATGTCATATCACGCAAGGACATTGTCAACCTTTACCTACACCATGTGTTACACTCCCTTGCAATCGCCCGGTTCATCACCCCGGTGAGCGACACCCGGTTTCTTGACATGGGAACAGGCGGCGGTTTCCCCGGCATACCTACCGCTTGCCATAATGTGGCCCGACTGCCGTTTTCATCTGATTGACCGTGTCGGCAAGAAAATCAAGGTCGCCACAGCAATTGCCGATGAAATAGGCCTGACAAACGTCACATTCCAGCATGGCGACATCGGGGAGTGCCATGGGAAATATGATTTTATCGTGAGCCGTGCCGTCATGCAGCTCGATGACCTCGTTGCGTGTGTACGCCGAAACGTCTCCACTACCGACCGCAACGCCTTTCCCAACGGACTTATATGCCTTAAAGGCGCAGGCCTTGACGATGAGACACGACGCATCAACCGTCCATTCATCGAAGTGCCGTTAAGCGACTATTTCACCGAAAACTATTTTGACTCCAAGGCGTTGATTTATGTAGAATTATGAAAGTCAAGGATTTTACATTCAACATGTTTGGAGTCAACACCTACGTGCTGTGGGACTCCGACAGCCTGGAAGCCGCCGTGGTTGACCCAGGGATGATTTCACACGAGGAGGAACACGAAATCGCCGACTTTATCAAACGCAACGACCTCCGTATAGTCCATTTGGTGAACACTCATCTCCACATCGACCACACATTCGGCGAGGAGTTCATACACGATAATTACGGCGTCAAGGTCGAAGCCAACCCGGCCGACAGTTTCCTCGGCGAGGCTCGTCAGGCCCAGGCTCGCATGTTCGGTCTCAACCTGTCTCCCCTCCCCCTGTCCATTGATGTCGAGTTAAATAACGGTGACAAGATTTTCCTTGGCGACGAATGCCTTGAAGTCATGACCGTTCCGGGTCATTCTCCCGGCAGCATCGTGCTATATGCCCCTCAATCGGGATTTGTCCTCACCGGGGACGTACTTTTCAGGCAGAGCATCGGGCGCACCGACCTCGTCGCCGGTAATCACAGCCAATTGGTGGAAGGCATCAGAGCCAAACTTCTGACACTTCCTCCCGAAACTGTCGTATATCCCGGACACGGCCCATCGACCACAATCGGTGACGAAATCCGCCACAACGCATTCCTATGACCTGAACGGGTCTACCTTGTTGACGGCGTTTATGAAATCCTTTGACGCGAGTGCGTCCTTAATCTGCGTCAACACATGAAGGACTCCCGATTTGATGACCCGCTCATTGACAGTGGTCTTGCCTACCGACAGATTCCAGTCCTGCGTGAGAGGGTCTTCAGCGTTCTTGAAATAGGCCTCGTCATCGTTTGTCTCAAGACGTGCGCACCATTCTTCAATGAGAGATAATACGTATGATTCCTTCCCGGTACGCACCAACGACAGTATATAGGTCAGCAGTTCGTTAGGCAACAATTCATGTCTCATGCCATTTTCAAAATCATCGGCATCGGTATATGAATGCTCCCGGTCAAACAGTTCCTTGATTATCTCATAACCTTCGGCACGATACCATAATTCATAGAGATAGTCGCGACCGTAGGTCAGTCCCACCACCGTATCATAGACCTGCATCACTGTCGCCGCGCTCATCATGTCGGACTCACGGCTTATGATTGTCGCCCACCCTATCAACGCATCCTCGGGCATCGGGAAACCGTTCTCAAACATGTCGGTGAGCACCTTAATCGCCTCATCGATGTCAACATGAAGCAGCACGACTATCAACTGGTAGGCATCGGGCGAAAGAGGGGCGGTCTTCTTGATAACATCCACCATAGCCTTCTTACGACCGGCAAACGCATATACCGTTACCAGAGCCTTTGCAAGGTCAATATTCGCCGGGTTCTTGCCGTAGGCCTTCTCGATTTGCTCCAACGGGATTCCCATACCTCCGTTGTCATTGACCGAAAGCCTGATAGTGGAAACCACCTTGGTCTCCTGCGCCGCATCGTTGTCAGGATTGATTGCAAGGGCATAATCGGCCGCGGTGACCGCTTTCTCATATTCGCCGAAATCAAGACATGCCCTGGCGTATATTTCCCAGAAATCCTCATTGAGCGGTTCTATCGAAGTCAACTGTTCAGCGGCCTCAAGAGCCACGTCACGGTTCATGACATCGGTCGCAATTTTGACAAGGTCAAAGAAAAATGTCGGTTTGTAGACACATTTCGCCGCTATTTTATCCCGATTGGAAAACAGCCATTCCGTGCCACCCGCATCCTCGGCAATATCGCTGACAAGTATGACCTCATCCTCGTTGAATGACGAAGCCTTGGCGACCAATTCTTGAAGCCGCGCCATCCGTGACTCGTCAGTGCCGTCACTTATCTTCAACTTGACAAGACGGTCATATAATGATTCCGACTTCAGGCCCTCCACAATCCCGGCCGCGGTCTTCGCATCCCGTACCGTATCATAGAAAAACAATGCCTTCTTCAGGCGCAAGTCATGGCTGTCGGGATAGAGACGGGACATGGCGAAAAGGACCTCCATGCGCACGTAATCATCCTCGACATCCTCGGCATAATTATAAATCTCGACAAGGTCATCCTCGTCATAATATGCGTTGTTCGCCGATTTCAAATTCTTCACAAACTCATTGTAAAGTTCCTCGCGTTCGTCCTTCTCGTTCATGTCTATCGGATTTAACTTTCACAAAGATACGCAAAATCCACGGATATTGCCTATCTTTGTGAAAAAGCGACTATATGAAACACATTATTTCTATCTTTCTTCTTGCCGTCACCTTTACATCTATCGCTGTGACACAGGACTCCATGACAATCGTCCCGCAATTCATGGAGGGACAGAAATTAGTTTACAACGTGACAACAGGGGTCAGGGAAAACCCTGCGGAGGGAGAATTTTTAGAACAGGAGTTCCCGATGCAAATCACCCTGGACATCATTGTAAAAAACGACAATAGTTTCATTATATTGTTAACCGACTCTATCGGTAAAATCAAATCGACACCCGGCGAAAAAATCCAATTCCCTCCAAATGCCCTTGAGTCGCTTAAACATCTGAAAATGCGGCTATCGGTAAATAACGATGGTACGGTGGACTCAATCTTGAATTTCAAGGAAATACGCGAGACGTTCCGTAAAATCATAATCGACAATCTGCCTGACAGTCTTGACAACGAGGAAAAGGAATTGAATATACGATATGCCAACAACTTTGTCGACAATATCTTCAACACCCGGTATGCCCTAACCCAACAGACCGCAAATGTCGGCTTTTTCAATCTCTATGGCAGGACGTTGAAACAGGGGGGCACCATCGACATTGAGGATTTCACCGAACTCGGCATATTAGGCCAGCAAGTCCCGTCCCTCAAGATAACAATTCTTGATTCCAATGAAATCACAGGCAATCTATTCCAGACTGTCATAATCGAAGGCGAAAACGACATGTTCCAATTTGAGGAAACCTACGGATTCACCAACGGACTCCTCGACTCCTACAACCGCACAATCGTCATACTCGGCGGCTTCAACGCCCGCCTGACCGTCGAGGCCTACCTCTCCTCCTCCATTCTGGAATAGCGCACAATGACATCGAATCGTAGGGACGTGCCAACGAGCACGTCCGCCATTACAAATAATGATATCCACCGCTTTGAGGACGCACTCGTTGGCGCGTCCCTACGATACCACGCAACAAGTACGGTCGCATCATGACACAGCCTTCAGGAGATAAACAGCGCGGGCAAGGATTAATTCCTTGCCCGCGCAAACTATATACTATAGCCTTTAAACTTTTATTTATTGACCTGGAAGCGGTTTTCGCCGTCGCGCAGGAATGCGACAATTTGTCGTGCAGCCGCGATACCGGCATTGATATTGGCCTCGGAGGTCTGCGCACCCATTTTCTTCGGGGTGAAGAATACCCGTCCGGGGAATTTCTGAAGCATCTCATCAGCCACATCGGGACGGATGTCAGCCACATATTTAATATCGGGACGCTCATCCATGACTTTCATGAGACCCTCCTCATCAATCACCTCCTTACGTGCGGTATTGATTAAAACGCCACCCTTGGGCATCAGAGAAACGAGGTCATATCCCACCGAACGGCGGGTCTCGTCAGTAGCGGGAATATGCAGGGACACATATCGGTTATTGCGGTATAAATCCTCGACAGAATGCACGGGCGAAACACCCGCAGCCGTGATGACCTCATCGGGGCAATACGGGTCGAGGGCACTTACCTTCATTCCGAATCCTCCAGCGATACGCGCCACGTTACGGCCGACCTGACCGAATGCATGGATGCCGAGCGTCTTGTTTTTCAGTTCAGAGCCTGACGTGCCGTCATACATATTACGGGCAGCCATTACAGCCATTCCGAACACGAGTTCGGCCACTGCGTTGGAGTTCTGTCCCGGGGTGTTCTGCACTACCACACCATGCGCCGTTGCCGAAGCAAGGTCAACGTTGTCATACCCGGCACCCGCACGCACCACAATCTTAAGATTGGGAGCGACATCAAGGACCTCGGGAGTCACCTTGTCAGAACGTATAATCAGTGCGTCGGCATCAGCGACAGCCGCGAGCAACTGCGCCTTGTCGGTATATTTCTCAAGGAGGTCGAGAGTGTAACCCGCCCCTTCGATAACCTCACGTATACCGTCAACCGCGACTGCGGCAAACGGTTTCTCGGTTGCTACAAGAACTTTCATGCTCACAAATATTATTTAGTCGCCTCAAAATCCTTCATCGCCTGAATCAGCACCTCGACACTCTCCATCGGGAGTGCATTATAGAGTGACGCACGGAAACCGCCCACCGAGCGATGTCCCTTGATTCCGACAATACCGCGTGCGGCGGCAAAGTCAACAAAATCCTTTTCAAGTTCCTTGTATTCAGGTGTCATCACGAAGCATACGTTCATTATTGAACGGTCAGCCGGGTCGGTCACAGTCCCGGTGAACATCTTGCTTGAATCAATGGCCTCATATAGACGGGCGGCCTTGGCAAGGTCAAGTTTCTCAAGAGCCTCGACCCCTCCCATTTCCTTATAGTAGCGTAGGGTCTGCAACGCCGAATAAACAGGCAGCACGGGAGGAGTGTTGAACATCGAGCCTTTCTTGATGTGGGTTCGGTAGTCGAGCATCGTCGGGATGGGACGCTCAACCTTGCCGAGTGCATCCTCCTTGACAATAACGAGAGTGACACCCGCAGGAGCAAGGTTTTTCTGTGCACCGGCATATATCACATCGTACTTGCTGACATCAACCGGGCGTGAAAATATGTCGGATGACATGTCGGCAACAAGGCGCACATTGACATCGGGGTCCTTACGGATTTCCGTACCGAAGATTGTATTGTTGGTAGTATAGTGGAAATAATCCACGTCATCGGGGACGGTGAACCCTTTGGGTATATAGGAGAAATTGGCATCCTTTGACGATGCGACAACATCGACCTCACCAAACAGACGGGCCTCCTTTATAGCGTTGACAGCCCATGTCCCGGTCTCAAGATAAGCCGCTTTCTTTGCAAGAAGATTGAACGGCACCATGCAGAATTGCAGACTCGCGCCACCGCCAAGGAAAAGCACGTGATAGCCGTCAGGCACGTTCAACAGTTCCTTCACAAGTGCCTGCGCCTCGTCCATGACAGCCTGAAACTCCTTGCTACGATGGGAAACCTCGAGTATCGAAAGTCCAGTGTCAGCGAAGTTTAGGACGGCATCGGCCGTATTCTTGATTGTATACTGGCTCAATATCGACGGGCCGGCATAAAAATTGTGCTTCTTCATCTTCCTATTTATATTTTAGAGTTGATTACAATTATGATGGCAAAATTAATGAAATTTTTCTATAATTGACAATTCATAGACACTATTTGCCTATTTCTGCGCTGACATTGTAAAAATTTCCACCATATCAGGGCCACCGGTGAGCACCATTACCCAACCATCGTTCACAAGCCTCATCACTGACACCACCATTGCCGGATTGCTGTCACGGTCAATGAGCAATGTCGCGGAAGCCGCTCCGTCAACGCCTTTTTCCTCATGCTGAAATTCATATTTTTTATCAACACTTCCCAACAGAGACCTGAGCGAGGCGACATTGCCCTTGAACTCGTACATCTTAACCGTCTCAACCCCCGGATACTTTTTCATTAGTTCAGGCGTCGCTTCATAATTTTCAGACTTCACATTTTCCATTTTAGCCAATCTGGCCACAAATTCCTCAAGAGAGATTGCCCATGTCACCGAAGTCGATGCAATGACTAAAAGCGCGATTGTGATTACTCGTTTCATATCAATATTTTTAGTTATTATTGTCTTTATCGTCACCCCAACGGATATTCTGCAGTTCGGTCATGCGTGCCTCCGATGGGTTGGCACACGGTGTCCAAAACCGATGATGCCCCAAGGCATCAGGCATAAACTGCTGGCGGACGAAATTGCCGGGATAATCGTGGGCATACTTATAATCGCGACCATATCCCATCTCTTTCATCAGGGAGGTCGGAGCGTTACGCAGGTGCAGGGGCACAGGCTGGTCACTGGTCTTCTCAACCAAGTCGAGAGCGGCTGCAATCGCCTTGTAGGCCGAATTGCTCTTGGGGGACGTGGCAAGATATATGACACACTCGGCAAGAGGTATGCGTCCTTCGGGCCAACCAATTTTACGCAAAATTTCAAACGTAGTGTTGGCGATGACAAGTGCGTTCGGGTTGGCGAGACCGATATCCTCGGCGGCAAGAATCACAAGCCGTCTCGCGATGAATTCCGGGTCCTCGCCCGCGGCCACCATCCGCGCAAGCCAGTAAACGGCGGCATCAGGGTCGCTCCCGCGCACGCTCTTGATGAACGCCGATATTATGTCATAGTGCATCTCGCCGTTTTTGTCGTATGCCGCGGGATTCTCCTGCAATCGCTCGGTGATGACCTTGTCGTCAATCACTATTTCCTCACCGGCAGGAGTGGACTTCTCGAGAAGGTCAAGGATATTCAACAGCTTGCGTGCGTCACCGCCCGAGAATCGGAAAAGCGCATCGGTCGATTCGACCTTGACTTTACGCCGCGACAATACCTCGTCCTTGGCAAGGGCACGCTCAAGCAGTGTCCCGAGTTCTTCAGCCTCAAGCGGACGAAGCGTGTACACCTGGGCGCGTGAAAGCAAGGGACGTATCACCTCAAACGATGGATTCTCGGTCGTCGCTCCTATCAGAGTGACAATCCCGCTCTCCACTGCACCCAACAGGCTATCCTGCTGTGACTTGTTGAACCGATGGATTTCATCGATAAAAAGCACGGGGCGTCCCTGTGTGAACATGCTTGTCGTGTCGGCCTTGCATCGTTCAAGCACCTCACGCACCTCCTTCACCCCCGAATGCACCGCGCTCAACGTGTAGAACGGAGCCTTGATTGTGTTGGCGATGATTTTAGCCAGGGTAGTCTTTCCAACCCCGGGAGGCCCCCAGAGAATAAACGACGACACATTGCCCGATTCAATCATCAGACGCAAGATGCACCCCGGGCCGACAAGATGTGTCTGCCCGATGTATTCCGAAATGTCATGTGGCCGCAGTCGCTCGGCGAGAGGCGCGTTATTCATCATCATCTATTTTATTACAAAAGTAAATCATTAATGCCAATAATTAATATAAGGTAAACTATTTTCGTGTTAATTGTATTTAATTCATGCGTGAAAGATGCACCATCTAAGTTTTTTTATCTAACTTTACACTCGGTTAAGTGTTAAATTTATAAACAAAGCGTATATGGACTCATGTCACACATATCCGCCTATGATAGTTTAACGTTTAAAATTATAAGTTTATGAGCACTAACGGCACCGGCACTCCGCGCATGATGCGCAATATATTCGGTATCATCATGATACTGATATACATCGGTATGGGCATTTTGTTCTATATCAATTTCTTCGGTTTCAGCGCAGGATGGGACTGGTTCAGATGGGTGGGCGGAAGTCTTTTCATCGCCTACGGCATCTGGCGTGCCTACCGACAGTTCAAGGGAGTCGATGACCCCTACGGCGACAGGGACAATTGATTAATACGCACAATGACCATCGCAACCAATGAAATTAAAATATCTAACCCATAGCCTGATGATTGCCGCCCTATCGACGGCAATCGTGTCATGCGGTCAGAAACAGGCGACAACCTCCAGCAGCGAGGGACTCGCCAAGATTGCATGTGACGAAAGTTTCGAGCGCATCATGCAACAGGAAATCGAGGTGTATGAATACATATACCCCAAGGCCAACATATTACCTTATTATGTAAACGAGAAAGCGGCCATAGATTCATTGTTGAATCTCGGGACGGTACGTATAGCCGTAATCGCACGCGAGCTTAACGACAAAGAGACTGCCTATCTCAAAAGCCATAAAAAAAATATACGCTCGAAACGCATCGCTGTAGACGCCATCGCCTTGATTGTCAACCCGGCCAACACCATTGAACTATTATCCAAGAAAGAGATTGGAGAGATTCTCGCCGGGAAACTGACCAAATGGAATGAAATAGAGCCAAACCGACTCGGTGAAATCCAGGTTGTCTTCGACCACCAAGGCTCGAGCACCGTGCAATACATGCGAGACTCCCTCCTCATCGGAGACAAATTCGGGCCAAACGTCCATGCACAGAACAACAACGAGGAAGTGTTCAAGGCCGTTGCCAACAACCCTAACGCCATCGGTGTCATCGGTGTAAGCTGGATAAGCAGCGACCTTGCCGGGCGCCAGCTTTCGACAGAAGAACTGGCTGACCGTTCACAACAAAGCGACACCACCACCCTTGACTTCAATCAACAGGTGAAGGTCCTGAAGGTGCGCCGCGATGACGAAATCCAAGGATGCAAGCCCTATCAGGCCTACATCTTCGACGGTAGTTATCCCCTCTACCGTTCAATCTACATGATAACGGTCGCCACCGGCGGGACAACCGCATCAGGTTTTTTCGCTTTCGTGACCGGATTCCAGGGACAGAAATTAATACAGATGACAGGAGTGCTCCCGGCGACTGTCACGCCACGCATGGTGAGTCTCGATTAGGCTTGCCGTTCTTAGAGGATATTTTAATACAACCAATAATTCAGAACAAACAATAATAAACCAATAGAGATGAAATTTAAATTTGTGTTTTCAATCCTGCTGGGCGCATCGGCTCTCGGAGCCTCGGCCCAGGGCGGCTACCAAGACGGTGTGGATTACTACAACGCCGACCGTTTTGAACAAGCCAAAATCATCCTTAACAACACCCTCAACCAACCGCAGACCGACAAG
This sequence comes from uncultured Muribaculaceae bacterium, assembly GCA_947628305.1. Taxonomy (GTDB): domain Bacteria; phylum Bacteroidota; class Bacteroidia; order Bacteroidales; family Muribaculaceae; genus HGM05190. Next base: position 1,776 of record CANQZG010000006.1, on the reverse strand, counting down.
GGGGTTGCATATTACTACCTCGGTTCAATCGACCTCCGCGAAGGTAAGACAGCCGATGCAAAGGCTAAATTTGAGGAAGGCATCAAGGCCAAACCCGAGTCAGGGTTCAACTATATCGGACTTGGCGAAATCGCATTGAAAAACGGTGACAAGAAAGGTGCAGAATCTCAATTCAAGGCCGCCATCAACACCGACAAGAAAAATGCCGCCCTGCTTGCAGCCGTGGCACGTGCCTATTTCAATGTAGACCCCGTAACCTATAAGAAAGAAATCGACTCCAACATCGCCAAGGCCATGAAGGTATCGAAAAACATGGAGTCGGACGTATATGTACTCCAGGGCGACATGGCCGCCAAGGAACATAACGTAGGTGAGGCCGCCGGTAAATATGAACAGGCCATCGAATATGACCGTCAGAAAGGCGTAATCAATCCCGAGGCTTTCGTAAAATATGCCAACGTGTACATCAAGCCTAACCCCGATTTCGCCATCAATAAACTCAAGGAACTCAACGAACTCCTCCCGACATCGGCCCTTGCACAGCGTGAGCTCGCCGAGAAATATTATGACAACAACCAGTTCACCCTTGCAGCGCAGCAGTATGGCAAATACATGAGCAACCCCAACCACTTCCAGCAGGACGAACAGCGTTATTCGGGCCTCCTTTACTTCGGCCAGGACTATGCCAAGTCACTGCAAGTAGCCGAGGATGTCTTGAAAAAAGACCCCGACAACTTCTACATGTACCGCATGGTGATGCTCAACAATGCCGCATTAAAGAACTATGAGGCAGCCGATGCCGCCGCACAGAAACTCTTTGCCGCTCCCGGCGCGACATTCACCTATACCGACTACGTGACATACGGCGATGTCCTTGAGAACCTCGGTCAGAACGAGAAAGCGTTGCAGATGCTTGAAAAGGCACATGCCACCAACCCCGACAAGAAAGATGTACTCATCAAAATCAGTGCAGCCTATTCCGGCATGAAAGACTATGCCAAGGCTGCCGAGTTCATGCAAAAATATGTTGACGAGGCCGGAGACGAGGCATCCCTTCAGGAAATATTCGTCCTGTCCAACCGCTACAAGAACCTCGCCATTTCATTGCCCGAAGGCTCGGACGAGCGCAAGGCCGCAGCACAGAAAGGTCTCGAATACGTAGATATGGCCATCAAGGATGCGGCCACCAAAGCACCGCTCTACCGCAACCGCGCGACATTGCTGATGGTACGTGACGGCTCTACCCCCACCGACGAACTCGCCGAAACATATAAAAACATGCTCGCCGAGTATGACAAAGACCCGGCTAACAAGACCAAGAATGTTGACGGCTACAAATCGGCTTATAACGTTCTCGCCAACTACTATCTCAACAAGAACGACAAAGCGACCGCCCGCGAGTATTACAACAAGATGCTCGAGGTAGACCCCAACAACAACGAACTCCGCGAATATCTCAAGAAATTCTAACTGAATCACCCGCCTCTATTTAACAGATATTTTTAAACAGTTTCTTAACAAATCCACCTATAACGGGAGTCCATCATGACATGATGGACTCCCGTTTCATTTCAGATATATTACGGGCGAATTGGCCCGGACGCTTTTCAAAGCGTACCAATACTTTTTACTTGATATGGATTGCATGGGATTGGCAAGAGGCTGTTGCAGAATTTAGCGAAATCGTAGGGACGCGCCAACTGAAGTGCCCCCCAAAAGTTGGACATGTTAAACACTATCCAGTTATAGAAAGAGTTCGGTATTGAACCGGACTCT
>CANQZG010000005.1 GCA_947628305.1 uncultured Muribaculaceae bacterium | reverse complement strand
TCTTCATTTGTTATTGTTCCCCGCAAAGTTAGCACCCTTATCTGTATCACAAAACACCACCCTTATCGGTTACTTACTCAATACTCATGGTAAAGACGCAGCGCAAACTATGGCTGCCACTATCGGATGAGGCAATCAGATGGTTGCCGGAACGAGGAACAGCGAAAGAAACCGATTTTATCTTTTCGTTGCCTTGTGACGGTTATCTCAACAAATTGCTGAAAGATTGGGTAAAATCCAGCGGAATCAAGAAACGGATAACTTTCCATACGAGCCGCCACACCAATGCGACACTTCTCCTTTCATTGGGCGTTGACCTATATACGGTATCTAAATTATTGGGACACACGCAGATTAAAACGACTCAAATTTATGCGAAAATCGTTGATAAAAAGAAAGATGACGCTGTGAATATGATACCGTCTTTCTCCGCTACCGAAGCCCCGACAGCTATTGCCGATGAAATCAACACCAGGAATGATGAACCCATACAACCGGCGAAAAAGAAACGCGGCAGACCTAAAAAGGCGTAATCCTAACGCCTATGTGCCAATAATTTATTAACTTTGCGATATTCCATCTGAGATATGCCCCTTACAAAAGACGAAATACGGTCGCTGTTGAGCGACATAGAGAATGAACGTGTTGAGCGTACACTTTCCATCGACAATGCAAAGAAAATGTCGGAGGCGATATGTTCATTCGCCAACGATATTCGGAATACGAATATGCCGGGATATTTCATCATCGGTGCTGATGATAACGGCAATCTTGACGGGCAAAAATTCTCGGATGAACAGCTCCGGGCATACGCTGGATTAAGGAACAGCGGTACGATTCTGCCGCCTCCGGCAATGATGGTCTATAAGGAATCATTTGATGATGGTGAGGTTGCCATAATAGAAGTTCAGCCAAGCGAAGATACTCCTGTGCGCTACAAAGGCGTGATCTGGATTCGTATCGGCGCACGTAAAGCGGAAGCAAATACAGAAGAAGAACGGATTTTGACCGAGAAAGGGCAAGCACATAGTTCATCTTTTGATGGACGCCCATGCAGGGAGGCTACTATTGACAATTTAGATACCGACCTATTCAAAAACGAATATTTGACGAAAGCTGTTGCATCACAGACGCTTGCAAAAGACAAACGGACTACGGTTCAACAGATGGCATCATTGCGGCTGTTTGACACCCGCTATAATTGCCCGACCTACGCAGGATTATTGCTTCTCGGCATTGACCCGCAATATTTTATACCCGGGGCCTATATCCAATATGTGAAATTCGCAGGGAAGAATCGCGCAACTAAGGTATTGAAAGAAAACCGTTTCAAGGGCAATCTTATTTCGATGCTCAAGGAGTTGGAGTATTTCATCAAGTATTCCATTGAATACAAACGGCCTGAATTTGTCAGTGTTTTGCGTGAAGAACCTCGTATCAACTACCCGTGGGAGGCAATTCGAGAGCTGGCAATGAACGCCGTGATGCACCGGGCATATAACGGCAATAATTCCCCGATAAAGTTTTACGAATACAGCGACCGCATTGAGATAGACAATCCCGGAAATCTGTATGGTAAAGTGAATCTTGAAAATTTCCCAAATGAAACGGATTACCGAAATCCCAATATTGCGGAAATTATGCTCAATCTTGGTTATGTCAACAGATTTGGCAGCGGAGTGAATACCGTTTCAACCTTATTGGAAGAAAACGGAAACCCTCCCGCACAATTCCTATTGAGTGACTATACCACGTTCAAGGTTGTTGTGGAAAATGCCGATGTCATAGAAAGTGGCACCGATGGCATAGAAAAAACGCCTCGTGTCATAGTAAATGTCACAGAAAAATCTGACAATGTCATAGAAAAAACAGAAACTGTCACAGATATTCCTCGCAAAGAACAGATTATAGAGTTGATGCGTCATGATAAACGAATCAGCGTGAAACAAATAGCAAAAATAGTAGGAGTAACATCTCGTACAATTTTTAGAGAAATAGAAACTCTTAAATCAGAAGGCCGGATAAAGCGTGAAGGTAGCGACAAAGCTGGTATATGGATTGTTTTATAACTAATTACTATGAGTGAAAGATTTTTGCATATATATGAGTCCGTTTTGCAGGACCCCAATGGTGTGAAAATGCCTAATCCGATATCTGATAATTTTGACAAATGTCTGCTTCATATAGATGACCTACTATCATCAGCAATATTGTTAAGCCAAAATAGAAGATATACGCAAGCGTTATTCTTAGCAATAACAGCCGTTGAAGAATCAGTAAAGGCGGAAGTATATTGTTTTAGGTCTAAAAATGAAAATAATGGAAGACCAGCGAAAGACAGTCTAAAAAAGCATGAAATAAAACATAAAGCGGCTGTTAATGAGGAAATCTTATTAATCGGCAAACGAGTTCAAAATGTTATTGGAGATGAGTTAACAGCGCAAATATATGACAATTTTGGTAAGGGCAAAACTCGTGAATTGCGCGAAAATTGTTTGTATTTCGAGGTTCAAGCAGATAAATTAATAATTCCCACAGAGAATATAACTCCTAAAATCGCAATCTCCTACATTTTAGCATGTATTGAAATCATTGATGACAAATTAGTAGGATGGACTAATCTTAGTATGAAACTATCCACTTCATTTGACAAATACTTCGATACATTAAAGACCATTTATAATAGTTTGTGCTGAACAATTCATAGTAATTCATTGTCATAGTTTATTATGGACTATGAACTGAAAGCACGTTTCGACTTGATACAGGGGTGTTTGGACGCTTGTGCCGAACACTCTTTCAATACACGGGTAAACAATCTTGAAAGCAAACGCAAGTATCTCAGCGAGGAACGCTATCACGCTCTGCATCAACATGAACTGAACGAGGCACGTTGTGAACTCAATTCGCTATATCACTCCGTCCCTATGATTTCAGAGATTGCGGATTTGCATGAGCATACCGATTGGTTATGGAACAGCGGTATCTTTGAATCAATCCCAAAAGAAGCGAAACGCAGATGGCTGACATTTCAGTTCAATGATTTCGACCATACATACTATCACAGCAGTTACACGGCATACTCCGATGAACTGCCATATTTCCGTGAAATGGTCAACGCCACCTCATTGGAACGATACATTGGTTATCTCGGCTACAACCCGGCAAAGATTGAGGCCGCAGAGAAGAAAAGCACCTCATTTCCACAAATTCAGGTCGTGACTGTTCCGACAAAACAATCCACTACGCAAAAAGAAGAAACGGCACCGAAAAAGAAAAATGCAGAAACTCCAACGTTCAAGCCTAAATGTGCCGATACAAAAGATCCGTTTGAATGTCGGCTTAACAAGCGTCAGATTTCATTGTTGGTGGATTGCGCCAACGAGGTAAAGATGTTCAACAATCCGGTATCGGTGGAAGAATTGACCGCAATATTCCGGGGCAAACTCATCGCCGAACCTTTACGGGTAAGAAACAACCGAGTTCTTGCCTTTTTCTTTGGCAGCCTCGCCGAGCATGGAAAGATAACCGCGCAATGGCAGTCAACCATAGCCAACTGCCGCCTGTTCTTCCCGTCGAAAAAGGATGATTTCATCAATCAATCCGACCTGTCATCGGCATGGAGCTATATCAAGGACTGCGGCTATGACGGAAAATATGAAACCATCGGAAACTATATAAAACAACTGAAAAAACTTTGAGAAAAGTTTGAGAACCATTTACCGAAGCATCTATTTTTCTGCAATCGGCAACAATCTGAAAACAAATCAACTAAAAACAAAATGTTTGAGGATCGGCAAGGCTCTCAAACATGGGTAAATCCTCGTTCAAACCTTTCTGCCATACTTTTGCCTCCGATTCGAATCACGACCCCCGGAGGCGACGGCCTCCTATTCGTAACCCTTTAATCCCCCAAATGCGAATGGAGATAACAAACAAAGATTTACTCACACGCATAGAAACACTTGAACGCCTCGTGTTTCTTGCAAAGGAGGTGCTGAGCCTTGAGGAGGCAAGCATCTACCTTGACATTTCCCGTAGCACCCTATACAAGATGACTTCGGCGAAACAGATTCCTCATTACAAACCTAACGGCAAACTCATCTATTTCGAGAAAAGTGAACTGAACAGCTGGATGCGTCAGAATCCGGTTAAGAGCCTCGCGCAAATCGAAGAAGATGCGGCGACCTATCTGGCGAAACTGGATAAGGCGAAAATCGAGAACAAGAGATAACCCGGTATCTCCTGTTGGATCGCCATACCGGTTTGATTCATCAGCACCGCAATCAGATTATGCGATGCGCCATCTTCGATTAAAATTATAAATTCAATCTGTTGTCGGCAAAATCCGGCAACAAATCAACCCCATTCCCCAAAGTTCAATGAGTTCAAAGAAAACAACCCCAACTCCGGTTACGCAGTCAAAGGAGCTTACTGCGATAACCTATGACAACGATTCCTCCGTGAATCCGATTGTCGAAAACAACGGCACACCCGATAATACCGTAAGTGACAGTAATATCGAAATTCAACCTAATCCGGCTTTCTCGCCAAATCTGTTCGGTGTAGATAAAGGTGAAACTGAATCAGTGGATTTGACAACGCCTTCTGAAACACCCGTTGAAACGAGTTTAACGGAAATATCAGGTCAACCTGATTCATTCAACAAACCAAAACAGAACCGCATAAGCGGTAAACAGCGCAAACTCGGTTTGGAAGAATACAAGGCTACATACCTCACACCGATAAAGATTATCAAGCGTCATACCGTGGTCATAGAAGATGGCACATGGGAGCAACTTGAACGAATAGCCCGAATCCTCGGCAACCGAGGCGCAAATGTCGGTTCTATGGTTGAATCAATCTGCCGCCAACATATAGACACTTATAAAGACGATGTCGAGGCATGGCGTAAGCTCTGACGGTGCAGCGACTATAACGGCTAAAGCCTTGTAATTTCGCGCACCTCGAAATTATCCGCAGGGGTCAGAATGGGTGGGAGCGAGTTTATGTTTCCGTATTACAAGTAATCCGCAAACTACTCGCCCCCCATTCCGCTCCCGACGGTCACAAACATTAAACATCCCCCCTTCTCAGATATGAAAAAATCCAATTTTCGCCCTTCAAAAGGGCGCCCCGCACTTCCTGCAGATGAACGAAAGTCAATCATCGTGCCTGTGAAATTCGACATAGACAGCTACCGTCAGATGATGGACAAGGCCATCACCGCAGGGCTTAACCGTTCGGAATATATACGGCAGATCTCCGCCAAAGGCAAGGTGGTTGAACGCCTCTCGCCTCGTGATTTGAAGGCCATACGCGACCTTCAGGGGATAGCCTCCAACCTCAATCAAATCGCCAAATTTGTCAACGCCATTATCAAGGGCGGAGCAACCGAAGATATGTTCATGCGTACTTGGAAAGAGATTTTGGAGAACAAAGTGTTCGTTCAAAATCTCATTATGAAATATCGAAACGAGGCTGACGGCGTATGATAGCGAAGATTGTCAAGGGCAACAGTTTTCGTAACTGTGTCAACTATGTGACACGTGCAAGCAAGGATAATCCGGATGGTACCCCATCTGATGAATGGAAATTAATCGCTTGTTCTGATATACTGACCGCTGCCGACCGGTATGAAATAATCAGGACTTTTGAGGATAACCGCTCCTTGCGACCCGAAATTAAGAAACCAGTAGGCCATTACTCGCTCGACTTCCATGCTAACGACAAGAACAAAATATATGACAAGACTATGGTTGAGATTGCCGATAAATATATGGAGGCAATGGGCATTACCGATACGCCATACATCATTGTAAGGCATTTTGACAAGGAGCATCCACACTGCCATATCGTGTTCAGCCGGATAAACGATCATGCCGAAATAATTTCGGACAAGAATGATTTTGCCCGAAACAGGAAAGTCTGCATGGACTTGATAAAGGAATATGGACTGTACATTGCCAATGACAAGAGCCATACCAATACCCAACGGCTGAAAGGTACGGAGAAGATTCGCTACGAGATTTTCAACGCCGTCAATGCCGCATGGCATGCTTCAGGCATACATACTTTTGAGCAGTTTGAGGCTAAATTGAAAGTCCCCGGAGTGAGTATTGAATACAAATACCGCCGGGGCACAAACGAGATTCAGGGTCTTTCATTTATCCGTAAAGGCAAACGTTTTCCGGCATCAAAGATTGACCGACGTTTCAGCTTCGGCAACATCAAGGTTCATCTTGCAAAGAACAAACCGCTGCATCCGCAATCAAGTTGGATGTATGCCGATGGCTCTATTGTGCCGTTCTATTCATACAAAGGCGTAAAGTTATCCGCATCGCAAATCCGGGATTACACTTCCGGCAAAACAATCCGCATTGACGGATGTAATGGCGAATACCCCACTGTATTTGTCAAGTTCAATCCTCAAGAACTCAAACCGGAGTTGTTTTCGTCAAATCCCGATGCTCAGGCACAGTCGCAAAGATACAACAATTTCGGGCTATATGGAGGAACATCCCAATCGCCCACCGAAGAAGGCCCCTGCACGGTATCGGGAGGTGACAGTGAAACATGGCCGGAATTCCGTCGCCGACGCCCTGATATGCCGATAAAACAAGCCCTCGCCGCTTTCCGTGCCAAGAAACGGGGCAAGAATCTCAACGGTGGCTTCTCAATAGGCGGTTTACACTAATTTTTTGAAATCCCTGTGTCTATTCCATCAGACATTGGGATTTCGATTAAAATCATTCTATTCAACTATACTACCACCCTTTTTATACGACAAATATTAGTATCCACAAATAAAATCATCTGAAATTGCGATTCACCCCATTACTCTATTGGTTTTAACTTGTTGGATACAAATAACTTATATTTGTTTGAACAATTATTCTTTTTATAAATGATGACATCTGGCATCATACTTCCTATGGATACTTTGGGTAGTCGTAAACACTCAGAATTACGGTTGTAATGAATCCATTCATTTATTAAATAGATGCTTTCTTCAGGTAAATTCAAATTGATAGAATTTAGTAACTCTCCTTCTGTAACAAAATAAGATGTCAGCATTTTTTCCACAAGCATAACATCTCTGTGACTTGCTTTTTTGTTGATAATTGTACCTATCCATACTTCATTAACACTTGAAAAATCGTTAATGTGATGATTTCTATCGTTTAATCTATCCGACAAAAGTTTTCTTTCTGCTTTACCAATATAATAGTGGATTCTCTTTTTAGAATATTTCTTTTTGCCACTTATCAAATAGAGATTAAACGTGGCTTTTTGACCAATCTCCCATTCTCTAATTTGTTCAGGTTGGAATGGACCATACCACCTAAGTATATAAACCTTTTCCATATTTTATCAACCATTATCGACTATTGAAATGTACCTGATTGCACCCCCGCTTCCAAATGGATAATCACTTACATCCTTATTGAGATAGGGTGAATTTGTTACTAAAGCACCATGAAAACAGCACCTTTCCTTATTAAAGTATATTTTTTTATCCTCATCAAATAAAGTCCATTCATAATTATTAACTTTAAGAACAGACCTTACAATCCCATGATAGACGCCTAATACATAATCTATTTTAGCTGCTCGAGACTTCGCAATAGCCCAATACTTACGAGTCTTCTCATAGATATTTATTCTCCGATAAACGCCCTGAGCTTTTGCATCATCAAAACTTCTGTTCAGGCTAACCAACATCAAATTATCGTAAGGCCTTACTTTTATTTTTTCGCAATCATAAATTACACTGATTTCCTCAGCAGTCTTAATGCCCTCATCCCATTGATGATGACCGCTCACGATATTAGTCAGCACATGCTCTGTGTTAAACTTTGGATAGGTAAGAAAATCTATTAGAACAGATTCTATTTGAAGGGCCTCTTTTTCGGATAATTTATGGCGAAGTATATAATACTCAACTTTTGCTCCTGAAGCCATAATGTCACGAATCAAATTAAGTTTTAATGACTCTTCATCTTCCAAAATCGCTGCCTCGCAATGTTGAAAGACCCTATTCCCACTTCCTTTTCCTATGTAGAATATTTTACGATTCCGTGGGTCAACCAATGAATATACATAAAAACCAAGCTCTTCTATAGATTTATGGCCAAATTTCTTCATAAGAATGTATATTAGGGGAGATTTGTTCATATATCAAAATTAGCACAAATTTTGTTACTAATTTGTGGTTTATCGCCCAAAGACGCTGCTTTATTGCTGTGATTATCATCATGTTGATGTGAATATATTTAGTTATCGCCAAACACCTGAATACACGAACGGATAGGCAGCCCACATTATATGAGCTGTCACCGTGCCTCGTGTATTCTTAGATGAGAATTGGCGATTTCACAAGAAGTGAGGCACTTTCTCTGTTATTTCAAACGTTGTCTTCTCTAAGACAGCGCAAAGTTACGAAATTTTTTGCTAACTTTGCACTTGAAATTCAATCAAATACGAAACATGGCTCAATATTCAAATGAAGACATAAATAAGGTGCTCAAATATATTCGTCGCCTTCCCCGTGATTTAGACCTCATGGGTAAAATTGATTTTATCTATGAGGAACACATCCCTAACTTACGATTGTCAGAAAGGGATTTACGAAACATCTTGTCAATTCTTGCTCAGAATGGATATGTAATATTGGAAGGATATATGGAAGGCACTTTTATTACATTGCTTCGTTGATGTCTTTTTCTACATGAAGTTGATTTGCCCAACGTTGGAAATTTGACAATGGACTGTCATCCTTTATAAAGTCTTTTGCTAATATCGTATCTTCATATATAACCTCTATATGATTTATGATATTGGCAATTATTGTTCTATTTAGTAGCGTGTTGCCTTGTGCGTCCTCTGACGTTTCCTCTTCTATGTAAATTTTTGATTTTGCCATCACCAATCCTCCTTCCCAATTTTTTCTCTAATCAATCTTCCAAAATACTCTCTAAACTCCCTTACATTGCGGAATTTCCGTTCATCAATTTCTATCCCGACTATCTGAGCAAATCTGCGGATATGGATTAAATCAGTAAGAGGAAATTTCATATTCCGCTCTTGCTCGGTCACGATACGACCACTCATCTTATTACTTTTTCGGATAATCCCGATAAGGCTACTGAGAAGTGCTACGGTAGCCGAATTTCCAGCACTCTCGCCACTCGTTTCTCGCTCGGTAATATCGTGTATTGTCGGAAGTCTATCCACCGTTAGAAATGCCTCTCTGAAAAGCGTCTGCCCTTCCGTGGCTCCGCTGACCGATATGTCGGTGCCTCCGTCATCGTTCTTCTCCCAGCGGATTGTTATGCTTGACTCGTTCATAATCATTTTTCTCTAAGTGTTTTTATTAACTTTGTATTAGTAAATCACTTAGACTATGGCTCAAGCCAAATATGTTCGCTAATTTTGTCGCATATGAAATAATAGTTGGCAGATGTATGACAAGATGTCAGCCATTAAATAACCTTATTCTTTGTTAATGTCTGTTTCTAAGACAAAAATGACATTGGCACAAAAATTGCTATTATGAATATTAGTGCATAGGCACACCTTCTTGCTGAAACCTTCGGGATGAAGGCTGACTTACCAACCTCACAGTAATTGAACGTGGTGGAGCTTCAACTCCAGTATAAAAGGGAAATTAACATGTTTAACAAGGTAAATCTAAGGTAAAGATTATGAAACTCTTTATTTTGACATATGATTTGCGTAATCAGAAGGACTACCAAAAGTTATATGATGAACTGAATAGGTTTGAAGCAAAACTTATTCTTGAATCAACTTGGTGTATGAACCTACCTGATAGCAATACTGTAGTAATGGTCAGAGACCATTTCGCAAAATTTATTGATTCGGATGATGCGATTATGGTCTCTGAAGTTACCTCTTGGGCTTCTCTTAACGTAAAGAATACCCCCAAGGATTTATAAAATGTAAATGTCCCTACTCTAATCGTGTTGCAGCACGATTTTGAGGTCTAACAAGAGCCACGGGTGGTTGCACTACGCCCGTGGCTTTATTAACTTTGTAGTATTATAACGCTCGTTGGCGTGATTTTATTGTTGAGCCACTTTTTTGGGGTAAACTCGTATTAACTCCCCAAATTTGTTATCTACTCGCAAATTTAGTGAAAGTTCCACAAATGGCAATGCGATCTCATGGAAAAACTACTATCTTTATATGTTCTACACTCCAAATGGATTTTAATCTTTCAGGCAACCGATTGGAACTATTTTCACCCCGTCTTCGCGGGTGTAGGCTATTTCTCCACCGGTAAGGACTATAAGCAAATCAGGTTCTCGCAAGCGAATCTGTTTTTCGGTCTTGTTTTTCTCGGCCACAAGGCGCTTGATTTCCAAAAGGTGTTTTGCCCCTTCTTCAATTTCATTGCTGCCGAGTTTGCATTCTATCAGGGCATATCTTCCATCATCGAGATGTAGCACAGCGTCCGCCTCCAAGCCCAAGCGGTCGTGGTAGTATGACAACCGACCGCCCAATGCCTGCGAATAAACACGCAAATCGCGAATACAAAGACACTCAAAGATAAAGCCAAATGTTTTCAGATCCAGTTCAAGGCTTTGCGGGGACGCACCTAAAGCGGCGACAGCGGTTGAGGGGTCGGTGAAACACCGCTTTTTCCCGGTGCGGATGACAGTCTTTGAGCGGATTGCAGGTGACCATGCCTCAATGTCGTTGATTACAAACAGCTTCTCCAATGCACCTACATAATCATCAAATGTAGGCATCGAGGTACTTTCCATCTCTTCGGCGACATCGGCAAGCATTGACGTTTTCTTGGCAAGTGTGCATATATTTCTGGCATAAGACCGAAGAATAAGACGTGCCAACGATGGATTTCGCTTCACCTTATCCACGCGCGAAATATCTTCCGAACATATTATATCCACATAATCCTTTGCAATCAATAGTTTTGCCGTCTCGCTGATCTCATCAAGTGACGCAGGCCATCCACCACGGCAGGCCGCGAATATCAGGTTTTCGATCGACAATCCGGACATGGCACCGTCTATATCATAATCCGGCTCGTCAAAGAGCCGGCGCAGTGATACACTACCATTTGATTCAAGCGATTCATACAGGCTCATAGGATACATCGCCATTTTTGTGATACGCCCGGTGCCGGTGTGCATTATCTGTTCATCATCAACAACGGTAGAACCTGTAAGTATGAACTGGCCTTTTTCCCTGCGTTCATCCACCGCATGACGGACTGCGTCCCATATCACCGGGGCGACCTGCCACTCGTCAATCAGTCGCGGTGTATCACCCTTTAGCAATAGCGACGGTTTTGTGCGTGCAGTCGCGAGATACCCTTCCCGGCGGTCAGGATCCTGCATTTTTATCACACTCGCTGCCTTACGCTCGGCAGTCGTTGTCTTGCCACACCATTTGGGGCCGGTTATCTGCACCGCGCCAAAAGCCTCCAACCTCAAATCAAGGGTTTCATCGGCAATTCTATGTAGATATTTCAGCTTGCTCATAATCAACAGCAAAATTAAAGATTAAAATTCAATTGCGCAATAGTGCATTGTGATTTTGATACATTTTGCTTTGTGTTTTTGAAGATGAGTGCATTGTTAAATTGAGTGAATTAGATTGCATAATTTGCTATTGTCCGAAAGAATACCTAACTTTGCATAACTACAAACGAGAACTTTTACAAGATTGATTCAGCGCACAATGTATCCCCGACGCAATCCCCCGAAAAGCATTGAAATACAACGGTGGATAAATTGGGAAATATTTCACTTAAAATCCATATAAGTTGCAGAATAACACCGCATTACGGATAATTAGCATTTGCTGGTGGCACCACATAAGACCGCTAATGTTTAAACTTAATGCAGAATATATTGATAGGTGAGTTGATAATCAGCCTATAAATTTAGCGGTTAAATCCAAAACGCTCTTTTAAAGAAGCGGCGTTCTGTAAATAATTTATACCTTTGTAAAAAAGACAAACAATATGGAAATGAAATTTTGTCAGAACGATGGAATGTCGTTGGCTGACGACAATAAGATAGCAGGCAGCAACGAAATTCTATATATACTCTTGCCGGATTATGCGGCGCATGAGGTGGTGTATCTCTCGCAGGCAATCGCTTCAGACGAGTTTGCAATGAAAGAGAATCCGAAGTATGTCAACAAGGTTGTCGCTCCGACATTGGAGACAGTCAAATCCATCGGGGGATTCCGTACCGTCCCGGATTATTCGTTTGATACGATGCCTAAAGATTATGCGGCGTTGGTGTTGATAGGCGGTTTCGGGTGGAGTACGCCTGTCGCTGACCGGGTTGTGCCGATAGTCAGGCATGCGATTGAAACGGGAAAGATTGTCGGCGCGATATGCAATGCCGTCTCGTTTATGGCAAAGCATGGATTCCTCAACGCTGTGAAACATACCGGCAACGGATTGGAGCAACTGAAACTGTGGGGCGGTGAGAACTATACTAATCCTGACGGATATATCCATGCCCAGTCTGTCAGTGACAATAATATCGTGACGGCCAACGGTTCGGCGACACTCGAATTTGCAAAGGAATTGCTCTTGTCGCTCGGAAACGATACGCCTGAACGCATCGAAATGTACTATCAGTTCAACAAGCAAGGATTCTGCGACATATTTCCGGGATAAAACATGGTCTGCACGGGTGGATTTATTTTTTAGAAAGCGAAAATGATACCGGAGAATTTGCTTGCTGTCACCTGTCGTGCTGAATTTCGTGATTGGCTTGACAAGAACCACAGGACGGCAAGGGAGTGTTGGGTTGTCGCTAAACGTGGCAAGACACCGCCTACTGACGTCCTTTGGTATTTCGATGCCGTGGAGGAGGCATTGTGTTTTGGATGGGTTGACTCGACAATCAAGAAATGGGAAGGGAAGACAATCCAACGTTTCAGTCCAAGAACGAAACAAGGACGGTGGACAGAGTTGAACAAGGAACGTTGTCGACGTCTTGTGGCAATTGGATTAATGACCGAGAGCGGGATGGAAATTTGTCCTGACCTTGACGCTGACTTTGTGATTGACGCGGAAATTATCGAGGCCTTCATGCAAAATCCTGTCGCATGGAGAAATTTTCAATCATTTCATCCTCTGTACCAACGTGTGAGAATCGACAATATCCAGACTTTCAAATATAAAAAGGAACTTTTTGAGAGTAGGCTTGCGAAATTAATCGCAGCCAGCGAAAAGAAAGATATGATTGGTGATTGGAATGACTGCGGACGTTTGCTTGATTATTTATAACACTCTTACTACAAATGCTAATATGAATCAAATGAAAGAAGTAAATCCCCGAGAAACCAGCCGCGCATACGCATTTGAGATGTGGATGAAAGCACCTATGCCGATGGTGACGTTCTTCAAGACGCTCGATGTGTCGCGGCTCGTTAAGGTCAGTCGTAAGAAAGGGTTGAAATTCAATATGCTGATGTGCTGGTGCATCGGCAAAGCGGCAAGTCGGGTCAAAGAGTTTTTTATGTTGCCTGTTGGTGACAAGCTGATTCAATATGACACTATTGCTGTCAATACCATTGTTGCGAACGGCGAAGGAGAGGTCAGTTCATGTGACATTCCTTTTTCAGATGATTTGGCTGCTTTTAACGCCGACTATCTCCGTCTCACGCGACAAGTTGCCGAAACCGGCGAGAATCACGACCTGACCGACAGCATGATAATCGGCACATCGGCATTGGCGCAGTTCGACATCGATGGTGCTGTAGGTATGTACAGCGGAGTGTTCAATAACCCGTTTATGATTTGGGGGCAATACCGCAAGGGACTGTTCAAGACCACTCTCACTGTGTCTTTCCAATTTCACCACACCCAGATGGATGGCGCACATGCCGCCCGTTTCCTTGATTTGCTCCAAAAGGAGGTTGAAGGACTCTAAATGAATTGAAAAAAAACTAAAAGATGTTGATTGATAGGGTCTTATATTGGGGGATTGGTTACCTTTGCAAAAAAATCTGATTTATGAAGCGATACACAATTTATATATTGATAATGTTTTCAGGGATGTCGGTCATGGCGCGTCAGCCGGAGCGTGGCTACCGCGGGTTCGTTGATTGGAGCAACGATTGCGTGATTGACCCGGGTTTCTTGATTGGGGAAGGTGGGGATTCCGAGATTTTTATGGGGGGTACGACATCTCATGGATACCAGTTTAATAAGTGGCTGTATGTCGGCTTAGGTGCCGGTGTGCAATACAATCTCGATTGGAAGGAGTATGAGAACGAACGGAATCAAGATAAATTTATTATCCCCGTATTTGTCGAGGCACGGACAGACCACAAATGGGGATGGTTCACACCGTTCTTTTCGGTTCGTCTCGGTGCGAATTGCTCTGACGGAGGCGGTGTCTATTTTTCGCCAACAGTGGGATATCGCTTTGACTGGGGACGGCGCGTGGCGCTAAACCTCGGCTTGGGCATGAGTCTGTATGGGACACGTCAGTATTACCGTGAACATGTCTATCTCCCCGAGGGAGGAATCACCCTTGGGGACTGGTATCGGAGGGCAGGGACGCATGTCAAGCCGACCATCCGTCTCGGCTTCGAGTTCTGAAGTGTATTTCTGTTGCAAAATAGTGTTGTGAAGCATAAAATTTTGTAACTTTGTGGCCTGTTTATGAGAGTCGCGTAGGTGGAGACGCAATTACACATTATATATAGTATATATGACATTTTCAGGTACAATTGATTTCAGGCCGAAGTTGCTTGACGCTTTACGTCATTACTCATTCGGGAAATTCAAGGCTGATTTAATCGCAGGGATTGTAGTCGGTATAGTGGCGTTGCCGTTAGCAATCGCATTCGGTATCGCGAGCGGGGTGAGTCCTACAGTGGGTCTTGTCACTGCCATAATCGGTGGTTTCATGGTGTCGGCATTCGGTGGTAATTCAGTCCAGATAGGTGGCCCGACCGGTGCGTTCATCGTGATAGTATATAATATTATAGCGACATTCGGATTGCAGGGACTCGCGATTGCCACGTTCATGGCCGGTCTCATCCTTGTGTTGCTCGGGTTGTTCCACCTTGGGACGGTAATTAAGTTCATCCCTTATCCCATTGTCGTTGGTTTCACGGCCGGTATCGCGCTGACAATCTTCTCGACACAGATTAACGATTTCCTTGGTCTCGGCCTGACGGGAGTGCCGAGCGAGTTCATCCCAAAGTGGGGTGTGTATTTCTCCAATCTGTCCCGGATTGACTGGCCGACGCTTGTGGTCGGCCTTGTGTCGCTCATGATTATAATCGTGACGCCTAAGATTTCCAAGCGTCTGCCCGGTGCGCTCATCGCCATTATAATTGTGACCGCTGTGGTATATTTTATTAAATCGGTGATGCCTGAATTTGACGTGGAGACAATCGGACGCCGTTTTGGCAAACTGTCGACCGACATCCCCGAGCCCCATGGTTTTGAACTGAACATGGCGACTATCAACCGCCTGTTGCCGTCGGCGTTCACAATCGCCATTCTCGGAGCAATCGAGTCATTGTTGTCGGCAACGGTGGCCGATGGTGTCACCGGCTCCCACACTCGTTCCAACACCGAACTGATAGGGCAGGGGATTGCCAACATAACGGTGCCATTTTTCGGCGGAATCCCTGTCACGGGGGCGATTGCACGCACCATGACCAATATAACCAACGGAGGCCGTACCCCTGTGGCGGGAATTATCCACGCCTGTGTGCTCTCTTTGATATTCCTTTTCCTCATGCCGCTGATTAATCTTGTGCCGATGGCGTGTCTCGCCGCCGTGCTCATTGTGGTGGCCTATAACATGAGCGGGTGGCGCACGGTGCTGGCGATTTTCCATAACCCCAAGAGCGATATATCGGTGCTCGTAGTCACTTTCCTCCTGACCGTGGTGTTTGACCTCACTATTGCGATAGAAATCGGGTTGCTCCTTGCGATTATCCTTTTCCTTCGCCGTGTGATGGAGAACACCGCAATCAAGGTCTATTCCGACAAACTCGATGTGGCCGAGGGGTCGGAGGTCTCGACCCACGAGGTGCTTAACGTGGCGCGGGGTGTCGAGGTGTATGAAATCGACGGGCCGTTCTTCTTCGGTGTGGCGACGAAGTTTGATGAACTGATGCGTACATCGATGGTCGATAGGCCGGTGGTGCGTATAATACGTATGCGCAAAGTGCCTTTCATCGATTCCACAGGTATCCATAACCTTGAAATACTGATACATTCGGCTCATAAGGAGGGCATACACATTGTCCTGTCGGGGGTGAATCCCGGAGTGCGCCATGACCTTGATGCCGCAGGCATTGACAAAATCATGGTGGGCGACCATATATGTGACCATATCACCAAGGCGGTTGAAGTCGCTAACAAAATCGCCGAAAATGAGCAAAAGTGGACTCCAAACGTTAAAAAATAGCCGTTTTAACTACATTTTTTATGAAATTTTCAATAAAACGAAAAAGACGGCAAAAAAAATCATAATTTTTGTTTGGTATATTAATCTTTTGTATTACCTTTGTGTCGTTTTTGAAGCTAAAAAAATTGTTTTATTATTTAATTAAAAAGAAAATGAAAAAGTTAGTTTTATTGCTCGCTGTCGCTTTCAGCGCATCTTTGTTCTCTTGCGGTTCTTCTGACAAGGCTGCTGCCGCTACTGATTCTGTAGCTGCTGATTCTGCAGTTATCGAAGAAACTGTTGTTGAAGAAGTTGTTGTTGACAGCCTTGCTGCTGCTCCTGCTGACTCTGCTGCAACTGACAGCGTTGCTAAGTAATTAGTGCTATAATAGACACTAACGACAAAGCATAAGCCGACAGGCCCCAAGGGGTTGGCCGGCTTTTTTTATGTCCTGCCGTCTCGGTGGTGTCGGGAAAAAGAAGTATCTTTGCATAGGCGGGCGTGTGACGCTTGCCGTTTCTCTGATGGAAGATTATATTTCTCAACTGAATCCGCAACAACAGGCCGCGGTGCTGTACACCGACGGCCCTTCGCTCGTTATTGCCGGCGCAGGGTCGGGAAAGACGCGAGTCCTCACCTATAAAATCGTGCATCTACTACGTCTCGGTTATGAGCCGTGGCGCATTCTTGCGCTGACTTTCACCAACAAGGCTGCCCGCGAGATGAGGGAGCGCATCGAGGCGTTGGTGGGGGCGTCCACAGCGTCCAAGCTGTGGATGGGGACGTTCCACTCGATATTCGCACGCATCCTGCGACAGAACGCCGAGCGTATCGGTTACCGCAGCAATTTTACCATCTATGATGCCTCCGATTCCAAGTCATTGCTGAAGACAATCATACGTGACATGGGACTGGATGACAAGGTATATAAGCCTACGGTCGTGGCCTCGGCGATTTCAATGGCCAAGAACGCGTTGATTTCCCCGGATGACTATGCCATGACACGGGACATGATGGAGGCTGATGCCCGGGCGAAGCGACCGCTGCTGCACGAAATCTACCGCAACTACCGGCAACGCTGTTTTGTAGCCGGGGCGATGGATTTTGACGATTTGCTGTATTACACAAATATCCTTTTTAAGGATAATACCGATATATTGCATCACTACCGCGAGTTTTTTCGATATGTGCTTGTCGACGAATATCAGGACACTAACTTTGCGCAACACCTGATTGTATCGGGACTTACCAAGGATGTGGGTGACCTGTGTGTCGTGGGCGATGACGCGCAGAGCATATATTCGTTCCGTGGTGCCAATATACGCAACATCCTTAATCTCAAGAATGCTTATCCGACATTAAAGACGTTCAAACTTGAGGAAAACTATCGCTCGACCCAGCGTATCATCGATGCGGCCAACGCATTGATTGCCAAGAACACCATGCAGATTCCCAAGGAGGTGTTCTCCCGCAAGGAGGGTGGACGTCCGGTCGAGGTTGTACAGGCTTACAGTGATTATGAGGAGGCATTCTTGGTCGCCAATCGCATCTCGCAGTTGAAAATACGCAACGATGACCCTTACAGCGAGTTTGCTATCCTTTACAGGACTAATGCGCAGAGCCGTATCCTCGAGGAATCGTTGAGGAAACGCAATATTTCCTATCGTATCTATGGTGGATTGTCGTTCTATCAGCGCAAGGAGGTGAAGGATGCAATTGCCTATTTCCGTCTGACAGTGAACCCCGATGATGACGAGGCATTGCGTCGTGTCATCAATTTTCCCGGACGTGGGATAGGGGAGACGACTCTCGGAAAGTTGACTCGGTTTGCGCTCGACAATGGTCGTAGCCTATGGTCGGTGCTCGTTGACATAGACACCCTCGATGTGGGCGTGAACGCCGGGACGGCGCGCAAGCTGAAAGGTTTCCGAGACCTTGTCGCCGGGTTCTCAGCCTACGACCGTGAAGGGCATGACGCATTCGAGACTGCGTCGCTCATCATATTGAAGACCGGGATGTTGACTATGTTCATGTCTGATTCCACGCCTGAGAACATTTCCAAGCAGGAAAACCTTCAGGAACTTCTTTCAGGTGTCAAGGAGTTTGTCGAACAACAGGTCGAGGAGGGGGTCGATGATGTGTCATTGAGCGCGTATCTTGGGCGTATATCGCTTCTCACTGACCAGGACAGCGACGATGATGCCGGGGACGAACGTGTCACGCTGATGACCGTCCACGCTGCCAAGGGGTTGGAATTCAAAAATGTATTTATCGTTGGTGTCGAGGAGGAACTGTTTCCGTCGGCCATGAGCAGTGGCTCGCTTAGCGAAATCGAGGAGGAACGGCGGTTGCTCTATGTGGCGATTACACGCGCCAAGAGTTTCTGCATGATGAGTTATGCGTCATCGCGTTTCCGCAATGGCCAGACGGCGATGTGCTCCCCCTCGCGGTTTATCAGGGACATCGGCGAGGCGAACCTTAAGTTGAGTGCGGGAGCTGACATCCCGGCTTCCGCCCCGGTCATGGCTAACCCGGTGGACCGATACCGTGCGGCGATGGCGCAGTCGCGTAGACGTGATACTTCCCCATCGCGTCAGGGAAACTGGCGGTCGTTGCAGTCGGGGGCGCGTGTCACGGAGTCCCGGACGACATCCGATGACGGCTCGTTACACTCGTCAGGCGAGTTGCGGCCTGGAATGAGAATCGCCCACAAGACTTTCGGGGAAGGAACAGTCATGAAGATTGATACATCGATGACCGACACACGGCTTGTCGTCGATTTTGACAATACCGGCAACAAGGTGCTGTTGCTGAAATTCGCACGTTTTAAAATCATTTCATGAGACAGCAAGATATACCGACACCCTATTATATTGTGTATGAGGAACGTCTGCGCCGAAACCTTGAACTGATAAACGAGGTTGAGCGTCGTGCAGGGGTCAATGTCATAATGGCGTTCAAGGCCAACGCCCTGTGGCGGACGTTTCCTGTAGTATCTAAATATAACCGCGACTTCACGGCGAGTTCCCTCAATGAATTGCGTCTCGGGAAAGAGACCCTCGGAGGGGAGGCCCACAGTTATTGTCCGGCCTATACCGCCGATACGATTCATGAATACGCATCGCTTTCAACCCACCTGACATTCAATACCCTTTCGCAGTTCGCCCGGTTCAAGGATGTGTTGAAATATTACGATGTATCGCCGGGATTGCGGGTGAATCCCGAATGCTCGGTAATCGAGACCGACCTTTACAATCCGGCGATGCCCGGTTCGCGGTTCGGTGTCACGGCCTCCCAACTCGATGGTAATTTCCCTGACGGCCTTGAGGGGTTCCATTTCCATGCACTGTGTGAATCGGGGGCTGATGACCTTGTCAAGGTATTGGCGGCGTTTGAACGACAGTTTGGTCAATATCTGCCCCGGTTGAAATGGTTGAATATGGGTGGCGGACACCTGATGACACGCGAGGGATATGACATTGAGCTCCTTGTATCTACGTTAAAAGGGTTCAGGGCGCGTTATCCATGGCTACAGGTGATTCTTGAACCCGGGAGCGCGTTTACATGGCGCACCGGTGACCTTGTGACATCGGTTGTCGATGTGGTTGAGAACCACGGTGTCAGGACTGCCATAATCGATGCCTCGTTTGCCTGTCACATGCCCGACTGCCTTGAGATGCCCTACAAGCCGGCAATCACTGAGAGTGTCGAGCCACAGGATGGTACAATCGCCTACCGTCTCGGTGGCAACTCATGCCTTAGCGGGGACTATGTCGGCGACTGGTATTTCAGGGGACCGCTACGCGAGGGTGACCGCCTGACACTTGAGGATATGAACCATTACACGACCGTTAAGACAACGATGTTCAACGGGATATCCCATCCCTCTATTGTATTCTGCGATTCTGATGGCGATTGCCGTTATCTGCGGCGGTTCACCTACGAGGATTACAAGTCACGAATGGATTAACAATCTCTATTTATGCCGAGATTTTCAGTTATAGTGCCGGTTTATAACCGTGTTGACGAGGTCAATGACCTTCTTGAGAGCCTTGCTGGGCAGACATGCCGCGATTTTGAGGTGATTATTGTCGAGGACGGCTCGACCGAACCTTGCCGTGATACGGTGATGAAATTCGCTGACAAGGTGGACGTGAGGTATTATTACAAGGACAACGAGGGTCGTTCGATTGCCCGCAACTATGGACTCGAACGAGCCACGGGTGACTATTTTGTGTTCTTTGACAGCGATTGCGTGATTCCTCACGATTATTTCAAGGTGTTGTCAGTGTCACTTGATGCACGTCCGCTTGATTGTTTCGGAGGTCCTGACGCGGCGCATGACTCGTTCACCGATACACAGAAGGCAATCAACTATTCGATGACCTCTTTCCTCACTACAGGAGGGATACGTGGTGGTAAAATGCAGCTTGAGAAATTTGTCCCGAGGTCGTTCAATATGGGTTATTCACGTCAGGTATATGACCGGGTGGGCGGTTTCCGCGAGATGTTTTCCGAGGATATAGACATGTCCACGCGTGTGCGTCAGGCCGGGTTTTCAATCGGGTTGATTCGCGAGGCGTTTGTCTATCACAAACGCCGTGTCGATTTCCGCAAGTTCCTGCGCCAGGTCTATGTGTTCGGGATGTCACGTATCACGCTTAAGCTGCTTTATCCCGATTCGCTTAAGATAGTCCACACCCTCCCGGCGTTGGCTGTAATCGGGGCGGTCGTGCTTCTTGTGCTTGGGATGGTCGTTTCGCCGTGGTTTCTGTTGCCTCTCGGACTGTATCTTCTCGCCGTGTTCATCGGGGCGTTGATGTCGACACGTTCCTTGGCAATTGCCGCCAAGGCTGTTCCCGCGAGTGTGATTCAGCTTGGGGGGTATGGGTGTGGCTTTATCAAGGCGTTCTTCTTGAAGATTTTATTGCGCAGGGGACGGAACATTGACGAGGAAATCGAGATACGCAAAGGTAAATAACAGGACGATATGGATAAACCTGCATTTGAGACACTGCGTGTGGCCGAGATGAACGAGGATGACCGTCCCCGTGAAAAGGCGTTGAAAAACGGGGTGGAGACCTTGGCCGATGCCGAGTTGATTGCCATTATACTCGGGTCGGGATTCCCGGGGATGTCGGTCGTTGAACTGTCCCGTCGGATTTTGCGGGATTTTGACAACTCGCTTCAACGGCTTGCACGTGTGCCTGTCAAGGAACTGTGCGCCCGTTACAAGGGACTTGGTCCTGTCAAGGCTGTCACACTTGCAGCGGCCATCCAACTAGGGTTAAGGGTACGGGACGAGAAGGCCGTGCGCGACCCCTTGATTATGTCGAGCAACGATGTGTACACACTGATGCGCAACCGCCTTGAAATGTTACCACATGAGGAATTTTGGGTTCTACATCTGACGCGTGGTAACCGCGTGAAGTCGATGAGCCGTTTGAGTCAGGGAGGCTTGTCAAGTACTGTCATTGATATCCCGCTGTTGTTCAGCCGTGTATTGCGCGATGAGTGCACCCGCATCATTGTCGTGCACAATCATCCCTCAGGAAACAATAGGCCATCGGGACAGGACGACGGCATAACCGAGCGTATCCGCACGGCTGGGGCGACGCTCGACATCGTCCTTCTCGACCACGTCATCGTGGCGGGTGATACATTCTATTCCTATCGTGACCAAGGGCGCCTGTAGCCTTGTTGGACGCGCATGTTGGCGCATCGCCGCAACATTGATGACACGCCGATGAACTTTTTGTCGAATTGGTTGTTATAGAGAAAAATGCTATATTCGCCAATTCCTAATTCATCATTCCTAAACCCTAATTAAATTCATCATGGAACGTATCGCGCGACAACTTACCGACCTTATCGGCAACACTCCGTTGCTTGAACTCAACAATTACGAGAAAAAATTTGATGTACAGGCCCACATAATCGCCAAACTGGAATATCTCAATCCCGGTGGAAGCGTCAAGGACCGCATCGCCCTTGCCATGATTGATGATGCCGAGCGACGTGGCCTGTTGAAACCGGGTGGCACAATCATCGAGCCGACAAGCGGTAACACCGGCATAGGTCTCGCACTTGTATCGGCCGTGCGCGGTTACCGGCTGATATTGACCATGCCGGAGACTATGAGCGAGGAACGACGTAAGCTGTTGGCCGCATACGGTGCTGAACTGGTGCTGACCCCCGGCGCACAGGGAATGAAAGGGGCGATTGCCGAGGCAGAGCAATTGCGTAACTCCATACCCGGTTCGATAATATTGGGACAATTTGTCAATCAGGCTAACCCTGATGCGCACACGATGTCCACCGGCCCGGAGATATGGAGTGACACCAACGGGCAGGTCGATATATTTGTTGCCGGAGTAGGCACCGGGGGCACAGTGACAGGTGTAGGCCGTTATCTCAAAAGCCGTAATCCCGATGTTAGGGTAGTCGCCGTCGAGCCGTCCGATTCTCCCGTGCTTTCGTGTGGATATTCGGGTTCACACAATATCCAGGGAATCGGGGCCGGGTTCGTGCCCGCGACCTACGATGCTGCCGTTGTCGACGAGGTGGTCGAGGTGTCGGGTGATGACGCCATGCAGGCGGCGCGTCATCTGGCTACGACCGAGGGTCTGTTGTGCGGAATCTCGTCAGGCGCGGCTCTCGCTGTCGCCACTATGGTCGCGAAACGACCCGAGAACCGCTGCAAACGCATCGTCGTCCTGCTCCCCGACACAGGCGACCGTTACCTCTCGACCTCGCTGTTCGGCTGATTGCCCAACCACCGAAGGATGTTGTAAAACGGCAACAATAGAAATCGTAGGGACACGACGTGTCGTGTCCGCCATCATAAATCACTATAAATCAATTCCTATCGTAGGGGGACACGCCCCGTCCCCCTACGATTATACAATATCCGTTATGTAAACACCCCCCATCCGGCTGAATAAAATGCGAAATGGCGCCTTGAGTCACTCAAGACGCCATTCCTTGCTTAAGAAACGGATATATTAATTTATTTGATAAGGACTTTCGTTGCCTTGTCGCCCTGACGGCGTATGTAAAGACCGTTCTCGGGATTCTCCACTCGCACGCCCTGTAGGTTGTAATATTCCATCGGAGCGTTCTCGTCAACAGTGATGTCGTTGATGCCTGATTGCTTGTCTCCGACAAGGCTCCACGCGTTTATAAACCAACGATGCTGACCTGATGCTCCATTATATTGTGAATCTTCGGGACGTATTGTAATTTCAGTGTTCGCATCGATTTTGGCATCGGTTAAGGGAACAGATGCCTTTATGAACTCAAGTTTGTGCCCGGTTTCCCATTCACAGGCGGGAACTTCAAATGTTTTGACATCCTCACCATTTTTCACAATAATGACAATTTTTGTCGGGTCAATGGTCTGTGTGGTTCCACCGGCTCGCATTGGACACCATTCAATGTTCATTGTGCATGCTGCATCGGCGGGTACTCCGGTCATTTTAGGTAGGATTAATCCTCCTTGGTAATTCTTTTTGCCAAACTTAATATAGGCATATTCAGAACAGCCGTTGAGATAAG
The DNA here is from genome assembly GCA_947628305.1 of uncultured Muribaculaceae bacterium. GTDB lineage: Bacteria > Bacteroidota > Bacteroidia > Bacteroidales > Muribaculaceae > HGM05190. The sequence goes on along the minus strand of CANQZG010000005.1, from coordinate 172,009 downwards.
CACATGCACCTGGAGTTTCAAGAATTGTATAACCTCTGGCAATGAGTTCATCTTTTGATGACTTGTTCTCAATCTTGCCTGTGGTTATAAATGGACAATAAGCATCAAGATTATCTTCTCCGATAGTATTTCCCGCGGGTTTTTCGCCGTTGCCGTACACGGCATACTGAATCAGATAATCAAAATTATCTGATTCATACATGTATGAATCAGCGTAAACAGATTGGCTTGTCATTGTGATAGCGGAAATGACAGCTAATGTTGAAATGAGTAAAGATTTTTTCATACAGTTTGTTTTTAGGTTAATATAGGGTAAATGTGAAATTATTCAGGTATTTAGTCTGTTATAATAAATGTTAGGTTTTGTTTCATGGCATTGTCGCTTACGATATGAAATCAAATGTTGGTAAGCAATGTTTCATCTCGCAACAAATGTACACAACAAAAATGAAACGACAAAATTTTCAAGCCGAAAAAATCATTACTTGTAGGGAAGATGGCGTAAGATAGTGGTAGGGTTCTGCCATGGCAGAACCGCCGATTGAGTTATCGCTGATTTTTTAATGCGTTTCGGTATGGTCATGGCCACACCTTACCTGATTACGTATAATGTCACCGTTGTGCCGGGATGGTGAAGGTGAAACGTGCGCCGTTGCGGTAGGCGGTGTCGACTTTTACATCGCCACCGAGTAGACGAGCCACGAGCCGGCACACGTGAAGGCCGAGTCCAACCCCTTGGGTGTAGTTGTCGAGTTTTTCAAAACGGGCGAATATCTGTTCCTCTTTTCCCTCGGGTATGCCCGGGCCTGTGTCAGATACGGCGAATGTGACAGTCCCCTCGTCCTCATTGATTTCACACGATAGGTCGATACGTCCCTCTTCGGTGAACTTTGTGGCGTTGGACAGCAGGTTGTGGAGGACTTGCTCGACACGGCGTGGGTCAGTGTGTATAGTTGTGAGTTCATCGATGCCGGCTGCAAGGGTGACAGTTAAGTCCACCCCCGGTTTCAGTCTCGGCCTGATGCCGTCGGCGGCGATATTGCATACCGACATTACCGATACATTATCGGGATTGATGTGCATGGTGGAGTTCTCTATTGCGGCAACGTCGAGGACATCGTTGACGAGAGTCCGCAACAGGTCGGCGTTCAACTCGATGATTTTGGCATAACGTTCGAAATATTTTCGCTTTGAATCATCGATGCTGTCGATTATCAGCTGCGAGAAACCTACAATCGCGTTGAGAGGTTCACGCACCTCGTGGCTCATGTTGTTGATGAACTCTGTCTTCTGTCGGTCGGCACTGTGGGCGCGGTCGCGTGCGGCAATCAGGTCGTCACGTGTCTTCTTGAGGTTGTCTCGCTCGTCACGCAACAGTCGGTTGGCGTCGGCGAGATTGCGTGACAGTGCTCGGGTGTGTCGGTACATGTAGAGGAGGATGAAGAGAAAGACGGCAAGTACGACAATCGCAATCACTGTGATTACAATGCGCACGCGCTGTGACTCGATATATGTCTCGCTTTTTTCGAGTTCAAGTTGAGCCTGTCGTGATTTAAGGCGGTCGATGTCATATACTATTTCAAGTTCGCGGAACTGTTCATCCGATTTGGATTTCATGTATTCCTCAAGGATGTCATTATAGGATAGGGTTGCCTGTAGCAGTGTCTCTTTGTCCCCTATCGCTGTGGCGGCATCTTTCAGGCTTTTGAGCATGACACGGCGGTAGGCCTTGTTGGAGGGTTTGTCGATATGGGCTTTTATAAGTTCGATGGCCTTGGGGTAGTCACGTGTGGCCATGGCATAATATATGTCGGCACGCCGCGTGTTGTTATAATCCTCGATATGGGCCGGCGATGTCGTCGCGTAATGTTTGAACTTGGTGTAGTATTCCTCGATTTCATCAGGGGTCAATGCCTTGTAGTTGGAAAGTAGACGGCGATAGGTCAGGTAATATATACGGTCATATTGACGGAATTTGCGCCCCTTGGCGTGATAACGCTGTGTCAGTTCATTAAGAATCTTGAGAATCTCTTTGTTGGCTTTGACGGCGGCTTCATATCGTTCGTTGAGGACGAGCGTGTTGGCTGCCTGGGTATAGAAGGCGTTTCGCAGAGCCATCGATGTGGACGGGAGTGCCTTGATTTTCCCCTCGAGTTCGGTCATATACTTTAGGAGGAGGTCGCCTTGTGTAAAGTTTTTCATGTAAGAGCAAATTGAGAAAAGCATCTCGATTTGTTCATACGGGTCATGCTCGTTGTCGGAAGTATAGGACTTGAGTAATTGGTTCATGCGTTGGCGGCATTGTTCATCGGAGGCTTTTCGTGATGCCGTCACGGTGCGCATCAGTCTGATGAACGTGAGTGTCTCGCTACGGTCGGTGCTTTCGGGAAATTTCTCGGCACGAGCCTGCATGATTGCCTGGACGGAGTCGTTGCCATAATAGACGTTGGTGAGTTGGCGCAACATGTCAAGTTGTGTCTCGGAGTCGCCGGCTCTGCCTGCGACATCATATATCGTGTTCCCTACATCCCACAACTGGTTTTTCTCCGAAAGGTCGAATATGTCATACAGCACCCTGACCGAGTCTGATGCCGTGAGCTTGGTCGGGAGTACTCGGCGTAGGCTGTCTATTGTCAGTTTGCGGTCCAGGGCGGTGGCGGCCATCACGGTCGCGAGCATTAGGGTTAGAGTTAACGTTATGTTCTTTAAGTTGTACATTGTCAGTCATTTGTGTTGGACGGATTGCCGTCAAGAGGGTATTCAAGCATGTCGTTTATCGCCTGGAGGTCATCGGCGTTCCCTTCGCCGGGCGGGGAGTCATCGTTATGACGCATGATGATGTACTCGTCATAGTAGGCCAGCAGGAGTGTTGTCAGCGGGAGGGCGATAATCATGCCGAGGAAACCGAGCAATGTTCCCCACACCGAGAGTGACAGAAGTATGATGACAGGGTTGAGTCCCATTGCCTTGCCCATGATTTTAGGAGTCATGAACAGGTCGTTGAATGATTGATTGAAGCAATAGATTAGAATGCATTCGCCGAAGATAGTCCAGAAGTTCACGCCGGTGCTCACCGAGCACACCAGGCACAATAACGCGGTCAACGGTATTGAGGTCAGCTGAAGGTATGGCACCATGTTGAGCACACCGATGAGCAGTCCCATGGCTATGCCCATTGGAAGCCCTACAATCGAGAAGCCGATACAGTACATGACTCCCGTTATAAACGAGACGAGTGCCTGTCCGCGGAAATAGTGGTTCATCGAGCGTTTGATGTCATCGCCAATCTTGAAACATACCGGGCGGAACTTCGGGGGGACCATGCTGCGGAACCCCTTGCCGAGCTTCTCGTAGTCAATCATGATGAAAATCACGTAAATCAGCACTATAATCCAGCTGAATATAGCCACGAGTACCGTGATGCTTCCCGTTATGAAACTCCAGGTGGCCGACAGTGCGTCCTCTATCACCTGTGACCATTCCTGCTGTGTCAGCATCGATGACAGTTCATGGAAATCGACATGCTGCCTCAGGAAGTCGTGCAGAGAGTCGGGCAGGAACGGTATTGAAGCCTTTGTCTCGGCATAGACCTTGAACATGTCGGCCATTTTGTGAGCCTGGTCTATGATTGACGGGACAAGGAAGTAACACAGTGCGCTGAAGAAGAACGTGATTTCAAACAGTGTCACGAACACTGCGATGACACGCCCTTTCAGGTGCAATAGCCGACGGTTGTATTGGACGAACGGCTCGAAAATATAGGCTATCAGACATGCCACGCCGAAAGGGAGCAGTACATCCTTCAGGATTTTTATAAGCCATATACCGCCGGCAATAAGGGCCACGGTAATGACGAGTCTCACGACACGGTCGAGTGTATAGGGTTTACGGTTAGGCATCTGTTAGTATTGATATATTTACAAGTTGCCGTTTAATGCAACGAAATTAAGGATTTTTTCTTAATTATCGTGACTTTTCATTAATTTTGTCTCCAAGATTAACCATTTATTACAATTGTATTACAATTTATGACAGCTAAACAAGTACTTAGCGACAAGGCTTGGGCGCGGTGGACGGCATTGGGTCTCCTCGCATTCGCCATGTTCTGTTCCTACATCTTCATGGACATCCTGTCGCCAATCAAGGATTTGCTGCAATCGACACGCGGGTGGGACTCCACGGCGTTCGGCACGATGCAGGGCTCCGAGACATTCCTTAATGTGTTCATTTTCTTTCTGATATTCGCCGGTATCATCCTTGACAAGATGGGCGTGAGGTTCACGGCCATTCTTTCGGGGGCGGTGATGTTGGTCGGTGCGGTCATCAACTGGTATGCGTTGACCGATGCTTTCATCGGCAGCGGTCTCGACCGCTGGTTCACCGATAACCTCAACTATATTCCGGGGTTTGACGAACTGGGGATTTCGCCGTTCTACAAAGGCATGCCAGCCTCGGCCAAACTGTCGGCTGTCGGGTTCATGATATTCGGCTGCGGAGTCGAGATGGCCGGTATAACCGTCAGCCGCGGTATCGTGAAGTGGTTCAAAGGGCGCGAGATGGCTCTTGCGATGGGGTCGGAGATGGCTCTTGCGCGTCTCGGTGTCGCAACGTGTATGATATTCTCCCCGATGTTCGCTGAATTGGGCGGTGATATAAGCGTTTCACGCTCGGTCGCGTTCGGCGTCGTGTTGCTGATGATTGCCCTCATCATGTTCATCGTGTACTTCTTCATGGACAGGACTCTTGACGAGCAGACCCATGCCGAGGAGGAGAAGGATGACCCGTTCCGTCTGCGTGACCTCGGAAAAATCCTGACAAGTTCGGGTTTCTGGATTGTGGCTTTGCTCTGTGTCCTCTATTATTCGGCGATTTTCCCGTTCCAGAAATATGCCGTCAACATGTTGCAGTGCAACCTGACGCTGACACTCCCCGCCGAGGGTTCGTTCTGGGCATCGGACAGTGTGACCGTCATCCAGTATCTTGTCATGATTGTGGTGGCCGGTGCGGCGTTCGCAAGTAATTTCTCCAAGAACAGGACGCTTAAATACAGCATGCTCGCCCTTGCTGTCGTGTCGCTTGTGGCCTATTGCGTCATGGGGTATATGCGTCAGTCGGCATCGGCGATTTTCGCCGTGTTCCCGCTTCTCGCGGTGGGTATCACTCCCATTCTCGGCAACTATGTTGATTACAAGGGCAAGGCGGCTTCAATGCTTGTCATCGGTTCGCTCCTGTTGATTGCGTGTCATCTTACGTTTGCATTTGTGCTCCCCATGTTCAAGGGCAGTGACATGGGTGGTGTCATTGTCGCCTACCTGACAATACTTGTCCTTGGCGCGTCATTCTCCCTTGTCCCTGCCTCATTGTGGCCGAGTGTCCCCAAGTTGGTCGATTCCAAAATCATCGGGTCGGCCTACGCATTGATTTTCTGGATTCAGAACATAGGATTGTGGCTTTTCCCACTTCTTATCGGGAAAGTGCTCGACAACACCAACCCCCAGGTCGTCCAAGGATTGGCCGACGGCACTATGACACCTGAACAGGCTGCCGTGAGCTACAATTACACCGCGCCGCTGGTAATGCTCGCCTGTCTCGGTGTGGCCGCCCTGCTGCTTGGGTTTGTCCTCAAGGTGATTGACCGCAAGAAAGGTCTCGGCCTTGAACTCCCCAACATCAAGCAACCGCAGACCGAAATCCTTGAGTCGGAGGCCGTCTCCGCCGAGGAATAAACGTACGACAGGAGGGGGCATCCGGAATCGGATGCCCCCTCCTGTCGTACGCCCGTGGGGAGTCGTGGGGTGGAATTTGGCGGGATTCCGTGGTATTGGTTGAAATGGTATGTTATGGAATGTATAGGTTTGATTGATAGGTGTTTGTGTGGCGTGTGGCGGGGTGGCGGAGATTGCATTTGATTGCGTGAAATATTGTTAAATATGATTTTGGTAGACAGAAAATTGCGTTTTTGTCTACCGCTGTCTACCGAAATGGGTATCTTTGCGATGGAATATTGAATTAACTATTGCAGGATATTTTAACAATGGCGACTATCAGACGGAGTGTGTCGGCGAGGTTGAACGGCGACGGTAAGGCGGAGGTTATGTTGCGTCTCTCGGTGGGGCGCGGGGTTCAGTTGAGGTTGAGGTCGGGGGTGTATGTGAACCCGTCCCGGATGGACGACGGCTCGAGGGACAGGCGGAACGTGGGCCGGTTCATAATGCCGCGTGCGAATCAGAGGGAGGCGCGGGAGTTGCGTGCGGCGGAGCGTGAACTTATCGGCGTGGAGCAGTTCTTGCTTGAGTTGTGTGAGGAGACGCCGAGGGAGTTGTTGAGCGCGGGGTTTATCACGGAGCGGTATAATAGTTTCAGGTGGCCGGAGGTGTATGGTGACGGACGTGGGGAGGTAGAGCACGCGACGGTGTATGATTTGTTCGGGTTGTTCCTGGAGAAGCATAGTTATTCGGAAAGGCGGGTGAAGAATTATGAGGTGCTGATGCGTGCGTTGCAACGGTTCGAGGCTTACCGCACGGCGCGGGGAGGTCGGGGGTGGTCGGTGGACGTGGATACGTTCAGTGTGGACGATGTGAATGAGTTTGAGTTGTTTCTGCGTTCAGAGCCGGAGGTGGCGTTGAGGTATCCTGAAATCTATGAGGGCGGGCGTAGGCCGTTGAGGAAGGGGAATAATACGATTGTGGGGATGTTCAAGTGTCTCCGGGCGTTCTTCAACTGGTGTAACGCGCAGGAGTTGACGGGGAACAGGCCGTTCGCGAAGTATTCGGGTGTGACATCGCAGGTTTACGGTACGCCTTATTATATAAGCATGGGTGAGCGTGACCTTATAGCGGACACTGACCTGTCTTATAACCGTGAGCTGGAGGTGCAGCGTGACATCTTTATATTCCAGTGTTATGTGGGTTGCCGTGTGTCGGACCTGATGCGCCTGACGCTGTCCAATATAATAGGTGGCGGGGTGGAGTACATTGCGTCGAAGACGAGGGGGGACAGGCCGGAGGTGATACGTGTGCCGTTGCATCGGCGTGCGGCGGAGATTGTGGATAGGTACAGGGGGATGGACAACCGGGGGCGTCTGTTCCCGTTTATCTCTCCGCAGAGGTATAATGACGCGATAAAAAGGGTGTTCGCGGCATGCGGGGTGACGAGGGCGGTGACGGTGTTGAACCCGACTACGGGGCGTGAGGAGCAGCGGCCGATTAATGAGGTGGCGAGCAGTCACATCGCCCGTCGCACGTTCATCGGGAATCTGTACAAGCGGGTCAAGGACCCGAACCTTGTGGGGAAGCTGTCGGGGCACACGGAGGGGAGCAAGGCGTTTGCCCGCTACCGTGACATCGATGAGGAGATGATGCGTGAGACTATCGGCCTGTTGGGGGATTAGGATGTAACCCTATTTTTTGTGTGGTGGGCAGACTGGCGGAAGGTAGGGTTCGGGCGTGATTGCCTGTGGTGGAAATTTTATTAGTGTGTTTGAACGTGTCGTATGGTCGTTTTTGCTGTCCACGGCGAGTTTATCACTTACTCGGCTTACTGTTATTAAATCGTCTGCCTCCTTTTTCAAATCGGCACATTCTTGTTTTAATGACTCGCTTGATTGTGTTATTTGGGTTCTGATGTTTTTTGCATTGTGCCACATCCTTATGGCGAATGCAACAAAGTTGGAATACATCATCAGTACGCCTGTGATTAGTATGGTCGTCCAAGCGATGTCTATTAGGTTGGCTACCCATGTCTTGTCGCTGTGTATTGCTATCGTGCATATAGATATAGATATCGCAAGTAGACAAAGTGCCACCCATGTTGGGTTCAGCAGGGATGAGAAGTTGAGACATAGGAACTTGTGGTTCTCATTCTCGCCTTTAGACCATCCAATGATAAGATAGGCCAGAGTAAGTAATGTGTAAATGCTCCATACCCCGTGTATTATAAGGTTGGATGATTCGTTGTCTTCAAATCCACATAAGAATAGGGTTGTGAGTGAATAGAGGAACAGATACAGACTCAAGGATGAGATGCTTTTAGATTCGCAGATTTTTAATGTGGCGGCTATTTTCCGTTGTTTCTCGTTCTCGATTTCAGTGCGCTTTTTCTCGTGCTTTCTTTTTACATCCTCGATTTGATAATTGGTGCTTCTTCCGTTTATTATTTGAGGGTCGAGGCTCTCAAGTGACTCTTTGTCGGTGAGCAGTCGTAGACATGTGTCAAAGGATTCTTCTATGAAATCTTTGAATTTAAACACTTGTTCATAAAGGACCGAGGTGTATGACTTGGCATATTCTACCGCGACCAGGGCGATGTTGAGGGTGGCGGCCAACTGGATGATTGGAGAGAAGTTATTTAGCACCATTACCCACTAATTTAACGACATCGATGTTTATGGAATCCTCCCGTGAGAACAGGCTGTCAAAGAAGTCAGCCGTGTTTTTGGCGATGACAGGGTTGTTGAAGTTGCATTCGGCGGCTCTGTCGCGGGTATTTGTCTCGATGCGGTAGGATGACTCGTCTCCTATGGTGAAATGTACATTTTGTTTTGTAGGGTCGGAAGCGAGATAGGGTTTAAGGTCTGTCCTCTTTACCTCTATGGGTCTGTTCTCTGAAACATAGTATGATAGTCGTTTGAACAATGGTGATGACGCCGCGCATGTTTCATCAAATTCGTTCAATAATATGTGCAGTACGCCTCCACGTTCGATAAAATCGCTAAGTGCCTCGATGTATTCAGGTTCGTTCCCGACATGTTTACATAGGCATCCGGCGAATATACGGATAATGTTTTGTGCTTTCTTGAATATCTGCACGCACACGATGAGCGCGTGTTCTTCATCGGTGTTTAAAAACAATCTATCCTCGTTGCTTTGCGCTAACGATTCTACCAGTTTTCTATAGTTATTCATAAAAGTGGATGGCAAGTAGTTGAGACTATTCTTTCCCGGTCGCCACGGATGGCATCGGCGTCGCGGCGTGCATCCCGGTGCGGAATGTATAGTTTCTCTATTTTCAACATACAAAGGTGGCGATTCGTTTGGTAAGTGTAGTGCAAATATACGACGGTTTTTCCTAAAAGCCAACAAACAAGCTAAAAAACAATGTGGCGGGTGTCATGATTCAATTTCTTTGGGCGGTTCTTGGCCTGTGATGTAATCGGAGGCTTTGGCGGGGGTGATTACGCTGCGTCCGAGTTTGGATTCCAGTTCGGTCCGGGCGACTTTCGCCACGTTCCCGCCACTCTTGGCGACCTTTATATGCTCGTTGAGGGTCTCGGGGTTCTGTTGCCTGGAGATTTCGGTCGTGGAAGCCTCGGCGAGGGTGTTGAGGGCGAGTTCGATGTTCGTCATGTTGTCGCGAAGGGATTCTTTTGTCAATCCTTTGTAATCTTTGTATTGACGGGTTTTCATGCCGCTCCACTGTTGTGTGATGAAGTCGGTGAGGAATCCGTAATGTCTGTCATCCACGCCGCCGCGTCTCCATTCGTCGGTGAGCATCTTCCTGACCTCGATACCGCGAAGACGTTGGTTTATCCATTCCTCGGAGTATCCGAGACGGCGGTAGTCGGAAACGGCTTGCTCGATTGACAGTTCGGGGTCTTGCATCTGGTCGATGCGGGTTGCCGCCACTTGCGCCATCCATTGTTTAAACGGCTCGGCTTTGGGGGAGGGGATGGATTGAATGAGACGGAACATCTGCTCGGTTGTGGCGACATCGGTGAGACGCATCTTGCCGTCGGCGGCAGGGAGTTTCAAACGGTTACAATTTGTAACCGTTTCATTTCCCTCTTTTTTAAGCCTGTTTTTCAGTACTTTCCAATATGTGTTTGGGTTGGCACTGTCGGTAAGTACGGCGACGACATCGACGACCGAGAAATACCATTCCTCTTTGTCGCTGTCCCAAACGGTTCTTACCTTGGTGTCGTTGAAAATCTGTATTTGGTTTTTCTTTGTCATATATTTTAAATCGTAAAATTGTTGAATCCTGTCTCATCTTTAAACCTACCGAATTCGGTGGGTTTAAAATCGGGATTGTGCGGAAGCGACATCATCGTCAGCTGTGACAAATAGTTAGGACATCGGTCACGGAAGTTATGTCGCGATAAGTGACGCTCCGCGACATTACTTCCGTGGCGGAGTTGAATATCTTTCATGAGAGCGTCACCAATTACAACACAAAGATAGCATAAATTATGGGAAATATTTAATGGCGGGGGCGGTCAGGCGGGGGGGGCGGTGGCAGTGGCGGTGTCGACGACATCGTTGTAGAATGCGATGTAGGCTTTGAAGGAGGTGAGTTGCGGGGGCAGTTCGCGGCCCATGGCGCGGCATCGGCGGGCGGCCTTGGCGAGGTATTCGTCGGCGAGTCTCTCGTTGCTTTCCATGGTTCGTTTGTAAGTCTCGTCGTTGTAGGCCTTGAGGTATCCCTCGGCCTCGACGTATGACCTGCGTAGCTTGTTCATCTCGGCGACGGCACTGGCGACGATGGCGTTGTAGGTCTCGGCGGAGTCGCCGGTGATTGCGGATGCGACAACGTCATCGGCGGTGATGGTGCGCTGGGATGCGTCGAGGCGTTCCTTGATGTGGCGGACATCGTCGGTCATCTGCCATAGCTTGAAGAACAGGATGATTTGAAGCACGGCGGCGGCGATTGCCACGAGGCCTGTGAAAACGGCGAGACCGCCGGCGGATGAATCGAGTAGTAACATGATGGTTTATGGTTTTGGGATTATTCTGTTATGTCCCAATTGCAATTAGATGGGACATATTTATCTCCATAATTTTTTCTAACCCATGTAAGGTAACTGTTAAATTCGGTCTTTAGGAAATCTTGATTGCATGGACGTAATATTTTGACACGCCCACGGAGTTGTCCGTCCTCGATGAATATAAAGCCTACACAAGGACATGGGCGGCCATCGCTCCAGTCGATATAATCAATAAGTTCATTGGCCGGAATATACCCCAATAGTTTTGTCTGCGAATATATGCCCCGGGCACGCTTATCCTTTAGGTTGTCCTCGTCAAGCATGACATAGCCGGAGTATCCGCCGATGTCATTTTCAGAACAATGATAACTGACACCGGCTATATACGTGTGCCATTCATCTTCGTAGGTGTCGCCATCCCTGTTTAACATAACAACAGACACCGGCGGCGTTGGACGGTCGTCGGATGTAATCTTATGACGGTAGGTTTGGGACTGTTTATTTTCGCTTTTATTTGCCATGCGTGAAAAGATTAGGCATATTATTACGAATCCAAGTATTAGCAATAAATATTTAAATATAGACGTGTGTTCACTTGATTCGGGTTGACTTTTTGATGCGCCTCCGGCTTGCTGTATCTTAGAGGCGGGGGCGAATTTTGATATGTGGCCGGGAGCATAGTCCTTTCCCCTGTCGATTATGTCGTCGGCTGTAAACATCGGGACATTTTCCTTGTAGTATTTATAATCTTTGTGGCGTTGGTCTGAATCTTTCCAATGGACTTGTTCCATTCGGTCAAATATAGCTTGGTAATCCTTAATGACCGATTGCTCGACCAATGAATTGTCGTCGCGAAATATGTTTATGATGAAATCATGAGGTTGGCGTTTTGTGATTGCATTGGGGGATAAATTGGCAACATAGGATTCTGAAAATAGTAGCGTTACAGCATTCCTTACCGCCTCAGATACAGCGGCGGAATCACTTTCGGCGGTTATTACCGTCTGTTCCGGAAATCGTACGCTGTCAAATGTATTGCGGGCATATAGGTCTTCAATGACTATAAAATAATGTCGGGGACTGTCTTTTGTCTTCTTGCTCGAACAACCCATGAGCAAAATGGGGAGCATCAGGATTGGCAATATGATTCTTTTCATGGTGTTGAGTAAGATTGATTTGGAGTCGGTCATGACGGTGATGGATGTTGAGGTTAGAATGCTTTCATTGAACCGAGGACGCGGTAGACGCGGTAGATTATGCTGACGGGGATGTCCTGCGCGTTATATTCGGGATTGGTGGGGATGAGGCGGTAGCAGCCGGGGCGGTCGCAAACTTGAGGTTGCAAATTTAGAAATCAGACTTTAAATCTCCATTGGCATTGTCAAGTCGCTCTTGCTGCACCTTTTCAATGGAGGCATAAGACTTTTGCAATTTCTTTAGCACTTTTTTTCCATGTTTTTCACTGACATTAAAATCTTTTCTAACACCGTTCCCTAGTTCTATGCGCACCTTTACTATTGGCTGGCTTAATAGCTTTTGTTTACATTCGTCTGTAATTATATAATGCCGTCCGGTAAAATAAATATTAACCAAACTGTTTGCGATATATTTGCTTGTATGGTCTTTAATTACCTCGTCGAAACTAATCATCTCGACTATGGTGCCGTCATCAAATTTCAACAACAGCTTACTATTCCCCTCTGGATATATATAGTGAGTATCTGATGATTTCATCATGACTGTTAATAATATCATCTCAACATTATTTTCGTCGTTTGAATTGTATTTTGACAACCTCATAAATGGATGCCAAAGGGAGCCAATAAAACCAGATTGAAAATCTACAATTTCTCCGTATGTGTAAATTGATTCAGACTTAGATTGAAGTATACACAAACACAACACTAATGACAATAGAATCTTTTTCATAATTAAAATGTTTTCATTGAACCATGACACGGTGAATTAATAAAATTGGATATGTTAATTATTTGACATTAACCAGGATGCCTTTCTTGAACTCAAAAATGTTGCTGCCCCACACCATAGATATTGAGTCTGTGCTAATATCTATCGGTTTAGCATCTGGCACACATAGCTGGAAATTTGAAAGAGTTGCGTTACCCTCAACTCCATATAACGAAAACCAAACAAGTGCCATGTTATAGTTATACACATCGTTATAGGCTAGTTTAAAATGCTCTGGTGGCATCTTTGCAAAGCAATCGAACTGGAAATTTATTTCTTTTATAACCGATGCCTCATCGGCATGTTTGTTGCGGGCATTGCGTTGTATTACCTCAAATAATTTTGAACCTTTAAATTCTCGAGCATAACCGACTAACCCATCATACGATTCTGCGTCAATTAAATAGCCATCTTTAAAATAATATCTAAATTGATTTACATTGTCCGCAATACAATTATCAACCGCTGTTTGCCCTAATGCTTTTTCCATAAACTTTTGGCGGATTTTACCTTTTATGGCTCGGTCTATCTTAAACGTAGCTTTATAATCAAAACCCGAAATTAAATTATTATATTCGTCTTTGCCTAATAAGCCATTTGGAAATTCTGTTGTAACAAGGGCACATATAGGTACCTGTGTAAATGCCTTAAATACCACGACATCATTATTTTCATCAAACCACATATACCACTCATCTTCAAGGTAACCTAATTTTGTCGGGATATAACCTATTGTCCCTGGCCTAAATTCATCTTCTCCAGCCAATGGCAGATTTTTGGCAGACCAAAGGCTATCAGGGTATAGTGTAAATACATCCTTATTATCATCATAGATATAAGCAGTCCAAGAGATAGCCGATAAAGGGCACAATAGGATAAATAGAAAAAAGTACTTTTTCATGTCTCAAAATGTATTTATTTAGCCAACGGAACGGTTGTATGATTAATGTTTTATTTAAAAGAATTGTAATTAGCGGTTATGGCCTGATGAGGTTGTATGCGCCGTGTTGGTTGACGATGTAGCCGAGGATGCTGTAGATGCGGCGTATGTCGTCGGTGGCGACCTCGAACGGCTCGTAGACGAGACGGCCGTCCTCGTATTTCTCGGGGTTGGAGGAGTAGAGGGCGATGTACTCGGGGGAGTGGCCTTTCTGTAGCCGCTTGGTGACGCGGTACTCGCTTGTCTCGATGACGTAGACGCGCCCGGGGATGAGGAGGTGGCGGTCATGCACCTCGCGTACGACGAGGATGCAGCCGTCGGGGTACTCGAGCATGGAGTCGCCGATGTGTCGGATTGCCGCGGTCTCCCTGCCGTCGAACCATCCGCCCGCGCTTATGTAACCCGCAAGGGGGGCGTCGGCGGTGGAGTCGCCGACCCTGCCGTTGTAGCCGCCCGATGTCTCGGCATCGTAGAACGGGATGAGGTTCTCGGCGCGGGTGGCTGCCGGGGGCGTGTCACTGTTTAACATTTCGCCTTCGCCTGTAAGCAGCCAATCTCGATTTAAATTAGGGAAAGCATCTATTATTTTCTCGACAATGACTGAACGAGGACTATTCCCCATTTTTGAGACGGCACCATTGCTTAATCCTGCCTTTCGCTCGAATCCCTTTACCGTTAAATTAGTGCTTTGGATGAATGCTATAACGCGGTCTTTCACTGTTCCTATCATAATGAGGATATTATTTTAACAAGGTCTTTGAAATTTTCTATTCTTGCACTGGAATTTACATCTCCAATGGAATCTATCCATTCTTTTTTATTGTCTTTAAAGCCGTTATAATATATTGCATCGGCTTTATTGATATTCTCGGTTAATTCATTCACAATCGCCCAACATGTCTTATAATCTTCGGCTTTAGAAAAGAAAGATAAAGCCAACAAGGAATGCCTTATGTATTCGACAAACCATTCTTCTTTCTTGGCTTCAGTTAGCCAACCAATATTTGTATGGGCATATCCAAGGCTTGCGTACCCACGTGTTAAATTGTCGTTGTAATCAACACGTTTAGACAAATCTTTAAAAGCAGAATGGTAATTTTTCAAATCCATCAATACGAATATTTGCCATCCAATAAGAACAGTTACCAATAAAGACAATATCCCCATGGTAATGCCCAAATAGTTAACAATCTCATTTTCAGACTTGTTCCACAAGACCGATATGATTGCTAATACGAGAGCAACCAGAGAGATAAATAATGAAATAATTGAGAGTCTATTATGAGGGCGCATAAATTATAGTGTTAAATAGATTTAAATCTACTAAGTTTGCAATATTATTAGATTTAAATCTATTATATTTGCATCGAAATAACAAAATAAACAAGCGGACATAGGAAAGGCTGCCGGGCGATTTGCCAGACTCAACATATATCCTTAACTGCAAATATACGGCAGTTTTTCTTTTCCGCCAAAGGAATAACAAATAAAATAACAATGAAGAAAAACAAGATTTTACTGCGGTTTGAATTTATCCGTTATCAACGCCTATACAAGCGTTTGTACATCCAAAGGCTAAGGCATCCGTCGGAAATAATGGGCGACTGTTTTACACCGGCCTATCTTGCCGCGATTGACTTTGAATGCCTGACGCTACGGAACTACAAATCGTGGAGGGACTCCGCGTGCGAGCGTCTTGAAATTAAGGTTGATTGTCACCAACGGCTTCCTTAATGAGCCGGGCGATTCTTTCAGAGGAACTTGCATAATATAAATTATTAAAATATATCATGATGCCTAAATTGATTTTTTTCATTTTATCTCTGGCCATGACAAGGTCGGAGCGTGCCGAGTATGATAAAACCGCCTCCGAGGGATTTGGAGGTCTCTGGAGCATGCTCTCGACAAGGGAGTCCATCTTGGTTATAGCGCAAGCGAGAATCGCATTGGTTGTTTCTATCGCGAACCTGTTAGGGCATGTGTTGATATATCTGCTAAAGAATTAAAAAATAAAATATGGAAAAGGAGAGGGTGACGACCGAGGCGTTGCGCGGGATGAAGCCGGGGGAGACCCGGACGTTCGAACTGGCGGACGCGTATGCAATCGAGAGCGGAAAGACGCTGGCCTACCGTATGCAGCACATTTCAGGCTACAGGTTCACGGCGGTGTCGGACTACGACAAGAAGACATTGACGCTGACTAAAGTGCCGAAACGATGATACACCGACCATTGAACAGGATAATTGCCGTGGGACTGACGATGTTCGGCACGGGGTATGCGCTGACGGGTGCGCTGGCGGGAGGTTCGCCGGTGGCCGTGGCGGGGTTCGCCGCGCTGGCATTGACGGGGGCGTGGCTGACTGTCGCGCCCAAGGGTAAACGTCACGGGAGGGTGCAGAGGCATGGCAAGGAGGTGTGAGGCGCGATGCCTGGCGTGCGCCGACTCCCACGAGGGAATCAACGGGCGTTACTGCGACCGTCACCGCCGATGGGTGGAGCACGGGGCCGTGGCCGGGTGTGACAGTGCACGCGGCGATGAGGGTGACAATAAAAAGGACAACGATAACAGGATTAAAGATAAAAAGGAGGTCAGGATATGATGGACGCGGCATTGATGGAGAAGATTGCATCGGGCGAGCCGGGCGTGATGCTGGTGGTCAGCGCGGCCGACCTAAGGGACGCGGTGGCGTGGATGTGGCGTGCGTGCCAGAGGGAGACGGAGGAGGCTGTCAGGAGTCACCGCGAACGCCCGACGATGACGCGTGAGGAGGCGGCCAAGGCACTTAACGTGACACTCTCGACACTGTGGAGGTGGGCCAAGGATGGTTATCTCGTCCCGGTCAAGATTGGCTCGAAGGTGCTCTACAGGGCGACCGACATAGAGGAGGTGCTGACGATGAGGGGCGACGGTGGGTCGGAGATGCCGACACCGATGGTCTCACGCGTCAGGGGCGGAGGATGATTAAAGAGCAAGCATAAGCAACAATATGACTATATGACTATCTTTTCAATAATGCTGAAAATGATACTTATTCTCGCAATAGGTTCAATTTCTGACGGGCCGGGCCGTTGTGAAACACCCCGGTCTATTTTTGACATGGGAATGAGGCGCGTGTGTGGCAGCGCGGCCGGGGACGAGTTTTAATTAGGTTAATGAGTCAGTTTTATGTGGGTATTTATGATGTCCCCGGCTATCGCGGGTTCGACCCCCGCCTTTCCCGCCATTGATTTTAAGATATAGTTGAGATGATAATGACAATAGAAGCGTTAAAGGCACTGTCGGCTGGTGGCGGTGGCAACAAGTACCGGGCGCGTCGCACGGGCGGTTATGCCTCGCGCAGGGAGGCGCGTCGGGCGGCGGAACTTCGCCTGATGGAGCGTGCGGGGTTGGTCTCGGACATCCGGGAGCAGGTGCCGTATACGCTCATTCCGGCGCAGGAGGGCGAACGCCCGTGCCGCTATGTGGCCGATTTCGTCTACACCGACACGGCAACGGGCCGTACCGTCGTGGAGGACACCAAGGGCGTGCGCACAAAGGAGTATGTCATCAAGCGCAAGCTGATGCTGTGGGTGCACGGTATCAGGATACATGAGGTGTGACGCGCGTGAATCAGGCACGCCGCGTCATCTGAAACTGAAATATATTGGCAACCAAAAAACATTACCATGTCCCCGCGACAGAAACAGACAACGAGTTATTTCCCGCACGACTCCAACGCGCGCAACTCCGCCAGGCTCATACAGCTTCGCATGCGTCATGGCGCCGCCGGCTACGGCGTCTATTTCATGGTCCTTGAACGGCTAAGGGAGGAGAGCGACTACACGAGTGTCAAAGATTACAACATGATAGCCTTTGACCTTCGCGTTGACGCGTCCCTTGTTAAATCGGTCGTTGAGGATTTCGGGTTATTCGCCTTCACCGATGACGGTGAGTGCTTCTACTCCGAGAGCCTCAAGGGACGCATGGAAATCAAGGACGGCGTGAGCAGACAGCGTTCCGAGGCGGCCAAAAAGGGTGCGGCGCGCCGTTGGGGTAATAACGGCGAAAAACTGGTTGAAAGTTCCGAAAATATGCCAAACGCATCCCAAACGGATGCCAAACGCATAGCAAACGCATCGGAAACCGATGCCAAGAAAAGTAAAGTAAAGAAAAGTAAAGAAAAAGAAAACGCTATCGCGTTTATCGCGCGCGAGGGATTCCTGGAAAAATTCTTTTCAGAGACCCCCGCCGAGTCTTACCGCAGCGTGTGCGCCGATATCGGCGTTGACGACGGCACGTTCCGTCGGCTCGCCTCGGCTGTCATCGCCGAGTGGGACACGTCGGCCCGGACTCACCGCGACTACAGCGATGCGGCTTCCAACCTCATCTCGCATGTGCGCCGAAAGGCGATGGCTTCCCGCGCCTCCCCCGTGGCAGCATCGGCGACAGCCGTGGAGCGCGCCGAGCAATACCGCGCCGAGCGCGAGGCCGAACGCCGCGAGCGGGATGCCGAGACCCGGCGTTACCACGAACTTTTGCGACGCGAGGGCGTGGTGAGCGGATACGAACTCTACTGCCGAGAGCGCGGCATCGACCCCTCGGCCTCGGTGCGCGAGCAAATCAAGACTGAAACCAATCCTAAAACCGATACAAAATGAGCGAAAAAAACAATAACGACCCGTCCCGACATACGACAGGCTGGGTGGCGCGTGACAGCGATGGCTACCTGGCGTTGTTCACCGGCGACAAGCCTGTGAGGGAGGTCGAGTACAGCGGCGGCGTATGGCTTGAGCCTGACGACATGGACGGGCGTGTGGCGGGAATCCCCGTCGGCATGTTCCCCTCCCTGACATGGCATGACGAACCCCTGGCCGTGGAAATAACCCTTAAGCCAATAAATTTATGAAGAAAATAATGTTCAATGACCGCCACGGTCTGACACTGGCTGTGCTGGACGGGAGAAAGACGCAGACGAGGCGGATAATGAAAGGTAAACCTATTTACCCTGACGATGAGATTATAGAAGCCGGAATAGTTGGAAATGAAGTTCAAATCATCGCCAACGGAGGTGTAAGCTGCATCACCCTCAAACTTCCCTACAAGCTCGGCGAGGTCGTTGCCGTGGCGCAGAGCTACGAGGATTGTGGATATGACCCCGAAGAACCGCTTATGGAAGCAAATGGCATAGGCGGCTATGTCAAAACAAGATTTGCTCCTGGTTGGGGAAATAAAATGTTTGTCCGGGCGGACGCTTGCAAAAACCGCATCCACATCACCAACGTGCGGGTGGAGCGGCTGAACGACATTAGCGAATCTGATTGCTTGGCTGAGGGTGTGGAGAAAGTTAAGGAGTGTAAAGACTTGTACCGTGTCCCCATCTTCCATAAATCGGGCAAAATATCCTACTTGACGGGCAACACTCTCCGCGAAACCTACGCCGCCTTGATAGACAAGATTTCGGGCAAAGGCACATGGGAGTCAAATCCATACGTCTTTGTCTATGACTTTGAACTTGTAAAAGAATAAACTATGAAAGCAATCAGAAAATCAGACGGCAAGGTGATTGAGGTAACGCCCATGTTCCGCATGGATGACCCCTCGGACAATCAGCGATACTACGAGGATGGCGACGGACATCGTTATCTTCCCTACGACCTCGACTTCAACGTGGAGGAGGAAGCCGGGGACAAAAGTGAACTTGGGCAGAAGATAAGGAAATACTTCCCGAGTAAATATAAGTCCGATATTGAAAATTATTCATGATTAACACCGTGGAATTGAAATGACAGTTCTATCGCTTTTTGACGGGATGAGTTGCGGACAGATTGCCCTGCGGGAACTCGGCATCAAGGTTGACCGCTACTATGCCTCGGAAATCAACCGGCATGCCATCAGGCAGACGCAGCTTAATTTCCCTGACACAGTCCAGCTTGGCGATGTGCGCGACGTTCACGCAACGGATTTGCCGAGGATAGACCTCTTGATTGGCGGTTCACCATGCCAAGGGTTCAGCTTCGCGGGCAAACGGCTCAACTTCAACGACCCGCGTTCGGCCCTGTTCTTCGAGTTTGTGCGCGTCCTCAAGGAGTGCCGCGAAATCAACCCAGACGTGAAGTTTATGTTCGAGAACGTCCGCATGAAGCGCGAGCATGAACGTGTCATCAGCGACACGCTCGGATTGAACCCCGTGATGATAAACTCCGCTCTCGTGTCGGCACAGAACCGCGTCAGGCTCTACTGGAGCAACATCCGTACCGCCCCCGACGGACTGTTTGAAACTAAGACCGACATCCCGCAGCCAAAGGACAGGGGATTGTTACTGCGTGACATACTGGAGGATGAGGTTAATAAGAAATACTATGTTTCTGATAAGGTGTTACACAACATGCTTCTTCACAAAGAACGAAACGAGCAATCGGGCAACGGCTTCGGCATAGATATTCGTAGTCCTTACCAAAAATCTTGTACGTTAAAAGTCGGAGGTCGTGGAGTCAGCGATGTTGTATGCATATCAGGGCAGTTGCGACGTGATGGCTTCCGCGAGATAAAAAGCGGGAAAGCAGCCTGTCTGACCAACCGGGCACGTAACGACGGCAGCGGACAGAACATAGTCGTCCGCGATGGACTCGTCCGCCGTCTGACGCCCGGGGAATGGGCCCGCCTACAGACAATCCCCGACTGGTACAGATGGGGATGCAGCGACACCCAGGCCTACGCCATGCTCGGCAACGGCTGGACGGTCGAGGTTATCAAACACATCTTTAGCTTTCTGCCAAAATAGCTAAAGATGTTAAAATGAATTAATGATAAAAAATTATTGGATATATGGCAAAGGACAAGGATTATAGGAAACTTATAAACACGGGGCGTTGGCGTAAGCTGCGCCGTAGTGTACTCACGGCTCATCCTCTGTGTGAGAGATGTTATGATGAGGGTTATATAACCCCTGCGAGCGAGGTGCATCATCGTCGCCCGGTGGAATATGGGGTTGACTATGCCGAGAAGCATAGGTTGATGTATGACCCCGGTAATCTGTGTGCGCTGTGCCATGACTGCCATGTCAAGGTGCATACCGAGATGGGCCGTAGTGGCAAGGAAGCCGCTCGCCGACGTAATGCAGAGGTCGTTGACGCTGTCATAAACAGATTTTTCAATGATGGATAGGCGACCCTGGGGGGTGTTTTTTGAAACGGGGTGTACATCACGCATACCCCAGCTGCACCCATTTTTGTGCGGGATGGTCTTTTTCAATTTAAGCAAATATAGGAATTTTAACAGAATATGGCAAATAAAAATTAATGGGGATATATAAATTTTAACGAAATATGGCGAAAAAGGTTAAGGAATACAAAAAGGACATTGAGCGGGCGTTGAAGGCGGCCGGGAAGTACAGCAAGGGACTTGGGGCGCAGGTGCTGTCGCTGGCGGGTGCGTTGCGGACGCTCGACCTGGCGAATGACGAGATAGATGAGCTGGAATGCACGACGATTGAGGTGACATCGCGTTATGGTAACGAGACCCTTGCCCCGCATCCTGTGTTCAAGATACAGAAGGACGCGCAGGACAGCGTCACCCGGCAGATGAAGGCGTTGGGTCTGACGGCAGAGGAGTTGACGGGGACTGATGACGATGACCCGCTGATAGAGTTGACCAAGAAGGTGAGGAATGCCGGTGGCAGGGGTGCCGCTGTGGTTAAAAGGAATTAGGAATTGGGAATTAGGGGATGACGGAGGAGGAGAAGGCGAGGCTGTTACAGGCCAAGGATGATGTGTCGTCATGGCTGGCGGGTGTGTCGGTGGGTGACTATAGGCTCGGTGAGGTTGACGGGCGGCTTGTGGAGTATGTGTCGGAGGTGGCGGGCGATGCTGACGGCCATAACCTATGGGAGCAGCTGGCGGTCAAGCGTTTTTTGATGCTGGCTGACCGATACGGGGTCAACGCGGGCGAGGTGCGTAGGTTTTTCACGCTGTATGAGAATCTGTATTTCCCTGGGAAGCATGGGTTGCAGAAATACAGGCTCACGCCGGTACAGGCGTTTCAGTTTGCGTCCATATATGGTTTTTGGGACAACGGGAGGCGTGTCGTCAGGGAAGCGTGCCTGTATGTGCCGAGGAAGTTCAGCAAGACGACATCGAGCGCGGCGTTGGTCGTGGATGACTTGCTGTATGGCGATGCGAACGCCGAGAGTTACACCGGGGCGAACAGTAACGACCAGGCCAAGAAATGCTTCGATGTGATACGCGGGTGTGTGCGTAGGCTTGACCCGACCGGGCGGCGTTACACGGTGAACGAGCAGACGATAAAGAGCCGTCGCAAGGACCGCACGGCGTTGGCGCAGTGTCTGACGGCCAATGCCCGTACCAAGGACGGGTTGAATGCCTCGACGGTGATAATGGATGAGTTCAGTCAGGCGCGGGACAACGGTCTGTTGACGGTGCTGACCACGTCGATGGGTGTGCGTGAAAATCCGTTGACGGTGATAATCACCACGGCGAGCGATGTGTTTGACGGGCCGTTCTACAGTATGTTACAGGGGTATAAGGGGCTGTTGCTTGGGGACTTTGAGGATGACAGTGTGTTCGCTCATATATTCGAGCCTGACCTTGGTGACGCGGAGGATGACGAGGCGACATGGCGCAAGGTTCATCCGCATATAGGCGTGACGGTGGGGATGGAGTTCTACAGGCAGGAGTACAAGAACGCTGTCCGTAACGGGGCGGACGCGATGCTCGCTTTCAGGACTAAGCTGTTGAATGTGTATGCCGAGAATCAGATGAAGGGATGGATAGGCAGCACGCTCGCCAAGAAGATTTCGATACCGATGCACCTCGGCGGGATAGAGGGGCGGCCTGACGCGATGGTGGCGATTGACCTGTCGGAGAGCGATGACTTCTCGGCGGTGTCGGTGGGTATCTATGACAAGCCGACCCACAGTTTCCGTTTTCACACGGCCTACTTTTTCCCGAGGGGCGCGTTGCCGGGTCATCCCAACGAGACTCTTTACAGGAGATGGGCCGAGGGTGGTTACCTCACATTGACGGAGGGTGATGTGATAGACTACCGTGTGATTGTGGATTATATACTGGGATTGAACAAGGCGGTAAAGATATTGAACATAGGTTATGACCCCTGGAAGTCTAAGGAGGTGGTGAATATGCTGGGGGCGGCGGGGGCGCGCCGTGTGCTTGTGCCGGTGCGTCAGACCTACGGTTATTTCACCGCGCCTGTCGAGATGTTTGAGCACGGTGTCAAGACGGGCAGGATTTTCATCAATGACAATCCTATAAACCAGTATTGTTTCGGGAATGCTGTGCTGGACTTTGACAGATTGGACAACTGTAAGCCGGTGAAGCGCAAGCATACGCAGAAAATCGACGGTGTGATAACGATGTTGATGTGTGTGCAGCTGTTCAGTGTGCACAAGCGGTGACACCCTTGAATGTTTGGTTTGTTTGTTGGTTCTAAGCGATGGGTATTAATGCTACATTTGTGAATCGAAAAGTCGTAGGTTGCAATGGGATTTTGGAAGCAATTTTTAGGCTATATCAGACGTGAGAACGCGGGGACGCGACATGCCGCCGCGTCCGTACGGGTGGACGGGATGCTGTCGCCGTGGAACGGTGGGAGGGGCGCGGCCATGTGTGTCTCGACGGTGTACCGCTGTGTGAGGCTGTTGAGCGAGAGCGTCGCCAACCTGCCGTTGCAGTATATGCGTCTGAAAGGTGGCGTGTTCGTCGCCGACGCGGGTGGCAGACTTGACTATCTGTTGAATGTGCAGCCTGACGTGGCGTTGAGTGCGTTTGATTTCTGGCGTCAGGTGGTGGTTAACGTGTTACTTGACGGGAATGCCTACATCGTGCCTGTCTACAGTCCTGCGACCATGGCGGTTGACAGGCTGGCGTTGTGCGGGCGCGGGACGGTGTCGCATGACACTGTCAACGACACCTACGCTGTCAGCGACATTGTGAACGGTGTCAGCGGCGTTTTCGGCGAGGGTGAGGTGATTCATATAAAGGGGATGACCGTCGGTGACTATAAGAGCGGGGTGAGTGTGCTCACCTATGCGAGGTTGACGGCGGAGATTGCCATGGCCGGAGACCGTGAGACCCGTAACCGTTTCGAGAATGGCGGTAATGTGCGTGGCTTGGTGATGAATGAACGCTCCACGGAGGGTTTCGGCGAGTATGCCGATGAGGAGCTGGCGCGGATTGCGTCGGCGATGAACGCGGGTCTCAATGGCGGGGGGCGCATCATGAGTCTGCCGGGGAGTCTTGATTTCAAGCAGCTGTCGCTTAGTTCGGTCGACATGCAGTTCCTTGAGAGCCGTAAGTTCACGGTCAGGGAGATATGTCGGTTTTTCGGGGTTCACCCGTCATTTGTGTTTGACGATACGAGCAATAACTATAAGAGTGCGGAACAGGCCAATGTGGCGTTCCTAAGCCATACGTTGAACCCGCTGTTGCGCAATATCGAGAATGAATTGCAGCGGAAGCTGACTGCGCCGTCACTGTGTGCCAAGCGTAGGTTTCAATTTGACAGACGTGCGTTGTATGCGTGTGACCTTGAGGGTATGATGAAGTATCGCGGACAGTTGTTGCAGTGTGGCACCACTGTCAATGAACTTCGTCTGATGGACAACCGTCCGGCTGTCAAGGGTGGCGACCAGGTGCTGGTGTCGGCGAATCTAAAGGAAATTGGAATGATGAATCAGGAATCAGGAAATAGAAATGATGAAAAGGAGTAAGGACACCGAGGTAAGGCGTGTTTTGCGCACCGAGGGTGCGGAACTTAAAGTGCGCGAGGCAGCAGAGGGAGACGCGCCCGGTCGTACCATCACGGGGTACGCGATATTGTTCAACACACCGTCCGCGCCGCTGTGGAGTGATAATGACGGTGAGGCGCGTGAGGTCATCGCCCCGGAGGCGATTACAAAAGAAGTGTTAGACGGCTGCGACATTAAATTTACGATGTTTCATGACCGCCAGCTTATATTGGCGCGTAGCAACAGGGGCGCGGGTACACTGTCCTATAGCGTGGATGAGAGGGGCGTGGTGTTTGAGTTTGACGCGCCCAACACAGCCGACGGTGACAAGGCCTTGGAACTGGTACGCCGTGGCGATTTGGCGGGATGCAGTTTCGCGTTCACGACCCGGTACTGGGACAGTGACTTTGTAGAGCGCACGGTAAAGGTGGTTAACGGCTCGACACTGATAACCTACACTGTCAAAGCGGTGACAGGCATATATGATTTTACGTTGGCGGCTGACCCGGCTTATCCCGATACTTCGGTGGAGGCGCGTGAGTTTACCGCCGGACTTCGCGAGGTGGAAAAGCCTACCCCGATAGAACCCGATAAGGAGAAAATGCGCAAGCAGCTGCGTGAAATGCGCCGCGCCGCCGCGCAAAAGTTGATATAATTTTTAACCTAAAAGAGTTTCAGTAATGAAAGAAAAGAAGAAAGAAAAACTGAACGTGCGCGAGCTGGTAAACAAATACCAAGCCAATTGCGACCGTATCGGTGAAATTGCCGAAACCTGCGAAAAAGAGCAGCGCGAGCGCACCGAGGCCGAGAACACCGAGTTTGCGGCACTCACACGCGAAAACCAGTTGCTACAGATGAAAATGCAGGTAGCAGCCGCAGAACACCTGCGCGAGAACCCAAACGCCGCCGCCGACGCTTCGCGCATTATCCGCGAGAACATGGAGAACGGCCGACAGACACAAATTTTGTTGGTGCGCGACCTCATGATGGTAGCGGACACCGCCGACAGCGCGGTAGTGCCTTTGAAAGTGCAAGACATTCTAACGCCGCTTACCGAGGGGCTTATACTCGACAAAGTAGGTTTGCCGATGCCGACCGGGTTAGCAGGTGATTATGTCTGGCCCACCTATGAGGCGGTTGAAGCTAACATTGTCGGCGAGGGTGTAGCATTGACAGACACCAAAATCAAACTTAGCAAGTTGACCGCCGCGCCGCAGCGTATCGGTGTCGCTATCCCTATTACCCGCCAAACCATCATACAGACCGAGGGACTTATTGAAACTATCGCTAAGAACCTCATGCCGCTGGCACTGGCGATGCTCATTAACAAAATCCTTTTCAGCACCGCAAAGGTAGCAGGCGCGACCACACTTGTAGGCCCCTACGTCGGCATTGCCGCCAAAGACGTTTTCAGTTTTAGTGCGGAACCCACTTTCAAGGAGTACAACACCATGAAAGCGAAAGTGCTGGCTACCGGCATAGACGGCGAACACCTGTGCTGGATTATGACAAAGGCGCAAAAGGCTATCGCCGAAGCTACGCCAAAGGATAAAGGCAGCGGCGTTATGGTTTGCGAAAACGACCGTATCGCCGGGCTACCTGTGTTTACTACGCACTATATAGGCGAGGGTAACATAGGCCTTGGAGACTGGCGTTACCAGCCTATGGCCCTTTTCGGTGACATTTCATTTGTAATCGACCCCTACAGCCAGGCGCGTAAGGATGCCGTGGACTTTGTGCTTAACGTGAACTACGGCACTACCACGCTGCGCAAAGAGGCGTTTATGTTGGGTAAAGTTGCAACCGCCGCCGCTGGCGCATAATCAAAAGTTTTTCCGCTATGTCTGTAGTGAGTCTGGCACTTTTTAAGAAGCACGTCAGGGCGGATGATTTCGCCGACGATGACGTGTACCTGGAGCATCTGTTGGAGACCGCCGAGGTGTCGGTGGTTACGGCGACGAATCGCACGATGGGTGAGTTGACCGGGGGTAACGGCGGGGTGTTACCCCTGCCGTTGCAACACGCGGTGATGATGCTCGCGGCACACTGGTACAACCAGCGGGAGAGTGTCGCGGGGGTGCAGATGCACGAGGTGCCGGACTCGCTACAGGCGTTAATCAAACCATATAGAAAATTAGGAAATTAAATCAATTAGGAATTAGGAATTAGGAGTTAGGAGTTAGGAATCTAAACTCTATCCTATAAACCATAAACTATAAACTGTAAACAATCGGGAATTATGCAAGCGGGTAGGATGAAATATCGTCTTGAAATGCTTGAGGCGGTGACGGTGACTGACCGTTACGGGGCGGAGACGCAGGAGTGGGTGTCGCGGGACGTGATTCATGCGGAGCGTGTCAAGGCGAGCGGGCGACGCTCACATGAGGCGGGCGAGCAGTTCGCCGACTACCGTGCGGAGTTTAATGTCAGGGACGCGCACCCGGTGACCGACAACTGGCGCGTGCGTCAGCTTGGTGGGTGTCTGTATGTGGTGGTGTGTGTAATCCCCAATATCGACCGTGGGATGAAGACGCTTGTGTGCGAGAGGGTGAACCTTTAGGGAATGAGGAGTTAGGAATGAGGAATTGGGAATTATGACGCTTGAGGAGTTCAGACGAAACATGGGCACGTATTGTGACTCGATGACGCGCAAGCAGCTGTCGGGTGCGTTGCGTTCGGTGGCGGCCAGTGAGGCGCGTAAAGGTGCGAAAATCCTCAAGAGGTCGCTGTCGGCCACGGGGTTTCCCCATGCGTCGGAAATGGCAAGTAGAATCACGGGGCGTGAACTCCGTAACCGTGCCACAGGGGTATATTTCGGCTATGCGGTGAGATGGCTACCCCGTAAGGACGGGACTCGCATGCACGTCAATCGACGGGGAAAGTGGAAGCCTATAATGCTGTGGCTGGAGACCGGGGCGGTTGACCGCAAGACCAAGGTCGGGGGCAAGAACCGAGGGACGTTCGAGAAGCATGAGTATGTCGCCCCTGTCAGGGCGCGTATCATCGGTGAGTCAAGGGCGCGTATTGAAAAGACATGGGAGGAACAGATTTATAAACGGGCAAAGAAACATTTCGGATGGTAAAAAGTACGGACATATTGCATGCGGGGGCGGTGATTCACTCGTTGCTGACTGACTCACAGAGGTTGCAGGAACTCGGTGTAGCCGTCACGCCGGTAGCGTTTCCGGCCGAGGCGACCGCGCCCTATGTGTGTTACCGGCGCAAGTCGTTGCAGTCTGCCCCCAACAGCGTGGGCGCGGCGCGGGCGGCGCAAATCGAGGTTCACTGTTACGCGCCGACCTACGCGGGCAGCGTGGCCGTCGCCGAGGCGGTCGTGGAAACTTTGGAATCAGGAATCAGGAAAGAGGAATTAGGAATAGTCATGCGGTCGTGTTGTCTGACTGACGCGGCCGAGGACTATGCCAACGAGACATATCTTCAATTATTATTGTTTAACGTTAAAATTTAATTTTTTATGGCAGGAACAACAAAGACGGGATACTGCAACGGTTCGGACATGCTGTTGCAGGTCGCCGGAAAGGCGGTGGGTCATAGCACGACCCACACGACGACATTCAACACCGAGACCAAGGAGCGTGCGGTGAAGCCTGTGGCCACGGCCGTGGCCACACAGTCGCTGTGGAAAGGTAAGGGTGTCGTGTCGCAGAGCATCAGTATCAGTGCCGAGGGATTGCACAACTATGACGAGGGCGAGAACGGTTTCAAGGCGTTGCTCGCGGCCTACAAGGAGGGAAAGAGCGTTGACGTGGCGTGCTTTGAGCGCGGCGACTCGGAGACGCCTTACCTCAAGGGTAAATTTGTCATTGCGTCGCTCGAGCAGGTGTCACCGGCACAGGATGACGCGACCTATAGCGTGACGTTGGAGAATGACGGTGCGCCCGAGGTGCTTGACGCATCGGTGCTGACTGATAACACCGGGGAGGGCGCATGATGGAAAAGGGTAAGACTATAACGGTGGGGGGACGCAGTCTCCCCGCCCGTCAGACCCTCGGGGCGATGGTTCGCTTCAAGGAGATGACAGGCAAGGAGGTTACGGAGATACGCGCTGACAGTCTGACGGAACTCGCGACGTATGTCTATTGTCTTGTGTCGTCGGCATGCGCGGCCGACGGTATCGAGTTCGGGATGACATTCCAAGAGTTCGCCGACAGGCTGACACCCGATGAATTGACGGCATGGAGTGGGTCACAGGCCGTGACGGATGCCGATGCGCCACAGTCCAAGGGTAAAAAAAAAGCGTCCCGGTAGAGGAACTTCTCGGGGTGGCGACCGGGGCGATGGGTATGTCGCGTGACGATTTCATGCGTTGCACGCCGGATGAGTTCACGGCGATTCACAAGGCGTGGCATGAGCGTATCGAGGCGGAGTCGCACGAACGTTGGGAACTAATGAGGATGCACGCGTGTATCACGATTCAACCTCACGTTAAGAAGCGGATGAGTCCGCGGACGTTGCTACCGCTGCCATGGGAACAGGGTCACCGGGTCGAGACATGCCACGACCGTACAAAAGAACCGGGCGCGGAACATCTCTCGAAGGAGGAACTCCGCGCCCGTTTTAACAAACGGCTTGAGCAATTGAACAATTAGACAATGAGGAATTGGGAATTAGGAAAGAGGAATTGGTCGCGGGGTCAGTGCCGGCGCGGGGTTTCATCGTCGATGTTCCTGATTTTGACATCGATGTTGATGACGATGTCCTCGCCTGTTTCTTCAAGTCGGCGTCTCTCTTTCTCTCTACGGCGTTCTTCTTTGAATCCCAAGTCTATAGAGCATGAAAAAGCGATACAGAAAGTGATAAAAAGTAAAAAGAGGGTGTATAGCACCCATGGATGTGCGATGAAGAATTTCAATATGGAGTTGTAAAAGTCGTACATGGTTATAGGTTTTTCACAAATATAGCGAAAGCAATGAGGAATTGGGAATTAGGAATTGGGCGCGGGGTCAGCTTCCGCCACCCCCGGGAGGGGCGGCGAAACCGCAAAACCCCCAACCGCCCCATCCATCTTTGTATGAGCGGTGTATGGCATAGGGTATAAAAAACAGAAGGAATGTCACGAATAGCCAACCTAAAGTGCCCCACACCGGGTCGGTCTCGTAAAATATAATGAAGATGTCAACGCACCATAGTTTGATGAGCAGACAAATGAATTGTAGTAAGTCATATAATGCGTCCATGGGGTTGATGCTTAATTGATTTTCACAAATATAGTGAATTTATAAATAAATAACAAACAAAAACGTAAAAATGTCGTCAAAGCAGAGTGATGTAACGTTAAAATTCAAGACCATAGTCGAGGGCAAGGAACAATTGGGAGAACTTTCCATGTCGGCTAAAGAACTTGAAAAGGCAATGGCTTCGACAATGAAAGTCGCTGAGGAATTGAAGAAGCCGATTATAAATCTCGCGGCTACATGTACGGTCATTGACTCGGTGAGTGACACGCTGCGGTCTTTGCAATCGGCGGTCAAAGACCTGACCGGGGCGTATGCGGTGCAACGTGAGGCCGAGACGAAACTTGAGACGGTTATGCGCCAGCGCATGGGGGCGACCGATGAACAGATTGCATCGGTGAAGTCGCTGTGTTCGGCGCAGCAGCAGCTTGGCGTTATCGGCGATGAGGTGCAGTTGCAGGGTGCGCAGCAGATGGCGACGTTCCTCAAGGAGAAGTCATCGCTCGATGTGCTGATACCGGCGATGAACAACCTCGTGGCACAGCAGAAAGGATTGAATGCCACGGGGCAGGACGCGGTGAACGTCGGCAACCTGATGGGCAAGGCGATGCAGGGGCAGACATCGGCGTTGCGCAGGGTCGGCATCACGTTTGACGCGGCGCAGGAGGAGGTGATGAAGTATGGCACGGAGAGCGAGCGGGCGGCGATGCTTGCCGAGATTATCACGCAGAATGTGGGCGAGATGAACGCGGCGTTAGCGCAGACCGACGCGGGAAAGTCCAAACAAACGGCAAACTGGCTCGGCGACATAAAGGAACAGGCGGGGGCGTTGGTTCAGATGGCAGAGCCGATGTTGTCGGTCGGGGCGAGCGCGACATTGGCCGCCGGTGGAGTGCTGAAGTTAGTGCAGGGGGTAGGCCTTTTATTTTCAAAAGTTGGGCAATTGGGTGGTGCGTTAAAGGCATTTTGGGTATCGACTGCGGTTGTGACATCGTCAACCGGGGGGCTGGCAAAAGCGTTGGGGACGGCGAGGCTCTTTGTGTCGCAGCTGGCGACCGCCGTAGCAGGAGGCACGAAAGGGTTGAGGCTGTTCGCCATGGCATGGAAAGGGATGCTGGTCTCGACGGGGATTGGCATCGCGATTGTCGCGCTGACGAGTATAATAGCCGCATTCGCAATGAGTGCCGATGACGCGGCGGACTCGACCGACCGCCTGACGGAGGCGCAGAAGCTGGAGGCGCGGACGGCGGAGGCGGTGAAAAAGGCACGCGAGGAGGAGCAAAGTGCCATTGAGAACGGTAAAATGGCACTTCATGAGCATATCGCTGTCTTGAGAACGTTTAACGGGACAAAGGAGGAGGAGCGGAAACTTGTCTCGGAAATGAACGGCATCTATGGGGAGACGATGGGTTATCAGTCGTCGGTGGCGGACTGGTACAAGACGTTGACGGAAAACTCGGAGGCCTATTGCAAGCAGCTTGTGATTCAGGCGCGGTTGCAGCGCATAGCAAGTGAGATAGCGGCTATACAGGATGAGAACTATGATTTAACCCATGATGAGAACGGCAATAAGCGGAAGTACAGCACGAAAGGAGGGGATAGTAAGGAAGATATTGAAAGAGGGTATGTTTGGGTATCTACCGGAATAGACGAAAATGGGATTGAAAAAGGATACCGAAGGAAAGCCAAAAAAAGCGACAAAGACGAGGCGCAGGATAAGTATGACGCCAACATACGAAAAATAGCGGCTTTGGAAAAGGAGGCGCAAGCCGCGACAGAGGACAAGAAAGGTATCAAGTTCAAAACGGAAGGCAAGCCGGAGACTCCTGACAAACCTACCGGGTCGCGTCATGCCACAACCATGAAGCCTGAAAAGATAGAGGCGTTCAAGGGCGGCGCGGTCACGCTTGACGCGGGCGTGGATGACGTGGTGGTGTCGACCGACAAGGTGAGGATGACGCTGGGCTATATCAAATCACAGATTGCGGGTCTTGGAGACCGCCTGGATGATGTGACGGAGTCGGAGGCTGCGGGGTTGAACAGGACAATCGCGTTGTGGGAGAAGAAGCGTGAGGCGATTGTCAACGCGGGAAAGGAGTCACCCAAGCTGGATGACATCGCGGCGGTTGGCGACATAAAGAGCATCGAGGGGTTCAACGGGGCGATACAGCGGTTGCGCGCGGGGTTGGAGTCGGCGACCGACCCGGAGGGGGTCGAGGCTTGGGCGCGGAAACTGATGAAGTATGAAAAGGCTCTCGTTAACCTGACGCTGGCGTCGGAACTGCCGTCAATGGAGGAGGAGCTGAATAAGCTGACGGGTCTCAAGGGGACTGACAAATATATAATCAAGGTCAAGGAGATGGGCCTTGACGGCATCAAGTCGAAAATCGAGGAACTTGACGAAAGGATAAACAACACTGACGACGAGGGTCTCAAAGAGCGTCTGAAAAGGTTGCGCGAGCAATGGGAGAAGCTGTACAAGGAGGCTTCGGCGGCCGAGAAGGTGGAGACGGCGGTCGGCTTGATTAGCGATTCGCTGTCATCGCTCGGCGGGGCGTTGTCGGGCAGCACGGGTGAAATTCTGACATGGGCGTCACAGGCGTTGACCGCGCTGCATGAACTGACGAACATGATATGCGCGATGATACCGGCGTTGAAAGCCTACGCGACGGCACAGGCCGTGGCGGGCGCGGCGGGAAGCGGGCCGTTGGGATGGCTCATGGTCGGTGCGGCGGCCGCGTCAGTGATAGCGACATTCGCGTCGATGCCGAAGTTTGCCGAGGGCGGCGTGATTTCAGGGCCGACGCTGGGTCTCATGGGCGAGTATGCCGGGGCGGTGAACAATCCCGAGGTGGTCGCGCCGCTTGATAAGCTACGTAGTCTGTTGCAGCCTGTCGGGGGTATTGGCGCGGGCAAGGTGGAGTTTGAGATTGACGGACGGGTGTTGCGCGGTGTGCTACGCAAGGTCGAGAGGCTTTCAATGAGGAGTTGAAACAATGAGGAGTTAGGAATTAGGAATTAGGAATTATGGCGAGATATACGAGATACAGGGGTGAGTTCCTTAGCCGTGCCGGGGTGGTGTGGCGTGTGGAGATTGTGCAGGAGTCGGCCATGGCGTTCGGCGAGGTCGGTGACCTTGACTTTGACGCTGACGAGGCGGTGGTGATTGACTGGGACGTGACCGACAAGGAAAAGCCGTTGCAGGGGTCGTCGCTGACGTTGAGGGTCATATCGCCGGGAGACAGGACGTATGCCGACCTGTACACGGTCAAGCCGGGCGACATCGGCGTGAGGGTCTACCGCGAGGACACGCTGTACTGGGCGGGGTCGCTCGACCCGGAGTTCTATGAAGAACCTTACGAGAGTGCGCGGGGTTACACGGTGACGCTGACGTTCACCGATTTCGGGATTCTTGAACGGTTGAAATACCGTCTGACAGGTCGCAGGACTGTCAGGGAGATACTGGATGACGCGATGGAGCGTGCGGGTCTTGACTGCCTGACGGTGGATGGGTCGCTCGTGTCGCTGATGGACGAGGCGGGGTCGTCGCCTGTGGGTCTCGGCGACATCTCGATACGTTCGGGCAACTTCATCGATGAGGAGGGCGAGCGCAGCGACATGCGCGAGGTCATCGAGGGATTGTTGCAGCCGTTGGGGTGGCGTATGCGTCAGCTGGCGGGGCGACTGTGGGTGTATGACCTTAACGGACTTGTCACTAAGGGAGTGCCCGAGGAGATGTACTGGAGCGGTGACAGTCAGACGCTGGGCGTTGATAAGGTGGCAAACTCGGTCGAGGTGACTTTCAGTCCCTACGCCGACGGTACGCTCATCGACACGGAGATTGACGCGGACGATGTGTTGCGGGGTGCGACGGAGTACCAGTATTTCCTTGACAACCATTATGAGTTGCCGGGGTTCAGGCTGTCGCACGGGACGGCGTCGGAGGCGACCGACGGTGACGCGGGGCGGCTTCCCATAAAGATTGACGATACGGCTTGCCACATCATGCGTATAAAGAGCGACTATTCGGGCAGCGACTGCGCGGGGGTGCTGTATCATTGCCGCGTGCCTGACGAGAACGGTCATCCCTACACCACCCCGCTATTCGGTGTATATACGCTTATGGGATTTGGTAACGTGGGTACTTATAACCCATACAGGAACGGTGGGGCATCCCCTGCTGAATCGCAGATGCTTTTTCGTTCACGTGAGACCGAACTTGATGAACTCAACGTGTCATCCACGGGCAATGACTTTGACGCCCTGAAACTAAAAATAGAGATGGAGACATTGTTTGACGTGCGCTATAACCCGTTTGAGGCTGCCGCGACTGAAAATGAGGAAGGCCATTGGAAAAAGCAGGAATACTGGGCTAACTACGGGTATGTCCCGGTTAAAATAGAGTTGCTTGACGAGAACGACGCGGTGGCATGGCATTACGAAAACGGTAATGTTGTCAACTCGCCCATGGATAAGATACACATCCCCGACGGATGGAAACCCGGTGAAGCTAAATGGGGTGATGCGTGGCTGTCGTATTATGACACCAATGACCGTAAGCACAAGACGGGGTTCGGCGGTTGGGCGAAGAACCGTCAGACGATATGCGAGTATAACAAGGAACTTCCCACAAGGATGACGCGTCTCGGCGAAGGTGAATATATAGACTTGCCTCCGATGGCCGGACGTCTCCGTTTGACTGTCGGTTCAGGCGTATACCAATACGATGATGACAAACGCGCCGTGCGACTTGACCTATATTTTTTCTTAAGGTGGGTCGCCTACAAGGATTTGAAAGTCAAGTTGGTGAAGGCATCGGGACTTGAAGTGGAGACCGATGATGTTGTGTACCGCGGGACTCTCAACCGGGATGCCGCCGACGAGATAGGGATAAAGACGATATGCGGTACGTGCCGACAGTCGATGCCTACGGCGCGGGGACATTATCTCGACACATCTGGCGCGGCGATTACGAGACTGACTCGCGGTGGCGTGACAGACCACCCGGAGCGGCTGTTGATTGGGACGCTGTGCTCACAGTATGCCGGACGGATGACGGTTCTCGAGGGCGAGGCGCGTATCGATTGCGGGGGCATGAAGACCTATACCGATGCCAACCAGCCGCAGGGGGCGCGTTTCATGGTGAAAGGAGAGTCGCAGAACCTTATAATGGACACGTCGGATGTGACGCTTGTCGAGGTGAGGGAGGATGAGTACCGAGGGAATTAGGAATGAGAAGTTAGGAATTAACAATAATATAATGGGAAAGAAAACTTTTATATCGGGTGACGGGACAAGACCGGCGCAACCGAGGTCAAGGAAGCTGCGCGGGACGGTCGCGGTAACAGGCGGTGGTGTCACCATGGGTGGCGGTGCGGGCCAGTCGGAGGTCACGGGACATACGCACACCAATCTCGGTTCACTTGACCGTATCGGAGTGACTGACGAGGGTTATGTCACGTTGGCGGGTGTGGACGCTGACGGCGAGCCTAAGGCGGATAAGGCTAAGGCGGGGTATGCCGACAGTGCGGACGAGGCACGGCATGCCGTCAATGCCGACGAGGCGACCCACGCGGGGAAAGCCGACAAGGCCGACAGGGCCGATGTCGCCCATGACCTTGACACTGATTCTCCTGTCAATGACCGATTCCTGTCAAAGACAAAGGATGACCGCACGGGTCATGACCTCGCCGTGGGCGGTGATTTCACAGCCGAGAAAGGGACGCAGTTCGGGCCGTCGTTCGCCGGGGGCGCGACGGGTCACGGCGGGCGGATTGACGACGCGGGCAACGGTGAGCTTGAAAGCCTGTCGTTGCGTCGTTTCCTCGAGGTGCCGGAGTTGAGGTACAACCGTGTGGAGGTGACGGCGGGTAACGCCTGGCGTGCATCGGGCGGCGGTGTCGTGGAAAGTGTAACGGTGTCGGCTGACGGCTCGGCGACGGGGACTGTGAGACTGCACCTTGAACCGGGTGAGGTGGGCGCGGTGGACGAGGGTGACATCTGTCAGGGCATATTCCATGACGCGCTCGATGAATCAACGAACGCGACCGCCGACAGTGACGACTCGCGGGGCAATTTCACGTTCGCGGGGTTCAAGACGGTATATTTCAGGGTGACGGCGGTCAGGAGTGTCAACGGTGGTGTGAACAACGAGTTTGATTACGCGTTGCGCCCGGTGAGTGCCCGATGGAACATGCAGCACCATCCCATGGAAGGGATGAGTTTCGCCGGCTACGGCAGTTTCACCAACCCGTCGAGACGCACGTCACGCTACTCCACGCGTACCTACGAGCGTTTCCTGTCGGGTGTCAACGACTGGGAAATCACCGATGCCAACATCGCGGCACAGTTCGGAGACCTATCCAACCTCGCCGTGTTCGGCATACAGATGGCCGGATATTCGGCCTATCTGTCAAATATTTATCTGTCGGGAGGCTCGATAAAATATTTCGAGATGCTTCCCGTGACTGTTGAGGTCGATGACCGGGGCGTGTCGTCGCTCGCCGAGGGTGAGAGCGCGGTGTTGAGGTTCACGGCCATGAAAGGTTTTCAGGAGCTGTCACCCGTGACATGGAGCGTGACACGTGACAGCGGGAACGCCACGGCCGATGCTGCATGGACGGGTGTTGTCGATGCGGACGGGTGTCTGACACTCGTCCACGGAGACCTCGGCAAGGGGGCGACGACCCTTTTCACGGTGACGGCCACGGCGACCGACCCCGACAAGGGGACGACGGTGACGGCATCGCGCTCGGTGGTGCTGCGTGATGCTGCGACCCTCAAAGGTCCGAAAGGCGACACCGGCGCATCGGCGACCTATCCCGACAATCTGTTGACGGGGACGCGGGGGTTCACCGCTCCGGGCGACGGTGTGGAGTGGGTTAACCTTGACAAATGGACTGACACGGGGGAACTGCTGGACGGTCTCAAGGTGTTCCGCCGGACGGAGGCGTGGAGCGGCATCTTCCCGTGGCAGCTGACGCTTGACCTGTCGAGGCCCTACACTTTCTCATGCTGGGTGCGCGCCAACCTCGTGGGCGAGACCCGCGCCTTAATATACCTCGCTAACGGGCGCGAGGTATATTGCGCGCCCGACCGCCTTGACCTGACGGAACTGGTGTCGGACGGCGAATGGCACCGTGTGTCGGTGACGACTCGTCTTGACCCGAGTTCCGTCCCCTCGCTTATACCGCGTGTGGAGTTGACGGCGTCGAACGGCTCGGAACTGTACGTCGCCGGGTACAGGCTGGCGGAGGGCGGGACGACCAACGCGCAGTGGACACCCGCGCCGTCGGAGGTACGCGGCGACACCGGCGCGCCGGCCAAGGTCGTGCATGTGACGGGCGGGCAGATATTCACCTACAGGGACGGTTTCAAAACGCTCGTGTCGCCGCAGGAAATCACGCTCAAGGCGGAACTACAGGGGACGGCGGGTTATACGTGGAGTTACCGCGCCGAGGGACAGACGGGTTTCACGGTGTTCGGCGACGGCAAGGCGGAGGTGACAATCCACCCTGACAACACGGCGTATTTCCCCGCCGGGGCGCGACAGGCGGTGTTCCGCTGCACATCGGCCGACGGGGCGTATGACGAAATCACCATCGCCAAGGTCAGCAGCGGGTCTGACGGCGCGGGTTACACGCCGAATTTGCTGTTAAAGTCGAACGTGCGCATGGGCGGCAACACCTCCTATCGGTTCGGACTTTACGACTATGCCGCCCGCCCTGTGCCGGGAAAGACCTACACCCTGACGATGAAGTGTAGCCTCGGCGCAAAGGACAGCCAAATCGCGGTCTACTGGGACAACGGCCATCGTCCTCTCGGTGTGTTCGTACCTGCGCCCGGCGGCGAGGTCATTTCCATGACGGTCGTCTGCCCCACGCCCGCGACGGGACATGAGTCCGACCCGTTGAGCCTGTACCGCGGCCCCTCGGACGGCGACTATGACACCGACACGGCCGTAGAGTGGGCGGTGCTCACCGAGGGCGAGACACCGCAGACGGCATGGATTCCGGCCGCGTCGGAGATGGTGGGACAGAGGGGGAGCGACTACACGGAGAACCTGTTGCGTAAGTCGCAGGGGCCGTTCGTGATAGGCGGGGATGTCATCGCCGCGATAGACCGCTATAAATATTTCTGGGACACATACGCCTACCTTGAACAGGGAAAGAGATACACCGTGTCGGCCAAGACCGACGCCGCGGTGTTCAGCGGGTTACACACGCCCACCGTTGCCTCGGACAAGTGCGTGCTGTTCCTCGCAGGTGTCTACTCCGAGGGGTCGCACAGCATCCGGGACCACACCGTCGTGTCGGGTGACGATATGGCGGTGGACGGCAGCAAGGGGTACACGTTCACGTGGGACAAACCCACGGGGTGGGCGGCTCTGCGCGCCAATTTCTATCTACAGGGCGTGTGGAAGGTATGGGATGTCAAGGTCGAGGAGGGCGAGAACCCCGCGCCCGCGTGGACTCCCTCGTCGGTCGATATGCTCGGCGTGAAAGGCGACAAGGGCGACAAAGGAGACGCGGGGACGGATGCCTACACGGTTCTCCTGTCCAACGAGAGCCACATTTTCCAAGGGGACACCGAAAAACCGTTGAAACAGATTGTGGCGTGCGACATCATCGCCTACAAGGGAGCGACACGTGTGCCCTCCAACATAGGTATTATCACCGGCCCGCCGGGCATGAATTTCAACGGCATCGACAACGGAGAGACGACCAACCGCCTTGAAATCACCGTATGGCCCACGCTCACGGAGCGGTCGGGGGTCGTTGACATCCCAATCACGGTCGACGACAAGTCGTTCACGCGCCAGTTCTCATGGACTGTCGCGCTCGAGGGCAAGGGTTACGCGTCCAACCTGTTGCTCGGGACAAAAGACCCCCGGGAGACGACAGGCGGGACAAACTACCGCTTCGCGAGGTACCGCGACTTCGAGGGTGTAACGACGTTCAAGACGGGCGAGGAGTACACGGTCAATGTCGAGGGCATCGAGGTCGTCGCCGGTGCGCCCGTGGAGTTCACCGCGAGGCTCTTTGACTTCACGGCGGGCAACAACCATGACATATCGACGGTTGCGACAATAAGTAAGGCCAAGCCGTATGTCACGCTAAGGATTACCGAGAACCACACCGTGGGCGAGTCCACCTCGTTGTTAATCTACGCCGGGGTCGCAGGGCAGACCGGGGCCAACACCGTGCGTTTCTCGCGCGTGATGCTCACGCGCGGCACGCAGCCGTCGGCATGGTCGCCCGCCGAGAGCGAACTTGCCGGGACTGACGCGGTGTTATACAGCATTGTCCCCTCGGTGTCGGCGATAAGGCGGGAGGCATCGGGCGAGATGTCCCCCGCCGAGGTGTCGGCTACGGTTTACAGGACGGAGGGCGCGGGTGTCCCGCAGAAATGGAGCGACGGCGTGTTGAAGATGAGGCGCACAGGCATAGATTCCGGGTTGGTGCAGATAGCGATGAACGAGGGTCAATGGGGCGTGACACAGGCCGTCAGCGGGGTTGAATGGGTACTATACGACACCTCGGGGAATGAGCTGGCCCGTGTGTCAATCCCTGTCATCGCCGACGGGAACTGTAACGCCGTCAACATGCTGCCCGGAACTGCATCCGGCAAAGGCTGGTGGGGCAACACGGACGGCCTGACGGTCAACAACGGTGTTTTCCGCTG
Organism: uncultured Muribaculaceae bacterium; assembly: GCA_947628305.1. Classification (GTDB taxonomy): domain Bacteria; phylum Bacteroidota; class Bacteroidia; order Bacteroidales; family Muribaculaceae; genus HGM05190. Next base: position 132,777 of record CANQZG010000005.1, on the reverse strand, counting down.
GGAGAACCCCACGCCGGACGAATACAGCTATTACTCGCCGCTTTTCAAACTGGAGCACGGCAAGTGGTACACGCTCTCGATGTGGGCGAGCAGCGAGGAGTTCCTGCAACAGGCCCGCGTGCTGGTGCTGCGGTGGAACAACGCGACATCCAACCACGAGATACCGCTCGGCGATGATGACCTTATCGGCTCGGACGAGGAGTGGACGCGGAAAGTGTGGCATTTCCGCGTGGACACGCCGACCGCCGACAATTATCAGGTGCGCCTTAACATATACGGTGTCGACGATGACGAGCCGGGTGTGCTCGAGTTCAAGGGCCTTATGCTTGAGGAGGGATACAACACCGCGCCTGACTGGCGTCCCAATGACAGCGACCTAAAGGACACGGGCATCGATATAAAGAACCGTAAAATCGTTGTCACCGCCGATAATTTCGTGGTGGAGAACAACATAGGTCAACGTACCATGGCTGTCACCGCCGACGGTAAGATTTCGGCGTCGGTGCTTGATGTAAATGGGGTTATCGCGCAGTTCGGGCGGTTCTACGACTCGTCCACGGGCGACCTCATGTCGGCCATCAACTCCCAGGGACAGGGCGAGTACATCGTGTTCTGGCCGGGTAACGCCGGAAAGGTGGCCGTTCCGAGGCTACGGTTTGCCAACGATGACGCGACCAATTCGGCCATACAGTATTATTCGCGCACGGGTGAGTTGTTATGGACTCTCGGGGACACCGGTGAAATCACCCGTTCCGCCGACAAATACACCCTGCGTGCAATCGGAGTGGTCGAGGAGTCACACCCTGATATACGCAAGCCTGTGAACCTGACCGCCACTAAGACCATATATCAATATATCTCATTCAGTGAGGATATATTCGTAGGGTCGGGTGGAAGCGCGAGATACAAGGACTTCAACGGCAAGTTTCTTGACAGTGTGTCATCCCCGCTTGACAGGATGCTCGCAGGACAATATCTAAAAGGTGTCACCTATTATGATGTGGGAGTCATACCCGGCCTGTGCGACATCAACGGGAATTGCCGACCGACGAAACGTCAGGTCTATGCCATCGGGTCGGACGGCGTTGTCACCGCAATGTGGGTTCAGATTGAATCTTAAAACTAAAACGGCAATGGAAATCACAGATATTATTACAATAATAGGAGGTATAGGCGGCATACAGGGTGTCATCGAGTTACTGAAATGGTGGCGCGGCCGCAAGGTGCAAGACAGGCAGGACGTGGCCGAGATAACAGCCACCGAAAACGAAAACTACCGCAAGCAAATCGAGTGGTACGAGAAACGGTTGCAGGAGCGCGACGCGAAAATAGACCGAATCTACGCTGAATTGCGTGAGGAACAGGCGACACACCTCGAGGAGATACACCGTCGTCACGAGGTGGAGTTGCAGCTAAAGGAGGCCGAGGTGAAAAAGTGCTGTAAGCGTGGATGCGCCGACCGTGAGCCTCCGAGCGATTATTAACTTTTCTAATTTAATATTTACTTGCAATGAGAAAAATCGACAAAATCGTGGTGCATTGCACCGCAGGGAATCAAAGCAACACGGCACGGGATATAGTGGACTACCATACACGCCCAGTGAGCCGTGGAGGGTGTGGGTGGAAAACGCCCGGCTACCATTACATCATCGAGGCCGACGGTAGGATTGTGAACACTGTCCCCGAAGATAGGGTGTCTAACGGTGTAAAGGGTCACAACGCCACGGCAATCAACGTGTGTTACATCGGAGGCGTGGATGTCACGAAAAAGGGACTGCCCCCTGTTGACAACCGCACGCCCGCGCAAAAGGCATCGCTTGTGTCACTGTTAAGGATGCTCCGGGGAAAATACCCACAGGCCAAGATATACGGTCACCGTGACTTCGCCCCCAAGGCATGCCCGTCGTTCGACGCCAAAACCGAATACGCGGGGTTATGAAAGCGTTGATATGGTTCTTGGCCGGAATCGCGGCCGCGTGGATAGTGTTTGACGCCCTCGACTGGCTCGGACAGCCGGGACGCACCATCGAGCGTGTGGTGACGCGTGTCGATACCGTCCCGGTGGATGCGCCCGTCGAGGTGGAGCGTCCGCGCCCCATACGTTTCATCACACGCTATCTGCCTGTCGCCCCGTTCAGGGTCGGCGTGGACAGCATGGCATGCGCGGTCGGAGACTCTGTCCCCGTGGTGTTGCCGATTGAACAGCGACACTACAGGCAAGACAGCGTCTATGACGCATGGGTCAGCGGGTATGCCCCGCGTCTCGACTCGCTCCGTGTGTATCAACGCGAGCGCACCGTCTACCGCGAACGTGAAATGCCGTCAAGGCATCGCGACAGACGTTGGGGCATCGGTGTCAACGCCGGGTACGGAATGACCCCGCAGGGGTTGCAACCGTACATCGGTATCGGTGTCAGCTACAATCTGATAATATTTTGAAATTGTTAATAATATTTATTTTAATTCAGATTGGAAAAAAGAAATATATATTTGCACACCAACTTCTAAAATTTAAATATTATGAGTGAAGTAGATGATTATTTGGATAATGATTTTTCTGAATTTGATTCTATTGACACCGAGGAATGGGAAAATGCAATGGGTGAAGCTGTAGAAGAAAACTTGGATTTATCAGGAATCATTAGTTCTGATGAAATATTAGATTATACTTGTATGGCTAAAGACGTTGCTGATGCATTAAATACGGTAATTAATGGCCCGGATATACCGGGATTTAACAGTTGATGCAACCTTAGTATTCTGATTTTATCAGGATATTTCTACTCATTGTGAAACTTTGGTAGACAATCGGTAGGCAAAATTCAAAATTAAAACGCCTAACTAATTAATTTTTAATTAGTTAGGCGTTGCTGTCGTACGCCCGTGGGGAGTCGAACCCCAATCGTTGGAACCGGAATCCAATATTCTATCCATTGAACTACGGGCGCGGGTATTATGTCTACTATAGACGTGATTATCGCATAATCTTGTCTAATGTGAATGCAAAATTAGTAAACTTTTCGTAGTTTTGCAACAAATATTCAACGAACTTCAATAGTATGGATGTAAGGATTGAGCCATCATGGAAGGACAAGCTGTCACAGGAATGGGACAAGGATTATTTCGTGCGGTTGACGGAGTTTGTCCGTTGTGAATATTCCCGAACAAGAATTTTCCCTCCGGCCGGGAAGATTTTCGCCGCGTTTGACGCATGCCCTTTTGACAAGGTCAAGGTCGTTATTCTCGGACAGGACCCTTATCATGATTACGGCCAGGCCAACGGTCTGTGTTTCTCGGTGAACGCTGGGGTGCCGTTACCCCGTTCGCTCGTCAATATATTCAGAGAGGTCAGTGCCGACACGGGTTGTCCGATGCCGGTTGACGGTGACCTTAGCCGTTGGGCGCGTCAGGGTGTCCTCATGTTGAACTCGACATTGACGGTTGAGGCGCATCGTGCCGGTTCCCATCAGGGGCACGGATGGGAGGAGTTTACCGATGAGGTCATCTTGCGGTTGGCGCATGACTGCGAGCACCTTGTTTTCATCCTGTGGGGTTCATACGCTATAAAGAAAGGGGCGTTCATCGACCGCTCGCGTCATCTTGTGTTGACATCTCCGCATCCGTCGCCGTTGAGCGCGTCGCGTGGATTTTTCGGCAATCATCATTTCACGCGTGCCAATGCCTATCTTGTAGCGAATGGGAAAAAAACTATTGAATGGTGACATGAGACGGACGTTGTTTATTGTCACTCTCATATCTATTGCATTGACGGCGGTGTCGGCCGGGGTCGATACACGCCAAGGGGTGTTCCATCCCGATTTCCGTTCACTTCAGGTGACGGTCGACGGTAATTTCATGGCCGCGCCGGTCATTATGTTGAACGGAGACGACCGTGTTGTGGTGGCGTTTGACGAACTCGGTGACGAGCGGCGTTACATGCGGTATGAACTGATACATTGCGGGGCTGACTGGCAGCCGGAGGGGTTGGTCGATTCAGAGTTCCTTGACGGTTTCAATCAGGGCGATGTGGAGGAGTATGAATTTTCGGAAGCTACCACTGTACATTATGTGCATTATCGCATAGTGTTGCCTGACGGGAGGATGCGTTTCACCGCTTCGGGCAACTATCTGTTGCGTGTATATCCTGAAAGTGACCCTGATGAGACTTTGCTCCAGGCTCGTTTTTCAGTGAGCGAAATGGCCGTAGGGGTCTCGGCGGGCGTGACGACCGCCACCGATATTGATTTTAACGTCGGACATCAGCAGGTGGAACTTGCGGTCAATGTCGGGGAATACCCGGTGGAGGATTTGTTTAACGACCTGACCGTGGTGGTCACGCAGGATGGTCGTGTGGATAACAGTGTGACGTTGAAACAGCCGTTGCGTCTGTCGGGACGACAGGCTGTGTATGAGCATCTTCGTCCGCTGATTTTTAACGCCGGAAACGAATACCGTCGTTTTGAGACTGTCTCGACCACTTATCCGTCGATGGGGATGGAACATGTCGGATATATGGACCCGTTCTATCATTTCACGCTTGGGACTGACACCCCGCGTGCCGGTGAACCGTACGTTTATGACCAGACACAGTTTGGCCGTTATCTTGTGCGTGAGTACAATTCCCCCCGTTCTGATGTACAGGCCGATTATGCTGTCACCCATTTTTCGCTCGAGATGCCTGAACTTGAAGGATATGATGTGTTCATTGACGGCGACCTCGTTAACCGTCGTCTCGATGATTCGTCGCTGATGACCTATAACCGGGCGACGGGCCGGTATGAGAAGGCGTTGTTGTTGAAACAGGGTTCCTACAATTACCAGTATCTTGCCGTGAAACGGGGTGGTGGCGTCACGGGTGAGACCGCCCCTGTGGAGGGGGACAGGTTCCAGACCCAACATGAATATACAATAAATGTCTATCACCGCCCGCGCGGGACACGCTATGACCGTCTTATAGGGACGACAACCGTTTATTCCAATCGATGAAAGAAGAAGTAGAGGAAACCGTTATGTTACAGATTCAAGATACCCTTGTCTCCCTCGACCTTGCCGAGCGTTTTTTCTGTTGTAACCTTGACAGTTGTCTCGGTGAATGTTGTATAGAGGGTGATGCCGGCGCGCCTATCACCGAGGATGAGTATAACAAGTTGAAAGAGATTCTCCCGAATGTATGGGACGACTTGTTGCCCTCGGCGCAGGAGCGTATAAAGGAGGCCGGAGTCGGTTATGTCGATGAGGAGGGCGACCTGGTGACACAGATTGTCGATGGACGCAACTGTGTGTTCACCTGTTATGGGGAGGGCGGTATGTGCCATTGTGCCATTGAGAAGGCCTTCAGGGAAGGGCGTGTCGACTGGCGCAAACCGATTTCATGCTATCTCTACCCGTTGAGGCTGACGCGTTATCCCTCGTTCACCGCCGTGAATTATCACCGATGGAAAATATGCAAATGCGCCGAGGTGCTTGGACGCAAAGAAGGCATACGCCTGTATCGTTTCCTTGAGGGGCCGCTTGTCGAGCGGTTCGGGCGCGAATGGTACGATGAATTGTGTGAGGCGTGCGAGGCCTATCTCGCCGAATACGGAGACAAATAGGTTACAGAACCCACTCGATGTCGATTCCTGCGCCGAGTTCAAAGTGCCGCATTGCGATGCCGAGGTCTATTGTGGCGTATGAGCCGAATCCGGCGGACGCTTTCACGCGGTTTTCGCCGAGATGTGAGAATTTGAATTTCTGTTGGTTCAGGGCCGAGGGGGCGAGTAATGCGCATTCGACTCCATGCTTGAACCAATCCGGTGCATCATTGTAGCCTGGTGCGACCTGTTGCGGAGTTTTGATTTTGTGTGGCGCGCCGTTGTTTTCTCCGTATCCGATGGCGATGACGGCATGTATTTTCATCCCTTGCGGGATTGTCGCTTCCACTTCGCTTTTACGGAACGTCATGCCAACCCAGCATGTGTTCAACCCTAATTCGGCGGCTTTGAGCACAACGGTTTCGCCGTAGTAGCCGATTTTACGTTTGGTGGTGTGGTCTTTTGGACCGATGAGCGCGATGTAGTTGCGCACGTTGCTGAACTTGCCGTAACGGGCGAGCATCGACTTGCCGAACGCGTCAGGCTCGTCGGTGACAAGGCGCATCATGATGTCACCTTTGTCGTTGCACTCCTCAATGAGGTTGTTTAATGTTGTCACATTTTCATCGGGTATCGGGTTGGGGCGATATGTCCTGACTGAATGGCGGTTTTTGATAATGTCGGTAATCATCTTATCATAATTTCATCCCGATGCCGAATAGTGCGTAATCGAATTTCACAGGGTCGTCGGGACAGATTTCACGTAGGGATGATGTGACTTCCTCTACGCTACGGCGGTCATTGGCCTTACGTGTCAGAAGTCCGAGTTCACGCGCGGTGTCGCCCACGTGTACGTCCAACGGAATGAACAATTGAGCCGGGGTTATGACATCCCACACACCCATGTCGACTATCCTGTCATTCCTGACGAGCCAACGCAGAGCCATGTTTACACGTTTAAGCGCGGTGTTGCCGAGGTTGGACGGGAGGCATCGGCTGTCGCATGCACCACCGTTGGCCTGTTGCAATTCGTTGTTTATGCCCTCCACAAGCCTCCATGCAGGGAACGGTGATGACGATATGTCTATATGGCGTGCATATTCCTGCAATGAGCCGTGGCTACGGTATATTTCATGAAGTCCCCGTAGATAGTGCTTGAGGTTGCGGACAAAGAACGTGCGATGGATATTCGTTTCATCATCGAGGTCTTCGTAACCCTTATCCATGACGAACCTGAATGGTTGTCCACCCATCATGGAAAGCATCTTGTCGCAATTACGACATATCATCTTGCGGTTTCCCCATGAAATGGTCGCCGAGAGCAATGCCGCGATTTCGATGTCCTGAAGTGTCTCGAACCGACGAGGGAACTGTACAGGGTCGCTATCGATAAATTCCGGCGAGTTTATGCGTTGTGCCTCGCTTTCAAGCAATTCTCTTATATCCGATTCCATATCAAGATGTTATATGATATTGGGACTGTTGCAAAAATGAGACTTAATGTGAAATTGTAGGGACGCGCCAACGTGCGCGTCTTCAAAGTGGTAGATTATCAATCATTTGCAATAAAGGACGCGCACGTTGGCGCGTCCCTACGATGTTTATTGCGAATTTTGCAACATCCCCATATTTGGTTTGTTATAATCCACGGCCGTGGCAATTCTTGTATTTTTTGCCACTGCCACAGGGGCATGGGTCGTTACGGTTGATTTTTGGCCCGGCCTTCACCGGCTGTGGGCGTTGTTTCTCCCCTTGTTGCGCCGATGCGGCTTGTCTTTGGGCGTTTTCACCCGGAAGCGACTCCTTTGATGCGCGGTAACGCGAGTAGTCGTTGGGTTGCTCGGGCATGGCGCGTTTCACATCGGGTTGCGGGCGTTCCTGGGGCTGCTCGCTTTCCTCGCTCTCACGGTTGGAAACCGGGGCTTGCTGTACATATATCTGGCCTCGCATGAGTGTTGAAATCGCTTTCTCGTTGAGGTTGTTGAGCATGCGTTCAAACAGGTGGAATGACTCGACCTTGTAAATAACCAGCGGGTCTTTCTGCTCGTAGGATGCATTCTGTACCGACTGACGCAGCTGGTCGAGTTCACGGAGGTGTTCTTTCCAAAGTTCATCGATTGTAACGAGCAAGACGGCCTTGTGCCATTCCTTGACGATGGATTTACAGCCGGTGTTGTATGCCTCCATGATATCAACAGGGAGGTTGAAGAAGCGTTTGCCATCGGTGATGGGCACAAGAATGCGGTCCTTGAATCCACGGTTTTCAACGCAATCCTTTACGACAGGCATTGCGACTTCGATGATGCGTTCACCCTTGCGGGAGAATGCCTCGTTGGCGGCGGCATGAATCTTGTCGATTGCATCCTCGCGTGAGAGATTACGGTATTCCTCCTCGGTGAAAGGGGTCTCTATGGTGAGCGTCTTGAACAGTTCAAGGGATAGGTCAGCATAGTCGGCAGGGGTGGAATAGGTCTGCACGAGGTTCTCGATTACATCATAGAGCATATTGGCGATGTCGATGCCTACACGTTCGCCGAGCAACGCGTGATGACGACGGGTATAGATGTAGGTACGCTGTTTGTTCATCACGTCGTCATATTCGAGCAAACGCTTGCGGATACCGAAGTTGTTCTCCTCTACACGCTTCTGCGCGTTCTCTATGGCGCGTGTAACCATCTTGGACTCAATCATCTCGCCCTCCTTGAGACCGAGCGTGTCGAGCATTTTCATCACACGGTCGGTGGCGAACAGTCGCATCAACTGGTCCTCGAACGACACGTAGAACACCGATGAACCCGGGTCGCCCTGACGGCCTGAACGTCCGCGCAACTGACGGTCTACGCGTCGTGACTCGTGACGTTCAGTGCCTATGATGGCGAGACCGCCGGCATCTTTGACCTCTTGGGGCAGCTTGATGTCGGTACCACGGCCCGCCATGTTGGTGGCGATTGTGACTGTGCCCGGTTGACCTGCGAGCGCGACAATCTCGGCCTCCTTCTGATGTAGCTTGGCATTCAGGACGTTATGCTTGATTTTACGCATTGTCAACATGCGTGACAACAGTTCCGATATTTCGACCGAAGTCGTGCCCACGAGCACCGGGCGTCCTTTGGCGATGAGCGATTCGATTTCATCGATGACGGCGGCATATTTCTCTTTCTTGGTCTTGTAGACACGGTCGTTCATGTCGATGCGAGCCACGGGACGGTTGGTGGGGATGCTCACTACATCGAGTTTGTAGATGTCCCAAAGTTCCCCGGCCTCGGTCTCGGCTGTACCCGTCATACCCGCGAGTTTGTGGTACATGCGGAAATAGTTCTGCAGCGTGATTGTTGCGAATGTCTGTGTCGCGGCCTCGACCTTGACGTTTTCCTTGGCCTCGATGGCCTGGTGTAGACCGTCGGAGTAACGCCGTCCCTCCATGATACGTCCCGTTTGTTCGTCCACAATCTTGATTTTTCCATCGTCAATCACATACTCAACGTCTTTTTCAAACAAGGTATAGGCTTTAAGCAGCTGTGTGACGGTGTGGACACGTTCGGCCTTCACGGCATAGTTCTGCATCAGTTCGTCCTTGCGACGCTGGCGTTCCTCAATGTCGGCGATGGTCTCTACCTCCGAAAGTTGTGAGGCGATGTCGGGGAGAACGAAGAACGTAGGGTCGGATGTCTTTCCGGTCAGTTCGTCGATACCTTTGTCGGTCAGTTCGACCGAACGGTTCTTTTCGTCTATCACGAAATAGAGCGGGTCGGTCGCCTTCGGCATCTCGCGGGCGTTGTCCTGCAGGTAGTAGGCCTCGGTCTCAAGCAGGATGTTTTTCATGCCCTCCTGGGAGAGGAACTTGATGAGCGCACCGTTTTTGGGAAGACCCTTGAATGCGCGGAAAAGCAACAGTGCGCCCTCCTTTTTCACCTCCTTGTCATCGCTTGCGAGCTTGGTCTTGGCCTCGGACAGGAGTTGTGTGACAAGGCGGCGTTGAGCCTGTACCACTTTCTCGACGTTGAACTTGTATTCGTTGAACAACTGGTCGTCTCCCTTGGGCACAGGGCCGGAGATGATGAGCGGTGTACGGGCATCGTCGATTAGCACCGAGTCGACCTCGTCGACAATCGCGTAATAGTGTTTGCGCTGCACCATGTCACCCGGGGCCATCGCCATGTTGTCGCGCAGATAGTCGAAACCAAACTCGTTGTTGGTGCCGAAAGTGATGTCGCAGTTGTAGGCGTCACGGCGTGCACGGGTGTTTGGCTGGTGTTTGTCGATACAGTCCACGCTTGAACCGTGGAACATGTATAACGGGCCCATCCATTCCGAGTCACGTTTTGAAAGATAGTCATTGACTGTCACGACATGGACACCGCGCCCTGAAAGCGAGCGCAGGAACACAGGGAGTGTAGCGACGAGGGTCTTACCCTCGCCTGTCGCCATCTCGGCGATTTTACCTTGATGGAGCACAACGCCGCCTATCAGCTGTACGTCATAGTGCACCATGTCCCATTTGATTTCGTTGCCGCCCGCAATCCAGTGGTTGCGGTAGATAGCCTTGTCACCGTCGATTGACACGAAATCCTTGCCTGCGGCGGCAAGATCCCGGTCCATCTGTGTTGCCGTCACCTCGATTGTCTCGTTGGCGGCGAAACGTGCGGTGGTCTCGCGTATCGCGGCGAATACCGTCGGTAGATTCTCGTTCAGTTTATCCTCTATGATGTCGAGGATATGTTTTTCGTTACGGTCTATTTCGTCCCATAACGGCTGTCGTTCGTCAAACGGCAGGTCGTCGATTTTGGCCTTGGTCTCGGCAATCGATTTTTCGAAGGGTGCGGTTGCATCCTTTATTTCGTTGCGCACTGCGGTCACCGCGGCGCGGAGTTCATCGTTGGAGAGTTTCTCCATTTGAGGGCCGAGTGCCTTTATTTGATTGACAATAGGCTGTATTTCTTTCAGGTCACGTTGTGACTTGTTTCCGAATATCTTGCTTAAAAATGAATTAAGTGACATTTATAGTGTGGTGTAGTGTGTTAAAGTTGAATTTTTAGTTTAAAGCAGGTTTTCCCGCGAATATCAGAACTTGAGTTTCAGCGGAGACAGTGCCGAGGCATTTGGCGACCTGATGCGCAGTACCCTTGCGACAGTCGGGGCGATGATGCGTGCGTCAAGTGGCGTGGTAATGCGTTGGGCCGGCAATCCCGGTGCAAGGATGAACACGGGATAGTTCTGTATGGAGAGCCGTTCGACCTGGCCTTCGGGTTTGTCGGCGGGTGCGGTTTCATCTTCCACGATTTCCCATCCGGGGTTTATCCTGACAATCACGTCCCCGGCATGCTCGAGCGAGATATTCTCGCGCAGACGACTGTACTCCGGGTCAAGACGTCCGGCAACAATGTCCTCGATGGTATATACACGGCTTACACCGGCCATTCGGCCAAGGAAGTCGGCTACCTCTGAACGTATCTGGTGAAGGTCGGCGTTATTATCTTTTATGGTCTTGTGGTTCAGGAAGAAATGCCCGTTGTGGTAGCCGTTGAGCCATTCCCCGTTTCCGTGCAGGGCGATGAGGTACATGTTGAGCAGTGACATCGCCTTACGCGGGGAAAACTCGCCGTATGGGATATTGTATCTCTCATCCTCTTTGCGACCTCCGGGACGTGCCGGAATCCCCGCGAGGAATACAAGGGTGTTCTGCATTCCCGGTCCTTGGTCAACAGCCTTGAACAACTGTGCGAGGTCGGCGTCAAGGCGCAGGTACGCGTCCATGGTCTCGATGCGTGTGTCAGAGTCGCGGGTGTAGGGATAGGGTGCGACAGTGTAACCTAAGCTGAGCATGTCCATCACATCGCGTTTGCCGAGACGGAATGTCGAGATATAATCCCTGGCGAGTTCGGTGATGTCATGGTTGACCTTGGGCGATGCCTTGTAGGCTTTGTATCGGGCAGGGTCATTACGCAGGAAACGATGGGTGAACGGGTATATTTTCTTGAACTCCGGCAAGTCGGGATAGGTCTCCAGTGCCCGTGACGGAGTCCAGTTCATCGTGTCGATGCGTAGGGCGAGCTGCGAGGAGTAGTTACGTTTTGTCGCGGGGGATGGGAAGTCCTTGTAAAAGGTTGTCGAAGACCATTTGCCATCGACATCGTTGACCCACATCGCGCTGTTCCCGGCATGTCCCGCCATGATGATGGCGTTCTGTGCATCGGGGGCGATTGAATAAACCTGGCCGATGCCACTATCGTTTATGCGCACCTCGTCAGATAAAGTCGTGACAAGCAGAGCGGCGGGTGAATAGGTCTCGGTTGTCGAGTTGCCCATCTTGGACGGGTCGAGCAATATTGACCGGCTACGGCGTTTCTCGGTGTCGTAGACGCGTGCAGCGGGGATTCCGTTCACTGCGGGTGTCGCGCCTGTAAGCAGGACGGCTGTCGCCGCGGTCGGGTCGAGTGTCGGTCCGAATTCGACATCTTCAAGTATCGCGCCATTGTCAATCAGGCGTCGGAATCCATCGGACGATAATTGCGGGCGCAGTAGTTCGAGGTTGTCCTCGTTCAATCCCTCCACCATTATGCCTATCACAAGTGTGGGCCTTTTGACCGGGGACTGCGCACCTATCGCCATTGTAACCATGGAGGCTACAAGGGCGCAAACGACGCGGGATGTTATTGACGTCTCGTTCTTGTGTGACATTGATATAGTCCGATATACGTGGCTGACAGCACTAAATTACATAATATGAGCGGCAGGAATGCAGGGTTGAGACTTTGCACATTGACCGACCACAATATGATTAACAATATTAACGCTACAAAGTTAACAATTTGATAGGAATAAACGGTTATCTTACCCTTTTTTAACCATACACATATCGCAGGGATGAAGCAAAGCGGATTTAACCACAGGTACAGCCAGTTGGGCGATGTGGCCTCGTGTTCTGAAATGAAGATGAGGAAGGTGATTATAAGTCCGGCAACGCCTGACACCGAGTATATGACGGCGGTCAGCCATCGGGTCAATCGCTTTCTCCTGATGTCATTGATTGAGATGGACAAGGTGACAATAAATAGAATCCATGAAATAAACAATGGACTCTGCCAAAACGGGGTAGGGGGGAGTGACGCACCCTGTGGCAATCCCTCGTTCAATACGGTCGTGCCGAGAACTAACGGGACTTGTCGCCCTGTGGAGTCGGGGATGGTGGCTTTCTCCAATAGATGGAACATAGTGACCGGGGCATAGCCTTGTTCGCGGTTGGATATAGGTCGGTCGAGACCACTGCCAAGAGCGAGGTCGATACCGAACTGATACCACGGGTAGGTGGCGTGGTAATGTCTCATTGAGTTTCGGAAACTCGGATGGTCTCCTGTGATATTCTCCGGGGCGACGCCGAGTGATACGGTGTCGCCTATTGCGCGTTCAATCATGTCGAGGATGCGTGTCGAGCAGTTATCCTTGACATAGTTGTAACGGTAGACGCGGTTCTCTGGACGTAGGTTTTCTCTGACGAGCGAGGTCAATGTCTCGGCTTGTCTGGCGGTGAGGTTCAGCCGTTGTTCCATGACTTTGCGCCCGTCACCGGCGTACAGTCCTACAAACATGTCGGTCGGGCATGCCCCGGCCCTGTAGTCGGTCTCTCCCTTTACAAAGCGATAGACGAAATTGGGGGCGTTGAAATCAAACAATCCCCAGTTCACGGTTATGTCGTTTATCGAGTCTCGCAGCCGTAGTCCCGAGTGTCCCTCAAGTTCATATATCTCACTGCCGGGAAAGCATGTGATGACGCTGGCCTCAATCGGGCCGGCGAGCGATATAAATGGCATAATGGCTGCAATAAGCAGTGTCTTCAGGCGCGTCATTTCAGTTTTGATATAAGATGATGTGGCCCGACGAGCCATAATATGTCACCGAGGTCGAATGTGACATCCCCGTCGGGCGAGATGAACACATCGCCACGTTGCAGGCTGACGAGCAATGACTGGTATTTGTCGCGCAACCCCGATGTCGCTGGCGTTTTGCCGATAAGTGTGGAGGATTCGGTGAGCATTATATTTGTTAGTTTCACATCCTTGACCTGCGGTGAGACAGTATCAGTGTCCTCGGCGGTCTCGATTGCGGGCAATATCGCCTGGATTTCCTCGTCGGTGCCGATTACTCCGAGTTGGTCTCCGGGGAATAGTCGTGCATCACCGCCGGGCACCATTATGATTTTGTTTCCACGTTGTATGCTGACAATGTTTACCCCGAAGCGTTTGCGCAGATTACTGTTTTTCATGCGTTCTCCCACGAATTCACATGTCGGGCTGACTGTCATATAGGCAAGGTGCATGTTGCTGACGAGATTATTGTTCTTACCGCTGCGGCGTAGTTCGCGTTCATTCAGGTTGTCGATGAACTTGGCCTCGATGTTGCGCATGCGGGACTTGACGTTCTTGGAGAACAGAAATACAATCATCAGGAATATTGCCAGTCCGAACGTCCATCCGACCGTCATCGAGTAGGTGGAACTCAGCAGGTAGACGATGAAACAAAGTCCCAACAGTAGCCTGAACAGAGACATGACGACAAGCGGGACATCAAATCGGGCATTCGCCTTGATGAGGCGTTCCCTCTCGGTCTTGCGTGACGCGGGGTAGGAGAGGGCGAGCAGGAACGGCGCCATGGCGATTAGTGTGACGGTGGTGGCTATCAGCCGGCCCCAGTGGGGGAATGCCTGGGCCAGACGTGGCGTCAGGTAGTGCAGCGACAGCAGTGTTATCGCGGTTAGTACGATTGAATACAGGACTACACGCCATAGGTATCGACGGAAAAGGGAACTCCACAGACGCCCTGTCTCGCTCTCGGTCGATGCTTTCTCGGTGTAACGGTCTATGAGGAAATGCAGTTTTCGCGGAAGAATCTTTTCGACTCCGTTATATACACCCGGGGCCATCCTGATGAAGTAGGGGGTGGTGAATGTTGTGATTACCGACACGGCGACGACGATAGGGTATATTGTCGGTTCAAGGACACCTAACGACATGCCGAGTGACGCGATGATGAATGCAAATTCGCCGATTTGTGTCAGGGAGAAACCTGACTCGATTGCCACTTTTAGCGATTGCCCGGTTATGAGCATACCTGATGTGCCGAATATTATCATCCCGACGATGACGACACCCGACAGGATGAGAATCGGCGACCAGTATTCGATTATTATGCCTGGGTTTACCATCATTCCAACCGAGATGAAGAATACCGCGCCGAAAAGGTCCTTGACCGAAGTTGTAACATGCTCGATGCGTTCGGCGAAACTTGTCCCGGCAAGAATAGACCCCATTACAAACGCCCCTAAGGCCAGCGAGAATCCGCAGGCTACGGAGAATACAGCCATTCCGAGACACAACCCCATTGATACTATGAGCAATGTTTCGTCGCTAAGGAAGCGTCTTGCCTTGTTGAGACATGTCGGCAGCATGAACACCCCGACGAGAAACCATATAATGAGAAAGAAAAGGAGTTTGCCGACCGACATGAGCAGTTCGCCTCCGGCTACCGACTTGTTTATGGTAATCGATGATAGTATCACCATCATCACGACGGCAAACAGGTCCTCGACAATCAACACCGCAAGGACAAGTGAAGCGAACTTCTTGTGGCGTAACCCTAGGTCAGTGAATGCCTTGATGATTATTGTGGTCGATGACATTGACAGCATCCCTCCGAGAAAGAGACTGTTGATATGGGAGAAACCGAGGAGATGCCCTATGACGAATCCTGCCCCCATCATGCCTGTCACGATGATGAGCGCGGTCACGACAGCCGAACCTCCAGCGTTCAGCAGTTTCTTGAAACTGAATTCAAGGCCGAGGGAAAAAAGTAGTACGACAATTCCGATTTGAGCCCAGAATTCGATATTGGCTTCGGTTGTGACTGAGGGGAGGTATTCAAAGTTGGGGCTTGCAAGGAATCCCGCCACGATGTATCCGAGCACCACAGGTTGTTTCATCCACTTGAACAGGAGGGTGGCAACCGCTCCGAGAAGCAGTAGGAACGCCAGGTCAGATATTAGTCCCTCGATGTTGAACGATTCGGTGACCGATGATGTCACGTTGGCTAATATGAGATTAAGGATTGTCATTCAACTTCTTATATGTTGGCTTGGTTGGCGAGTGATATGGACAATGTCGGGTTCACAAGCCGTAATGCAGCGAATAACTGGATGAAGTCGGTGGTTTCCCTGACAAGGACGACAAGGTTGAGCCGTGTCACGTTTTCGTCGTAGTCATATTCGACATACACGTTGTTCAGGTTCACATGGAAATGGTCGAGTTCCGTGCGGTAGGCTTCGATATTACTTACAATCCCTCTTATCTTTAGTCTGATTGTGCGTGATTCTGTGCCCATGTGGATTTTGTGTTCAAGACGGTCGAGCTGTGTCAGCACCACAAGGACAAGGCCTGTGGCGATGATTGAGAGCCAGTACAGGCCGACACCCACAGCCATGCCGACGGTTGCCGTCATCCATATCCCGGCAGCGGTTGTGAGTCCTCTGACCGAGCCTTTCATCTGGATGATTGCCCCGGCACCGAGGAAACCGATGCCGGTGATGACCTGGGCGGCGACACGTCCCGGGTCACCGTTCTTGACTCCGATATATTCCTGGGGGATGTACACCGACAACACCATGGCGAGGGTCGCGCCCATTGAAATCAGTGCGAATGTCCTGATTCCGGCCATCTGGCCTTTGCGTTTCCTCTCCATGCCGACGAATGCCCCGAGCAACATGCTCACGACAAGCCTGAGCACGGCTGATGCCGTGTTCATCTCGACAGCGTTGACTGATTCAACGAGGCATTCCCAATATTCAGATACCGACATCAAACGTTCTCTATTTTTTCAACGTGAAATGGCGGGACGCGAGACGGTATCCGTCAGTGAAAAGTTCAACGGTGTAGTCTCCGGGGGTAAGGGTGGTGTTTACATCCCAGTATATGCGTATGCCCGGCACCTCGTTGCCTGAATATTCGATTGTCTTGCGGGCGGTGCATGCGAGGTTGCGTCCCTCAAAGCTGAATGAGCCGCCTGAACCGAGCAATGAGCCTTCAGGATTGGTTATGCGCACATATATAGTCTTGTTGCCAACTGGAGTGGAGTTATTTTGCGGGATGGTGAATGTCACGACGAGTTGCTTGGCTTTGGTGACATTCTTCTCGTTCTTGCCGTTTTTCTGCAACGCGTTGAGACTTACGCCGGTCACATTAAGTTTCTCGGCGAGTGTCATGCGCTCGTTCAACTGTTCGTTACGCTGTGATATATCCTGCACCTGGGATGTCAGTTGCTCGTTGTGGGTGCGTATTTCGGCATTCTCGGCTTTTAGAATTCCGTTCTCCTTGCTAAGTGAATCAATCTGCGCGATGTAGTGGCGTAAAAGACCACGCAGAGTGCCGATTTCGCCTGTCAGTTCGTCAATGCGCTTACGCGATAGTTTATTTTCGTTCTTTAGGTTCTGTAATTCGTTCTTGAGTTGTTCGACCTTGTTTTTGGCTGCGTTGTATTTGGCGAGGATTGAGTCGTTCTGAATCCTCACGGCCTGGTCTTCGTATTGGGCGAACCCTTCGCTGACCGCATTGAACTCGGCTGTCAGCTGTTGTTGCTCGAAATTCAGTTTGACCTCCTCGGTCTCGGCGCGGGCTTCTTCGACCTGTCGGTTAAGTGATGTCACTTTAGTGACCCCGAATGCTATCGCAATCAGTAGAAGGACGGCCATGACAATAGCCAGCCACAGAAACGGAGAAATATTCTTTTTCATTGTCAAATGATGTTTAAGTAACTGTTCAAAATTAAACGATATATTTACCTAAGCAACCGTCATGATTTATCTATTATACTCTCTGCGGCCTTATTTCGGTCAAAATCAATGCTTTCATCGGTCGTTTATATCTATAAACTCCCTTTTCAACCATCGATTTTCCCTCGAAATAAATCTCGCATATAGTATAAATTAATTATGAACAGTTACTTATATCAATTTAATATGCAAAGATAATATCAAATATCGAGACTCGCAAAAAGAACCGAAGGTGCATCCCTTTAGACGGGTGCACCTTCGGTGTATATATCGGAGTGAATTGATAGCCTTATCCGATGGTCAGGAGGTAGTCATATATCGGACTCGCAAGACCGATGATGATTATACCTGCGACACATATCCACATGGCGAGACGTTCGGAGCAAGCCGACTTGAATGTGCCTACGGGGCATTCGCCGTCGGTGTTGATGTACATCGCTTTCACCACGAGGAGATAGTAGTAGAGTGAGATGATGGTGTTAATCAATGCGATGAGGACCAGTACATATATCGCGGTCGAACCTTGGTTAATCGCGCTGGTGAATATGAAGAACTTGCTGAAGAATCCGGCGAACGGAGGGATACCGGCGAGGGAGAACATCGCGAGCATCATTGTGAACGCCAGGCGGGGATTGGTCTTGGACAGACCGTTGTAGTCGGTCATGTCTCCTTTGTCGCAGTTGTTCTCGATTGCCCCGATTACGCCGAACGCGGCGAGGTTGGAGAAGATGTAGACAAGGATGTAGTACATCAACGCCGATGTCCCCATGGCGTTATCGGCAATCACACCGAGCATGATGTATCCGGCCTGGGATATCGAGGAGAATGCCAGGAATCGTTTCATGTTGCGCTGGCGTATCGCGAACAGGTTTCCGACAGTGATTGTCAAGATAATCAGTCCGTAGAGCATCCATTCCCAAGCCTTGGAATAAAGAGTGCCGAACGCCTGTGTCAGGATGACAAGGAATGCAAACGCTGCCGCGCCCTTGGAGATGACCGAGAGATAGGAGGTCACGTTGGTGGGTGCGCCTTGATAGACATCGGCAGTCCACAGATGGAACGGGACGAGTGACAGTTTGAAACCGACTCCGCCGATGACAAAGGCGAGGGCGACGATTATCATCGCGCCGAATCCCGACCCGGTCACCATCATTGCGATTTCACGGTAGTAGAGTGAGCCGGCCAGGCCGTAGACCAGTGACAGACCGAACAGGAAGATTGCCGAGGAGAAGCATGCGGTCAAGATGTATTTGACTGCGGCCTCATGGCTTTCGTAACGGTTCTTGTTGAACGCCACCATAGCGGCAAGGGGAAGTGAGGCAGTCTCGAGTCCAATCACGAAAAGGAGGAAGTGACGTGACGAAATCATCAGATACATGCCGAATAGTGTGACAAGCAGAAGTTCGTAGAACTCACCGCGACGGATGGCCTGGAACTCGCTGTTGGCCCACTTGATTGACTGTATCATTACAATCAACATGCCCACGTTGAGGATATTCTTGATTGCCGTTACGGTCGCTGATGTCTGGTACATCCCTTCGAAAGCGTCATTCTCGATGCCCATGCATGGGATGAACCCAAGCGCTGTGAATATTGCGAACAGGCAGCATGTCACTGCGGGCAATACACCGGTCGCCTTTTTGGATGCAAATGTATCGTATAGGAAGACTAACAGAAATACGATTAACAATCCTATTTCCTGCTTCATTATTAAGAACTGTGAGTAATCCATTGTCGTTTAATAATTGATTAGTTCATTCCTAAAACAGAGAATATCTGGGGACTGAATGTGAACTTGATTAAATCGGCGAAGAAGTTGGGGAAACAGCCGATTGCCGCCACGCAGAGGATGAGGGTGACGGTCGAGGTGCGTTCCCACCATGTGGCATCGGTCAGCGACAGATGGTGTTCGTCCTGTACCGGACCGAGCAACAGCTTACCCACGACGCGTAGGATGTAGACTGCGGTTGTCACAATCGAGCTGCAAGCGACGATAGTGAACGCACGGTGGAACCAGTCGGCGTGTTCAAACGAACCGACGAAGATTGTCATCTCGGCCACGAAACCGCTAAGGCCGGGTAGACCGAGCGACGCCATACCTGCGATTACATAACATACAGCCAAGAACGGCATGATTTTCATCAGGCCGCCCATCAGGCGTATGTCACGTGTGTGGGTGCGGCCGTATATCATACCGATGAGCGCGAAGAAAAGTGCTGTCATCAGGCCGTGGGAGAGCATCTGCATGATTGCGCCTGTCATGGCGGTGGTGTTGAGCATGAGTATAGCGAAAAGCACGAGCCCGCAGTGGCTCACCGAAGAATAGGCGTTGATATATTTCAGGTCGTTCTGCACGCATGCGCTGAACGCTCCGTAGACCACCGAGATGCCGGTGAGGATGAGGAATATCCAGGCGAGGTCATGCGCTGCCTCGGGCATAAGGTATATCGCGACACGGAAACACCCGTAACCACCGAGTTTCATGAGCACGCCGGCGTGTAACATCGACACGGCTGTCGGAGCCGAGGCGTGACCGTCGGGGCTCCATGTATGGAACGGGAACATCGCGCCAAGGACACCGAACCCGACAAATGTCATCGGGAACAGGAAGTATTGCCATCCCTTGGATATCGACCCGTTCTTGACTATCTCAAGTATGTTCCAGGTATAGTCGGCCGGATTTGCCGCCGAGTGGTAATAGATACCTATGAGACCGAGCATTAGGAACGCTGACCCACCCATGAGCATGAGGGTCAGTTTCATCGCCGAATAGTTCTTGTTGCCTGAACCCCATACACCTATGAGAAGATACATGGGAATCAGGGCGACCTCATAGAACATGAACATGGTGAACAGGTCAACCGAGATGAAGAACCCGAACACACCCGTTGACAACAGTATCAGCCAAAGGAAAAACGCTTTGGGTTGCTCAATTTTCCATGATGCGAAACTGCCGGTCAGCAGGATGATTGACGACAGTATCAACATTGCGACTGAAATTCCGTCAACACCGACGGCTAACTGGATATGCAGAGGCTTGAACCAGTCCCATTTTTCAACGAACTGCATGGCCTCCCCGTTGCCTCTAAGCGCGAGGTAGCTGCACAGCAGGTACACCGACAATGTGGTCAGGGCGAGCGAGCCTACGACAGCCACGGCCCTTATTTGCTTGATATTTCGACTCAAGGCTACCCCGGCGAGCATAAGCAGGGGAATCACCACGAAGTATATCAATATATTTGAAAACATAATTACTATCTTTTACTCTGTTATTTTCATCGTTAAATTACATCCAGCATACGGCTGTGATTGCACCAAGGAGCAACGCCCCGATAAGATACCACCATACATACATCTGTACCTTGCCGCTCTGGAATCCCTTGATGGCGACAGAGGCCTTGTTGGTGATATAGGCGAAACCGTCCATTGTACCGTCGATTATATGGCGGTCAAACCATGCGATGGGACGGCAGATGCCGTTGAATATAATCTTGTGGGTGATGAAAAGGTATATTTCATCCCAGTAGAAGCGATGATGAGCCGCAGTCCACAGCCAGGGAACGAGTCCGGCGAGACGTGCCGGCCATTCGTTTTTCTTGGAGTACATGACGTAGGCGGCCCCGATGCCGAGAAGTGCGATGACGACACTTGTGACGGCTATAACCGTGTTAAGGTGAATGGTGTATTCATGTCCGTTCCAGGTTACAAACTCTCCGAACGGGATGAAGCCGGCGAAAACCGAGACCGTGGCAAGGAACAAGAGAGGGAACGACATGGCAAACTTGGGGTCATGTGGCTTGTGGTGATGATGAGAGTAGTCGGGGGTGTCCCACCAGAAGATGAGGAAGTAGAGACGGAACATGTAGAATGCGGTCATTCCGGCGACAATCGACATCCAAACGCCCCAGAACATGCTCTGGCTGTAGCATGCCGACAGGATTTCGTCCTTGGAGAAGAATCCCGAGAACGGTGGTATGCCGGCAATCGCGAGACAGCCTATCAGGAATGTCCAGTGGGTGATTGGCATATACTTGCGCAGACCTCCCATCGCGGTATAGTTGTTGGAATGCACGGCATGGATGAGCGCACCTGCACCGAGGAAAAGCAATGCCTTGAACATCGCGTGGGTGAAAAGGTGGAACATCGAGGCCATGTAACCTAACGCTTCATGATGTTCGGGACGTGCCACGCCGAGGCTCACCATCATGAATGCAATCTGAGATATTGTCGAGAATGCGAGGACTCGCTTGATGTCAATCTGCGTGCAGGCGACGATGGCTGCGTAGAGTGCCGTAATCGCGCCGACAACGGTGATGAACTGCAACGCGAACTCCTCCATGAGGTAAAGCGGGAACATGCGTGCGACGAGATATACACCGGCCACGACCATCGTTGCGGCGTGGATAAGCGCCGAAACGGGTGTGGGGCCTTCCATCGCATCGGGAAGCCATATATGCAATGGCATCATGGCCGATTTACCCATACCGCCGGTGAAAATCAGCACCAACGCCCAAGTGAGCACCGAACCGCCCAGGAATGTCGCGCCTCCGGTCGAGAGAAGGACGTTCTGCGGGTTGTTGGTAAGGTCGGCGAAGTTGAATGTCTGGGTGTAGAACGACAGGATGAGAATGCCTATAAGGAATCCGAGGTCGGCGAAACGGGTCACGATAAACGCTTTCTTAGACGCCGATACAGCCGAAGGCAATGTATAGAAGAATCCGATTAGCAGGTAGGATGACGCGCCCACGAGCTCCCAGAAGATATACATTTGGAAGATGTTGGTAGCGACAACCAGTCCGAGCATCGAGAAACTGAACAGCGAGAGGAATGCGTAGTAACGCTGGAAACCCTTTTCATCTTTCATGTAGCCGAGGCTGTAGACATGAACCATGAATGAAATCGTGGGAATCACAATCAGCATCATCGCCGAAATCGGGTCGAGCAGGAAGCCGAGTTTTATGACAAGGTTCTTTGTGAACTCAAGCCATGTCACGTTGAAGATTGTAGCTGCCTTGCGGACACCGTCGATGATGAACGCCTCGTTTCCGCTGAAGAAATAATTGAACGCGGTGTAGTAGGAGAGGACGAGTACCGTGCCCATGCCGATACATCCTATTGTGCCGGCAAGTCTATGGCTCATTTTCACGCCGCCTATCCCCAGAAGAAGGAAGTTGAACAGCGGAATCGCCAGGATGAGTAATGGTATGATGAAGTCCATAATGCTTAAAATTTCATACGGGTTACGTCGCGGACATCTATGTTCTTGGCCGAACGGTAGATGTTGATGATGATTGCGATAGCGAGTGCCGTCTCGGCGGCCGCGATGGCTATGGCAAACAAGGTGAACATCATTCCGTCGAGCTGGCCGGGATAGAGATAGCGGTTGAACACGACAAAGTTAATGTCTACGGCATTGAGCATCAACTCAAGCGAGATAAGCATTGCAATCATGTTACGGCGGGTCATGAAGCCGTAAACCCCGCAGCAGAACATGACGAGCGCGGGAATGAGATACCAGATGATAGTGCCCATTTTATCCAATGTTTAACGTTTACGGGCGACGACTACGCCACCGATTATACATGCTAACAACAATACACTTATCGCCTCGAACGGGAGGAGAAGTTCGCCGTACCCGGTGCCCATGAGTACCTCGCCTATGCGGCTCATGTCGGGGGTGGACATCTCGGGAAGACGGGTGAACACATTGGCGCAACGGCTGATGAGCGCATACCCGGTGACGACCAATGTGACAAGTGCGGCCGAGAATCCGAGGAGACGTTTACGGGAGGCTAATTTTTCGCTATTGTCACCGGGGTGGGTCGTGAGCAAGATAGAGAACACGAACAGCACGACGATGCCTCCGGCATATACCGCAATCTGGACAGCACCCAGGAACTCGTAATCGAGTTTGAAATACAGGGCCGCAGTCGCGAAAAGGGTAAAGAGGAGGTAGGTCGCCGCACGCAGTATCTTGCGGGTGGTGACAGTAAGTACCGAGAAGATGACAATCGACAGCGCGATTATCCAGTACATGATGATACTTCCTACTGATTCCATATTATGTGATAGTATATTTAAGAGATTGTCTAAATTTTTATCATTGAATTTTTATAGGTGTTTTACGATGATTTCCGTCATTCAGACGAGGGAGTGATGCGGGCATCATGACCGAGTCAAAGTGCAGAAAGCGCGTAAAACGCCGTCTTTATTTTGCTTTTGTGAGATTGTCAAGGCTCTTTCGGGTTAATTTTCAAGTTCTCGCTCGTCAAATATTTCAATATTATCCTCGCTCGTCCTTTAAAATTCCATCCGAAATAGCTCTTAAAAATTCTTATGAGAAAATTTTAGACAATCTCTTAGATTACATTATTTATCAGGGCTTGGATTCCCGGCGTTTTCCTGTGGGGTGTCCTTGGCTGGAGTGTCCTGTGTGGCTTTAGCCGCGGCGGCTTTTTTTGCTGCCGCAGCTGCCTTTGCAGCCGCGATTTTAGCCTCGCGCTCGGCCTGCATCCTGGCGAGTTCCTCGGGTGTCGGGGCCGGTTCCTCCTTTTCGGGGAGATAGTTTAGCTTTTTGACAAGTTTGTCGCGGGTGAACACCGCCTGTTCAAAGTCGTTGTTGAACTCAAGCGCATCCTGCGGACAGTTGGTCACGCATAACTGGCAGAACGTGCAACTCCCCAGGTCATACATGTAATTGTCGAGTTTGCGTTTCTTTTTCCCGTCAGGGGTATCCACCATCTTGGTGGTGAGTTTTATTGTCCCGTTGGGGCACTGTCGCTCGCATATCCCGCAAGCGATACATTTGTGGCGTCCCTCCGAGTCATATTTCAACTCGAGTATTGCGCGGAAACGTGGCGCTACGGGGGGATTCTCGCGGTTTTCAGGATATTTTTCAGTGATTTTCGGGGTGATGAATTCTTTCCCGGTGACTTGCATGCCCTTCAACAGGCTGGCAATACCGTACCCTAATGACGAAAAATAATCTTTAACACTTCCCATAGATTTCAGTTAAGCAATTACTATATTATGAGTATTCAATTTTAATCTCTGACTTGACCTCCGAGAATATCGAGTAGTTCGGTGGTTATGCCTTGTTGACGCAGCTTGTTGTACTCGAGTTGCAGTTCTTCAAGGAGTTTCTTGGCGTTGTCGTTGGCGCTTTGCATTGCCATCACTCTCGCCGCCTGTTCCGAAGCACGGTTTTCAGTGAAGATGTCCTGAGCCACGGCAAGCAGGTACATAGGCAACACTGATTGGAAAATAGTGGGCGCATCGGGTTCAAAAAGATAGGGGCGGTTGGTCTCGGCGTTTTCCTGTGTGGCGAATGTCTCAGCCACGACGGGGAGGAATTGCTCGGATTTGATGGCCTGGCGTCCCGCGCTGTGGAAACTGGTGTAGAGCATATCGACACGGTCTATGTCGCACTTGATGAAACTGTCGCGAAGATATTCCATGAAAATCTTCACTCCATCGCCGGTTGTCTTTGAATCTACGTCCGGAGTCTCGACTATCGAGATATGTAACCCGGCGATTTTGGCAACGGCTTTGGCAATCTTTGCCCCGACAGGGTAGAGTACAATGTCGACGTTGTCACCGAACTGCCCGCGATAGGTTGTAATCAGTTTGAGCAGTTCTTTGAAGATATTTACATTGTATGCTCCGCAAAGTCCGTCGTCAGAACCGAATATCACGATTCCGAGACGATGTATGTCGCGACTTTCAGTCAGAGGGGAGGAAAACTCGGCGTCGGCACTCAGCAGATTGCCGATAATGGACTCAATCTGTTGACGGAACGGGCCGAGTTTCCGCAGACTTTGCTCGGCCTTGTGCATCTTTGCCGATGAAATCATTTTCATCGCGCCGGTTATTTTCTCGGATGATGCTACAGAACCGATTCTTCCTTTAAGTTCGCGTAGTGTTGCCATTTATTTTCAGTTATAACGGGCTGATATTTCATTTGCAGCATCGACAAGGACAGCCATCACCTCGTCAGTGAGTTTTCCGCTTTTAATTGTCTCGAGTGCGTCGGGGTTCTTGGCGTGCAGGAGTTGCAGATACAGTTTCTCAAACTCCTTGACCTTATCCATCGGGACTTTATCGAGAAGACCCTTGGTGCCTGCAAAGATTACAGCGACTTCGTCCTCTACAGCCTCGGGCTTATATTGAGGTTGGATTAGCAGTCGTTCATTTTTGCGGCCTTTGTCGATTACACGTGCGGTGACAGGGTCGATGTCCCCTCCGAACTTGGTGAATGATTCAAGTTCGCGGAACTGCGCCTGGTCGATTTTCAATGTACCGGCGACTTTTTTCATTGACTTGATTTGGGCGTTACCGCCTACACGTGACACCGAGATGCCGACGTTGATGGCCGGTCGTATGCCTCGGTTGAACAATGCTGATTCAAGGAATATCTGTCCGTCGGTGATTGAAATCACGTTTGTGGGGATGTAGGCCGACACGTCACCGGCCTGTGTCTCGATAATGGGGAGTGCTGTCAATGAGCCGCCTCCTTTCACGAGTTTTTTCAACGGCTCGGAGAGGTCGTTCATCTGCGATGCCACTTCCTGATTGTCGATAATTTTAGCGGCACGCTCCAACAGGCGAGAGTGCAGGTAGAAGATGTCACCGGGGTAGGCCTCGCGTCCTGACGGGCGTTTGAGGATTAGCGATATTTCACGATAGGCGACAGCTTGTTTCGACAGGTCGTCATATACAATCAGTGCGTCACGTCCCGTGTCACGGATGAACTCTCCGATTGCCACACCGGCGAACGGTGAGTAGTATCGCATCGAAGCCGAGTCGGATGCCGTTGCGGCGACAACCACGGTATAGTCCATCGCGCCGTACTGTCGCAGTGTCTCGACTGTCGCAGCGACTGATGACGCTTTCTGGCCGATAGCCACGTAGATGCAGTAGACCGGTTTGCCTTCCTCGAAATTCTTGCGCTGGTTTATAATCGTGTCGATTGCGATGGCTGTCTTGCCAATCTGACGGTCGCCGATGATAAGTTCACGTTGTCCGCGTCCGATGGGTACCATGGCGTCAACGGCCTTGATGCCTGTCTGCAACGGTTGGTTGACAGGCTGGCGGAAAATAACCCCAGGGGCTTTTCGTTCAAGGGGGAGACGTATCAGTTCTCCGTCAATAGGGCCACGTCCGTCAATCGGCTCGCCGAGTACGTTGATTACGCGTCCGAAAAGTCCTTCCCCGACGGGAATTGAAGCAATCTCGCCTGTACGGCGCACGCTCATGTTTTCGGTCACCTTGTTCACGTTGTTGAGCAGGATGACACCGACATTGCTCTCCTCAAGGTTGAGAGCCACACCTTTCACGCCGTTCTCGAATTCGACGAGCTCATTGGCGCATACGTTATCGAGCCCGTAGACGTGTGCCACGCCGTCGCCAACTTCAAGCACGGTGCCTGTCTCTTCAAATGACACCTTGGAATTGACGCTCTCGAGCTGTTGTTTCAATACTTCAGATATCTCGCTTGGATTTATCATTGTCGGGGTAATGGGGGTTAATGACTTAGTAGTTTAAGGCGCAATTGTTTAAGTTCATTGCTGATGGAGGCGTCGAGCAACTCGTTGTTGATTTTGACGACAAAACCGCCAATAAGTTCCGGGTCTATCGACGATGAATATTCCATGGTGGCACCGTCAAGATGTTTCTCGATGAAGGCTCTTAGGCGTTTGTCATCTTCGGGTGAAAGTTTTGCTGCCGAGGTCACATTGACAAGATATATGTTATTGGCCTCACGATATAGTTCCTGATAGGCGATTGCTATCAGATGAGCCATGTCGAGACGTCGGTTCTCGGCGAGCAACTTGAAGAAGTCGGCCATCACCGTGTCGTCCCCGGAGCAACCCGAAGCCGTGTATAACAGTTTTATCTTGTCGTCTTCCTTTATGAAAGGGTTGGACAGGGTTTCCTGTAGCGATGGCGTCCCGGCAAAACTCTCCCTTAGCCGACCCATGATGGAGTATACCTTTGTGGCGGCATTTCTTTCAAGGGCAAACTTATATAGGGCCTTGGCGTAGCGGCGTGGAATGAGACCTTCTGACATTTGCGTTTCAATTTTGATTTTCCATCTGGTCAAGCAGGCTGTCGACCAGTCGGGCTTGCGCCTTTTGGTCCTGCATTTCGTTGCGGACTACCTTTCCGGCGATTTCGAGTGCGAACGCGCTCACCTCGTCACGGAATTGAGACTGGGCCTCCTTGCGTTCCTGTTGAATCGAAATTGTGGCGGCGTCCATCACCTTGCGTGCCTCTTTACGGGCCGCCTCACGAGCCTCCTCGATGATTTGAGTCTTCATCTTGTCGGCTTCGCGAAGAATCTCGGCCTGACGTTGGCGGGCTTCAGCTATCTGTTTGTCGGCCTGCTGACGGGCGGTGTCAAGTTGTTCCTTGGCTTGTTGGGCATACTCGACACCTTTGTCTATCAGGTCGGCTCGGCTTTCCACTCCTTTAAGTATGACAGGCCATCCCCATTTCCACAAAATGAGGAAAAGGATGATGAAGCTGACAAACATCCAGAATACTAAGCCGAAGTCAGGCGTGAAAAGTTCCATCCGTAACGGTTTTTATTTGATGAAGAGGGCAAGGATACAAACGATGACAGCGAAAAGGGCCACACCTTCGACAAGGGCGGCAATCACAATCATGTTACTGCGGATATCGCCTGCTGATTCAGGTTGGCGGGCGATTGCCTCCATGGCCGAAGAACCGATTTTACCGATGCCGATACCTGCGCCGATTGCGGCGATACCTGCTCCAAGTGCTGCGCCGATTGCGGCGATGCTACCTTCGATGACTGCTAAAATCAATGCTAACATAGTGAGTTGTAATTTTTAGTTGGTTATATTATTCTTTATTATTTATTTTCAAATATCTCCCCGGCGGCTATCGCAGGGTCGTCGATATGGTTTCCCATCGGGATTGATGTGTCGGGCAGAGGGGTCATTATAACGTCTTCCTCATGCTTTTTCCCGTGGTGTCCGTTGTCCTGTGCCAGTGCGATGAAAAGCGTTGACAGCATGGTGAAAACGTATGCCTGGATGAAGCTGACAAGAACGTCGAGCAGAAGCATGAACACTGAGAACAATATCGAGATGACCACTGTCGCGCCACCGAGCAACGTACCGCCAAGGGCGGCCGCGATGAAGATGAGCAGGGTGAGCACGATGACAATCATGTGACCTCCCATCATGTTGGCGAACAGACGCACTGTCAGGGCGGCCGGTTTGGTGAACACCCCGAAAAATTCGATTATCGGCATGATTGGGAGCGGGAATTTCAGCCACATAGGTACATCGGGCCAGAAAATTTCCTTCCAATAATGTTTCGTACCGAATATGTTTGTAATCAGGAATGTGAAAATCGCAAGGACAAGTGTGACCGCGATGTTGCCTGTCAGGTTAGCCCCACCCGGGAAGATTACAATCAGTCCCATGAGGTTCATCACGAGTATAAACAGGAACACTGTGATGAGGTAGGGGGCGAACCTCATGGAGTTGGCTCCGAGTGTGGGTTTGATAACGCCGTCATATATAAACATTATCAGTTCCTCGATGGCCCCGCGGGTTTTGCGTGGAGCCTTGAGCGGTTGACGGCGATACCAAGAGGCGACACTCAACACCATCCATAGCACGAGCAGACTTGAGATAAACACCGCCAGTACATTCTTTGTAATGGAAATGTCCCATGGCTTGTATTCTTTCCCGTCTATGACCTCGATGACTTTCCCTTGGTGAGGGTGGCCCTTGGGGGCGATTTTGAACGTGATACCGTCCTCGGTGTATTCATGTCCATGTTCGATGCGTGCCGACGAGAAGCAATGGAAACCGCCTTCCGAAGAATATAGGATGACGGGCAGAGGAATGCGTTTGTGATGGTTGAATGGCACTTCCCATCCATAACCGTCGCCGAGGTGGTCGAATATCAAGTCCTTGATTGTCGAGAAATCAAAACTTTTTTCTTCCAGTGAGTCGGTAAGCGCGTCATTCAGGGCTGTATCAGCCGAGGCCTTGACGTCGGTTGACGCCAATATCGTGGCAAAGATGAACAGGAATATCGAAAATGCTTTCCTCATGGTGGTGTGTGGACGGCTTGTTAATATATACATACTGACACGATATTGTTATCGACATCGGCGATGCCTCCGCTTATCTCGGTGGCATGCTCGTGCTCCTCGTCGGAGGGGATGTAACGGATAACCCCCTTGGTGAGTGTCGAGATGAGCGACGCGTGATTCTGCAACACGGTGAAGTCGCCCTCGCCACCCGGGAGATGGACTATTTTCACGTCGCCTTCAAAGAGAATCTCTTCGGCCGATATTATCTTGAGTGTCATATATTGTAGTTTCTGATTCAATACTTGGTCGTTCCGTAGCGTTACGGCAAATCAGACCGACCGTGGGATGATTGGGGGGCGTTAGTTCTCGACCTCGGCGAGGAGTTTCTTGCCTTTCTCGATGGCTTCGTCTATAGTGCCCACATTCAGGAACGCCTGTTCGGGATACTGGTCCATCTCGCCTGAAAGAATCATCTTGAAGCCACGTATTGTCTCGCTGAGCGGCACCATGACACCGGGAAGACCGGTGAACTGCTCGGCGACAAAGAATGGCTGGGAGAGGAAACGTTGTGCGCGACGGGCACGTGCCACGACGAGTTTGTCCTCGTCCGACAATTCGTCTACGCCGAGAATCGCGATGATGTCCTGCAGCTCGTTATACTTTTGCAGAAGTTGCTTGACGGCCTGTGCGGTATTATAGTGTTCCTCACCGATGATATTCGGGTCAAGGATGCGCGATGTCGATTCGAGGGGGTCTACCGCGGGGTAGATACCGAGTTCGGCGATTTTACGGCTCAACACTGTGGTTGCGTCAAGGAAGCTGAATGTAGTCGCGGGAGCCGGGTCGGTCAAGTCATCGGCGGGGACATAGATTGCCTGAACCGAGGTGATTGAACCGTTCTTTGTCGATGTGATACGTTCTTGTAGCGCACCCATTTCCGATGCAAGTGTAGGTTGGTATCCCACTGCCGAAGGCATACGTCCCAATAGAGCCGATACCTCTGAACCGGCCTGTGTGAAACGGAAGATGTTGTCGATGAACAGTAGAATCTCCTTGCCACCGCCGTCCTGGTCACGGAACTGTTCGGCGACAGTCAGTCCTGACAGTGCGACGCGGAGACGTGCACCCGGTGGCTCGTTCATCTGTCCGAAAACGAGGGTGGCCTGTGACTGTTCTACCTCTTTCATGTCGACGTCGGCAAGATTCCATTGGCCTTTTTCCATGCCTTCGCGGAATTTCTCGCCGTATTTCATTACGCCGCTCTCAATCATCTCGCGCAGAAGGTCATTTCCCTCGCGGGTGCGTTCTCCCACACCGGTGAACACCGAGAAGCCGTTGTGACCCTTTGCGATGTTGTTTATAAGCTCCATGATAAGTACGGTCTTTCCTACACCGGCACCGCCGAAAAGACCGATTTTACCACCCTTGCTGTAAGGTTCGAGCAGGTCAATGACCTTGATGCCGGTATATAGAATCTCGGTGCCGATGGTGAGTTCATCGAAATCGGGGGCGGGCTGATGGATGGAACGTAGGTTGTCGCGTTCAAGAGCGGGCAGACGGTCGATTGCATCGCCGAGGACGTTCAGTAGACGGCCCTTTACCTGGTTGCCGGTCGGGACAGCTATCGGACGTTCCAGATTGTCCACGCGTATGCCACGTTGCAGTCCGTCGGTGCTTTCCATCGCAACGCAGCGTACAGTGTCTTCGCCGATGTGTTGTTCCACCTCCAGCACGAGGGTTGAACCGTCGGGGCGGTCTACTTTCAGTGCCGTATAGATTGGGGGGAGCGAGTTGCCCTCTCCCTCGAAGGTGACGTCGACTACCGGGCCGATTACTTGAGCCACTTTTCCATATTTATCGCTCATATTCAACAATTCAATGAGATTTATATTCTGTTATTTCTCGGTATTATATTTAGAAATGCCACTTAAATACGACAACCAGAGCCATAAGCACGAGGTTGAACAGATTGATGGGCAGCAGGTATTTCCATTCCAGCGAAAGAAGCTGGTCGATGCGCAGACGCGGGAATGTCCATTTGAACCATATAATTATAAATGAAATCACTATGGCCTTGGCTATGAACCATATCGGGGTGGGGATATACCACATTATGTTGTTGAACGCCTCCCATCCGGGGATTTGCAACGGCATCCAGCCACCGAAGAACAACAGTGTGGCGACACCTGCGACAATGAAAAGGTTGAGATACTCGGCCAGGTAGAAGAAACCGAAATGGATACCCGAATACTCGGTATGGTAACCGGCTGTCAACTCGCTCTCGGCCTCGGGGAGGTCAAACGGGCCACGGTTGGTCTCGGCCGTTCCTGCGATGAGGTATATTACAAACGCGATTATTGCCGGGATGTGGCCTGAAAAGATGAACCAGACATCTTTCTGCGCCTCTATGATACCTCCCACTTCAAGGGTTCCGGCAAACAATACCATGGTGAGGACGCTCAACCCGATGGACAACTCATAGCTGACCATCTGTGCACCTGAACGTAACGCTCCGATAAGGGTGAACTTGTTGTTGGATGACCATCCTGCGAGCAGGATACCGAGGACACCTATGGACGAGACGGCTATCAGGAAGAATATACCGATGTTGAAATCGATTATCTGCAACCCGTTGCCCCATGGAAGCACGGCGAACGCGAGCATCGAGGCGAGGATTACAAGATAGGGGGCGAGGGCGAACAGGAACTTATCGACATACTTGAGCGATATAAGCTCCTTGATGAGGATTTTGAACATGTCGGCGACACTCTGCAGCAGTCCCCACGGGCCTACACGGTTGGGGCCGAGACGACACTGGAACGCGGCGCACACTTTGCGCTCAAACCATATATAGAACAGTGCCAAAAGCGAGTAAAGCAGCAACAGTATTATCCCGATAAACACGCACTCGGTTGTAACGGCGAGCCATTCGGGGAAGTGCAGGGCGTCCATCAGGAAATCGTAGTGAAAACTCCTTGTTAACTCTGAAAAATTCAACATGATGTCTATTGGATGATAATTACTATATTTCTGAATGTTATGTTTGAGCCGTTAACGGTCCATGTCGGGGACGATATAGTCGAGTGAGCCGCCGATGGTGATGAGGTCGGCAATCTTGTTCCCGCGTGTGATGTGGTCCACGACGGCTGCAAGCGGCAGACATGGTGGAGCAATCTTGAGACGATAGGGAGATGTGGCACCGTCGCTCTCAATATATATACCGAATGTTCCGCGACAACCTTCAACGGTGCGGAACCAGTGCCCTGCGGGCAGCTTGAGCACTTTGGGTACTTTAACACAATATTCACCTTCGGGGATATTGTCGATGAGCTGGCTGATGATTCTGGCCGATTGTTCCATCTCGTCCATCCTGACCTTGAAACGTGCCATCGAGTCGCCTTCATGGCGGATGATTTCATCGAATTCAAGTTCGGAATAGATGCTGTAGGGGTCGGTCTTACGGACATCGCACGCCCATCCCGACGCGCGGCCCGACGGGCCTGACACGGCCCATTGTATGGCGTCTTCCTTTGACAGGACACCGATGCCTTCCATGCGGTTTTTAGCAATCACGTTGCCTGTGAATATCTTGTTGTATTCCTTTATATTGGCGGGTAGCACTTCAAGCAACGCTTTTACATCCTTCACAAAATCTTTGTCGAGGTCCTGCATTACACCGCCGATGCAGTCGTAGTTGAATGTCATGCGTGCACCACAGGTGCGTTCCATGATGTCAAGTATCTGTTCGCGCACGCGGAGTGTATAAAACAGCATCGTCGTCGCGCCGAGGTCCATGCAGTAGGTGCCGATGAACAGACAGTGGGAGGCGATGCGTGACAGTTCATCCATGAGGACACGTATCACCTGTGCGCGGCGTGAAATCTCGATGCCGGCTGCCTGTTCGATTGTCATGCACAGGCAGTGGTGATAGGGGTGGGCCGAGAAGTAATCGAGACGGTCCATGAAATGGAGGGTCTGAGGGTAGGTTAGACCTTCGCATATTTTTTCCACTCCACGGTGGATATATCCCATGTACACATCGATTTTCTTTATGGTCTCGCCGTCGACCGCCGTGCGGAATCGGAGCACGCCGTGTGTCGCCGGATGCTGCGGCCCTATGTTGACCACGAAATCGTCGGGTTGGAACACGCGTTCCTCCCTGCGGGTGACATTGCCCTCGGAGTCCTCGGTGTAGACATCGGTGAAATCGCTCTGACGCTCGCTTTCAAGCGGTACCGGGTTGATTTCAGGGTTCATGTCGTAGTCCTTGCGGAACGGGAAGCCTTTCCAGTCTATGGAAAGGAACAGGCGACGCATGTCGGGATTGCCGATAAAGACGATACCGAAGAAATCGTAGACCTCGCGCTCGAAGATGGTCGCTATGGCCCATAGGTCGGCGACCGAATGAATCATCGGTTTCTCCCTGTCGGGGGCGAGCACCTTCACCGATATGTGACGGTTGGTGCTGGTTGACGTGAGGTAGTAGACACATCCGAAAGCATCTTTCCAGTCCATGCCTACTATTGTCACGAGAAAATCAAAGTCCATGTCGGAGTCGTCCTTGAGCGTCATCGCAAGCCGATGCCAGTCTTTGTCCGCGACTGTGATTTGGGCAATGTCGCCTTCTTGGTACTCGGCTTCGGGGAATAGCCGTGCAATCTTCTCCTTTATATCTTCTGCCATAATGAAATATGCGTGATGAATACTTGGGTTGAACGTTTAATGTGACACTCAGTCCTCTACTCCCGGCACGGGGTGTGACTCAAGGAATTCTTTCTGCTTCTCCTGACGGTTCACGCCACCGAAGAATTTCTCCACCTTGATTTTGCGAGACAGCTGCATTATGCCGTAAATCATGGCCTCGGGGCGTGGGGGGCATCCGGGGACATAGACATCGACCGGAACGATATCCTCTATGCCGAGGGCGACATGATAACTTTTGCGGAACGGGCCGCCTGAAATCGCGCAACTTCCGCACGCGATGACATACTTCGGTTCGGCGAGCTGGTCATAAAGGCGACGCAATACCGGTGCCATACGGTGCACGATTGTGCCGGCGACCATGATGAAGTCGGCCTGACGTGGCGAGGCGCGTGCTACTTCCCAGCCGAAACGTGCCATGTCATATCGCGCCGCGCCGAGCGACACAAATTCGATGCCACAGCAACTGGTGGCGAACGTAAGCGGCCAGAGTGAATTGGAACGCCCCCAGTTTATAAGTTTGTCAAGCGAGCCTACGATTACATTGGCACCGCTTTCACGAAGCTCATTGACGAGTTTCTCGATATATTCGTTGTCTTTCCATGCCTCGTATGGCATGCTTTTGGTTGTCACTTCCATTCAAGTGCTCCTTTCCGCCAGGCATACACAAGACCCAGCACTAAAATCGTGAAAAATACTGCGATACAAACGAGGCTTTCAATGCCGAGCCCGGCTGCGTTTAACTCGCGGACTCTCACGGCCCAAGGAAAGAGGAAGACCGTTTCAACGTCAAACATTAAAAACAAAATAGCAAAAAGGTAGTAGCCGACCTTGAATTGAGCCATACTTTCGCCTCTTGTCGGGATACCACATTCGTATGGCTCCCCTTTCTGCGGGTTGAATGATTTGGGCGAGATAAGGCCGGCAAGCCATAGCGCGAGCGCGACGAGGCCTATTCCGGTCAAGGCTGCGACCACTACGAGAGTGGTATTCTGGATAATGGATAAAGTTATCATATAACTATCATTTCATGTTATGCTGATAAAAATAATTGGCTTTCAATGGTGAAGAGACAGGAGACAACCCTCATCAAGCGGGGGTGAATCATGGACGATAATTGCCTATAGGTGTCTAAATGCAATCAGTCAACCCCAAATTTCCCTGCAAAGATAGTGAAAATATCTCAATATGAAACTTAGAGATTGTCTAAATTTTTATCATTGAATTTTTATAGGTGTTTTATGATGATTTCCGTCATGAAGATGAGGGAGTGATGCGGGCATCATGACCGAGTCAAAGGGGCGGAAAGCGCGTAAAAGACGTTAAGGGTTTGTCAAGGCTCTTTCGGGTCAATTTTCAAGTTCTCGCTCGTCAAATATTTCAATATTATCCTCGCTCGCCCTTCAAAATTCCCTCCGAAATAGCTCTTAAAAATTCTCATGATAAAATTTTAGATAATCTCTTATTTCAAGGACTGTTTATTTGTCGGATTCGACCTATTGGACATTATAAAACACTTATAAGCAAAGAAATCGGCATTGCCCGATGATGGCAATGCCGATTTCTTTAAGTTAAAAATATATAAAATTAGTTTTTCCTGATTATTCCTGTGTGGTGTGTTTCAGATAGAGCTCGGTGCATTCTGACTCAACACTGAATGTGGTGCCGATTTTCACGGGTGTGCAGTCGAAGCTCAATTGCATCGGAGTGTTGTTGGGAATGTAGTAGGGACTCATCGTGAACTTGAAGTCGGTCACGGGGTACTGGTCGTTGGGTGTCGGCTTTGATGTCGTGGAGGAGTAGGACGAGGGTGTGATTTTATCGGCGGATAAAGTGTAGCCACCGTCATAGTTCAGAACTACAGGGATGTTGTCAAAGAGGAGGTTTTGCGCCGGCATGTTTTCAAGGAATTTTGCTCCGTTCAAGATGACGCTTGCCTTGAGTGTCTCGGGGTTGATGCGTACGCTGTAGGCGGCCTTGGGATACCCTTCGGAATTAATCTCGGTCGATGTCGTGAACGATTTGCCGGTGTCGTTATTGGTGCAGATGGTGGAGGCGTAGAAGAAATCCACTACCGGCATAACCTGTACACGGTAACGGTTGTTTAGTTCAAATGAAATGTTCGCTACGATTGAGGCTACGTTTGTCCCCATGAATCCGCAATATTTCCCTACGTAGTCCATTTTGAAATTTGTGACGGTGTTCATGCCGCCGGTTGTCTGTGGCAGGATTTCATTGACCGTGAGGGCAAGTGTCTTTTCGTTGATGGTGAATTTCAATCCTGTAAGCTGGATGGATATAGGGGTGGCGTTGGGGGTGGTCTTCAGGTTGGAGATGGCAATGTCCATTGTCTGAGACACGTTGTCAAGACGTAGGCGGTAATAGGGGGCTTTGACAGCGCACACGGCGTCAGGGTCGTTGCCGTTGGCGTTCATGTCGGTTATGACGTTGAAATAGTTATCGCCGTTGAGGACGGCTTCAGAGTAGTTTTCACCGCTGTCGTCACCGAAACAGGATGTCATCAATGAGCCGAATATGGCGGCCACGAATGTCAGTTTGAGAAATTTTGTCATGTCGATAATTATATAATTAAGAGTTAAAATTTATTCTTAGGGTTATACCGCCCCTGCGTGGTTTGCCTTGCTGGAAAAAGCGGTTGCCGATTGAGGTGTATTGGAATGTGTTGAAGTGTGTGCCGGTCAGGTTCTCACCCCAGATGTCGACAGTGTAGTTGCGGTGGGAGAGAGTGACCGACGCACCGGCCTGGACATAGAACGGCTGTGTGGTCGTGTTGCTTTCGTCCCAGTATATATTTCCGACACCGCGGCAATCGGCGTTCAGTGTGACTCGTTCAAGCCACCCGGTCCTGACAGGGATACCATAGCTTGCCCCCAGGAACATTGTGTTGGCGGGTGCGTAAGGGACTCGGTTCCCGTCGAATGATTCTTTCCCGTTGTCAAATTCGACAAACCGGGCATCGGTCATACCGTAGGCCCCTTTCAATGACAGTCTGTCGGTCAAGGGGCATGACAATGACAGTTCAAAGCCACGGCTGCGGGTTTTCCCTGCGTTTGTCATGATGCGTCCCGTGGTTGTCCCGTCAGGGAACATTGTCAGTTGCTGGTCGCGACAGTCGATGTAGAACACCGCCAGCGAGCCGGTCAACTTACTGAATGCAAAATGTGTGCCAAACTCGTAGTTGTAGCTTTTTTCGGGTTTGTAGCCGATGATGCTGTTTACGTCATATTGTGCGGTCAGCCCCATGGTCTCCATTAATTTTTGTTGCAGTACGTCGCTGAACATCTGCGTGTTGTATCCTCCTGATTTATACCCCACGGCAAATGACGCATAAATGACACCGTGCCATGACGATGACGGGATGGTGTAGGAGACGCTGGCCCGGGGAAGCAGTTTGGTGAATGATTTCTTGAGTCTGCCGTCCTCATCAAGGTCGATGGTCTCCTTGCTGAACAGTGAGGGGGCGTTGCTGTCGGTGATGTCGTAGGTGGTGTAAGCTGTGTTGCAACGGCTTCGGTATTTAAGGGCGGTGTGTTCATAGTCAATCCTTAATGCCGTATTGAAATCCCAGTCGCCTGTCCTGTAGCCACTTTGGTGATATGCCGCGAACCCGTAGACGGGGTTTATGAAATCGCTGTCAAGAACGAATGTGTCATGGTCCCAAACGATAGGATAATTGGGGTTGGCGTCATTGCGGTGGGCGATTATGAGTTCCCTTATCCCGGTCTCCTTGAATGTCACCGGGGCCGACATACGTCCTCTTTTATAGAAACCGAACACACCTGCGAGCCATGAGTAGCGACCTTTCTGTCCCTTGATGACTAAATCCTGTGTGAAGGCCCATTCCTTGCGTGCCTGTGTCAGGTTGAAGTAACTCTCGGAGAGGAAGTCCTGGTCGAGGGTCATATTATCATCGATATATTGGACGCTCGTGACGGACTGAAGCGTGAAATCCCCGGTGCTCCAGTTCA
Organism: uncultured Muribaculaceae bacterium; assembly: GCA_947628305.1. Taxonomy (GTDB): domain Bacteria; phylum Bacteroidota; class Bacteroidia; order Bacteroidales; family Muribaculaceae; genus HGM05190. Next base: position 94,623 of record CANQZG010000005.1, on the reverse strand, counting down.
GGGTAAGCCCGTCGGCGAAACCGGTGCGCTTGTAGAAGCAAGTGTCATTGTAGTTGATTTCCCCGGTCTGTTCCCAAGCGTAGGGATAGCCGTCCTGTTTGTTATAGGAGACTGAGGCGGTGTTCTGTACAAGTAGTGACGATGATGGCCGCCATGTCGTTTTCCAGCGGGCGGAGGCTCCGCGTTCACGGTCGGCCTTGGCTCCGTTGTGCCTGTTTGTGAAGAATCCTCCCGTATAATTATAATGTGCGCTTAGCGACATGCCGATACGTCCTGAAATGCTCTTGTATCCCGAGACAGATGCCCGGTAGGAGTCGCCGCTGGCGGCCTCGGCCGTCAGCCTTACCCCGTTGAACGCCAACGGGGACAGGGTGTAGATGTTTATTTGACCTCCCATGGTGTTACGCCCGAACAGGACGCTCTGCGGCCCGCGCAACACCTCTATGCGTTCAATATCGACAAGGTCGAAATCGTAGTTGTCTTTATTCAGGAACGGGACGTTGTCGACATTGAGTCCTACCGCGGGTTGGTCGATGCGTGCCCCGATGCCGCGCACATATATTGACGATGTCATGCGTGAACCGTAGTCGGGGATATAGAAATTGGGTGACACCTCGCTCACCCCTTTCATTGTCACGATGTTCAATCGTTGGATTTCGTCACGGCCGACGACTGTCGCGGCCACCGGTTTGTCGGCAAGTCTCTCGCCGAGTTTGAATGCGGTCACAGACACTTCCTTCAGGTTCAAGACGCTGTCACGTGCATCGGCGGCGTCCACGGCGATGACCGAAGGCGTTGCCGACAGCATGAGAATGGAGACTGTTATGTTATGTGACAACTTCATGCGGCCTGTTTTGCATCCGCAAAATTAGTGTTAGCCACGCTGCCACGCAATCACTATTTGTAGGGATTTAGAGACATTCTTAGAACAAGAGTAGCGAGAATGCCATCAATGCCATTCCTGCGCAGACACCTGTGATGGCATAATGATGATGACCATACCGTTCGGCACCGGGTAGAAGTTCGTCAAGAGAGATGAACACCATGATGCCTGCAACCGCGGCGAGAAGTACCGAACTTAATAACGGTGTCCAGAATGGAATGAGGAATGCAAGGGCGAGCAGTGCACCGAGCGGTTCGGCGAGCCCTGATAACAGGGAGTAAACCAATGCGTGCTTTCTGTTTCCGGTGGCATGGTATATTGGCACTGACACGGCTATGCCTTCGGGGATGTTATGGATGGCGATTGCCACGACAATAGGAATCGCGACATCAAGGCCGTTAAGTGCCGAGACGAATGTGGCCACACCTTCGGGAAAATTGTGTATACCTATGGCCAAAGCCAGTGTCATGCCCGTCCGTTTGAGCCTGTGGTGTTCATTTGTCGTCGGCATCGCAGAAAGGCGGTTCTCGTCGGCCATACGTTCGACATTCTGCGGTTCATGGGGGTTCTCGTCTTCGGGAATTAGAAAGTCAATCAAGGCGATAAGGCCCATTCCACCGAAAAAGGACAGCACAACATAGATAATGTGGAGTTTCCCCGGATAGATACTCTCCATCTGGACGAGGGATTCAGGAAGCATCTCCATGAACGATACATACAACATCACGCCGGCTGACAATCCCAGCGTGCCTGACAGGAATTTTTTATTTGTCGCTTTGGCGAGAAACGCCATAAGGCTGCCTATGCCTGTCGACAGCCCTGCCAGCAATGTGAGTCCCATCGCGATTAGTGTGGTCTCGAATGTCAGGTTCAGTTCGTGCATTTTAACATCAATTGTGACAAGCTGATGCGTATTGTATTGAAACTAATTTGTAAATTTACGCTCACAAATTTAACAAAAATAGTTAAGACATAGTTTTATTTGATAAAAATGGCAGAATCTCAAGTGCAACAATCGGATGACGGACTGGTGGCGCGTCTAAGGGACCCAGCGACATGCCGTGCGGCCTTCGGTGAAGTCATTGAGCAGTATTCACGGCCGCTTTATTGGCAGATTCGCCGTATGGTAAACTCGCATGAGGATGCCGATGACCTTTTGCAGAACACGTTCATGAAAGCATGGCAGTCGATTGATAATTTCAGGGGGGATGCCCGTCTGTCAACATGGTTGCATAAGATTGCCATCAATGAAAGCCTGTCATTCCTTGAACGGGAGCGTAAACGGCAGAATATATCGCTTGACGACCAGGAATCGGCGTTGATTCACGCCATTGAGGCTGACAGGGACATAGATGGCGATGAACTTGCCCTTATGTTACGAAAAGCGGTCGCATCATTGCCTGAGAAACAGCGTCTTGTGTTCAATATGAAATATTATGACGATATGAAATATGAGCAGATGTCAGAGATTCTCGGGACATCGGTGGGTGCGTTGAAAGCGTCCTATCATCTCGCGGTTAAGAAAATCGAGAGTTATATAAGAGTATGTTGAGATTTAACAGTTATAAATTTTTATGCGGAGTCTTGGAATGATTTTGGCCATGCAGTCGAGGGAGCGATGCGGGCATCGTGACCGAGGCAAAGGGACAAAAGCGTCCAAGAGACCGCATCGGGGACTCCTTGACGGCATCTTCCGGCCATTTCCGCGCCCCTCGCTCGTCATGTATCTCGATACACTCCTCACTCGGGACTCGCAACTGTCTCGAAATCTGCCTATAAAAATTCAACTGTTAAAACTCAATATACTCTAAGGGATATGGAGCAGTGATGTTAAACCTTGTTTAAGGAATTGAGTCTAAACCGATAGAATTAATGAATTAGGTCATGAAAAAGAACGAAGATATATTGATTGAGGCCAATCGTCGCACCGGCATGACTGTCCCTGACGGTTACTTTGACGATTTCACCAAGCGTATGACAGCGCAGCTTCCCGTCATGGAGTGGGAGAAAGAGCCTGCGCCGAAGACTTTGTGGATGAAATTGAGACCGTTTGTCTATATGGCGGCCATGTTTGCCGGGATATGGCTCATGTTGCAGATGTTCAACATGATGCGTCCTGTGTCGGTTGACTCGATAGAGAACAGCACTGTTATCGCACAGGCAATCAACGATGATTCCTTTATGGCAGACTATTATCTACAGGAGTTCAGCGACTATGAACTTATGAGCGACATGGTCGAGGATGGCGTTGCGGAGGATTTTGTCGAGGAGATAGAAAGTGGACTGAAACCTGAAACGTTATAAATTGTTTATATGATATTATGAAACGTAATCTGTTATTGAGCTTAATCGCGCTACTGATTGGCGTGGGCACTGTTTCGGCACAAAGGAAGGGTAGTGCCGAGGAGCGTCGCCATTGGATGAGGGAGATACAGCAGTATAAAGTGGAGTATGTCACCAAGACACTGAAATTGACCGACGAACAGAAAGCTAAGTTTGTCCCGATGTATCAGTCGATGGAAGCTGACCAACGGAAACTGCAGGAGGAGACGCGCCGTCTTGAACGCTCGGTTGTGAAAAGGGGCGACAAGGTGTCGGACCTGGAGTATGAAAAGGCTTCAGAGGCGTTGTATGAACTGAAGTCAAAGGAAGGAAAGATAGAGTTGGATTACATGAAAAAGTTCAAGACTGTGCTTTCCCCGCAGCAGTTGTTCAATCTCAAGATTGCCGAGCGTAAATTCACCCGCGAGCTGATGAAGCATCATGCCAAGAAACGCGACAAATAGCGTTTATATTTGATTTATTTTAATGTGTTGCGGTTCTGCCATGGCAGGACCCTGCCTGTTTCCGATAAATTTCAGGTGGTTATGTCATGTTGGGATTTATACTTAAACGAAAAATGATTGTTCAATGAGGAAATTATTATCAATCGCTGTCGGTTTGCTTCTTGTGGTCGGTTCGGTATCACCGGCTGACGCCAAAGTAAAGACAACCCGTAAGGCCGCGAGTGTAACCGGCGTTACATCTTCGGAAGCACCTGATTTCGCTTATCCCGAGACGGTCGCTAAAAATGCCGAAAAGGAACTTAAAAAGGCGATGAAAAGCAATGATGGGCCTGAAATAGTGCGGTCGCTTATGGATTTGGCTCTTGCCCAGGGGGCGGTTTCCGATGAGAAGTATGCTGAATCGCTTAAAAAGATTGTCGAGATGCGTTCCCATGCTGATTCCCCGGTGGTGAAATCAATGCTTGACCTCCTGTTGGCGAGGGCATTGAATGATACGTATATCAATGGGAGGTACCGTTATGACGGGCGCAAATTGCCGTTGCGTCCTTTCGGCGAAAATTATAACGAATGGAGCGGCGAGCAGTTCCGTGACACGATAACAACTCTGATTGACAAGGCGTTGGCCGATGGTGCGCGTTTGCAGACGGTTAAGTTGCAGGAATATGGCAATGTAGTCACGCACGGTAAATGGACATATATATATTATCCCACGTTGTATGACTTCGTGGCTTCCCAGGCGATTGGCATCCTCGACGGGTTCGGTGAACGCCGTGTATTCCCGATTGTGTTGTGGCGCAACGCCTTGGAGTTCAGTTCGATGTCGTTCAGGAATTATCCTGATGCGACACGCCGTATCCTTGATATTTATGCATCGCTGTTGAAATTCCACCGCGATGACACGGCAGCGTTCCTGAATGCTGAAATCGGGCGTGTGAAGTATATTACTTCAGGTTCGTTCAATGTGGAGAACCGGGAGCGTGCGGTGACACTTTTACGAAATCTATATGACAAGTATCGAGATAGTGAATATTCAGGGGAGATATTGATTGCGGCTAACGGTTACATAGATGAGGATAATGCCGAGGGACGCCGTTGGCTCTATGCCGGGTGTGTATCTAATATAGATAGATTCCAGGCTTTCCCCGCGATAAATTCATTGAAAAATATCAAGGCGAGTCTGGCAAATCCCCGGTTGGATATCTCTGTCCCCGGTTGTTTCGCTCCCGGTGTCACGGTCAATCTCAAAGGGCGGATGACCAACATGGTTAGCGGGACTGTGAAGGTTTATCGCATTGAAGGCAAACGACAGTTTGACTCATATATATCTCATTCATCATTGGCCGGGCTTAAACCGGTTAAGACTTTGACACTGGAGGGACAAGACGGTACAATTCCTTACACTTCATCGGTTGAAAAAGAATTTACGCTTGATTCACCGGGCGTTTACGTCTTTGTGCCGACATCGACCGGGACTTCGTCAGACAATGACGGAGGTTTCCAGACGGTATATTGTACCAAGCTGGCAAGGATGTCGGTCAAGAGTGATAAATCCGATATATGGGTCATTGACCCTGCCGATGGCAGACCTGTCGCCGGTGCTGACCTGCTGAGGATTGACCGTGACAATGTGGTTAAGAAAATAGGGGTGTCGAGTGACACTCACCCGTTCGTTATAGATGCGGGTAACTCGTTCAATATCGTGGCCCGTAAGGATGGCAGCGTGACACCGAAGACATACGTGTGGAATAACATCGCGGAAAATGACAAGGACTGGAACCGCCACGGCCAACTTTTCACTGACCTGGCTCTGTACCATCCCGGCGATACAGTCAGGTGGAGCGGTGTGCTCTATGAGACGAGAAACAAGGAGCGTCGTCTTGTCTCCGAGGGGGAATACAAGGTCTTGTTATACGATGCTAATGGAAGCAAGATAGACGAGATGACATGCGAACTCGGCACGTATGGTCGTGTCGAGGGGCGTTTTGTGCTTCCTACGGATGGTCTGACAGGTTATTTCAGTCTGCGGTTACGTGGAAATGACACTAAGAATAATTATGATATATGTACATGGCGGTTCACGGTGTCGGATTACAAGCTGCCTACCTATCGGCTTGAACTGGGCCGTCCATTGATAGGAATGCCCGCCCATGATGATGTCACTCTGTCGGGTAAGGCTGTGACATATTCAGGATTCCCATTGGCCGATGCTGAAATATCGGTGACTCTTTCGGCTGAACCGCGCTTTTGGTTCTATGGTGGAGCGTCAGAGTCATTTTATACGACCAAGGCGGTCACCGAGGCCGACGGCTCATTCAAGATTGTGCTCGACAAGGAAGTGTTTGCAATGTCCCCGATTGTCAACGGACGTTACACGGCATCGGTGACCTCGGTCTCGACAGCCGGTGAGAGCCATGAGGAAAGTGTGTCGTTCATGCTATCGGAGGCTTATAGGATTATGCCTGAGATAGCATCATGTATCGAAATATCTTCATCGCCGGTCACATTGCCCGTCAAGGTTGTTGACTCGCGCATGAAAGAGGTGAATCAGACGGTATATTATTCATTGAGACAAAAGGATGAGACGGTGTTGTCAGGGGAGATGCCGGCTGATGACAAGCTGGACTTTTCATCAATCGGTTCAGGTCGATATTCATTGACGTTTTCCTTGAAGGACTCTACGCTCGCCATGCCGGAGACTGTCAGTGTGGTATTGTACCGGGATAATGACAAGTATTCGCCCGTGGATGCCCGGTTCTGGACACCTGTGTCAACAGTCAAGGCCGAGAAAGGACGTAAGGCGGTTGTCCGTTATGCCACCACCGCCCCTGAATCCTATATATTGATGACTGTCTGGAACGAGGACAGCGTCTATTCCTCACGGTGGCTGAAGGCTAAGAAAGGTATGCACACCGTCGATGTCGAAATCCCTGCCGGATTGAGGAAATGTTCGGTTAGGTTCTCCGGGGTAGTGGATTATGAGATTTTCTCTAACACGGTCGGGCTCGTATCCTCTGAACCTGAACCCGGCATAGGGATTGAAGTTGAGTCATTCCGTGATAAAATAGTGCCGACCAAGGGTGAAACATGGAAGTTCCGTGTTAAGGATACCAAAGGGCAGGGGGCACAGGCGGCGGTGATGCTTGACATGTACAACGCCGCGTTGGATGCGTTGAAGCCATTCTCGTTTACGTTCAATCCATGGCTTGGCTCGTCGCGCGACGTTACGTTCGGCATGCCACAATGTTTCCGTCCTGTGTCCATGGCATGGGGTGGATATGTGGAAAACATGTATGTCAAGGAGATTGTCACTCCTGAATTTGACACGTACGGTCGTCGGTTCGGACAGGGACAGCTTCGTATCAGAGGGTACGGGATGATGTATAAATCGTCTGCTGCGAGGAGTGTGACAGGTGGTGTGTCAAATGATGACGTGGTCGAGGAGGTTATGGATATGGCTGCGCCTGTGGCGGCTAACCTGCAAGGCAAAGTCGCCGGAGTTGTCCGTGAACATAAAGAGGAAGTAGCGGTGACGGAGGCCGAAACCGATGGAGGTAGCACCGTGGCGGGGAAAGAGCCGGAGATGGCTTATCGTGACGGCGAGACTGCACTTGCGTTCTTCCGTCCGATGCTGACAACTGAAGCCGACGGTAGACTTGTTTTCTCGTTCAATGCGCCTAACGCCAATACGACATGGCGGTTCAATATGATTGCCTATAACGATAAATTGCAGACAGCCTCCCATGTCGCCGATGTAATTGCAAGCAAACCTGTGATGGTGCAGCCTAACCTACCGCGTTTCCTGCGTGCCGGTGACGAGGCTGTAATCCGTGCCTCTGTGATGAACAATGTGGATTCAACCGTCTCGGTCGCGACACGTGTCGAGGCGTTTGATGTCTCCACCGGCAAAGTGATTGCCTTCAGAGAGCAGACCGATGAGCTGCAACCGATGTCATCGGCTGTTATCAGCGTGACGGTCAAGACTCCGACTGATGTGGCCATGCTCGGTTTCAGGGCGCGGTCAACCGCAGGTGACTACACCGACGGGGAACAGGACATGATTGCAGTCCTTCCCGCGTCACAGCCTGTCATAGACACTTATCCATTCTATATCGCCCCTGATTCAACTTATTTCAAGACCACTGTGGCCGCTCATCCCGCCGATGCACGGGTGACATTACAGTTCTGTGAAAACCCGGCATGGGAGGTCGTTTCCGCTCTTCCGGGGTTGTTGACCGACAAGGCGGTATCTTCTCCTGACGCAGCGGCTGCGATATTCTCGGCAGCGGTAGCCGAGGGGATAATAAAGAATAATCCCAAAATAGCGACAGAACTTCACCGTTGGTTGACATCCGAACGTTCAGACTCTATGCTTGTGTCGATGCTTGAGCGTAACTCCGACTTGAAGATGATGCTGCTTAATGCGACACCGTGGGTGATGGATGCACGTTCCGATACCGAACGGATGACCCGTATCGCGTTGCTGTTTGACCGCAAGGAAATCAAGCGGGTGTATGACACGAATATCGCTCTGCTCGCCAAGTTGAGATGTCCCGACGGAGGATGGAAATGGGTGGCACAGTGTGACGAGTCGTCAATGTGGGCGACACAGAATGTACTTTCTCTATTGGGTCGCTTGAAACAACTCGGTTTCATGCCGTCCAACTCCCGCTTGAACGATATGTTGTCAGGTGCCGTCAATTATCTCGATGCCGAGACCGCGAAAGAGTATAAGAAATATCCCAAGAGCGATTATTCCGACTATGTCTATGTACGTGACTATTTCAAGGATATCAGGCAATCGACAGCGGCATCGCGTGTGACATCGACGACAATCCAGCGGTTATTGTCCGATTGGAAGTCGATGGGGGTAGCCGATAAATCACGTGCGGCGTTGATGCTAAATAACCACGGGTATAACGCTACCGCACGCCAGCTTCTTGAGTCATTGAGACAGTACGCCGAATATAAGCCACAGAAAGGGATGTGGTGGCCTTCGCTGGATAATGAAGTGTGGTCGCGTTACTCACGTCAGCAGGCGACATCGTTCGCCCTCAACGCATTTGCGACGGTCGCTCCCGGCTGTCCCGAGGTAGACCGCATACGTCAGTGGCTTATTTTTGAAAAAGAAGTGCAGAACTGGGGCGGTTCAGTGTCGACAAGCGATGTCATTGCCTCTATATTGACGACATCGGGACGTTTCATCGAGACTGCCAAGGGTGTCACTGTCACTATTGGTGATAAGACGATTGAAACAGACCCGTTTGAAAAGGCGACAGGCTCTTTCCGTACGGACATATCGGAAATCGCTACCCCGGGGACGACACTGACGGTTGTAAAACCGGGCGATTCACCTTCATGGGGTGCGGTGATATGTCAATATGTCGGTGATATGTCCGATATAAAGGCATCATCATGTGATGCGGTGTCAATCGAGAAGAAAGTCTACCTGCTTGAGCCTGAAGGCAACGGTGTAAACGCCGTGGATGCGTCCTCCTACAAGGTGGGACAGAAGGTCAAGGTCGAATTGCTCATTCATGTCACACGTGAGATGGACTATGTGGCCATTGTTGACGAGCGTCCCGCATGTTTCGAGCCGGTCGAGCAACTTCCGCGCCCGATTTACAGTGAGGGGATATGCTTCTATCGTGAGAACCGTGATGCGGCGACAAATATCTTTGTGACGCGTCTGCCTGTCGGGACCTATCGTCTTAACTATGAGATGTGGGTGAACAACGGAGGCGAGTATGCATCGGGTGTGGCGACATTGCAGTCACAATACGCTCCCGCGATTTCCGCTCATTCTTCAGGCGGAACGGTGTCAGTGAAGGAATGATTAACGCAGATGGGTTGCGCCGAGAGTCAGCACGCTGATTGATGCCGAGGGCTCGGCGGTGTGGATTGCATCGGCGCATGCCAGCAATGTCGCGCCTGTGGTGATGACATCATCGACAATCAATACATGGAGTCCTGCCAGCGAGGCGGGACTCTTTGTCATGTATATGTCACGGGAATTGAGCCAGCGGTCGTATGCGTTTTTACGTGTCTGACTCGTGTGTCCGCGTTTCACGATGAGGTTGTCGCCTATCTTGATGCCGGTCGCTTCATGGATTCCCATGGCGATGTGCTCGGTCTGGTTATATCCCCTGACGATTTTCTTCAATGGATGTATCGGGACCGGTAGCAGGAGGTCGATGCCGTCGAAAAAATTATCCTTGAGTAATTCGTCCGCATAAATCTTGGCGAGTTTACGCGCGATTGATGGACGTTCGTTGTATTTGGCTTCGTGGATGAGGTCGGCGTACAGGCTTTGGGTGTAATAATAGAACATCGCGGCGGTGCGTTGGATGGGGGTGCGTCCTGCCAACCGTTGGTGTAACGCATTGAACCCATCGCCATGGATGCAGGTGCGCGGTAGGTTGGCAAGGCAGTCAAGGCAGATGAAATCTTCGCCACGGGAGAGCGCATCGTGGCATACAACGCATACCGGCGGCATCACCAACCGTCCGAAATCGGCGAGCCATCCTGTTAATCCTCGTCGGGTTCGGCCCATAGGTTGTGATGTCTGATTAGATTGCTGAGCAGCTTTGTGTCAAATCCACGTGACGCACCGAAACGGAACAGTTTTGTCCGCCCTTCGTATGTGTTACCCTCCTTTATCGACCTGGCTTTGGAGCGGAGTACCCGTTCGGCTGTTTCTGTTATCTCGTTCGGGTCAAGGGTGTCTATCGCATCGTCAATCAAGTCACGGGGAATACGTTTCATCATCAACCCTTTCATGATTTTATACTGTCCCCAACCGCTGTAGAGCAGCTTGTCGCGGGCGTAGGCCCGGGCAAAGCGTGCATCATCGATGAACCGTTCCTTCTTGAGCCGTGCAATTATTTTGTCAGCGTCAGGGGCGGGTATCATCCAGTTGGCGAGTTTGCGTCGCATGTCGTCGCTGCATTGCTCGGAGCGTGCGCACAAGCCTTGCAGACGGTCGAGGGCATCGGCGACTGTCTTTGGCTTTCTCATAGTTTGGACGCGGAAAGGAATCGTTTGCGGCGCGATATGTCAAGTGACACAGTCACATCGTGCCATTGTTGCGCTCTCATGTCATCGGCAAGGGGGTCGGCCGTCAACGGGTTGATTTCAAAATAGAGACGTCCACCCGCTTTGAGGGCATGCGATGCATAGTCGGCAATCGCATGGTAAAATTTTAGTGGGTCGGTGTCAGGTACGAAAAGGGCAAGGGAGGGTTCGTAGGCGAGCACGTTTTTCTCGAGTTTGCAACGTTCACCGTCGAGGACGTAGGGAGGGTTGCTGACAATGATGTCATATCGGTCACGGTCGTCAGATGGAAGTCTAAATATGTCGGCCTGTGAAAAAGTCACGTTGGAGACATGTAGTGTCTTGGCGTTATCTTTTGCGACATTGAGAGCCGTGGTAGAGATGTCTATGGCCGTGACACGGGAGAACGGCAGGTTACGGGCGAGGGATATGGCGATGCAACCGCTTCCAGTCCCGAGGTCAATGACATCAAGGTCAGTGCGGTTTCGGTTTTCGTCAATAATCATGTCGACAAGTTCATCGGTCTCCTGACGCGGAATCAATGTGTCGGGTGTGACCCTGAATTTCATCCCGTGAAAAGTTGTGTTCCCGAAGATGTATTGAATCGGTTCGTCTTTCAATAATCGTGAGACAACCGCGCTTATCTTGCCGGCGATGAAGTCGCTGACAGGTGAGTCGGCATGCAGTGCCATGCCGACCGGGTCGTACCCCTTGATTTCCTCAAAGACAATGCGAGTCATCCATCGTGCCTCGTTTTCGGGGTATCGTGTGGCGAGTTGACGTCGCACCTGTATGGCAAGTTCTTGATAGGTAATGGCTTTTTTCACGTTGATGGTGTGTTGTTTTTGCGAAGATACGAAAGATTTTTTATATTTGCGGGACATAAACACGTTATAATATATGGAATTTATGAGAAAATTTGTAAAAATCGTGCTGCTGTGCATGGCTCTTGTCGCACCCACCGCGCTTGTGGCGCGTAACGAGGATGGTTCTTACACCGGCAAGGAACTTAAGGAGTTCAAGAAACGTGCCGAGAAGGAATCCAAGAATCTCGCCAAGAAATATAAGAAGGCGGGATGGGATGTCAACGGGACGGCCAGCCTTGAGACCGCGATATTCAACCATCTGATGAAGACCGCCGATTACGGTGGCCCGGGGAAAGAGTTGCTTGGGAATGCGCAGGATATAAAGTCGGTGTCGCTCGGCGGCAAAGTGGCACGTACCGACGCTGCCACAAAATATGCCGAGTCTTGCGGGCAGTCGCTCGAGGGACGCATCAACGCCATGGATAATGTGCTTGACGAGGACCAACGCCAACAATTTATCCATGGAATCGAAAGTACGCTCGCACAGGACTTGAACGGAGAGATGGTTCTCTCGTTTGAACTGTATCGCAAGAACAAAAACGGTAAGTATGACGTTAATGTATATTATATCGTCGATGAAGCGGCCGCCCGGAAAGCGCAGATTAGGGCAATCAAGGCCCAGGCCGAGCTTACCAAGGTGACACGCGCCGTCGCTGATGAAATATCACAATATGTCAAAGATGGTGCTGCTGAGAAAAAAACCGAGAAGGACGTTATGCCGGATTGAAATCCACGGGCGTATAGGATTGTCGCTGTTTTTTACGGCGATAGCCATGTTATGTAATATATCGGCAGGGGCGAGGGAGACCGACGCCCCTGCCGATACGTTTTTACTTATAGAAAATGACTCGGTGATGAAGATTGTGGCGCAACCCGCGTCATCATCGTTTTATCAGCGTTGGCAGTCGTTGTATAAACGCCATTTCAAGGTCAGGCCTATAGGCATGACAATAGGTTATTCACTCAAATGGTACTCTTACACAGAGAGTGGCCGACATCGCAATTGCAATTTCTTTGGAGAGAACGGCTGGGTGCCGGGATTAGTCTTTGGAGTTCCTTATCAGCCACACTTATATCGTGGGTTGGGACTCGATACGGGAGTGTTCGGTGAGGTATATGCGTGTAAGGACAGCCGTGGAGTGTATCGTGTCGAGGATTTCGGCATGTTCATTCCGGTCAGGGCGATGTACCGCGTTCCATTCAAGAAAGATATGTCGGCCTACGTGACAACCGGGGTCAGCTTTGACATTGGCTTGAGGATGAATCTTAAGATAGCCGATGATACATCGGCCGGGACACAGAAGTTGAATTATGACGAGGGTACGCCCCGACGGTTCAATACTTTTTATGACATTGGGGCGGGATTTCGTGCCGGGCCTTTCCAGTTCACAGGGATGTTCTCTTTCGGAATGATGTTCAGCCATAGGTTCTTTTCAACCAACGGGACAGGGGAAAACTATTTGTCTGTAAGGACGCGCAAGGTGACATTATCGGCCGCCCTTCTTTTTTAGAGGACGTTTCAAAACTGAAGCCTTGTAAGAAATCGTAGGGACGCGTCAACGGATGCGTCTGAGAAAACTCTGATTGTTAGCTGTTTGTAATGGGGGACGCGCACGTTGGCGCGTCCCTACGATGTTGGTTTGTGGGTTTTGAAACACCCTCTTAGTGAAAACCAAACAGCCTTGGATGATTCCATCCAAGGCCGTCAGAGTCTTTAGGGTCTTTAAGGTCTTTAAGGTCGTTAAAGACTTTATTCGTCAAACTTCATTTCGTCAAATCCTGCAGCGTCGAATTCATCTTCGTTGAACTCGGCGTCGCCGTAGAATTCATCGTCGAGGTCCTGGTCGGCCATAGCCGAAGCCTTTGCGTCGATTTTGGCGTCAAATTCATCAAGGTCGACAAACTGGTGCGGAGCCTCGCCCATTGCTACAGAACAGAACGGGTCTTTGAGGTGCTTTCCGGGTTGGCTTTCTTTCATTTCGATAAAGAATGAACGGTCGGTCAGATAGTCGAATGTGAAGATGAGACGCTGTCCCTCGTCCTCGATATAGTCACTTAGGATGCAATCCTCCATTAGGTAGGCATCTTCAGAGGTATCGCTTCCCATGTCCTCAAGTGTTATTTCTCGCTCTTTTTCCCAACCCTCGTCACATAGGAAAAATGATGACATCTGATTTTTGTCATACCCTACCGAGTCACATATCGCATTTCGGAAATCCAGGAATGAGGAGTCGGCGTCGATTTTTATCTCTCGTTTGAAGTTGTCAACTTCATCGGAAACGATGCGGAAACTGTATATCATAATTCGTTACGTTTACATTGGTGTCCAAGCCGTGGTGACATTGGCGAAAACCGCTTGTGGCGCGACTTGATTGATGTTGCGAAAATAACAACTTTTTAGAGATTGTCAAAATTTTTCTCATAAGAATTTTTAAGAGCTATTTCGGAGGGAATTTTAAAGGACGAGCGAGGATAATATTGAAATATTTGACGAGCGAGAACTTTAAAATTGACCCGAAAGAGCCTTGACAATCCCTTAACGGCTAAATAAATGGTCTTTTACGCGCTTTCCGCCCTTTGACTCGGTCATGATGCCCGCATCACTCCCTCGTCTGCATGACGGAAATCATCCTAAAACACCTACAAAAATTCAATGATAAAAATTTAGACAATCTCTTAGAGAACAACAATATTTCAGATAATATTTTTCAATGCTTCATCGAGTAAATCGCCGTTTCCGTCGAGATATATGACATCGGGGTCGCGTTTGAGCCACGTAAGCTGCTTTTTGGCGTATACACGGGTGTTCTTTTTGATTCGCGCGATTGCGGTGTCACGGTCGAGAATCCCGTCGGTGACGGCAAAGAGTTCCTTGTATCCAACGGTGTTCAGGGCATTAAGATGTCGTAGGTTGTAGAACCGTACCGCCTCTTGTTCGAGCCCGTTGGCCACCATCGCGTCAACACGGCGGTTGATTCGTTCGAAAAGGACTTCCCGTGGGTAATCGATGGCCATCTTGATGATGTTGAAATCCCGTTTCTTGCGTACCCCGGTACACAATGATGAATAGGGGACGCCGGCCTGTAGTGAGATCTCAATGGCGTGAATCATACGTTTGTGATTGTTCAGGTCGGCACGGCTGTAGTATTCCGGGTCTATGCGCTCAAGTTCATGTCGCAGTGTCTCAATACCTCCGTCGGTGTATATTTTCCAGGCGTGTTCCCTGATAGACGGTGAGACTGTGGGTAAAATGTCGATGCCGTTGCATACGGCGTCAATGTACATCATCGACCCACCACACAGGATTACATAGTCATTTTCTCTCCATAATTCGGGCAACAGTGACATGACATCTTCCTCATATTGTGCCGCGCTGTAATAATCATGGATTGAGCGGGTGCCTATAAAATGATGGGGCGCGGCGGCAAGTTCTTCGAGGGAAGGGACTGCGGTGCCTATTGACAGTTCGCGAAAAATCTGACGCGAGTCGGCCGACACAATGTGGCAGCCTAACTCGCGTGCAAGTTTTATCGACAGTGCCGTCTTCCCGCTTCCTGTCGGCCCGGTTATGACAATAAGTGTCTTGCCGGTATCTCTCATCGTTGGGCGATGAGACGGGCGATTTCGACAATGACCTGTGTCGCTTTCTCCATTGAGGGAATCGGCACGAATTCATACCGTCCGTGGAAGTTGAGTCCGCCCGCGAAGATGTTGGGGCAGGGTAGTCCTTTGAACGACAGCTGTGCGCCGTCAGTCCCTCCGCGTATAGGCACGACCTTAGGTGTCACATCGGCGTTGCGCATCGCCTGCTCTGCGATGTCGATGATGTGCATGACAGGCTCGATTTTCTCGCGCATGTTATAGTATTGGTCCTTGATGTCGATTGATGCGCAACCGGGGAACTCGTTATTGATTTTGCGTGTGAGATGTTCAAGTTCTTTCTTGCGGCGTTCAAATCTGTCGCGGTCATGGTCGCGAATGATATAGGTGAGGACTGTCTCCTCGACCGAACCCTCGATTGATACAAGGTGATAGAAACCTTCGTAATCCTCGGTGTGCTCGGGAGTCTCCCAGCGCGGTAGCATGATGATGAACTGATTGGCGATGCGTATCGAGTTGAGCATCTTGTGCTTGGCGTAGCCGGGATGGACGTTGCGGCCTTTGAATGTGACCTTGGCGACAGCGGCGTTGAAGTTTTCATATTCCAGTTCGCCAATCTCGCCTCCGTCCATGGTATAGGCCCAGTCGGCACCGAAAAGGTCTACGTCAAACTTGTGTGCGCCCTGGCCGATTTCCTCGTCGGGGTTGAATGCGATGCGGATGTCCCCATGTTTGATTTCAGGATGTTTCTGAAGGTATGCCACGGCGGTTATGATTTCAGCCACGCCGGCCTTGTCATCGGCTCCCAACAAGGTGGTTCCGTCGGTGACAATCAGTGACTGTCCCTTGTAATGAAGGAGCTCGGGGAACTCGGTGGGGGAGAGGGTGATTCCTTGCTCGTTGTTGAGGGTTATGTCGCCCCCGTCATAGTTCTCGACAATACGTGGCGACACGTGGCGTCCGCTCATGTCGGGCGATGTGTCGAGATGGGCGATGAACCCGACTGTGGGCACTTCCCTGTCGATGTTCCCGGGGAGTGTCGCCATGAGATACCCGTTTGTGTCAAGTGTTATGTCCTTCAACCCCATTGCCTTTAACTCTTGTTCAAGGTGTTGGGCAAAAATCATCTGCCCCGGGGTGGAGGGTGTCATGTTGGTGAGTTCGTCGCTTTGCGTGTCGAATTTCACATATTGGAGGAATCTGTCAACTACTGTCATGATACCGATTTTCTAATTTTCGACAAAGTTACAGGAATCGGTCGAATTTTGCAATAAAAATCTATGAAGTCATTTTGGTTTTGAGGGAAAAGGTTAATTTTGTAATTGTATTGGTTTATATTAGTCTACAACGTTTTGAAAGACATACTCTAAAAGGATAATGACTGACAGATTCAACTCCTATATAGATTCACCGGCAGTGTCTTATTGGCGCGACCTTTGTCAACGGGAGGGCGTTCTTCGCCACTATGACAGAGGCGAGGATTTCTTTACGGTTGGCAGTGTCGCGCGGTATTTGGGTTTTATTCAATCGGGGACGCTGAAATATGTTGCATACGGGCATGACGGTATTGAGCATGTTCTCGGATTGGAATTCACCGATGAGTTTGTGGCCGATTTCCCGTTCTCTTTCAGGGGAATAGCCGCCCGTACATCAGTTGTCGCCACGACGCCTTGTGAGATTCTGTGTGTTCCGACCAAGACAATCGGGGAGCGCATGAAGGGTGATGTCCGCCTGAGGGAGGTCATTATGGTTAGCACGGAGGCGGTTTTCTCAACTGTTTATGACCGTTACGCCGCCATCTATGCGCAGACACCGCAGGAACGTTACAATAACCTTATCTCCCGACATCCCGACCTGTTCAATATGTTTTCGCTCAAAGATATTGCTTCATTCCTTAAAATCACACCAACCCATCTTTCCCGGCTAAGAAAGATTGTTTAAGCTGTCACATTTCAACATTTGTTGAGAGTCGTTGTAACATAACGCTGTAATTTTGCGTCATAAATTAGAACGCTAAACAGATATGAAAAATACTATAAGCATAACGGTGGTTTTGTTATGCACCGGGAATCTTATGGCGCAGACCGAACCATCCGATTCCATTGCGACACAGGAACTTCAAGAGGTTGTCATACAAGCCCCCAAGGTGATTCGCAAGGCCGACATGGATGTTTATCATCCATCGCAAAGCGCGGTGGAGGCATCCAAGAACGGGATGCAGCTGCTCAACAATCTGATGATACCGTCACTGTCGGTCAATGATGTTCTCGGGACAATCCAGGCTGCAGGTCAGGCGGTGCAGGTACGAATCAATGGCCGTGAATCGTCCATCGAGCAAGTGAGGGCATTGCTCCCCGAAACTATCAAGCGGGTGGAGTGGATGGATAACCCCGGACTAAGATATGGGGGTGCGAACTATGTTCTGAATTTCATTGTAGCTAATCCTACGTTAGGCGGTTCATTTCAAGGACTGGCCCGTCCGGCTCTTAATCAAGCCTGGGGTTTCTATATGGCGGATGCAAAATTCAATTCAGGGCGTTCACAATGGGAGGTATATGCAAGCTGCAAGTTGACTGAAGACATCAAAATCTATCGGGATTATACCGAAACGTTCACCTATCCCGATGGACATTCGCTTACCCGAAACGAGACCCCGCGTGGTGGCAGTCTTGATAATTCGTTGCCGTACTATTTCGCCTCCTATAACTATGTCAAACCTGACACCACGGTATTTGTGGCCCAATTAACCAATCAACAGCATCTTGGTAACAAGACGGAATACAATGGATTGTTATCTTTGAGCAATGGCACTGACGACATACTCCTTACTGAACGATTTGGTGATAAGGGCAACTATCCCTCATTATCATTATACCTGCAACAGAACTTCGCACGCCGACAGATGTTGGTGGTGGATTTCAAGGCTTCGATGTATATAGGCCGTTCATGGTCAGACTATCTTGAACAGTTCCCGGATGCGACAAGTTATATCACTGACATCCACACCAATATAAAGGACCGCAATCAGGCTTATGCCATCGAGGCCGACTATATCAAGAACTGGAACAAATCGCGTTTGACAGCCGGGGTTTCTTATACTGCTAACCGAAACCGCTCGCAGTATGAAAATCTCAACGGTGACATTTTCCATCAACGACAGGATAAGGTCTATATCTTCGCCGAATATTTCCAACGTTTCGGCAAATGGACTGCCACGGCGGGAATCGGTGCGCAATATACCGATTTCTATTTCAAGGAATCGGCCCGGGGCAATCACTCATGGAGCCCGCGACCCCAGGCCACGGTCACTTATTCATTGAACCAAAACCATAATTTCCGTCTTAATTTCACATCGTGGCAATCCTCCCCGTCGCTCGTCGAGACCAACCCTGTACCGCAGCAGCTTGACGGTTTCCAATGGCGAGTCGGCAATTCTAATCTGAAAACGTCCACGTCATATATGCTGACATTCCGCTACGGGTTCAATCTGCCGAGGGTAGGCGGGTCATTCGGGATTCGGGCCTTTACTTCCCCCAACGCAATCACTCCGTTGCTTCACTGGAATGATGATAAACTCGTGACCACATACGAAAACAGCCGAGGCCTGAAAAACCTCTCGTTCTTCCTCGCTCCGCAAATCGACATCATTCCCAAATGGCTTATGGCAAGCGGATACCTTCAATTCCGTATGGAACGTATGAGAGGTACAGGATACAATCACACCAACAACAACTGGAGTGGTAACGCGACTCTACAGTTCATGCACTGGGGACTCGTGTTGAGCGGTAGCTATTTCCGCGCCCAGCATGACCTTTGGGGCGAGAAAATCAGTTGGGGCGAAAATCTGTCAATGATTGACCTTGCCTATAATTGGAAAAACTGGCAGTTCAGCGCAGGTCTGATAATGCCTTTCGGCGAATATGACCAAGGGTCAAGGTCGCTCAGTAAATGGAACACCAATGAACAGCACATGCGCCTTGATATGCGGATGCCATACGTATCCATCAGTTACAATGTGCAGTGGGGTCGTCAGAAACGTGGAGTCAACAAACTCGTCAATGCCGATGCCAAGACCGATGCCTCCACTGCCGGAGGACGATAAAGTCAAGCAGTCCAAGCCAAGAGGCAACAACTACATGGTGACTTTTACAAAGCGTTTAAAAGCATTCAATTCAATCATTGATTTGCCATTGGCCGCCTTTGTCGGGACCGATGCGGTGGAGGATGCCTTCGGCCTTGAAGTTGGCGAGGTGACGTTGGATGCCTTTGGCAGAGATGCCTATTTCAGCGGCGAGGGCAGTTGCACTCAGTTTTGGATTTTGGCGTAACAGGTCTATGATTTTGTCGCGGGTTTTCTTTGGCTTTGCAGGAATGTCGGCCTTTTTTATTATAGGTTCGCTTTCTCTGATGGATTCGGTATATGTCACTATGTCGCGCGACAGGTGGGCTATCATCGCTTGGGTCATGAAGTTGCGGAATATCGACAAATCCCCGTTCTCACGTGTCGCTACCAACGCTTTAATATATTCCTCTTTGTCATCGCTGAATATTCGGGATGGTATCAGACCATATTCAAATTGCAGCCAGTTCATCAGCAAACGCGCCATGCGTCCGTTCCCATCGGCCCACGGATGGATTGTCACCAGATTATAGTGCGCGTCAAAACTCAGTTCATAAAGCTGCTGCATCGTCATTGACGATGCGTTTCGCCGGACGACATTCAAAGCGTCGCAAAATTCTTTTAATTTTTGTGGCACCTTGTTGAATGCCATATAAGATTTGCCACCGACCCCGGCAGTCACATTCAACAGGCGTAAATCACCATTTGCCGATGAGAAATCGCCCAATGCTGTATGATATTCAGCACCGGTATTCTTCATTGTCAAGGCCGACAGCTCTTTGAGCCTGTCAACCGTAATATCGGCATGGTTTCGGGCATATACCAACATGCGCTCGTATGCGGCTTTGAGGTCAAGGTTCATGTTCTGCTCGACAATACTTTTGCCCTTTATGGCAATGCCGTTGTCAAACATAATCTGATTTTCAAGTTCCGTAATGGTTGAGCCTTCAATCGCCGTCGAGTGGGTGATGATGGAATACAGATAAAACTTGTCATAGTCCAACTGTTGGTCTATGCCAAGCTCCCGGTATCTACCCACTAATTCTTCTAATTTAGTTTTCATACTACAAAATTAGTATTTTCTTACAATAAAAACAACTTTACTTACTACAAAACAAGTTGCTTTTGATTGCAAAATAACCGCTGCATCCAAACATGAATGTAACTGAACCTCGACAACCGTAGCAATCAATATATTCATCGATGTGGGTATTCCAACCATCAGGACTATACCCACGGTAGGCAGACTGCGGCAGAGTTCACCGTCTGCCTTGTATATTTTTATAATGAAGTGAAGATAGTAACGTATAGGGGTTATAATTCTTATAAATTTTGTAGAATCAACGATAATGATTATTTTTGTGGACTATTTGGTCTAAAGCGAGAATTGGACAAATGAAAGATACTCGAAACATAATCTTATTGGCAGGGCTCAGGCTCTTTCTCCAGAACGGATATAAAGAGGTAACCTTACAAGACATCCTTGAGGCTTCAGGTCAAGCTAAAGGGACGTTTTATTATTACTTCAAGAATAAATGGGCATTGTTTGAGGAATGTGCCAGATATATAATTGTCAATTTTAGGACAGTAAACTTCGGCAAGCTACCTAATTCTTCTGTCAAGGATTTTATTGATGGCTTACTTGCCGCCGAATATCGTGCTTACAAGAGAATGGCATCATTAGGTGAGAACTTCAAGATTCAAATATTGGTGGGTCAAGCATCGGTTCGAATCCCGGAAATCGCACTTCTGGTTAAGGAACAAGAAAAAAAGCAACTTTCAGCATGGGAAAAAATACTTGAATCGGGACGCGACAGTGGCGAAATCCGAATTTCAATCGACAATGCTGAACTTGCTTCACTATTTATTACAATACAAGAAGGAATTTCGGCAAAACAACTGAAAAGCGTTGCTAATATAAATACGATAGAACAGCTAACTGTATCCTGGCATAATCTTTATGAGATTATAAGAAAATAATAAGCTTTTTTCTTGGCTGATTCGTTATCGTATCAGTCACTTTTTTCGACCTTATTAGACCATTTGGTCTATAATGCAAAAACTTAAACACAAAAATATATGAAGAATTTTATCTTTATTCTGGCACTGATGTTGACTACTGCATTATGTGCCGCACAATCATTCCGAGGCATGGTAGTCGATGAGAACCAGGTCCCGTTGGAGTTCGCCACCGTAAATGTATCGTGTGACTCCGACTCTACCTTCATAACCGGGGGCATGACAGACAGTCTTGGAATTTTCAATATTCAGTTACCCAGTAATGACAGGTATATTGTCAATGTATCATATATGGGGTACAAGACTTTTTCTGTCAGTTCCGCTCCCTGCAATCTCGGCAAAATTGTCATGATTCCAGATGAATACGTGCTTGGAGAAGTCGTAGTTGCAGGACATCGGCCTGCACTAAAAGCCGTTGCCGGTGGAATATCAACAGAGGTGGAAGGAAGTGCTCTAAGTAAAGCAGGTAGTGCCGAGGATATAATACCATTGCTTGCAGGAGTGAAAAGGAAAATCGACGGCAGCTTTGAAGTGATTGGCAAGGGAGCCCCGTCAATATATGTAAATAATCGCCTTGTTCGCGATATGTCTGAACTGAAACGATTACGCTCAGAAGACATCAGAAACATCCAGTTGCTTACAACTCCGGGACCGGAGTATGACGCCGAAATCGGAGCTGTGCTGAAAATTATAACCAAAAATAATGAAGACAATGGTTTCGGGGTTGAAATCAATTCCGGCATTGACTACGCCAAGAAGTTCAATACTGGTCAACAATTAAATCTTGACTATCGGCAGGGAAGGTTTAATGTGTTCGGCTCGTTCCGTTACGACCTCATGCACCAATGGCAGGATGGAAGTACTGACATTACGACTTTGGCTGAGAAAGAATGGTATCAGGATGTCAAATCCGAGGACCGGGGATTGTTGCGGTCTTATTTTGCAAAAGGCGGATTTAATTATGATTTCACCCATAATCATTCAGTCGGAGCCATGTATGAACTTCTTTCGATGCCACGCAGGACATCTGAAAATCACAATCTAACGGATGTCTATGCTGACAACGTATTATATGACAAGTGGAACACTACGGAAAATTTACATGACAAGTCCGTCTCGCATCATGTAAACATTTATTATCAGGGTAAACTTTCCAACCTTGAAATAGACTTTAATGCCGATGCAGTGATAGGCAACGGGCGAGGAAAAGCGCAGGTAGCTGATATAAGCGAAAACTTTGAGGATTATGAATGTTCCACAACTGATAATTATCACAACACTCTTTTTGCCGGGAAACTTCTTTTATCCTATCCTATATGGAAAGGCGGTTTATCGCTTGGAACAGAGTACACCGACACAAAGCGTAAATCTTATTCAAGTGGATTCGGAGAACTTATAAGCCAAAGCAATGACAAGATATTTGACCGCAATGCTGCTGTATTTCTGGGTTATAATGCCTCAATCGGACCAATCAACACCAATATAGGTCTCAGATACGAGCATGTGACGTATGATTTCTATGAGAATGGAACAATTCAGAAGGACAAAAGCAAGATGTATGACAATCTATTTCCGTCATTGACACTAAATCTTAATGTAGTGGCTACAAATCTTTCGCTGGCATATAATATCCGTACAGTCCGACCGGCATACGAGATGCTCAGTAGTGCTGTGCGTTATGGTAACCGTCTGACATATCTTGCCGGGACTCCGAACCTACAGCCCACCTACATCAATTCTATTAACGGAGGTCTTTTATGGAAAAGTCTCAATATCCAGATTGGATACAATCACTATAAGGATGACATCTTTTTCGCGACAAATCAGTTGGATTCAAATCCCAGTATCTCGATAAATAGATTCGCCAACGTGAAATCAAGGAATGAGATGACGGCATCGGTCTCATATTCACCAACTTTTGGAATATGGCAGCCATCATTATCGGTTACGGGCATCACGCAATGGTTGGATATTGAACTGGAACATAGACCCAAAAACATGAATGGAACCATTCTTTATTTCAATATGGTTAATGCCTTGCAACTACCGGCTGGATTTCTAATACGTATTGACAGTAATTATTCTTCTAAAGGCAATTTCCAGAACAGGCACATGAAGTCATCATGGTTTATGAATGTGAGCCTTAACAAAGAATTTGCCGGTGGAAAATGGAATATTTTGCTTGAAGGAAAAGACCTTTTTCATACCATGCGAGATGCCTCATGGTTCTATGACCGTCAAACTGTGCAATACAGAGCTACAAAAGACAATACCCGCCAAATTAAACTGACAATAACATACCGCTTTAACCATAAAGAAAATCGATATAAGGGAACAGGTGCAGGCAATGATGAACAGCAAAGGCTGTGGTCGCTATATAAGCTTTACTAAATCAACTTATTACACAATAAAATTCATTATTAACCACATTGCAGTGAATGAGATTTTAATTATTGATGCGTTATCTTCTGACCCACGGATTATGGCCGACTTGCTTACGAAAGCCAATAATTCTTACCCCCCATATACTTATGTAT
This sequence comes from uncultured Muribaculaceae bacterium, assembly GCA_947628305.1. Classification (GTDB taxonomy): domain Bacteria; phylum Bacteroidota; class Bacteroidia; order Bacteroidales; family Muribaculaceae; genus HGM05190. The sequence continues at coordinate 70,762 of CANQZG010000005.1, read as the reverse complement.
AGGATACTGATTATAGATGATAGTCCGGCGGACTGTGAGGAATTGAGCCGTAAGTTGGCGTGTTTCGGTTTGGATATTGTGACAGCGATGAGCCTAAAGGGAGCCAAGTCGATGCTGGAGAAATCCGCCTACCGCGACATTGTTATCTGCGACTACAAGCTACCCGACGGTACCTCGGTTGAACTGCTCGAATGGCTTGCCAAGAACAGGATATTCAAGCATGGATTATCATGAATAATGCGTCATAAGGCACTATAAGAGGTGTGGTACAAGCCGACCGACAATTGTGGTACAACTTAAAAAATGTACCACATCGCCCATATCCGGCTCCCTATCTTGCTCCCAAAAGGGAGCAGCATAGAAGGTGTTGCAATCAACGCAAATCATTGAAAAATAGCGAAATGTCTACATTGCAGGGAGCAAATTGATTACAAAAAATCCTGCTTCCTTCTTGCACACCGGATATTGCAATATATTGCGCCGATTTGGGGTAGGAGGTAAAAAGCAAAACCTCCGAAAATCGTTGATTTTCAGAGGTTTTCTTCGATTTGATAAATCTTATTGTGATCCGCCTGGGAGCAGCGATTTGAAATATGGTAGAATTTAATTTGAAACGGATTTAATATGCAAACCACTGATAATATGCTGTTTTGTTGCGGATTTATTTTAATAGATTGTAAACCGTATTTCATCCTATTTTCGTTAGATTTCAATTGGGAGGACAAAAGGAGGACAAAAATTTGCGTCAGAGGACAAAAAGTATTACCTTTGTATTGTATTACCTAAACATTAATATTTCTCTCCCATGGCAACAATCCAAAGAAGCCTCTCGGCAAAGGTTAACGACAATGGCAAGTCTGAAATAATGCTTAGACTTAGCCTATCGAAAAATGACAAAATCCGTATCAAGTCCGGTATTTTTGTCCTTGCATCACGATTCAAGGATGGCTCATTTATAAAACCTCGTGCCAATCAGCATGAGTTGGCTGAACTGCGTGATACGGAAGACAGGCTTGTATCTTTGGAGAGATTTCTAATCGGATTGAGCGAGACACATCCGATAAAAGAACTCACTAAGGATTTTATCGTTAAAGAGATTGACCGGTGGCGCAATCCCGAAAAGTATGCACCGCAAGAGGTAAAGACGAAGAAGTTGTCATTCGATGATATTATAGATGAGTTTCTCAAGCAGAAACAGTTGTCGGAACCGCGGGAGCGGCATTACCATGTCCTTCAGCGCGCATTGCATCGTTTCGAATTGTATCAGCGTCTGACAGACAAGAAATCTTACAAGTTCTCTTTCGACACCTGCACGACTGAAGACGTCTATGCTTTCGAGGCTTTTCTTCGGGCTGAGCCAGAACTGTATAACCAGTATCCTAACATCTACAGGTCTTTCCCTTCCATTACCCACAAGACACACAAGGTCAAGAGGCCAAAACCGAGAGGCGACAACTATATGGTGACTTTTACGAAACGCTTCAAGGCTCTGTTTCATTGGTGCCATGCTCAAGGAATCACCATGAATAATCCTTTTGCAAAGTATGTTAGTTCCGTCTATGAGAAATACGGCACACCTATCTATATTAAGGATGAGGAGGTATTGCAGCTCGCCGATTTCGACTTTTCATACAATAAGCATCTTGACACGCAGAGAGATATATTCATTTTCCAATGCTGTATCGGATGCCGCGTGGGTGATATGATGAAGATGACTCCTGCCAATGTAATCAATGGTGGCGTGGAATACATCGCTTCTAAGACCGCCGAGGAACGCCCGGAAACAATTCGCGTACCGCTCTCGGACAGGGCGCAGTTCATAATTGACAAACACCATGAAGAAGTCAAGGATGGTCGGTTGTTGCCGTTTATATCCCAGCAGAAATATAATGAGGCAATCAAAGAAATCTTTGAAGCGGCAGGAATAACACGTCTTGTAACACGCCTCAATCCGACAACCGGCGTTGAAGAACAGGTACCTATCAACACCATTGCAACCAGCCACATGGCACGGCGAACTTTCGTAGGCAACCTCTACAAGAAGGTGAAAGACCAGAACCTTGTTGGCGCATTAAGTGGCCACTCCGTAGGCAGCAAGGCTTTCGCAAGATACCGTGAGATAGACGAGGATATGAAGCGTGAGCTTGTCAATGTCATGGGGTATTAATATTTGTATTAACTTTGCATCTGTAAATGAACGATATAACGAAACTGATAGGCGAATGCACCGCCTATGACAAGAAGGAAGCTCTTGAGGAAAAGAAACCGCGTAGCTGGCTCAAGAGCATTTCCGCTTTTGCAAATGGCGAGGGCGGCACACTTATATTTGGTGTAGCCGATAACGATGAGATTGTTGGACTTGCAGATGCCAAAGGTGATTCCGAGAAAATTAGTCAGGCGATAAGGCAACGTATGGATCCGGTGCCGGACGTAACTCTGAAATTTGACGAGGTTGACGGTAAGAGATTGGTTTTGCTTGAGGTTAAATCCGGAAAGCAGACGCCGTATTACTATATTGGTGACGGTAACAGGATAGCTTATATACGTTTGGGTAATGAGAGTATTCCGGCCACAAACAACCATCTTTTTCAATTGATGCTCAAAGGGAGCGGCCACACATACGACAGTCTTCCGTCCGACTTTGACTTTGACAAGATGGCGTTTACAAAGCTCCGTTCTGTTTATAATTATCGGGTCCACAAAGATTTTCTTCCCTCCGATTTTGAGTCATGGGGACTTGTTGACAGTGCCGGTAAGCTGACAAATGCTGGTGCGTTATTGGCTGATGAAAGTCCTGTCAGGCATTCGAGAGTGTTCTGCACACGCTGGTCTGGACTGGATAAGGCCGGAGGTCTTATCGATGCAATTGATGATGCCGAATTTTCAGGAAGCCTTATCAGCCAGCTTCAAGACACATTAGGCTTCATTGCCAAACATACGCGCAAGGCATGGAAGAAGATGCCAACGTACCGCCAGGAGTTTCCGGACTATCCAGAACGATCTTTGCAGGAAACATTAGTCAACTCGCTTATTCATAGGGATTACACCGAACTCGGAAGCGAAGTCCATGTTGACATATTCGATGACCGCATTGAGGTGTATTCTCCCGGTGGAATGTTCGACGGCAAGCCGGTGCAGGAACATGATATAATGGAGGTGCCTTCTCGGAGGCGCAATCCTATCCTTGCCGATATCTTCAACCGCCTTGAATACATGGAACGCCGCGGCAGTGGTTTCAAAAAGATTATGCGTGACTATGCGGCATTCGATGAATTTACTAATGGTCTGCGCCCCAAGTTTCGTTCTGACCACGCTTCATTCTTCATAACCCTATGGAATATAAACTTTTTCATTGGTAATATCTCGAATGAGAGCACCGATACAAACCGACCAGAAACCGACCAGAAAACCGACCAGAAAACCGACCAGAAAACAAAAATACTTGAATTGATGAGAGATAATCCATCAATCAGTAGAACTGAAATAGCATTGGCGTTAGGAATACATGAAAGTAGTGTCAAGCGTAGATTGGAATCCTTGATATCAAATGGTAGAATCCGTCGTGTCGGTCCAGATAAAGGCGGCCATTGGGAGGTAATCGACCAGCAATAGCAGAAAATCCTACAATACTCCATATTTAATCCGGCAATTCGATAGCTCGCGTTGTCGGATTTCTTTTGTCATCGCAAAGAACAGGAGGCTGCATTAACGAATTTGCATAAAGATAGTGGTTAAATAGTCTTAATTCAACATTTATAAATCCGGGAGCATTTCCTAACGAATGATAAAATTAATGTCTGGAATGAAACCCCATTTGCTGCCGGTTTATTGTAAACATATTCTATTTGTTCCATGAAGTTCCATTTAACGGAAACGCGATGTGAATATTTGTAAAACCAATATGGTCTTTTGATTTATATATAAATATAATCTCCTTTATTATAGATACTTAAAAGCATTGTGGAACTATTGACAAACCGATTTAGACATTGTAACTTTGCGAAAAGAATCAAACAATTACGCAATCATTTTGCGCTGATAAAATAAAAACCGTTTAAAGTTTTAATGTTCTACAACGACCAAAATTCAAGTTCAAAACAAACTACGATGGTCATCATGAATATTGATGATCTCCGTGAGGCTTTCAAAGCATGGAACCAGGAACAAATGGAGGCAATTGCCCCCAAAGAGGAAACCTATATTTCGGCATCGGAAGCCGCCAAGATGCTTAATGTCACTTTATCGACACTTTGGCGATGGGATAAAGACAAGTATCTGGAGAAAATCAAGATCGGCAACAAGGTCAGATACCGCCTGTCGGATGTAGAACGCATGATAAAGGGTGTTATATGAATCCTGAAGTCGAGAATCATCAGATTCCATCCAGGAATGATGTCGCCGATTGCCCCTACATCCGGGTGGGTACGGAATATTACCGCGAGATCATGCGGCCTCAGGCGAATGGCAGCACGTGTAAGTGTCTCGTCTATTGGAAAGCATCTACTATCAGGGCAGATTACGGGAAAGACTATCTTAGCGAGATTCCCAAATACGACTGCTTCTGCACCGTGCCGAGCCACACCGGTTATAAAAAGGTAATCGGCAACGCCTATAATGTCTATCAGCCGTTGACCCACACACTGGCTCCAGGCAGTTGGGAGGCAATAGAGGGGCTGCTTCGCCACATCTTCGAGGAACATTACGAGTATGGGCTTGACTATATCCAGTTGCTGTATCAGATGCCGGTTCAGAAGCTGCCGATTCTCATTCTGGTGTCGGAACAGCGAAACACCGGCAAGACAACTTTCCTCAATTTTCTCAAGGCTATATTCCAGGATAACGCTACATTCAACACCAACGAGGATTTCCGCAGCAAGTTCAATTCTGATTGGGCAGGTAAGTTGCTCATCATGGTTGACGAGGTGTTGCTGTCTCGCCGTGACGATTCAGAGCGGCTGAAGAACCTAAGTACCGCGAGGACGTATAAGATGGAGTCAAAAGGCAAGGACCGCAACGAGATTGACTTCTTTGGGAAGTTCGTGCTATGCTCCAATAATGAAAACTTTCCACTTATAATCGACCGCGAGGAAGTGCGCTACTGGGTGCGGAAGGTCAATACACTCAAATCAGACGACCCGTGCTATATGGAAAGACTTGTGGCGCAGATTCCGGCATTTCTCCACCACCTTATGCACAGACATCTTTCGGTGGAGTGTGAAAACAGGATGTGGTTCAATCCGGAAAGACTTCGCACGGCAGCCCTCGGCAAGATTGTTATGTCGAACCGCTCAAAAATCGAGTTCGAGGTAGTGGAACTTCTTATTGACATCATGGATAGCACGGATACCGATTCGGTCTCATTTGTCATAGGCGACCTGATACCTCTATTGAACTATCGCAGCGTTCATGCCGAGCCAAGCGATGTCAGGCGACTATTGCAGATGTGCTGGCACCTCAAACCGGTATCCAACTCGCTTTCATATCAAAAATATGTATTGGGGATTTCCAGTCTGAAATATCAATCTCAGGCTGCTGTAGGCAGATTCTATACAGTTACCAAAAAATTTATCCACTCGCTGCCATTATTTTGATGAATTGATGAAAGAGAAAATGAAAGGGAAGAAAATCAGATGATTACGATGATAGGTGCATTCATCAAATGAAGATTGACTTCATCGTCATCCGAACCTGTAAACCTTTTTCTTTCCCTATCATTCAATAATCACAATTGATGAGCGATATGCCTTTATAGTTCAGTTAATTACGTTTCAATTCATCATTTCATCAAATTTCAGTCGGTTTTAGCTTGAATGTATCCCAGAGTAAGGCAGTATGAGATTCTGCCATATTAAGGCAAAATTCCAATGCGGAGACCTTTTGTAAGATTGCTTGCAATATAATCCTGCAAGGTGGAGCCTAATATACCTTCATTCGAAGGTTGGCGGCTTTCATGCGGAAAGTGATGTAACGTGCAAGCACTAAGTCTGGATTTACATTTTATTTCAACAACCATTTTCACACAATCTCATAACCAATAACACCAATATCAACATGTCTGACAAGAAACAGATGATGGACATCAAGGCCGTCAAGTCAGTATCTGCCGCGGTTAGCGACGAGCATCAGCGCAACTGGGGAGATGAGCTTTTCGAGCGGAAGGCCAAAGACCCCGACCACAACTATGACCGCTCACGCACCGGTCTGAATTTTCAAATCGGGCGCGGCGGAATAATCACAGCCGTTAACAAGACCCGGCGCATCGGCGAAAAGGTCGATGCAATCATTGCATCCAAGGCTAATCCCAACGCGAGGATAACTGCCATATCCAACCGGGCGGTTTCAATCGTATTCGGCGGCAATCGTGAGCGTATGCGTCAGCTGGCTTTCGGTGACCAGACTTTGAATGAACACTCGGAAGCAAATAGCCATCTGATACGGCAACCCGGAATAGAGCAATGGGCAAAGGACGTATATGGCTTTGTATGCCGTGAATTCGGAGAGGATAACATCGCCTCGTTCATCGTACATCTCGACGAAATGAATCCTCACGCTCATTGCGTGTTCGTGCCGATGACCACGGATGGGCGACTTTGCGCCAAAGAGGTAATCGGCGGCAAGAACAAAAACGAGGCTCGTCAACGCATGAGAGATCTTCACACGCGCTTTGCCGAAGTCAGCCGCAAATACGGGCTTGACCGAGGCGAAGACATACGCGAAAGCGGTGCGCGGCACCGTTCGACCGATGAATACAACCGCGAGCTTCACCACAAGAATTCCATGCTCGAATCGCAGATTGGCGACAAGCAGAAGCGACTGGTTAAACTTGAAGAGCAAATCAAGAAAGCGGAAACGCGTGTCAAAGGCCTATCGACCATGATTGCAAATCTTGAAAGACAGGAGATGGAACTAAACGACGAGATAGCTCAATTGATGGCGGACATCAAAAATGGTACCGGCGATGTTTCCGAATTGCGTTGCCGCATCGCCTCCCTCGAAGCTCACCTCGAATTTACTGGACAGAAACTTGCCGACAAACGCCTCAAACTCAAGGATGCCGACCGGCAATTCGCCAACCTTCAGGATGAGTTGCATATTATCAAAGAAAAACGCGACAATGCGCAAAAAGATTATCTGGAGTTCATGGACAAAAATCAGGAACAGTTACGCATGAGGCTGACAGATGCCGTGTTCGGCAGACTTATGGTTGATGTGCGAGATCTGCTCGCAGCGATGTCCCCGGAACAGAAAGCCAATTTAGACGAAGAATTCCTGACGGCAATTGCAGAGCAGCCCAACGAGATTCTGAAGTGTGCGATGTATCTGTTCCTAGGGTATGTCGATGGCGCAACCCAATTCGCCAGGTCATGCGGAGGTGGTGGCAGCGACACATCGCTCCCATGGGGTCGCAAAGACGACGAAGACGACCGCCGCTTCGCCTATCGCTGCATGATGCAGGCCCACCGAATGATGAAACCCTCTCAGCCCAAACGCAGTATATCAGGCAGACGTTAAAATTTATTTATACCTGATAGCCAAACTTTCACAGAAATTTTGTAACTTTGTAATTGGAGAAATTATAAACATCTGAAAATGGCCACAAGGTTAAATACAAATGGCTGATGAAGCCAACAACCAATCAAATTCTGAAACTCCCAAGCAGTCGTTTCAAGGCTCGGTCAGCCCTCAGATTACTGCCGACGGAGTTTTTTGTTTTTCATAGATATGGCAAATGCCCTAATTGATAATTCCGAGCAGTTTAAGCTCGTCAAATATATTAAAGAGTTGGTCTCACGACCGGATTGTAATCATATTATGATTGCAACAGGTTATTGGGACTTACCCGGCACTGCTTTAGTCTATGAAGAACTCAACGACTTCTTCGCGCGCGGCGGCAAACTTGACTTACTGATAGGTCAGGAGCCACAATTGCAATATTACCAAGCCTCCCGTGAGGCGCATCAATTCCCTGATTTCTATATTCAGAGAGATGTCGAATCTCTTACCGATGAGTATAAACCTATTGGTAAGCTGATTATTGATAATGCCTTGACAGAAGAGAATCCGGATGGAAAGTTTGAGATTCGTGTGTATGGTCAGGGTGAACATAAAGAATTCCTCCATGCCAAATGCTATATTTTCCTTGGGAACAATCACACGCTTGCCACCGGTATAGTAGGTAGTTCAAATTTCACACTGAAAGGACTTCAGGGCAACGCCGAACTAAATTATCTCGAAGAAAACGGCAATTGCGTTGCTGCCCCATTTACAGAATATTCAACATCCAAGTCACATAAAGCATGGCTTGAAGAATTATGGCAACATAGCGAATTATGGTCGGGTAAATTCATTAAGAATATCCTCAAGCCCTCGCCGTTAGGCAAGAGGATAGAGGAAGAAAATGAGGATCACAAGCCATTAACTCCTTACGAGGTTTATATCAAGTATCTTCAACTTCAATTTGGAGATATGGTTGATGCTAATACAACAGAAGTTCTTAAATCGTATTTGCCCCCCTCTTTTAATCCACTTGAATACCAATTGGATGCCGTTAAGCAGTGTTTCTCGGTTATGAAACGTTTTGGCGGTTTCCTGTTAGGAGACGTCGTAGGTCTTGGAAAAACCGTTGTCGGAATTCTACTCATTCGTCATTTCCTTGAACATACAGAAACTCTTGGTCGAGAACCAAAGGTTTTGATTATTACGCCTCCATCAATTAAGTCAGCGTGGATAAAAACCATCGCTAAATTTGACGAAAACACACATAACAATATCGGCCTCTCAATTGAATATGTCACAACTGGTAGCATTGGCAAGTTGCTTGACGCTGCCGATGAAGATTATGATATTGACGAAGCTGACGATATTGATGCGATAAAAGCAGATAATTATGGACTGATTGTAATTGACGAAAGTCATAATTTCCGCAATTCTTCAACTCAAAAATATAATGCCGTCAATGATCTAATCGGGTTCATAAATCCCACACCATATATTGCACTGTTATCTGCCACACCTCAAAACAATTCGCCAAAAGATATTTATAACCAAGTCAAGCTATTTCAGCGCGACCCTAACAACTCCAATCTACCTGGAGTGGAAGGCGGCAAACTCGACACCTTCTTTAATGTTATGGAGTCTCGTTTCAAAGAAGCCCGTAGTATCCCACAAGATACAGACGAGGGACGCGCTGAGGCTAAACAAATCATTGCCGAGGTGTCAGAGAATGTAAGGAAATCCGTACTTAACGATATTCTTGTACGTCGTACGCGCACTGATATTCGTAAGATGTATGGAGCCGATGCTGAACTCCTTAAATTTCCCACCGTACAAGGTCCACATAAGCTCGAATACCAAATGGATGAGGAATTGAGCCGGTTGTTCTTAGACACAACCGATGCAATTTGCCCTCCTCCTCCAGGCGTAGGGTTTAATCCCGGCATCCATATCGGTTTCTATCGTTATGCGGCAATTACTCAATTTCGCAATGTGGAACATACCCGATTGTATGAGAAACGAAACCTTACTGTTGAAAGTATTACACGCCGCCTTAAGCGAATAATGCAGATACTACTCGTCAAACGTCTTGAGAGCAGCATGGCTGCGTTCAAGACTACATTGGAGAATCTGCGACGTTACAACAATGTCATGATTGACATGTTGCAGCATGACTGTGTATTTATCTGTCCGGATATAGATGTAAATAAGATACATCTTGAATCTCATGGCGATTTCGCCAAATTTCGCAATACAGTTGAGTTTCTAATCGACAAGAAAGGCGGTAATAATCGTCGATTCTCCGCATCCGACTTCCATGAGTCTTATCTTGATGATTTGCTCAATGATAAACGGCTTATTGAAAATCTCCTTGACCGTTGGAGAGCAAACACCTATGACCCAAAATTCGACCGCTTCAAAGAAGCCATTAATCCAGAGCTATTCAATCCTGAGATTAACAATCCGTCTGGACATAACAAACCGCGTTTGGTTATCTTTACCGAAGCGATTGACACTCTCAAATCATTGGAACGAGCATTAAAGGCAAAAGGGCATAAGGTGCTTAGCATTACAGCAAAGAACCGTACTGAAATGCAGGAAACTATTGAAACAAATTTCGATGCCAATTGTAATCCAGAAAATCGCCTCGACGACTACGATGTCATAGTCACGACCGAAGTTCTTGCCGAAGGAGTAAACCTACATCGCTCCAATGTAATTCTCAATTATGACGCTCCTTGGAACGCTACTCGTCTTATGCAACGCATTGGTCGAGTTAATCGAATAGGATCAACCGAAGAGTTTGTCCATGTTTTCAATTTCTTTCCATCAGCTGAAGGTAATAGCCAAATACGACTGATTGAAAAGGCGTATGCCAAGCTACAATCATTCCATGAAATGTTTGGTGAGGACAACAAGGTTTTCTCGGAGCGTGAAGAACTCAGCGAACACGATTTGCAGAAATTCACCGATGGTGAAGAGTCTCCTTTTGGACCATTCATTAAAGAACTCAAAGAATATCGTGACACGAATCCGAAACGATACTCCCACATCGCGTCGCTTTCTCCAGATAATCTCGGAGGTCGCATATCAATTGCACACAATGACGACTCTATTTTCGTGTTTACGGATAATTCAGGCAGTTTTATCTCGGTTGAAGTACCTATTGGAGAGACCGAACAGAAACCTCGGATAATTTCCTCTCTTACGACAATGGAGAAACTAAAGTGCGACCCGAATGTAGTGTTTACAGAAACTACGTTCAGTGACTCTAAATTAGTACAGACCGCATTTCACACGTACAATGCTCATATTGCCCACTTCAATACTGCATCCGATTCAAGAGGCAACATTAGAAAAGCACAAGGAATTATATCCAATCTGCGCTCCAATGGAAATCTTTCCATTGAGTCGCGCAGGTTGCTAAAGAAAGTTGAAGATGCTGTTAAGGCCAAAAATTCTACTGTGATTAAACAAGTCATGAAATTTGACCAGCCAAGCCTGTTTGGATTGGAGTTCGACCTTGACTCCATGCTCCAAGTATCATTCTCTATTATTGCTGAACGCGCCCAGCAAAAGCGCGGTGAGGCTTGTACTGCAATTTTTGAAATTATCTGATTATGACACTCAAAGATAAGCTCCAGCAAATATTCCATAGTGATTACCCCGGTATCGCCACCTTTATTGAAGAGGTAATCATCCCCATAATGGGAGATGAAATTGATTATATTAATACCGATATTGCTACTCGTCCAGAATATGCAGAAAAAGCAGCTAAGGCCGGAATCAAAAAGCTTATATATGTTGCCGACATAACTGAACAAAATTATAGCTCACAGAACATAGCGTTATTTGATGTTACTATTGAAAATAGCGTAAACGTTGAGCGTGCACGCGTGAATATTCAACAACTTATACGCTCGGTTGTAGGATATTACAATCATATACTTATTGTATTCCATTACGAAGACCCAACAGACCGGGCGTGGCGGTTCTCTTATGCGCATAAGATAGATTCGCAGGCGAATACAACGTCGGCTAAACGATATACTTACGTATTCGGACGTGATTTCCGCGCTCGGACTGCAGCAGAACGTTTCAACATTCTTGCTGGTAGCCCTAAGCGCGATAAAGATTTTGAGGATGCGTTCTCCGTTCAAGCACTCAGCGATGAGTTTTTTGACCTCTACCGAGCCTATTATGCCGCTTTTGTAGAGTTTATTACTGGTGAAAAGTACTCCGATGAAAAGAAACTGAATACAATTATCAGTCGGTGGAACTGGCTTCAAAAAGATAATAGCGGTCAGTATGCAACTACATTTAACGACAATGCCAAGGATGTGCGCGACTACATCAAAAAGATGTTTGGGCGTATCGTGTTCCTTTACTTCCTTCAGCGCAAAGGCTGGCTATATGACTCTTACGACAATCCAGATTCTCGCTATATGCAGCATCTTTTTGATAGGGCAGGTGATTATAAAGATACGTTTCTTGACAATGTCCTTGAACTCCTCTTCTTCTATGTATTGAATACCAAGCCGGAGCAACGTGTACAAGAAGCCTCTCTTGCGCATAAAGATATTACTATCCTGCCCGGATGGGAGAAGATTCCATTCCTTAATGGTGGCCTGTTCAGTCAGGATGAGTTTGACCCGAAACGTTGCGTCTTCCCTGCCGTTTACTTTGAAAGTCTATTCAACTTCCTTGATAGCTATAATTTCACTATTGATGAAAATGACCAAGAGGATGCCGAGGTAGGTATTGATCCCGAAATGCTTGGGCGTATCTTTGAAAATCTGCTTGAAGATAACAAAGATAAAGGCGCATTCTACACTCCCAAAGAGATTGTAGATTATATGTGCCGAGAGTCAATCATTGCATATCTTCAAGACGATAAATTCACAGTGGCCGGCAATCAACTGATTCGCTCATTTGTTGAAAAACTTGATCGAGAGGGATTATCTGACAACCAAAGAATATATCTTCGTGACAAACTAAAATCGGTTAAAATATGCGATCCTGCTATTGGTTCGGGCGCATTTCCAATGGGTTTGGTGAATTTGCTGGCTAAGTTGTACATTGCTTTAGGAATAAGTACGACCCAGTTAGGTACAATCAAGCGTCATATAATGGAGCAGAATATTTATGGCGTCGACATTGAAAAAGGGGCTGTGGATATAGCACGTCTCCGCTTTTGGCTTGCTATGATTGTTGAAGAAAAAGAGCCAATCCCCCTTCCAAACCTGCACTTCAAGATTATGCAAGGGAACTCATTGCTTGAGACATATAGAGGCACGAACTTATCGCGGCTCACCGAAATTAATATAGGTGAACCGGGAGGTCTTGGATTTCAGAACGAAGAGGCGAAATCGTTGATATCAAGTCTTGAGAGATTCTATAACGAATCGGATCATGGAGAGAGGAACACGATTTTCAATGACATCGTTAATAATGTTCGTCGGCAAATCCATGAAATAACTCAAAGCGAAGAATTTATGACAGACATTAGCGACTTATCCGCAAATGACAAATTCTTCTTGTGGCACACATGGTTTGTCGATGTGTTCACCAATGGAGGTTTTGACATTATTATTGGCAATCCACCTTACCTTACTGAAGGGAAAGCTCCAAAAAAGATTTTCGAAGAAGTGAAAGATGATCCTTACTATCTTGGAAAAATGAACATTTGGTATATGTTCGCTTGCCAAGGTATTGATATGCTTAAGCCGGGAGGTAATTTGTGCTTTATAGCCACTAATAACTGGGTTACAAGTACTGGTGCTAAGAAACTCCGCAATAAGATTATTACGGATACTCGCATCTTGCAACTTTGTGATTTTCATGATTACAAAATATTTGATACTGCTGATATTCAAACTATGATAATGCAGTTTCAAAAAGACTCAATATCTGATGACTATTCATTCGATTTGAGAAATCTTTTAGGAACGACGTTATCTGATGTAACTAAACTCCTTGAGAAGAAGGTCACATCCACTTCTGAATATCTATCTCCACAGATTACTCGTAGGGATATGCTAAATCGTTATCTTACGTTTTCAGCGAACGATATTCTGCTTTCAAAAATCCGTCGACATTCTGACATCATAACTCTTAACGATTCAGAAGTAACCCAAGGAATTGTGCCAAATCCCGATATGGTTAATAAAAGAAATATCAAGCGTATTAGTCGCGAGGATATTTCCAAATTCAATATCAAAACGGGCAATCCTGTATTCATTATACCTAAGGACTTTTTTTCTACTCTATCTGAGCATGAAAGGACATTTATAAAACCGATATATGAACCCACAGATTTATATAAGTATTCTTTGGGAAGCTCGTCTTATGATATAATATATCTCACAAAGCATAATGCGCCTGACCCGACATTAATACCGACCTTTGTCAACCATTTAGATAAATTTCGTCCAATAATGGATGAACGCAGAGAGACTGCTAATGGCAGGATTGCTTATTATCAATTACACTGGCCAAGAGAGCAAAGTATTTTTGAAAATGGGGCAAAACTACTTGTTCCCAGAAAATGTGCAACTCCTTGTTTTACATACACAGAGGACGTAGCATATGTAATGATGGCAATAAATGTCATCAAGACTCAACGTGTCAACATTAAATTCCTAGGTGCGTTGCTTAATTCAAAACTCATTGAGTTCTGGCTTAGAAATCGAGGCAAGATGCAGGGGCTTAATTTCCAGTTAGACAAAGAACCTTTACAACAGATACCAATTGTAGTTGCCCCTATAAATATTCAACAATATTTAGCATCAAGATTAGACTCATTGATGGGTAATAATCCTCTTGGCATAGATTCATTATCAATAATACAGGAGATTGACCACATAGTGTATCATCTCTACGATTTAACGTATGATGAGGTGCTGATTATTGATCCCGAAACGCCCATAACACACGAAGAATATGCATCCTTTCAATTATAATCAACCCGATAGCCGAGATATACTCTCTCGTCTAATAGAGATGTTTTCACCAGCAATGGATAAGCGGGCGGAAACACTTTTACGTAGGTTTTCCGCTGATACCTATAGTGGAGACTTAACCTATTTGCTTAACGCTATAAATGGCAACACTAAACCATTCTATATTGACTACCGAATAATTGAGAATGCCGCTGAATGCTACAAACAAGCCAACAAATCTCTTCTCAACTTTAGGGAATTGACCGAAGCAGAAAAAATACGGGAATCTTCTGAAATAGACTTCGAAGCCTCGCGCCTAAAAGAAGCATGGAGTGATAAACTTATAAAAAAGGGTATTCAAATCATCAACAAAAAGCCATGGCAACATTGAGCGAACTATATATCACAATGGAGAATCTGCGAAAGCTCAACCTTCCCATTGATGAACGGTTGAAACAAGAAGCCGCCAAACTTGAAGAGGATCTCATTCGCACAGAGATTCTCCCGACTCTTACCGAAAAGATTGAACCGGCATTGTCGCAGGTTCAGCGAGAACTCGTACTCGTCGTCGATTATGTTCCGGGCGAACCTCTAAAAGTAAGTCTCTCTCGCAAACGCAGTCTTTTTGATGCTCTGGAAGATGTTGTCGAAATCAAACCAGACCCCGAAGTCGAGCATTCAGAAAAGAAAAAAGGCGGCAAAAAGGTCGTTACCAACCCTCGTACTCGTCTTCGTATTACAATGCCCGATGGTTCAATCATAGAGGAAAGAACGGCATGGGAATCGTTGCATAAATTTGTCCTCAGAGTTGGTGTTGATAAGGTTCGCGCTATAGGTATAATCGCAAACAAAATACCTCTTGTCAGCAACACATTGGATAAGAAATATCAAACAGCTCAAAAGCCACTCGGCAACGGTTGGCTGCTGATGACCTGCTCTGACACTGCCACCAAACGCAAACAAATCCTCACCATAGCCTCAACTATCGGACTTAAGGTCACGGTAGAAATTATATAATACATAACCATTTGTTATATGCAAAATTGGCTCAAGTATATTGCAACTTGCTGTATTGTCCTAATTATTGTTTGGCTTTTTTTGCCAATAACGGAATCAATGATTGAACATATGAGCAAATTCTCGGATGCATTATTTGACATCAAACCTCAAATAAAGATTTGCATTGACATCCTTATAACCATACTATTCTTTCTAAGCACCATATGGTTTACCTCATTCAAAAAACATCGCATAGATAAACCTTTCTTACAAAAATTGCTGATTGTTGATTTGGCATTATTCTCATGGTGGAGTTACGAAAGATTTTGCAACGATACCATTAGCTTCTACTCTATATATAATTCTACGGTATCTTATATTGATGTTTTTATTGGACTGATTATAATACTATCCATCATAGCATTGTTTAAATACAACAATAAACCGCATAAATCAGATTCTTTGGGACAAAATAAAACATATATACATGATGCTCCTAAATTAAAGTTAAATGAAGATTGCCTTTTTCGTGAATCATTGGTTAAAAACCTGACTCGTGAAATCATGTCATTAGATACAGAAACTTGTTCAAGGTCTCTTGCCATCACTTCTGCATGGGGTAATGGGAAAACTACATTCCTAAACTTTGTAAAAGAACAATTAGAGAGCCAAATTGAAATAATATCCATTACACCTTGGTGTATCAATCCCGGTAAAAGTATCACAACATTTTTCTTCCAAGAGATTATAAAAAAATTTGGGAGTATTAATTACTCAATTGCAAAACAGATAAAGGAATATGCATATGTACTCGAGGCGATAGAATTAGGATGGTTGGCAAAATCGGTTAAAGTAACAGACTTGGCTTCCATGATAAAATCGATTTCTGAAAAATTGATAGAATTAAAGATTAAAGTATTAATTATATTTGATGATATTGACAGACTTTCTGCTTCGGAGATAGAGGAGGTATTTAGAATCATTCGAGGTAGTGCTAACTTTTCGAACTTTATTTTTCTGAGTGCGTTTGATAAGCGTTATGTCCAGTCTGCACTTAGAAATTCAAATCCAGCATACAACGAGCGATATATCGAGAAGTTTTTTGAATCTGAGTTTGCACTTCCAGAACTTAGACCTGAAAAGCTTCACGATGTTATTCTGGATAATTTGATATGGATAGAAGATGAAAACGATCGAAAAAGTTTCGAGTCATATGTTGCAACTGAAAGATTCCTATCAGGAGAACTTCCAGTATTCTATCCATTAACCAACTTGAGGTCGATATATCGATGGATTAATGGAATCCATGCTCGGTACGAAATATTAAAGGGAGAATGCAAGATTGAGGATCTTGCAGACCTTGAAATGCTCTATTTGCTATATCCAGAGGTCTATACATTACTTTCTAAAGATTTCAAGAGGGTGCTTTATACAGAAAGATATACAACCAACTATCAGTTGTGGGATACAAGTAAAGCTGTGTCAAGAAACGATGATTTCTTGCAATATCTCAATCAACAAAATATGTACGACATTAGGGAATATTGTAAGAATCATTTTGGATACGATGACTATAAAATGAAAGAATTGGAGACTATACTGAATCGACTATTACCCAATACTGGTAGAGTCAATGATTTATCCAAGGGCTTTTCCAATCCGAACTATACAAAAAGATATTTCAATGGCATACTTGAATCTTCAGAGATATCAGACCAACAGTTTAACGAATTAATAATAAAAGAAAGAGACGACATTAAAAAATTCATTGACAAGGATATTGATAATCAATATTCTCACGCCTTGTTCCTTCAATGCCTCAATAAGTCTCGATCTATAGAAAAAATAAATGACCAAACTATTGAAAATATTATCTATCTTGTCATTTATGGAACAATCCACTATGGTCAAATTATGCTATCAGGTTACGATTTGGCAAATTTAGTAAATAAATTATCTTATGATCAGCAATCAAAGAAGGCATATATTAGGAATATTATATCACAAGAACCATTTTCCTTTAGCCTCTTAGTTCAATTTTCACCTACCCATATAGATGGGAGCAATGATCTATCGTCAATTTTCTCAAAGGAAGATAGTGATAGTATTATAGCTGAAATGCTAACAAAGGCAATCAACGAGAAATATTCATTTAATAATATAGCCGATTACTTCTTCTATTCTAAAACAAAAGAATACAAAACAGATAAAGAATCAGGGAAAAGAATAAAAACATACAGCTCTCTAAATATCGAGGCCATGAATATATATAAGAGATATTTAGCTGAGAATTTTTTAACGCATCCATCACATTATGTTTGGCATGACCATCCAAATGAAGAGTTGGTTTTCCCTTCAGAATACTTTACGGAATTTTGGTCCTCATGGGAAGATTTTATTCTATATTGCAACGAATTAGGAATTCATTCTACATTGTCCGAAGAAGATCAAAAGATTTTGACAGAATACAACTCTTTCATGTGGCAATGGATAGATTCAGGGAAGCGACCTATTGAATACCAATTCTCTGTAATCCACATAGAAAAATAGGTAAATGGATAACGGGCAGATAATATTATTCCAGACGCAGGGAGGCGAGACGAAGATTGAGGTTCGGCTTGCCAATGAGACTGTGTGGCTTACCGCAGACCAAATGGCAGAGCTGTTTCAACGCAATAAGTCAACGATTTCAAGGCATATTAAAAATGTGTTTGAAAGTGGTGAATTAGAACAAAATCGAACAGTTGCATTTTTTGCAACTGTTCAATACGAAGGTGGACGAAAGGTCGAGAGGAACCTTACATTTTATAATCTCGATATGATTATCAGTGTCGGCTACCGCGTCAATTCCCATCGGGGTGTGCAGTTCCGGCAATGGGCCACCCGAGTGTTGAAGGAGTATATGATTAAGGGGTTCGCATTGAATGATGATTTGTTGAAAAATGCCGGACAGGGCAACTACTTCGACGAATTGCTTGCGAGAATCCGTGACATCCGCAGTTCAGAGAAGGTGTTTTACCGCAAGGTACTGGAGATTTATGCCCTGAGTATTGACTATGACCCTCGTACGGAAATCACTCAACGATTTTTCAAGACGGTGCAGAACAAGATGCACTTTGCTGCACATGGCCATACTGCCGCAGAGGTAATCTATCAGCGTGCCAATGCCGAAAATGATTTTATGGGGCTTACATCATGGCGAGGCGCGATGCCGACAAAGCAAGAAGCAGAGATTGCAAAGAATTATCTGTCGGAAGAGGAGGTCGATATGCTCAACCGCATCGTCAACCTCTATCTTGACTTCGCCGAACTGCAAGCCAAGAGCCATGTGCCTATGTATATGAAAGACTGGATTCAGAAGCTCGACGATTTTCTCAAGCTTTCAGGAAAGGAATTGCTGAATCATGCCGGAAGCGTATCAGCCGAGATCGCCAAGCTGAAAGCCGACACAGAATACGATAAATTTCGCGAGCGCACCCAATACCAACTTTCACCAGTTGAAATCCATTTCCTCGAAGCATTCGAAGCCGAGCGCAAACGTCTCAACGGCAAAAAGTGACCCCAAACTTTTGTCTGAGCCTTGGTTTGCAGACAATTTGCAGACAATTCTGAGAAAAGAAATAAGCCAAATCGCTGATATTTAGCAATTTGGCTTATTTGATTGGTGATCCGAGTGCGCTTTGTTTTACATCGTCTATTGTTTTGATTTACAGCTGATTGAAGAGTGTGATTGAGTGGCAATGTACCACGGTTTGTACCACATTTTGGTACTTTTTCAAGCACCGATTTTGCCCCAATATCAACTCTCTTCAATCCAATGCTCAAATTTAACAATTATTTTACGAATGTCGCTCAATTAAATAATATTTAACATTGAGCAAGGGCGGTTTCTCCTATGAAAACGCCCGAAAGACCAAGAGAGTTCGTCCTCCGTGGGAGGGGGTAATTCAGGGTGAATTGGAGGCTTGCCGGAGGTGTCCGGGGAGGTGGCGAAAAAGGTGGCGCACATAGGCCGAAAAAGTGGCGGAAAAGGTGTCTGTAAAGGTGTCCCCAAAAGTGTCCCCATAGGTGTCCGAAGAAGTGTCCACAAGGGTGTATGTAAATGCGTCTGTATCAGTGTCGGTAAATGTGTCGGAACAGGTGTCTGAAAAGGTGGCGGAAGAAGTGGCTGTAAAGGTGTCGGTGAAGGTGTCTGAAAAGGTGGCGCACATACCCCGGAAAAGCGGCGGTTTTCGGCTTCCATGACACACGACCGCAAGAGCCTCGCCAAAGGGAGAAGTCTATACCCGTGTCCTCTCTTTTTCCCTCCTGTCAAAAATTGCTTATGGCGCAGTCCGGCTACGGTAATACCGCCACAGGCAACGTCCACCTTGCCAACCAAGCACAAGCAGCCACTCGGCAAGGCGGAATATCTGAGGCACAGCCCAACGTATGAACCGCAGGGCAAGCGAGAGAAGCCATCGGATAAAACGGATAAGCAATACCGCGATTATCACTACGGGCAACAGATATATCATCAATAGAAGCTGAAACATAGTCAGAGATATTATGATGTTATGACTGTCCGACAATGTGATTATTACATAGCCGGATTATTGCTTGAAGCGACGCTCCAAGTATGTAAATATACTAATTTTCAACGACATATGCAAGAAATCAAGCAACTGTTTTATCATTTAACACCCTGATAATCCGATAATAATATGCTTGTTCCATCTCATTATGGCTGTATCTGATTATATATTGAAAATGATATGCCATAATCGTTTTGCAGGATAAACGAGCCATCGGATAATGTGAATATCATATACCGCGATTATGCGAGTATCCGATTATCGGCAACCATGATATTCCGGATAGTGATACAAAGATTATGTTCGGAATTTGTGTGTTAGCAATCGGGGCAGGCTAATTTCGCTGCTCGAAGGCGAGGCCGGAGAGAACCTGACCGGGGCGAACCTATGGTGTAGAATTTGTCAAGCAAGTTGTACTTTTCCCCGGATAAAACTGCGTTTTACCGCTGAAAAGCAACTTACCATCCGTTCCGTTCGGGGCAAATCAGCTCGCGACTCGCCGATTTTTAATCACTGAAAATTATATTTGATACAACAAAAAAGGAGCTTCGAAACACTGGTTAGTGTCGAAGCTCGCTATATGGATGGACAATGAAGATATGCCCAAGATTTAGCGCAATTCTTTACAAAACAAATATGTGTAAACTGTATTTGCCACGCTACATTTACCAAATTACAGCTATGGGTTAACAAGCCATTCAGGATGGTTTTTTACATATTCTAAATCAAATACGAAGATGTATTCATTTACCACATCTTTGATTTGGATAGGAAGCATAAGAGTAAGAGTTTTGCCAGATTGCCCCATTTTAGATGGGAACATAGAATCGTTAATCCATTCTTTTAAGACATCGCTGTAACGAACCTTATCGGCTGGGGCTGCTAAGTCGTCAAGCA
Organism: uncultured Muribaculaceae bacterium; assembly: GCA_947628305.1. Lineage (GTDB taxonomy): Bacteria > Bacteroidota > Bacteroidia > Bacteroidales > Muribaculaceae > HGM05190. The sequence continues at coordinate 49,857 of CANQZG010000005.1, read as the reverse complement.
TCGCACCTTTAATGATTGTCGAAGCTGGTTGCGACTCATTGCGGGCGGAATACTTAGTCCCTTTATGCATTACTTTCGAAGTACTGCCGTCAATATCTACAATAACAGCTTCATCCCAAACGACTTTAAGACTATTATCAGATATATTCTTCAATTCAAAATTGAACTGTGTGGGAGATGCGAAAATTATGATTGAAAGAACATTGTCAACATAGAGATATTTAGAAACTTTATCTTCAGTTGAGGTTAAGCTCTTTTCTCCATAACGAATCTCAGGATTAGACGGCTTTTCTACTGAAGACAATTTAGCTATATATCTTCCTGATTTTGCCTCCGAGAAAATATTTGTTACTTCCCTTGCCATATTTTCATACGGAACGATTTTTTCTGCATTGGTAGCTTCATTAAGAAGTGTTACACAAACGACTGGATATTCTCTTCGTTCTTTAGATGTGGTCAGTTGCATATCTGTGACTTTAACCGAGAAGGTTACTTCTGGATCAGTAAAGACTTTGCCTATAATTTTATTTTTAACCTCATTAAATTTGTTAACAAGGAATAACGGCACCTGATATGTTTTTGTATTACACCAAGTATAATTCCCATAACTATAGTACTCGTACTGATTCTTAAATTGAAATTTTACTTTCTTTTTTGGATTTGTCGAATCAAATAAGTTCGAATTTAATAGTTTCATTATTCCCCGAGACTTTAGAAATAATGTAAGGGTGCATGAATTCTCCCTTGCAATTTTTAATGAACCGCATGTCATCATATGACGGAGATTCCACGTTACAGGGGACATATTCTACTGTCTGTCCTTCATATTTCAATTGATATGCCTCCACTGTCGAGAGATGTTCCAGTCCAAATTCTCCGAAATGAGCTTCTGGATGGTCACCCGCCATCGCAGCTGATATTCCTGCGAATAAGCAGATAATAAATGAAATTAATTGTTTCATTAATTTTTTGCGTTTTAATTGATAAGTAACTATATTTTACAATTGTTCTCAATGCGTTAATAAAGGATTCAACTAAATGAGCCTTACGAACCTCGTTATTGCAAATTACTCAACCACGGGATAAAAGGCATCACCGCTTGTAATACAGTAACATGATTAGCTAAAGAGGTTATAAAATCATTGTACTTGGATTTGAATGACGGTTTGCCTACATTTTCACGTAAGCCATTGACTGAATTGATAATCTCTGTTGGAGCGGAGGCCAACATGAGGGTTTTTATCAAATCGTCGAAATTATTATCAGACGATATTGATATAGATGCAGCATTACCTGTATTGACGATGACGGAGGAAGCGTTAATATTACCTCCAATATTTAGAGAATTGCTCCCTTGTGTATTCGATTTACGAAGAGGTGCAATAGAAACTTCAATCTGAGGTTCAAGGATACTATCTCCATCCAACGCTTTATTCCAAGGCAAAATGTCAGTTACAATATATTGATCTACCATTGTTCCTCGACTCCGCTCTATGACATCGCCTATTTCTATGGGAGTATCTATATCTGAAATAAAAGCTGTCTTAGTTTGTACTTCTGCATAAATTTGTATGCGCGAGCCATCTTGTTTCACAAGAGTAACTAATTCAGATAAATTTTTCATTGAATGAATCATATATAGTATTTGTTGTTGAATTAATTTTCACCAAAAATTTCCCAATGACCGCCTTTCTTGGAGCCGACATAGCGGACAATCTCGGAGAGAGAAGCGAGTTCGCGCTCGATTGTTTTGGTAGCGACACCGATAGTATTAGCTATTTCGGCTCTTGTAGTTTGTGGATTTCCGCTAATGATGGCTATTATTTGCTGTTGTCGGTCGGTTAGATTTTTAGCGACATTTTTAGCGACATTTTTAACGACATTTTTAACGACATCGTTGTTGTCCTTGTCGGTTATCCTTTGAATTGCGGACTTGAGAGGGAAGGTGACTGTGGCGATGGTGCGGTCGCTTTCGATAGTTGGTTTGGTGCCTGTCAGTGATTCCCAGCTCGTGAGTTTGTTCATTCCATATCCGGCGTTTTCTGCGATTCCGACGTAACGAAAGAGTTTGGCTATGGTTGGGTTGCGAAGCTTGGAGTATATCTTGCCGAGTATTTCGTTGACGGGCAGGGGGAAGGCTCCACCGTTCATAAACTCAATATGGTCGGTATAGACACGAACACATGAGCGCAGGGAGTCGAAATGGTCGCAGTGCATCACCATATTAGCCAATGCCTCGCGAAGAACCTTGTATTGGCTTTCGTCTGTTGTCGCGAACCCATCGTCTTTGATATGTATCGGGGCATCGACAAGGGTACGGAAACGACGCAGTATAATCTGCACTGCCTCCCAGATGTTCTGCTGTTCCGGAATGCGGTAGGTGTACCTTACTTCCGCCTGTTGGATTGTCGGTGCAGGAATTTCGATATAGTCAACGCAGAAAGTGGGAACGTAGCGCAATACATAGGGAGTCTTACCGAACATCAAGAGACCGGCATAAGTGAGCAGCCCTTTGTTAGTGATATTGACCTGTTCGCAAAACTCGGCATCGCTTACATCGCGCAGATCCACAAGGTTGCTTGTCTCTCCAAGCGCAAACCGATAGTTGTGTAAGGTATCGAGATTCAGCATCCCAATTCCAGAGTCAGGAATCGTTTCCTCCGTTTTCTTGCCGAATGACTGATTACGGAACATGGCACGTATTTCTCCCTCCGTTGCTCTTTGGTCACCGCTACCCATTCGGATAAACGTATTAGTCGGATTGCCAAAATACACTGGTTTTGTTTCTACTTCAGGAATGTAGAAAGCAAGTAGCTTGCAGCCGTCAATCGTGTATTGTGTGGAGTGTGCGAAAATAGTGGTATTGAACTTTTCGGAACGCAATGTGCCAAGAAAATCCTGTTCGAGTTTCTCCCTGTTATCCACTCCTTGAATCTCGAAGGACTTTCCAGACTGTTTCACCCCGAGCACAATCCAACCGCCGGAAGTATTGGAAAACGCACTGACGGTCTCCCAGATATTCTTCGGCAGCTCAGATTTCGCGGCCTTGACCTCGAAATCTTCCCATTCTATGTCGCGTAGTCTCGCTACAAGTTCCTGTTTTGTCATTCTAATGCAAAGTTAGTCAATTTTCACCATCACCACAATAGCCATCAGCCGTTTAGGATGATTTAGTAATAAAATTTTCTTTCGCGCGCGTATCGGAGGGAGAGAGATATTATTATCTATATTTATATAATATATGTCCCCAAAAGTGTCCCCAATGGTGTCCGAATATGTGTCCCCAAAGGTGGTGGATAGGGTGGCGCAGGGAAGCTGTTTCTCCCTCCTGCCGGTAGGTGTGACAGGAGGGGAATAAACAGTTTATTTGAGTTTGCCGAAGCCCTGAATCACGCTGGTCTGGAGAACCTGGGCGTATTTCTCCGTCATTGTCACGTTGGAGTGGGCGAGCATCTTGCTCACGGTTTCGATACCGACCCCTTTTGTCAAGGCCCAGGTCGCGAAGGTGTGGCGGCCGACGTGCATTGTCAGGTTGATGTGCAGATTCGCCATGCTCGCAATCAGTTTGAGCTGGTCGTTGCATTTCTGGTTGCTCATCAGATTGAGGTTGTAGTCATACTTGCGCAGTATGGCTATGGCCTTGGGGAGCAACACTATGGTGTACGGCATACCGGTTTTCAGACGTTTGTCGCGTATGCAGTAGTCATCGCCCTGCATGAACACATCCGATTTCTTGATCTTCACGAGGTCGGAGTAGGCAAGTCCCGTGTAGCAGGAGAAGATGAACATATCACGCACCTTCTCGGTCATGCCGTACAGCTCCAGGGCCTCCACCCGGTCGCGCTCCTCCTCGGTCAGGAACTTTATCCCCTCCGATTTGCCGCGTGAGATTCTCATGCCGTCATAGGGGTTTGCCTCCAACTTCTCGAACTGGATGGCCTCTATTATATAAGGCTTCAGCCGCTTGTGGTATCCGTGTACAGATGACTGGGCCGTGACGCGCTTGCGTATGAAATCATCCCACAGGCGTATGTTCTTCGGCGTGAGGTCGCAGAAGAACCGGATAAGGCCGAACTCGCGCAGGCATTTGAGCATGACGAGGTGTTGGCGGCGTGTTGATTCTGTCACGGGTCTCATGTAGATGCGCTCTTCGAGCCAGTCGAGGAAGCTGCCCGACGAGCCTTGCACCTTTGTTTTCTTCACCTTTTTGAGAAGGGAGAGGTCATACTCCCCCTTCTTGGAGGCGATGGTCGCCATTTTCTCGTGCAGACCGTCATAGACGCGTCGGATCTGCTCGTTTAGCCTGTCGGCCTCGGGGTGGTTGACAACCTCCCTGCCGCTCCACTGCTGTTTTAGGACTGCGACACCGGTGGAGAGCCGGACGCGCTCGCGGTTGTACGACACCTCTATTTCAACGGTGCCCGGATTGACTGCCGACGCCTTCTTGCGGCGGTCGAAAATCACTTTGATCTGGGGTATTCCTGCCATAATCTGATGGTATTAAGAGTGATACATTGTTTTCGGTGGGGTTGTGGTACACGGAAAAGCGTGTACCACACGGCTCGTAAAATGTACCACAGGTGTACCACACACCATTTTAACGCCATCTAAGAGTGCGGTGTTGCCACCCCTGAATTTTTTGGAATGATTTAGCACAAAATAGTAGAAACCAACGATTTGACCCAATGAACGGCCTCCGGGACCCATCTTGGAGTCTGCGGTGATACAGGTGTCTGATATTGGAGGGAAATGCTGGTACATTTGTGGTACATTTTTGTGGTACATCCACGAAATTTGTACCAAAGGTAATGTGCTAAATCGAAACTAACAAATGCTATAATGGGCTACCGTCCGAAAATGACAGGAGTGCTAAATCGTTCCAAATCAGAGTGTTGCAAAATTGCTAAACGCTGACGCAGTGGCGGTTATGGACACGAAAAAGGGCCATCTAATGATGACCCTTAAGTGATCCGCCTGGGGCTCGAACCCAGGACCCCAACATTAAAAGTGTTGTGCTCTACCAGCTGAGCTAGCGAATCTCCTATTGATGCTTGTTGGACAAGTGTTTTGTTCAAAAGCGATGCAAAGGTATGGACTATTTTTGTAATAGACAAATATTTTGGCTAAAAAATGAAAAATTGGGAAATATTATGTGTTTTTGTTGGGAGAGGCATTGGATTTCACGGATTTTTGTAACTTTGGAACATGAAACTTGACCATATCGCCATGCATGTCTTGGACTTGGAGGGTGCCAAGCAATTTTTTATACGGTATTTCAATGCTTCGGCCAATGAAATGTATCATAATCCGCACACAGGATTGAAAACCTATATTCTTAGTTTTGAAGGCGGGGCAAGATTGGAGGTGATGCAACGTCCCGATGTCGTTTCGTCCGGGTTTGAGCCAATGCGGCAAGGTTTCATTCACATTGCATTCAGTGTCGGCTCAAGAGATAATGTCGATGCACTCACCCGCAGGCTTGAATCGGATGGATATAAGGTTTTGAGCGGTCCTCGCACAACAGGGGACGGGTATTATGAAAGTTGCGTACATGCATTTGAAGGCAACCTCATTGAGATAACCGAGTGATTTGAGTTCAACATTGTATGCGTAGGCTCGTGTTTTACATATTATTGAGTCTTTTATCATTGTCAGGATGCACTATGGCTGTTGACGAGTTCGGTAGCTCGACTGTGCCGTTCGCCGGTTTATCAAAAGAAATGCAAGATACAATTTTATGTTTAACGGGCAATCCCGGTTCGTATTTCACAAACTGCGTTGATTCAGTTAAATATGGAGATGGAATCCCCCTTGTTATATGTTTCGATGAACCCTATACGTTGGAGGATGTAAAGTTGGGGCCTTGGGTAAAGTATCGGATATTGACTCGCGTTTCTGACGGTAAGGAATATAAATTGACACGAAATGTGCCTGTGCCGATAATGGTGCGGAATGATTCACTGTTGATTCCGACAGAGTATAATATCATCACAGTTTGGGATTCGTCCATTCTTTTTAAAGTCTACAAATTGCGCTAATACTATTATGAATCCACTCGCATATTTATATGTGAAATTCAAAAAATCGTGGAGTCGATGGGGGGCTTGCCCCAGGGGCGGTATTATTTTCCCCTTGTGGTCTATTGTCTTAATCGGCTTTGGCGATTATCTATATTATGATGATAGCAAGGTTGTTTTCGTCATTAATTGTATTGTTGTTTGGATTATTCTGTATTTAGCCATCTATGCGCTTATTCCATCAAAAACAGTGCAAAAACATTATAACGAATGGCTTAAAAGTTACGATAACAAGACGGTATTATGGTCAGCGTTATATTTCATCGGTTGTGTTGCGATTGGCTTTTTGATACTGGGCTGCAGGGGTAGGTGAGTCACGTCGGTCAGTGTCGTATGTTTCGGTTTGATATTTTAACGGGTTAAAAATATTTCAATAATTGCGGAAATTGCTAAAAAGTTGTATATTTGGATGCTATAATAGATGCAATTTTTTATCGATGAAAATCCAGAAATTACAATTTTATTGTCAGGCTGTGGTGGCCGTAGGTGTGTTGTCAGCGTTCTCGGCGATGGCTACAGGTTTGCCTGACGGAGGTAATAATTGGACGCTCGTCTGGGCCGATGAGTTTGACCGTGATGGCGAGCCTGACCCGTCGAAATGGAATTTTGAGACTGGTTTTGTGCGCAATCATGAGTTACAATGGTACAAGGCTGATAATGCTGTGTGCCGTGACGGTGTCCTCATGATTGAGGCGCGTGAGGAGTCGTTGCCCAATCATCAGTATGTCGCAGGGAGTGATGACTGGCGCAAGGACCGTCAATGGATTGAGTGTACGTCGGCGTCTCTAAACACGCGCGGTAAGATGGATTTCACCTACGGACGTCTTGAGGTGCGGGCCAAGATTCCGACGGCATCGGGCGCATGGCCAGCGATATGGTTGCTCGGTAATGAATATGAGTGGCCATCGTGCGGTGAAATCGATGTCATGGAATATTACCGCATAAACGATGTCCCGCATATCCTTGCCAATGCCGCATGGGGGAGTGACCGACCGTATAACGCGGTGTGGAACAGTCGGACGGTGCCTTTCAGCCATTTTCTTGAAAAAGACCCTGAATGGGGTGACAAGTTCCATGTATGGACAATGGATTGGACGGAGGACTCAATAAAGATATATCTTGACGGTGAGTTGATTAACGATATTGACTTGAAGTTGACGGTCAATGGCAAGGCTGATGGAAAGGGTGTCAATCCGTTCAGAAAACCTCAATACGTGCTTCTGAACCTGGCCATAGCCGGAGACCATGGCGGCGAACCGCAATGGGACGCTTTCCCGTTGAGATATGAGGTCGATTATGTCAGTGTCTATCAAAAGAAATGATGAATAACGGGACGGATATCACGATTAACGCGCCGGTTATCGGTGTCGCGCGTCATCGCCTTGCGACCGATGGCAACGGGGTGACAACGCTTGTGGCGTTTCATGGGTGTCCGTTACGGTGTAAGTATTGTCTTAATCCGCATTCACTTGTACGGCCTGAAAAGGCCAGGCTGTATTCTCCTGAGAGCCTGTATGATGAGACCCGCATTGACGAACTGTATTTTATCGCGACAGGTGGAGGTGTCACTTTCGGGGGTGGAGAACCATGCATGCGTTCCGAATTTATAATTCGGTTCCGTGAACTATGCGGACCTCAATGGCGATTGACACTTGAAACGTCATTAAATGTCCCTATCGGGAATATCGAGATGTTGCTCCCTGTCATAGATGGGTTCATAATCGATATTAAGGATATGAATCGACAAGTGTTCGAACGTTATACGGGGATGGATAGCACTCGTGTCATTGATAATCTTCGATACATTGCTGAAAAAGGCCGTGCCGGAGACTGTGTCGTGAGAATCCCGTTGATTACGGGATATAACACCGAGGCCGACCGTGAGTCGAGCCAACGCGAACTTGAAACGATGGGGTACAGCAGATTTGATTTGTTCACATATAAAACATAGACAATGGCGAGAGGGAAACATACATGCAGGATATTGAAGGAAATCCGTCGGCAGATAGCCGAGGCCAATGACATCGAATTTGTCACGACTGAATGCCGTTACAAGGGCGACTGTCTCGGCACGTGCCCCAAGTGTGAGGCCGAGGTCCGCTATCTTGAGCAACAGTTGCGCCAACGCTCGCTCATGGGGCGGACGGTGGCCTTGGCCGGGATTTCGGCGGGAATGATTGTCTTGTCAGGATGTGTCGGGTCGAGCTCACGTCCGCAGACTGATGAAGATTCGATAACGTTGCAAGGTGTCACCATTATGGATTGGGAGGAGGATTCAGTAATGGAGGATGAGGGAGAAATTCCTGAAATTGATAGTTTGCAATCGGAAGATACATCTCCGTCTGACCTCGTTGTTATGAAAACAGGGGAGATACTTATTGAGAAAGAAACATCGGATATTAATGATACAAATTAAGGTTCTGCAAAAGTAGGTTTTAGCTTTGACATGAACATTTATTCAATTGAAATCATTAATTTTGTAATCATGTAATTCTGAACAAGATGCACCTTATCAATGACAACATACAAAAGCTATTTTCCTTGTGCCTTAAACATAAGGTAAAAAGACTATATGTCTTTGGGTCTATACTTACACCTCATTTCAATGAGCAGAGCGATGTTGACATGCTTGTTGACTTCAATTCTGAAATTGATTATAATACATACGCTGATAATTATATTGGATTTTACAATGCTCTTAAAACATTGTTCGGACGGGAGGTCGATTTGGTAGATGAATCGGCTGTTAAAAACCCATATTTTAAGGAGGAACTTGAAGAAACAAAACATCTGATTTATGGATAGAAAACTTAAAAAGTATTTATCGGATATCCTTTCTTCAATCCATGAGATTGAGTTGTTCATGGAAGATAGACCAAAGGAATACGCCACATTTTGCAATGATATATTGTTCCGACGTGGTGTTGAAAGGAATATGGAGATAATGGGTGAGGCAATGAATTAGGTTTTGAAAATAGATTCTAATATCCCAATTACTGCGGCAAGAAAAATTGTGGATACGAGAAATTTCGTAATTCATGCTTACGATTCTTTGAAACCCGATATATTATGGGGAATTGTGATTAACCATATTCCGTTGCTTAAACAGGAGGTTGAAAATTTGTTACAGACATCACATTGATTTTATATGGCGCGAGGGAAGCAGACTTGCAGGATACTGAAGGAAATCCGTCGGCAGATAGCCGAGGCCAATGACATCGAATTTGTCACGACTGAATGCCGTTACAAGGGCGACTGTCTCGGCACGTGTCCTAAATGCGAGGCCGAGGTGCGCTATCTCGAGCAACAGTTGCGCCAACGCTCGCTCATGGGGCGTACGGTGGCCTTGGCCGGGATTTCAGCGGGTGTACTGTCGCTGATGCTTCCGTCAGGGGCACAGGCCGACAATCCCGTCACGTGTCCTGAAAAGACAGTACCGGCGTCGGCTGACTCGATGCGACCGTTGGCGGGAGTGGTCGAACAGGTGCCGCAATTCCCCGGTGGTGAAAAGGCGTTGTTAGAGTGGATTAGGAATCATGTGAGGCATCCCGAATCGTGGGCCAAAGGGGAAACCCGCGTCATCGTACAATTCAAGATTGACAAGACAGGCAAAGTTGACACCGCGAGCGTCAAGGTCTTGCGTAGTGTCTATAAGGAATTTGACAACGAGGCTGTCAGGGTGGTCAAGGAACTCCCTCGTTTTATTCCGGGGCGGATGAACGGGGAAGCTGTTGCTACATGGTACACGCTTCCCATCAGGTTTGGATTGGCAACACCTGTAGACACCACTGTTAAAGGCGTTGCGTTGGATGAAAATGGCGAACCGTTGATTGGCGCGACAATCCGTAACCTCACACGTGGAATCGCTACGTTCGCCAATATTGACGGGATATTTGAGGTCGGTGCTGAAAAGGGTGACTCACTGGAGGTTTCGTTTGTCGGATACGATACTAAAAAGGTTGTTTTTGACGGCAACACCGTTGACACGCTTGTTGTCAAACTTAAGAGTTCGGAGGTTTTGATGGGCGAGGTTGTTACCGTGGGGGCGATACCACGTCCCGGCCTCACTTTAATAGATGGTATTGTCGTGAATGAAAAGGGGAGACCGATTGAAGATGTTGATGTCTCGTTTGTCAGGGTCGATGACAACGGAGAACCTGATTTTGAGAACGAATTTGGCGGGGATGTAACGGGCGATGACGGGTCGTTTGAGTGCGACGGAAATGTGGGCGATATTGTCGTTTTCACCAAGAACGGTTATAAATCCCGCGCCATTAAAATCAAGGAGGGCAGGAAATACGCCGGGATGCGCGTCAAATTGAAGAAAACAAAGGTGGAATAGATGTTGTCATTTCACTGCGGACGCTTTGAAAAGCGTCCCTACATGGATAAAGCCAAATTGAATTTGGCTTTATTCTCGATTTATAATTATCTTTGCGTCATAATGGAAGGAAACGCGACATACACTAAAAGGCGTGCGCCCGAGCATGCACCGTTATATGACAGTGGCGGACGGGTACAGCCGCGAGACAATGACCTTGAGGAGGCCGTCCTCGGGGCGTTGATGCTTGAAAAGGATGCATACTCCAACGTTTGTGACATCCTGAAGCCTGAAAGTTTCTATGAGCCGAGGAACCAAAAAATCTATGAGGCGATTCAGAGTCTTGGCGCGTCGCAGCGGCCTATAGATATGTTGACCGTGACCGACCAGCTTCGTCTGAACGGGACTCTGAACGACGTAGGGGGCCCGGTTTTCATTTCGGAACTGACCTCAAGGGTGGCATCGGGAGCGCATGTTGAATACCATGCCCGCATCGTGGCGCAGAAATATCTCGCCCGCGAGCTGATACGCTTCGCCTCGGCAATCGAGTCAAAGGCATTTGACGAGAGCAATGACGTGGACGACCTGTTGCAGGAGGCCGAAGGAAAGCTGTTTGAAATCTCGCAGCGTAATGTCAAGAAAGACGTCACACAGATTGACCCGGTCATATCAAGTGCAATAGAGCAAATCCAGATTGCGGCAAACCGCGCCTCGGGTCTTAGCGGACTTGAATCGGGTTTCCACGAGCTTGACAAACTGACATCGGGTTGGCAAAACTCTGACCTGATTATCATCGCCGCCCGTCCCGCAATGGGCAAGACGGCATTTGTCCTGTCGATGGCCGCGTCAATGGCGATGAACTATAACACACCGGTGGCGATTTTCTCGCTTGAGATGTCCAACCAGCAGCTTGTATCGCGTATGATAAGCAACGCCTGTGAGCTTGAGGGCGAGAAAATCAAGAGCGGTCAGCTGTCGCCGATGGAGTGGGACCAGCTGATGTCGCGTGTCAAGCACCTCTATGGAGCACCGCTGTATATCGATGACAGTAGTTCGCTGTCAATCTTTGAATTGCGTACCAAGGCGCGCCGTCTTGTGCGTGAGCATCAGGTCAAGTTCCTGATTATCGACTATCTGCAGCTGATGAATGCATCGGGGATGAAGGTCGGTAGCCGTGAGCAGGAGGTCAGTATGATTTCACGCTCCCTCAAGCAGCTCGCCAAGGAACTTAATATCCCGATAGTCGCCCTGTCACAGCTGAACCGAAGCGTCGAGTCGCGTGGCGATGGGCGTGACGGAAGCAAGCGTCCGCAGCTGTCGGACCTCCGCGAGTCGGGTGCAATCGAGCAGGATGCCGATATCGTGTGTTTCATCCATCGACCAGAATATTACCTGCGGTCGGGCACTGATGCCGCCGGCAACGACATACGCGGTCTTGCCGAATTTATTGTCGCCAAGCATCGTAGCGGCCGCGTCGATGATGTCAAGCTGCGGTTCAAGTCCAAGTATGCCCGTTTTGAGAACTGGGACGATAACCCGGTGCCTGAAAGCACGCCGACTGTGGTCGAGTCGCGCATGAACGGAGGAGGTGCGCCGGGGAGGACGCAGCCATTGTCGGGTGGCACGGCCGATTTCCTTGCCGGGCCCACTGACGAACCCACACCTTTCTGACAATGTAGATGAAGACGGTTGACGGATTATATTTTATTTACGGGTTGTGTGTCATGTTCTACAGCATGATGACATGGTTGTTTTTGCGCAAGGACCGGGAGCACCTCTCCCGACTGGTCGCGATGCTGATGGCGGTTATAGGATTGGAGAGTGTCAAGGATTTGTTTTTCTTGAATGCTTCAGTCTTGCCCCAACCTTTTATATGGTCGGTGATGACAGCCGTTGACATGGTTGCTGTCCCGATGTATGCTTTCGTTCTTATCGAATTGTGCCGTCCCGGGTGGCTCACACTCAAAACCATGATAATACATGAGATACCCTTCGTCATCCTGCCATTGCTACTTATAACAACCCGTCATGAAATTTTCTATGACATAGAGGTCGGATGGGCCGCCGTCTACGGATTCGGTTACGCGATATGGACTCTTACGATGATTCCGAGGTATCACAGGCATCTGAAGGAACGGTTTTCCTACGATGAGAATATAAATCTGAACTGGCTGCGGATAATACTGTTCTCGTTTTTTGTGATTCTCGGGTTGTGGATTGTCGATTGCCTTGTCATAAGTGTTGTCACTGAAAGCGTCTATATGCTCATGACATTGGTGATATGGATGTTTATATGTTATTTTATTTACAGACATGAATCGGTAATCGGGGAATTGAGCGATGAAACGGCCTTAGCTGTTCCTGATACATTTCCCGAAGACGGAATGTCGGAACTGAACCGACGGATTCAACGACTGTTCACAGAGGAACGTATATTTTTGAATCCAAGGTTGAAGCTATCGGATGTCGCGACTTTCGCCGGCACGAACCGCACCTATATAAGCAACTTCTTCAACAAAGAAAACGGGGCGACATTCTATGAATATATCAATCGGTTGCGCATCGAGTATGCCTGCACATTGCTTCGCGACACGTCCGACAAACTGGAGACCGTAGCCGAAAAGTCGGGTTTTAACTCCATTTCGACATTCCGACGTGCGTTTTTGCAATTTTGCGGATGTACACCCGCTGAATATAGGGGGGGGTAAACGACTGAAAATAAGATAATTACAATATATGTGCGTCGATGTTTACTTATTGACGCATGTTTTTTATTTATTGAACTGTATTTTTTAATGATTGCCATGCCATGGGTTACATATATTTTATATCTTCGCATCATAAAAGTAAACATACTCTAACATAAATCAATTTATTACCTAATCATTATGAAGAAAACGATAGTATTATTTGCGTGTGTTGTATTGATGGCGCTTATGTCATCATGTGGAGGTTCATCATACGACAGTGCGCGTTGTGACGCATTGGTCGAAAAGGTAAAGTCGGGTAGCGAACTCTCCCAGGAGGATTATTCGCAGATGATTGGTCAATGTTCAGCCATACTTGATGTCTATGAGGCTAAAATCAAGGAAATCGGAGACAGCCCTGAAAAACTTATTGCTGCAATCGCTGACAAAGAAATGCAATCGATTGACAAGCAGTACAACACCATGAAGCGTGCACTCAAGAAAGCCGACCTTGATGAATCAAACAAGGCTGCATACGATGAGTTCTTGAAAAAGCAGGAAAAGTATGAGGCCGGTGTCAAAGAACTTATAGGATTCTGATATCTATGAAATCAGCATTTCGGAAAATGTCGGCGGCATCAATCCTGATGCTGCTGGCATTGCTGTTGTCTGCGCCCCCGGTCGAGGCGCAATTCCTTAACAAACTGTCAAAAGGTCTTGAAAAAGTGAACAAGAACCTTGACAAGGTGAACAAGGCGATTGACAAGGCCACGAAAGAGAATAAAGGCAAGACGACACAGGAGTCTAAAAAGACGTCAGATGAAAAATCGGCCTCCACGTCATCCAAAGAGGCCTCGGATGATGACGCATTTAAAGATATAAAACCTTACAATCAGATAAATTACCCTTATATCACACCCGAGACCCGCTTCCTTAAAGTGAGCAATGCCTACGAACGTAACATCTCTGATGTCCATGAGGGTATTTTTTCAGTACAGGACAAAGACCGCTTTTCATTCTGGACCGTCGATGGCGAATGCTTGTTCGGATATGAATGGAAGTATCCGGGAATTTCGTCCATTGATGAGCCGCATCCCCGTTTCTCATCAGGTGTCGCGGTTGTGAAAGGCGCAAATAAAAACAAGGCCGGGAAAGATTACCTCGCACTGCTGTACAAGGACGGACGGGTCAAGGAACTTGACCCGTCATGGGTCGAGGCGACACAGTTTGTGGACGGCCTCGCGATTGTCACGCAGAATGTCAACTTCAAGAAGACCTATTTTTACATAAATGTAAAAGGAGAGAAGGTTTTTCCGGGACTGTCCCTTTATGGACAAGGAAATAAGAGCATGCGCCCGTTATGTGACGGTCTGCGTGCATTCTGCGACACCAACATGAAATGGGGATATATCAATGCACAGGGAACGGTCGTTATCCGACCTCAGTTTGAGGCCGCACGTGATTTCAGCGAAGGTTATGCATGGGTATGTTCTTCCGACGGAACAATTTCCTCGGGCTATCCGGTAATGTTGATTGACAGAAAAGGTAATGTCGTCTATGATGCCGGATTTAAATTGAGACCATCCGAACTTGTGGGGAACGGTAAATTAGGTGATGTCCATGACGGTATTTTCTATCGTGAAATCTCGTCTGACACATATTATTATGACACGACAGGCAAAGAACTGGCCCATTATGAGGGTGGTTCAGGGTTCAATACCGGCCGACATGCGTTCGTGATACCAAAGGGTGGTATTGTAAACATGGTTGACAAGAAGTTCAGTCCGCTCAAAGAATTCAATTCCGACATATTACCCGGACATGTAATCGAAGAATATGGCCCGCGTTTCGGGCCTGTCGGATTGGCAAGCTATGATAACTTTGGGAAATCCATGGTTATTGATACCGATGGTGATATTGTGCTTGAAGGATGGCGTCCCGCATCGGTCAACGCATGTATTGACGGAATCAGGATGTTCAGCGCGTCAGGTTATGCCAAAGTGTCAGACATAAGAATCGGGGATACACGTTACGTCGGCCTAATCAAGCCTGACGGCGAAGTCGCATGGCTTTTCTCTGAAAATGCCATTGAAGGTGGCTCCGTGTCGGAACTCCCTGTTGTCTTGAACCCCAAGGATGACCCAAGAACGCGCATACCTGAAACAGGGCGGACTATAACTATAAAAGATGTGACGGATTGTCCTCCCGTCGGACCTAAGGTGTGGAGTGTGCCATCCTATACGGTCAATGTGGTTTGTGTACCCGCCGAGGGCGGCACGGCGACACTGTCGCCTATGACAAGGCTTGGATATGGCGACATGGCCACTGTTACTGCCAAGGCCAACGAGGGGTACGCCCTGTCGGGCATCGAGACCGACGTTGCCGATATTTCATCGGTCAGGAACGGCGAACCGTTTGCCGTGACATCAAACGTGACGGTTACAGTGAATTTCATCAAGGAGGAAGATATTGACACACCTCCTTACGCCGGTGCATTCCAGGGAATAAAGAACTTTGAAATCACCAAAGGTATCAGCGATGATATCGCCGTATATGCCGAAATCAGCAAGACACCAACTGTTGTTACCCCTTACGGGGACAAGACCTACGGTTATATAGTCTCGATGTTTGACCCGTGCAAATATTATACCGGGAAAGACCTCGGGACATACGTGTTCTCTGCCCCGTTGAAGATTATCGGCTTCCAGCATGACAAAGCGACCGGTAAAGAGTGGCTTGTGGCCGACGGCGGTTCCTATGTGTTCGGCAATGTCAAACTGACCGGCAACGGCAACCCATTGGCCGCACTGTTCCTGAATTGTGTCTTCGCATTTGACGGTCACAGTTCCCCTGATGTCATACCGCGCCGCTACCGTATCGAGTTGATTGACCGCGATGATAAAACCGGTGAGGTCACACTCGGCACATTGCAAGTGTTCTCGACTCTCAAGGGATGGGTTGCCGCCCAAGACCCATCGGTTGTCAAAACTACAGACGGCGTATTCACCAAAAAATATGACGCGGGAATGAATCCTGAATTTTATGAAGGCGTCAAACTGAAGATTGTCTCACCACGCTCCGATGTAATATGGTATCCACCGATGAAATGGTATAACGATAATGAACCGACATATCGTCGTATCATAGAACAGATGGGCAACAAATACCGCACATACACGTCAGACTACCAAGACCTGTTCGGCAAAGACCGATAGAAGTAGAGTGCCTATTAAAGTATCGGGTGTTGTAAGGAATATTCCTTCAACACCCGATACTTTTTAACGCCTTACAAATTCATTGATGAAAATTTAACGGAAACATCAAACTTTTATTAAACATGGATTGTTAGATAGATAAAATTTAACAACCCTAACTATTGTTTTTATGAAACGTACAGTATTAATGATTACCCTCATGCTGGGATGTATGGCGGTTTTCGCACAAAAGATTGACAAGAACGAGGCAAAACAACTTAAAGCCTTCCTGTCTCAACCTGCTGAAAAGGATGCAACAAATGCTCAAGCTCTTAAAGTCGCCAATATGGGCGATATCTCTTCCATCGAAGGCGTGACGGTGGTTGACGGACATGTGACTGAAATCGCATGGAAGGACAAACACCTTGCTGGTTCTCTCGACCTCTCGGGATTCAAGGCTCTCACCAAGGTCGATGTGTCACGAAACGCCCTCACTGCTGTTTCCGTAGCCAACGCTACCGCGATAACCGAACTTAACGCATCGCGTAATAAAATCTCATCGGTCGATGTTGCCGGGGCGACTTCGCTCAACAAACTGACCCTTTACAAGAACCGTCTTGCCGAACTTACGATTCCCGCAACCGCGCCCATTCAGAACCTGAATGTCTCCAACAACCTCTTTGTTGAACTTAGTGTCGCAGGGAACACCTCGCTCAAGACCCTTAATTGCCAGGGATGTCACCTCGAGGCACTTAACGTGACCGACTGTACCGCATTGAAAAACCTGTATTGCGGCTATAACAAGCTGACCAGCCTCACTCTCACGGGCGTGGAGAGCCTTCAGAACCTCAACATCGACGACAATGAAATCGCCCAGCTGTATGTACAGGGTCTTCCTGCTCTCAGCACTTTTATCTGTAGCGATAACAACATGGTGTCTCTTGGCCTGAAGGATTGCTCGGCTCTGCTCGACCTCGTATGCTCTTACAATGACCTGACCACTCTGTCGGTTGAAGGTTGCCCGCAGCTCATCTTCGTTGACTGTTCCTATAACGACCTTACCCAGTTGACACTGTCTAACCAGACATTCCTGCAGCGTCTGCTTTGCAACAACAATCAGCTGACAATGCTCGATGTATCGTTTGACCAGGCACTTGTCTACATCAACTGCCGTTACAATCTGATTACCGACCTCCGTACCATGGGTTGTGACAACCTCCGGATGGTAGCATGTCAGTACAACTATTGATAACGTCTCCCGATATAGAGATAATGCCTCTATAAAACAATAATAGTTCAAGCGGGCCGCCCGGCAAAATGGGCGGCCCGCTTTGTCATGCAGTGTATCGGTCAAGGGCGGTCGAGCGATGAGGTGAGAGAGTCGTTGACAGCCTTGATGCGGGTCGGGTCGACTTTCAACCGTTTGCGGTCGTATGTCATGAGTCCGTTGACTTCGATTTCGACATCGGTGGTCTGGGTGTATACCCCGGCCGAGAATCCTTTGGGGATGAGGTCGAGTAGAATGCGGGCGTATTTGACATATTCAT
Source organism: uncultured Muribaculaceae bacterium (assembly GCA_947628305.1). GTDB lineage: Bacteria > Bacteroidota > Bacteroidia > Bacteroidales > Muribaculaceae > HGM05190. Next base: position 32,031 of record CANQZG010000005.1, on the reverse strand, counting down.
CGGTTACCTCATTCTCGTTCTTGAATTTGACATATCCCCAGTTTCGGTCAGGCTTCCATAGATGGTCCTCGATAGCGAGTCCGATGCCACCGTATTCGCCGATGACATTGACGCGGTCGGGGTCATAAAGGTACATTTCGGGTGCAGGGTAGTTATGCAGGTCAAGGATGTCGCCGGTGTGGAAGAAATTACCACCGCTTGCGGGGTTCACGAGTCGTGACGGGTCGTATGCCTTGGTCCAGTCACTGATTTCGACTGTCTTGAACTGTCCCCATGACTCGTTGAACGGCACCCACACGACAATAGATGGATGATTGTGCAGGTAGTCCATGATTTCTTTCCATTCACGGCGGAAACATGCCTCGCTCTCGGCAGTCCGTTCTTTCTCGATGCCTTTGAAATAGTGATGGTTATCCCATCCCGGGCCTTTGTCACCCGACGGCATATCCTGCCATACAAGCATGCCGATGCTATCGCAGTAGTCATACCATACTTCCGGCTCGACCTTGACGTGCTTCCTTATCATGTTGAAACCTAAGTCGCGGGTCTTGTCAACATCATACAGCAATGCCTCCTTTGACGGGGCGGTATATAGTCCGTCGGGCCACCATCCCTGGTCGAGAGGGCCGAACTGGAATAGGTCGCGCCCGTTCAGTTGCATGCGCATCACCCCCTTGTCATCGCGTGCCGACGATATTTTTCTCATTGCGGCCTTGCCCATGACTGCGTCACGGGTCTTGCCTCCGTCCATCAGGCTTACTTTCATGTCATATCGGAACGGGTCGGATGGGGACCAAGGCTTTACATCGTCGGGCATGTCGATGATGATTTCGTTGTCGGGACGGCCTGTAGCCGAGGCGATTACTTTGCCGTTGTCGATGATTTCGACTTTTATTTTGTTTGACGGTGACGATGCCTGTGCGTTCAGCCTGAATTTTTTATTGTCAAGGTCAGGGGTCAGTCGCAGGAGCTTGATGTGGTCTTTGTCAACCGGCTCGAGCCACACTGTCTGCCATATCCCTGTCACAGGGGTGTACCATATCGACTTGGGTTTGGCTACCTGTTTGCCCCGCGGTTGGTGTCCCTTATTGCTGGGGTCGTAGACGCGGACGGTTATTTTGTTGTCCCCTTTGGGTTTAAGCATCTTGGTGATATCAAGCGAAAAAGGCGAGTATCCTCCTTCGTGTGAACCGGCTTCCACTCCGTTCACCCACACTTGGCATCTCCAGTCCACCGCGCCGAAGTTAAGCAACACGTCTTTCTTTTTCCATTGGCGTGGAATGTCAAAGGTGGTGCTGTACCATAGCGCGCTGTCGGCCCCGACAGTGCGTCCCACCCCCGAGAGGGAGGATTCCACAGGGTAGGGGACAAGGATTTTGCCGTCCCATTTTTCAGGAGTTGAAGCGTCGGACGGTGTTATGGCATAGTCCCACAGTCCGTTGAGGTTTTTCCATTCGGCGCGTTTCATCGAGGGGCGCGGGTAGGTTGTGCGCCATGCGTTTTCTGGGGTGACAGTTTCGGCCCATTGGGTCTTGATGTGGTTTCCGACAGGGGAGTAGCTGTCTGCTGCAAATGCCGACATTGTTATAAGCGACAGCAATGTGGCGGTGATTTTAATTAATTGCATGAAAGTGGTATATGAAAGTGATATATAGGTACAGGCTAACGTTAGCAAAGGTAAGTGTAATTTTCGGGATTCCAAGGATTTTTTGTAATTTTGCGCCTTGAAATATATCTATAATGAAGAAAATAAGGAACTTCTGTATAATTGCCCATATAGACCACGGCAAAAGCACCCTCGCCGACCGTCTTCTTGAATATACCGATACTGTCGCGGGGAAAGACCTTCAGGCCCAGGTGCTTGACGACATGGACCTTGAACGTGAGCGTGGCATCACAATCAAGAGCCACGCCATTCAGATGAGTTACGAGCTTGACGGGGAGATATATACGCTCAATCTTATAGACACCCCGGGGCATGTCGATTTCTCATACGAGGTGTCACGTTCGATAGCCGCGTGTGAGGGCGCATTGCTCATCGTGGACGCATCGCAGGGCATTCAGGCGCAGACAATTTCCAACCTATACATGGCGATAGATAACGACCTGGAAATCATCCCGGTGGTGAACAAGGTGGACCTTGACAGCGCAAAACCCGAGGAGGTCGAGGACCAGATTGTCGATTTGCTTGGATGTGACCATGACGAAATCATAAGGGCGAGCGGAAAGACGGGGCAGGGAGTCCCTGAAATCCTGCGCGCGATTATAGAACGCGTCCCCGCTCCCAAGGGAGACCCGGAGGCACCGTTGCAGGCGTTGATTTTTGACTCGGTATTCAACCCGTTTCGCGGGATTATCGCCTATTTCAAGATTGTCAACGGGACAATCCGCAAGAACGACTTTGTCAAGTTCGTCTCCACCGGGAAAGAGTATCATGCCGATGAAATCGGCGTGCTGAAACTCGATATGCAGCCGCGTGAGGAACTTTCGGCGGGTAATGTGGGATATATCATTTCAGGTATAAAGACATCCCGCGAGGTCAGGGTGGGCGACACTATCACCCATGTGCAGAACCCTTGCAAGGAGGCTATTGACGGTTTTGAGGAGGTAAAGCCGATGGTATTCGCCGGCGTGTATCCAATCGAGACCGAGGACTTCGAGAACCTGCGCGCGTCGCTTGAAAAGTTGCAGCTGAATGATGCGTCGCTTACGTTCCAGCCTGAATCGTCGGCGGCTCTCGGTTTCGGTTTTCGTTGCGGTTTCCTGGGGTTGCTCCACATGGAAATCATTCAGGAACGTCTTGGGCGTGAGTTTGACATGGATGTCATCACGACGGTGCCCAACGTGTCCTACCGCGTGTATGACAAGCACGGCAATATGACCGAGGTGCACAATCCGTCAGGTCTGCCGGAGCCGACCCTTATCGACCATATCGAGGAACCCTATATCAGGGCGACCATAATAACCGCCGCCGATTATATAGGCCCGATTATGACCCTGTGTCTCGGAAAGCGCGGGGAGTTGATTAAGCAGGAGTATATATCGGGAAACCGTATGGAACTGACATTCGACATGCCTCTCGGGGAAATCGTGATTGACTTCTATGACAAATTGAAGTCGATTTCAAAGGGATATGCGTCGTTTGACTATCACATCCACTATTTCCGTGAATCTAAGCTGGTGAAGCTGGACATATTGCTTAACGGAGAGAGTGTCGATGCGCTCTCTACGTTGACCCATGCCGACAATGCCGTGACTTTTGGCCGTCGTATGTGCGAGAAATTGAAGGAACTGATACCGCGTCAGCAGTTCGACATCGCGATTCAGGCGGCTATCGGGGCCAAAATCATCGCCCGCGAGACAATCAAGGCGGTGCGCAAGGATGTCACGGCCAAATGTTACGGTGGCGACATCTCACGTAAACGCAAGTTGCTTGAGAAACAGAAGAAAGGCAAGAAGCGTATGAAGCAGATTGGTTCGGTCGAAGTCCCGCAGAAGGCTTTCCTCGCGGTTCTTAAACTTGATTAACTCAACATACTCTAAGAGAAACTAAAATTGACGGTCAATTGTTGAAAAAGTAATGATTCAACTATTGACCGTAATGTTATGAATAGATGTAAAGAAGAAGATATAATGGAGATAAGAGGAATACATTCCGATGCTTTTTTTGCCGCGAGGCAAGCGATACGACGTCATGCATCAGGCGGTAACGTTTTGATAATGGCCACCGTTCTTGCGCTTGTCGTGGCTAATATACCGCAGCTCAACGGTTATTACAATGATTTCTGGAATCAGGAGGTGGTATTGCAGCTGGGCGATTTCAACGTGTTCAGCCATTCGGGTCATCCGATGACATTGCTGCAGTTTATCAACGATGCGTTGATGGCGATATTTTTCTTCACAATCGGCCTGGAAATAAAGCGTGAGATTCTTGTCGGTGAATTGTCATCGTTCAAGCAGGCGTTGCTGCCGATTATGGGTGCAATCGGAGGTATGTTGTTCCCTGTGGGTATATTCATGTACATGGCGCAGGGTACTGACTATATGGGTGGTGCGGCGATTCCCATGGCTACCGACATCGCGTTTTCGCTCGGAGTCCTGGCTATGCTTGGCTCGCGGGTACCCATATCTCTGAAAATCTTCCTGACCACGCTCGCGGTTGTCGATGACATCGGTGGAATTATCGTGATAGCCGTGTTTTATTCGACACATATCGAGGTGATGTTCCTGGTATATGCCGCCGTTTTGCTCGGCGTGCTCCTGTTGGGTTCATGGATGAAAATCCAGAGTAAGATTTTCTATCTCACCATAGGTGGTGTGGTGTGGTTTCTGTTTCTTAATTCGGGAATCCATCCCACGATAGCCGGTGTGCTCGTCGCTTTCTGTGTTCCCGCGACACCTGTGTTCGCGCCGATGAAGTTTATACAGATAATCCGAAAATACATATCTAATTTCAGGGCAGAGGACGATGATGCACTCTGTGCACGCACAATACTGAATAAGAATCAGATGGATTGGCTGAAGCAGATTGAAAGTGCTTCTGACAAGGTGATTTCACCGCTTCAGGAACTTGAGGACTCGTTGCATCCGATTGTGAATTATTTTATCGTGCCATTGTTTGCGTTTGCCAACGCTGGGATTTTCCTCCTCGACATGAGTCCGGCGATGATATTTGAGGGCATAAGCCTTGCGATATTTGTCGGTCTTGTCGTCGGCAAATTTTCAGGCATACTGTTATTCTCATGGCTGACAGTCAAGTGCCGCCTTGCTCCTATGCCGGAGGCTGCCGACTGGAAGATGATGTCGGCGGTATCGATGCTCGGCGGCATAGGCTTCACCGTCTCGCTTTTCATCGCCAATCTGTCCTTTGCGTCCATGGGGGCGCACGGGGCCGAATTGCTCAATAGCTCGAAACTGGGGATTGTCATCGGTTCTGTGACCGCCGGGGCGGTAGGTTTCCTGTTGTTGCATCGATTCCTGCCACGCGCAACCGCGAAATCCAATAATTGAATAATCGCCTGAAATTGTAAAAGGACGATAAAAACGAAAGTCGTTGAGGGTTTTGCAGAACCGGGTAGGGTGCTGCTACTGCAGCACCGCAGATTGGAGATTATTATTGACTCTCAATATGTTGCGGTGCGGCCATGGCCGCACCCTACCTGGTTCCGACCTATTCACGAAAGTTTTGCAACACCCTCATTTTTGCATCTTTGTTTTAAAAAAGATTCAGAAAGATTTGCAAAATTCACATTTGAATGTTAATTTTGGGGTGAAATGTTAAACGCTCAACCATTCTTCAAATTTTTTCACAACAATTAGCTGATTTAATTGTTAACATAATAAAGTTTAATGATGCGAAAGATAGTGGTGGCATCAAGTCAGCCAACGCTTTAAGTAGCGGTTAAACCGATATGGCACAACAGGGATTTGACGCCCTATTATCTATACAGACGAAAAGATTATGAAAAAATCGACAATCTGGTTTCTTACGGTAATCATGGCCCTCACGTTTGTGGGGTTGCTCTATGTGCAGATTATGTACATGGGCAACATGGTCAAGATGCGGGATGACCAGTTTGCCGAAGGGGTTAAGCGAAGCCTCTATGCCGTGACCACCAATCTTGAACAGGATGAGACGAAGCATTTCCTTGAGGAGGATGCGGCGCAGATTGAATCATCGTTTTATTCCAATTATTCCCCTGACGGTTCATCGTCGGGGCTTGCCGGTGTAAGGTACACATTCAAGACCAAGACATCGGGGTTGAGCGGAGACCTGACACTTAAAGGCGACCCGGCGTCGTTCCCGTCGGGGGCGCGTAACGGCGGCGGTTACCGTTCCATGCAGGAGATACTCCGCGGGCAATATCTGTATCAGAAAGGCCTGTTGAACGAGGTCATACTCAATATTATAAGTCAGTCAAGCAACCGACCTATCAGCGAGCGTGCCGATTCGGCCACGGTCGCACGCTATCTTCGCTCTGAATTTGATAACAACGGGCTCGATTTGCCGTTTGAATATGCGGTGGTTAACCGCGCCGGGGCGGTGGTGTACAAGTCGGGTGGTTATGAGGCTTCGGAGGCAGGACGCAACAACACGTTTGTCCAGACGTTGTTTCCCAATGACCCGAAGAACAAGATGAATTATCTGAAGGTGTATTTCCCCACCAAAAAGGATTATATCTTCTCATCAATCAAGTTCATGATACCCTCGTTCATGTTCACGTTTATATTGTTGGTGATATTCCTTTACACGATTATAATCGCGTTCAGGCAGAAGAAACTCACCGAGATGAAGAATGACTTCATCAACAACATGACGCATGAGTTCAAGACCCCTATATCGACTATTTCGCTTGCGGCGCAGATGCTTAATGACAATTCGGTGAGGAAGTCCCCCAATATGTTGCAACATATATCGACAGTAATCAATGACGAGACCAAGCGTCTGCGGTTTCAGGTCGAGAAGGTGTTGCAGATGTCTATGTTTGACCGTCAGAAGACCACGTTGCGTTTACAGGATGTCGATGCCAACACGGTTATTGCCAATATTATCCATACATTTAAAATCAAGGTTGAAAAGTATGGTGGCAAAATCGAGGCTGTGCTTGATGCCGAGAATGCGATTGTCAATGTTGACGAGATGCATTTCACCAATGTTATATTCAATCTGCTTGACAATGCGGTCAAGTACCGTCGTGAGGATGTGCCCATCCATCTGAAGGTCACGACCCGCGATGTGTCGGATGACCGTCTTGAGATTGCTGTCGAGGATAACGGTATCGGAATCAAGAAGGAGAACCTGAAAAAAATATTTGATAAATTTTATCGTGTATCCACCGGAAACCGTCATGATGTCAAGGGTTTCGGTCTCGGTCTTGCCTACGTCAACAAGATGGTGCATGAGCTTAAGGGCGAGATAACGGTGGAGAGCGAGATTAATCAAGGAACAAAATTTATAATAATATTACCCCTAATTCAAAATTAAGAAGTTATGGAAGAACGTTTGCGTATATTGCTATGTGAAGACGATGAGAACCTGGGGATGCTGCTTCGGGAGTACCTGCAGGCCAAAGGCTTCAACGCCGACCTTTTCGCTGACGGCGAGAGCGGCTACAAGGCTTTCCTTAAAGGGAAGTATGATTTATGCGTGCTTGACGTGATGATGCCTAAGAAGGATGGTTTCGCGTTGGCGCAGGAAATCCGCACTGTCAATTCCGAAGTCCCTATCATATTCCTTACCGCTAAATCCCTTAAGGACGATATACTTGAAGGATTTAAAATCGGAGCTGACGACTATATCACAAAGCCATTCTCGATGGAGGAACTTGTGTTCCGTATCGAGGCGATACTCCGTCGTGTCAAAGGGAAGAAAGGAAAGGAAATCACCATGTACAAAATCGGCAAATTCACGTTTGACACACAGAAACAGGTGCTCATGGTCGATGACAAGGTGACGAAATTGACTACTAAGGAGTCAGAGTTGCTTAGCCTCCTCTGCGCCCATGTCAATGAAATCCTGGAGCGCAATTTCGCCCTCAAGACTATATGGATTGACGACAATTATTTCAATGCACGTTCGATGGATGTCTACATCACCAAGCTGCGTAAACATCTCAAGGATGACCCCTCCATTGAAATCATCAATATCCATGGCAAAGGTTACAAGTTGATTGCACCCGAAGTCGAGACCAAGGGCAAGTGATGTGATAAGTGCCAAGAAATGACCGAAGCCGTGTCTGTGTGAGTGGACACGGCTTCAGTTGTCAATGAGGTTTCGCCTTTTCGTGAATTATTCGTAATTTTGCGTTGAAAACAGGTACAATTGAAAACAGGTATAATTGATGAAAAAGATATCTTTATTAATATTTATTGCCGTTGTATCGGCTTTTGCCATGTCATCGCAGGGGATGCCTGAGGCGGCTCGTTGGACAATGTCGGTCAAGATGACATCGGCGACTGATGGGGTTGTCACGTTAAAGGCTAATGTCAATCAAGGTTGGCATATATATGGTACGGACCTTCCAAAGGGTGGGCCGAAACCTACGGTCATAGATTTTAGCGGCAGTGTAGGCGTGAGGTTCATCAGCGAGACAGTCCCGTCAATCAAGCCTGTGTCAAAGGTTGACAAGATGTTTAATCTTCCGTTGACATGGTGGGATTCCAGTGTGAAATTTTCCCGGAAGTTCAAGGTTGTCCGCAAAGATAATGCCCGGATAAACGCATCTGTCACATTCATGGGCTGTAATGACGAGACTTGTCTGCCGCCTAAGACAGTAAAACTTTCACGTGAAATAAAGAAATAGGAAGTTGGATATGCGCAGATTGGTATCATTGCTATTTGGCGTGTTGTTGGGGTGCGCTTTCCTGTCGGCACAGGTCGCTACCCCGATAACTTGGGAGACATCGGTGAAAAAGGTGTCACAAAACGAGGGTGTCATTCAATTCAAGGCTTCAATTGAACCCGGTTGGCATCTCTATGGATTGTCTCTCCCAGAGGGTGGTCCACGTCCGACGACGTTCAAGTATGACCTTCTTGACGGGGTTGAGCTTGTAGGTGGTGTTGTCCCGTCACGTCAGCCACAGGAAAAGGTCGATATGGTTTTCCATCTGAAACTTAACTGGTGGGATACCGATGTCACGTTTGAACAGAAATTTAAAATCACCAGTCCGGCCGGTGATTATAAAATCGAAGGGACGGTATCGTTCCAGGGTTGTAATGACACGGCATGTATCGCCCCGTCAAAGGAATCGTTTGAGTTCAGTGAGGGGGGTGTACCTGCGCAGTCAGGTAACACTTCAGTCGATACGGTGGCTGTCTCGGAGCGTTCTGTGTCGGCCTCTGTTGTGCCGGCTGACGACACGGGTTGGTGGAATCCGGTGGATATGCCGGGTACTGAAAAGGAATCATCGTCGTGGTTATATATATTCGCATGGGGATTCATTGGCGGTCTTATCGCCCTCATGACCCCGTGTGTATGGCCTATGATACCGTTGACAGTCAGCTTCTTCTTAAAAAAAGGCAGCTCGCGTGCGAGTTCGATACGCGATGCGTTCATCTATGGAGGGGCGATTGTGGTTATATATCTCGCGTTAGGGTTGCTGATTACCGGGATTTTTGATGCAGGTAAGCTGAATGACCTGTCGACAAACGCGGTGTTCAATCTGTTGTTCTTCGGGATTCTTGTGCTTTTCGCCGTGTCGTTCTTCGGGGCGTTTGACATCAGGCTTCCGTCGCGGTGGAGCAACAGTGTCGACAGCAAGGCCGAGCGCACGACAGGTATTGTAAGCATTTTCTTTATGGCTTTCACCCTTGCGCTTGTGTCGTTCTCATGTACCGGGCCTATAATCGGGACATTGCTCGTGGAGGCCGCATCGTCAGGCTCGCTGACCGGCCCTGCAATCGGGATGGGGGCGTTTGCCCTTGCCCTTGCCATCCCGTTCACTCTGTTTGCTATTTTTCCTTCGTGGTTGAAGGAGATGCCCCGCTCGGGAGGGTGGCTTAATTCGGTCAAGGTGGTATTAGGTTTCCTTGAACTCGCTTTGTCATTGAAATTCCTTTCGGTCGCTGACCTCGCATACGGGTGGGGGATACTTGACCGTGAGATTTTCCTGTCGCTTTGGATAGTGATATTTGTCCTGTTAGGCTTGTATCTGCTTGGTAAGTTGAGGTTCGCACATGATTCAGAGGTTTCCCACGTCTCGATACCGCGTTTCTTCCTTTCGATTGCATCGTTGAGCCTGGCGGTGTATCTTGTCCCCGGATTGTGGGGCGCACCGTTAAAGGGTGTAAGCGCATTTGTTCCCCCGCTTTATACCCAGGACTTTAATCTGTATCAGGGTGCACATTTCGAGGAATTCGATGATTATGACAAAGGGATGGCTTACGCTGCTGAAAAGTCTATGCCGGTATTGGTTGATTTTTCAGGTTACGGTTGTGTCAATTGCCGTAAAATGGAGGGGGCGGTATTCGACACCCCCGAAATAAAGGAACTTGTCGCCGGGAATTTCGTGCTGATTAAACTCATGGTTGATGACAAGAAAGACCTTCAGCATCCCTATACGGTCATGGAAAATGGCAAGAAAGTCAAAATTGAGACGGTGGGTGAGAAATGGAGTTACCTGCAACGTTACAAGTTTGCGGCATCTACCCAACCGTTTTATGTGATACTTGATAACAATGGTGAGCCGATGGAAAAATCCTACTCATACGATGAGAATGTCGCAAAATTCGCATCATGGCTTGAGTCGGGATTGAAAAAGTACAAGGAAACAAAATGACACATACAAGACAAGAAAAAATCGAGGCCCTTGGCCGTGTGATTGACACTCTTGACATCCTGCGGGTTAAATGCCCGTGGGATGCCAAACAGACAAATGAAAGTCTCCGTCCCAATACTGTCGAGGAGGTATATGAATTATGTGATGCGTTAATCAACAGTGATGACGCCAATATAAGGAAAGAATTGGGCGATGTGCTTCTCCATATATTGTTTTATGCTAAAATAGGGGAGGAGAAAGGTGTGTTTGACATCGCCGATGTCGCCGATGCCCTCAATGATAAACTGGTGTTCCGTCATCCTCATGTGTTTGGAGAGACAAAGGTCAATGATGCGCACGATGTTGAGTTGAACTGGGAGCAAATCAAGCTGAAGGAGAAGGACGGGAACAAGACCGTTCTCTCCGGGGTACCGTCTGCCCTGCCGGCGATGATTAAAGCCGACCGTATACAGGAGAAAGCGGCCAATGTCGGGTTTGACTGGGAATCACGTGAACAGGTGTGGGACAAGGTCAGGGAGGAGATGGACGAACTGTCGGCCGAGATTGACAAGATGGACCAGGCGCACATCGAGGAGGAGATGGGTGACCTGTTGTTCAGTGTAATCAACGCGGCGCGTCTTTATAATGTCAACCCTGAAAACGCGTTGGAGAAGACCAATAAGAAATTTATCGCCCGTTTCAACTATATCGAGGACAGGGCACGGTGTCAAGGTCGTCAACTGCGGGATATGACTCTCGCCGAGATGGACGCGTTGTGGAACGAGGCAAAATCAGAGTTGCATAAACAACACTCCTGATATAGTTGTTTTAACTTAAAAATGTTAAAGGCTATGAGGAAAATTTGTGTTTGCATTGTGTTGTCGGTTCTATCGTTCGTCTCTTTTGTTTCTGAAGCCAAGGTCATCAGGGGATATTCGACTACCGGGGTGAACCCACTATCAATTGTCGTTGACAGCATCGATTATCGGAGTGACCTCACACGTGTCTATTGCAATGCTGTTGGACGTCCGCATACCTCCAACCGTATTGACGCGATGAAAATGATATTGAAGGACGGCAGCTATGTCGCGAACGACATTGACGGTGTGGACTTCAAGCGATATTTCCAGTGGGAGGATGAAGGCTCGATTCCTTTGGAGATAGATTTCCCGCCGATGAAGGCTGTCACCCCTATGCGTCTTGAGATTGTATCGCCGCATGGGACGGGTGTCATACTGATAAAGAAGAAATGAGACTCTGCATTACCGAGAAACCCAGTGTAGCCAAGGATATCGCCGCTATATTGGGGGCAAATATCCGTCGTGACGGCTTTTATGAGGGCGACGGTTACAAGGTCACGTGGACTTACGGTCATTTATGTTCGTTGAAAGAGCCGGCTGACTACACCCCCCTGTGGAAACGATGGTCGCTCGGGTCGTTGCCTATGATTCCACCGAAGTTTGGAATCAAGGTCATCGACCAGGAGTCAATCAAGCGTCAGTTCGGCGTGATAAAGTCATTGATAGCCGAGGCCGATGAGGTCATAAATTGCGGTGATGCCGGTCAGGAGGGGGAGTTGATTCAGCGTTGGGTCATGCAGAAAGCCGAGATTAATTGCCCGGTTAAACGACTGTGGATATCATCGTTGACCGATGAATCCATCCGTGAAGGTTTTAAGCAGCTGCGTCCTGAAGCCGACTTTAATAATCTTTATTATGCAGGGCTGTCACGGGCGATAGGGGATTGGATTCTCGGATTGAATTCCACGCGGCTTTATTCGTTGAAATATTCGTCACCCGGTAATGTGTTGTCGATAGGTAGGGTTCAGACCCCGACGCTCGCCCTTATCGTGAAACGACATCATGAAATAGCTAACTTCGTCCCGGAGGATTATTGGGAATTGAAGACCCTTTACCGAGGTGCGACTTTTAATGCGGTTTCGGGGCGGTTCAAGGATGAGGCTTCGGGAGAGGATGCCATCGCGAAGATACGTGATGCCGAGATGACGATAACCTCTGTGGAGGAGAAGAAAGGACGTGAGGCCCCTCCGCGTCTTTTTGACCTTACATCCCTTCAGGTCGAGTGTAACAAGAAGTGGGGGTGGACTGCCGATGACACATTGAGACTGATACAGTCTCTTTATGAGAAAAAGGTCACGACCTACCCCCGCGTGGACACTACCTATCTTAGCGAGGATATATATACCAAGGTGCCGGGAATCTTGCGGAGTATGTCACCGTACGCATCGCTTACGGCACCGGTGCTCGCCGGGAAAATCCCCAAGAGCAAGAAGGTGTTTGACAATTCAAAGGTCACCGACCACCATGCGATTATCCCGACGGGGCAGTCGCCTGTCTCGCTCGTCGGGGATGAACGCAAGATGTACCATCTCATAGCCTTGCGTTTTATCGCGGCTTTTTATCCCGACTGTGTATATATGGCGACCACTGTCCTTGGTGATATCGCCGGAATCGGGTTCAAGGCTACAGGAAAAGTCGTGGTTGAACCCGGCTGGAGGGCGTTATATCCTTCAAAAGAAGAAAACAAAGAAGGCCAATCGGATGAGTCAGCCGACAATATACTTCCTGCATTCACTGTCGGGGAACACGGGCCTCACGAGCCGTCGCTTCTTAAAAAAGCGACCCAACCTCCCAAGTATTATACCGAGGGCTCTTTGCTGCGTGCGATGGAATCGGCCGGTAAGACTGTCGAGGATGAGGAGTTGCGCGAGGCCATGAAAGAGAACGGCATAGGGCGTCCTTCGACACGTGCGGCTATTATCGAGACCTTGTTCAAGCGGCGTTACATATATCGTTCGCGTAAAAGTATAATGGCCTCGCAGGCCGGCATCGACCTCATCGCCACTATAAATGAGAAGTTGCTAAAGAGTGCGGAATTGACAGGCATCTGGGAGAGCAAGCTGCGACAGATAGAGCGTGGGGCATATTCAGCCGCAGAGTTTATAGAGGAACTGAAAAAACTTATTAACGGCATTGTAATCAATGTGCTGAATGATAATTCCTCCCGGGTTATTGTGATTGATGATAAAAAGGAGGATAAAAAGAGTGCGTCCAAAGGGGGGGGTAAAAAGGCGAAATCTGACAAACCCGCCGCTCCGAGGGTTAGAAAGTTGGAACAAATCGAATGCCCGCGTTGCCATCAGGGGCACATCCTTAAAGGGCGTACGGCTTACGGTTGCTCGCGGTTCAGGGAAGGGTGTGACTTACGCCTTGATTTCGGGGAATATGCATCGGAATTGACACCCGGTCAGCTGAATAAACTGTTAAAGAAAAATTTTAAATGACCGATATATGGAATGAAATAGCACAATGGGTCGGCGTGGCCGTTATTCTGGCTTCGGCGGTTATATGGATTGTGCGTCGTGTCCGTCGTCGCAAATGTCGCCGCGACGACTGTTGTGACACAACGCCCGGATGCGAGGGATGTGGCTTGGCCGAAGCCTGCAACAACAATCACCGCCGCCGTGTCAGTCATCGTGGGAGTCGAGCAACCGACGGGCCTCGGCGACGTCGTCAGCGTTGACATAGACCGTGACTCCGCCTATTGAGTTGAACCCAATCGGCAGCACGGCCGACATTGTCTGATTTGTCAACATTGAGGTTATGCCGTTTTCTTCAAGCATCCCGGCTACGATATGCGCCTCCGCATCCGTTGAAAATGTCGCTAACTTAACAAGCTCCTTTTCCATATCAATTCCTAATTCCTAATTCCTAATTACTAATTGTTCAACGTATATTCCGTCGGTTTAGTTCGGCCTGATAGCGTCGTGCGTTGGCCTGATGTGTCGCATAGTCGGTCGCGAAATTGTGGTATCCCGAGAAATCCTCCTTGGCGCACATGTATATGTAATCGTGCTGCGGTGCGTTGAGCACGGCTTCAAGTGTAGCGCGTTCAGGGACGCGTATCGGCCCCGGGGGTAGGCCGTTGACGAGATAAGTGTTGTAGGGGGAATGGAATGACAGATGTTTGCCCGTTATACGTCTCAGCGAGAAATCCCCGATTGCGAATTTCACGGTGGGGTCGGCCTGTAGTCTCATGTTTTTTTGCAGACGGTTGATATAGAGGCGGGCAACCTTGGGGCGTTCATCGGCTTTGGCTGTCTCCTCCTCGACAATGGATGCGATTATGGCCACATCGGTAGGGGAGAGACCCATGTCACGTGCCTTGGCTGTCCGTTCGCTGTTCCAGAATCTGTTGCGTTCGGCGAGCAGCCGGGACACTACCGTCCGAGGTTCGGCGGTCCAGTAAAATTCATACTTGTCGGGAATGAAGGCCGCCGGGAACTGCGCTTCGGTGAACCCGCTGTCAGGGAGCACACGGAGACACGCATGCATGAAATCTTCCGGCTCAAAGTCGAGACTTCCGGCGATTTTTTCTGCGAGACGTTCCATGGTTCTTACGCCATTGAATGCTACCGGGACGGGGGTCTGCATGCCTTTGGATATGCGTCGTGCGATTCTGACGGCTGAAGTCCCGTCATCGATGCGATATGCGCCATGGCTTGTGGATATGTCACCGCCAATCATTGACCAAAGCATGTACACACGATTCCCCATCGAGATTCCGAGGTTATTCTTCAGGCTGTCCTTTAACGCTTTATCGCTTGACCCCCTTGGGACATACACCCATCGTGTGTCGCCTGTATAGGGGGCGAATGCAAAGAATGCCACCCCGGCACATATAACGACAAGCGCAATCGCGGTTATGGTCAGTGCGAGGATGTGGCCTGAAATCCAACCCTTTAAACCCTTGGATTTCTTTTTACGGTTATTAGCTTTCTTTTTGGCGGCTGTTGACATAATGATGCAAAAATACGAATAAGTCGAGAGCAAAGCAAAATTTATTTTGGCTTTGCCGAGCGGATGGTGATAATATTCTCATACCGCGTAATTGGGAAGATTGTGTCAAAAGATGTGAAAACAAGGCCGTGCGTGCGGTTTAGGCAACAAAATCTGATTATTGGACATTTTGGGTGATTGAAAAGTCAAAAAAAATCACTATCTTTGCAAATCATTATATTAAGTTAGATTGACTAATGGCCCATCAGAAAATCCTATACATCGCACAGGAGATAAGTCCTTATCTGCCTGACACACCACTCTCGTTGATGAACCGCCATATTCCACAGGCAATCCAGGAAAGTGGTTTTGAAGTACGCACGTTCATGCCTAAGTATGGCTGTATAAACGAGCGTCGTAACCAGCTTCATGAGGTGATAAGGCTGTCGGGCATGAATATTATAATAGATGATACCGACCACCCGCTGATTATAAAGGTGGCGACTTTGCAGCCGGCACGTATGCAGGTCTATTTTATTGACAATGAGGACTATTTTCAGCATGGGTCAGTGAAAGAACTGGAAATTAAATTGTCGCCGGGGGATAACGACGAGCGTATAATGTTTTTTGTGCGTGGCGTTATCGAGACGGTCAAGAAACTGAGATGGGAACCGGCTGTAATCCATTGCTCGGGATGGATTTCGGCTCTCGCACCGCTTTATCTCAAGCGTCTGTACCAGGATGACCCGTCATTCCGTCAGTCCAAGGTTGTGTACTCGTTACATGATGACGGTTTTGACGGAACGTTTGACGGACGATTTGCCGAAAAGCTTAAAATGGATGAATTCAAAGATGCCGATATTGAGACTCTTGGAGATTCGCCTGTCGATTATGTGACGCTCGGTAAACTCGCGATAGACTATGCCGATGCAATAGTCGAGGCATCAGGGAATGCGTTGCCTGAATTAGTGGAATATGCCGAGAAATCAGGAAAACCATTTATGCGCTATCAGCCTGATGCAGAGACACAGGCAGCGCGTTATGCCGAGTTCTATAACACATTGATTCAATAACTGGATAAATTCAGAGATTGTCTAAAATTTTCTCATCAGAATTTTTAAGAGCTATTTCGGAGGGAATTTTAAAGGACGAGCGAGGATAATATCGAGATATTTGACGAGCGAGAACTTAAAAATTGACCCGAAAGAGCCTTGACAATCTCACAAAAATGAAATAAAGATGGTGTTTTACGCGCTTTCCGCCCTTTGACTCGGTCATGATGCCCGCATCACTCCCTCATCTGCATGACGAAAATCATCGTAAAATACCTATAAAAATTCAATGATAAAAATTTAGACAATCTCTCAGTTGTTTACACATATTTTGAATATGAACTACCTAAAGGCACTCCTCGCAGTGATGTCGCTCACGTTCCTGTTTACGGCGTGTGATGACTCATCCACCGCGGGTAGTAGTTTGATAGAGGACCAGGTCGAGATAATAGTAGACTCGGCCTATACTGTCACAGGTCATTCGGTTGACAATCCGAGTGTCCAGTCGCGCACGACATTGCAATTGCTCGGCCGTTTTAATGCCGAAGGTTTCGGTTCGATGTCATCCGACATTGTGACACAGTTTATCTCGTCAGAGAAAATAGACACCGCCGGTGTCAAGGTCGAGGATATCGATTCGGTCAAGCTCGTGATGAGAATGTTGCGTAATGCCTATATCGGCGATTCTGTCACTCCGATGGGAGTCGATGTCTTTCCACTTTTGAAAGGCAAGCCATTGCCGTCGCCCATCTATAGTAACTTTGACCCGAAGGAATACTATAATCCGGCAGAGAAATTGGGCTCTAAAATCTACTCGACATCCTACATCGACATCAACAATTCGGATGAACTGGACCAATATTATTATTACATAAACGTAGACCTGCCTGTCCAGTTCGGCCGGGATTTCTATACCGAATACAAGACATCACCCTCGACATTTGCGACACCGCAGGCGTTTGCCAAATGGTTCCCAGGGTTGTATATCACAACGTCATTCGGTAACGGACGTATGGTGCGTATCGACAATAATTCAATCAAGTTGTTCTATCACCAGCACACGACCAACAGCGCCGGGCGTGACACCACCTATAACAAGGTAGGTACTTACATGGCTGTCGCTCCCGAGGTCATCACAAACAATAATATAACGCTTGATATTTCACGCGACGTACAAGAAATGGCTCGCGACGGAAAGTCAGTGCTGCTTGCGCCGGCGGGAATGGATGTCGAGTTCCGCTTCCCCGCACGGGAAATTGTCGCTAAATTCAACGCATCGTCAGGCCCGTTGTCAGTCATCAATACATTGACATTCCGTGTCCCGGTTGAGCGTATAAAGAATGACTATTCGATTGCCCCGCCTCCCTATCTGCTTATGATTAAGAAGTCACGCAAGGAAAAGTTCTTTGCCGATGCATCCCTCACCGACACCGAGAACGCATTCTATGCCACGTATGATTCAAGCACCAACTCCTATATGTTCTCGGGGTTGCGCGATTATATTATGGGTTTGATAAAGAAAGGAGAGAACAACATAACCGATGAGGATGTGGATTTTGTGTTCACACCTGTCACCGTGAACACCGAGACATCATCGGGATATTACCAGACATCAGAGGTTGTAACATCGATTGTCCCTTATATCAGTACGCCAGTGATGTGTATCCTTGATATGGAAAATGCAAAAATTAAGTTCACTTATAGCAAGCAAAACATAAAAAATTAGTATCTTTGCACCGTCAATTCCGGGGCGATGTTCCCGGTGATGGCAAGATACACCAGGCCGCAATAGCTCAGTCGGTAGAGCATTTCATTCGTAACGAAAAGGTCGTGGGTTCGAGTCCCACTCGCGGCTCAATAAGCGCGGAGTCTTCGCAATTAATTGCGAAGACTCCGCGCTATTAGAAGACTCCGCGCTATTATATGAGGATGAGAGGTGATGAGGTCTATAGCGATATTGCTCACAAGGTACTATGTCAGTTGATATTGTACTGACTCAATATTTTTTTCTTTTCTTCGTCAGAGCCTTCGAAGCAAGTCATGCAGAATTCCCGGCAGGTTTTGGCGTTACCGAATAATCGTCCTATCTTATCATGATATGCCTCATATTCAAAATCCTCCTCACCGACCCAATATCCTGAAGCAAACTCATGTAGAGTATCCTTTAACGATGTCCCTTTGTTTCTGCTTTTTAGCAATTCAAATACGGTGGGCCACATCAGTTGGTCGTGATAATTTTCATATCCATCAGGACTGACATCAATGATTACGGCTGATGCTTCCAATAATTTATGTAGTAAATTTTTTTCATTAAATACATCTTCAGGGATTAGTGGGGATATTTTATCGACTTCACGCAATGTTTTGGTCATCAGTTCGATAAACTCATCGGGAAATAATAGATGCCGTTCAACATAATGATGCTCATCGATGTCATAGTCGGGACGTAATGCTTTGATGATTTTTATTTTTAAATCGAGTTTATCGGGTGGAAGGCTTATTCCTAAAAGGCTCTCTTTAAGTGATTGTTTGATTGTCGAAATATGATTGACTGATATATGCCGGCTGTCAAATTTTTCGGCGTATAGATTGACGGCCTCTTTATCAGCGGTTTTGGTTGTCCAATAGGCAAGAGCATCGATATAATTTTTAATGCTGTTGGCAGGACGGAAATCAAACTTATAATTTTTGAAATTGAAAATCAATGATTCACGTAGGGACGGCCGTTGTTGAATCCATATCTCGATGGTGTCGCATAACGTTTCACCATTTTTCAACGCATCGGCAAATTCATTGGACGAAAGGTGATTGTCGTACACGCGTAGGGCAAAATAATGCCCGAAATTGTGGGCGTATGAAATGCTGTTGGAAGAAATTGGCTCTTGGTCAAATAGTTTTTTCAGCAACCACTCCAGGTTGGTGTCTTTAATCGAGACATCTTCTTTGATTTTATATCTGTCGGACTTTTTGGAAAGGATGAGGTATGCCTCTTTATGGTATGCCAATTTTTCGTATGTGTCAGGATATCTGTAACGTAACACCTCGAGCCAAAACAGTTCGGTGAAATCGAGTTTTTTCAGTCGGTTGTGTTCTTTCAGAAACAATATATGGTTGGACATTACATTTATGAACCTTAACGCCTGGCGGTAATTTGTGAGATATCTCGGCAATCGGTATCCTACTTCATCCTGATTCAATAATATTCGGGCTAATTCCCTACGTATCCTTGGTCTGTCATTGGTTAACGGGGATATATGTGACCAGATTAAGCGGGGTAACGCATGTTCTTCAATCTGTGGGAGCGCGATTTCAAGATGAAATATCTTTTCGATGAAGTCATTGGCACGTCCGATGCCTCCATTATCTATGGTCTCGATTATATATCCGCGGTCAAATGCAACGATATAGGTCATGTTGGCGAAGTTGGCGGTGTTGCGAATCAGTTTCAACACTTGCATTATTTCGTCCTTGTCCAGTCGGTCCATGTCATCTATGAAAACATATATCCGCCCGGGGAATGACGCGATTGTTTCATCAAGGTGCTTTTTCAGGCTTTCAAGGGAGTCATCGCCTCCCGTCAGGGTCGAGACAAGTTCTCCCAGGCGCGTTGTCTCATCGTTGAATGCCCCGCCTACCAATAGTGATGCGTAACGTTTCAAGGAGCGTTTTAACGAGCCATTAAAAGGGGAAATCGCACCGCTTAGGGATTCAAAGAAATCTAAGATGATATTGTCGGGTGTATTGCTGTTCCATGGATAGAACCATACCTTGAAATCATTGGCCGTGCCGATGTTTTTATCGATATAGTTCAGGAATGAGGTTTTACCTGAACCCCATACCCCCGTTATTCCTATGGCGAAAGCCTCCTCCCCCTGGGTCACCGAGATTCTATGGGATAGTGATTTGGCAAATTCTTCGCGCCCGTCATAAAAGTGTTCCTTGACTGAAAGCAAAAACGCGTTATCGGTGTCTTTGGCTTCATCATCGGGCAGTAGTTTGAGTAGTTCAATCATTATTGCGATAACGCTTCCTGCAACAAATAGCCACGAGTAGCAGACTCCACCATATATTTCGATTCTTCCGACCGGTGGCTGTAGGCAATATACGATGGCGACAGATAGCCATATCACGATATGCCATGAACAACCGTGGCAACACCATCGCTCGTAACAAAAGCGGACAATCAATATTAAGCAAGCCGTGGCGGTCAGATAATTGAATATATTATTCCCCTCAAGCAATGATTCAATTCCCATCCATAATCCGGGAAAAGAGGTCGTTCCCCATTTTATCAATAAAGGGGATAGTAGGGATAAAGATACGGCGCAATAGGTTTCAATCCAAAAACGCCATGAACGCAATTGCTTCGGGATGCAGTCAGTAAACATACTCTTAATGAAGATTATCGGTAAAATTAATCTAAATCTTTTGATTGTGAAAAGTTATGGATGATAAAATACACGAGGCTGATGCAAAATTGAGACTTAATGCGAAATCGTAGGGACGCGCCAACGTGCGCGTCCTCAAAGTAGTAGATTATCAATCATTTGCAATAAGGGACGCGCACGTTGGCGCGTCCCTACGATGTTTATTGCGAATTTTGCAACACCCTCGTGCAGGTATGTTTTTAAACCTTACTCGGTCTTGAAAGTGATGTCGTCGGTGCGGGGATGGACAAACTCGAACTCGAGCGTGCGGGCCAGTCCCTCGTCGAGGGTGTAGGGGGCCTTGAAGCCGCACGAGTGGGCCTTGGTGGCGTCAAACTCGGTCGTGGCGCAGAATTTCTTGACGCGGACCGACGAGACCGTCAATTTTTTGCCGGTGACCTTGGCGAGGAGGTCGAAACAGTATCCGCCGGCCATGCCGAGCCAGTAGGGGAAATGGGTCGCGGGGATATGTTTGCCCAGTACCTTGCTCACATGTGCCACAAGCTGGTTCATGTTGTTGTCGGGCTTGTCGATGTAGTTGAATACGTTGTAACCCTCGGTGACATTGTCGATAAGGTATTTGACAAAGGCGACAACGTTGCCCACGTATGCCATCGATTTTTTGTTTTCCCCTTTGCCGACCATAAGGAACTTGCCCGATGAAATCTGCCGGAGCAGATTGTATACGTTCCCACGGTTGCGCTCGCCGAAAATCACGGTCGGGCGTACGATGTCGATGTTCCAGTCGGGATGCTCCCTGTGCCACCGCTGCAGCACCTCTTCGGCCTGCCATTTCGACTTGCCGTAGTGGTTGAACGGGTCGGCCGGATGGGTCTCGTCGGGATTGTCCTTGTTGAGGCCGTAGACGGCCACCGACGAGAAGAAGATTATGCGGCGCACACCGTTTTTCTCCATCGCGCGGAGCGTTACCTCCATGCCTCCGACATTGGTGTCATAATAGAGCGACACAGGCGACACATCGTCGCGGTGTTGCGCCGCGAGCAGCACAACAACATCCGTGTCCTTCAGTTCACGGTCCATCTGCGCCCGGTCACGCACGTCGCCTATCACCGTCACTTCGTTAAAGAAATGGCTCGGCAGCAGGTCAATGTTCCTGCAATCATAACGGTCGGGCGACTCGCCCAACAACCCGAGCAGTCTCGTCCCGACGAAACCGCTCGCCCCTATCATTGTAACTTTCATTGTCGATTATTTAAACTTTTATGTCCGGATGTTTGTAAGTGATATACAATAGTATTATATTTGTAATTAAAATGTAATCATTATGGAAACATCGTTAAGAAAACCCACCATGTTCAGGCTTAGAGCCGAACTCGTTGACCGTCTGAAGGTCGCAGCCAAGCGTGAGAACCGCAGTCTTAACAACTATGTGGAATCAGTGCTTATGGATGTCGTCTACCACAGGCCCAACGCCGAGACCCGCGCCGCAATCGAGGAGGCTATGCGAGGTGAATATGCCGGAGTGGTCGATACATCATCTATTGAGGCAATGATGAAATCGCTCGAATGATGAAAGAGATTCGTTATTCCCGTCAATTCAAGAAAGACTTTAAACGCTATCGACATGACATGCGTAAAGTCACATTACTTGCCGATATTCTAAAATTTCTGTCCGATGGCATAGAACTTCCATCAAAGTATAAGGCACATACGTTAAGAGGAGAATATGCCGGATGTATGGAATGCCATATCGGCCCTGATTTTCTGCTTATATGGCGGGATGAAAAAATGGGTATAATATATCTTGTGCGCCTTGGAAGCCACTCCGAGTTGTTCGACTAAGACCGCGCAGCCTATCATCGCAACTTTCATTGTCGATTATTCCTGTTGAATATTTTGTTATAGATATTTTGATAACCCTCTGCCATTTGGGAGACGGTAAAAAGTCTGTTGTATGAGTTTTTAGCCGATTCAGACATGCATTTCCGTTCCTCGGATGGCAATGAAAGTATATCTTTGATTTTTTCCGCCATTATATCAGGATTATTATCGACAGCAATGCCGTTGTTTCCGTCCAGTAATTCAGAAATCCCGCCGACGTTGGAAGCGACTACTGGAATTCCGCTGGACAATGCTTCGATAATCACCATGGGTAATCCCTCATAATTACTCGTGAGAATGAATAAGTCGGCAAAGGCCGTATATGCGCCCGCATCTGGGAGATTGCCTTTCCAAAAGACATTTGAGGGGTATGATGCTTCCGGGACATGTTGGTTCCCAATCCAAATGAATGCGTATTGAGGTAACCGTCGTGCAATTTCGATAAAGAGTTGATGATTCTTTTGAGGAGAAAGCCGGGCAATACAAAGAATTTTCTTTTCAAATCCTACTATGTCGTTGAATGGGTCGGTATTCAATTTTTTAGGAGGGTAAATACCATTGTAGACCGTGCATACATTTTTATTGATATTTTCCTCCTTAAGATGAAATTCATCATATTTACTTACTCCGATTATTCCAGAGCAACGATTTTGCAAAATACGTTCCAATGGTAAAAATTTTCGGAATGCAATGCGTATTGAATCGAATCCGTGTACGGTGTATACAGTTTTGCTTTTCGGGAAAGCAATGCGGCCTAACAATCCTGCTTTTGACGAATGAAGATGTATTATATCTGGACGATATTTGAGATATAGACGCCTGAGTGATATAATAGTCCTAAGTTCATTAATAGGGGATATACGTCTCACCAATGACGGGATGTTGACTGTGTGTATAGAATTGTCGAGCATCTCATACAACTTACCGTCGCCTTCTCCTGCAATTACCGTGATATCGTGAGCCTTACAGAGACTATTGGATAAATTGGCGACAACAGTCTGTGCGCCACCAAGTTCTGACAGCGTTATTACTTGAAAGATTTTCATTTGATTGATTTGTTCAACGGCGTGAAATAACCTGAAAAAGAAGTTTCAGCCGATAGGCTGCTTTATACCACAGGGGGTTGTGGGGGTTAAAGGAGCTAACGTTGGATTCGTGACGCCGGTAGGTGATTAGGGGAATGTCGATGAATCGGAATGTAAATCCCTTGTATACACCGCGTAATCCTATCCAACAATCGTGAAGAAATATATCCCGGGGGAATGGCATTGCCGATTCAAGCACTTCGCGTTTGAATGCGAGGCAGCATCCGCGGAACGGCAATAATCTGATTGCATTCAAGAAACTTAAACCTCCTTTGACCGGGCATTTAAGATGTTTATGCTCGATTATGTCACCGTGGGAATCCATGACCGAGAAGTTATGGTTTATTATGTCGGTGTTTTTTAATTCCTTGAGACATATCGATACCTTGTCTTTCATCCATCGGTCATCTTGGTCGCTGAGGAATATATATCTCCCGTTGGCATGTGTCAATGAGTTGAAGAAATTGGCCGTGGCATAATAGAACGAGGCTTGTTTACGATGAGAAAAGTCCTGTTCCTGTCGGTAATGGTGAACCTTGATTCTGTGGTCCCCGAACGAGTCTATTATGTCCAGTGTGTTGTCGGTGCTGCCGTCATCCGATATTATAATTTCATCTTCATCAGTGAGTTGAGATAAAATTGATTCTATCTGCTCTTTGATATGACCGCCCCCGTTGTGTGTCGCCATGCACACTGATACCCGTGTTGCCATAAGTGTTTTTAAAGTAATGTTTGGTATACCTTCCTATGTTCGTCGGCGCACCGTTTCCACGAGAATTGCCTCACCCTTATGTCGCCTTTGGAGGACAGTTGCTCCCTTAATGAAGAATCTTGAATTAACTGTTCTATTTTGCAGGCCATATCATCTTCATTTTCAGCATCAAAATATAGGGCGGCATCTCCTGCGATTTCAGGGAAACAGCTGGCATTGGCGAGCAATGCAGGGCAATGATTTGCCATTGCCTCAAGGATTGGCATCCCGAACCCTTCATACAGGGATGGATATACAAATATTGTCGCATGCTGATACAGAGATTTCATCTGTTGTTCACTTGCTGATAAATGGACAAAAGAATCAAGGACCTTGAGACTGTTTAAGAATATTTTTTCCTGATTGCTGAAGGGGGCGAGTGTACAAACGACTTTTATGTTGATATTGCGCTGTTTCAGAATTGAGACAGCCTTGGCGAACCTATCGAAATTCTTGTTCCCGTAGCGTGAGCCGACATACAGTATATATGGTTCATCCATTATCGGGGTAGTGGGCGTGTCATCAATGTCTATTCCATGATATATGACATGTATCTTCTTCTCGTTTATGTCAAATATCCTTAGGAGGTCTCTTTTAGTGTTCTCGCTTATTGCGATTACAGCGTCTGCGCGTTCAAGGGAGAGTTTCTGATATTTGACAATCCTTGGATTAGGGGTATAGGTCGAGAAGTTTATGTCATGAAACGTGGTGACCATTGGCTTATTCTTGAGGTATTTCAAGCAATAAGGTTCAAAATGGGTTTGATGGAAAATGTCGAAATCACCACGGTTTATCCGATAAGCTGAATATGGTTTATTCAGTTCGTTCATGATTCGTCCCTGTCCCCTGAAAAATTTATTAGGTAGGAAATGATGTGTTTCAAACAACTGCAAAGCCTTGACATATTCATTATTGGAGAATATTGTTGAGGTATCCCACTCATTAGGTGGAAGATTGGCAATGAGCATTGCGAAATACTTGGATGCCCCTCCATATCTCTGGTAGGAAAATAGCTGATGGTCAAATAAAACTTTCATCGCATTGTTATTTATCGCGGTTTTTCAGGTCGATAAGTTGAATTTTTACAGCCTTATCGTAGTCAGGTGTCGCCCAAAGCTGATTCTCATACCGTGCGCTTTCAAGGCTGAATGTAGAATATATCTTCAAGGTCACTATGAGTACACTCCAAGTTTTTATCAGGTTTATATATCTTGTCTTTACATATATCAAAGCCGGATACAGCACCCAGTAGGAAAATATAAACAGCATAGGAATGCGTTCAACGAAAACTCTGACCTCGTAGAATACAAGATAGGACATGTAGTATATCCAGAAGCAATTGTAGAATATTATATTGGCTTTATTATGGGAGATAAGTTTGTTGTAAAAGATGGAGAATAGTAAAATTGCAATCAGACGTTCAAAATATCCCACCGAGAATCCGACCTCTATAGCCGATGACTGGTAACCGGCTAGTTTGTTATAGATTATGATGAAATCTGAGATAGGGAGTTGACTGATAATCAGGTTTATTATTCCGATGTCAAATAAGAACAATATGTTAGCTACCACGATACCTCCCCATATAAGCCATTTGGGCATCTCCCTTGATAGGATAAAATATAGTGGAATGTATATTATGGACGAATAATGGAACAAAGTGCCCAATGTGTTTAAGGCGATGTAGGGCAACGCCTTTTTGCGTTGTAGATATGGTATAGATAACAGGAAACAATCGATACCTTTGACATTCCTATATAGATTGAATTCTATCAACAGACCATTGAATGCGATGAAGAATATTAGCGGGAGAATCATTGATTTGCAATACTTCTTGAAAAAGAATGCAAATACACACATATCAATGAGAGTATTGATTCCGACCCACACAAAATAGTCGGATGTAAGACCCTTGATTAATGACGTATAGATTATAAATCCGACCTCATAACTTGATTTATTAAAGTTGTATTCATTTATATGGAATATATTGGGAATGCTTTTAAATAAGTTGAAGTATACGATGAAGTCCGACATAATAAATGTTCTGAATCCGATAAACCAGAATACTATTATATATGCCGTCCAAATCGCACCTTTTTTACTTATAACCCTATATTTACCTTTCTCTATAAGGTATAGGATATATAGGATTACGACTAAAAGCAGATATGGAATAAAAATTGTCTGCATACCTAACGAATCATACTCTTTCCTTCGGCAGTGGCCTCTTTATGAACTTTAAGTTGATGGTGTGTGTGGGTGAAAGGTTTGATGAGTAGCGTATGGAGGTCGCTGTATAGGATAGTGAGAGTTTTACGTATCCCCGTATAATTTTTCAATGCGAAGTATCGGCTGTTTCTTCCGAGGTATCGTACTTTGAAATCGCTGCCGACATTGCCTGTGCATGCGCTTTCTTTGTGCCGTAATGTGGAAGATGGGATATATGCCAATGTGAGACTCGACTGCTTCACGGCACGCCATACGAAATCTGTATCATCGTAATAGACGAAGTAACGTTCATCCATTAATCCGACCTCCTCGAACACCTCTCGTTTGATTAGCATGAAACAGGTGGGAGCGTACTCGACATATCTGCATCTGTCATATCGTCCGTCATCCCGCTTCATTAACCCGAAATGTACAGTGCCACCTCTGAAATAAGTGAACTTGCCGCCGGCGCACCATATCAGGCCTGAGTCGTGGTAGTAAATTTTGGGGACGGCCATGTCGGCGTGCATCGCGGCCATGCCGTCGAGGAGCCGTTTTATTGTGTCAGGGCGGAGGACAATGTCGTTGTTGGAGAGCAGGACGTATTCGCATCCATCGGTCATGGCTGCCTTGATGCCGATATTATTCCCTTTGGCGACACCCCAATTCTGTTGCTCGGCAAAGAACACGCACTGAAAGCTGACACTCTCGGCAAGACGTCGCGCCTCGGCGAGGGAACGGTCGGACGAGGCGTTGTCTATGACATAGAGCGTGAAATCCTTGAAAGACTGTTCGTCAAGGGTGCGGAAAAACTCGTCAAGGACGCTCTCGCTGTTGTAGAGGACGGTGACTATCCCGATTTTGCTCATTTGTACAGACCTTTGGATTTCATTTCGGCGATTGATGCGTCATACAAGTCTTCGTGGACCTCCTGGGAGTCGACCCATGCGGCGAACCGTGCGATGCCTTTGTCAAATGGCCATTGGGGGTCGAAGCCGAGGACGCGACGGGCGAGAGAGATATCGGCATAGTTGTGGCGTATGTCGCCGAGGCGGTAGTTGCCGGAGACGGTGAGCGGGACTTCGGTGCCGTAACATTTCATCAGTGTCTGCGCGACGGTCAGCACATCGGTGGCGACACCCGTGCCGACGTTGAACACGTGTCCGGCTGCCTCCGGGACCTCGATACCGCGCACGGTGGCGTCGACAACGTCGTCGATGTAGACGAAGTCGCGGGTCTCGCGGCCGTCCTCGAAGATGTTGATGCCGTTGCCGTTCTTGATGCGTGTCGAGAATATCGACAGGATGCCGGTGTAGGGGTTGGAGAGCGACTGCCCCGGGCCGTAGACGTTCTGGTAGCGGAAGGTGACGGCATCGATGCCGATTGCTTTGCAACAGAGGTGGATGAGCTGCCCCTGCACCTGCTTGGTGATTCCATAGACCGACGTGGGGTGTATCATCGAGCCCTCGGTGGTGGCGACAAGCTCGAGCGGGGCATGGCTCCCGTCGGGGTGGCACTCGAAGTCTCCGGCCGCCATGTCGGCGTCAAGGCGTTCCGAGGGATATACGTGTCGCCCGGTCGCTGGGTCGAGGTAACGGCCCTCGCCGTAAATTGCACGGCTCTCGGCGGCCACAACGCGCCTGACATTCAGGTCCTTGACGTTGGTGAGTATGTCGAGCAGCAGGGCAGTCCCGCCGATGTTGGTATTGACATATTTCTCGATTTCATACATTGACTGTCCCGTGCCGGTCTCGGCGGCGAGGTGCACCACGCATTCCGTGCCGTCGAGGGCCTTGAGCCAGTCCTCGCGCGAGGTGACGCTGCCCAGGATGAAGTTGACCTTGTCCTTGATGGAATTGTACAGCGGGGATGTCTTTTCGGGATTGTCGCCGTGAATCTGTGGCGACAGATTGTCGAGAACGGTTACATCATATCCTTTTTCAAGAAGACGCAACGCGAGGTTGGAGCCGATGAATCCGGCCCCGCCTGTTATCAATATCTTTTTCATGTTCAATTAACAGTTACTTATGAGTTTTTATCCGGGTCGATAAATGAGCCGTCTGGACGTGTCTTCTCCCATTGCCCCGACAGCGGGTTGTAGCGTTTGACGACACGGGCCGGGATGCCGACAATAACAGAATAATCAGGGAACTTGCCTTTGACTACTGAATTAGCTCCAATAACGCAATGATTGCCAATTTCGCATCCTTGTAGGATTACAGCATTGTTATAAATTTTGCAATCAGAGCCGATTCTTATTGGCTTTACAATTAAGTCCTGCCATTCTATTGGCGTTCTAATGTCGGTATATCCATGTTCAATGTCAGTTATTGTCACGTTACTTGCAATCGCAGTGTTCGCACCTATAGCAATTCGCTCCGCACATGTTATATGACAATTTTGTTGCAATGTAACTCCGTCAGACAACTCAATGAGTGGAGTGTATCTCTTTGTCCCGAATCTGGAGATGCCTTCGATTCTGCAATTTTTGAATATAAGCACATTCCGTCCCCATTTGATGTGTCGGAGGGTGAGATATATCCCTTTGAATATACAGGCGTGGGACGATGATTGTTTGTAAAAGACAGAGTAGATTGTTGCCCGTAGGCGGGCTATAAAAAACGGGCCGGTTATGAATTTGACAATGTCCCTGATTGAACTCATTGAAAGTGCCTTATAGTTTTGAATAATCCTTTATGCCAAATTCTTTTCGGGAATTATTCAATTTCACGATATCGATGTCTGAAATATCCGATGTCCCTATTGACCTTAGTCCAGTGTAATATTTATCGTATAATTCTTTAAGCTCTCTTTCTGACATCCTTTCATTGGGAGGATATATGATTTTCTCATGTTCAAGGACTTGTCCGATTGTAAATTTAACGGCTATGATTTTGGCGGGTGAACCAGCCACAACAGCGTATGGAGGAATCGGTTTGGTGACTACCGACCTTGCACCGACAACGGCACCCCGACCAATTTCACATTTATTTAGAAGGACACACTCCGCTCCAATCCAGCAGTCTTCATTTATCGTTATTCCTGTCCCGGAGTCGTTTATATGTGCGATAGATAGAAACTGTGGTATTCCAACAGTAGGAATGTGCGTTCCGGGGATTATCAAGCAACCTGAAGCTATAGCCGTGTATTTTTTTATTTTTACAGGCAGATTGTGTGATATGATTTTGACATCATCTTGAATCCTTGTGTAATCATCCAACTGAATGAGCCTTGGGTCTACCGACAACGGACAGCCTAATTGAATAACACGCTTGTCGTATTGGCTTGTATCACAGTTGTGAATATATTGTCGATAGATAGTAATAAAACTTCTTTTTAATGACTTAAGGAATGATATCATGATAGTTTTATTAGACGTTTGGCCGTTTGATATATTTTCTGTTTTTCGTTATTGTCTAATATCAGGACAAAACTTGTGGCAATGCATATCATAGATGAGATGAACCCGAATAAAATAAAACTACCGAAAGGCCCGGACAGGTAATGCCACAGATAGAAATTGATTGCGAATAGTATTACAGAAGCGAAATATGGCCTTATGAAACAGTTGATAATGATTTTGCCGACTGGAAAATGAATTTTCTCATTTTTAAGGCATCTCATAACAAGAAAAAAGCGTAATATGCCTATGATAATATCGTTAACGATTATGCACCAATAGATAATAACAGGAGACGATACATGTTTCCCGACAAAATAGGCGCATAATGTTGTCAATATGAGGGACAATCCCACAGACAGGTGTAATGCCTTGATTTTGCCTTTGGCATCCAGGATGAGGGCAAGGCCAAATGTCGATTGGTTTATCAACAGGTCTATTATTAAAAAACGGCAGAAAACCACGGTGTATTCGGGTACGTCTGACAGCCATAGCTTTAGGATGTATGGCATGCATATAAATAGGGGGGCGCCTATAAGCAATATCAGTATCATCGGATACTTACATGCCGATGTCGCTAACGACATCATCCGGGAATTATTCCTTTCACCGGCGCTTTGTATCAATTGAGGTCGCAAAGATGTCGTCAACGTACTTGAAAAATTTAGTAATGCCCCGTTGACCTGATTAGCGATTCCGTTTGCAGCATTTAATGCGACGCCCCAGAACATATTAAGAATTATAGATATACCCTGAGTGCGGAACACCCATCCCATGTTGCCCCATAATGTATATCCCGCAAAGTTTTTCATTTGGGATAATATTGGGTTGTGTTTAAGTTTTATCTTTTTAAAGTGTGTTTCAGGATAACGACGAAGCGTATAACCAAATTCTAAAAAGAGTATGATATAAGGGATTACAGCCATGAATACCGCGTATGTTATCAGACGGCTGTTGTCAATAATGAGAATAAGAAGCGCGATGCCGAATCTTAAAAAAACGTTCAGCAATTGAGCCCCAGCGACAAAAATGATGTTTTCATGGGCCATTAACGCCGCCTCGTATGGAACAGATAATATTGTGCCGATTAAACCTATGCCAACACATATCAATACAATTCTTGCGGCATTGAGACTGCCGACAGGAATGTTGAGTATATATTGGATTAGCAGGAGACCGCCTGTTATTATGATTATTGTCACTCCCAGAGCTATCAGGATATGAAGCCTGACGCTTGTGTTGAATACATTCTTTACATGTTCTGTATTATGTGTCGCTCCAAGTTCGTATGATATGAATCGCTGTGTGGTCGATGACAGTGCCCCGGAGATGAAAGAAAATAATGCGACTATACCGGCAACCAGGTTATATATTCCAAAATCATCTTCGCCAAGACCCTTTAAAACGTACCTTGTCGAGAATAGGGTTATGAACAATGTCAGGATTACACGTAAATATAGAACGGCAGAGTTAACTGCAATTCTTTTATTGGTTCCCTCTTTTGGCATTTTCATAGTGAGGGTGTTTTAATCTACATTGTTGATTAATTCGAGGTCGAGGGTGGGGACACTGACACGGGCGCAGCCAAGCAGCGACAGGTTCACGCAAAGGGTCGGGTCGTCGCCGGTGCCTTCATCCCGGAGGACGACACCCTCCAGGCCGCGGAGGTGACCGCGGATGACGCGCACACGGTCACCAGCTCGCGCAGGGCGGCTGTCGAACGTGACGGGACGGTCAGACGCGCCGACCATGAAACGCAACATCAGCATCTGCGAAGCGGGGATGACCGCAACGGGACTCGGCCCGGTGGCGGTCTTGCGACGGGCGCGGTCGGTCAGGAAACGCGAGATGAAGGGATAACCGACGATGACGCGTCGCTCCGGCTCGGTCGCACGCACGAACAACAGAGACGGCGTGACAACCCGCTCGACCTCGCGGCGGCGACCGTCGCCCCACACACGTGTCTCCCGCTGGCATGGCACGTAGGCCTCGTGGCCCAGGGCCGAAAGGCGGTCACGGCTGGCCCGCTCGGTATTATTGGAGACCACCGCCACGAACCATTTGCGCGGGTCATCCCCGCTGCCGGACACGCCTACGGCGTCGCCGACACATCCCGTTGCCGCCGCCACCGATTGATTCCTAAGGCCGTCACCCATCCCGAGTTCTGGTTTAAAAACTTCATGAACTCCTCGCAAGAGTTCATGAAA